>JAJDUP010000006.1 GCA_022826565.1 Gemmatimonadota bacterium | reverse complement strand
GACCCCACGACCTAACTTCAACCCTCAACCCCCCACACCCAGCGTCCCTATGGACCTCCGCTCCTCCAAGGTGATCGGCTTGGCCTGGAATCCGCGATCGGCTTGCTGGAACAGGTGGTCGGCATCGCCGGAATGGGCACTCTGGCACCGGCGCCTTCGTATCGCCCGTACGCTGTTCGTTCACCGGTGGCACGCGGCGCAGACGGTGGGCGAGTGGTTCGGCAACGAGTCGGTCGGGGAGCGCTTCGAACACATCAACCACGTCCGGTCGTTGGCCCAGTATGTGTGGCGCTGCGGCGCGTTCTGCGAGGACGCTGAAGAAACCGGCCGTATCGCCCTGGCCCACCCCGCCCGCAGCCTCCGGGCCATCGTGAAGCCGGTCGCGGCCAAGGGGCGCAGCCACTTTGAGCAGGCAGTCCGGTACGCGGCGCGGTTCGGACGCAACGCGCCGTCCGCGTTCGCGGTCCACGGGGATCGGGATCTTGCGGCTCTGTTGGGCTACGCCGCCGAGTGCGAGGATATTCGGACGTTCGCCAGCGAGTTGACCGACCTGCACCGGGCCATGCTGCGCTATTACGTGCAGATGCGCTACCTGACGCCAGCGGAGGCCGAGACCTTCAGGCGCGGGCGGATACCGCTGCTGACCCCGCTGAGAGCGACTCGGCGTCACCCGGCCGAAGAGGGCGACGGCCCCCTCTACACGGGTCCGCTGCCTGGCGACCTGTCCGGTGCGCTGCTGAACACCTTCGCCCGCAACATCCATCATGCCCTCGCCTGCCGGGCTCGCACTGAACTGTTTCAGACTCTATCGGCCCACGCCCAAGGGCACGCGATCGCCAACGAAGCGCGCGGAGGGCGAGCGGAACCGGGCCGCACCGTCGAAACCCTCCTGGAACGGCGGCGGACACGTTTCGTGGTCCATGACCGGGCGCTCGCATCCATGCTTGCGAGCATTCACGAGCCCCCGATGCACCCGGTGATCCAGTGGCTGGCCGTGTTCAAGACGGCGGTATCGACGATGATCACAGCGATGCCGGTGTTCATCGTCAAGAACTTCTTCCGCGACACGCTTGCAGGGTTCGTGGCGGGTCGGTATCCGCAGGTGCCCTTCGGCGGAACGCTTGCCGGGGGAGCCCAGGCCGTTCGCGATCTCACGACCGGTCGCTCCGAGCCGATGCGGGAGTACCTGTTGCAGGGAGGCTTCTATTCGGGGCTGGTCGAGTCCGAGACGCACCTCGCCGACATCCGGGGAGAGGACGGGAGGGTGCGGAAGGGACTCGCGGCGAGGCGGACGTGGTCACGGCTGGTCTACGCGCTTACGCGACCGGCGTGGATCGCGGAAGCCGGAACCCGGGTCAACCAGTTCATGCGTGCGCGCCGGGCCGGTGCCACCAAGTATGCCGCGGCCCGGGCGGCGCGAATGGTCTCCTCCGATTTCGCGAACATCGGTTCATCGCGGGGCTGGCGAATGTACGTCCACACCGTCCCGTTCCTGAACGCCGCGATTCAAGGGCTGGACCAGCTCTATCAGATCTTCCGCAGGCCGCGGCGAAGCGACCCGGCGGCACCGCCGCGCACCGCCGAGCAGCGTGCCCACATCCGCAAGGTGAGCTGGTCCGGCGCGTGCCTGGCCGCCCTGTCGTGTGTCGCCTGGATGTTCAATGGATCCACCGGAGCGCGGGAACTGGCCTACCAAGGGGAGACCGACTACGACAAGGCGTCGTGGGTGACGCTCTATGATGTCGCCGGAGACACGGACATCCGCATTCCCGTCCCGTTTCAGATCGGGGCGGCATTCATCAAGCTCCCCGAGGTCGCGTTGGACCTCGTTGCCGGAAGGGAAACGCTGGCGGGGCCTAAGTTCGCCTGGTCACTGGTCCACGGAAACCTCGCCGTCGGCTGGATCCCAGCCGTCGCCCAGCCGATCGTCGAGATTCGGACCAACCGCAACTTCTTCGGCGATGAGATCATCCCTCCGTACATGGCCAACTGGCCCGCAGAACGCCAGTACTTCGACCGGTCCACTCCCCTGCCGTATCGCGGCGTGGGTGCTGCGCTCAACGTCTCGCCGCTGCACGTGCAGACCATCGTGCGGGGTTGGACCGGGCACGTCGGCAACGCAGCGGTTGTCGCGCTGGATGAGGCAATGTGGAACGAGCGGGCGAACGGGCCGAAGCCCTTTCCCAAGACTGCCCGGCTTCTTACGGGAATCTACAGCCTGCAACCTCCGAGGCCGCGGACCTATACGCGGTTCGGAAACGAGTTCTACGCCATCTCCGACTGGGCCGAGGGATATGCGCGGTCGGGCGCGTGCTCCGCCTCCAACCGCAATCGGCGCGTTCCCGCCGTGTGCCGTGCGCGCACCGTAGCCGGACGCGTACGACGAGAGGCTGCCGAACTTCGGCGTCTGGGGGACGACATTCGCACGGACATCTTACGGAGCCGCAGGGCGAAGGAGCGGGAACTGGAAGTCCTGTACGAGCAAATCGACGCGGGGTTCCGGCTGGTGCTGCCGGAACTGCGTGCGCTGCGTAGGCGGGAGTTCGAACTGGTGGACGCCCCGACGAGCGTTTCCTCCGACCGAAGAACCCGTCCGACACGACCTCGTCGCCCGGCACGGCCACGACGACGTTGACTGCGATGGCCAAGCCACCCAGTGTGGAATGGCTCTCTTGGGGTGTACCGATCATCCGATCATCCGGCCGGAGGTGGGACGGACCATTCCGGAACCGGTAATTAGGAGACTCGATTTGTTGAGACACCAGATGAGTGATTCAGGTCGGCGAGCAGCGCCATTCCGATGGCTCCGCGCGGCTACGCTCCTAGTGGTGTGTGCGCTTGCGATGGTTCCGTTCGGGTTGGTCGGTCAGCCGGTGGCAGGTCCTCTGCCTCGGCCCGACGTGGCGTCGCACTGGGAACCGATGCCAGCCCAACCACCTGACACGCTCGATGTTCTGCTAGAGCGGGTTCGGTCGCTTGAGACCGAAGTCGACGCCTTGCGCGCCGCTAGTGACTCCGCGCAGGCCCGCTACGCGGCGCTGGACAGCACTCTCACGCACGAACGCCGTCTCGCCGTCGAGGAGCTGGCGGCGTTGCGGCAGAGCCTGATCCCGCTGATGGACTCGGTGGCGGCATACACCGCGGACGCGGTTAGGGTCGAATTGGCAAACGGGCTTCGCTCTATTCGCTCCGAGGGGGTGCGCGGACGCGAAGCGCTGATGGCCCGTGTCGAGGGAGCGGAGCGGTCGCTGGACGCGCTCGAAAGGCGGTTCGGCTCGTGGGAGCCCGAGGTGCGTGACAGCCTGACTGCGACGGCGGGCCGGATCCAGTTAGAGCGGCGAGAGAGGCAAGCTGCGGATAGCCGGAGTCGGTTCTTTCTGGCGATTGCGACCGGATTCCTGGTGGTCGGGATTGCGGCGGTGTGGTGGAGAGGGCGGAGGCGGATTGCTGCGGTCCAACAACGGGTGGCGAGCCCAGCAACGGTGGATGAGCGAATTGAGGAGTTGCGGCGAGAGTTGGGGGTGGAGGTGGGGCGCGAAGGTCAGCGGCTTCTGGAAGAGCAGTTGAAGCCGTTGGAGCGAATTAGCCGGATGTTGGCGAAGATCAGCGACGCGAGCGGGGGTGCCGCACCGGATCACGACTTGGCTCTGGGCGTCTGCAACGAACTGAACCGAATCGAGAAGAATCTGGCAGCGATGGACGCGTCCGTGCGGGGCCACCGGCAGCTTTCCGGTTGCGTCCGGCGAGTGAAGGAGAACCTGCGTGTCCACCGCTACGACATCACGGAACTCCTTGGCAGGGACTACGACGGCGGGATGCACGTCGAGGCGGACTTCGTGGAGGACCAGCAGTTCACAGCGGGGCGGCGGGTAATCACCCGGATCAATAGACCGGAGGTGCGGTACGGGGATAAGATCATTCAGAACGCATCGGTGAAGGTCTCGGTCGGACTCTAACCCCCAGGAAAATGGCATCGGATCGAATCGACTACGGCATCGACCTCGGCACTACGAACTCGGCCATCGTGCGTATGGAACGCGGGGAGCCCGTGGTCGTCAAGAACGAGTTTCAGAGCGACACGACACCCAGCGCCGTGGCCTTTGGACGCAGGGGGAGAATCCGCGTAGGAACGTCAGCCTTCAATCAGCTAAAGAATGATCGCCTTCACGCGCTGGCGCGTGACGATCCCTATCTCCGGAACGTCTTCATCGAGTTCAAGAGGACGATGGGCACCGACCAGGTATACTCTCCGAGCGTGGATCCATCGAACTGCTTCACGTCTGAGGCGCTTTCTGGCGAGGTCCTTAAAGCGCTCCGGAACTACGTCACCGACGTATCTGTGACTGCCGCCGTTGTGACCATTCCCGCGGCATTCACGGTGCCGCGGCAACAGGCCACGCAGCGCGCCGCCGAGCTTGCGGGTCTCCACCAATGCCACCTTCTCCAAGAGCCCGTTGCCGCAGCGATGGCGTACGGATTGCAGACTGACCAAGCGAACGCCAAGTGGCTCGTTTTTGACTTCGGTGGCGGCACGTTTGACGCGGCGCTGGTACTCGTCGAAGACGGCGTGATCACGGTGAAGGATACGGAAGGCGACAACTTTCTGGGCGGCAAGGACCTGGATCGGGCGATCGTTGAGAAGATCCTTCTTCACGAGGTAGCCCAAGAGCACGGCTTCCACAGCTACCTAGCGGAGGTTCCTGTTCGCAGGGAGTTGCTCCGGGACGCACTCATGAAGTGGGCCGAGGAGGCCAAGAACGCCCTGAGCTACAACGATTCGCACTGGGTGGAGTCCGACCTCGGAGACATCATTCTGGCCGACGGCGACGAAATCGAACTCGACTTCGAACTCACGCAGGACCGGCTCCGTCCAGTGGTCGAGCCTCTGTTCCAGCGCGCTATCGACCAGGCGAAGACGCTCCTGAATCGTCACGGTCTCCAAGGTTCCGATCTTGACGAACTGATCCTCGTGGGCGGACCAACCTATTCGCCGATCCTTCGCGAGATGCTCGCTCATCAGATCCGCGAACCGAATACGTCGGTGGATCCCATGACGGTTGTAGCGCGCGGCGCTGCACTCTTTGCGAGCACCATCCCGATCGAGGACCACGACGAGGATACGTCGGCGGTAGTCGTCCGTCTTGACCTAGGCTATGAGTCCACCACCGTCTCACCAGACGAATTCGTCACTGTCAAGTGCCGGGATCTGGCCGACCTCCGTCGATTCGGGCAGCTCGAGGTCGGATTCGAGAGGAAGGAAACAGGGTGGAGCAGCGGCAGGCAAGAACTCGGCGAGGATGGTGCCCTCTTCGAAGTCAAGCTTGAGGAGGGACGGCCAAACGTCTTCGATATCGTCGTGACCACGCCTCGCGGGGATCGCGTTGAAACCCACCCCAACGAGATCACCATCTTGCAGGGAACCAAGGTGGGTGGCTCGCCGTTGACCAACAGCTTGGGCGTCGCTGTGGAGGGTGAGGAGTATCTGTTCTTCCACCCCATGAAAGGTGCGGAAAAGGGCATGCCGCTACCGGTTACCGGAAAGCAAACCGGGCTGGCGACCAAAGGGCAGATCAGGCCCGGTGTCTCATCAGATGGCTTGCTGATTCTAGTCTACGAGGGTGGTGTGGATGCGGCAGGAGTACCTGTTGCGCTCTGTAGTCACGTGGCGGACTTCGAACTCACGGGAGATCAGGTGAACCGGGTAATCCCGAAGGGAAGCACGTTCGACTTGACGGTTGTCACTGAAGCAACCAGCAACGTACCGGAGACAGTGCGCGTCTTGTTCCCGGGACTCGATGACGAGGAATACGGACTCGTCATTCCCAGCAAGGGTTCGGCTGAACAGACCGGATGGATCGACTTCGAGCTTGCTGAGGCGCAGAAGCGAATCGGACGGATGCGGGTGCGCGGCGAGGTGGACGAAGGTGAACTTGACTCCCTTGAAGCGAAGATTGTCGATGCCGCGACCGATGTTCGTCAGGCAGGTACCGACCGAGGTGATCGGGACCAAGCGGTTGAGCGGCTCAAGGAGGCACTTCGCGGGCTGTACGGTCTCGTCGACGAATGGTCGGAGGCCGATGCCCATTTGGATGAGGCGTGGCAGAACCTCACAAGGGCCAAGTCCGCGGGCGGATGCTCCAAGTGCGGGTCCGTCCTTTCCGACGCGCAGATGAACGAGCTGCAACAGAAGCTCCGTCAGGTGAAGCAGGCGCTTGATGTGTCCCTCGCGCGACAGCTTACTCAAGACATGGAGCACGCTTTCGTCTACCTGATGCGTTGCGAGTGGTCCAAGCAGATCATAAGCTGGGCGCGCGTGAACTTCCACCAAATCCAGTGGAAAGACACTGCGCCGGCGCGGATGGCTCTAGACGGGGGCCTTCGTGCGATGATGGGTGACGAGCCCTGCCACGAACTGCTCGAATCTGGGAGGCGTATTTTGGACCTTCAGGACCGAGGACCGGGCAATGGCAGCTCTCCGCAAGGTCCGCAACCCCCGGTCTTGAGCCTCTGATGACCATCCGAGCGCGGACCCATCCCATCCCCGGATGGCGCGTCGTTGGTTCCGTCAAGCAGGCGGCAAACGCCGACACCTACCGGGTCGCGGACGACCGCGGCAACCGAGCCTTCCTGAAGGTGTTCCGTCCTGATCGCATCCCGGAACACCGTCTCGGCGCGGGAGGCAAGCTCCTCGAAGTCATGATCTTGGAATCTCTGCACCACGCCCGGATACCGTCGGTCATCGAGTCTGGCGTGCTGAAAGGGGGCCAGCGCCCGTACCTGCTGACCGAACTCATTCCGGGCGAGACTTTGGACCATCGACTCCAGCGCGAGTTCGCACTCCGCACGGCTCCAGCCAAACTTCTGCTGGAGGCCCTACTGCGCGTCGTCGCTTACCTGCATGGACTTGACGATCCAGTCGTCCACAACGAGTTGGTCCCCTCGAACGTTGTACTGGACGGCCGCGACGAACGACCCTTCCTCATCGACTTCGGTCACGCCAGACGGATTAGCGACGGCAATCCTCCGCACCCGTCGTCCATCGATCCATACTATCTCCCCAACGAGTGCTATGAGGGTGGTGTATCCACAACCGCGAGCGATGTCTTCGCCCTCGGGGCCATCTACTTCCGCACCCTCTTCGGGATGCCTCCTTGGGACCTGCGCACGACCGAACCCGTCCGAGGCGATCTTCGCAAAGCACTCCAGAATGCACGGTCAAAGCCCTTGGCGGTTCCTGCGCGCACACTCGGCGGCGAGATCGACGCCCACACCTTGGCCGCAATCAAGAAGGCGTTGAGTCTTCGCCCCGAAGACCGATTCCGCGATGCGGGGGAATTCCTCGGCGCGCTTGCCCGCGAGCCGGCGTCAGATCGCTCCCCCGTTAGCGGTCAACCCACCGGGCGAACAGGCACTACCGGTCCAACCCGCACCCCGCAGCTGGAACCGCTGAGACCAGTCGCTCCGCTACGCCTCGGTTTCGCTGCGGTCGGCGGCATGGCCGAGTTGAAGCGCACATTGGCGGAAGAAGTCATTGGCCCGCTCCGCGATCCTGGTCGGTACACGAAGCTCGGTCTTGGCATCCCAAACGGACTTCTGCTCTACGGCCCCCCGGGGTGTGGCAAGACCTTCCTTGCGGAGCGGTTCGGAGAGGAACTCGGGTACGCGTTCCGCAAGGTCACGCCAGCCGACGTGGCAAGCATCTACATCCATGGCACGCAGGAGAGGATCGCCAGTCTGTTCGACCGGGCCCGGAAGGAGGCGCCCTGCGTACTTTTCCTTGACGAGGTCGACGCGATGATCCCGTCTCGTGAGCAATCGATCAACCACGGATATGCCAGCGAGGTTAACGAGTGGTTGGCGCAGATGGATGAGTGTGGCAGAGCCGGGGTTTTCGTACTCGCGGCTAGCAACCAGCCCGAACGCATCGACGCCGCCATCCGGCGCTCTGGACGGTTCGACAAGATCGCCTATGTCGGCCCCCCGGACCAAGACGCGCGCGCGGCGATCTTCGAGATTCACCTGTATGGACGCCCTCTGGATCCGGCCATCGATTACGACGAACTCGCCGGTCTCACCAAAGGGCGGGTCGGTAGCGACATCAAGTTCCTGGTGGACGAGGCCGCTCGTGAAGTGTTGAGGACCGGAGACGACGTGATCCGCATGGAGCACCTCCAGAGCGCGATTCGGCGAAACGGGCCATCTGTCGGGGGGGAAGACTTGGTGCGGTACGAGCGGATGCACCGCAAGTTCGAGAGGGGGCGAGCGGGGGAAACGCCAAAACGAATCGGGTTTTGAATGGAGGTTCTACAGCGATGAGCGCCCACACCTTGCTTGCCCACTACCTCCGAGTCGCCTACGGGTGCATGGCCTGCGACGGCGCCATCGATCCGTCCGAGGTCTCGTGCCTGCGTTCCATCGCGGTTCAAATGGGCCAACCTGTCGCCGAAGTGGACGCGACGCTCGCATCCATCCGCGAGGAGTTCTCCAAAGACTCCCGTGGCATGGTGGAACAGGCCTGGAACCAACTCCAGAGCACAGGGCTGCAGCACGGCGACGCCCTCCTGCTCCTCGACATGCTAGTCCAGTTGGTCGAAGCCGACGGCGCGATTCGTCCTAACGAGACCCAGTTCGTCCGCGACTTGGTACACTCGCTCGCGCTCGACCGGGCGAGGCTCCGTGAGGAGCACCCCGAGTGGCGTCCCTATCTCGCCGAAGTGCTTCGCCCCGGTGCCGATGCCAGCTGGGCCGAGGCCTTGGCCGGCGACTTCGGCGAATTGCCTGAGATCACACTGGAGAAGCCGTCCAAGTGATCCTCGACAACCCGTTTCACGTCCTCGGCTTGTTGGCCGACTGTGGTGCCCGCGAGAAGGCACGACGGGAAGCTCGGACCAAAGCTTATCTGAGGGTTGGGCAGCCGCTAGTCTTTCAGGACGACCTCTATTTTCGGGGTTGCCGACGTAATCAGGCCACGGTCGAGCGGGCGCTGTCGCAGTTGAACGATGCGCGGGACCGTGTCGGGTACGGCCTGTTCTGGTTCACCGAAGGCGGCGTCCTCGACGGCCATGCGTTGCCCAAACTAAGGCAGGGCAATCTGCAAGGCGCGCTCGCCGCATGGCAACGCATTGAAGACCGTCTCCCGGCCCGCAGTTTTGCTTCCTGCCTGAACAACCTCGGGACACTGTACCTCCTGATGGCCCTGAGCGGACCTGGGTCCGGCGGGCGCTGGCCGCACGCCTCAAAGGAACGTGTCGCGTACCTTGGACGCGGGTTGCAGGCCAAGGCGCGGCTGGTCGGAATGCTGGGCGAGGCGGAGCTGGCGGACTTCTGCCGCACCTTCAGCGACGACCTCGTAGTCCGCGACCCGAAGGCGATTGTCACGGCTTTCGGGCGGTCCTTTTTCGAGACGATTGCCGAGGCCGAGAAGTATGGGATTGACGTTCCTGCGGCGGCGATCGTTCGGATCCTGGAGTCCGGTGGCCCACGAACGGCCGAGTTGACGGAGAAGCTGGTGTTGGAGGGCCGGGAGGTCGTCCAGCGTGCGATCAATACCTGCGCCACGGCGTATGAACACGACCCGTCACAGGCTGCGGCAGCCGGTGAGCAGCTGATGGCCGCGACTCGCGAGACGCTCTCGGAGTTCGCTGCGCTGGTTTCCAAGACCGACATCAGGTATACGTCGATCGCCGACCAGACTGCGGAGGCGATTCTGGACGCGGATGTCACCTACTTCAACTGGCGATCCAAGACTGGGGAAATGTCGCAGGATGCGCTGAAGGGGTCGCTGCTATTGGCTGAGTACGCCGCCGAAATCGCCTGCGGAACTGCGATTCGGCAACGGGCGCGAGAAAATGTCGAAACTACTAGGCGCTTCGTCACTGAGCGTGAGCGGGTGGAGGCGATGGCGGGCGTCCGAAAAGGGATGGGAAAGTGGCTTGAGCGTGCCAACGAGATAGCACGGAAGACGCCCATCCCCCGCCAGCGAATAGCATTCGCGGAACTTGCCCTCAAGCGATCCGCTGGAGTGCCAACGTCCGCGCTCGACTTGATGGAGGCGGTGCGGCTTCAGGGCATCAAGGCGTTCGGACCGAGTTTCCCACGAAGCGAAGAGATGGTTGGTCTGGGTTCGCTGGTTTGTCAGATACTGATGGGTTGTGTGATATCAGCCCACAACGACTCTTCCGTGCAATCGGAGAGGACCAGCGCGGCACGGATCCTCCAAGGCCTTCCGACACACTTCCAAGGCGTTTCCGGCACCTCGAACCGATCAGCCAATACCCGTGTCCATCACTACGTTGCCGGCAGTGATGGTGCCGTCCACCCATCCCAGTTCCTCGTAAGTGACGAGTGCTTCGGGCGCCTGATGGAAAACGTCCAACTCAGCAGGACGACTGCCATTGCCACCTCCACTTCGAGTACTGCGAGCGGATCGGGACGCGGATGTGCCCTGGCAGCGCTCGGGGGGATAGTCACCTTGGTTGTCCTTGCTCTGGCCGTCGATGCGGGCAGCGGACCCTCAGCTAGTAGCCCAGATGCTGCGGTCAGGACCAGTCCTTTGGACTTCCAGATCCCACCGGTCGCGGAAGGACGCGTGCTGTCCATGCCCGAGATACGGTGGTGTGTACGGGAGGATCGGCGAATCAAGCGCGAGCGTCTCGTGCCGGCGACCTCTCAGGCGGATGTAGACCGTTTCAACAGCCGGGTGGACAACTACAATTCGCGCTGTAGCAACTTCCGCTATCGCGCAGGGGACCTGGAACGGGCGAGACGAGAAGTCGGAGGCGGCGGCCGGTAGCAACGCATGTGATGGTACGAAGGAGACCTCTGATCGAGAACGATTGGCCGCCGAGAATCATCGGAGGGTTCCGTGAACTGTTCGGTGAAGTCGATGTGCGCAGCCGGTGACGGACCGTGGGCTGGCAGACACGGTATTCCGGCTCGCCTTCGTGGTGACGGATTGACGAGCGCCACAGATTCCCGAGAACTTGCGGGGGTGTTTTTGCGCGCCACTGGCGACGGTGTCCGCAGAGGTTGAGACCTCTTGGCACCACCTGGAACGTTCTGGAACAGTAGGTAATTTCTGACGGGTTGACTTGCTGGCGAGCGGCTCTCCAGCGTTCGGGCATGGAGACGCCGAAGCAGTTGTTCGACACGCGGGTGAAAGTGTTCCTCGGGAACGCGGCCTCGTCTTCCCCGACGACTTTCGCGGCGAAGCCCGAGGACGCCCTGGACCATCGGCTGGGCGGTACACGGGACGGGCATCGAGACGCAACTGGCGACGCGTGGTCGGACCCCGATTCCGCAAGTCGCTGCCGCGGCACGACGTGGGAAATATCCTATATCCCATACACTTGCGTCACTTACCGACTCGATGTTCGCCTTCATGCCGTGGAGATCGAGACAAGGCAGTTGGCGGCGCACGTGGCGGGGGTCAGGGCCGGACGCCCACCCCGATCACGGCTTCTTGCGCCTTCACGGCGCAGACGACCGAGGCTGGCTGACGGTCGCTCACCCAAGGGGACGCGAGAAGGCGTCACCAGTCGCGCGAGGCTTGGGCGCTGGGAAGACGGTGCTCGGCATCACGGGAGCGGACGAGTCCTGCGGCAGCGATGCCCGGAAGCCTTGCCCGGGCGCGGGCGCGCGAGCGCCGAGGACGCCGGTGCGAAGCGCTGAGCCGGGCCGTCCACGGGCGCGGCCCACGGGCTCGTCGGCCACCGCTAATGCCGGGGAGCCAGCCTACCCTCCGTGGCCACACTCCGTGTGTCTGCCGGAGGGGCTGGCGGGGGGCTGTGCCCCCTCTGACCCCCGCAACGGAAACGGCGCGCCATGAGCGCCGGACGTGCCGTTTGGGTGAAGGTCCGCGCCAGCGACGCGGAGCGTGCCGAGTGGCACGCCAAGGCGCGCTCCGCAGGCCTGACGCTGTCGGATCTGGTGCGCCGGTCGCTCGGCCGGGCGCGCACCTGGACCGTGCCGCACGCCGAGGTCGAGCGCGAGCGCACCCGGGAGGCGGCGCGCATCGGGAACAACCTCAACCAGATCGCCCGGTGGACAAGTTGTATCGGGTTTACAACTGGTTGCGTCCAATGAACTTAGGAGTTTCAAGGGGCGAATTCCCGCCGAATGATTCCCGCTGTTCGGGATTTCAGCCGCGAGCCCTCCGGCGACCTTCCAGCGCCGTCCTGAGTTGTCCAGCATCCGGTCTCTGGTAGCACCTGAGCATCGTCTGGGCATCCTTCCACCCGCCAAGCTCGCAGAGCACCTTGAGCGGAAGGTCCATCAGGTCGCTGGCGAACTTCCGCCGCAGCGAGTGCCAGCCCCGCCGCGGCTTCGGCTCCAGCCCAGCGAGGGTCTCGGCCTTCTTCCACCACTTGTGGGCGGCCATGGGGCTCATGGACCGCGTGGCGTCCCTCGACGAGGTAAGCACGGGCGCGTCGCCCGTCCCTGCGCTCCTTTTGCGTGCCTCCTCCAAGGCGGTGAGGGCCTCGTCCGTCAGCGGCGTGACGTGTTCATGGCCCGTCTTCTCGTGTTCCGCCCTCCACCGCACCTCCCGGCCCTCGAAGTCGATGTCGCTCCACCGAAGCTGTCGGATTGCGCCGATCCGGTGGCCGGTCTCGTGCGCGAGCACGAGGGCGACGTGGAACCGCCACCCGACCCGACCCGACACCCCGAGGAGCGCCCGGTACTCACCCTCGGTGAGCACCACCCTGGTCGGGTTCTTCTCCGTGGGCCTCTTGAGGCCCCGGAGCGGGTTCCTTTCGAGTAACAGGCGGCCTTGGTCGTCCCTCGATCTCCCGGCCCAATTGAGCACTGCGATCAGGAACTTGAGGTCGTGCTCGACCATCCGGTCGGACACGGGCTTTCCGCTCGGTCCGATTCGGCCCGCCCGGCGCTCCCGGATGAAGCGGTCCCAGTCCCGTTGCGAAAGGGTGGCCGGGTCGCGGTTCCGTCCGAAGAACCGGAGGAACATGCGCTTGGCGGCCCGGTCGTGCGCCCGCGAACACCTCCCCTTGGTGGGCGTCACCTCTTCACCGTAGATTTCAAACAGCTTCCCCAGAGTGAGCGGCTCCGGCTCGGCCTCGGCCTTGCCGTTCAAGTCCGGGCCAACGAATCCGGCCGCGAACTCGTCCGCCTGCCTCTTCGCCCTCACCCAGTCCCGGTGTCCGAGCGACCGGGTGCGCCTGCGCCCGTTGTCGCGCCACTCAATCTGGAAGTTGCCGGTCTTCGGGTCCGGGAAGATCCTGACCCGGTTCCGGCCCCATTCTCCGGCGCCGTAGGAGCGCCGGCTTCGTTTCGTGCGTGCCATCATTCGATTCCTCTCGGTGATGGACCGCACGATCTGCGCGAACGAAAGCTCGCGGGGCCGGGGGTTTTCCGCTAGTCTTCGGTTGGCCGTCTTCGGCTCGGTCGGCCTTCGGGAGGAGTGCGCGGGATCCGGCTTGCGGGGCAGCCGTCACGGCGGCGCTGGTTTCTTCGGTTTGCGGAGGAGCCAGATGTGCTTTTGTTTCACAAAAACTCCGGTCGGGGGATGCCCCCGAACCCCCAGAACGACACTTCCGCGCGTCATGACCATGAGCGCGGAGCGCCGAAGCGGGATCACCTGATGGCGCACCCGGGCATTGCGGGCACCGCCAGCCTTTAAGCCGTCGCGATGCACGCCTCCACCCCGTTTCCGGTGGCTCGATCATCCGCCGCGAGGACGTCGAGTTCCCTGGCCGGAAGCCCGAAACCGGGGGTACTCCTACCCCTCTGAGGGTCAAGTTCGTGCGTCACAGGCGATCCTGCGGCCTTGGATTCCGCCAAACGCCCCCCAAACGCCCAGAATGGCCGTGAGAGCGGTTTTTCCGGGCTCGGGGGGGTATGGGCTTGGATGGCTGCCACCCGATCAGCCAAGGACCCGCCCACGGGTGGATCCTCAAAGCCCTCGCCGGTCACGGCCAAGCTCCCGGCTGGCCGGTCCGTTCGAGAGATCACGCCAGCCGCCTCGTCGGCCACGACGGGGCTACGCTCGGCCGTGGCCCCGTCGACGGGGTTCGGGGGTTGGAGCACCTCGCCGCCCGCCGCTCCCGTGGCGGGCCGGAAACGCGGGGTCAGAGGGGGCGCGGCCCCCCGCCAGCCTCCGCAGGGGACGCACGGAGTGTGGCCCCAAGGGGTACGCTGGCTTGTCTCCCATAGTCCCGAAGCCCGCCGGCGGACTTCGAGCTCGCCGACCGCACTTCGCCAACGATCTCGTGCGCCGAACCCTCGTCAGCTTCGGAGCGCGACGTGAAGGTCGGGGGCCCTTGGTCCTTTCCCGGAAGGCGCGGCCGGAACCGTACGGCTCGGCTGACGCCTACGTCCCCCGGTTATGCCGAACTGTCCGGCGGACCAGCAGCCATCGAGCACTTGGCCCGTCCAAGCGATGGCCTAACGGTGATTGGTTCCAAAATGATACTAGGAACGGACGGGCGGCGGGAATCTAGTTCGCCGGGATGATCCACTCGCCGATGACGGGCGGGATGCGTCCAGGCATGAATGCCCACAGCCGGTCTCCGGTCGAGGACACCGCGAAATCAAGTACCTGCTCGTCAATCCCGAACTCGCGCAGGAAGTTCCCGTCCCAATCGTAATGGTGAATGCCCATAATCGGGCAAAGCCTAGCGGCCCCCGGGGCACCACACCAAAGCAGGTAGAATCCATCCTCTATTCCGTAAGCAGCTACATAGCCGTCTTCGGTGTCGTCCTCCAAGTGGAAGCGACCGTTGTCGTCGATCCGGTAGTTGGGCGTAACTTCGCGCGGGCCATCTATCTTGCGGATTAGACGACCATTCCTGTCCCGCACTTCGATCCAGTTGTCGAACTGGTAGGCAACCGCAAAGCGATCACCGCCCGGGCGGACCGCCACGAAACTCCGATTCATCATGGACAGTCCCGGATCCTGTGGCACATCATCACGAGTGAACGGCTGTGGATCCTTGATCGCAGTCCAGTCCGCCACGCGAAGGCCATCGTCGGAAAAAGTGACCTGCGCGACGGCGAACTCGGAGAACATCCCGTGAACCAATGCCACTCGATTCCCAACCCACATTGGAGTCTCCGGCACGCGCGGTAAGCCAGCAAGCGAATAACGGTCACCGAGTGTCCACTCACTGGGGCTTTCCTGCATCGTCACCGGCGTCCAGTTCCAGTTCGCGAAGTCGTATATCCACCAAGTGTCGGCGAGTTCTGGATCAGGGAGGATCTTGTTTGGCAGCCTGAACTCGCCGGGTCCGTCGCCCCGCCTGCCGAACCGCGTCGTTACCACTCCGCTCTCGATCTCGACCACAACCAAGTGGGAGTCGGCAGCTTGGTCGCCGATGAGCAGGTGCGTATCGTTGACCACTGCGAATCCATACAGCATCCCGAAATCGTCAGGTCCACCCAGCGTCCGATGCTCACGCAGCACCCCCGACACCACACCCGTAAGGGTTGGTGGCACCCCATCGCTTGGGGATTCCTCGCCAGCAGGCGTATCGGCTTGAGAACAGGCGAGGCCAGCCACGAGAATGAAGCCGCCAACCACGGAGTTCCTAGCAATCCGATCCAACCGTTCCTCCCTGAGTATGGTTCAGGAGTCTTGAACCCCCAGCCGAACGGTGCCGGGAATGAACCGTTCGGCTGGGGGGGGTCTCACCGCGGAAGGCGGCTAGTGCTAGTTCTCCTCTTCGTCGCCTTCGTCGTCGCACCCCTGCACGCACTTGTAGAACCAATGGTCCCCGTGGTACGTGCTGCAGATGCGAAACCACGCGAAGGCGCAGTCAGTAGCCTGAGCGCAGGCGGTCGCGGGGCGCACGGAAAGGCCCTGAGTGTCGGAAGTGTCCACCGCGAAGGGGACAACGAGGAGTGCGACCGCCAGAAGGAAGGGTCGGGCGGTCTTGACCAGACGGTTGAACATTGGAGGGAACCTCCGAGAGAAAAAGGTTGAGGGTGGTGGGGCCAATCCTGCGGCCCGAGGCGAATCCACGGTAACCAAAGTGCGCGACGTTGGCAAGTCGAGTCGGATGGCCGCTCGGCCACGAGTTGACCGGACGCCGCCGATCTGGCGATTTCCACGGTGGCCAATAGGGTCGGAGATTTCCATAACCCGTTGCCATGTATAATGTTATATTAGTCCTTGACATTATGGTGATCTTACTGCCGCTTCGCCTCGGGGGATGGCGGCCGTGTGGGTGCTCCGGTCACTCTCGCGGCGACTACCGCGCCGTCTCGGACGGCGATCACTGAGGTCAGCGGATCACACGTCCGGGTCGGGGCGCGGTGCGGAAGCCAGTGATCTACTCTGTGACCCATGCGGGGTTCCGAGCCGTTGGGTCGACATGGGCAAGGCGAGTGTGGGACCCTCGGCCAGAGGCGAGGGGGTGCGGGACTCCCGCCAATCAGACCCAGTTTTCCCGCTTTCGCGGCACGGTCCAGCAAGGTCCAGTCCAACGGCAGGAAACGCAGATCGTGCGGCCCCGTAAGTAGTTAGCCGATTTCCTGCCGGGATTCAGGCCTCTGGCGATCCGCCCGGTGGGCCAATACCTACAAGGGGGCGGCCGATGCCGTCGAGGTCATCGCCCGCCTCGTCTCCATCGAGCGGGCGCTCACGGCGCTGGCTCGCTTCGAGAGCCCGGACCGCGATGCACATTAAGTTCCTGGCCCGCGGAACGGGCTCGGCGCGGGACGCGGCCGACTACCTCCTCGGGGAGCGGGACGCGGCCGGGAAGCCGCGCGAGGGCGTCGAGGTGCTGCGGGGGAACCCGGACATGGTGGCTGCGGTGGCCGATTCGCTCGACTTCGAGCACAGGTACACCTCCGGCGTGATCGCCTGGGCACCGGACGACCAACCCACCGATGAGCACATCGAGGCGGTGGTGGACGAGTTCGAGAAGACGGCTTGGGCGGGGCTCGAACCCGACCGCTACGCATGGACGGCGGTGCTCCACCGGGAGGAGGACGGCGGCGCGCACGTCCATGTCCTCGCGGCACGATGCGACCTTGGGACCGGGCGGAGCCTCAACATCGCGCCTCCGGGATGGCGGAAGACGTTCGATCCGCTGCGGGACGCCTTCAACCACGAGCAAGGCTGGAGCCGACCCGACGATCCGGCGCGGGCCAGGGTGGAGCAGCCCGGCCACCGCGCGTACATCGAGGCGGCGCGGCTGCGGGCCGGGCTCCGGCTCGAATCCTCCCCCCGCGACCTGATCCGGGACTACCTGCTCCAGCGCGTCGAGCACGGAACGGTGCGGAATCGCCACGAGGTCGTCGCCGCCCTGCGGGAGGCGGGCCTCGAAGTGCCGCGCCAGGGCAAGGACTACATCACGGCGCTGGACCCCGACACCGGGGACCGGTGGCGGCTGAAAGGAGAACTGTACGCATTTGACTTCGAGCGGGAACGATTTGACCGACCGGCTGCGGAAGCGGCTGGAGACCGAACGCAGGGAGATCGAGGAGTTGACCGCGAGCGAGCTGAGGCGGCTCGGCGAGAACTCGCGGCGCGTTGCGAGGAACGCGCTCAGTATAATCGAGCGCGATACGGAGGAGGCGACCGGGCGGATGCGCGAGTTGCTGGCAAAGGCGTGGCAACGGCCCCTGATAGTCGGCCTGAGCCTTTGGATCGGTTTCTTCGGCGGAAGCTGGGCGACGATGCACTGGTTGGCGGGGAGCATCCAAGCCCGGATCCAGACCCGCGCCGAACTGGGCCGGGACATAGAGGACGCCCGGAGGACGCTGGCCCAACTGGAGGTGGACACCTGGGGGCTCGTGTTCCACGAGATCCAGGGCGAGCGGTTCGTGGTGGTGCCGGACGGGGCGTTGGACGATCCGCCCTGGAAGGTGGACGACCGTCCGGCGTTGAAGCTGTCGAACGAGTGAAGGAGATCTATTACCGCGTTAGAGGAGCAGTTGACGAGGGCCTTGCGGAGGTTGTCCGCGCAGTTCGAGACGGCACAGCGGCGGCAATCCGGGCAGGTCGAAGCCTTGCGGCGGCGCGTCGAGCGGCAAGGCGGGGAGAACGAAGCCTTGCGGCAGCGCGTCGAGCGGCTGAGCGCGGAGAACGAAGTCTTGCAGCGGCGAATCGAGCGGCTCGACGTGCTGGCGACACGCTTGGCCGAGTATTCCGGGACATCCGCCGCCGCGAGACCGCGCGGCCTCCGTATCTGATGCGCCGTCCGGGACCTGATCGCGATCAGGGTCCGAGCCGCTGACGATGGCGTCCAGTCGCCTGCCCCCCGAGCGTCGCAACGCCCGGCGCGCCGTCAGCCGCCCGTCTGGCGGAGAACCCCTCCCGGCGCGAGGTTTCAACCGCGCAGATCGTGCAGTCCATCACGAGAGGAATCGAATGATGGCACGCACGAAGAAGAGCCGCCGGAGCTACAGCGCCGGCGAATGGGGCCGGAACAGGGTTCGGGTCTTCCCGGACCCACGGACCGGCATCATACAGGTACAGTGGCGCGAGGACGGGCGCAGGATCACCCGGTCACTGAAGCACCATGACTGGGACCGCGCCAAGAAACAGGCCGACGAGATCGCCGCCGGACTCACCGAAACGGTGGCTGCGAAGACCACGGACGCCGAGCCCGAGCCGCTCACCCTGAAGACGCTGTTTGACATCTACCGGGAAGAGGTGACTCCCACCAAGACACGGAAATCGCGGAGGCACGACCGAGCCGCGATGACGATGTTCCTCCGGTTCTTCGGCAAGCACCGACAGGCCAAGACCCTCTCCCAACGCGATTGGGACCGCTTCATCCGGGCGCGGCGTGCCGGAAAAGTCGGCCCGAGTGGCCGGAAGGTCTCCGACCGCACCGTCGAAAGCGACCTCAAGCTCCTGCTCGCAATCCTCAACTGGGCCGGGAAATCGAGAGACGAGATGGGGAGGCTCCTCCTGGAGTCCAACCCGCTCCGGGGCCTCAAGTTGCCCAAGGAGAAGAACCCGGCTCGGGTCCTGCTCACCGATGCCGAGTACGAAGCACTGCTCAAGGTTGCCGGGGACATCGATTGGCGGTTCCGCGTGGCGTTGGTGCTGGCACATGAAACCGGACACCGCATCGGGGCCATCCGCCAGCTTCGCTGGTCCGATATCGACATGGAGGCCCGAACCATCCGGTGGCGCGGCGAGCATGAGAAGAACGGATACGAGCACCGAACGCCGATGACCGTCATGGCCCGGTGCATCCTCGAAGAAGCCCGAAGGCACCACCCCGGAATCGGGAATGCACCCGTGATGCCGGCGCCGAGGGATCCCTTCAGGTGCTTGGGTCAATCGCGGGCGCGAATCTGGTGGGACCGGGCAGAGAAGCTCGCGGGACTGGAGCCAAAGCATCGACGCGGCTGGCACTCGCTGAGACGGAAGTTCGCCAGCGACCTCATGGACCTGCCGCTCAAGGTGCTCTGCGAACTCGGTGGCTGGAAGACGGCCGAAACCGTCCTCCAGTGCTATCAGAGGCCCGACGAAGATCGGCTGAGAAAGGCCATCGAGGAGTACCGGGGGGACCGTTCCGCTTCCAATTGACATACATAAATGACAGACATCGACCGGCGGATTCGTGTAAGTTCATGCAGTCCCCGTAGCTCAGGTGGATAGAGCGACTGCCTCCTAAGCAGTAGGCCCCAGGTTCGAGTCCTGGCGGGGACGTATTGGGGAGGGTCACCACGCGGCCGACAGCCGCAGATGGCCGCCATCGAACGGCAGCCGCGCGAAGTTGTCCAGGTCCCAGGCGACCCCGGCCGTCACCTCGAAGCCCGACCGGAACCGGTGGCCCGCTTCCGTGGTCAGTCGCTGATTCTGCCCGGTGAGCCAGGGCGCCAGGAAGCCCGCATCGCGGTCCAGAAGGGCGTAGGCCAGGCGGCCCGTCCATCCCGCCTGCGGGTACCGGACCAGGGCCGCCCGCGCGAAAACCTCACGATCACGGTGCTCGCGGGAAGCGCCCCCTTCCGGCGAGCGCCATTCGGGTCGCCCCACCCGCACCAGGTCCGTCTCGACCGCCCACAGCGGGTTCAGGCGCGTCCGCGCACGGGCGCCCATGGTCACCGTCTGCTCGCGCAGCGTGAAGCCGAGCCCGCTCATGGGCGCCTGCCGCTCGGTGTCCGCCCTCGCCCAGGTGCCCTGCAGCGCCAACGTCACGCGCTCGAGCGGTGTGACCTGGAGGAGTGCTCCGAGGAACGCGACCTTTTCGAGCTGGGTGAACGGAGCCAGGCCGGTTGCCGGAAAGGTCACCTGTACCTCGCTTCTCCGGCTCGATCCCGCGTGCAGTTCCGCTCGCCAGCGTGACGCCGCGGCTCTCAGGGTCGTGCGAGCGGCGAGGGGAGCCCCCGCGTAGTCGTAGTGGGCGTCCACCTCGTCCGCCCTCACTCCCAGGCCCTGGAAGATCGCCTCGTTGAATGCGTCGAGCGCTGCCAGGCGCACCTCCAGTGTCCAGCTCCGGTCTTCCGCGTCTCTCCAGGAGCGTGCCAGCGCGACTTCCACGTCCGCGGACGGCTTGAAGAAGTGGACGCCGATCCCCACCTGCACGGTCCACGGCGTCCCGAGCATGTCGCGCCAGCGCATGCCGACCGACGGGTAGTCGCGCCGTGCCGTGAGTGATCGCTCTCGGCGGTAGCGTGCCATCAGGTCCACGGGGCCGGAGACGTGGATCTCCTGGCGCCAGTCCAGGACGTTGAGTATGTGCGGATGGCTGATCGAGGCCCCGGCAATCCGAAAGCCGTTGGGCAGCTCGGCCCACCGTGCGTCTTCGCCGGGATGGAAGAGGCTGCGGATTTCCAGCTCGTACTCGTCGTGGATTTCAGGGTTGAACCGCTGGAAGATGCCCTCTTCTGCCAGACGGCCGTAGTAGGCACCGTCGCGGTCGAGCAAGGACAGCCACACCTGGTCCGCCCACGCCGCGAGAGTCGCGAAAGCCGCCGAGTCGGCCTCGCCCGCAGGGGAAGTCGCGGATTCCACTGCGCCCGACTGGGCGCGAAGCGACGGCACGGCGAGGAGGGAAACTCCGGCTAGTACGGCGGCCAGCAGTCCGTGGACAAGGCCCCGCGAGCACCGAGAGCGGGGAGGCGCCGGGATGCGCCGCCGTCTTGCTGCTCGGCCAACGCGGACAGTCAAAGATGGCATTGTAAAGAAAACATTACATTTTGCCAAGTCTCCTTTACGAGAACGATGTCGCCCTGCCTATAGGGCATCGCAGACGGCGTCCTCCTCGTTCTCCCAGAACTCGAAGCCGCGCTCCGAGGCCTTTAACCACGGAACGGCGGCCGCGAGACGTTTGAACTCGCTCTCGGAGAAGACTCGGTAAACCTCGCCGGATGCGGCTTCTTCCACCTCCTGCAAGGGCGCGGACACTCCGTCCTTGTGCTCGGCCTCGATGCTCATGGTCCATTGACTCTATCAGGGGACCGGCGGGGGTGGAAGTCACCGCCGTGGCGGTGAGGGCAAACCTGAAACGCCGTGGTTTGAGTGTGACCGGTTTCACCGGCCAAACCCCAAGTCCCCTATCTCGTACCAGTCGAGCGCCCGGTCCGGAAGTCCGTCGGCATCGTCCGGGCCGACCTGCCGCTCCACCAGGACCACCAGAGTCGACCCGAGGAGGTCGAAGCCCCTCAGCCGATCCCTGACCCTCACGGACCCGGCGTATTCGGCATTCTCGTACACGTCCAGGTAGGACCAATCATGCGTGTTGCGCTGTGTGGCGATCCAGTAGCGGTTGGCAGCGTCGAACAACTGATGTTCCGTACTCAGGAAGTACCGCTTCGGGGTGGCCCGATAGCTGTCCATCGCCTCTGCGACGGTTTCGTCGGCCGTGGAGGTGGGGACACCCAGTTCCCTTTGGAAGGCCATGAGCCACTCCTCGTGGCGGGCCACGTCGCGTTCGTCCGGGAGTTCGGCGCGGTACGTCGGCGCACGCACCACCGTGGCTTGCCCGGTGTCGCCGACAAAGATCAGATGCCCCTCGCAGGCCAGGAAGACCCATCCCTCCGTCCGGTCGGGGATTCCCCAGGCGACTTCCCCACACGCGACGTCCCAGGGCCCGATCGGTGACCCTTCCTCCCGGACGACTTCCCCAGAGACGGTGTTCACGTCGTACCGGGTCATGAGCGAGCCGGAGGTCCCGCCGCGTGTCATTACCATGACGTCAAACGACACACCCGAGAGGACCGTGCCGAACGACCGGAGGGGCGTAAAGAAGCTGGCCGGCGCCATCACCTCCGAAACGTACGCGCCCGTTGGCTCGAAGACTGTGAAGCGGCCCAGCTCCGCGTCATGGACCCCGACAGTCCCCGCCTCGCCGCGTGCCAGGGCGGCAGCGCTGCCAAACTCGCCGGGACCTTCCCCGTCTCGGCCGAAGATTTCCATGAAGGCGCCATCCGCGTCCACGCAGCGGATCCGGGTCTCGTAGGAATCGACTACGCACGCGACGCGCTCGTCCGCGAGCAGCGCGACCTGATCGCTGTCGCTCAGCGGCAGAGCGGTGGTGCCGAATACCTCCGGGGTAAAGATGGCCTCGCCATCGGCGTCATCCTGAACGCAGGCGACGACGAGGGCCAGGAGTGCGGCGACGGCAAACCTGGTAACAGCTTTCATCGGACCGACGTGGCGACGCGGCGGCTCTGTCCTGTGCGACATGCGAAGAATCCTCCAGGCGAAAGGAGAAGATCGGAGCTGCGAGCGGCAACACGCATCGTGGGCTGCCGCGCCAGCGAGTCGTCACATTTCGATCTCGATTCCGATGGCAGCATAGATCCTCGTGTTCAGCTCTCGGATCCGCCGACTCTGCTCCTCGGACCTTGCAGTGCTTTCCGGAGCTTTGCTGATCTCCTCGATAAGCTCTCGCATCGCGGCAAGGGCGCCTGACAGTTCGGGACGCTGGAGTTCTCCGGTCGAAGTGCGGGACGAATAGTCCTCGAGCTGGGGCCCGCGATTGCGTTCCGCGCTCCGTGCAAGGAACAATTCTCTGATCTCCCGTTCCATCCCATTGGTCAGGTATCCGCTCGCTTCCCGAAGGACAGGCTCGTTGGGGTCCCCGGGTTTCACCGCTTTCCAGATGACTTCCTGGTAGTGGATGAGTTTCTGTAACTCCGCCACCCGTGGAGACAGAACGCCTGTGGGGTCGTCTGCGGCGGCAAGCAGCTCATCCATTCCGTCCAGCGGTGCTTCCTCAGCCAGATCCGTTGTTGTTCCCCCTCGGGTCGATACCCGTCGATCACAGTAGATGAGTCCGAGCGGCACCGCGCACAGCAGCGCCACACGGCCGAGGTTGCGCAGCCAGCGCGGAGCGGGAGGGCGGGTGTCCGTCGAAACGATCAACCTGAGCCTCCTTTCGAATGTCCTGGTGTGCCCGACCCCACCGGCAGCGCTTACAGGTAGCGGATGGCGGCAGCCGGGCGTTTGTGAAGCGATGGTGACGACGCGCAGCAGCGCCTTGGCGTAGACCCTCGGACAAGACCTCGCCGCGACCACCGCGAGCTGGTCACAGCACGACTCTTCGGCGATCTGGAGTTGGTGGCGGGCCCACCACGCCACCGGATTCCACCAGAAGACGGTGCAGGCCAGCCATTCCAGCCAGCGCACCAGGTGGTCCCGCCGCCGTACGTGCGCCAGCTCGTGGGCCAGGATGGCGCGGAGTTCCTCGCTGGTCATGTCGGTCAGGAGGAAGGCGGGGATCAGAACACACACCTTCCCCCCGGTCCACCACACCATGGGCGTTACACGGGCGTGGACAACGTGCACGTTGGGAATGCGGACCATCCCAAGCTCGCGGACGATCTCGGCAACGTGCCGTTGCAGTCGCGGGCTTGCCGGACGCAGCGCCCTCGTGAACGTGCGCCGGAAGCGGATCGTCCGCACCAGCGTCCACCCCAGTAGCCCCACTGCGCCCAGCAGCCAGAGGGCCACGGGACCCGATTGCGCGAGAGCATCGGACGGGAGCCCCGCCGAGGAGTCGAAAGTCGGCTGCACCAGCATTGCGCGGGGAGCCCCAGCACTCGGCGTCGGCAGGGACCCGACCGGCTCCGCCGGGAGCACCGGAAGCGCAACGACCGCCGGGACCAGCAGGGTCACCAGCACGATCAGCCAGAGCTTGTAGGAGACGGCCGGACGGTCCATGCGTTTGTGAACCGTCCAAGCCACGCCCGCGAGAACGACCGAGACCGCCAATTTGGTGGCGGCGATCTGAAGCACCAGGCCGGTCATGCCTCCTCCTCCAGAATGCGGCGCAGCCTTTCGATCTCTGCATGCGAGAGCTTGTTGTCTGCGACCAGGCGAGTGATCATCGGCGCAAGCGATCCCTGGGTGAGCCGGTTGGCGAGCGACTCCAGCTGGGCACTGGCGTAGGCGTCGCGGCTGATCGCGGGAGAGAAAACGCTGATGCCCAGCGCGCGGTCACGGACCACGAATCCCTTGGCGGAGAGCCGCTGTAAGAGCCTCTGTACCGTACCGTGCTGCCGTTTGGGCGTGTCGGGATAGACCTGGTCGATGATCTGGCGAGAAGTGGCCTGGCCCTCGCGCCAGAGCAACTCCATGACCGCGAGCTCGGCATTCGGCAGGGCGGATATCACGGCAAGGCGTCCTTCCGGCACAAGGTGCACGACATCATGTCGTCATGTTAAGACAATGCGTCGTGTACGTCAAGCCGAGGGGGATCCGAAAGCGGTTCTTCCGTGCTCCGAGCGGCGCTTGCCTCGATTCGCGGCCCCTCTGGATCGCGTCCTAAGCAGTAGGCCCCAGGTTCGAGCCCTCGCGGGGACGCTTGCGCTGCCGTCCGATCCTGTCGAGCACGATGACCGCCGCCACCCCGAGCGCAAACAAAAGCGTCACCGAGAGGACCGCCGGGTCGCCCGCGTCCGGCCACGCCGCCACTTCCCTGCCCTCGGCCGTGTACTCGGTAAAGGGCCACAGCTTGCGCAGCGAACCCACCATCAGGCCCGTCAGGACGGCGAGGGTTCCGTCGCGCCACCGGGCCAGCAGCCGTTTGACCACGCGCACGAAGGTCAGCAGACCCATGGCCAGCGCCACGGCGAAGGTTGCGACGACGACGGCCGATGAGGGATCCCGGTAGGCGAGCGTCTGGGACAGGGAGTAGAACACGAAGTGGTAAAGCCCCAGCAGCAGCAGGACGAAAGCGCCGGACACGCCCGGCAGCACCAGCGCCGAGATGGCAAGCACACCTCCCACAAACACGTAGGCAAGCGCAGGATTGACTCCGCCGGCAAGCGGCGCCGGTTGGACGACGCCCGCAATCGGAATCGGAGCCTCGGCCGCCGCCAAACTCCCGCTCGGGACGTTCCCAACGCTCCCGGCCATCCTGGCGACAACCTCCACTTCGACGCTGGTTGCGCCCGCCGGTACCGACAGCGCGGTCGCCAGCCCGTAGGCGATGTCGCCGCGCGTCCCGTCACCCTGAGTCAGCAGGGTCAGGTTCTGCGGGGTGAGCCGCACGTCCGCCGCGGCCGGAGCCGCGAACTCCAGCGTGACCGACCCGCGCGCGTGGCCGCCGGTAGGCTCCGGCAGCCCGACGAACCAGGCCGTGACGAGGCAGGCGATCAGCGACAGGATCCAGCGCGACGGGCCGCGGCGCTCCAGTTCACGCCACGGAACGACCACCGACGCCAGGACGAGGCCCAGGAAGAAGCCCCGCATCTGGGCGGGATAGAGGCCGAGCAGCGGCGGCAGCACCTGCGCGCCAATGGCGAAGGCGGGGAGGATGCCGGCGGCCAGCGAGGCCAGAAACAGCAGTCGGCCGGCGTCGCTGCCCGCGGCACTGGCGGGCAAACGGGACGGGTCCCCCAACCCCGCCGCCGCAAGCGACCAGAACGAACGGTCGCGCACCCGGCGCAGGGTAGCGGCGCCGAGCCCCCCGATAGCGTCGATCAGTCGCGAGTAGATCCCCAGGATGAGCGCGATCGTGCCGCCGGACACGCCGGGGACCGCGTCGGCGGCGCCCATGCAGAGGCCCCGCAGCGCGTTGGCCAGCCAGTGCCTCATCCGTGGGGGGCCGTCACAGGCTCAGATTCCATCCGCGCAGCTCGTCCAGCCGACTGTAGCTGGTCAGGTCGAGGTGGAGGGGGGTGACCGAGATGAAGCCGTCCTCGATGGCGCGGTAGTCGCACTCCGGCCCGCCGTTCCAGTTGGCGACCCCGCCGCCGATCCAGTAGTACTCGCGCCCGGAGGGATCGGGGGCGCGCGTGATCGCGTCGCTGTAGCGCCGCCTGCCCAGGTTCGTGACCCGCACGCCGCGCACCTCGTCCGGCGCCAGGGGCGGGAGGTTGATGTTGAGGAACTCGTGGCTGGGGATGCCGCGCGCGACGATCTGGCGCAGGAGGCCGCTCACCACGGGCTGCCACCCCTCGAGCTCTTCGATGCTGCGTCCCACATAGGAAAACGCAACCGCGGGAACCCCCAGCATGGTAGCCTCCATGGCACCCGCCACGGTCCCGGAGTAGAGGACATCCTCTCCCATGTTCGGGCCGTAGTTGATCCCGGACACGCAGAGGTCGGGCGGGGTGTCCAGGAGGTCGCCGACGGCCAGGATGACGCAGTCGGTGGGCGTCCCGTCCACGATGGTCGTTCCGTCGTGCGTCTTCCGCATGCGCAGCGGGCGGTGCAGCGTGAGGGCGTTGCTCGAGGCGCTCTGCTCGCGGTCCGGGGCAACGATGTCGACCGAACCGATCTCGTGGGCGGCTTCCGCCAGGATCCGGATCCCCGGCGACAGATAGCCGTCGTCGTTTGTGCAGAGAATACGCACCTAGGAAGCCTGTTCCCCGGCTGGGGGAAGCGTCAGCTCCTCGCGCAGGGCGAGCAGCCCGTCCCGGATCGACCCCAGCAGCGCGGGCTCGGCTGTGAGCTGGCGCATCTCGATGAGCTGTCCTCCATCGCGCATCTTCTGCAGTTCCTTCTTCGCGCCCGCGATCGTGAAGCGCTTCTCGTAGAGCAGGTGTTTGACGAGAAGGACCGTTTCGATCTCCTTCATTCGATAGACGCGGCTGCCCCCTCGGTTCTTCGTCGGCGACAGGATGTCGAACTGCGTCTCCCAGTAGCGGAGCACGTGCGGCTTCAGTCCCGCGAGTTCGCTCACTTCGCCGATCGAGTAGTACGTCCTCTTGACGATCGGTTCCACTTCTCTCAGCTCCCCTCTCCGGCACGAAGGGCGTCCGGGGTCTCGGGCTTGGGTTCTCTGGTCATCAGGCGGTGCAGCGCCTCCATCGGATCGGCGCCGTCGGCAATAATGTGGTGAACTTCGGTGGACACCGGCATCTCGACACCGGTTCGGAGCGCCAGCCTGTGGACGGCCCGCACGGTGGCGACCCCCTCCGCGACCGTGCGCGCCCCGCCCGTGATCTCCTGCATGCTCGCCCCACGTCCAAGGCGGAACCCGACGGTGCGATTGCGGCTCAGGCCACCCGTGCACGTAAGGACGAGGTCGCCCATTCCGGCGAGTCCGGCGAAGGTCGAGGGCTGGGCACCCAGGGCCACCCCGAGACGGCTGATCTCGGCCAGTCCGCGGGTCATCAGCGCCGCGATCGTGTTGTGGCCCAGATCCAGCCCGGCCGCCACCCCCGCCGCCACGGCGATCACGTTCTTCAGCGCGCCGCCCAGCTCCACCCCCACCACATCGGAGTTCGTGTAGACGCGGAATCGATCCGTCTGGAAGAGGGTCTGCACCTCGAGGCGGGCGTCCTCGTCGCGGCTCGCGACCACCACCGCCGTGGGAGCCCCGGCCACCACCTCACGGGCGAAGCTCGGACCCGACAGCACGCACAGGCGATGCGCCTGCGCCGCGGGGAGCGCCTCGCCGAAGATCTCGTCCATTCGGCGCAGCGTCGTGACCTCGATTCCCTTCGATGCGGTCACGACCGTCGCGCCAGCCGGGAAATGCCGCGCCGCGTCGGCCAGCACCGCCGCCGAATACTGCACCGGACACACCCAGACCACGAACTGCGCACCGGCCAGCGCCTCCGGCAGCGAATTGGTGACCGAGAGCCGCTTGCGGTTCAGCCCGGCGCCCTCCAGGTACAGGACGTTCTCGCCGCGCTCCGCGAACGATTCCGCCACCTCGGGCTCCCGCGCCCAGAGGCGGACGCGATTGCCGGATTCCGCGAGCAGGTTGGCGAGCGCCGTGCCCCATGCGCCGGCGCCGACCACGGCCACCTGCACGGGAGGCGCCCCCGACGAGCCCCGGTCAGAGGGAGTCACTCGTCTCTGCCGCCCGCCTTGTGCGCTTCATGGATCGTGGGTTCCCGGCCCGCCAGCAACCTCCGGATATTGGATCGGTGCGCCCACACCACGAACGCCGCCATGAGCACCAGGAAGATCATGAGCGGTGCCTCCGGATCCATCGCGAAGTAGCCCCCAACCGGTACCGCCAGCGCGGCGGCGATCGACGCCACGGAGACCCTGCGCGAGATCAGGAGGGCCACCAGCCACGTCCCGGCCCCGAACGCGACGGCGAGCGGGGCGGCCGCGATCAGCACGCCGGCGCTGGTGGCGACCCCCTTCCCTCCCCTGAACCGGACCCAGAAGGAGAAGACGTGCCCGATGATCGCGGCGCCACCGTAAACGACGGTCCACACGGGCGCCGCGTGATCGTCGATAATCGGGAACCAGAATGCCGGCGCGAAGCCCTTGAAGACATCGAAGAGGCCGACCGGAATGGCCGCGTGCCATCCGATGACGCGCTGCACGTTGGTCGCACCTAGATTGCAGCTGCCGAGCGTCCGCAGATCCTTGCCGAAGATGAAGAGGCCGGTCCAGTGAGCCGCCGGAATCGCGCCCACGGCGTACGCCGCCAGGATCAGCAGCACAGTGGTGATCATAGGGTCTGTTCCTCCAAATACGACGTTACCACCGCCGCCTGCCGGAATCCAGAGTTGCCCGCGGGACCGCTCGCCGACCGGCTCATGGCGGTGCTACACCCTCGGGGCGCCGGATCGACCCATGCGCCGACCACATCAGGCGCCGCTCTTGCGGAGTCTGATCCGAATCGGCACCCCCTCGAAGTCCCGGATGCGGCGCAGCGAGTTGACGATGTATCTGCGGTAGTGCACGGGTATTTCGTCGGGCAGGTTGGCGAAGAGGATGAAGGTGGGAGGGCGGGTATCGGCCTGCGTGGCGTACTTGATCTTCACGGGACGGCCCCGGGCGTGGGGCGGCGGCCGGCGGCCCACGATGGCTTCCACGGCTTCGTTGACCTCGTGCGTGGCAACCCGTTCCTCGCGGCGCCGGGCGACCTCGAGGACCAGGTCGAGCGTCTTGCGCGCGCGCAGACCGGTCAGCGCCGATGCGAAGAGGAACGGGACGTGGCCGAGGAACGGCGCGCGCCCCGCGGCCTCCTTCACGAAGGCTTCGGCGGTCCCCGTCTCCTTCTCGACCAGGTCCCATTTGTTGCAGACCACGATCACCCCGCACCCCGCCTCCCATCCCGTCTCGGCCACCTTGATGTCCTGCAGGTGCAGCCCTTCGGAGGCGTCGATCAGCACCAGGCACACGTCCGCCTCCCGCACCACCCGCTCGGTGCGCAGCGTGCTGTAGTACTCCACCGAGTCCCTGATCCGGGCGTGACGGCGCAGCCCCGCGGTGTCCACGAAGGTGAGGTCGAGACCGTGGTACTTCATCGTCAGATCGACGGGGTCGCGGGTCGTGCCGGGCTCGTCGCTCACCACGACCCGGTTCTCGCCGAAGAGGCGGTTCACCAGAGTCGACTTGCCGGCGTTCGGCTTTCCGATCACGGCAACCCGGATGTCGTCCGCTCGCGGATCGTCGTCCTCGTCCGGAAGGAGCGGGAGCATCGCGTCGAAGAGGTCGCCGAAACCCCTGCCGGACATGGCGCTAACCGGGTGGGGCTCGCCCATCCCCAGCTCCCAGAAGTCCAGGTGGGTGTTCTCGAGGGGGAGGTTGTCGACCTTGTTCACGGTCAGGAGCACGGGCTTGGCGCTCCGCCTCAGCACCTCGGCCAGCTTCTGGTCGAGGGGGTGCACGCCGGTCTTCGAATCCACCAGGAAAATCACGAGGTCGGCTTCCTCCACGGCGGTCATGGCCTGGCCGCGGATCAGCCGGTCGATGGTGCGATCGGACCCCTCCACCACCCCGCCCGTGTCGACCACGAAGAAGTGCCGGCCCGTCCACTCGGCGCGAGCGAAGTTGCGGTCGCGGGTCACGCCGGGCGTGTCGTCCACGATCGCGACCCGCCGCCCGATCGCCCGGTTGAAGAAGGTGGACTTGCCGACGTTCGGGCGGCCCACCACCGCCACGACCGGAAGGCTCATGCGCGGCGGGTTCCGGGGCCGCCGCCAGCGCGCGGGACGCCTGCCTGCCGGAGCAGCAGCGTCTCGACCAGGTCGTGCCCGGCGCGGACCCGGGCCGGTGCCATACGCGCGGTCACCTCGTCGAGGGGCATGCCGTCGATGAAGACCTCATCGTCGTTGAGCGCCGTCCCGGGGAGCAGTACCAGATCCCCGGGACGGGCGCCGCCCACACCGTCGACGATGTCGCCCCCGGGGAGAAGGCCGGCCACCGTCACCGACGGGCCGAAATACCGGTTCTCCACGGGGACGACCTCGACCGCGCACTCCATGCGGCCGGCAATCCCGGGAGCGAATCCCTCCAGGAACGGCGTCATCGAAGTGCCGGTAACGATCCGCACGCGGTCGACGCCGGCCATGGGAGCAAGCCGCCCCTTCCCCGCCTCGAAATCGTCGATCAGCGTCCGCAGCGCGCCGACGCCGTTTTCGCGCAGCGGCCAGTCATCGTAGTACTCGGCCCGCGGAACGCCCTGGCCGGCGATCAGAAACAGCTCGTCGGCCGCGTAGCACCAGTGCCGCCCGCGTTCCCGCTCCGCCCGGTCGCGAATCGCCCCGGTCTGCCGGATGGCCGACCCGGCCTCGCCGCGCCGCAGCAGGCGCACGGGACGCCCGAGGTTGTAGCGGGTCAGCCCCACCGGAACCACCGACAGCGACAAGACACCGGGCCCGAGCGCGTACAGCTCCCGAATGGTGCGATCGAGCTCGGCACCGTCGTTCCATTCGGGGCACAGGACCACCTGGGTGTGCACCTCGAGTCCGGCATCGAGCAAGGTCGCCAGCTGCTCGAGAATCAAGCCGGCGCGGTCGTTCTTCAGCAACCGGACGCGGAGCTCCGGATTCGTCGCGTGGACACTGACGTACAAAGGCGAAATCCGCTGGTCGACGAGCCTCTGAATCCCCCTGGGCCCGAGGTTGGTCAGCGTCACATAGCTGCCGTAGGTGAAGGACAGGCGAAAATCGTCGTCCCGCAGCCAGAGCGGACCGCGGGCGTCCGGCGGGTTCCCGTCGATGAAACAGAAGACGCACTCGTTGGCGCACTCGCGGATCGTATCGCGCTCGGGCACGATTCCGAGGCTCTCCGAAGGATCCCGGGATATCTCGCACATAACCCTGGCACCATCGGGATCTACGGTATCGAGTTCGAGCTCTTCCTCGGCGGTGAGAAAATGAAAGTCGATGCTGTCCCGCACCCGCGCGCCGTTCACCCGCAGGATGCGCGTCCCGATGCGCAGTTCGAGCGCGTCGGCGATCGACCCGGCCCCGATTTCTCCTATTCGCACCACTATCCGGCGCCTCCCTGAAACGTCCGGGAAGCGGGTGACCCCGTCCGGACCGGTGCGCGCCCGGCTGCTTCGTCAGCGGTTCCGGGCGAGCATCTCCTGAAAGCGAATGTGGCCGCGAACGGGCTCCCAGGTGTAGCGGGTGGACAGGCTGTTGACGGTGACCAGCGTGGAGCTTGCGATCAGCGGCTCGAGCAATTCCACCGCCGCCTCGACATCGCCCAGTTCCGCGTAGGTCTGTGCCCATCTCCGCTGCACGCCGGGCCGCTCGTCGTCGCTGACGGGCATCGACATCGCCTTTTCGAGAGCCGCCATCGCGTCCGCCCTCCGCCCGGCGCGTGCCAGGTTCCGGGCGTACTGTCCCTGCCAGTTCGCCTGAGCGTCGGGGTTGGTGAATTCGAGCGGATTCCGATCCCACGCCGCCACCAGTTCACCCCACAGGAGCCTCGACTCGTGCAGCCGTCCCGCGACCCGGTGCACCCAGGCCTTCTCCGCCAGGCAGGGGCAGCGGTAGTCGGGATCGGGGTGGTCTTCGCGGAAAGCGAGGATCATCTCGTCGTATTCGCCGCCGGTCAGGAGCGACGGGAAGTTGTTGGTAATCGACGCGACCTGCTGAGGCGTCATCTGAATGCGCTGCAGGGCCGACCGGAGGGCCCGCTGCATTCCGTTGACGCCCTCGCCGGCAGCCAGCGCATTGAAGATCATCTCGGTGACCCAGGCATTGCTGACCTGGTCGAGCGCCAAGGTGGCCCTTTCGAGAAGATCGTCGGCCTGGCTGAAGTAGCCAAGCAGGCGCGCGGCCGAGGAGGCGCTGAGCAACACATCGAAGTCCCCGGACATTTCGGCGGCGGCGATGCGGCGCTCAAGCTCTTCTGTGGGAGTCTGCCCTGCGGTAGGCGACACCGCTGTCAGGCACAGCAAGACGAGCAAGGAAAAGATACGTCGCATGGCTACCTCCCATGGTTGAAATGAAACGGCCCCTTCTGACTGCAAACTACTTTCGGGACCCCCGTAAAGCCAATACCACGACCGAAGGCGGGAAGATCCCGCCCGAGTGGCGGGATTGTGACTTCCAAACACCCAAAGAGCGGGAGACGGGGCTCGAACCCGCGAACCTCAGCTTGGGAAGCTGATGCTCTACCGACTGAGCTACTCCCGCGGCAAAACTCCCTGGCGCCGATCCGCTAATTGGGGCTGACCACCTCGTAGTAATACCCCAGGACTTCCTCATCGCTGGAGAAATCGGCGCGGAAGGGCTGTACGACGTCCGGGTCGGGCGCGGGGACGCGAATGTCCGTCGTTCCGATCTCCGCGCCGTCCAGTCCGTTGAAGTGCACCCGAACCGTGACAGCCGTTCCGGGCTCCAGCGACACGTTCAGCAGACCACCGTTTACGGTCGCACCCCCGCTCCGGGGCTGAAGCTGGCTTTCGATCAATTGGAAGGTCAGGTCCTCCCGCATCTGAAGGACTGTGACGGCTTCCTGTTCCTGCTCGGTCCTGACCAGCGCCTGGCCCAGAATGGTGTAGCTGTCCGGATTGTGGCCGTCCAGTTCGAGCAGCTGCTGGCCGATGGGGACCAGTTCCTCCCACTCTTCGCCTTCGAACAGGGATTGAGCCAGATTGAACAGCGCGTCCCGGTTCTCGGGGGCGATGGCGACGATTTCTCGGAAGGCCTCGGCGGCCCGGTCGTATACCTCCGCCTGGTACAGCCCCACACCGATATTGAAGTAGTCGCGGGTCCCCAGCCCCTGGCCCTCCAGGAGGTTGTCGTAGATGGCCTGGGCCGAATCCGCCTGTCCCGACTGAGTAAGGACCGACGCCAGGTTGGCGAGGGCCGACATGTCCCCGGGGTTGCTCGCGAGATAGGTCTCGTATGCGGCCGCGGACTCGGCGTAGCGTTCCGAACTGCTCAGGAGAGCCGCCAGGTTGAAGGTGACGCTCTGCTCACGTTCCTGCCAATTGGCGGCGGTGGCGCTGTCCGCGCGCTCCATGGCCGGCCCGCGGATGACCTCCAGGGCCGCGCTGTAGGCGTTGACGGCATCGTCGGGCCGACCGGCGCTGTTGTAGGTCACGCCCAGGTTGATGAGCGCCTCGGGGCGCTGACCGTTGAAGATCACCTCGGCCAGTTCGAGAAGCCGGATCCCCTCGTCGTTGTTACCCGCGTCCAGCGGCCCGATCGCCTCGTTGAACAGGTTGATCCAGGCGGTTTCCCGCTCGACCCTGATTTCCTCGTCATAGCCAGGATACCGTTCGAGCGCATTGGCAAAGAGGGTGTCGGCGGCAGCGTAGTCGGAAAGACCGACCTGGGCCCGGGCGGCCAGGAAATACCCGCGCGCATTCGCGGAGTCATCCATGATGGAGTTCATCGCGGCCTCCAGCGCTTCCTGGTAGCGCTCCACCATGCCCAGGCTCGCCGCCTGGGTCAGAAACAGCTCGGCGCTTCTGGTGTATTCATTGTCTCCCGGTGCGCCATCGCCTCCACCACCGCCACCGCCGGACGCGCAACCGGAAAGGACGAGGGCACCCGCGGTCGCCAATGTGACTCCGAGCCTGGACATGATCACAACATTCCTCCTATGGGTCGTTCTGCCCGCGCTCCGCCCCACGGGCGCGGAAGCATAGGCAATATGGGGAGAGGAATTATACTCGTTCAGCCCAAGGCGGGTCAAAGGCAGCCGCGGCGGGCCGCCACCCAACGAAGTTGCGGGTCGCGGCGCACGAGCCCGCCAGCGTCGACAGGCCGGGACGCGCGCGGTGCGGGCCAGAGGTCAACCGGCTCCCCGGTCGAGGTAGTGGAGGATTTTCACCCCCATGGCTTCGCTGAAGCCGGGGATGCGGCCGATCTCGGCGGCGGATGCCTGCTTGACGCCTCGAAGCGACCCAAAGCGCGAAAGCAGTGCCTGCTGCCGCCGCGGTCCGATTCCCGGTATGTCGCCGAGGTCGGAGCGCACGGTGCGCCGCGATCTGAGCTTGCGGTTGTAGCGCACAGCGAATCTGTGTGCTTCGTTGCGGGCCCGTTGGAGCAGATGGAGCGAGCGGGCGGTCCGGGGGATGCGAAGGCCGCGCCGGCGGCCCGGCAGAAAGACGATCTCGTCCCGCTTGGCGAGCGCGGCCAGGGCGAGGTCACCGAGCCCGATCTTCTCCAGCGCTTCCCCGGCCGCCGTCAGCTGACCCTTGCCGCCGTCCACCACCACGAGATCGGGGAGAGGATCGTCCCCGGCCCGGTCCGGCTCGAAGAACCGCGTGACCGCCTCGGCCATCGAACGATAGTCGTCGTTGCCCCAGTCGCCGCGAATGCGCATGTGGCGGTATCCAGCCTTCCTGGGTTCACCGTTGAGGAAGACCACCACGCCGGCCACCGTTTCCGCGCCCTGCGTATGGGAGACGTCGAAGCAGGCGATAAGGCGGGGCACGACCTTCAGCTCGAGGAAGTCCTGCAATTCGTAGAGCACATCGTCGGTGCGCGGCTGCAGGCCTCCACCCTTCCGGACGCGCTCGTCCAGGACGTGGCGGGCGTTCGCGACGGCCAGTTCGATCAGCCGCACCTTGGCGCCGCGCTGCGGAACGCGCAGCCACACCTTCCGGCCCGCCCTGCTCGTCAGGATCTGCCTGAGCACCTCCCGGTCGGGGAAGTCGGCGGGGAGCAGGATCTCTGGCGGCAGCTGCTCGACGGCGCTCGCTCCGCCCGACAGGTAGGCGTGGGCCACGGATCGCGAGAGCAGCCCACCGTCCGATTCGTGCTCGACGTCGGTCATGGTGTGCGTGTCACGGCCGATGAGCACGCCGCCCCGCACCCGGAGGGTCGATGAAACCGCGAGGGACCCGTCCCGGGCCAGACCCACGATGTCCTGGTCTCCGCCGCCAATCGTCTGCACGCGTTGCTGACGGGCGATTCCGTCCAATCCGGCCAGCACGTCGCGAAGGTGGGCGGCACGTTCGAAATCCATGGCGGAAGAGGCCTTACGCATCTCGGTCTCAACTTCTACCTGAGCTGATGCGACATCGCCCGAAAGGATGCGGACGACCTCATCGACCCTGCCGCGATAGTCTTCCCGCGACTGGAGTCCGACACACGGCGCGTCGCACCTGCCGATGTGATGGTCGAGACACGGCCGCGCGGGCGACTCCCGGAGCAGGTCGTAGCGGCATGACCGAATCCCGTGGCTTCGCTTCAGGACATCGAGCGCGCGTCGCACCCTCCCCACCGAAGTGAACGGCCCGAAGTAGCGCGACCCGTCCTTGCGTACCCGGCGGGTGACGAAGGCCCGCGGAAAGGGCTCCCCCACGGTGACCTTGATGTAGGGATACCTCTTGTCGTCCTTGAGCTGGATGTTGAAGCGGGGTCTGTGCTCCTTGATGAGATTGGCCTCGAGGATGAGCGCCTCAGCCTCCGATCCGACGACCAGCGTCTCGACGCCCGCCGCCAGGCGCACCAGTTCTCGGGTCTTGACGGTCGCGTCCTTCGCCCGGGAGAGGTACGAGCGCACCCGGTGGCGGAGCGATTTCGCCTTGCCGACGTACAGGATCTCGCCCCTCGAGCTTCGGAACATGTACACGCCGGGATCGGTCGGCAGCCGGGACATGGCGGCCGCGCGCAGGGGGATCCCCGTCTTCATGCGGGCACCGCCCGGCTCCGTCGGTGCCGCCACCGCGCGATTCGCTTCACCGTCACCCCCTCAGTCGCTGGCATCCCCCGCCCCGCCGCCCCCCCGCAACCGGCGCAGCAGTGTCCGCAACCGCACCGGTGACACGCCCATCGCCTCCGTGACGGCCAGGTAGGTAACGCCGAACGGCAGCAGCGTTGCCGCCGCGGAGAGCAGCGGGTGGACCGGAGGCAGCAGAAACGCGGGAACGAGCCCCACCAGCGAAGCCACGGCCGCGGCCAGCAGGTAGCGCCCCAGCCGGCCGCGCCCGAACGTCAGGCCCGGGAGCCGGTCCCGCACCTTGCCGGCAAGGAGACGGAGTTCCAGCCACGCCCCGGCGGTAGCGCCCGCGGCCAATCCCGCGGCACCCATCCCGAACCCGCCCGCTGTCAGCCGGTCGAGCGGGTACATGAGCGCGAACCCGATCACCGCCGACACCGCAATCCTAGCATAGGCGATCCGGGCCGGCGTCCTGGTGTCGCCCAGGGCGAAGAATGTGGAGGACAGCACACGGGACGTGCCCGACGCGGGCAGCCCCAGCGCAAAGACGCCCAGCACGAGGCCCACCGCCGTCGCGTCGCCCGCGCCGAATTCACCGCTGGGCAGTATTCGCAGGAAGGCGGTGACCTCGTCGCCGAAGAAGATGTAGCCCGCCGCGGAGGGGACCAGCCAGAAGAGCACCTTCCGCACGGCCGCGTCCGCGCGCCCGCGCACCGCCTCCTCCCCGGCCACGGTGTCGCGGGACAGTTCGGGCAGCTCGGCGGCCGCGATCGACAGGCCGAAGACCGATATCGGAAGCAGATACAGCGTCTGTGCGTAGCCCATGATGCCGAGCGCACCCTGGGCGAGCAGCGAGGCCAGGGCAACGTCGAGCAGCGCGCTCAGATTCACCGCGCCCCGGGCAGCGACGATGGGGACGAAGTTCCTCACCACCTCGCCCACATGAGCGACCCGCCGGCCGAGCGACGGCACCACGTGCCGCAGGTGGCGCGCGGCGAACGGCAGCTGAAACAGGAGTTGCAGCGCGCCGCCTGCCAGTGCTCCCCAGGCCATGGCGAGCAGAAGTTCGACGCCCATCAGCCCCCAGCTCGCGGCCCCGACCACCGCGGTGATGATCGCGACGTTCCAGAGGGCCGGGGCTACATAGGAAACGAAGAAGCGGCGGTGGCTGTTCAGGATCCCCAGCGCCCACGCCGACACGACCAGAACCGCCGTCATCGGAAACAGGATCGGCAGCAGCGAGACGAGGATGTCGGCCCTTTCGCCGGTGAAGCCGATGGTGATGAAGCGCGTGAGCAAGGGCGCACCCCAGACTCCCGCCGCGGCAATGGCGCCGGCGGCGACTGCGAGCAGTCCGAGGACCGCTCCCGCGACGCGAGCAGCCTCGCGTTCCCTGCCCTCCTCCAGAAGCCGCGCGTACACCGGGATGAACGACGCGCTCAGACTCCCCTCGCCAAGAAGGTTCTGCACCACGTTGGGGATCCGCAGACCCGCCCGCCACGCGTCGGCGAGGGCTCCGTTGCCGAAGTAGTGCGCGAAGACGCTCTCTCTCACCAGCCCGAGCACGCGGCTGATGAAGATTCCTGCTGCTACCCTGGAGGCCGCCAAGGATGTCCCGGGTCAGGGATCGGAGCGGTCGCCGCGGGGCAGCGAGTCGCCCCCGGACCGGCGCTCAAGCAGTTTCTGGATGAACTGGTTCTCTTCCTCGACCCGCTCTACATCCTGGGCCAGGCGCTCCAGTTCTCCCTCCAGGTACGCGAGCCGGTCGTGCGTGCCATCGTTTCCGACGCGCCGCTGCCCGCGCTCGAGACGCTTGGCCAGCGCCTTGCCGACATCCGAATCAAGGAAAATCGCCAGAATCGGAATCAGCAGAATCAGGACGAAGATCGAAGCAAACATGGGATTATCCTACGTGCTCCCGGAACCGGGATCCAGCGGCCAGCTCATCAAGCGCCATGGTAACGAAGTCGGGCCCGTGGCGCATCAGGTACTGCAAGGGACCCAGAACGCGATCCTGCGGCTTGCCGGCGGGCCAGAGGTGCATCCGCGCCTTCCCTACCTGTTTCCACGTCGTTTCGTTTCTGCGTTTCACGGCCCGCGCCACCTTCTTCTCCAGTGCGCCGACGGCGGCGAGTCCCGAATTGCGAGCTTTCGCGACCGCTCCCTTCAACACCGGATCGATCGCCGCCGCGGCCTCCAGTACCTGCGCCGCGCGCGACTCGATCCCGTCCCGCCATCCCGCCATGCCATCGCTGAGATCATCGGGAAGCTGGTCACGTGCCAGGCGACCGAGCAGGCCGCTTCCCTCGCGCAGTTCGTCGGCGCCCACACCGAACTTCCTCATCACCCGATCGACCTTCGTCTCCACCGCCAGGAGCGCCCCGCGCGGGACGACGACCGGCATCCCCACCCCGTGCCGCTCGAAGAGCCGCGGGAGCTGGGCGAAGTACGCGAGTTCTCCCGGCCCCCCGACGTAGGCCAGCGTGGGGAAGATGAAGCTCTCGACAACGGGCCTGAGCAGGACATTGGGCGACACCCGCTGCGGGTCATCGCCGATCAGGCCGACGATGTCCGCGCGCGAAGCCGTTCTCCCCGTTGCGCGGAGGCTGTAGGCGCCGCCCCGATGCCGCAACCGGTCGCGCCCCTGGGCGGACTCCACGAAGAGGTTGACCGCGCCGGCGACGAGGGCCACCTGGAGGGGATAGCCGCTGCGCGCCACCGCGTCGCTACTCTCCCTCACCGCCGCTTCCGACGCGGCCGGATCCTCCGCCTCGGCCCGGAGGATCGGGCGGGAGGCTTCCTTCAGCGCCGGGCCGGCCGCATCCACGAGGCCCACCGGCGTGTCCTTCAACAGCTCTGCCATGAAGTCGGAAAACGCGGACGCCATGGTGGCCGACGGGCGAAACGTGTCGCCTACAAGCTGCATGCAGAATTCGTGGAATGGACCTGGTGAAAAGTGTCCCCCCAGCTCCTGCGCGAGGTCGCGAACACCCTCGCCCAGGCGCATCCGGCCGAGTGAGCGCCGGACCCGGGCCGGGCCGCGGGCCAGCGCGAGCAGGCGGAGCTGGTCGGTCCGGTCGACTACATGGGCCTGGTTGGCCTCATCCCAGTCGTGATCCTCCGAGGCGACCCAGAACAGCGGCATGACCGGGCGGCCCAGCTCCGCCGACAGCGTGCGGGCCAGTTGCACGGCCGTCAGCGCCTTGTAGAGGCTGTAGAGCGCCCCGCCGAACAATCCGGGCTGCTGACCCGTGGTGACGAAGTATCCTCCCTCGGTCGCCACTTCCCGCAGCGCATGTTCGGCGACAGGGCCGGCGGGCCTGATCATGGGAACCACCCTGCCGATCGCCTCCGGTCCGGTCGATCCCTCGAGCTCAGCGGCCTTGCGGCGATACGTCTCCTTCCGGAACGGCGAGCCGCGATAGAACACGGCCGCGCGATCGGCGCCGTTCAGGTAGTCCTGCACCAGCTGCGATCCGCCGAGCGGCCTCGGGAAAAGGCGCATCAAGCCGCCGCGCTCGCGAGGACGATGAAGCGCGGGGACAGGCGGGAGAACGGGCTGCGGTCATACCCCCCGAAACGGGCCTCCGCCGACAGCCCGGCGCTTTCGAGCATCCGGATGAGTTCGCCGGGCATGTACAGGCGCACCCGTTCGACGAATTCCCGGTGCGGTGCGCCGTCCCGCGCTGCGATGGCGATCCTCTTCTCGACAATCCTCCCTCCCTGCACCAGTCGCCGTTCCTGCACCACGTCCTCGCCGCCCACCGTCCGGTGGTCCCTCTCGCGCAGATTGGCGACGACCTGGTCGGCGTTCAGGAAGTCGAGGAGGAAGCGTCCTCCGGGGCGCAGAACCCTCTGCACCTCGTGTAATACGCGCGCGTCGTCTTCCTCGTCGTCGAAGTAGCCGAACGACGTGAAGTAGGAGGTGACGATGTCGAATCGCGAGGTTCGGAAGGGGAGCCGGCGCATGTCGCCGCGCACCAATGCGGGCTGTTCGGAGGCCGACCTGGCCGCCGACAGCATCGGCATCGACAGGTCGAGACCGGTCGCGCGATATCCCAGCCGGCACAGTTCGACAAGGTGACGCCCGGCTCCGCACCCGAGGTCGAGGACGTGGTTGCCGGGCACCTGCTCCGTGGCCTGCTGCAGGAGCTCGACGGCCTGCCGTGCCTCCGCTCGGTCCCGGTGCGGATAAAGGGCGAGGTACTCGTCGCCGAACCAGTCCCGGAACCACGGGGTCCCATGCTGTGTCACCGGCGGCCTCTGTTCACTCGCTTCCACTCCCCGCTCGACTTCACGGCTCAATCCCGTCCCTTGTGATAGGGCTCGCGCCTGAGAATCGTCCCGGCCCGGTACAGTTGCTCCGCCATGACCAGGCGAGCCAGGTCGTGTGGAAGCGTGAAGGGCGACAGGGACAAGGAAAGATCACACTCCTCCACGAGATTTGCATCGAGTCCGAATGCGCCTCCGATGATGAAATGGGCACCCCGCTCCGGGCCGATGGACAGGCGCTCCAGCCACCTGGCCAGTTGCAGCGAGGAATAATGGCGTCCCGCCCGGGTCAATGCGACCCGGAGGTGCCCCGGCCGGAGCCGTGCCCGGATGTTGTCGGCCTCGCGGCGGCAGACTTCGGCACTGGTTCCGCCTCGGGCCTGCGGGACCTCGATCGACTCGAAGCGCCAGTAGCGGGCCGCGCGCCGCTCGAAGTCCTCGATTCCGGCCGCGAGGGCGCGCGCCCTGCCCACCGCTACGATCGAGATGCGCATGAGCCTCCCGCCACTTCCTCCAGGGCCCGGCGCAGGGGCCGCGGCGGTTCCGCCGCGACACCGAACCCGATCACCGCGCAGTGGGGCGCCAGTTCCGGAAAGGCAGAGAGCTTCACCGCGTCTTTCTCCGTGCAGACCAGCGTGCGGCCGCCGAGCCGGCCCAGGATGGCGGACACATCACGGCGGGAATACGGGTGGTGGTCCGCGTAGGCCACGAGTTCGATCGCGGCGTCGGGAAGCAGCCTCCTCAGACCCTGCAGGAAGGAGCGGGGCCGAGCCACCGAACACAGCGCGAGGACATCCCCTCTGGGAGAGGCGGCAGGCTCCTCCCGCAGATCGTGCCAGCCACCCATGACGAGATCGACATCCATGAGGTGAACCCCGGGGGCCACGAGGGATATGTTCCTGCGCCACGCCTGTCGCCGTCCTCCGCGCGGCCCCCTGCGCGTCAGCAGGATGTGCGTCGCCCGCGCGGCCGCCGATAGAGGCTCGCGGTACGGCCCTCGCGGCATCAGGCGCGCCCGCATGGGATCTTCCGCGGCCACCAGCAGGATGTCCAGCGCCCTGCCGAGTCTCCTGTGCTGGAATCCGTCGTCGACGAGTGCCAGAGCAAACCCGAGATCGGCTGCGGCGCGAACGGATCCCTCGCGATCCCGGCCCGAGAACACCGCACCCGCGCCGAACCAGCGGCGGTACAGGGCCCGTTCGTCACTCCCGTAGCCGCGCGTCACGATTGCGGTGCGGGTGCCTGCCCCGCGAAGCCAGTCCCCCAGCCAGCGCACGACCGGCGTCTTGCCGGTTCCCCCTGCGGTCAGGTTGCCTACCGAGACCACCGGTATGGCCGTCGCAGGCTCGGAGGCGCGGTTGTGCCAGGCACTCCTGGCGGAGACCGCGAGTCGAAAGATCAGTTCCGGTGGCGCAAGGGCCGCACCCAGCAGGCGGCCCGCCGGCGACGGGTCTGCGCTCGCCCAGAAATCCCTGATCCAACGGCGCGGCTGGTCGGTCGTCACGGGGTTGTACGGGTCGGCTGATCGCTCAGGATCTCCTCCATCATGTCCACGACCCGGACCGCGGCCCCGGGTGTGCCCATGGAGGCCCGGACCCGTGCAAGACCCGAAACCGCGGCCGCGCGCTCGGTCGAGGACCGGTCCAACAGGGGCTCAAGTGCGCCGACGAGCGCCTCCGGAGTCGCGTCTCGCTGGACGAACTCCCTCGCGACCGGCTCTCCCGCGACCAGGCTGGCGAGGGCGATGGAGGGCACCCGCACCAGCCGGCGCGCAAGAAAGTACGTCAGCGGGTGCGTGATGTAGGCGACCACGAAGGGCATCCCCGCCAGCGCCGCCTCCAGCGTGTTCGTACCTGACTTCACCAGACCCGCCGTAGCCAGCGCTCGCAGCGAAACGGCGTCCGTCGTCGTCGGAAATGGGCATCCGCGATACGCCGCGGAGGGGAGGTGTGGCAGCCTGCTCACGATCACCTGGAGCCCCGCCACGCGCCGCTGCAGCATGAGCGCGGCCTCGGTGAAGGGTCTGAAATGCCTCTCCAGTTCCTGATCCCGAGACCCGGGGAAGATGGCCAGCACCGGTTTGTCCGGATCCGTTCCCAGTGCTTCTGCCAGCGCGAGCGGATCGGCGGTGGCGGTCTCGTCGAGCAGCGGATGGCCCACGAATCGTGCGCGCCCTCCGTGCATGCGGTAGAGACTCGGCTCGAAGGGAAGAACCAGCGCGATGCCCCGCGCCATGCCCGCCAGCCGCTTCGCACGCCCCGCTTTCCAGGCCCACACCTGGGGCCCGATGTAGTAGAGGACGGGCACGCCCAGCTTCGACGCGTACGCCGAGATCCTCATGTTGAAGCCCGGATAGTCGACAGGGATGACGATGTCGAAGACTCCATCCCTGAGGAGCGCACGGATTCGCCCTTCCAGCCGCCGGAAGAATGCGAGCCGCCGGACGACCTCGGCGAACCCCATGACCGAGAGTTCGCGGAGCCCGCACAACAACTCCACTCCGGCGCGGGCCATTCGTTCGCCGCCCAACCCGATCAACCAGGCTTCGGGCCATCTTCTCCGGATCTCGGTTGCGACCTGGGCGGCATGGGCGTCCCCCGAAACCTCCCCGGCCAGGATCATCACCCTGAGCCCGGCGCCGGCCCCCGGGTCGGCTTTGGCACCCACCTGGTCAGAAGGCCCGTCCGAGGTACCAGATGATCAGGGTCACGACGACCAGGAGGATGACGAGCGAGGCCGGAGACCGGCCCTTCTTCGCGTCGATCCAGTCCTTCTTACGACGACGCCGAACGCGTATGAGCGACATGGTCCTCAATCTGTTGTTGAATAGCCAGTGCAAGTTGCAGCGCTCGGCGTCCATCCTCGCCTGTTACCGGCGGCGGCGCCAGTCCCGCGACGGCATCGCGGAAGGAAGCCTGCTCCAGGGCCAGCGGTTCCGCTCGTCCGCCGCGGATGCGAATGCGCTCCACGACCGATGAGAGCCCGGCCAGGGAGCGAACCCCTTCGGGCAGGGAGGGGCCGTCGAGCGCGGAGATTCCCTCCTTCAGCCGGTAGAACTCTCCCTTCCCCGCCGCCAGATCGAGCGACAGGTACCCCGAGCGCTGCCAGATCCGCAGTTTCCTCACCTTTTTGACCGATACGCGGCTCGCGGTGAGGTTGGCGACCGCTCCCCCCTCGAAGGCGATCCGGGCATTCGCGATGTCCACGTAACGCGACAGCACGGGCACGCCGGTCGCGGCCACCTGGGCGACCGGCTCGCCGACCAGGGAACACAGCAGGTCGACGTCATGGATCATCAGGTCCAGGACCACGGCGACGTCGAGTGAGCGCGGGGTGAAGGGCGCAAGCCGGTGCGACTCCACGAAGAGGGGACGATCGATGTGGGGAAGCGCGGCCACCAGCGCCGGGTTGAACCGTTCCACATGCCCTGTCTGGACCAGCACGCCGCGAGACCGGGCCGCGTGCAGAATCCGGTCGGCACCGGCGACATCGGCGGCAAGCGGCTTCTCGACGAAGACGTGCACGCCGGCGTCGACGGCCTTCAGCGCGACCTCTTCGTGGGCGGTCGTAGGCACCGCGACGATCACTCCGTCGCTGGCCTCGAGGAGGGCCTCCAGGGAAGGATGCACCCGGACGCCCAGCTCCCTGGCGATCAGCCGGCTGCGCGCCTCGTCGGCGTCGAAGATGCCGGCACACACGGCACCGCCCAGTCCGCTGGCTACGCGGGCGTGATGCCGCCCGAGGGCGCCGACCCCGACTACTCCGATCCGTGGCCGCATGGTACTGAATCGCGCCTCAACAGACTATGCCGCGCTTGCTGGTCCGGATGAAGTCGATGAAGTAGGCCACTTCGGGGTCCTGGAGAGTTCCGTCGGCCTCCACCTGTGCAATGGCGCGGGACCGGGTCAGGTCGGATTGGAAGAGGATGCGGTAGGCCCTCTTGAGCCGGCGCCGCGACTCGGTGGAGAAACCCCGGCGCTCGAGTCCGACCGCGTTCAGTCCGTACAGCTTGGGAGAAGGATTGCCGGCCACTCTGCAATAGGGCGGTACATCCTGCGGGATTCTGGAACCGCCCCCGACGAAGGCGTGGGCGCCGATCCGCACGAACTGATGGATCGCCACCAGCCCGCTGATGATCGCCCAGTCCTCAATGGCGACGTGGCCTGCCATGTTCGTGGCGTTCGAGAGGATCACGTGGTTCCCGATTTCGCAGTCGTGCGCCACATGGCAGTACGCCATGATGAGACAGTCGGAGCCCACGATGGTCTTGCCGGCCGCCGCGGTCCCCCGGTTCAGCGTGGCGAATTCCCGGATCACCGTCCGGTCCCCCACCTCCAGGAACGTCCTCTCGCCCTCGTACTTGAGGTCCTGGGGATCCGTCCCCAGCACGGCGCCGTTGGCGATCCGGCAGTCGCGCCCCACGACCGTGTCCTTCTCGATCAGCACCCTGGGGCCGAGGCGCGTGTTGTTGCCGATCGTCACGCCGGGGCCCACGATTGCGAACTGTGCGATCTCGACGCCCGCTCCCAGTTCGGCCGAAGGATGCACGAAGGCGCTCTCGTGGATCGAGGCGGACCGCGTTTCCGCCTCCGGTCTCCAGTCCGTCACTTGTCCACGATCCTGGCCGTCATCTCGGCCTCGGCGACCACTTTTCCATCGACCAGCCCCTTCCCCTTCATCCTGCAGATGCGCCGGCGCAGGTTCTGCATCTCTACATCGAACATCACCTGGTCCCCCGGTGTGACGGGCCGGCGCCACTTCACGTTGTTGAGGGACATGAAGTACACCACCTTGTCCCGCGGGTCATCGACGGCATCCATGAGGAGGAGTCCCCCCACCTGCGCCATCGCTTCGACCAACAGTACCCCCGGCATGATCGGATGTTCGGGAAAGTGGCCGCGGAAGAAGGGTTCGTTGATGGTCACGTTCTTCAGCCCGACGATCCGTTTGCGCGGTTCGAATTCGATGACCCGGTCGACCAGCAGCATCGGGTAGCGGTGCGGCAGATACTCCATGATTTGCCGAATGTCGATCTCGCGCGCCCGCTGTCTGCTCTCGTGCTGCCGCAGGATTGCGCGGGCGAGCGCGACATTGCCCGCATGACTCGGCCGGTCGGCGACGATGTGTCCCCGCAGCCTGCCCCCCACGAGCGAGAGGTCTCCCAACAGATCTCCAACCTTGTGACGAAGGAATTCGTCGGGGTACCGCAGGTCGCCGTTCATGACGCCCTCGCCGTCGAGCACGACCGTGTTGTCGAGCGACGCGCCCCTGCCGAATCCCCGGGAGCGCAGCGCGCCGGCCTCCTCGTAGAACCCGAAAGTGCGGGCGGACGCGATCTCCCTCTCGAAGCCGGGGCCGTCGAGTCTGAAGTCGCCGTACTGGCGGCCGATGGAGGCGTGGTCGAAGTCGATGGTGGCCGATATGCGGAGCCCAGGGTACGGAAGCGCGACGTACGAGCTGTCGCCCTCTCCCTGAACGGTCGTCGCATCGGCGATCTCGATCGTCGTTGCGCCGTCCGGCTGTGACTCCGTCCCGGCTTCCCGCGCGGCTTCGATCCACGGGCCGAAGCTGCCATCGAGGATCGGAACTTCGGGCCCGTCCAGCTCCACCGCCGCGTTGTCGATCCCGAGCGCGGCCAGGGCCGCCAGCAGGTGTTCGACGGTGCTCACCTCCACCCCTCCCGCGCCCAGCGTCGTGCCGAGTTCGGTACTGGTCACAAACGCCAGTGCAGCGGGGATATAGGGTTGGTCCGCGACATCCGTGCGGCGGAACACAACGCCCGTTCCCGCGGCGGCAGGCCTGATACGGACATTCACGGCCTCGGCGGTGTGGATGCCGATCCCGGCCAGCTCAACCTCATGCGCAAGCGTGCACTGTTTCGGGTTATCGCGCGCCATCAACCTCGTTCCCCAGGAAAGGTGATCCCTAAAGTAAACGTTGCGCCGTGGGGTCGGGCCACTGCGTCACGGCTCCGAGTCGCCCGGAGAGGAGCCGGGAACCGCCGCGGCGAGGCTGCGTTCGATCCGCTCCAGGCGCTTCACCACCTCCCCGAGCCGCATGACGCGGGCCATCGCCTTGAGGTAGGTCCTGTGATCCCGGGCGGGATAGCCGGAAACGGTCTGCCCGGGCTCCACATCGGAGATCACCCCCGCCTGCGCGCCGATCCGGGCGCCCGCGCCGATCTTCAGGTGTCCGACGATGCCGGCCTGGCCGCCAACGACCACCCCATCCCCCATCCGCGTCGAGCCCGCGACCCCCACCTGCGCGACAACGAGCGAGCCACGCCCGACCACCACGTTGTGCCCGATGTGGACCAGGTTGTCCAGCTTCGATCCGGCCCCGATCCGGGTGCTCCCGATCGATCCCCGGTCGATCGCGCAGTTGGCGCCGATCTCGACATCGTCTTCGATCACGCAGCCCCCGACCTGGGGCACTTTGGCATGCGCCCCGTCCACCACGGCGTAGCCGAACCCGTCGACCCCGATCCGCGAGCCGGCGTGGACGATTACCCGCCTGCCGAGCACCGCGTCCGCGTAGACGGTCACGTTCGGGAAAAGGATGGTGCCCTCGCCGATCTCGACCCGCTCGCCGATCACGCAGCTGGCACCGACGCGCACCCCGCGTCCCAGCGTCGAGCCCGCTCCGATGACCGCGTGCGGCCCCACGGCGGCTTCCCCGTGAACGACGGCTTCCGGGTGGATGACCGCCGACGGGTGCACGCCCCAATCTTCCTCGGACGCCGGATGCAGCAGGGCGAGGAGCGTGACCAGCGCCTCGTGCGGGTCGCGAACCACGAGGCGGTCGACGGGTCCGTCCTCCAGCCCGGCGAGCGTCTCGGACGCCAGCAGAGCCGCCCCGCCGCATTCCTTCAGGTCGGGCGCATAGCGGCGATCGGCAAGAAGCGCCATATCCTCCGGCCCGGCGTCGAACACCGGCACGATACGGCGGAAGCGCGCCCTCCCGTCTCCCACGACCCTGCCGCCCGTCGCTTCCGCAGCCTCCGACAGCGTGAGGACCGGGCCGGACGCGGAAGGGTCCGTCATCCCCCTCCGGTGTCCTGCGCCTGCAGACGCGTGAGAACCTCCTGGGTCAACTCCAGGGCGGGGTCCGCCGCCAGGATGACCTGCGAAGCCCTGTCCAGGATCATCGCGAAGTTCCCCTCCACGCGCAGCTCCTCGATCACGGCCGTGACCCTGTCCATGACGGGCTGCAGCAGCTCCGCCTGGCGCTGCTGGAACTGGACCTCCAGCTCCTGTGTCCGCTGCTGAAGGGCCTGCTGCTGACCCGCCAGCTCCTGTTCCCGATTCTGCCGGGCTTCCAGCGTCATGGACATGGCCTGCTGCTGGTACTCCTCCATCGCAGTCTGCCAGCCACGACTCAGCAACTGGAGCTCCGCCTCGGCATCCTGGCGGGCGTCCTCCAGCTGCTGCCGGGCCTCCTGTGCGGGCGCGTACTCGGCCAGAACGGCATTCGAGTCGACGTACCCTATCCTTGCCGCCTGGGCCTCGACGGATGCCGCCCAGAGCAACGACAAGGCAAGGGCCATTCCCAACCGAGAAACACTCATTTCCGCTAACTCCTCCGGTTTGTAAGAGCCGCCCCGGGCGTGGAACGGCGCGCTATTCGTTGATCAAGCCTCGCGAAATATCGGCTTCCTGTCACGGGCAGGCCAGAAGTCAGCCCCCGGGACGGCATGTCGTCACCTTCGATGCTCCCTGGATTCGGCCACGGACAGACGCTAGAAGTTCGGGCCCATCTTGAAGTGGAGCTGCCACCCCGGCTCCAGCTTGTCGAAGCCATAGGCGTAGTCCAGTCCGATCGGGCCGAAGGGCGTGACGAGCTGGACCCCGAACCCGGCGCCCCGGAAGAGCCGCGAGGTGTTGAGGTGCCCGGGGCTCTCCCAGTTGTTGCCGGCATCGAAGAAGGCCGACAGGCCGATGTTGGAATTGATCACGGCCTTGACTTCGGCGGTCGTCGAGAAGTACGCGTTGCCCAGTCGCTCGATCTGCCTGATGCCCCCGCCCCGCTCCGGAAAGTAGCCCTGCGGCGTAATCGAGGTCTCGTCGTATCCGCGGAGCGGCTGGCCGAACTGGACGCCGCCCATCCAGAACGACTCGAAGGGGAAGCGGGACGCATCTCCGAACAGGGCCCCTCCCCTCGCGTGGAGGCCGAGCGCGAACTGAACGCTGCCGGGGGTCGCACCCTCACCGCCCAGCTGCCCGATCGAGATCATCCACTGCGCCTGTGCGGTATGCTTGATGAAATCTCCCGCTCCGCCCAATGGGCCGCCGTTCAGCTCCACGGTCCAGGTCTGCATCGATCCCGAGGTCGGGAACAGCGGGTGGTTGAGGGTCTGACGGGTAATCCCGACCGAAACCGAACTGAGCAGCCCGGGCGGCAGTCCGAAGAGAGAGGTGTCGTCGGCGCTCCGGAACGACTCGTAGCTGGTCCGCGACAGCGAGTACCCGAGGAACACCCGCGTGCGCAGAGAACCCGGGAACGGGATGCCGAACCGGGTCGTGAAGCCCCGTCTCTGCCGGCGCCCGGTCGCGAACTGGAAGAAGCGGTCGGTAGAGTCGAAGAGCGAAAGCGAACCGCTCACCGTGCTCTGGAAGAGGGCCGGATCGGTGATCCCCAGGGTAAAGCTCCGGATGTACCGGCCGAAGTCCCACCGCACGCTCCCGGCCTTCGCCTGCCCGAACAGGTTCGGCTGGTCGTATCCCAGGAATCCGGAGAGCCCGACGCCGCCCCCGACCGCCGTGCCGAACTGGAGAGACCCAGTCTGTTTCTCGGCGATGTTGAAGATGATGTCGACGTCGCCGGTCTCCTCGTTCGGGCGGATGTCGGGCGGGGGCATCGGCGCCTCGAAGAAGCCGAGCGACTGGATGTTCTGGTAGGACTGGAGCAGCCGCGCCTCGCTGTACACGTCCCCCGGCAGCAGGAAGACCTTCTCGCGGATGATGCGGTCGAAGGTGAAATCGTTGCCGGCGATGATGATACGGTTGACGTAGGCCTGCGTCTGCTCCTGGATCCGCCAGCCCGCACTGACCGTCGGGAAACCGGCGATCTCATCGCCCGTTCTCTCCCAATACGGTTCCAGCTGCGCGTAGAGGTACCCCTCGTTGCGGTAGAGCTCGCGAACCCTGTTGGCGGCGTCCTCGAACGCCACGATGTCGAACACCCTGCCCGCCTCGTCCTCCGAGTCGTCGCCGCCGAATCCGAACGCCGACAGGAGGCCGCCCGAATCGTCCTCGAAGAAGCCTGCGATCACGTCCGTCTCGAATGCATCGGCGCCTTCGACCACGAAGTCCGCCAGTCGGTATTGCCGGCCTTCCACCACCTCCAGTTCGAGCCGGGACTTGCCGGTCGTGGGGTCGACGATGAGCGTGTCGCCGACCACCTGAAAGTCGAGGTATCCATCCTGGTGGTAGCGCCGGGGGAGCGACTCGAGGAGATCGAGTTCGAAGTCGATGTCGTTGTAGTTGCCGGAGCGGAACCACAGAAACCCTTCCTGCTTGGTGCCCATGGCGCCGCGAAGCTCCTCGTCGCTGAAGCGCTCGTTGCCGACGAAGGTGATCTGGGCGATGGTCACCCGCTGTCCCTCGTCGACCTCGAGCACCACGTCGACGCGCCCATCTTCGCCCGGAACGGGCTCCTCCTTGCGCTCGATCAGGGCGAAGGGCACGCCGTTGCGCCGCAGTTCCTCGCGGATGTAGGCTTCCGCCCTCGCCACGGAGTTGCGGGACAGCGGCACGTTCTCCTGAAGGCCCGACTCCTCGATGACGTCGTCCTCCGAGACCGATTCCAGCCCCGTGATGCGCACGAGGCGGGTCACCGGCCGCTCCACGACTTCGAAGATCAGCACATTGCGCCCGGTGGACTCGTCGAGCATGACCGAGATGTCCTCGTATTGGCCCGTCGCCCACAGGTTCTTGATGGCCCGCTGGATGTCGACGCCGCTGTTCTGGCTGCCCGGCTGGATGCCGGCCACGCCCGTAACGGCCTGCTCGGCAAGCCGCACGTTGCCGCGCGCGACGATGGAATCGATCCGCACCAGCGCCTGTTGCCCCGGAGCCTGGGCCAAGACCGGGAGTGCGGAGGCGGCGGTCGCGGCCAGGATCGCCGCCGCGAACCCGATCCGCCGAGCGGGCCCGAGGCGCCCGCGAGCTGCTCCCGGCGTCGAGCGCAAGGTCATGTCTTTGTCGGAGAGGCCGCCCCAATGGTGAGCGCCCTTCCGTCCTCTGCCAGATCCACCTCCAGCTCGTCGCCGGCGGCGAACTCCGCCATCAGGATCTTCTCCGAGAGCGGATCCTCGATGTAGCGGCGGATCGCCCTCCTGAGGGGCCGGGCGCCGTAGCGCTCGTCGTGGCCGTGGGTAACGAGGAAATCGACCGCGGCCGGGGTGGGGTTGAGCGTCATTTCCTCCTGCGCCAGCCTTTCCCTCAGATCGCCCAGCATGATGTGGACGATCTCGGCGATCTCGTCGCGGCTCAGCGGGTGGAAGACGATCGTGTCGTCGACCCGGTTGAGGAATTCGGGGTTGAAGGCACGGTTCATCTCGTCGTTGACCGTGTCGCGCATCGACTCGTAGCTGGAGCGGCGATCCGGCAGCTGGAAGCCGAGCCCGCCCTTGGCGATGCTGCGCGCACCCAGGTTCGAGGTCATGATCAGGACCGTGTTCTTGAAGTCGATCTTGCGGCCGTAGTTGTCGGTCAGGTGCCCCTCGTCGAGGACCTGAAGCAGGATGTTGAAGACGTCGGGATGGGCCTTCTCGATCTCGTCGAGGAGCACGACCGAGTAGGGCCGCCGGCGCACCGCCTTGGTGAGCGTTCCCGAGTCGTCGTATCCCACATACCCGGGAGGCGCCCCGATGAGCCGCGAAATGGAGAACCGCTCCATGTACTCGCTCATGTCCACGCGGATCAGCGCTTCCCGGTCGGCGAAGAGGAACTCGGCAAGCGTGCGCGCGAGTTCGGTCTTCCCCACCCCGGTCGGCCCGGAGAAGATGAACGACCCGATGGGCCGGTTGGGGTCCTTGAGCCCGGCCCGGCTGCGCCGGATGGCGCGCGAGATCGCGGTGATCGCGTCGTGCTGCCCGACCACGCGCTTGTGCAGCTCGTCCTCCATGTTCACCAGCCGTTCCGTCTCTGCCTCCCGAATCCGCGTCAGCGGGATCCCGGTCCAGCGGCTCACGATGAAGGCCACGTCCTCGACGGTGATCTCGGGCCGGAAGCGGCGCCGTTCCTCTTCCCAGGCGGCCCGTTCGTCGCGAATCGTGCGCTGAATCTCCCGTTCTTCGTCGCGCAGCTTCGCGGCCCGCTCGAAGTCCTGGTCCCGGATCGCGCTCTCCTTGCGGTCGGCCATCGCGGCGAGCTGTTCCTTGAGTCCCTCCACCTCGGCCGGCGGCACCTGGCTCGCAATCCTGGCCCGCGCACCGGCCTCGTCGATCACATCGATCGCCTTGTCGGGGAGGAAGCGGTCGGTGATGTACCGGTCCGACAACTGCGACGCCTGCGCCAGCGCCTCGTCCGGGATCGTGATCTTGTGGTGATCCTCGTAGTGCCCCCGCAGGCCGGCCAGGATCTCGACGGTCTCCTCCACCGTCGGCGGATCGATCACCACCGGCTGGAACCTGCGCTCCAGCGCGCCGTCCTTCTCGACATACTTGCGATACTCGTTCAGCGTTGAAGCTCCGATGCACTGCAGTTCGCCGCGCGCGAGCGCCGGCTTGAGCATGTTGGACGCGTCGATTGCGCCCTCCGCGGCGCCGGCGCCGACCAACGTGTGTAGTTCATCGATGAACAAGACGACGTTACGGTTGCTTGAGATCTCGTTCATGACCGCCTTGAGGCGCTCCTCGAACTGCCCGCGATACTTCGTTCCAGCGATCACCGCGGCCATGTCGAGAGCCAGCACCCGGTGGCTGACCAGGCTTTCCGTGACTTCGCCCCGGGAGATCAGCTGGGCCAGCCCCTCGACGATGGCGGTCTTCCCCACGCCGGGCTCGCCGATCAGCACCGGGTTGTTCTTCTTCCGCCGGCAGAGGATCTCCACGACCCGTTCGATCTCGCCGGTGCGCCCGATGATCGGGTCGAGTTCTCCCTGCCGCGCCAGTCCGGTCAGGTCGCGGCAGAAGTGATCCAGCGCCGGCGTCTTCGACTTCTTGTCACCCCGCTGCGGACCGGGGCCGGGGGTCGGTGCCGGGCCCGCGCTCCCGCTGCCCGCCTTCCCCGTCGCACTGCCGGAGCTTACGTCGGGCCCCAGAACCTTCTGGGTCTCCGCGCGCGCTTCGTCGATCGTCACGCCCAGCGAATTCAGGACCTGCGCCGCGATCCCCTTGCTCTCGCGCAGCAGCCCGAGGAGAAGGTGCTCCGTTCCCACATAGGAGTGACTGAGCTCGCGCGCCTCGGCCATGGCGAACTCCAGCACCTTCTTGGCGGGGTTGGTGTAGGGCAGTTCGCCGAGTGCGATCGTCGCCTTTCCCCTGCGGACGGACTCGTCCACGCGCTCGTGCACCTGGTCCAGATCGACGTTGAGATTGCCGAGCACGTGGGCCGCGACGCCCTCGCCCTCGCGGATCAGCCCGAGCAGGATATGCTCGGTCCCCACGTAGTCGTGCTGAAGGCGGATTGCTTCCTGGCGGGCCATGGAAAGCACCTTCCGAACTCGTTCCGTGAAGTTGTAGTTCATCTCGATCGGTCCTTCCCGGGTGCCCACCGGGTGCAATCCTGCCCGCCGCCCTTTATCAAAGTCGCCATCACGGCCCCGGATCGGAAGTGCCGTGCGCACTTTCGTCACGCAGGGCCCGGCGCACGTATTCGGCCCGGTGTGCCCGCCGCTCCGACGAGGAGAGCGGACAGCCGGCCGCATCTTCGAGGTGCGCCGTCTGCGAAAAGATCATCATCCTGTTGAGGGAATATACCGGCGGGGATGGGAGGACTTTCAGCGAAACCCCCAGCCGGACCCCGGAGAGCAGGTTCATCAATTCCTCGTAGGTGAGGGCCCTGGCGTAGCGGAGGAGCCCGTAGGCCCGCCAGACCTGGTCCTCCGTCACCGCGCCCGCGTCGCGCATCAGGACGCGCCGCGCTTCCCTCTCCTTCGAGATGACCGTCGCGACGATTCGGTCGAGGTGATCGATCAGGTCCTCCTCGCTCTGCCCGAGCGTCGTCTGGTTCGACACCTGGAAGAAGTTGCCTACGAACTTGGAGCCCTCGCCGTACAGTCCGCGGGTGGTGAGGCCCACCTGCGCAATCCCGTTCAGGGCCCGGTCGATCTCCTTGGTCAGCACCAGGCCGGGGAGGTGCAGAAGCGCCGACGCCCGCAGCCCCGTCCCGACGTTGGTGGGGCACGAGGTGAGGAACCCGAAGTCGTGATGATAGGCCAGGGGCAGATGCCGCCCGAGTTCCTCGTCCAGCCCGTCCACCCGGCTCCAGCCATCAACCAGGCGCAGGCCGGACATGAGGCACTGCAGCCTCAGGTGGTCCTCCTCGTTGATCATGACCGACAGGGTCTCGCGCGGGCACACGGCCACGCCGGCCCCACTCTCCGGCTCGCTCCGCCCGATGATCTCGTCGGAAACCAGGCGCCGCTCCAGCAGGATCCGTTGGGTCCTGCGGCGCAGTTCGGCCAGGGGAAGGAGGACCGGATCGTCCGGCAGCGAAGCCTGGTCGACGGCCCTGGCTACGGCCCTGAACACCGTTTGCCGGTCGCTGTCGCTGGCCCTGGAAAGGTAGCGGTGGCCCTGGAGGTTGCGGGCAAGCCTTACCCGCGTGGACAGGACGATATCCGCGTGGGGTCCGCTGGCGTCCAGCCAGCCGAGGCCGAAATCCGGGACCGCCAGGAAATCGTCCATGGTCATCCGGCCGTCTCATGCTCGCGAATCAGGTCGCGGAGCACGGCGGCCCTCTCGAAGTCCTCGGCGTCGATCGCCCGCTGCAGGCCGCGCCGCAGCCCGTCCAGGCGGCGACCCAGATCGGCCGCGGCGGGGTCGGCCGGCAGATAGACCTTCCCCGCGTGCCGGCTGGCCCCATGGATCCTTTTCAACAGGCGTCGCATCCCGGCCCCGAAGGACGTGTAGCAGTGCGGACATCCAAGGCGGCCCGACTCGCGAAAGTTGTCGAAGGTCATTTCGCAGAAGCTGCAGGGCTCGGCGGCGGACGCCGTCGCCTTGGCCGGGCCCGCCTCGCCCAGCTGCGCCAGAAAGTCCGAGACATCCACCGCGGGCGCGGGATCGGTGCTGATTCCCTTGGCCTGCGCACAGGACTTGCACAGGTAGCTGGTGGTCGACTTGTTGTCGACGACAGTCGTAAGGTGCACAACCGCCGGGTTGCTGCACTCCGGTGCGTCGCAGACCTTGCCTTCCTCAGACATCTTCCAGTACGCCCTCGTTCAACCTGAGTATGCGCCCCGCCCTCGATGCCAGTTCACGGTTGTGCGTAACGACCACGAGCGCAACACCGTAGCGGTCCCTGAGGTCGAAAAGCACCTCCTGCACGTGTGTGCTGGTGTGGACATCCAGGTTGCCGGTGGGTTCGTCGGCGAGGACCACGAGCGGGCGGTTCACCAGAGCCCGGGCGACCGCGACCCGCTGCTGCTCCCCGCCCGAGAGTTCCGATGGCTTGTGGCCGACCCGGTCTCCCAGCCCCACCTGATCGAGGAGGGTGGCTGCCGCTGTCTTTGCGCCGGCCGGGCTCTGGCCCTGGACGAGGGCGGGCATCATCACGTTCTCGAGGGCGGTGAAGTCCTGGAGGAGGTGATGGAACTGGAACACAAAGCCGATCCGGCGGTTGCGCAGCGCGGCGGCGGACTCGTCGTCCAGCGCGGCGGTGTCGACGCCTCCGATCCGCACCGAGCCGGCCGTAGGCCTGTCGAGAACGCCCAGCAGGTGAAGGAGCGTGGACTTGCCGGACCCGCTCGCGCCCACGATCGCGACCGCTTCGCCGGGGTCCAGCGCAAGGTCCAGCCCCCGGAGGATGTGAAGTTCAGTGCCCGACACGCCCGGATATGTGCGGCGCAGGCCGCAGGCCTCGACCACCGGTCCCGACGCGGCTCCGTTATTCATGGCGGATCGCCTCGATCGGCTCCAGGGCCGCCGCCTGGCGCGCGGGGTAGATCGTGGCCAGGACCGAGATCAGCAGGCTCACGCCCGCAATCCAGAGGATATCCCCCGCGGACAGCTCCACCGGGAGGCGATCGACGAAATACACGTCCGGGGGAATGGGGATGAGCTTGTACCGCTCGATCAGAATCGCAAGGGTGAGCCCCAGCCCCAGCCCCGCGAAGGTTCCCACCACGCCGATCCAGAGTCCCTGAAACATGAAGGCGCGCAGCGTGTCCTTCCGGGTCAGGCCCATGGCCTTCAGGATCCCGATCTCCTTCGTGCGGTTGACTACCACCATGATCAGCGTGCCGACGATGTTGAGGGCCGCGACCAGCACGATCAGCGACAGGATCAGCGCCATCGCCAGCTTCTCCAGCTTCAGCGCCGAGAACAGCTGCCGGTTGTCGGTCGTCCAGGAGTCGACGATGTAGGGCCACCCGCCGAGCGCCTCCTCGACCCGGTCGGCCATCTCGTCGGCCTCCCAGGGGTCCTCTACGCGCGCCCCCACGAACGAAGCCACGGTCTCGTCGAGCTTCAGCAGCCGCTGCACGTCGTCGAGCCCGGCGTAGCCCTGGCGCAGGTCGAAGTCGTACATCCCCGTCTCGAAGATCCCCGACACGACCCAGTCCTCGATCCGGAAGACCGGGTCCCCGTTCGGGCCCCAGTCCCAGTTCTCCAGCGCGATCACCGTCAGCGTGTCGCCGTCCAGAACGTTCATGCGCGCCGCCATTCCGATGCCGAGGGCGACCGGCGTTGCCCCGCCGGCCAAGTCGGGCAGCGCGATGCGTCCGCTCCTCAGGCTGTCCTCCATCGGGGTGAGCGGCTCGCCCTCGCCCTCGAGGTCGACGCCGTAGAGATCGAGCACGTCCACGAAGTCGGACGCCTGCAGTCCCACCCTTGTGAACCCGACCGCCGAAGCCGCAACGACCCCATCGACATTCTCCACCACATCCACCACGCGCTTCCAGTCATCCAGCCTCAGCGACATGCCGGCCTGGCGCACCCTGACATGCGGCTGCGATCCCAGAATCTTCTCGCGCAGTTCGTTCTGCATGCCGGTCATCACGCCGATGACGACGACCAGTGCGGTCACGCCGACCGTAACGCCGCCGAGCGCGATCCAGGTGATGAAGGAGAGGAGCTTGCCGCGCTTCCGCGACGCCAGGAAGCGGCCCGCGAGAATCCACGCAAGGCGCCTGCGGGAGGTCGGCGTCGTGCGTTCGCTCACTCTTCCTCGCGCAGTGTGGGGAAGAGGATCACGTCGCGGATCGAGGCCTGGTCGGTGAGCATCATGACCACCCGGTCGATGCCGACCCCCACCCCGCCGGTGGGGGGCAGTCCGTACTCCAGCGCGCGGATGTAGTCCTCGTCCACCACCTGCGCCTCGTCGTCGCCCGCCGCACCCAGCGCGGCCTGCTCCTCGAGGCGGGCCCGCTGCGCGATGGGGTCGTTCATCTCGCTGAAGGCGTTGGCGAGCTCCTCGCCGGCGACGTACAACTCGAAGCGTTCGGACAGCTCGGGCGCGCCCCGCCTGGCCTTCGCCAGGGGGCTGAGCTCGCGCGGGTGGTCGATGACGAAGGTTGGCTGCACCAGCGAAGGCTGCACGAGTTCACCGAACAGCTTGTCCATCAGCTTGCCCTTCCCAGCTCCGTCGAGGCTGTCCGTGCCGAGCGCAGTGGCCCGGGCATGGAGCTCCGCCCGTGACAGCCCGAGCGGATCGTCGCCGAGGCGGTCGGCGAGCGCGTCCACGAAGGAGAGCCGCGCGAAGGGTGGTGCCAGGTCGATTCCGGTGCCCTGGTAGACGATGCGCGGCTGCCCGGCTGCCGCCTCGGCCAGCGTGACCATCAGCCGCTCGACGACCTCCATCATGTCCTCGTAGTCCGCGAAGGCCTGGTAGAACTCCAGCATCGTGAATTCGGGGTTGTGGAAGCGGTCGATGCCTTCGTTGCGGAAGTCCTTGGAGATCTCGTAGACGCGATCGAGGCCGCCCACGATCAGCCGTTTCAGGTACAGCTCGTCGGCGATGCGAAGGTAGAGACGGCGGTCCAGTGCGTGATGATGCGTCACGAAGGGCCGCGCGGATGCGCCCCCGTACAGTGGCTGAAGGACGGGCGTCTCGACCTCGACGAAGCCGAGGTCGTCCAGGAACCTTCTGGCCGCGCTGACGATCAGTGTGCGGGCGCGGAAAACGTCCCGGACGCGGGGGTTGACCGCGAGGTCGGCGTACCGCTGGCGGTAGCGGGCTTCGCGGTCGGCGAAGCCGGAGTATGTGACCCTGTCACCCGTCTCGTCGTCCACCTCCACCTTGCCGAGCGGCAGCGGACGCAGCGATTTGCACAGCAGTTCAAAACCGCCGGCCTGGATCGTCACTTGCCCCATGCGCGTACGAAAGAGGCTCCCCTCGACACCGATCCAGTCTCCCAGATCGAGCAGATCGAGGAGCGAAAAGGCGTCCGCGCCGAGCACATTGCGCTTGAAGTAGACCTGAATGCGCCCGGATCGGTCCTCGAGGTCCGCGAAGGCGCTGCGGCCGTGTGACCGGAATCCCACCATTCGTCCCGCCCAGCGGCCGGTTACCTCGCCCCCGGCGGCTTCGTCCGACCCTTCAGCTGCCTCAAAGGCCGCGGTCGACGGTGCGGCGAACTGCGTTACGTCGCAGGAGTATGCGAAGGGCGCCACACCCCTCGCCTTCAGCGCTTCCAGCTTCTCCAGCCGTGTCTTCATGACCCGGGACAGATCGTCGTCCGCAGGAGTGCTCATGCTCCGTCGGTCCGGCCGAATCTCTTGAGGTAGGCCTCGATGAACGGGTCCAGCGCCCCGTCCATGACGCCGTTCACGTTGCCCGTCTTCACTTCGGTGCGGTGGTCGTTGACCATCGTGTACGGCGCAAAGACGTAGGACCGGATCTGGTTGCCCCACGCGATCTCCGTCTTGGAAGCCTCCAAGGCCTGCTTCTCCTTTTCCTTCTCTTCCCTGGCCCTCTGGTAGAGCGCCGCCTTCAGCATCTTCATCGCCGTCGACCGGTTCTTGTGCTGAGAGCGCTCCTGCTGGCAGGAGACCACGATCCCGGTTGGCATGTGGGTGATCCGGATCGCGGAGTCCGTCTTATTGACGTGCTGACCGCCCGCACCGGATGCCCGAAAGGTGTCGACCCGCAGCTCGGAGTCGTCGATGTCGATCTCGATCTCATCGTCCAGCACCGGGTAGATGAAGACCGACGCGAACGAGGTATGCCGCCGGGCCTGGGAATCGAACGGCGAAATGCGCACCAGGCGGTGAACGCCCTTTTCCGCCTTGAGGTAACCGTATGCATGATCCCCGGTGATCTCCAGCGTCACGCTCTTGATACCGGCTTCCTCGGCCGGCTGCAGGTCCAGCACCTTGAGCGCGTATCCGCGCCGCTCCGTCCAGCGCATGTACATGCGGGAGAGCATCTCGGCCCAGTCCTGCGACTCGAGTCCGCCGGCGCCCGGATGAATGGTCAGCATGGCGTCGCGGTGATCGTCCTCGCCGCCGAGCATGCTGCGGAGCTCCAGGCTCCCGATGCCGGCTTCGAGCGTACGGATTTCGTCGCGCCACTCAGACTCCAGATCGGGGTCGTCCTCGTCTGCGAGCAGTTCCCGCAGTTCACCCAGCTCTCCCGCCTGGCTGTCGAGAGCTAGCCAGGGCAGGACCCATTCCTTGAGCCCGTTTGCCTCGGCGATCAGCTTGCGCGCCCCCTCGCCGTCGTCCCAGAACCCCTGGCCGGCCATCTCCGCTTCGAGGACCGCGAGGCGATCCTGTCTTTGCGGGATGTCAAAGATACCCCCGTAGCTCGTCGATCCGGCGACGGGCGGACCTGAGGCGCTGAGTCTGTTCTTGTGATGATCCCATGGGAAATCACCCGGGCGATCGCCGGAAGAAGTTGGCGGCAGGGCACGAGCCGCGGCGGTGCCGGCGCGGTTGCAGGAAAGATAAGACACCCCGCGCGCGAGGTGGACCCCCGGCGCTGCTAGAAGCTCACCGCGAGCGTGACGTGGAGAGGCTGGGTCTCCCCCGTCACCATTGAGCGGGTCAGCGACTTGGCGAGGTTCAGGTCGAATCGGTCGAGGCTGAAGCCGACGCCCACCGACGCGCCGTTGGTCTGGTCGATCGTACCGCCGACGTATCCGGCGCGCACGTGCAGCAGGTCCGCCGCAGAGTAGTCGAGTCCCAGATATATGGAGGGCGACCCGGGGCTGCGGGCCCGCTCCTCGCCCTCGACGGTGAGCCACAACTCCATCGGCACGGCCTCCACGAAACGGTTGAGCACCTCGTAGGCGGCCGCCAAACGCACGCGCGTGGGCAGCGGGTCCGACTGTTCCTGGTCGGCGACCCGAAACTCGGTGCCGGCGTGCGCCAGCATCCACCCGAACCGCAGCGGAACGTCGCTGAAGGGCTCGGCCTGGACTCCGACGTCGAGAGCGTATGCGGAACTCGTGGTCTCGAGGTCGGGGCACTGACCCCGGCACGCCACCCTGAACTGCACCAGCTTCAGGTTCACGCCGGCGCTGATGCCCCCAGGCAGCGACGCGGCGTAGCTGCCGACGGCCAGGTGGTTCCGGATCGAGAACGACCCCAGGACATCGCCGAACTCGTTCCTCAGGTCCTGGTCGCCGACGTCGAGGAGCATGTACGACAGTCCGAAGGTGCCGATCCTGCTCCAGGGGAACAGCACGCTGATCGCCGTGGCTTCCCCCGCCAGCTGGTCGCCGCGGTAGAGCATCACGCGCCGCTCGTCCTCTCCCGCCAGTCCCGCCGGGTTCCAGAAGGCTCCCTCTTCGCTCGCCAGCGCGGTCATGGCGCGGCCCAGCCCCACCCCCTTCGCGCCTACGGGGAGAAGGAGGAAGAGCGCCTCTTCGCTGCCGCCGTCGTTCTCCTCGACCTCCTGGGCCTCGAGCATGGAGGGAATGAGAGCGAGGACCAGCAGTCCGCTGATGATCGACCTCGCGCCGCCCTTTGCGCGGCGCTCCTTCGACCGGCGCCGGTGCGCACGTGGCGCTCTCGTACCGCTACGGCGCGTCATCGGGCACCGTGTAGCCGAACATCGCCAGTCCCTTTCGCCGGCGCCGCCATCCATCCGAAACCTTCACCCATAGATCAAGGTACACCGGCCGTCCCAGAAAGTGCTCGATTTTTTCCCTGGCGGCGCTCCCGAGCTTGCGGATCCCGGCGCCCCGCCTGCCGATGACCAGTCCCTTCTGCGACCTGCGCTCCACGTGCAGGGATGCCGCGATGTATACCGGGTCTTCACCTTCGCGAAACTCCTCCACCTGCACCGCCACAGAATACGGCACCTCCTGGCGATACTGTTCGAAGACCGTCTCGCGGATCAGTTCCTGCACGAAGAACCTGGCCGGCGCCGCGGCGATGTCGTCCTCCGGATAAAGGAAAGGCCCCTCGGGCAAGCTGGACCCGATGAAGGCCAGCAGCGGTTCCAGGCCGGCGCCGGTGCGGGCCGAAACAATGAACGCGGGCAGCTGGAGACCTTCGGCCAGGGAGTTGGCCGGTTCCGGGTTGAACCGCCCCAGATCGGCCTTGTTGACCGCCAGGGCGGCCGGGACGCTGGCGGCCGCCAAGTAATCGCGGAGGAGTCCCGCGGGGTTTCGGGGCATCGGAGCCGCGCCGTCGACCACCGCGACGAGGACATCGCCGTCGTCGGCGGCTCTCCCGGTCTCGAGCGCCATGGATCGATGGAAGAGGCCCGGGCCCGTGACGATTCCCGGCGTGTCGAGGAAGACCATCTGGCACGCATCCTCGGTCCTGATCCCCGCCACGCGCTGCCAGGTGGTCTGAGCCTTGGAGGTCGCGATGCTGAGATGTTCGCCGACGAGGGCGTTCAGCAAGGTGGACTTGCCGGCATTGGGGAGCCCCAGGAGCGCGACGAACCCGGCGCGGGCAGCGGGAATCTCCCCCGGTTTCGGCTCGGGCCGGTCTGGGTGCATGAGAGGGTCAACCGGGCCACTGGGCGCATCGGCGGACAATCGAGAAGTCATGAGAAGCGGACGGGTAGACTCCGAGAATCTTTCCGGGCGAACCCCGCGAAGGGTCGCCCTTACTCGATACTCCAGAAAGGAGGTGATCCAGCCGCAGGTTCCCCTACGGCTACCTTGTTACGACTTCGCCCCAGTTACCAAACTTGCCTTCGGCCGCTCCCTCCCGAGGGTTGGGTCACGGACTTCGGGCACTCCCGGCTTCCATGGCGTGACGGGCGGTGTGTACAAGGCCCGGGAACGTATTCACCGTGACGTAGCTGATTCACGATTACTAGCGATTCCGCCTTCATGTAGTCGAGTTGCAGACTACAATCCGAACTTGGACCGGCTTTTTGGGATTCGCTCACCCTCGCGAGTTTGCCGCCCTTTGTACCGGCCATTGTAGCACGTGCGTAGCCCTGGGCGTAAGGGCCATGATGACTTGACGTCATCCCCACCTTCCTCCGGTTTATCACCGGCAGTCCCCCATGAGTCCCCGGCATGATCCGCTGGCAACATAGGGCAAGGGTTGCGCTCGTTGCGGGACTTAACCCAACATCTCACGACACGAGCTGACGACAGCCATGCAGCACCTGTCATGGTGTCCCGAAGGAGGCCTCCTGTTTCCAGGAGGTTTCACCAAGATGTCAAGCCCAGGTAAGGTTCTTCGCGTTGCTTCGAATTAAACCACATGCTCCACCGCTTGTGCGGGCCCCCGTCAATTCCTTTGAGTTTCAGCCTTGCGGCCGTAGTCCCCAGGCGGGGCACTTAATGCGTTAGCTCCGGCACCGAACCCGTCTATAGGCCCGGCACCTAGTGCCCATCGTTTACGGCGTGGACTACCAGGGTATCTAATCCTGTTTGCTCCCCACGCTTTCGCGGATGAGTGTCAGACCCGGCCCAGCTAGCCGCCTTCGCCACCGGTGTTCTTCCTGATATCTACACATTCCACCGCTACACCAGGAATTCCACTAGCCTCTACCGGTCTCTAGTCCGCCAGTATCTTCTGCATGTCCGGGGTTGAGCCCCGGGTTTTCACAAAAGACTTAACGAACCACCTGCCCGCGCTTTACGCCCAGTAATTCCGAACAACGCTTGCGCCCTCCGTCTTACCGCGGCTGCTGGCACGGAGTTAGCCGGCGCTTCCTCTGATGGTACCGTCATGCGCACGTCCTGTTTGGACGTGCGTGTTTCTTCCCACCTGACAGTGGTTTACACCCCGAAAGGCTTCCTCCCACACGCGGCGTCGCTGCGTCAGCCTTTCGGCCATTGCGCAAGATTCCCTACTGCTGCCTCCCGTAGGAGTCTGGGCCGTATCTCAGTCCCAATGTGACGGATCGTCCTCTCAGACCCGCTACGCGTCGTCGCCTTGGTGGGCCGTTACCCCACCAACAAGCTGATACGCCGCGACCTCCTCCCTGGGCGAGAGCTTACAAGTAGAGGCCCCCCTTTGGTGCCGCCACCATGCGGTGGCTGCACGTCATGCGGTATTAGCCCGGGTTTCCCCAGGTTATCCCTCTCCCAAGGGCAGATTGGTCACGTGTTACTCACCCGTTCGCCACTCGGCTCCAGGTGCAAGCACCCGGTCCTCGTTCGACTTGCATGTATAAAGCACGCCGCCAGCGTTCGTCCTGAGCCAGGATCAAACTCTCCATGATTTGAATAGCTTGAACAGCTCGGATGAACAGTGGATCTCTTCGGATCCCTTGTTCGAAATCTGCGTTATGTGAACCCTTCGCCCGCCGGGACGTCGTCCTCGACCGGGCGAAACCGAAGAGACACAGTGCTCCTCGGCGGAAGGGCCCGCCCGCTTCTCATGACCTCGATTGTCAAACATCGGTGGGGCTGAACGCCCCGGAGCCGAAGCCGCTCCGCCACCTGAGGGCCGCGCTCCCCAAGGGGGCGCCGCCATGCCCAGGACCGAAGTGCTCCGGCGGAAGCATGGTAGATCTTCACAGTAGCGGAATCCGCGCAGTGTGTCAACGGCATTTCGGGAACACACCCGGGTCCGCCATCGCCTTCCACTCCACGGTCCCGCCAGGGTGGGCGACCGGGATCGAACCGGCGACCTCCGGAACCACAATCCGGCGCTCTGACCGACTGAGCTACGCCCACCATCGAACCCTCGGGTGCGAGGGGCACCAAAGCTACACCAATCTCGCTGCAGGGTAAACCGCGTCCGGCGGGCCCTTTGCCTTGCCGAACCGCGGACGGTATCCTGTCTCCACTCTTCGATCCCTCACCACGGAAGAACGGGAGTCACGTCCAATGACCCAGCGCATCCTTCTCCTCGCATCGGCCGCACTTCTCGTTGTCGGGTGCACGCCCGGTGACGACACCACGTCCCAGGGGCCGGTGGCCGACGATCCGAGGGCGGCGTTGATCGCCCGCGGCCAGGAACTGGAGATCCCGGGTGAATGGGTCATCCCGCCCGGCGACCCGCTTGTCCACGCCACGGCGGGGTTCGCCAAGATCCTCTGCTCGAACGTGTTCCTGTCGGGGCTGGACCCCGAGTTCGCGGCGGCCAACACGGGCTTCTTCAGCGCGCCCGCGGAGTTCCGGAGCGCGGTGACGGACACGGTGGTGGACTTCGAGAACCGGCGCGTGCACCTGACGCTGCCCGACGGCACGGTCAGGTCCGCGAAGCAGCACGGCAGGGGTTGTCTCGCGCTGCCGATCGGCGAGTCCGAGCCCTACTACGAAGCTGTCGACGCGACGCCCGACCTGCCGGACCCCGAGACGACGCCGTGGCCGATGGGAGACCTCCTGCCGGACGAGCCGTTTCCCGCGGACGTCGACATGGACAAGGTCGCCGAGGCGGTCGATGCGGCGTTCGAGCCGGCGGAGGGGCTGACGGCTGCCTTCGTGGTCACGCACCGGGGCCGGCTGATCGGGGAGCGCTACCGCGAGGGGATCGATCACACCACCCCGCTCGAGAGCTGGTCGATGGGCAAGAGCCTCACCGGAACCCTCATGGGCACACTGATCCACAAGGGCGTGTACGAGCTGTGGCAGTCGGCGCCGGTCCCGGAGTGGCAGGGTGAGGGCGACCCGCGTCAGGCGATCCGGATCGGCGACATCATGAGGATGTCTTCCGGGCTGCGTTTCCGGGCGCCGCAGGATCCCGACTTCGATCCCGAACTGGGGTACGCCGACCACATCTACGTATACGCCGGCACGGTGAACTCCTTCGAGTGGGCCGCGAGCAAGGACCAGCAGTGGGAGCCGAACACGGTCGGGCGGTACCGCAACTCCGACCCGGTCGTCACCAACTACCTGGTGCGGCTGGGGGTCGAGCAGCTGGGAGAGAACTACCACGAGTACCCGCAGCGCCACCTCTTCGACAAGCTCGGCATTCGCAACCTGATCCCCGAGACGGATCCCTACGGCAACTTCCTGCTGCAGGGCTACGAGTTCGGCAGCGGCAGGGATTGGGCGCGGCTGGGCAACCTCTACCTGACCGACGGCGTGGCGCCGAACGGCGAGCGACTCCTGCCCGAAGGGTACGTCGAGTACGCGTCGACGCTGGCGCCGGCGTGGGAGGCGGACGGCCGGCACCAGTACGGAGGCAGCTTCTTCTGGGTGAACCAGGCTGGCCAGTACCCGGTGCCTTCCAGTGCGTTCTACATGGCGGGCGCGGGAGGACAGACGACCCTGGTGATACCGTCGCACGACATCGTGGTGGCGCGCCTGGGCCATTACAGCGGCAGTGGGCCGGGGGGAGAGGCCCTGAGGCGGGCTCTGGCCCTTCTCATGGAGGCGGTACCGGAAAGCTGACCCGGTAGGCCGGAAGGGATACACGCCCGCCAGGACTCGAACCTGGGACCCTCGGCTTAGAAGGCCGATGCTCTATCCAGCTGAGCTACGGGCGCCTGGGGAAGCTGGGCTTCCGCATCCGGGAAGCTAACGGCGGGCCGGGTGCGGCTCCAGTGCGGTGCAACCCCCTGGACGGGACGGTTGACGGTGACCGGATGTCCGCGCATAGGTATCTTTCCGACCCTGCCCACCCCCAACGGCGGACACGGCCCGATCGAGATGGTATCCGATGAATAATCGCAGGTCCCAATGGGAAGACACGGCATTCTTCACCGGAACCCTGCTGCTTGCGGCCGGGGGCGGACTCATGATCCAGGCGGGGCTGGACCTGCCGCTGACCCAGGCCAAGGTGGTTTGGGGCGGCGTGGGGCTGGTGTGGGGCGCGGTGCTGATTCGGGTTTGGCTGTTCCGGGAGCGAGGCCGCTAGTCTAGTCCAGCAAGCTGAACGCTGGAACTCCCGCTCGCCGAGACCGCGGCCTGGTTCTGGCGGATCACGCGGTCGGACCGAGTCTTCGGCCGCCGGCTTGAACTCCGCAAGGGGTCCGGCGGGGGCACCGGGGTCCGACCGTCAGCTTCCTCCGGCCGCCGCTTTCAGCTCGTCCTTCCCCTCCCCGCCTGAACCCAGACTCGCCTTCAGCGCCTCCATCAGGTCGATGATCTTGGTCTCGGGTTCTTCCTGCGGGGCCATCGTGATCTGTTCGCCCTCGATCTTGCGGTCGATGAGAGCCTGGACCCGCTCCTTGACCTCGTCCCTGTAGCGGGCGGGGTCGAAGGCCTCGCTGGCCGCCTGCTCGATGAATTGCTTGGCCAGCGCGAGTTCGGCGTCGTTGACATCGCCGTCCTCGAGGGGCACCTCGTCGAATGAGCGCACCTCGTCGGAGTAGAAGAGCTGCTCGAGGATGAGGCCGTCCCCCAGGGGGCGAATCATCACCAGGCGCTGCTTGCCGCGGGCTGAATAGCGGGCGATGGCCACCCGCTCCATCTCGCGCAGCGCAGCCGACAGGAGCCGGTAGGCGCGCGCGCCGCCCCGGGCGGGTCCGAGGTAGTAGGCGCGCTCCAGGAAGATGCGGTCGATGTCCGCCGCCGGGACGAACTCGGTGATCTCGATCATCTCGGTCGCCTGGGCCTCGATCGCCTTCAGCTCGTCGGGCTCGAAGGTGACATATTGGTTCTTCGCGAACTCGTAGCCCTTCACCAGCCTGTCGCGCTCCACCGGTTCCCCGCTCCGGCTGTCGACGTACTGGTACTTGACGCGCGCACCGGTGTCGCGGTTGATCCAGTTGAAGCGCACCTTGGCGGAGGACTGCCCGGTCGAATACAGCTTGACCGGCAGCGAAACCAGACCGAAGGAGACGGTCGACGTGGAGATCGGGCGGGCGGCCATGCCGATAACGTACAAACATATGGTTTCCGGGTCCAACGATGCCTGAGCGCGGCGGCGGGGGGCCTGCGGGCCGGCTCGATGCCTATCGGGGCAAACGCTCGGCGTCGGGGACGAGCGAGCCGTTCGGGGGGAGGAAGCCCGGCGGCGGGCGCCTCTTCGTGGTTCAGAAACACCGCGCCTCGACCCTGCATTGGGATCTGCGGCTGGAGATGGACGGCGTGCTGGTGTCCTGGGCGGTACCCCGGGGCCCTTCTCCGAACCAGGCCGACAAGCGGCTGGCGGTGCACGTTGAGGATCATCCGCTGGAGTACGCCGACTTCGAGGGCGTTATTCCGGCCGGCAACTACGGAGCCGGCCCGTCGATCGTGTGGGACCGGGGGCTGTGGACGCCCGTGGAGGACCCCGTCGAAGGGATGAAGAAAGGCAAGCTGCTCTTCGACCTGAAGGGCTACAAGCTGCGGGGCCGCTGGACGCTGGTGAAGACGAAGGGCGGCGAGGACAATCACTGGCTCCTGATCAAGGAGCGCGATGCGCACGAGGACCCCGGGGGGAGTACGGCGGGGTATCCGGACGACTCCATCCTGTCCGGGCTGACGGTGGATGAACTCGGGGCCGGGGGTGACTTCGGCGTCGAACTCCGGGAGCGCTGTGCGAAGACGGGGGCGCCGCGGCGGCCGGTCGACGCCGGCCGGATGGTGGTGATGAAGGCCGAGCCGTGCGAAGAGGCCTTTTCACGCGCCGGCTGGATCTTCGAGATCAAGTACGACGGGTACCGGCTCCTTGGCGAGACGGGCGAGGCCCGGCCGCGGCTGATATCGAGGAACGGAAACGATCTGAGCAGGGTGTTCCCGGAGGTGGCGCTGGCCCTGGGCAAGCTCCCGTACCGGGGCGCGGTGCTCGACGGCGAGGTGGTCGTCAACGACGCAGAGGGGCTTCCCAGCTTCCAGCTGATCCAGAAGCGCGGCCGGCTGAGGCGGGAGAGCGACATCGCGCGCGCTGCGGTTGCACTGCCGGCGACCTACTACGCCTTCGACCTGGTCGCCCTCGAGGGGCACGACCTGCGCGGGCTGCCCCTCCTCGAGCGCAAGAGGCTGCTGCGGGAGGTGCTGCCTTCCATCGGACCGGTCAGGTACTCGGAACACATCCCGGAGCAGGGGGTGGCGATGTTCGAGCAGGTCGCCGGGCTGGGTTTGGAGGGGATCGTGGGGAAGCGCGCCGACTCGATCTACGTCGGCGGCCGCAGCCGCTCCTGGCAGAAGATCCGCCTGGTGCACACGGCCGATTTCGCGATCCACGGGTTCACGGAGCCGTCGGCCGGAACGTCCGGGTTCGGCGCGCTCCACCTCGCGTGCCGCCAGGGGGACGAGTTCGTGTACGCGGGGAGGGTCGGCACCGGCTTCAGCGAACGCCTGCAGGAGGAGCTGGGCGAGCTGCTGCGGGGCCACCCGGCCGCGGAGCCGCCCGCCGGATCCGAGGCCGCCGGCAGCGGCGGTCACCACTGGGTGGTCCCCCGACTGGTCGCCGAGGTCCGGTACAAGGAGGTCACCGGGGCCGGCGTGCTGAGGCACCCTTCCTTTCTCCGGTTGCGCGACGACAAGCCGCCGGAGGACTGCGTCGCCGCGGGGGGGCGCCTGGGGGCCGGGGATCGCGCTCCCGAGCCGGAGGGACCCGTGGAGATCGCGGAGGAGCGGATCGTGCACTTCACCAATCTCGACAAGCCCTTCTGGCCCGAGGACGGGTATGTGAAGGGTGACCTCGTGGAGTACTACCGTGCGATCGCGCCCGAAATCCTGCCCTACCTCGCGGATCGTCCCGTGGTGCTCACGCGTTTTCCGGACGGGATCGACGGCAAGTCATTCTTCCAGAAGAACGCCCCCGAATTCGCGCCTTCGTGGATCCGGCGCATCCGCCTCTACAGCGAGGGCTCGGAGCGCGACCTGGACTACTTCGTCGCGGACGACCTCGAGTCGCTCCTCTACGTGGCCAATAGCGCCAGCATTCCGCTGCACATCTGGCAGAGCCGCGTCGCCGACATCTCGCGGCCGGACTTCTGCGTGCTCGATCTGGACCCGAAGGAGGCGCCGTTCACCGACGTGGTGCGGATCGCGCTGTACCTCAGGGAGCTCTGCGACGAGATCGGTCTGCCCTCGTTCGTGAAGACCAGCGGATCGACGGGACTGCACGTCCTGGTGCCGCTGGGGCGGCAGGTCACCTACGAGCAGTCACGCAACATCGGGAACCTGCTGGCGCTGATGGCGGTGCGGGAGCTCCCGCGCATCGCCACCGTCGCGCGGCGGCCCGAACAGCGTGAAGGGAAGGTGTACGTCGACTTCCTGCAGAACGGCCACGGTCGCCTGATCGTGGCTCCGTTCTGCGTGCGGCCCCTGCCGGGCGCCCCCGTCTCGGTCACGCTCGACTGGTCGGAGGTGGATGACGGGCTGGCGATAGCGGACCACACGATCCGAAGCGTTCCGGCGCGCATGGCCGGGCGCGGCGATCCGATGCGGGAGGTGCTGACGCTCAGGCCCGATCTGGGGCACAGCCTGGAGCAGCTGCGGGGGCTGATGGGGGAGTAGTCTGCCGGGTTTCCGGGCCCGGGTTGCGGCGCGCGAAGCTACCCTAACGTTACGTCAGGGTTGAGGCGGAGGCCCCAGATTCCGGCGGATCAGCGCGGCCGGGTCGGAGTCGCGTCCCATGAAGTCGCGGAAGAGTTCGTCCGCGTCGCGGCTGTCGCCCCGGGCGAGGATACGGTCCCTGAAGGCGCGCCCCACCGTCGGATCCAGCACTCCTTCGCGCTCGAACCGCGAGAAGGCGTCCGCCTCCAGTGTCTCGGACCAGATGTAGGAGTAGTAGGCCGACGCGTATCCGCCCGCGAAGAGGTGGGCGAAGGAGGGCAGGATGTGCCGCTCTACGAAGCGGTCCGAGGGGACGAAGGGGCGCAGGGTGCGCGCGGCATAGTCCATGACCGGGCCGTTGCCGGCGTAGGTGCGGTGCAGCTCCAGGTCGAGGTTGGCGAGGGAGAGCTGCCGCATCTGCAGCCACCCGCCCATGAAGCGCCGGGCGGCCAGCAGGCGCTGCAGCAGCTCGTCGGGGAGCGGCTCGCGGGTTTCGTGGTGGCGCGCGAAGAGGTCGAGCGCCTCTCGCTGCCAGCACCAGTTCTCCATGATCTGGGACGGGACCTCGACCCAGTCCCAGGCGACGTTCACGCCTCCGCGCTCGGGGATTTCCACCCGGGAGCAGGTGTGGTGGAGGAGGTGGCCGAACTCGTGGAAGAGGGTGCAGACCTCGCGGTGGGTCAAAAGCGCCGGGCGGGATGCGGTGGGCGGGGTGAAGTTGCCTCCGATGAAGGCGAGGTGGGGGGCGAACGCGCCGCCCGGGGTCGGGCCTCCCGAAACAAGGTTGTCCATCCATGCGCCCTGGCGCTTGGTGTCGCGCGGGAACCAGTCCGTGTAGAAGGATCCCAGGTGGAGGCCCGCCTCGTCGCGGACCTCGAAGAAGCCGACATCGGGGTGCCAGACGGCGGGGTTGTCGACCCGTTTCACGGAGAGTCCGAAGAGGCGATTCGCGATTTCGAAAAGCCCCGCCTGGACCTCATCGAGGGGGAACCACGGCCGCAGCATCTCGTCGTCGATGTCGAAACGCTCCCTGCGGATCTTCTCCATCAGGTACGAGACGTCCCAGGGTTCGAGGCGGCCGAGTCCTGAGCAGCGCACCCGCGCCTCCAACTCGGCGATGTCGCGGTCGTGGAAGGGGCGGGTGCCCTCGATCAGACCGTCCAGGAAGCCGCGCACGCGGTCGCCGGAACCGGCCATCAGCGTTTCGAGGCGATAGTGGGGAAAGTCGTTGTAGCCGAGGATTGCAGCCAGGCGACGCCTGATCTCCAGGATGCGGGTGATGAGCGGGCCGTTGTCGCGCTCGCCGGATGTGCAGCGGTCCAGATAGGCGCTGTGAATCTCGCGGCGCAGGGCCCGGTCGTCGGCGTGCTGGAGCACGGCCTGAACGCTCGGCATGTCCAGGGTGAGCAGCCACCCTTCCTCTTCCGCCTCCGTCGCAAGCTGGGCCGCGCGTTCCAGTGCACTCTCCGGAAGTCCGGCCAGATCTCCAGCCCGGCGAACCACCCTCTTGAAGGCGGAGGTCTCGTCCAGAAGGTTCTCTTCAAACCGGCGGCTGAGCTCGGCCAGCTCGATGCGCAGCTTCTCCAACTCCTCCTTGTCGTGCGCAGCGAGTTCGGCTCCGGCCCGGCGAAAGTCCTTCAGGGTACGCTCGAGGTGCCGCTCGCGGAGACCGGTGAGCGCCTTTCCCGGAGGCGATTCAGCGAACCCGCGCACCCGCCGGAACAATCCTTCGTGGTGGTGCAGGCGGCTCGCGAAGCGCGTGACTTCGGGAAGCGCTTCCGCGTGGGCCTCACGCAGCGCCGGGGTGGACACCACATTGGTGAGGTGGGAGACGGGCCCCCAGGTCAGGGACACCTCTCGCGTGGCGGTGTCCAGCGCCCCCAGCACGTCATCGAAAGAGCCGCCGCGTCTCGTGCCGATCTCCTCGATGCGCTCCCGGGTCCGCTCGAGAACCTCGGCGACGGCGGGGCCGATATCGGCCGGCGTGATCCGATCGAAGGGGATCGGGAAGCTCCGGTCGAGAAGGGGGTTGCCGGTGCCGCTCACCGACTCCCGTCCGCGCGTTGCACCACCTGATCGATCCACTCCTTCGTGACCCTCGCAACTTCGGCGAGCACATCGTCCAGCGTGCGTCCCAACCGCTTCAGGACTCCGAGTGAATGGTCACCGCCCTCGACTACGTGCAGGGTGGCCTGGCGACCCACGCCTTCAAGCAACGGACGCAGAAGATCCAGGTCCGCCAGCCTGTCGCGGGTGCCCTGGTGAAAGAGCATTGGACAGGGAACGCGGGCGAGGTGTTCTCCGCGCTCGGTGCCGCGGCGTCCGGGGGCGTGAAGGGGGAAGCCGAAGAAGACGAGCCCCGCGGGGGTCCGGCCAGCGGACGACCCGGCCGATTGCGCCACCAGGGTCGACGTCATCCTCCCGCCCATCGACTTGCCTCCGGCGAAGAGCGGCAGCCCCTGCGCGCACTCCCTGCCCGCCCGCAGCGCGGACGCCACGACGGCGAGGAGTTTGCGGAGGTGATCGGGGCGGCGGCGTCCCGCTTCCATGTACGCGAAGTTGTAGCGCAGCGTGGCGATCCCTTCCGCCGCGAGCGCCGTGGCCAGGGCCTCCATGAACGGGTGCGTCATCGGCGCGCCGGCACCGTGGCCAAGCACGAGCAGGGCCGCCGCGTCGGGTGCGCCGACCATCATCCCCGAGACGGGCGGATGCCCCTCCCCCTCGATCGTGATGCGGCTGCCGTGGTTGCCGGCGCCGCCCTCCCCTCCCCCAATCACCACGCGATCCCGTAGTCCTCCCCGTGATTGCTGGCACCGCCCCACATCGTGCCGGTGGCGGCATCGAAGAAGATCGCGTTGATCGGGCCGGAAGTGCGCGGCGCGAAGGTCAGGTCGTACCCCATCTGCTGGAGTTCGGCGCGGACCCAGCCCGGCACGGCGTCGTTGAGGAGCAGGCGGCCCGGCTGCGATTCGTGTGCCCCAAAGGAGCTGCGCATCTGGTAGCTGTTGAAGTTGGCCGCCTCGGCCGCCTGCTGCACGTCCATGCCGAACTCGACGATGTTCAGGAAAAACTGGAGCAGGTTCTGGTCTTGCCCGTCGCCGCCCTGAACCGCGAACGAGAGGTACGGGGCGCCGTCCTTGAGGGCCAGCGAGGGGGTGAGGGTGGCGCGCGGCCGCTTGCCGGGCTCGACCACGTTGTAGGGGCCGGCGCGCTCGTCGAGCACGAAGCTCTGCATGCGCTGGCTCATGCCGATGCCGGTGCGGCCCGCGATCACCGCGGGGATCCAGCCGCCGGACGGCGTGACCGACACGACCCAGCCGTCGGCGTCCGCCGCCTGGATCGAGGTGGTGCCCGCGTAGAAGGCCTCCTCGAAGTCCATCGCGGGGTCGTCGGGGGTGGCGACGGGGCCGGCGTGCCAACCGTCGATGAGGTGCTGGAAGGGATTCGTGCCGCCCTGGTAGGGGTAGGGATCGCCGGGCAGGACGTCGGGATCATTCATGTCCCAGTCGATCTGCGCCGCCCTGGACGCGGCGTACTCCTTCGAAAGCAGGCCCTCGATGGGCTCTTCGGGGGGGTAGTAGGGGTCGCCGTAGTAGAAGTCGCGGTCGGCGAACGCCAGGTTCATCGCCTGGTAGACGGCGTGGATGTAGCGGGTGGAGTTGTAGCCCATGGAGCCGACATCCAGCCCCTCGAGGATGTTGAGCGCCTGAAGCAGGACCGGGCCCTGGACCCAGGTGGTGAGCTTGTAGACGTCGATGCCGTTGTAGGAGGTGCTGACGGGCTCTTCGAGGTAGACTTCCCAGTCGGCGAGATCGGCGAGGGTGTGGAGGCCGCCCTGTTCCTGCGAACCCCGCACGAACTCCTCGGCGATGTCGCCGCGGTAGAAGCGGTCGTAGGCCGCCATGATCGCATCGCGGCGCGACGCCCCCGCGGCGAGTGCCTCCGCTTCCGCCTCGACGAGCATCTCGAGGGTGCGGGCCAGGTCCTCCTGAACGAAGAGCTCGCCGGCGGTCGGCGCCGCGCGCTCTTCACCGTAGTGCGGCAGGAAGACGGCCTTCGAATACGGCCACTCCGCCATGCGCTCCTTCTCGCGCTCGATGGAGTTGGCCGCCTGCGCCTCGATCGGGTAGCCGCGGGCCATGTCGATGGCCGGCGCGAGCACGTCGGCCAGGCTGAGGCGCCCGTACTCGGCGACCATCACCATCAGTCCCCCGGGCGTGCCTGGAGTGACCGCCGCGAGCGGGCCGTAGGCGGGAGGGATTTCCATCCCCTGCTCCCGGAAGAACTCCGGAGTCGCGCCGGTGGGCGCCGCGCCGAGGGCGTTGACGCCGATGACCTTGCCGGTGCCGGGATTGTAGATGAGGGCCTGGGTCTCGCCGCCCCAGCCCAGCACGTCCCACATCGTGGCGGTGGCTCCGAGCATGGCCGCCGCGGCGTCGACCGCGTTGCCGCCCTTGAGGAACATCATCGCCCCGGCGGTGGCACCGAGGGGCTTGCCGGTGATCGCCATCCAGTCCTTGCCGTGAAGGACCGGTTTCTGGGTGCGCTGGGCCTCCGCGCCGGACGCGAAGAGGGCCGCGCAAATGAAGATCAGAGCGCCGGGCGAGATCGTCCTGCGAGACATCGGGAACACTCCTTGTACCGGTTTCCGTGGGGCATGTCTGCCGCCTCGAAGCCTACCGATACGGTGTGCCGAACGCCAGACTGGCCTCCGCCGTCAGCCCGCGGTCAGATCCCCCAGCCACGGCGCCTCACCGCCCCGGCGCGCACCTGCTCTTTCCGCGGACGTCCGCCTGTTGACGCCAGGCAACCCGTCGTGTGAGGGTTGATGCCATGGACTTCATCAGAAACATGGTTTCGCGGGATCTGGAGACCGGAAAATACGGCGGCCGGGTGGTCACCCGGTTCCCTCCCGAACCCAACGGCTTCCTCCACATCGGTCACGCGAAGTCGCTCTGCCTCAACTTCGGGATCGCCGCCGAGCATCCGGGCGGGCGCTGCCACCTCCGGCTCGACGACACCAATCCGGATACCGAGAAGGAAGAATACGTCGAGGCCATGAAGCGGGACATCCGCTGGCTCGGCTTCGACTGGGGCGAGCACCTCTACCACGCGTCGGACTACTTCGAGCAGCTCTTCGCCTACGCAATGGTGCTCATCGACAAGGGGCTGGCCTACGTCGACTCCTCGACGGAGGCGGAGATTCGGGACCGGCGCGGCTCGGTCACGCGGCCAGGCGTGAACAGCCCCTTCCGGGATCGCTCCCCGGAGGAGAACCGCGGCCTCTTCCGGCGCATGCGGGCCGGCGATTTCCCGGACGGCAGCCACGTCCTCAGGGCGAGGATCGACATGGCCCACCGGAACATGGTGATGCGCGACCCCATCCTGTACCGCATCCGCCACGCGAGCCACTACCGGCACGGGGACGACTGGCCGATCTACCCCATGTACGACTTCGCGCACTGCCTGTCGGATTCGCTGGAGCGGGTGACGCACTCGCTCTGCACCCTCGAGTTCGAAAACAACCGCGAGATCTACGACTGGCTGCTGGTGCATGTCGATGCGCCGGCTCCGCGCCCCGAACAGACCGAGTTTGCGCCGCTGATCCTCGACTATGTGATCACCAGCAAGAGCAAGCTGCGGCCGCTTGTCGAGGGTGGCCACGTGCGTGGGTGGGACGACCCGCGCATGCCCACGCTCGCCGGGCTGCGCCGGCGCGGGGTGACGCCCGAGGCGATCCGGACGATGTGCGACATGGTGGGCGTGGCCAGGGCCCAGTCGCGGGTCGACATGGCCAAGCTGGAGTTCGCGATTCGCGACGATCTCAACGAGAAGGCTCCGCGGGCGTTCTGTGTCCTCGATCCGCTGAAGGTGGTGCTCACCAACTACCCGGAGGACGCCAGCGAGACCTTTACAGCGCCGCGATTCCCGTCCGATGGCGGCCAGTCCGGGACGAGGGAGCTGCCGTTCCGCCGGGAGGTGTATATCGATCGCGCCGATTTCGCGGAGACGCCCCCGCCCGGCTTCCGCCGCCTCGCGCCCGGGGGCGAGGTGCGGCTGAAGTACGCGTACGTGATCCGTTGCAACGAGGTGGTGAAGGACGCGGGCGGACGCGTGACGGAACTGCACTGCACGGTCGATCCCTCCACGCGCGGCGGGGTTGCCCCCCGGGGCCGGCGGGTACGGGGCGCCATCCAGTGGCTGGAGCCGGGCAGCGCGGTGAGAGCCGAGGTGAGGCTCTACGACCGGCTCTTCGCCGTGCCGGAACCGCCGCTGGACGATCTGGTCGGCGCGCTGAATACGGGATCGGAGAAGGTTGTGAAGGACGCGCTGGCCGAGCCGGGGGCCGCCGGGACCGCGCCGGGAGTCCACTACCAGTTCGAGCGGCTGGGGTACTTCTTCGCGGACCCGGACAGCCGTGACGGACGGCTCGTCTTCAACCGCACCGTGACGCTTCGCGACGGGTGGGCCCGGGTGCGGGAGGATGGTCGCGTCAGGGAGGCCGGCAGGTCGGCAGCCGCCGCCAGGGCAGCCTCCGGTGCCGTGCAGACCCGGCCGATCGACACGCTGCGCACGGAGGCGGAGCGGAGCCTGTTCGGCGACCTGGTGTCGCTGGGCGCGTCCGAGGCGGCGGCGGCGGTCCTGGTCAGGGCCCACGATCTGCGAGAGGTCTTCCTCGCCGCCCGCGCCGAGTACGCGGAGGGTGCCGACTCGATCGCCTCATGGCTTGTGAATGAAATCACAAGGCTGCTGGGCGGCGACTCCGGCAGCGATCTGTCACGGCTGGAGCCCGAGGCGCTCGCCGACCTTGCCGAGGCGGTGGACGAAGGCGATCTCTCGCACCGGCAGGCGCGCAAGGTCATGACGGCGCTGCTGCAGCGCGGCGGCTCGCTGCGCGAGGCGAGGGCGGGACTGGACCTCGAGGAGATCGGCGACGAGGGTGCGCTGCGAGCCATGCTCGACGAGCTGATCGCGGAGTACCCAGAGAAGGCCGCCGCCTATGGGAACGGGCAGCGCGGCCTGCTCGGGTTCTTCGTCGGCGGGGTCATGAAGCAGACCGGGGGCAAGGCGGACCCCCGCAAGGTCAGCGAGCTGGCCAGGGCGCTTCTGGACGACCCGGCCACATGATGTCGCCGCTGATTCCGGCCGACAACGTTCTTGCGGTAACGGGGCTCCTCTTTGGGGTGGTGGCGGTTTCACTCTACCTGGAGGGGCGTTTTGCGTGGGCGCAGACCATTTCGGCGGCCCTGTTGGCGCTGCTGGGTGGGCTGGCGCTCTCCAATACCGGTGTCCTGCCCTTCACTTCGCCCGCGTACGACTTCGTGAACGATCACTTCATCCTGGTCGCGATCCCGCTCATCCTCTTCAAGGCGGACCTGCGCGTGATCCTGGCGCAGGGGGGCCGGACGCTGCTGGCGTTCCTGATCGCGGCGGCCGGGATCGTCGCGGGCGCTTTCATCGCGTTCTCACTCTTCGATGTGCCGGAGTCCGCCAAATACGCCGGGATGCTGGTCGGCGGCTACACCGGAGGCGGCCTGAACTTCGTGGCAGTCACGCAGGCGGTGGGAATGGACGATCCCGACCTGCGCACGGCCGCGCTTGCTGCCGAGAGCCTGGTGGGGATCTCCTACCTCTTCGTGCTTGCGCTGCTCCCTACGCTGGCAGTGATCCGCAAGTGGCTGCCGATCCGCGGACCGGAGCTGCGGCGTCCGGAGGGTGACGCCGCGGACGGCCCGGCTCCGCCCGCCGGGGCGGCTGCGGAGGACGGCGCGGCTGGCGGAATGGGAGCGGCCTGGCTCCTTCACATGGCCGCGGGCGTCGCCCTGAGCCTCCTGATCTGCGCGGGCGGGGTCGGGCTGGCCGCGCTGGCCGGAAACCCCGATTATGCGGTGCTGTGGGTGACCGCGCTGGCCGTCCTGGCCGCCAACGTGGTGCCGCGCACCCTGGCCAGACTGAAGGGCGACCAGGAGCTGGGGATGCTGCTCCTGTATGTGTTCTTCGTGGTGTACGCCGCGGGGGCGGATGTCCGGTCGCTTCTCGGCGCCGCGGCGCTGATGCTCACCTACGCTTTCGTCGTCGTCCTGGTGCAGGTGGTCTTCTCCGCCGTCGGCGCGCGCATCTTCCGCTTCAGCTACGCCGAGATCCTCACGGCTTCGAACGCGTGCGTCCTCGGGCCGCCGACCGCCGCCGCGCTCGCAGCCGGACGGGGATGGCACGGACTGGTCACGCCGGGCGTGCTCACCGGCGTCTTCGGCTACGTCGTGGGCAACTTCCTGGGCGTTAGCGTCTTCGCCTGGCTCAGCTGACTCAGTAGCCCGCCGCCGAGCCGTCGGAGTCTCGCGGATCGGGCACCCCGACAATGGTGCCGGTCGCACCGTCGACGAAGATGCAGTGTGCGATCCCCTGCCCCCGGCTCCAATTCACCTCGTGGCCCATCGCGGTGAGCACGGCCGCATCCTCCTCGGACATGAAGCCCTCCTCGATGCGCACGGCGTCCGGCAGCCACTGATGGTGAAGGCGCTTCGCGGCCACGACGCCCTCCGGCGACTGCCCGAAGTCGACCAGGTTCACCACCAGCTGCAACACGGTGTTGATGATCGTGCGTCCCCCCGGGCTGCCGATCACCGCGACCAGTTCACCGTCGCGCGCCACGATGGTCGGCGTCATCGACGACAGCATGCGCTGCTCCGGGCGCGCCAGATTCGCCTCCGTGCCGATCAGCCCGTTCTCGGCGGTGAGGCCCGGGCGCCCGTTGAAGTCGCCCATCTCGTTGTTGAGGAGGAATCCCGCGCCGGGGACGGTGATGTAGGACCCGTACCCCCCCTCGAGGGTGTAGGTGACCGAGACGGCCATTCCATCGCCGTCAACGACGGAATAGTGCGTCGTCTCCATGCTCTCCCACGAGGCCGCGGTCTCGACGTCGCCGGGGTCGGAGACGCTGGCCGCATCGGTCTGGATGGTGGGGCGGAGCTCGTTGGCGTACTCCTTGCTGGTCAGCCGGGCGACCGGAACATCGGCGAAGTCGGGGTCGGCCAGGAACATCGCGCGGTCGCGGAAGGCGCGCCGCATCGACTCGATGAGGTGATGGGCGTATTCGGGGCTCCCCGCACCCATCGCCGCCACGTCGTAGCCCTCCAGCACGTTCAGCATCTGCACCAGCGCCGTGCCGCCGGACGAGGGGGGCGGCATGCTGATGATGTCGTAGCCCCGATAGGTGCCCCGTACGGGCTCGCGCTCGCGGGCCTGGTACCGCGCGAGGTCCTCCTCGGTGATCCAGCCGCCGCCGCGCACCATCTCTTCGGCGAGCAGGCGGGCGGTGGTGCCGGTGTAGAAGCCGTCGCGGCCCTGGTCGCGGATGCGTTCCAGCGTGGCCGCCAGGTCGCTCTGCACGAGGATCTCGCCGGGCTGGTACGGCTCGCCGTCCTTCGAGAACTGGGCGTGCGTGGCCGGGTAGTCCAGGAACGCCTCCAGCCGTCCCGCGAGCGACCGGGCGAGCCGTTCGCTGACCTCGAAACCGTCCCGTGCAAGGGCGACGGACGGCTCCACCAGCGCCTCCCACTCCCCGCCGCCGTACCTCTCGTGGGCGAGCGCGAAGCCGGCGACCGTGCCCGGGACGCCCACCGCCAGGTGGCTGCGATGGTGGATCTGGTAGGAGTATTCGCCGTCCTCTCCCAGGAACATCTCGGGATGCGCTCTCAGGGGCGCCTTCTCGCGGAAGTCGATCGCCGTCGAGGTCCCGTCCGGAAAGCGGATCACCATGAATCCCCCGCCGCCGATGTTGCCCGCCGTGGGATGCGTGACCGCCAGCGCAAGGCCCGTGGCGATCGCGGCGTCCACCGCGTTGCCTCCCGCTCTCAGAACATCCGCGCCAGCCTCGCTCGCGTGGGGATACGCGGACACGACCATCCCCGAACCGGCGGCGACAACCCCGCGGGAGACGGTGACCGCGGCGGTGTCGGCGCAGGCCGTGACCGAAACGAGCGTGAACGCGGCGAGGAACAGCGACGACCAGCGGCGTAACATCGGCTTCATCTCCCGTGGTTGGGAATCAGGTGCGAACCGCCGCCGCGACCTCGGGCTCGGGATCGATTCGGGTCCGCGGTGGCGTGACCAGAATGGGGGACTCGGCGTCCGCGCGCGAGTCGTCTTCCTCCCGGGCCGGCTCGCGGCGCCGGAAGAAGCGGGCCAGATCGTCCACCAGGCTGTACATGACCGGGACCAGAATCAGCGTCAGGAACGTCGCGAAGATGATCCCGACGATGACGGCCACGGCCATAGGTCCCCACCAGGCGGCCTGTTCCCCACCCCAGAAGAAGTCGGGCGAGAGGCTGGCAAAGAAGCCGAAGAAGTCGAAGTTGAGGCCGATCGCAAGCGGCACCAGCCCCAGCGCTGTCGTGATGGCTGTCAGCAGCACCGGACGCAGCCGCGTCCTGCCCCCCTGTACCAGCGCCTCACGCCGATCCATCCCGTCGCGCCTGCGCAGCACGTCGATGTAGTCGATCAGGACGATGGCGTTGTTGACCACAATCCCGGCCAGCGAGATCACCCCGACCCCCGTCATGATGATGACGAAGGGCATGCTGAACACCATCAGCCCGATCAGCACCCCGATGGTCGACATGATCACCGAGGAAAGGATGATCACGGGCTTCACCACGGAGTTGAACTGCGACACCAGAATGAGCGCGATCAGCATGAGCGCCGCCATGAAGGCACCGGCCAGGAACTCCATCGCCTCCTGCTGTTCCTGCTGCTCTCCGGTGAAGGCCATCGTGTAGCCGGCGGGAAGCGCCGCTTCGAACCCCGCAAGCACCCCTTCCACTTCGAGGCGCACGGCGTTGCTGTTGTACCCGGCGGCGACCTCCGCACTGATGGTCGCCATGCGGTCCATGTCCTTGCGGCGAATCGCGCTGTAGCCCCGGTCCACTGTCCACTGCGCGACCGAGGGGATCGGAACCTGCCGCCCTTCCGAAAACACCGTGAGCTGGCCGAGAGAGGTCAGGTCGGCCCGGTCCTGCTCGCGCAGACGCACGATGATGTCGTACTCGTCGTTGCCGGTGCGGTACTTGGCGGCCTCGAGTCCGTTGATCGCGGTCCGGATGAGGAGTCCCACGTCGTTCGTGGAGAGGCCGTAGAGGCTGGCCCTCTCACGGTCCACCTCCACGCGCAACTCGGGCCTGGCGTCGTCGATGTCGCTTTCGAGTCCGACGAGCCTGAGGTAGACCGGAGACCGCTCGATGAGGTCGATGGCTTCGGCCGCGAGCCGCTCCAGGAGATCGGGATCTTCGCCCGAAATCTCAAGGTTGACGGGCGGTCCCGAAGGCGGCCCCTCGGTCACCTTGTCCACGCGCACCTCCGCGCCGGCGAGGTTCCTGCCTATCCTGGCCTGCATGTCGGAGAGGGTCTCGAAGATGTCGAACCGCCGTTCCTGGTAGTCCACCATGGACAGCGTGATGCGACCCGCCTCGGGGCCTGAAGGCCCGCCGCCTCCGCCCATCGGACCTCCTCCCCCGCCTCCCGTCGAACCCACCGTCGTGACGATGGTCTCGGCATCGGCGACGCCCTCGAGGCCCTCCACCTCCTCCTTGAGGCGCCGGGCATAGCGGTCCGTGACATCGGCGGCGGTGCCCACCGGGGCCTCGACGGAGACATACACGACGCCCGGCGGGATGTCTTCCGGGAAGTACTCGATGGGCGCCGCGAAGATGCTGTAGACGAAGATCGTGCCGACGAGCGCCCCGAGGGACCCGAAGATGATGAGGGCGCGGTGGTTCAACGCCCAGCGGAGGCGTCGCTCGTACCAGCCCACCAGCCGGGGAAAGCCATGCCCCATGAACGCGCGGCTGACCCGGTCGAGCACGAACGAATGCAACAGCCACAGCCCCGCGGCGGCCGCGACGAAGAGGACGGCGGTCAGCGGATTGACGAGCGCGACGGCGGCTAGCGCGAGAAGGGCCGCCGCGAGCATCGCCAGGCGGCCGTTGCGGTTGAGGTGCCGGCGCCGGCGCCCTCCTTCCCGGACCAGGAAGATCGAGCAGAGCGTCGGCACGATCACCAGGGCCACGAAGAGAGAGCTGGACAGGGTGATGATGAGGGTGAGCGGCAGGTAGCTCATGAAGTCGCCCGCCATCCCCGGCCAGAAGAGCAGCGGGGTGAAGGCCGCGAGGGTGGTCGCGGTGGCCGCGATGACCGGGACCGCGACCTCTCCCGTGGCCTTCTTGCAGGCCGACTTCCGGTCCCAGCCCTCTTCCATGAAGCGATAGATGTTCTCGACGATCACGATCGCGTTGTCGACCAGCATCCCCAGCGCGAGGATCAGCGAGAAGAGCACGACCATGTTCATCGACACGCCGATCAGCCCAATGACGATGAACGACAGGAACATCGAGGTCGGAATCGAGATCGCCACGAAGATCGAGGTGCGCAGCCCGAGCACGAACAGCAGGATCCCCACGATGAGGATCAGCCCGGAGATGATGTTGTTCTGCAGGCTGTTCACCATGCTTCCGATGTCGTCGGACTGGTCGGAGGTGATGGACACCTCGGTCGACGGGGGGAAGAGCGGCCGCATCGCGTCGATCTCCGCGCGCACGGCCTCGGCGGTGGCGATGATGTTCTCGCCGGACCGCTTCACGACGTCCAGCGTCACGACCGGCTGATCGCCCAGGCGCGCGTAGGTCTCACGCTCCGCGAATCCGAATTCGACCGTGGCCAGATCCCTGACGTAGATGGGGTTGCCGTTCTCGGTCGTCACCACCAGATCGCGGACGATCGAGGGGTCGTCGAATTCGCCGTCGACGCGCACCAGGTACTTGACCCCGTTCACGTCGATCGACCCGCCCGGGATATTGACGTTCTCCTGTCGGATCGCGCTGATCACGTCGGCGAGGGGAACGTTGTAGTACTGGAGCCGCGACAGGTCGACATCGACCTTCACTTCGCGCTCCAGACCGCCCCGGAGGCTGACCCGGAGCACCGCCGGGATGGACTCGATCCGCTCCTGCAATTCCTCACCGAGCTCCTTGAGACGCACCAGTCCGTACCCGCCGGACAGGTTCACCTGCATGACGGGAGCATCCGCCATGGAGAACTCGGTGATGAACGGATCCTCCACTTCGGATGGAAGCTCCGGCCGGGCCAGGTCCACCTTCTCGCGCACCTGCTGGAGCGCCTCGTTCATGTCCGTCGCCGATTCGAACTCCACCACGACGTTGGAATAGCCTTCGACAGAGGTCGAGGTGAGTTCCTTGACATCGGAGATGGTGTTCAGCTCCTCCTCGATCTTGCGGGTGACGAGGCTCTCCATGTCGGACGGAGACACCCCGGGGTAGACGGTGTTGACCGCGATGATCGGGATTTCCGTCTCCGGGAAGGACTCCTTGGGGATCGCCCGGTAGGAGAGCAGCCCGGCGATGGTGACGAATGCGAAGAGTACGAGGACCGACGTCGCGTGATCGACCGCCACCGACGTCAGCCGGAACTCCTTGAAGGCGCGTCCGTCGTCGCGGCCCCCGGAGCCGTCCTGCCGTTTGTCCGCGGTCATTCCCCGGCCCCCCCGTCCTGGCCGGACACGATCCGGACCCTGTCACCCGCGGTCAGACCCTGCTGCCCGACCACCACCAGCCGGTCACCTGCATTCAGCCCGGAGGCCACGACGACGTCGTTCCGCTGGCTGACCGAAATGTCCACCCGGCGGGCTACCGCGCGGACGTCGCCCCCGGAGCCCTCCACTGCGAAGACCACGTACCCGTCCTCCATCGCCACCAGCGCCTGCTGAGGCACCACGATCGCGTCCACGATCTGTTCCTGCACGACCGATATCTCGGCGATCATCCCCGGCTTGATCAGGTCGTCCGGGTTCGGAAGCGTCAGCTCAATGGGGAATGTACGGCTGTCGGGATCGACCACGGCGCCCACATACGTGATGGTGCCCTCGAACGCCTGGTCCGGGAGGACGTCCAGGGAAACCGTTGCAGCGGCCCCGACGTGCAAGTCCAGCGCGTACCGTTCCGGGGCTCCAGCCACGACCCTGATCGTGTCCGTCTGGACGATGCGCGCCACGGGCGTTCCGGGCGACACCGCCGCCCCGATCTCGACGAGCCGGTCGTTCAGGATTCCGGTGATGGGCGCCGAGACGGTCGTGCGGGCGAGGCGCTCCTGCAGCGCGGTCAGGTTGCCGCGGCTCTGTTCCGCGGTGTACTGCGCCTGGTGATAGTCGAGTTCGGACCCGATGCCGTCTTCTTCGTAGAGCTTCTTGCGGCGCTCCCACACCTCTTCGTCGTACCGGGCCTGCGCGGTCGCACTCTGCACCTGGGCCCTCAGGATCGCGTCGTCGAACCGGACGATCGCCTGTCCTCTGCGTATCGGCCGGCCCTTGTCGCGCACGATCCGGCGCACGACCCCCGCCTCCTCGGCCGACACAACCACATCGCGCATCGCCAGCGCGACGCCCGAGAGGTCGACGGAGCGCGTAAAGCCATGGGGCTCGATGCGTTCCACCTCGACATTGACGACCCGCGTGTAGGCCTCGCTCCCGGCCGCCGCACCCGGCGGGTCCTCCCCGCGGAGGTTGCCGCAAGCCTGCAGCGCCCCCACTGCAACCGCCGCCGCGACCACGCGCCGGCTTCCAGAACACCAACTCATATTCCGCACTCTCTGCTGTTCGCTATTCCTCGATGTCCACAAGCGGGACACGTCCGGCGGCCTCGTCGAGCCTCGCACGAGCCGCCAGATAATCATAAACCGCCTGAGCGTAGTTGAATTCGCTCTGGCGCAGCGCCACCTCGGCGTCGGTGAGCTCCAGCTGGCTCGACAGACCCTCGCGGTACTGTGCGCTCGCGATCTCGTATCCGCGCCCAGCCTGCGAGACCGCCAGGCGCTGTCCGGCCGCCCGGGCCCTTGCTTCGCGCACCTCGTCCACAAGGTTGCGCAGCTGTATCTCGGCCTGGTCGGCGGCAAGCTGCGTCTGCACTTCTGCCTGGCGCAGCGCCATCCGCCTCTGGCCGATGCGGGCCTCGCGGCCGAATCCCGAGAACACTGGAAAACTCACCCTGAGCCCCAACTGTTTCGTCGATCCCCGCTGCAGGGAGGTTCCGAAGAAGTCGGGGATCCCGTTCTGCTGGGCGGCGAGGCCGTAGGTGCCGAACGCGAAGACGCTGGGCAGGTAGTCGGCCTGCTCGATGCGCATCTCCGTCTCTCGCAGGGATTCCGTCAGTTCAAGCTGTCGAATGTCGGAGCGCACCGCCCTGCCCCGCCGCACGAAATCGGCCACATCCGTGTCGTTTTCGACGGTCGAGCCGACGAACGCCAGGATGTCCCGGTTGGCTGGCGAGTTGTCTTCGGGGCGGTCCAGATCCATCTCCGCCAGCTCCCCCGATACTTCGATCCGGGCCTCGGGGTCGAGCGCCAGCTCCGCCGCAATGGTCCGGCGGGCCGTGCTGCGCCTGTTCTCGGCCCGTCTCAGGTTGGGCTCGAGGTTGGCCAGCTCGACTTCCAGGCGGAGTACGTCGTAGAGCTCCGCAACCCCGGCTTCGGCCATGGCGCGGGTCTCCTCGAGCGACAGCTGGACCCTTTCCAGCGAATTCTGCGTAAGACGGACCTCCTCCTGGGCCAGCAGAAGGTCGTAGACGGCGATGCGGACGCGAGTCACCGCCTGCTGCGTTCGCCCGCGCACGGCTTCCTCCTGCAGCCCCCGAAAACGGCTCGCGGCACCCACGCCGACGAAGATCGCCGGATCGAAGAGGGTCTGCTCCGCATTGACCGAGAGGTTCCAGATGTTGTCGGCACCGAACTGAACGGGGATGAAATCACCCTCGGCCGCCGAGGGGTCGAAGATCTGGGCCGGGAGGAAGCTCACCTGCGGGGCGACGTTGCGCGTGAAGGAAGACGAGACGTTGAGGCTGGGATAGACATCGCTCCAGGCCTCGGTGACCTGGCTCCGAGCAACCTGGAGCTGGTAGCGGGCATCGAGTACGTCGCGGTTGCGCTCGACGGCGGCCCGGGCGAGTTCGCTCAACAGGAACGGTCCATCGCCAAGCCAGTCCGCGGTCGGCAGCCGTTGGGATTGGGAGGGCGCCGGAAGCGCCAGGAGGGCGGCCGCGGCCACAACCACGAGTGCGCCCGGCCGGCGGTGCCGACTCCTTGTCCGCGGCCGCCTCACATCTATCGATCCATGCATGAAATCCTCCGATTCTGTCCTCGCGTTGCAAGACACACTCCGACCGCTTCCCGTTGGGAGCGCCGAATCCGGTGCGGCACGCGGGATTGACTAAAACGTCGGTTCCCGGTAGCCTGTTTCGCGTAAGTCCGGCGGTGAGCGCCGGGAAAGCCTACAGTGCCATGAAGGAGCAGAGGATGCGAACCACGGGAACCGTGAAGTGGTTCAACGACGCGAAGGGTTTCGGTTTCATCAGCCCGGTGGCCGGGGAGAGGGACTGCTTTGTCCACTACTCCTCGATCGAGGGTGATGGCTTCAGGAGCCTTGCTGAGGGAGACCAGGTCGAGTTCGACATGGTCAACGGCCCGAAAGGGCCTGCTGCGGAGAACGTAATCCGCGTCGGAGGTGTCGCCTAGCTCCAAGACTACGAAGCGTACTTTCCGGAAAGCGAAGCCGGCGGGCGTTGCACCGCCGGCTTCGCTGTTTAACCGATCAATCAAAAAACACCGAATGCCAGTGGTCGCGGGCGGGCCCCTCCCACCTGCCCGCCCTCAATTCGGAGAGCTCCGTGATCGAGTTGTCGAACACGACCGATGCCGGAGTAACCCCTCCCGACTTCGCCAGTCCGCGAAATTCCGGTCGCGACGCCTTGCGGATGCGGTCGCGGGCGTCGCGGTACCAGACGGCTTCGTTCCCGAGGAAGCGCACGCCGAAGCGAACCTCCATCTCCTTCAACACGCCGACGAGGGCGTCGATCGAGCACCCGGACGGCGCTGCGGCCTCGGTGTCGGCACCCACGATAAGGAAACGGTCATGGCACCAGGAGCGAGCCGCGTGCAGGGGCACGCCATGCGCGGCCCAGTTCCGCAGAAAGCCGTCGACGCCGGTCAGGATCTCCGCCGATTCGCGATCATCGAGTTCGCGGTCGGCGCCGAAGATCCAGATCCGGGTGCTGCCGGGAAAGCTCCGGAACTCGGCAGGCGTCATGATGCGGCGGCCGCGTCGCCGTAGGCGTCCGGGGGGGGATTCTTGTCCAGAAGGACCGCGATCCATCTCAAGTCCGGCGTATTCTCAAGCATGATCTTGACCATCATCGTCAGCGGCACGGAGAGCAGCGCTCCCACCGGACCCCACAGCCATCCCCAGAACACCAGGGACAGGACGACCACCAGGGTCGACAGGCCCAGGCGGCGTCCCATCAGCGTGGGTTCCAGCCAGTTCCCGAAGACGACATTGACCGTGATGTACCCCAGGCCCACGATCGCCGCGCGCTGTACATCGATTCCCGCGAAGCTTGCCGTCACGGGATCGACCTGCACCAGCGCCAGGGCGATCGCGGGGACGGAGGCGATGATCGATCCGATGGTGGGCACGTAGTTGAGAACGAACGCAATCAGTCCGAGCAGAATCGGCAGGTCCAGACCCATCGCCCAGCTCCACAGTCCGAGCAGGGTTCCGGTGCCAAGACTCACCAGTGTCTTGATGACGAGATAGCCCTGTACCTCGTCGACGATCTTGCCGAACCGCTTGTCGGAGGCGAGCGCGTCGGATGCGATCGCCCGGACCTTGCGAGGCAGGACCACCGCCTCCCCCAGTGCGAAGACCAGAAGCAGGAATACGAGGAAGGTGCTTGACACGAAGGAAAAGGCCAGGGTGGTCGTCGTCGTGGCCAACGCCGTGAGACTGGTCACGTTGATGATTTCCAGAACGGCGCTGCGCAGCTCGCCCTCCCCGATGAAGGGCGCCCAGCTCTCGATCTGGCTGAGCCACGGATCGAGTTGCGGGGCGATCGCCTGGATCTGGAGCAGAATCTGCGACTGAAGCGCGGGCAGCTGCTGGCTGGCCACCACGATCAGCAGCCCGAACACCCCCGCCACGACCAGAACCGCAATGAAGATGGCCAGCGATCGGGGCACTCTTCCGGCCAGCCAGATGACCAGGGGCAGACAGATGATCGCCAGGAAGCCAGCCAGGGCGACGGGGAGCAGGATCGGCTGCGCGAACCTCAACCCCTGGATGACAATGACCGCCGCCGCGAGTGTAATGAGGAAGCGGAGACCTGGATTCTGATCGAACTGGTCGCGGACCATCGCGCTCTTCTTGAGTTGTTTGCGTAGCTTCAGTCTATGGACAATCCGCCGTCCCGCAAACCCCCTGCTCCGCCACGAGAACGCACGCGGAGCGGCCCCGAGGACGGGCTGTCCGACCAGGACCTGCTACGAGAGTGCCGGGTGGACACCTTTCGTTCGGGCGGTGCGGGAGGACAGCACCAGAACAAGGTGGAATCAGGGGTGCGGCTGACCCATCGCCGGACGGGGATCGTAGTCTCGTCGCGCCGGCACCGCTCCCAGCACCGCAATCGGGAGGACACGCTGCGGAAGCTCCGCCAGAAGCTCGCGCAGCTCGACAGGACCGATCCGCCGCGCATCTCCACGCGGGTTCCTCGCAACCAGCGGCGAAAGCGCCTCGAAGACAAGAGGAAGCGGTCCCGGCTGAAGCGCCTGAGGAAGAGGCCGGCGGCGGAAGACGGTTAGGTCAGGCGCCTGCGGACTCGCCACCCGCGCCCGCCGGCAGCCGATGGCAGCCGTCCCGGTCAGCAGATGATCGGAATCAGCGGACGCGGCTGGACGACCGTGCCCTCCACGTAGGTGTTCGTGTACACGCGGATCTGGCCGCAGCCCCGGATCACCTCCACGCGGTACACGGCCGAGGTGGGGATCGTGCTCAATTCCCCGACGCCCCCGAACGCCGGCGCATCGTCGATGAACACCCGCGGCCGCTGCGGCATGGTGCCCCGGGTGCGCATGCAATCGAGGCGCTGGCCAAAGATGCCGGACTGCGTATTGCCCTCGAAGCAGGGCACGAACTCGAACGAGGGTTGGCTGTGAAGGTAGTCGGCTACGTTCAGGTCGGGGGCCGACCGAAGCGCGATCTCGCCGTACGTGCTGGTGATGTAGGGAAGCTCGCGAAGCCGCGTCTCGAGGCGGTCCACATAGACTTCGATCCCCTCCAGCACGACGGGTTTGGGGATCATCACGACCTCGATGAACTGATCGAGCCGGATGTCGAGCACCTGGACAAGGTCCGCGTAGCCGATCCGCGACACCAGTACCTGGCTCGGACCTTCCGGAACGGCGGGAATACTGAAGCGACCCTGGGCGTCGGTCACACCCACGATCGGCGATCCGTCCTCGCGAATCGTCTCGGTGAGCCGCACCACTGCGCCTTCGACCGGCGCACCCCAGTAGGTGTCGATGACCTGGCCCGCGAAGGTGACGAACGCGCCGCCCTGCGCCGCAGCCTCACCGCCCCCGCCGGCGACCATCGCCGCCGCGGCGCACAGCGCGAAGAAACGGCCCCGCATGATCAGCCCAGCGCTTCCACCGCCCCCACCACTTCGTCGAATGGGGGCAGCACTCCGGGATCCTCGCTCACCCACGCATAGGCTACGCGGCCATCGCCGTCGACGACGAAGACCGACCGTCTGGCCACCCCTTGCAGTCCGAAGAAATCGTCCTGCAGCACGCCGTATGCCGTGGCGGCCGTCTTGTTGAAGTCGGAGAGGATGGGGAACGGCACTTCCATCTCCTTGCGCCACTGCTGATTCGAGAAGGGCGAGTCGATGCTGATCGCGTAGACGGCCGCGCCCAGCGATCCCCACCTGTTCCAGTTCTCGCCCACGTGGCACAGCTCCTTCGTGCAGACGCCGCTGAACGCGAGCGGTACGAACATCAGCACGACCGGCCTGCCCCGGTGTGCGGACAGCGTGACCGGATCCTGCCCGAAGGCGTCCAGCAGCGAAAAGTCAGGCGCTTCGGTACCCGCTTGGATGTGCCCCAATGTACTCACTCCCCTGTCGTGGTGAATTGCGGTTGGAAAACGCCACCGACCCGCATTCGGCAACGGCGGCGGCACCGGCACCTACGGTTCGCGGTCCGGTCGATCGCTCACCCTCGGAAAATAACACCTCGCGGCCGGCCGATTTGGCCGTCCGGTGCGCCAAGGGCCCGCGCGAGCGCGCATCGCAGCCCGGATGACGCGGCGGCGTTGTCCCCGGGACTATTCTCTGCCGACCGCCCGCCTCGTCCAGATCAGGGCCGAGCCGCAACCCCCATTGTACCGGCTCCGGTACTCGGGCGGGGTCCGCATACCCCAATACACCTCGGCCACCTCGACCCACTCTGGAGGAATCTGGTCGATGTCGACCGTCCCCTCGATGTCCACACCCCACTCGACGCCGTCGACGAAGATGGCGAGCCTGCAGTCGCGCGCCTGCAGATGGGCACGTTGGTTGTTGGGCCGGTTGATGCGCAGGCCGGGCACGTACGCAAACGCGTCCGAGATGCGAGCCGAACCTCGCTGCTCGATCGACTCCCGCGTAAGGAGGCGCATGACGACGCCCTGATCGAGCCGCCGGTAGTACCCGTGCGACTCCAGAAAGCGCGAGCGCACCTCGACCTTTATGGGCCGGAGTGCGACCGCCTCGATGGTCAGGGCGACCTCGACCGCCGTGGTGCGGTCCGGGTGGAGCGTCACAGGCTCGGTTCGCGTCGCGTAGCCGATCCTGTCGACCGTCACCTGGGTCAACTCCGAGGCGAGACCGTCGAATGCGGCCCGGCCATCGAGATTCGTCGGAGCCATCCGCCCGTCGACGAGCGACACGGTGGCGCCCTCGACCGGGATCCCGGAGACCGCGTCCACGACCCTGACCAGCAGTCTGGCGGGCGTATTGAGGTCGCCGTATTCGGCCTTGCGCAGCATGAGGCTGAAGTCGCCCGGGCGCAAGACCGAAAAGTCGCCTTCGACCGTCGCGTATCCTCCCTTGCGGATCGTCAGCGCGTAGTCGCCGATCGCGGCATCGAAGGAGACGCGCCCGTCCGGCCCCGTGACGTGCCGGTTTGCGACGCCGGAGAGCGCGATGACTGCGCCCTCGAGCTCCTCACCGGTATCCACGTCCACGATGTGCGCGGTAATGCGGACGACACCGCGCTCCTGGGCACTGGTCGTGCCCCCCGAGGCCATCGCAATCCCGCAAAGCGCAAGGAACACTCCCGCAAGGATCGGAACCGGCACGCGGGTCTGGGTCATGTTCCTCCTGACACTCCGCCGCCCGAGCTGCGGCCGGTCGTCGCTGGGCCCGGCTTGACCGGCGGATACGCTCAACACGATCGGGCTCTCATGAGTCCTTTACATGTTGGCGCGCGCGATGCCAGGGGACAAGGGGCGATTCGGTCCACGGCCTTTTTCTCGACTGGCGAGGTGCTGCCGCCACATATTATCATTCGTGTGGCCAGAGCCACCAACCAGGGGGATCATTGAACAAGTACGCCTTCGCACTGCTGACGGCGGGCACCTTTGGTCTTGCCGTTGCCGGGTCCGATGAACGACCCGTGGATGCCCAACCGGGAATCGCGGCAGCCCCTTCGGACCATTCGGCGGCCGCGGACGTCGTTGCGAACGAAATCGTCCAGGAATACTGCGTCCGCTGCCACAGCGAACGGCGGCAGGTGGGCGGCCTGGTCCTCGAGGGCTTCGACCTCGCTGACGCCGGGCAGCACCGACCCACGATCGAGAAGATGATCCGCAAGCTTCGGGCGGGGATGATGCCGCCCAAGGGCGTCCGGCGTCCCGAGGCCGAGGTGATCGCGGCGATGGCCACCGAACTCGAGACCGCGATGGACGAAATCGCGGCGCGCGATCCCAACCCCGGCAAGCGCACCTTCCAGCGCCTGAACCGGGCCGAGTACACCCGCGCGGTGAAGGACCTCCTCGGGGTCGACGTCGACGTGAGCTCCTTCCTCCCGCTCGATACCAAGAGCGCGAACTTCGACAACATCGCCGATGTGCAGATGCCTTCGGCGACGGTCATGGAAGGGTATCTGCGCGCTGCCGGGCAGATCAGCCGCATGGCGCTCGGTGATCCCGACGCCGAGCAGGCCTCCACGATCTATCGGATCCCCCGAGTGGCGTCGCAAAAGGAACGGGTCGAGGGTGCCCCGATCGGCACGCGCGGCGGCTTGTCGGTCATGCACAACTTCCCCGCGGACGGGAAGTACGTGTTCCACATCATGCCGTATGCGGCGGTAGAGGGAGAGGTCTTCGGACGGACCTTCGGCACCGAGCAGATCGAAGTGTCGATCGACGGCGCGCGGGTGGCCCTGCTGACCATCGACCGCTGGATGTCGGAGTCCGAGCCGACCGGCCTCAACATCCGGACCGATTCGACCTACGTAACCGCGGGACAGAAGCGCGTGACCGTCGCCTTCATCCAGCAGTTCGAAGGTGTCGTGGACGACCTGATCCGGCCGATCGACCATACGCTCGCCGACGGGCAGATCGGGATCGGCCTCGGCGTCACGACGCAGCAGCACCTGCAGCGCCTCACCATTCTCGGCCCCTTCGACGTGACCGGCGTGTCGGACACGCCTGCGCGCCGCGCGGTGTTCAGCTGCCGCCCCACCGCGCCCGCGGAGGAGGAGCCCTGCGCGAGGGAGATCATCGGCCGCCTGGCGACCAGGGCCTACCGGCGCCCGGCGGAGGACGGCGATGTCGACGGCCTCCTGCGCTTCTACCGCCAGGGTGCGGCCGACGGTGGCTTCGAGAAGGGCATCCGCACGGCGCTGCAGGCGGTGCTGGCCAGCCCGCACTTCCTCTTCCGCCTCGAGCGCCGCCCCGACGAGGTCGCCGCCGACGGCATTTACGCGATCGACGACTTCGACCTGGCGTCGCGCCTCTCGTTCTTCCTGTGGGGCGCCCCGCCCGATGACGAACTGTTGCGGCTGGCGCGGACCGGCGAACTCTCCAACCCGGCGGAACTGGATCGGCAAGCGCGCCGCATGCTCGCGGACCTCCGCTCCGAAGCCCTCGCAACGCGCTTCGCGGCACAGTGGCTGCGGCTGCAGGACCTCGAGGACATCCACCCCGACGCGCTGACCTACCCCTACTTCGACCAGACGCTCGCCGACGCGATGATCCACGAGACCGAGCTCTTCTTCTCGCACCTGGTCGAGCAAGACCGTCCCGTGCTGGACCTGCTGACGGCGGACTACACCTTCGTCAACGAGCGCCTCGCCCGGCACTACGGAATCACCGGCGTCGTCGGCCCGTCGTTCAAGCGGGTGACCTACCCCACCGCCAACCGCCGGGGGCTGCTCGGGCACGGCAGCGTCCTCACGCTGACCTCCCACCCGGACCGCACGTCTCCGGTGTTGCGCGGCAAGTGGGTGCTCGAAGTCCTGCTGGGCGCTCCCCCGCCTCCGCCTCCGCCCGACATCCCCGCCTTCGAGGAGACGGCCGCCGCCGAAGATGGACGCTTCCTGACCGTGCGCGAGCGGATGGAGCAGCACGCGGCCAATCCGGCCTGCAACTCCTGCCACAACGTGATCGACCCCCTCGGGCTCGCCCTTGAGAACTTCGACGTGACCGGCGCCTGGCGCATCCGCGACGAGGGCAATCCGGTCGACCCCGTCGGCGTCATGTACGACGGCACGGAGCTGGCGGGTCCCGACGATCTGAGAGGGGCGCTCCTGGACATTTCCGATGTCTTCCTGAGCACCTTTACCGAAAACATGATGGCCTATGCCCTGGGCAGGCGCGTGGAGTACTACGACATGCCGACGATCAGGGCGATTACCGGTGCCGCCGAAGCGGATGACTACCGCATCTCGTCGTTCATCCTGGGTGTCGTGAACAGCCCGGCCTTCCGCATGGCGAGGGTCGGCACCGTCGCCGAGGAAGAAGCGCCGAGCGGACCGACCCCACCCAACCTCTGACCAGCGAGGTCTGTAACATGCAATACCTGAGCGGCAAACACCTCTCGCGGCGCGCGATGCTCAAGGGAGCCAGTGCCGCAATCGGCCTGCCCCTCCTGGACGCGATGATCCCCGCGGGCCGCCTCTGGGCCTCCACCGAGGCGGGCAAGGCGGCCAGCAAGACCAGGGTCGTGTGCATCGAGCAGGTGCACGGCGCCGCCGGCTGCAACGACTGGGGCGCATCGCAGAACCTCTGGTCCCCCGCCGAGACCGGGAGCGACTTCGACCTGTCGCCCAGCAGCCTCAAGCCGCTGGAGCCTTTCCGGAAGTACCTTACCATCGTGAGCGACACCGACGCGCGGATGGCCGACGCCTACGCTCCCAGCGAGATCGGCGGCGACCATTTCCGCACCAGCGCCGTCTTCCTCACCCAGGCCCATCCCAAGCAGACCGAAGGGTCGGATGTACGGGTCGGGACATCCTTCGACCAGCTCTACGTCCAGCGGTTCGGCCAGGACACGCCGATCCCCTCGCTGCAGCTTTCGATCGAGAACGTCGACCAGGCCGGGGGCTGTGCCTACGGCTATGCATGCGTCTACACCGACACGATCAGCTGGTCCAGCCCCACCCAGCCCCTGCCGATGATCCGGGATCCGAGGGCGGTATTCGAGCAGCTCTTCGGAGCCGGCGGGACGCCTGAGCAGAGGGCCGAGCGGCTGAACACCGACCGCAGCATCCTCGACTGGGTGATGGGGGAGATGTCGTCGGTGCGGCGCCAGCTCGACCCGAGCGATGTCCACCGGCTCGATCAGTACGCGAACAACATCCGCGAGCTCGAGCAGCGCATCCAGCGCATCGAGGCGCAGAACACGAGCGGCGAAGAGCGGCAGATCCCCGAAGCCCCCGTCGGCGTCCCCGACTCCTTCGAGGACCATGTGAAGCTGATGTTCGACCTGCAGGTCCTGGCCTTCCAGTCCGACACGACTCGCGTGTTCTCCCTCAAGCTCGGCCGCGACGCATCGCCGAGGGTCTACCCCGAATCCGGAGTCGAGGCGCCCTTCCATGCCTCGTCGCACCACGGCGGGCGCGAGGATCGCGTTCGGCAGTTCGGCAAGATCAACGAATATCATGTGTCGATGGTGCCGTACTTCATGGAGAAGCTTCAGGCGGCAACCGAGGGCGGAGAATCGCTCCTGGACAAGACGATGATCATGTACGGATCGGCGATGGCCGACAGCAACCTTCACAACCATGCGCGTTGCCCGCTGTTCCTTGCCGGCGGCGCCAACGGCATCCTGCCGGGCGAGCAGCACATCCGTGCCCGCCCCGGCACGCCAATGGCCAACGTCATGCTGAGCCTGCTGCACAAGCTGGGTGCCGAGGACATCGAGAAGTTCGGTAACAGCACCGGTCACTTCGCGATTTAGCTGCCAGGGGGTGGTACGATGACCGCTGGAGACTCTTGCGTGCGGCCGGCCGGAAGGCTGGTGCACCGAATTGCGCAGTTCCTCACATTCGTTGCGCTGGTCGCCGCTGCCGGTGCGGTCAGGCCGGTCGAGGCCCCGGTGGCTGACGCCGCCGAACGCAGCGATCTGGAGGCCGTGAGGATCCTGCTCCGTCAGGGCGCGGACGTCAACACGGCCCAGAGTGACGGCATGACGGCGCTGCACTGGGCCGCGGCCAACAACGACATCGACATCGCGAAGACGCTGCTCTATGCGGGTGCGGCGGTTCGGGCCACCACGCGGCTGGGCGGCTACAATCCCCTTCACATTGCCAGCCGCGGCGGTCACGCGGAGGTGGCGCGGCTGATTCTCGAAGCCGGCGCCGATCCCGATGCTTTCACCACCACCGGCGTCACCGCAATGCACTTCGCGGCCGATGCCGATGCCGCTGCCGTGATCGAGTTGCTGGCCGCCCACGGTGGCGACGCTGACGCGCGAGATGCGTTCGCCGAGCGCACGCCGCTCATGTTCGGGGCGGTGCGCGGGGCCGACGCGGCCGTGCGGGCCCTGCTGACCGCCGGTGCCGACGTAACCCTGGTGACCAGGATCAAGGACTACGAGGAACACGACCGGAAGCTGCGCGCGGAGCAGCGGCAGCGGGCGCGGGTGCGCGCGGCAGCGGAGGAGCCGGAAGAGGGTGAAGACCGCGAGCAGGCGGCACAGCGCCAGCCGGCACAGGGACAGCCTCAGCGCCCTGCACAGCCCGCTCCGGGCACTCCGCCTGCCGGCGAAGAGACCGCGGACACCGCTGCTCCCGCGGAACCGCCGGTCAAGGCCCTGTCCTCTTCGCAGCAGATCGGCAAGCAGGGCGGCTTCAATGCACTGCACTTCGCGGCGCGCGAGGGCCACCGTTCCACGGCGGCGTTGCTGCTCGAGGGCGGCGCGGATCTCAACGGGCCGACCGCCGGCGACCAGACCTCGCCGATGCTGGTGGCCGTCATCAACGGCAACTACGATCTCGCCCGGGACCTTCTCCAGCGCGGCGCCGATCCCAACCTGGTCAGCGACGACGGCGCGGGCCCCCTCTTCGCCACCCTCAATATCGAGTGGTCGCTGCGCACCTGGTATCCGCAGCCGCAGGCCTTCCGCCAGCAGGAGACCAGCTACCTCGAGTTGATGAAGCTACTGCTCGACGCGGGGGCCGACCCGAACCAGCAGACGACGACCCACATCTGGTACGCGGCCTACAACGCCGGCCGGATGGGGGTCGACTTCACCGGCGCCACGCCGTTCTGGAGAGCCGCGTACGCGGTGGACGTGGAAGCGATGCGCCTCCTCGTCGAGTACGGAGCCGATCCCGACATCTGGACGATGAAGCTGCCGGACCGCCGCCGCTTCTTCGACCCGAACTTCCCCGACACCCGGCCGGAAGACACGCCGACGGACCCGTCCGGGTTGCCGCCCGTGCCCGTCGGCGGACCCGCGGTGCACCCGCTGCACGCGGCTTCCGGGGTGGGGTTCGGCACCTCGCGGGTCGCGCAGCAGCATCGCAGCGTGCCCGACGGCTGGCTGCCGGCAGTGCGCTACCTCGTAGACGAGCTGGGCATCGATCCCAACCTGCGCGACAAGGACGGCTACAACGCCATTCACCACGCGGCCGCGCGAGGCGACAACGAGACCATACTCTTCCTGGCGAGCCGCGGCGCGGACATCAACGCCATCAGCAGGCGAGGCCAGACCACGGCCGATCTCGCCAACAGCCCCGAGCAGCGCGCGCAGCCCCATCCGGCCACGGTGGCGCTGCTCGAGAAGCTGGGCTCGCAGAACAACCACCAATGCCGGTCCTGTGGAGGCAGCCGCTGATGGGCGCGAGGGTATCGGAGGAACCGCTGAAGATGCGCTGGGCGCCGGTCGCCTGTGCGGCCGCGGTCGCCGCAGCAGCGTTGGTCATCCCCACCGCGGCATCGTCGCAGGACACGGAGTGGAACCGCTACACCCTGGAAGGGTTGGAGGGCGTCTACGTGCGCGCGGAGGCCAACCTGGGGTGCGAGGGGGCGGGTGTGTCGGCCGATGCAGTGCGCACCGAGGCCGAGGCCGCGCTCGAAGTGGCCGAGGTGCCCCTGCTCAGCGAGCGTGAGATGCTGGCCAGCCCGGGCCTTCCCGAGCTGAGGATCACGCTGGAGTGCGGCGGTGGAGTCGCGGGCGTCGTGGCCTACGCGGTGTCGGTGCGCGTGCAGCAGGCGACGCAGATGATTCGCGACACGCAGATCACGCTGTCGGAAGCCGTGACCTGGTGGTCCAGCGGGGTGGGCGTGTCCGAAGCGGGATCCACCGCGGAGGCGTTGAGCGCCGCGCTCAATGAGAGGCTTGCCGAGTTCGCCGAGGCTTTCGCGGCGATAAACGCGGAGGACGAGGGCTCGGGCTAGTCCGGGGACTCGTGGACAGGACGCCCCGCGGCACTCCGCGAGGACTAACCGGCCGGTGAGGGCGCCAGCAGACTGATCGCGACCAGCCTGGCTTCGTCGAGGGAGTCGACGACGTGGCCCGCGGGCACCCGACGCAGGATGTCGAGCGTGTGAAGGGTCACCGCCACCGATCCCGACAGTCCCATCACGATCACCTCGGTATCGCTCCGCTCGGCGACCTCGAAGAGCTGCGCGATCAGCATGGCCGCGCTGTCGTCGAGAAAGCGTGCCTCCGTGAAGTCGAAGATCGTGATTTCGTGCTCGCTGATGTCGCCGCCGACCGTCCCGACCAGCTTGTGGGCCGAGGCCACGGTGAAGCTGCCCTTGAGCGACACCAGGCCGGTCCGGGCCGCGTACTCGTCCTCCATCGCCAGCATCTCGGGGTGTTCGGCGAAAAAGGCCTGGTCGAGCAGCGGCACCGACACGACGCTGTCGAGTTCGAGCACCTCCATTTCCTTCGCGAGCGCCATCGCGGCGACAATGAGGCCGATCGCAACCGCGGTGACCAGATCGACGAACACGGTGAGGCCCAGGGTCACCAGCATGACGACCAGGTGCTCCTTGCGGATCCGGTGAATGCGGGTCAGCAGCCTCCAGTCGATGATGTCCCACCCGACCTTCATCAGGATTCCCGCCAGAACCGCGTGCGGGATCGGCTCGACGTGCTGGCCCAGACCCAGGAGAAGGCCCAGGACCAGCACCGCGCGCAGCGCCCCGGATACCGGCGTGGTCCCTCCGGCGCGGATGTTCGTGACGGTGCCCATGGTTGCGCCGGCCCCCGGCAGTCCGCCGAACACCCCGGAGATGATGTTGCCGATGCCCTGCCCCACCAGCTCCCGGTTCGGCTTGTGCCGCTGGCCCGTGAGGGAGTCGGCGACCAGGGAGGTCAGCAGGCTGTCCACCGAACCGAGCAGCGCCAATACGAGGGCGGGCTCCGCGGCGTCCAGGAGGAAACCGAGCGCGGGCAGGGTCACCTGGATCGTAGGCAGGCCGGTCGGGATCTCGCCGATGACCGGCACGTTGGTCAGCCAGAGAACCCCGAGCAGCGTGCCGACGACGAGCGAGATCAACACCGGCGGCGCGTACTTCGAGAAGCGTCGGGGCCAGAGCAGGATCACCGCCAGCGTGACCAGCGCGAGCGTCAGCGCCTGGTAGTTGACCGACTCGATCGCGAGGAGGGCGGCGATGGCGCCGCGGGCCCCTCCGGAGGGCGCCGGCGCACCGAGGAAGGGCAATGACTGGATCAGCATGATGATGATGCCGATCCCGGACATGAATCCCGATACGACCACGTGGGGCGTGTACACCACGAAGCGCCCGATCCTCAGGATCCCCAGCGCCACCTGCAGGAGCCCCGCCATGACCACGATCGCGAACGCTTCGCCCAGGGTCGAGGCGTGCGTGGTGATGATGACCGACATGGCGACGGTCATCGGCGCGGTCGGGCCGGAGATCTGCGACCGGGTGCCGCCGAAGACCGAGGCGAAGAAGCCGACCGCGATGACGCTGTACATCCCCGCGGCCGCGCCCAGACCGGAAGCGACTCCGAAGGCCAGCGCGACCGGGAGCGCCACGACGGCGGAGGTGAGACCCCCGAAGAGATCGCCCCGGAAGGTGTGGGCGTCGTAGCCCCGCATCATCGGGCGAACACCCGGGGCTACTCCGGCCGGATCGCCGGCAGGATCCGCTCCTGAAGCGCCATCCAGCTCGCCATCTCGGGACGCTCGTGCAGCGTCCAGCCGTTGAAGACCGAGATCAGGTCGTGTTCGGGCACGGCGTGGAGGAACTGCCCGCCGTACCCGTTCGCGGCGAAGATCCGGGTCTCGCCGTCCTCGTGCACCGGCACCCACCACTGGTAGCCGTAGCCGCTGTCGGGCCTGTCGTTGTCGGGGGCCACGTCGGGGACCACGGGCGCCGTGGACGCCCGCACCCACTCGCGCGACACGATCTGCCGGCCGTCCCACTCGCCGCCGCGCAGCATCAGGTAGCCGATCCGCGCCAGGTCGTGGGTGGACAGATACAGGCCGCCCTCCGAATCGGCCTCGCCCTCCGGAGTGATCTTCCAGTAGTACTCGTCGATCCCGATCGGACGGAAGAGCCGTTCCTCGGCCCACGCGTCTAGCCGCTGTCCCGTCGCCTCGCGGACGATCTTGCCGAGCAGCACGCTCACGCCGTCGTTGTAGTCGAACCGAGTCCCCGGGTCGGTCCCGATCGGTTGCTCGACCACGTACTCGATCCAGGCGTCGCTCCCCTCCAGGACCACGGTCGGGTGGGTTTCGTCGGTGTAGGGCTGTCCCGGAAACGCCCAGTCCATCCCGCTGCGCATGGTGAGGAAGTCCTCCAGCGTGGTGGCGGCGCGCCGGGGCTCCGCAAGGTCCACGCCGTAGTCCGCAAGCCAGGGCCAGGCGCCGTCGTCCACGCCGGGGACGTGGCCGGCATCGACCGCGATCCCGAACGCAACCGACAGGACGCTCTTGGTGACCGACTGCAGCGAGTGCAGATCGGTGCCCTGGTGATACGGGTGCCAGGCGGGGTGGTCGTAGTTGTACTGGTGCAGGACCGTGTCGGGCTGTTGGGTAAGGAGCTGGGCGTATCTCCCGCCGTGATCCCATCGGTGATCGGCGATGACGTATCCGTTGCGGATGAGGAGGAACTGGTCGATGAGGCCGTAGCGGCCCGCGTCGATGTCGCGCACCAGCGCATCGATCGCGGCGGCATCCACGCCTTCGGCCTCCGGGGTGGAGACGGGCCACTCCCCGCCGGGCCAGACGGCCTCGCCGGCATCGCCCTGCGGCGCCGACGATCCCCCCGGGCCCGAACAGGCGACGGCCAGCAGCAGCACCCACGCGGTGCGATTTGTCCGCCAATTCCCGCCTGACCTGGCGGACAAACCCTTTTCGGCGCCCGTTGTCCGCCAATTCGGATCAATTCTGGCGGACAAACCCCGTTTAGCCCCCGTTGTCCGCCAATTCGCGCTGATTCTGGCGGACAAGTCGCCTGGGACCGCGCGACAGCCGGCCTCACGGCGCAGATCGGTGTTGCCGGCGTGGCCGGGAGAGGTAGTGTCGGTCATGATGGTTCACCCCGTTGTGGAGGTGGATGCCGGGGGGTCTGCTGCGGGTGGCTCGGCGCGGGTCTCGTGCGCCGCGATGACCGCCAGGAAGTCGTCGCCGTAGCGGCTCAGCTTCGTCTCGCCGACCCCGGTGAGCTCGGCAAAATCTTCCGGCGTGCACGGGCGCCGCGCAACCATCTCCCTGAGCGTCGCGTCGTGGAAGATGACGTAGGGCGGGACGCTCTGCTCCTGCGCGAGTTCGGTGCGGCGCTTGCGCAGGGCCTCCCACAGCGCTTCGTCCCAGGTGGCCGGATCGGGGGGCGGTTGCGGTGCCTTGGCCTTGCGCTTCCGCCTCGCCGCAGCCGGCCGCACCTCCATCCGCATGTGCACCTCGGCCTCCCCGCGCAGGACCGGCCGGCTCGCATCGGTTAGCCGGATGGAGCCGTACTTCTCGATCTCCACGCTGAGCAGCCCACGGGCGACGAGCTGGCGGAAGACCGAGCGCCACTGGTAGGCGTCGAGATCAGCGCCGACGCCGAAGGTGGGGAGCCGGTCGTGCCCGAAGCGCCGCACGCGCTCGGTATCGCGGCCGCGCAGGACGTCGGTGAGGTACGCGGCGCCGAACCGCTGACCCGTCCGGGAGACGCACGACATGGCCTTCTGCGAGGCCTCGGTGGCGTCCCACACCGCCACCGGGGTGAGGCAGTTGTCGCAGTTGCCACAGTCCTCGGTCAGCGTCTCGCCGAAATACGCGAGCAGGGTGCGGCGGCGGCAGGTCGCGAGCTCGCAGTAGCCGAGCATGGCGTCGAGCTTACGCACCTCGAGCCGTTTGCGCGCCTCGCCCGCCTCGGAGTTCTCGACCATGCTGCGCAGGGTGACGACCTCCTGCAGTCCGTAGACCATCCACGCGTTGGCGGGCTCGCCGTCGCGGCCCGCGCGGCCCGTCTCCTGGTAGTAGGCTTCGATGCTCTTCGGGAGGTCGAGGTGGGCCACGAAGCGCACGTCGGGCTTGTCGATGCCCATGCCGAAGGCGATCGTGGCCACGATGGCGACGCCGTCGTTGCGCACGAAACGGTCCTGGTGGCGCTGGCGGGTCGTCCCGTCGAGGCCGGCGTGGTACGGCAGCGCGTTCACGCCGAGACCCCGAAGCCATTCGGCTGTCTCGTCGACCTTGCGCCGAGACAGGCAGTACACGATGCCGGCGTGGCCTTCGTGGCGCTCCAGGAAGCGGCGCAGCTGGGCCCGGGCGTTGTTCTTCGGGACGACCTGGTAGCGGATGTTCGGGCGATCGAAGCCGCTGACGAAGAGGGGGGCATCCCGCAGGCTCAGCCGGGCGGCGATCTCGCGGCGCGTGGGCTCGTCCGCCGTGGCGGTGAGCGCGATCCTCGGAACATCCGGAAACAACTCCGGCAGCGCCGAGAGCTGCAGATACTCCGGGCGGAAGTCGTGGCCCCACTGAGACACGCAATGTGCTTCGTCGATGGCGAAGAGGGCGAGCCGGGTGCGTGACAGCAGCTCCAGCGTGCGTTCGCCGAGAAGCCGTTCGGGGGCGATGTAGAGCAGATCGAGCCGGCCCGCTGCGACCGCGGCCTCCGTCTCGCGCACCTCGCGCCAGGTGAGGGTTGAGTTGAGGCACGCGGCCCGCACGCCGGTCTGGCGGAGCCCTTCGACCTGGTCGCGCATGAGAGCGATGAGGGGCGAGACGATCACGCCCACGCCGCCGCGGACGATTGCGGGGATCTGGTAGCACAGCGACTTGCCGCCGCCGGTCGGCATCAGCACCAGGCTGTCGCCGCCGGCCACGGTGTGCTCGATCACCGCCTCCTGCTGGCCGATGAAGCCGGAGAAGCCGAAGACGCGGTGCAGGACCTCGTGGATGTCTCCGTTGACGACAGGCATCCAGTCAGACTCCAAACTGCCGCAGGTGGTAGTCGAGATGCATCCAGCAGATCCTTCCCCACTCCCTGCCCGAGAGCCGGCCGAAGACCGGATGGTCGCCCCACGTTTCCGCCGGATCCGTTGCGCCGGCGCGGTCGATCGCTTCGTGCAGGCGTGCGGTGTCGTCGTCCCAGGCGCCCGGCGTCGCCCGGAGCGTTTCGGGTGGGGCGCCGATCCATCCCTTCGGCCAGGGGAGCCAGTGGACCATCAGGACCCGGGACGGCTTGAACCAGAGCATGCCACGGCCGACCGGGATCTTCCTGCCGCCGATCACGAGTTGAAGAGGGGCCGGCGCGACCTCGACGTCACCCAGTGCCATGTGAAGGTGGTCGGTGACGTGGCAGACCATCTTCGCTGCCGACATCGTGCCCCAGCGCCTGGCGCTCCCGGGGTGGAGACGATCAATTCGCGCGTGAAGCGCCGACCTCGAAGACTCTCGCGCCAGGGTGTTTCTCACCGCGCGACTCCTCCCCGGCAGTCCGTGGACAATCCCGCGTGAGCACCGAGAGCGGCGAGGTGCCGCGTTGGCAAGGCGCTTTGAGAGGCGAATAGCAGCGCTATTCGGCCGAAAAGCAACGAAGAGCGGAGCTTCAGGGACCCGGATAGTAAAGAGGACATGACAATGTGCAATATTGGCGTCACAGTGTTGTTTCCGAGTGGGCGAAGCGGTCCAACGTGGATGCATCGCCGCTTCGAATGCCGCGGGGGGTTGTTCGCGGGCTGCCCTACCCTCCGAACACGTTGACCTGCCGCGTGAACTTAAGGTAAAGCGAACGCCCCAGCGGGCCCGTCAGCGACTCGATCCCCTGCACCTCGTTGTAGACGATGAAGAGGCCGGTGCCGGCGGTGTTCAGCCATCCGAAGCGGACGTTCGCGGACCAGGTGTCGATCTGGTCGGAGTACTGGATGAGAGACTGGAGATAGATCCGGGGGGTGAAGAAGTAGCCCAGGTTGACGCCGGCCAGGGTGGCGGTGAAGTCGCCCTGCGGGAGCATCACGTCGTTGTAGACGATGCGGAGGCCCGCGCTGGTGCGGGCGCCGCGGCGCAGCGTGAGGTCGGCGGTCGTGGTGCGCTTGCTGCCCGAGAGGAAGGCGCCCCAGTTGAAGCGGGTGTTGAGCGCCACCGGGCGGGACCGGTCGGTGAAGAAGACGATCTGCGACTCCCAGCCCGCATAGGTCCCCGTGGGCACGACGACATCGGTACCGGGGATCGCGAATGACTCGTATAACCCCTCGGTGACGTAGTTCGCCCCGGTGTGAAGCTCCATGCCCGAGTGCCACTGCCAGTGGCTGTCGAGGTGCCAGCGGGCCGATTCGTTGAAGCCGTTTTGCACGCCCGTACGCATGGTGCGGTAGGTGAAGTAGGAGAAGTGCGGGCGGATCTCGCGGAAGACGCTGGCTGGCCGGTGCGTCCACATGCCGAAGACCTGGAGATAGCGATGCCCGTTGCGGGGCAGGAAGCCGACCTCGGGGTTGAAGTGCTCGCCGATCCCGCGCACGGTGGCGTTCGCCGTGAAGCGGTTGCTGTTCCAGCTGGCCGTGAGGTTCCAGGCGGCGTCGGCACCCTCCAGATCCGGGGTCTCTGTCCTTGCGACAAAGGACGTGAGCGTCAGCTGATCGCCGATGCCGACGCTGCCGTCGATGGCGTAGGTCCGGTTGTAGTCTCCGGCGAAGTTGCTCGCGCGGTTCACGAAGAGGCCGCCGACACGGGAGCGATTGGGGAGTTCCTTCGCGACCCGGGCGACCGAGTAGGCGTTTTCGGGATCCGCCAGTTCGTTGGCGCCGGTCTCGATGTGCAGGAGACCCACGTTCAGGCCCGCCACGCGCCCCGACAGCCTGCCGCCGCCCGTGATCGGGACCGGCTGGCCGCCGGAGATGCCGATGCGGCGGCTGAAGAAGAGGTCGGCGCCCCCTGCCCCGACTGTGAAGAAGCCCGCGTTCTCGAGGAAGAACGGGCGCTTTTCGGGGAACAGGAGCGAGAAACGCGTCAGGTTGACCTGCTGGTCGTCGACTTCGACCTGGGCGAAGTCCGTATTGACGGTCATGTCGAGGGTCATGCCCTGGGTGACCTGCACCTTGGCCTCGCCCCCGAACTCGGCCTGCCGCCCGAACGCGGTCTGCGACGCGTCTGTGTAGTTGCGGGTCGAGGCTCCCAGCACGTAGGGCGTGACGGTGGCGGAGCGGCGGAACGGCGGCTCGACCCCCGAGAGCTGTCCGGCGAAATCCAGCCGGTAGAGTCCGAATTCGCGGGGGACGGGGGCCCAGAAGTCCTCTTCGTTCAGGCGGCGGATCCTGCGCGACACGTTGAAGCCCCAGCTGTCGGTCTCCGATCCGTAGCGCAGGGTGCTGAAGGGGATCCGGAACTCCGCGTACCAGCCGTCCGCGTCGCGGGACGTGGCGACCGTCCAGCTGCCGTCCCAGTTCTTGTTGAAGCCGCCGCCGGCGCCACGCTGGAAGCGGCGCTGGCTGTTCATGCCGCCGCCGAGGAAGAAGCCGCCGCCGCTGCCCTGGGAGGCGACCTGCCCGTCGTACTCGATCCCGGCGGGCGTGGTGCCGAAGACGAAGCCGTTCTGCTGGTCGTTGTAGGTGTCGAAGACCATGATCACGGCGTCGGCGTCGGTCACCTCGTAGTCGCGGATCGACTCGCCCGGGACGATGGCGCTCGCCTGGGAGTCGTAGGCCCACACTGCGACATAGACGGCGTCCTGGTCGAAGAGGATGCGGAGCTCGGTGGGCTCGGAAGCGGGCTGGCCGTCGGCCGGCTCCCGCTGGGTGAAGTCGGCGAGGGGCGCGGCGGTGTTCCAGACGTCGTCGTCGGGGATGCCGTCGATCACGGGAGCGTCGACCGTGCGCGACGCGACGGCGACCCCGGGCTCGGGAGGGACGGCGGTGCCGCCGTTGACCCGGTCAGGCGGGGACTGCTGGGCGGTGGCGGCGGGCTGCGAAAGGGCGATCGATGCAGCGAGCGAGGTCAACATGACGAGGAGCCCTCGTCTGTGCGAAGTGCGGGGCATCGCGTCGGTGTGCGGTCTTGCGACGGACATGCGGAGCCTGGCTACCTCCTGCGGGAGAGGGTGAATGGGTAGACCCATCATAAGACAATCCGCGGCACCCCTGTGTTGAGCCCGGGCGGTGTTGTGGCCCGCGTTGGTGCTGACGACGGCCAAAGCTGGAGTATTCGCCGTGGCGTGCCCGGAGTTCGGTGCCCATTTCGTGCATCCGCCGTCCCGCCGTCGTATGGTGACACAGGACTTGCCGACACAGGCCGGAGGAGGATGTCGCGATGCAGAGATCCCTTGTCAACACCGTCGTGATAGGCTGCGGAGCGGCGGTTTGCACCCAGGGCGGGGCCGCACAGGAACCTCCCGACACCGTCTTCGATGTGGAAGCTCTCGAGGTCGTGGTGGGCTCCAGGACGGGCGTCGCGGACCCCGCGACACTCCCCGTTCCGGTCGACATCTACGGTGCCGAGGAGATCGCCCGGTTGGGTGAGGTCGATCTCGGCGAGGTCCTCGGGCGGATCGCTCCCTCTTTCAACTCGACGCGCCTTTCCGCAGGGGACGGTGCCGCCCTTCACGTGGCCACGCTGCGCGGGATGAATGGCGACCAGGTGCTGGTGCTCGTCAACGGCAAGCGGCGGCATGGCGTTGCATTCGCGAAGCTGCTTGCCGCCGCTGGCCAGGGGACCACCGGTACGGACTTGCGCGCGATTCCCGTGCACGCCATCAAGCGCATCGAGGTGCTGCGCGAGGGTGCCGCTTCGCAGTACGGCTCGGACGCGATTGCCGGCGTGATCAACATCGTCCTCAAGGACGACGCCAGCGGCGTGAACGCGGCCACTTTTCTTGGCCGGACATCGCGCGGTGATGGGATGCGGTTGCTCACCTCCGCCAACGCCGGGGTGCCCCTGGGCGACGGCTTCCTCAACGTCACCATGGAAGTCGCGCGGCAGGACGTCACGAATCGGGCGGGCGCGGCGCCGACCTGTTTCGGCCCCGATCCGTCCTACGGCCCCTGTGCGGACGGAGGGAAGGTGATCCAGTTGCAGCGCAACGGAGAGCCGGACTACAGGGGGGCGGGCTTCATGGCCAACGCCGCGATCCCCTTCGGCGAGACGGCCGAGTTCTATGCCTTCGGCGGGTACTCAGGACGCGAGGCGGTGTCCGACGGCCTGTATCGCAAGGCGGATTGGGTGCCGCGTACGGTCAGCTACGTCTATCCGGACGGGTTCTTCCCCATCGAGGAGTCGGACCTGACGGACAAGTCGGCCGTGGCCGGGCTGCGCGGCCCCGTGGGCGAGTGGTCGGGCGATCTCAGTCTGGGGTTTGGCCACGGCCGCTTCGCATTCGGCGCCGCGAACTCGATCAACCCGTCCTACGCAGCCGAGTACCTGGCCGGGAACCCGGGGGCGGGCGGAGCGTCCATTGCGGCGAACGCCGGACCCCGCAACACCTTCAGCGGTGGCCTGAACGTGCGCCAGTGGACGCTGAACGCCGATGCGACCCGGGAGGTGGAGGTGGGCTCGACCCCGGCGTTTCTGGCCGTTGGCGGCGCATTCCGCCGGGACTCCTACTGGATGGAGGCGGGCGATCGCGCCTCGTGGGCGTGTGGACCGAGCGACACTCCGGGCAGCTTCCCGGCCGCCCATCACCAGAACGACGGTTCGGTCTACGCGAGTTGCGGGATACAGGGCTATCCGGGCTACAGTCCCGCCTCGGCCTCGCTGAGCGAACAGGGCCGCAACAGCGTCGGAGCGTACGCGGACATCGAGTTGCGCGCGCCGGGCGGGCGTACCCTGAGCGGCGCCCTTCGATTCGAGCGTTACTCCGACGCGGGCAGTTCGCTCACCGGCAAGCTGGCCGGGCGAATCGAGCTGGGCGCGTCCGGTGCGGCTCTGCGTGCGGCGGTCTCCACGGGTTTTCGCGCGCCGCGGCTACCCCAGCGCGGCTTCAATACCCTGGGCTTCGTGGGCGGCAGCGAGGGCCTGGTAAGCGCCGGATTCCTGCCCGAGGGAGACGGAATCGCTTGCGCGGACTTCGGGGCATGTTCCCTGAATCACGAGACATCGGTGAGCGTCACCGGCGGGTTCGTCTATTCCAGCGACAGCGGCCTGCTCCTGACCGCGGATTACTACCGCGTCGCCGTCGCCGACGCGATCGCCCTGACGCAGAGCCTCAATCCGAGCCACGGACTGCGGTCAGGCGCTCAATTCCAGGGCCGTCCGGTCGACGCGGTCGCATTCTGGACCAATGCGATCGACACGCGCACCCAGGGATTGGACGTGGCCGCCAACTGGAGATTCCGCGGCATGCACTGGGGAGCCGCGGACCTGTCGGCCAGCCTCCACCGGAACAGCACCGAAATCACCGCCAACCGGAACGAGAATTTCATCGGCGCCACACAGCAAACCCTGATTGAGGAGTCACAACCCGGGCAGCGAGTGGGCGTCAGCGCCGACATCCGCTCGGCACGCGGTCTCGGAGCGAGGTTCAGCGTCAACCACATAGGTTCGGTCACGACCCCGTTCATCTTCGAGCAGAACATCACGATCGATGCGGCGGCGATCGCCGACCTGGAGGTCACCCTTCAGCTGGCCGACCGCATCCTGCTCGGGGTCGGGGCCAACAACCTGTTGGACCGGCTGCCGAACCGCCTCCCGGACGACGCCGTGGCCCAGCTCTGGACGATGGAATACCCGTCCGAGTCCCCCTACGGGGTCGCGGGGCGTATCTGGTACATGCGGGTGAACGTGGTCGGGAACTGATCGGAGGGTGTCGCGGGCCTGCGGTCGCGGGCAGACTGAACCGGCTGCCCCCGCGCCATCGTGGCCGCTGGATTATCATTAGCGGCGCAGCAGAAGTCGATCCGCCGTCCCGCGGCTGGCCAGGTAGAAATCCGGCCGCCCGTCGCCGTCGAAGTCCGCGAACTGCAGGTCGAGGCCGGTCCCGGTGGCGCCCGCGCCGAACACCTCCTCCGAGGCGTCGGTGAAGACGCCGTTGCCGTCGTTGAGGTAGGCGCGGGAGCGGCTGTCGGCGATGCGGCCGACGCTGAGGTCGACGTCGGCGTTGGCGGTCACGATGTCCAGGTCGCCGTCGCCGTCGACATCCGCGAAGTCGCCGTCGAAGGACGATACGCTCGCAGCGGGGAGCCGGGATGAGGTCTCGTCGGCGAAGAAGCCGTTCCCGTCGTTGATCAGAAGGCGGTTGCGCGGGTCGGCGCCGGCCACGAAGGCGGCGACGTTGGCGAAGAGAAGGTCGAGGTCACCGTCGCCATCCGCGTCGCCGAAGTCGGCTTCACGGGTTTCCTCGCCCCCGTCGCGCTGCGGGATCCTCGCCGCGCTCTCGTCGCTGAAACGCCCTGTCCCGTCGTTGATGTAGAGCGCGTTGGCCCCCTCGTTGGCGACGATCAGGTCCGGGTCACCGTCGCCGTCCACGTCGCCGAGTTCGAGATCCTGGGTCACGTCCGCTGAACGCGGGAGACGCTCGGCCGTCTCGTCGGCGAAGTTGCCCGCGCCGTCGTTGATGATTACCGCGTCCTGGCCGTTGTTGGCGAAGAGGATATCGGGGAAGCCGTCCCCGTTCACGTCGGCTACCACCACCCCGTTGGTGGTGCCCTCGACGGGCAGCCGTGCACCTTCGTCCGTGAAGCGGCCCGTACCGTCGTTGAAGTACAGCTCGTTTGTGCGGTCGTCCTCGCTGACGACCACGATGTCCAGATCGCCGTCGCCGTCGAAATCGGCAATGCCGACGTCCTCGGAATCGCGGTTGGCGGCGGGCAAGCGGGAGCTGCCGTCGCTGAAGCGCCCTGCCCCGTCGTTGAGAAGCAGGATGTTGGGGCGGAACTCGTTCGCGATCACGATGTCCGGATCGCCGTCCCCGTCGAGGTCGGCGACGCCCGCGTCCATGCTGAGGCCGTTCAGCAGGCCGGTCGGCAGATTCGTGCCGGTCACGTCGCTGTACAGCGTCTGGGGCGGCGCGACCGTGGTCGTGTCGGGCGCCACCGGCTCGCGGTTCCCGCCGCTCTCGCATTCCGCAGGCGCAGCCGCGAGGCAGACGACGGCGCACAGCGCGACGGACGGAGCAGTACGGTTCGGCTGGCCCTCTCCCATCAGGAAATGATCCCCATTCCCAGGGACTGAATTCGGCGATTGAAGTCGGCGAGATCGTCTTCCAGCACTTCGTCGACCGCTTCGCGGATCCTCAGCAGGCGTTCCTTGAGGATGGCGTGCACCTCGCCCTGCTGATCCGTGGGACGGAAGTCGCCGACCGACACGGTGGAGAGGAGATAGCCGAGCCGTTCGATGAGGCGCGTGGGATAGCGAATGGCGTCCTGGCCGGTACCCGTGGCGCGCATCTGGAAGAGCCCGTCCTCGGCCTCGATGAGGCGCCGGTTCAGGGAATCGGCCGCGGCGACCAGTTGGGGGGCGTCGCCCCGGTCTTCGAGCACGGCGCGCACGTCCAGGACCTGCCGCCGCACCCACTCGACCCGGTTGATCAGCTCGCCCGTGGCCTCCAGATCGGCCCGGATGTCGGCCAGCGCGGCCATCTGCAGATCGATGTCGGCCATTGTGCCCTCGGAGTGGGGATCCTTGCGGACCTCCAGCTGCTGCGTGTGGGTCGCGTCTCCAACCTTGAGCGTGACGGTGTAGGTGCCCGGTGGCTGCAGGAAGGTTCCAGCGCCGGGACCGCCCAGGGGACCGCCCGGCAAGGGGCGCCAGCGCTCTTCGCCCAGCGAGAGGTCGTCACCGTAGAGCGGCTTCGTGCGCAGGCGCACCGGCTCGGTCGGCTCGTTCATCAGGTCCCACCAGACCCGGTTGACGCCTTGGCTTGTGGTGCCTTGCAGGGTGCGCACCACCTCGCCGTCCGCGCTTGCGATCTCGATGACGACGCTGTCGCCGGCCACGTCGGCCAGCCAGTAGTTGATCGAGGCGCCGTAGGGCGGGTTCTCGCCGTCGGACTGGTCGTCGAACATTGTGAAGGGCGCGGAGATGGGCCGGAAGCGGTAGGCGGGGCGCGGGGCGAAGAGGTGGGCGGCGCTCGCCGCGACCTCGGAGGTGAACTGCTGGAGCGGCGTCACGTCGTCCAGGATCCAGTAGCCGCGGCCGTAGGTGCCCACGACCAGGTCGTTGAAGTGCTCCTGCACCACCAGTCCGTACATGGGTGCGGGCGGCAGGTTGGTGTGGAACTTCTGCCAGCGGTCGCCGTCGTCGAAGGACACGTACACCGAGGCTTCCGTGCCCAGGTACAGGAGCCCGGGGCGGACCGGATCCTCGTGGATCGCGCGGGTGTAGCTGAGCACGCCGTCGTCGATGCCTTCGTTGATCGGCGTCCAGCTCTCGCCGTAGTCGCCGGTCCGGTAAGCGCGGGCCTCGAAGTCGCCCACCTGGTGGTGTTCGATCACCATGTACGCCTTTCCCGGCGTGTGGCGCGAGGCGTCGATCCCCCGCACCACGCCGTCGGGAGGCAGGTTCGGGATGTTGTCCGTGACGTTCGTCCAGTTGGCGCCGCCGTCCCGGCTGACGTGCATCAGCCCGTCGTTGGTGCCGGCCCAGAGGAGTCCCGGCTCCAGCGGCGACTCGTCGAAGGCGTAGATCACGCAGCAGTACTCCACACCGATGTTGTCCGGCGTGAGCCCGCCGCTGATCCCCATGCGGCTGCGGTTGTCGGTGCTGAGGTCCGGGCTGATCACCTCCCAGCTCTGCCCGCGGTTGGTGGTGCGGTGCACGTGCTGGCTCGTGACGTAGATGGTGTTGTTGTCGTGCGGCGAGATGAGGAGGGGGAAGGTCCACTGAAAACGGTAGCGGAGCGAGTCGGCCGGGTGGCCCGTGGTGGACTCGGGCCAGACTTCGACTTCGCGGTACTGGCCGGTGCGCGCGTCCCACCGCGACACGATCCCGCCCCCTGCCCCGACGCCCGAGGCGCTCGACCACACGATGTTGTGATCGGTCGGGTCCGGCGTCGCGAAGCCCGATTCGCCGCCGCCCACCGAGTGCCACACACCTCGCGGAATGCCCACTCCGAAGATGCCGCCCCCCATGCGGCTGTTGCTCGGACCGCGCGTCGAGGGGCCGTCCTGCCGGTTGCCCATGACGTTGTAGGGAATCGCGTTGTCGACGGTCACGTGGTACATCTGCGCGATGGGCAGCTGCGCGCGGAACCAGGTTCGGCCGCGGTTGCCGGAGATCGCGAGGCCCCCGTCGCCGGCAACGATCTGGCGGTCGCCGTCGTGCGGGTCGATCCACATGTCGTGATGGTCCCAGACCGGGCCTTCGAGGAAGCCCGCGGCGGTCGAGGTGACGCCGCCGTCCAGGGTGGTGCTGTACGCCGCGGCCAGGAAATAGGCCTCGTCGGGGTCGTCGGGGTTGACCTCGCAGCGGGTGTAGTAGGCGGTGCGGCCTGCCAGGTCACGGTCGTAGCTGACGAGCGACCAGTTGTGGCCGCCGTCGTCAGAGCGCCACAGTTCGCCGCCGTCGGTGTCGCCCCCCTCCCAGGGAACGCCGTCGCCGGTCTCGATGAGGGCGTAGACGCGGCGGGAGTCGGCGCGGCTCATGCAGAGCGCGATCTTCCCGATCTCGCGCGCAGGGAGGCCGTTGCCGCTGAGCCGCGTCCAGGTGGTGCCGCCGTCACGGGAAACGTGGATTGCGCTGCCGGGTCCGCCCGACGTGCGCGTCCAGGTCCGGATCGCGATCTGCCAGCTTCCTGCGAAGAGGATACGCGGGTTGTTCGGGTCCATGACGAGGTCGCTCGCGCCCGTTTCCTCGTCCACGAAGAGGACGTGTTCCCAGGTCGCGCCGCCGTCCATGGTGCGGTAGATGCCGCGTTCGGGCTGGGGCGCGTAGCCGTGCCCGATCGCGGCGGCGTAGACGATGTCCGGGTTGGTGGGATGGACGATTATGCGGCTGATGCGCCCCGTGCCCTCCAGCCCCATGTGCGTCCAGCTGTCACCCGCGTCGGTTGACTTCCAAACCCCGTTCCCGATCGAGACGTTCGACCGGATGAAGGGCTCCCCGGTCCCCGCCCACACGATGTTGGGGTCGGACGGGGATACCTCCACCTCACCCACGGAATGCACCGGCTGATCGTCGAAGACCGGACGCCAGTTCACCCCGCCGTCCTCGGTCTTCCACAGGCCGCCGGAAGCGGCGCCAGCGTAATAGGTGAAGCGGTCGCCCGGCACGCCCGCCACCGAAGTGATCCGGTTTCCGAGCGGGCCGATGTGCCGATACTGCATCGAGGCGAATGCCGAGGTGGGGACTTCCTGGGCGCTGCCTTGCGACGGACCCAGAACCGTCGCGGCAGCCGAAGCCAGCGTCAGAGAAAGCGCGAGGGATGAACGCAGGACGAAGTACGGCATCGTGCACATCTCCGGATGGGGGTTTCGAAGACCGGGAACTCAATCACCCGGTGGACACCAGGCGACCCGGCCGTCCGCGGTGACGCCAACGAGGGCGTGCACCGCGAACGGCCGGTGGCCGGCTTTGCGGTCGCGGCTAGCTGTGATCGTCGTGAACGTGCGCGTGTACGGGCGTCGTCACGAAGTCGGCGTGTCCCGACCCGACGGCGCCGTGCATGAGCATGAACGTCACGTCGGTGTCGCCCTCCATGTGGCCGTGCAGGTGGCCGCCGAACTCGCCCGGGGTGTCCTGCTCCCACTCGGCGATCGATTCATCTTCGATGTCGACTTCCAGGTATGTGTCGTCCCCCAACGGGATCGGGTCGCCGTCGTGATCCACAAAGCGGGCCGTGATGTGCGGCGTCTCCTCGCCCACGTCGACTTCCAGCTCCCCGGTCCAGCTTTGCGTATGTCCATCGTACGACGCGATGACCTGGCCGCCCATCACGAGTTCCAAGCCTTCCGGCTCGTAATGCTCTTCCTCCGGCTCGGTCGACGACTCGCAGGCCGCGAGGACCAGAGCGAAAGCGGCAAGGACTGCGATCGGCAGGTTTCTGTAGCTCCGTGTCTTCATTTTCTTCTTCTCCATGCTTGGTTGTATATGGATCGTGCCCGGGAACATCCCTAGAACACAACCCGGTAGGTAATACTCAAACCTCTCCCGGCCTCCGGCATGATCTCCTTCACCCGGGAGAGGTGGTTGCGGTATTCGGTGTTCGTGGCGTTGTCGAGGCTGAGTGTGAGAACGTTCAACCGTCCTCCCAGGGTGACTCTGGTGCCGGCTGAGAGATTCAGCACCGTGTACCCGTCGGTCACCGTCTCGAACTCGCCGATCCGGTCCTGCCGGGCCGCCATCTCGGCCTCCCCGCGAATGAACCATTTCGGCCGCTCGTACTTCAGGGCCGCGTGCCCGTTGAGCGGAGGAACGAGCGGCAGCGGCTCATCGGTATCCTTGAGACTTCCGGTCACCGACGCAACCACTGCTTCCAAGGCCACTCCGCCTCCCATGTCCGCATCCGCGCTGGCCTCGAATCCGCTGAACACGGCGTCGTTGCCCTGGAACTGATATATGGGCAGGAGCACGCGGCTGAGCCGATCGGTGTCCTCCCCGTAGACGTAACCCCTGATGTCGTTGTAGAAGCCTGTCACCTCGCCCCTCAGCCTGTCGGACTCGTAACGGATGTAGACATCGAGCCCCCTCCCGATCTCGGCTTCAAGAGACGGGTTGCCGATTTCAAAAGCGTACGCCGCAAGATGCGGTCCCTCGGAGTAGAGTTCGTCGATGTCCGGTGACCGGAAGGCCCGGACGGCGCTGGCCCCCAGCGTCAGTCCCGAACCGGGGTTGTAGAGGACGCCCAGCGACCCGGAGACGGAGTGAAAGCTGCGATCACGGATCTCGCCGATATCGGAGTCGCGATCCTCGTGTACGGGATCGGCCCTCGTCCAGTCGTAGCGCAGCCCCCATTCGATCCTGGTGGAACCCAGATCGATTTCCTCCAGCAGGTACGCCGCAGCCCTGAGGCGACGCGTATCCGGAGTGTACAGGCTTCCGCCGTATCCGAAGTCCTCCCACGACACCCGGGCACCCACCGCACCCGCGGCGAACGGTCCCCATCCGGCATGCTGTCCCAGGATGTCCCCACTTGCGGCCTGCTGCGTGTAGAGCGTGCCGAGGATGTCCGGAGGCTCGATCTCCCGATGCTCGTACCAGCTGTGGAACGCATCGAAGCGGAGATTGCGAAAGGCACCGACAGGTCTGGTGATCCGGGTCCGGAACTTCGACGTGGCACGCTCCATCTCGATGCGCACGCCTTCCTCGTGCCCTCCCACAAACCCGCCGGGAATGCCGTATTGGTTCAGATATCCACGGAATGAAGCACCCATGTGACCCCAGGCGGCCACATACGACGAACCCGCTCCTCCACTCCACATGTCACCGTCGGTGTTGAGGAGGGTGCCAACAGGGGTCTTGAGATCTCCTCCCGTTCGCGCCATTGCCTCCACGCGCACCGGTATATGCTCCGAAAGCGCGAAGGTCGTGGCGGCACCGCCGCCCACCGAACCGGTCACGGTCTGCGACTGGAGCGTTGCCGAGCCCGTCATGTGGTGTGGCACCGCCGAGGGGATCTCGTCACGGATGACATTGATGACACCGCCCAAGGCGTTGCCACCGTACAACAGCGCACCCGGGCCCCTCACGACCTCGATCCTCCGGGCAGAAGCCGGATCGAGGGCATTGGTGTGATCCGTACCCGAGTTGGAGGCATCTACCACGCGTGTCCCGTCCTCCAGCAGTAGCACACGGTCCCCGCTCAGCCCCCGCACCACCGGTTGCGAAACGGTGGGACCCATACTGGTGACTGCCAACCCCGGCATCGAAGCCAGCGTCGCCGCGATGGTTCCCTGCATTTGAAGCTGCAGTTCATCGCCCGCCATGACGCTTACCGGACGCAGCGCTTCGGCCGCGTCCCGCTCGCTGATCGTGGCCGTCACCACCATGCCCTGAAGCGCAATGGGAGACGCGACCAGTTCGATGACCACCACTGCCGATTCGTCTTCCACAGTGACTTCGATGGTGGCACCGCGGTAGCCCAGGCGATCCGCGTGAATCTCGTAGTTGCCGTCTTCGATTCCGCTCAAGTGGAAGGTTCCGTCACCGTGCGTGACGGCCGCCGTTCCCGTACCGACCACCGACACGAACGATCCCGCCAGCGGCTCGCCCGTCTCGGCATCGCGCACCACGCCCTCGATCTCGCCCTCGTGCTCCTGCGCGTGCGCAGGCGTCAGGGAAATGGACATTCCCGTAGCCGGCGCCAATACGACGGCGGGGAACAGTCTGAACAGCGTTGGCTTCACGGGATGGTTCTCGCTTCCTGCATCCACGAATCAGGGAATCGGCCAAACAGGCCAGGGCGCTGGTGCCCACACGGTACCAGCGGATTGCCGTGGGAGACTTCAGGCGAGCGGTGGAGCCCTTGGGATGACGGGAGCGGACCAGATCGACGGGCCGCAACAGCGGTCCGGCTGCCGGCCAAGAGGCAACAGGTGAATCACGGGGGCATTGTTGCCCACCACCATAAAGCCGTGGGCCACGCTGGCTGCGTAAAGTGATCGTACGACCTGGCAGAACAGGTGTCCGTGCGCAGCTGAGCAGTCGGCATTCGCCGGTGATTCGATGTGGTCCACCGACCCGAACCGCTCGATGTCCAGGAGCGCATCGGCGGGACTCAGCACTGCCGACGCCGCAATCTGGGCCGTAGCGATACTCGTCAAGCTCAGGCGGCGCAACGGCGGCCTATTCGATTCATTGAAGAACAAAGCCTGCGCCTCGCTCGGGTCGGGACCGCGGGACCACGATTGTAATTGACAATCGGGGGTCCCTGATCGTCAAGACTTCGTTTGTGGGGGGAAGTCACCTGCGGGTGGATGGGCCCAGAGGGACTTGAACCCCCGACCGTCGGATTATGAGTCCGCTGCTCTGACCGCCTGAGCTATGGGCCCGACTAAGGGTAACCGATCCCGGGAAACGCGACCAACTGTTAGAGCGTCCAGTCCGCCACCCCCAAACCCGCGACTCCACAGGTCCTGGCAGCGGGCGGAGACCGGGACCGCTCTACAAAGTCCCGAAGAGCCGATCCCCCGCGTCTCCGAGCCCGGGAAGGATGTACCCCTTCTCGTTCAATCTGCGGTCGAGGGCGGCGGCGTATACCGGAACATCCGGATGCTCCTTCGCCAAGCGCTCCGCGCCCTCCGGGGCGGCAACCAGGCACATGAAGGTGATCTCCCTCACACCCCGCTCCCTGAGGTCCGAGATTGATGCGGAGGCGGTGCCTCCGGTCCCGAGCATCGGGTCCAACAGAAGGAAGCTGTAGCGCCCCGGGTCGGCCGGGAGCTTTCCGTAGTAGCGGACGGGCTGCAGCGTCTCCTCGTCGCGATAGAAGCCGAGGTGCCCTACTCGTGCCCCGGGAACCAGCCGCAGCACACCTTCGACCATCCCCAGCCCCGCGCGAAGGATTGGCGCCACTACAAGCCGGTCCTCACGGATGCGCCTGGCCCGCATCTCCTCGAGAGGAGTCTCGAAGGCGACTTCCTCGCCCACAAGGTCCCGGGTTGCGCGAAAGGTCATGAGCAGAGTGATTTCCGTGACAAGCTCCCGTATCCGGATGTGGCCGGTGCGGCGGTCCCTCATGAGGGACAGCTTGTGCTCGATCAGTGGATGCTCGACGACTTCGAGCGTCAAGTCACGCATGTGGCCCCCCCGTGTGTCTGCGCGATCGTCCACGATTGCGCCGCTTCGCCAGGGCGTGCGCGTCCGCCAGTTCCCGGGAGTGTGCGGGCCTCCAGGCGCCGGGCGCCAGCCTGCCGAGCCGAAAAGGACCGAAGCGCGTGCGCTCCAACGCGACTACGGGATGCCCGACCCTCTTGAAAAGCCTCCGCACCTCGCGCTTCCGGCCTTCCATGATGATCAGCCTCAAGCCCCAATCCTCCTCACCGACACGGACCTTGCGAACCAGCCGCGGCCGGACGAATCCGTCTTCGAGTTCAACGCCTCGCCTGAGCGACCTCAGCGCCCGCGCGGTGACCTGCCCGGCTACCCTGGCCACGTACTCCCGCTCCACGCGGCCGCTCGGATGCGCCAGGGCGGCGCCGAGATCCCCATCGTTGGTCATCAGGAGCACTCCGGACGTCTCCCGGTCCAACCGCCCTACGTAGCGGAGCGAAGCGGCCCAGTCGGGAAGCCGGTCGTAGATGGTCTCCCCCCCGTGGGGGTCCGCGCGGGTGCACAGGACTCCGGTCGGTTTGTGCAGCACGACCCAGCGGCGTGCCGCGGGCCGGACCACTGTTCCGTCGAGCGAAACCGTGTCGACGCCGGGGATCACGACCGAGCCCATGGCCGTCACGGGTACGCCGTTGACCTGTACGCGGCCCTCCCGCATCAGTGCCTCCGCCTGGCGGCGCGACGCAACTCCGGACCGGGAGATGTACTTCTGAACCCGCATGGGCTCCGGGCGCCGGTCACGCTTCTTCATTCTCGAGGTCTGACGTCGTCTCGCTCTCGCGGAGCACGACCGGGAGGTCCTCCGGCCGCGGCAGGTCCTCGAGCGAGGCAAAGCCGAAGTGTTCCATGAAACGTGACGTGGTGCCGTAGAGCACGGGGCGTCCCACCCCCTCCCCCCTTGCCACCCCCTCGACAAGGCCCCGCTCGATCAGGGTTCGGATCACCCCCGTGGAGTTCACGCCCCGGACGTATTCGACCTCGATGCGGCTGATCGGCTGCCGGTACGCCACAATGGCCAGCGCCTCGAGCGCGGGTCCGGACAGCCGCGACGTCCGCGGCACCGTGTCGAAGCGTTCCAGGTACGGCGCGAACTCGGGCCGGGTCATGAGCTGTACGCCATCCGCCACCTCGCGCAGCTCGAAGGCCCGTCCCGAACGGTCGTAGTCCGCCCGCAGCGCTGCCAGAGCCGCCTCGACGCGGTCCTCGTCCAGGGTCTCGTCGGCTCGCGCGATGTCGCCGGGGGTCAGTGGCGCGTCGCTCGCGAACAGGATCGCCTCAACGATGCTCGCATCGTTCATGAATCGCGCTCCATTTCGTTCGGCACCGCGTCCGCATCGTCAGCCGCCATATCGGAGACATCCGCGCCGACATTGGATCCCCGATAGATCCACAGCGGCGAAAAGGGCTTCCTCTGGCGCAGCGACACCACGCGCCTGCGCCCGAGCTCCAACCCCGCGAGGAGCGTCATGACCGCGTGCACCCGCTCCTTCCACGGCGCGATGAGACGATCGAACTCGATCCTGCGGGCCCTGGTCACCGCTGCGACGATCAGGTCGACCTTCTCCCGCATCGCGACCGGCCGTGTGAACACCCGGTGTTCCCGCTCCCTCTCCTCCGGCGCCACGACGCCAGCCGCAGCAGCCATGACTTCATCCCAGGTGACCGTCAGCGGCACGTCCCCGGCGATCGTTCGCGGTCGCGGCTCGACGAAGCCCTTGGCGAAGCGGCGCCCGCGGTCGTTCTCGGCGGTGCGCAGCCGTAGCGCGATTTCGCGAATCTGCTCGTACTCGAGGAGCCGGCGCACCAGTTCGGCCCGAGGGTCCTGGTCCTCTTCCCCGGACGGGCCGGGAAGGAGCATGCGGGCCTTGATCCGCACCAGGGCCGCCGCCATCTCCAGGAATTCGCCGGCTTCATCCACGTCGTTGGCCGAGAGCTCCTCGATCGCCGCCAGGAACTGTCTGGTGATCCGTGCGACGGGTATGTCGAAGATATCGATGTCCTGACTGCGAATGAGGTGAAGCAGCAGGTCGAGCGGTCCCCGGAAACGCTCCGTTTCGACGACGAGGAGGCCTTCGCTGGTCATCCCGGCACCACCCCGAGGATCCAGTCGAAGGCCAGGAACACCGGTGAGAGCACCATCCCGAAGGTCCCCGGAAAGAGGACGAGGGTGAAGAACAGGAATGTGATTCCGTATCTGCCCATCTCCCGATAGCGGACCCTCAGCCTCGGTGGCAGGAGGTGGTAGAGCACGTGGGATCCGTCCAGGGGCGGAATGGGTATCAGGTTGAAATACGCTAGAATGAGGTTTATGAAAACCCCATAAGTCATCATGGACAATATGGTTGTGCCAATTTGACCCTCCGCGCCCCGGGAAGCGCCGAGTGCCGCCGCCAGTACCAGCCCGAGGGCAAAGAGCACCACCAGGCAGAGATTGACCACGATTCCCGCCAGCGAGACGCGGATGTCGCCCGCTGGGTAGCTCCGGTAGTTGCGCGGATTGACAGGTACGGGCTTCGCCCATCCGAAGAGGAAGTTCCCGGGCAGGAGGAACAGCACCAGCGGGACGACGATGGACCCCATCAGGTCCAGGTGCGGCAGCGGATTGAGCGTTATCCGCCCGAGGTCGCGCGCGGTGGTGTCCCCCTCCCTCAGCGCCTGCCAGGCGTGGGCAACCTCGTGGGCGACGACGGAGAACAGCAGGACCGGAACGACGAGCAGGAATTCCATCAGGTCAGCCTGTCTGCACGGCGGCCGGGGCCGGCCGCTGCGGAGGCTCCGGGCGCAGCCGGCCGCGGATAGGATCCCAGGATCTTGAACATGGACGCGCTCGCCCGCATCTCCTCCAGCGCGTCCGCGACCGCCGGGTCGGTGCGATGCTCCTCCAAATCGACCAGAAACACATAGCGCCCCAGGCTCCTCCCGTCGGGCCTCGACTCGATCCTGACCATGTTGATTCGGCAGGTGGCCAGGGCGCCGAGCGGCACCACCAGTTCGCGCCTGATTACGACCGGCGAGTGGTGAATCAGGAGATCCGTCGTCGCCGTCACCGGACCCTCGAGGCTGTTCTCGATGGGAACCACGGCCTCCTGGACCTCCCCCGCCTCCGCCGCCTGCATTACGGACGGTATGTTCGAGTAGGGAATGTGGCGCACCTCGGCGTCATGGTCGCGCGCAGCCTGTTGGCTGAAGGTTCCTTCGGGTCCCAGATAGCCAAGCGTCAAGCCGTTTCCGCCTCGGTGGTGCCCGTTGATAAGAGGGGCCTGTGATTCTACCTTAGATTCCCGAATGTAAACCCGACCCGATGGAAACACACAGACCGCAAGGCGGACGACCAGACCAGCATGCCCAATATCAAGAGCGCGAAGAAGCGGATGGAGTTGAACCGTGTCGAGCGAAGCAGGAATCGCGAGACCCGTTCGAAGATCCGCACCGCCATCCGCAGAGTCCGCGAAGCGACATCGGCCGAGCAGGCGGATGAACATCGGCGAGAGGCTGTGGCCCTCATCGACCGGGCCGCCGTCCGTCGCATACTCCACCCGAACAAGGCGGGCCGGATCAAGGCGCAACTCGACCGGGTGGTAAGAGCGGCTCGGTAGCGCCGCCGGACGCCGCGAGCGCCCCTGCTCCTCATCTCACGCCATCCTCCTGCCCCCGGCCCAGGGCGTCAGTGCGTTTCGGCCGGCACCTTCCAGACCGAGTCGCCGTCCACCACCGTCCGCATCACGCGCCCCTTGACCTGAATCCCGCCGAAGGGCGTGTTGCGGCACTTGGAGAGAAACGCCGCCGCATCGATGGTCCACTCGGCCAGTGGATCGATGAGCACCAGATCGGCGCGCTCACCGGGCCCGAGCGAGCCGCCCGGCAAACCCATCGCGCGGGCCGGGCCGGTCGACATCCGCGCCAGCAGCGTCGGAAGGGTGATGTGCCCCTCCAGGACCAGGCGCGTGTGCAGAATGGCGAAGGCCGTCTCGAAGCCCACCACGCCGAAGGGCGCGTCGTCGAAGGCCTGTTCCTTCTCGTCGTAGGTGCGCGGTGCATGATCGGTCGCGATACTGTCGATGGTGCCGTCCTGAAGAGCCGTGCACAGAACCTCGATGTCATGGGGCGTTCGCAGCGGCGGATTCACCTTGAACTCGGTGCCGTAGCCCGCCACCAGCTCGTGCGAAAGAAGGAGGTGATGGGGCGTGACCTCCGCGGTGACCCGCACTCCGCGCTCCCTCGCGCGCCGCAACAGGTCGGCCGCCGCGGCCGTCGAGACCCGCTGCAGGTGCAGGCGCCCGCCGGTGGCCTCCGCAAGGGCCAGGTCGCGGGCGGCTCCGATTTCCTCCGCGGCGGCCGGCTTGCCGCGCAGCCCCAGGCGCGTGGACATGACCCCCTCGTGCATCACCCCGCCCCGCGCGAGATCCGCATCCTCGGGTTGGGAAAGCACCGGCACATCGAAAGCGAGCGCGTACTCGAGCGCCAGGCGCATCAACTTGGAAGACCGGATCGACCTGCCGACATCGGTCACGGCCACGGCCCCCGCTTCCACCACCTCGCCGAACTCGGTCAGCTGCTCCCCCTTCCGGCCGACGGAGACCGCCGCCGCCGGATACACGCGGGCTCCCATCGCCCTGCGCCCCGCCGCCACGATGAAGCCCACCGAGGCCGGGTCGTCCACGACGGGATCGGTGTCGGGCATGGCGCACACGGCCGTGTACCCCCCCGCCGCCGCGGCCAGCGCCCCCGTCGCGATCGTCTCGCGGTGCTCCCACCCCGGCTCGCAGAGGTGGGCGTGCGGATCCACGAAGCCGGGTGCCACCACCAGCCCGCGCGCGTCCACGATCCCGGCCCCGTCAGGTGCCAGGCTCGGCGCGACCGCCAGGATGCGCCCGTCCTCGATCAGGACATCGGCAGCCTGGTCTGTTCCCGCGCCCGGATCGATCACGCGTCCCCCGCGAATCAGCAGCCTCCTCACACGCGCCTCCCCCGGCTCACGGCCGCACCCCCTTCCCCGACTTGGCCGCTTCGGCCAGGTCCGGCGAGCCGCCGGCGAGCAGGTACAGCACCGCCATGCGAATGGCCACCCCGTTCGTCACCTGCCGCAGGATCACCGAGTGCGGTCCGTCCGCCACGTCCGAATCGATCTCCACGCCCCGGTTCATCGGCCCGGGGTGGAGGATCAGCAGCTCCCGCGGCGCCCACTCCAACCGCTCCCGCGACACCCCGAAGACGCGGTTGTATTCGCGCAGCGAAGGCACGAATCCATCCTGCATCCGCTCCAGCTGAAGACGCAGCACGTTGAGTGCATCCGCCCACTCGATCGCCTCCTCCACGCGCCCGAAGACCCGGACGCCGAGCTCCTCTATCCCCGCCGGCAACAACGTCCGCGGACCGCACACCGCGACCTTCGCCCCGAGCGTCACGAGCCCGAAGATATTGGACCGCGCCACCCTCGAATGCAGCACGTCCCCCACGATGCACACCTTCAGCCCCTCAAGACGACCGAAGTGGTCCCGCAGCGTGAGGATGTCCAGCAGTCCCTGAGTGGGGTGCTCGTGCGCCCCGTCGCCCGCGTTGATCACGTTGGAGGGGATGCGCGCCGCCAGGAACGACGCGGCCCCGGCGGACCAGTGGCGCATCACGACCATGTCGATCCGCATCGCCTCGAGGTTGCGCGCCGTGTCGACCAGCGTCTCCCCCTTCGACACGGACGACCCCACCGCGCCGATGTTCACCGTATCGGCCGAGAGGCGCTTCTCTGCGAACTCGAACGAGATGCGCGTCCGGGTCGAGGCCTCGAAAAAGAGGTTGACGATCGTCTTGCCCCTGAGCACCGGCACCTTCTTGATCCGCCGCTCCGAGATCTCCTTGAACGGCTCCGCGGTGTCCAGAATGACTTCGATCTGCTCACGGCTCAGCGGCTCGAGACCGATCAGGTCCTTGCCCAGCGTCGTCGCCGAACGGATCACCGCGCCTCCAGCGCGGCCAGCACCACCGCAAGTTCGCCGTCCAGGGAGGGCACCAGCACATCGATCCGCTGGTTGGCGAGCACGGGGAACTCCCGCCCCACGACGTCGGGCTGAATCGGAAGCTCCCGGTCTCCTCGATCGACCAATACGCAGAGCAGGATGCGCGCGGGCCGTCCCCAGTCCATCAGCTCATTGAGAGCGGCGCGCGCGGTGCGGCCCGTGTACAGCACGTCGTCGACGAGCACCACCGCCATCCCCTCCACACCGCCGCCAGGCAGCTTGGTCTCCCCTACCACGGGTCTGGGGCCGAGCGCCATCAGATCGTCGCGGTACAGCGTGATGTCCAGGGTACCGGCGGGAATCTCGCCACCGTCGGCCGCCTCGATCGCATCGCCTATCATCGTCGCGAGATCGACACCCCGGCGCTGAATGCCCATCAGCACCAGGCGCTCCGTCCCGCCGAGCTTCTCGATGATCTCGTGAGCCATGCGGCCAACGGCACGCCTGACGGCCTGGCCGTCCATGAGCACCGTGGGTGTCGCGGGGGTCACCTTGTCGCGTCTGCTCCTGCCGGTGGATGCCCGGTTTGGTCCCCGGCCTGCCGATCGCCGCGTCCCGGCGATATCATGGCTGTTTCGAGCACCGATGCACTCTGGGCAGCCCGCGAACCCCGGACACGGACACTTGCAAGCCGCCGAAAGGTAATTGCACCGGAAGGCTCCGGCCAACATGATGGTTGAAGCACATCGGCCGCTCCGCTGCCTGCCAGCCCCGACTCCCACAGATCCCGGTACTCCAATGTCCCCAACGCCCGCACGCCGAGTGAACCCTGTCCCCGTGAGTCGGAGGTGGTGGAGCTTCTGCCGCCCTTGCGCTGCCCGGTGGACGACAATTGGCCTGGTTGTTCTCGCTGCTCCGCTTGCAGGAGGTGCCCAGGAAGTTGCCGAGGCGCCCAGCGTGATCCTGGCGTCGGTTCCCTTCTCGGTGACGGTAGCCGGCGGCCCCGACCATTCCGCGCTGGTGGAGATCTACGATGCCGGCGGCGCCCTGCTCGCCTCCGGCCCTGTCGCGGCGGGCCAGGCGCGCGAATTCCGCAACATCTCGATCGCCTCGCGGGACGCGCTCCCCCTGCAGTTGCGCGCGGGCGACATCGTCCACGACATCTCGCGCCCGTTCGCCCCGGGGTGGTTCTCGATCCTGCCGCCGCTGATCGCGATCGTGCTGGCCCTCATCTTCAAGGAAGTGATCACCGCGCTGCTCGCCGGGATCTGGCTGGGCGCGCTTGCGGTCGCCGGCTACAATCCGCTGCAGGCCACCTGGCGGCTCATCGACCAGTACGTGGTGCCCGCCCTGGGCGACACCGACGGCGGCCACACGCAGATCGTGGTCTTCAGCCTCATGCTGGGCGGCATGGTGGGGATCATCAGCCGCAACGGGGGCACGCGGGGAGTGGTGAAGGCCGTGGCGCCGCTGGCTCGCAATCGCCGCCGCGGCAAGGTGGCCACGGCGCTGGCCGGCCTCGCGATCTTCTTCGACGACTACGCGAATACGCTGGTCGTCGGCAACACGCTGCGCCCCATCACCGACGGGCTCAGGATCTCCCGCGAGAAGCTGGCCTACCTGGTCGATTCGACCGCTGCGCCCGTGGCCGCGCTGGTCCCCGTGTCGACCTGGGTGGGGTACGAGGTATCGCTCATCGGCGGCGGCCTGGGAGCGGCTGCCGGCGAGGCCACGGGCGCCGACGCGGCCTTCCTGGGCGGCCTCAGCCCCTACACCGTCTTCCTCGAGACGATTCCCTACCTCTTCTATCCCCTGCTCGCCCTGGCGTTCGTCTTCCTGACGTCGGCCATGAACCGCGATTTCGGCCCCATGGCGCGTGCCGAGGCCCGGGCCGCCGCGGGAAGCGGGCTCCTGCGCCCGGGATCGCGCCCGGCCGCCGAGATCTCCGAAAGCTTCGTCAACTCCAAGGAGGGGGCGCCGGAGCGCTGGTGGAATGCGGGACTCCCCGTGGCGGCGGTCGTTCTCGTGGTTCTCGGAGGACTCTACACCTCCGGGCGCGCTGCGGTCGGCGCGGAGGCGTCGCTCCGGGACGTGTTCGGTGCGGCGGATCCGTTCATGACGCTGCTCTGGGGCTCGCTCTCCGGCTGCCTTGTCGCCGCACTGCTCTCCCTCTCGCAGAGAGTCCTCGACGTTAAGGAGTGCGTCGATGCCTGGCTCGGCGGGGTGAAGGCGATGATGATCGCGATGGTCATCCTGACGCTGGCGTGGTCGCTCGGCGCCGTCACCCAGGATGTCGGCACGGCCGCGTATGTCTCACAGCTGCTCGGGGGCAACCTGCCCCTCTTCCTCCTCCCGGCCGTGGTCTTCATCACCTCGGGGGCGATGGCGTTCGCGACCGGGACCTCCTGGACCACCATGGCCATCCTGATCCCCCTCGTGATCCCGCTCACCGTGTCGCTCGCCGGCGGCACCGGCTTTGCCGACGGCTCCGTGTACGGCATTCTCCTCGCCACCACCAGCTCCGTCCTGGCGGGGGCGATCTGGGGCGACCACTGCTCGCCAATCTCCGACACGACCGTCCTGTCTTCGACGGCCGCCGCCTGCGACCATGTGGATCACGTGCGAACTCAGCTCCCCTACGCGGTGCTGGTCGGCGGGGTCGGCCTCGTTCTCGGCAGCGTGGGGACCGCGCTCGGGCTCCCCACCTGGCTCGCGCTCGTTTTGGGCGTCGCGGTGCTGGCCCTCTGCCTCCGCACCTTCGGCACCCCGGTAGAGGAGGTGGAGGCCCCCTCCGGTCAGACTATAGACTAGACTGGCGGGCCCCCTCGACCCCGGCGGGCCCGGAAAAAACCGCGCAGCAGTTCGGCCGACTCCGGCGCCAGCGTCCCCGTGACCAGTTCAACGCGGTGATTGAGCCGCGCGTCCTGTACCAGGTTGCCGAGGCTGCCCGCCATGCCCGACTTGGGGTCGGACGCCGCGTACACGACGCGCGGGATCCGGGCCAGCACGATGGCGCCGGCGCACTGTGCGCAGGGCTCGAGGGTGATGTAGAGAGTGCAACCGGAGAGACGCCAGTCCCCCAGCCGCCGCGCCGCCGCACGGATCGCCACGGATTCGGCATGCGCGGTCGGGTCGCAGAGCTCCAGCGTGCGGTTGTGGGACTCGGCCAGGATCGCACCCTCGTGCACGATGACCGCACCGACCGGGACTTCGCCGCGCAGTCCCCCGGCCCGTGCGATCTCCAAGGCGCGCGCCATCCACGCACGGTCGTGGGCGTCGCCTGACGGAGATGGACCGGGAAGTGCGGCGCCGCTCGTCGCGTGGCCCTCAGCCACGGGACACTAGTGTCCTGTCCCGGAAATCTCTCGGCTATTCGAGCACCGATGCATCCACGCTGGACCGCTACGCTCGCCGAGCCACACTGTAATGCTTACATGATAATATGTCATGTTTTCTTTACATTCTCATCTTCGGGGCTCCGCTCTGCGTTGCTCTTCGGACGAATAGCGGTGCTATTCGCCTCTCAGAGCGCCTCGCCAGCCCGGCGCCTCGGCACTCTCGTTAGCACGCGAACTTCCGGGACGGGACACTTAGTGAGCCGTAATCGGGGCCGTGAAGGGCAGCGGGCCCATCCGGCGGAAGAGCCCCGCAACCCTGCCCACAATGACCGGCTGCGCGGCTTCATCGCCATCGGGAACGGAAGAGTCGCTCCCAATCGGGTAGAAGAAGAACCGCGAACCGTTCTTCTTGAGCTGGAAGTAGTCGGTCGCGCCCAGCATGCGCGCCACGATGATCTCGCCGTCGGCCAGTTCGTCGGCGCGCACCGGCTGGATGACGAGGAAATCCCCGTCGCTGATTCCGGCCGCGGCCAGACGGTCGCGCGGAGCCCGCACCACAAAGCCCCCGTTCCGGCTCACCAGCTGCCGGTCTAGGGTGATGTGAACGTCCACCCGGCCATCGCGCATCCCACTGGCCGCCTCCGTCAGGTCGCGGAAGCAGGGTAACGACACGGTTTGGGCGTTCAGGTCCACCCCGAGGATCCGGATACCGCGCGAGCGTGCTGGATCCCGTTCGATGAACCCCTTGTCCGCCAGCGATTGCAGGTGCTCCGAAACGGTCTTCGTGCTCTTGATCCCGAAACGGGCGCCGATCTCGCGGATGGACGGCTGATAGGTATTGGCGCGGAGGTAGGACACCATGAAATCGAGGATCCGCCGCTCGATGTCACTGAGACTCGGGACAATGCGGACCTGGGACGATTCGTGCGCTGGCGTCTGGTGACTCGGGCCTGTCGGCATGCTCGGGGAGGAGGAGGAACACGGGGCAGATGCGAAGAGGCAGCGGCCTGAACGATAGACGCGCGCCGAACAACTTGCAACCCTGCGGCGCGCGCCGCAGGCGGCTGCGAGGCGTGCTTCCCCCCGCAATCGGGTCGGAGACCGGCCGCTGTTCCACGTTGGAATTGCCTCGTGCACCATGAAACCGTCAATTGAGGGGGTCTTTGACCGCCAACAAATGGGAGAAACCACCGATGCCGTCGTCGAGCGGCCAGGTCGCGCCGGTTCGTTACGAGCCGGATCAGCACCCCCCTCACGGCCTTGCGCTGGGGTTGGCCCTCCAGCTGATGATGCTCGAGCTCGGCGAAATCATCCTGATTCCGGTCGTCGTGGTAACCGCTGCGGGCGGCGGTGACGCATACCTCGCCTGGGCCGCCTTCGCGGCGCTGGCGATCTCGGGGATTACCACGATGCTCCAGGCCAGGCGCGTGGGAAGGTTCGGCTCGGGGTACATCCTCCTCATGGTCACGTCGGGAGCGTTCATCGCGGTCTGCGTCACGGCGCTCAGCGAAGGCGGGGCGCCGCTGCTCATGGCCCTCCTGGTCGTCTCGTCGCTCTTCCAGTTCGCGCTGTCGGCACGCCTGTCCCTGTTGAGGCGGATCATCACGCCGACGGTTGCCGGGACCGTGATGATGTTGATCGCGGTCACGATCATGCCCGTAGTCGCGGAGCTGCTCGAGGAGGTGCCTGAAGGCGCATCCGAAATCGGGATCCTGTGGAGCGCCGTCATCACCCTGCTCGTGACCTTGCTCATGGTACTGCGCGGCTCGAGCGGCGTGCGCAGGTGGGCGCCGATCGCGGGGGTCATCGCCGGCTGCATCGTGGGCTCCGGCTTCGGACTCTACGAGATCGAACGTGTGATCGAAGCGCCCTGGTTCGGGCTCCCGGAGGGCGGCTGGCCAGGTTTTGCCTTCGACTTCGGTCCGGCCTTCTGGGCGCTCCTGCCGGCCTTCGTCTTCGTCACCCTCATCGGCGCCATCGAGACCGTGGGCGACGCGGTGGGCATCCAGCGGGTCTCCTGGCGCAAGCCGCGGGCCACGGACTTCCGCTCCGTGCAGGGCGCGGTGGCGGCGGACGGCGTGGGGAACCTGCTCTCCGGTCTGGCCGGGACCGTGCCGAACACCACCTGCGCCTCGGGGGTGGCGACTGTCGAGGTCACCGGCGTCGCCTCGCGGCGGGTAGGGATGTACATCGGGATGTTCTTTCTGGCGCTGACGCTTCTGCCGAAGGTGATCGCGCTCTTCCTGGCCATCCCGGGCCCCGTGGCGGCGGCCTACCTGCTCATGATGATCGCGATCCTCTTCTCACTCGGGCTCAGGATCGTCGTGCAGGACGGAATGGATTTCCGCAAGGCGGCGATCGTGGGCGTTTCCTTCTGGATCGGAACGGGCTTCCAGCACGACCTCTTCTTTGCCGGCGGCCTGGAAGGCTGGCTCGGCGAACTGCTCGGCAACGGCATGGCTTCCGGTGGTCTCGCGGCGCTCGCCATGACGGCTTTCCTGGAACTCACGGCCCCCCGCAAGAAGCGGATCGAGACCGATCTCGATGTGGATTCCCTGCCGAAGATCAACGCCCTGATCGACCGGATGTCATCGCGAAAGGGCTGGGACGAACAGACCGTCTATCGGTTGCGACTCGTTGCCGAGGAAACCCTCGGGACCCTGCTGGCGGCGCAGGAGGAGGGAGAGCAAGCGGCGCCAAAGCGTCGGTTGCGGCTGGTCATCCGGCCCGAAGGATCGGGAGCCGAGATGGAATTCGTGGCCGCGGGAGGCGAGGGCAACATCGAGGACCGGCTGGCGCTGATCGAGGATCACCACCCGGGCGATCCGGTGGAACACGAGATCTCGCTGCGCCTGCTCCGCCACTTCGCGTCGTCGGTTCGGCACCAGCAGTACCTCGACACCGACATCGTAACCGTCAAGATCGACTGACGGGTCGATCAGCTGACAGGTCCTAACCTGTGGTGCCGATGTGTTGGATCGCACGCTCGGTGCGCCGGATCGAGCGCTCCCGGCCGAGGATCAGCAGCACGTCGAAGATCCCCGGTGAGGCCGGAACGCCCGTGAGCGCCAGCCGGAGCGGCTGGAAGATCTTACCCGCCCCGACGCCCCTCTCCGCGGCGAGTCCCCGCAGTTCCTCTGCAAGGGTGGACTCCTCCCACCGAGCCGAAGCGAGCCGGTCGCGGATGGCCCGGAGGACGGCCGCTGCGCCGTCGCGATCCCGATACCACGCCTTGCGCGCGGCCTTGGGGTTGTAGTCGCGAACGGGCCCGATGTACGGGCGCGACAGGGCGGCCATCTCGACGAATGTACGGCTCCGGGGCGCCAGGGCGGCAGCCATGCGCAGGAAGGCGTGTTCGGGCAGGTCGAGCTTGCTGTCCCGGATACCTTCGTCCGCCAGCACGCCGCGGAGCGTCGCGGCGATCTCTGCCGGGTCCATGCGCGCGATGTACTGGCCGTTCATCCACAGTAGCTTGGCCTGATCGAAGACGGCCCCTTTTTTCAGGACGCGCTCCAGCGAGAACCGCTCCACCAGTTCACCCCCCGACAACAATTCCTCGTCGGTACCCGGCGACCACCCGAGCAACGCCAGGAAGTTCACCATCGCTTCGGGAAGAATGCCCTCGTCCCGGAATGCCCCCACCGCCTGGGCCCCGTGCCGCTTCGAGAGACGCTTCCCGTCGGGCCCCAGGATCATCGGCAGGTGCCCGAAGGCCGGGACATCCTCGCCCAGCGCCTCGTACAAGAGGATCTGCTTGGGCGTGTTGGAGATGTGGTCGTCGCCGCGCACGACGTGTGTAATCTCCATGTCGGCGTCGTCGGAGACCACGGCCAGATTGTAGGTGGGGGTCCCGTCACTGCGCAGGATCACGAAGTCGTCGATCTGGCCGTTATCGAAGCGGGTGGCGCCGTGCACCAGGTCGTCCCACACGGTCACCCCGTCCGGCACGAGGAAACGGACAGCGAATGCCTCTCCGGCCTCGGCTCGGCGTCGGCCCTCATCCGGTGGCACTCGCGCGGCCAACTCGCGGGACAGCCGCGCCACCGTCCCCGTCCCGGCCTCGACCGCGTCGTCGCGGGCGCGCGCAAACTCCGCCTGGGTGGTGAAATCGCGGTAGGCGCGCCCGGCGTCCAGCAGCCGCATCGCGTCGCTCCGGTGCCGCTCGAGACCGTCGGCCTGGTGGACCGGCTCCTCGTCCCAGCCGATACCCAGCCACATCAACCCGTTCAGGATCGCATCGACGTGCTCAGGTCGGCTGCGGTTCCGATCCGTATCCTCGATGCGCAGCAGGAAGGCGCCCCCCGACTGCCGCGCCAGCAGCCAGTTGAAGAGCGCCGTGCGCGCGCCGCCGACGTGCAGGTACCCCGTCGGAGATGGGGCGAAGCGGAGTCTCATCGGTCAGGCCGGGCGAACGGGCCTCAGGTTGCGGCCCCACTTGATGGTTACTGCGACGAACGGCCAGGTCACCAACAGCCCTGCCCAGGCCGCGCCAAGCCAGATCAGCACGGTCTGGACTGCTTGCGGGAGCGCACCGGCCGAGTCGAACAGGAAGTCGATGAACGCCGCGTCGCCGCGCAGGCCCTCGAAGGAATCCCAGAGGGTGATCGCGCCGAACACGAACCCGATCAGCACGACTCCGTAAAGGACCATATGGGTCAGCCAGTAGATGGTGCTGACGCGTCCCGCGGGTGAGAAATACTCACCGAGCGTCGCGCGGGCCTTGGCGCTCTCGAAGAGCAGGTACAGCGCCGGCGTGGCGGTCAGAACCAGGAAGGTCGACGAAGCCAGCCCGCCGATCAGCGAATACGCGAGCGCATTCCAGATGTTTGCATCCGCGTGCTCGCTGAAGAGGACCAGCGGCAGAAGGGCCAGGATGGTCGTCGTGGTGGTCATGAGGATCGGGCGCACCCGCTCGAGCGTGCCGCGGAGGATGGCCGGCTCCAGCCCGAGCGCCTCCTCCCGCCTGAGCCGGTTGATATGATCAACGAGCAGGATGGAGTTGTTGACGACAATGCCGCACATCATGATCACCCCCATCCAGGCTTCGGGAGTGAACTGGGCGTCAAGGAAGAAGAAGAGGAGGAAGACGCCGATCAGCGCCATGGGAACGGTCAGGACGACGCACATGGGAAGGCGGGCAGACTCGAAGAGGGCCGCGGTCACCATGTACACGAGGAGAAGCGCCAGCCCCAACACCATTGCGAGCTGCGACCGCTGCTCGGCGCCGAACCGCCAGCGGTCGGCCTTCTTGACCGTGTAGCCGGGCGGGACGTCGGTTCCGTCGATGATGGTGTTGTGGTACACGTCCCCCAGCTTGTACGGACCGCGGAATTCGTAGGCCACGGTGCGTTCGTACTGCTGATCCTCGCGACGGATCTGCGCGAGGATCTCCGCCGGGGTGATGGTGACGAGTTCACCGAGGCGGACCGGATCTCCCTCGGGAGTCAGGAGCAGCGTCTGTCGCAGCTGGTGCAGGTCGACCTCGCGGTTGCCTTCCAGCTTGACCTCGTACCGGACCTCGTCACCGCCGATCTTGATCTCGTTCTGGCTGGCCTGTCCGCGCACGGCGGCGTTGATCTGCTGCACCAGCTGCGCGACGGAAAGGTCGTGGCGTGCAACGACATCGCGGCGGATGTCCACCACGAATTCAGACGCCCGATCCCGCCTGAAATAACCGGAGGCGTTGGTGTTGACATCCCGGACGCGCGGGAAGCGCTCCAGACGGCCGCCAAGGTTCTCCGCGATTTCGCGGACCCTCTCGTAGTTGTACCCGAGCACCTGGATCGAGTAGTTGGGCGGCGAACTGCCCCCTCCGTAGAACGACGGCCCGAATCCGAAGACCTGCACATCGACGCCGGCGAAGCCCAGGGAGTAGGCAAAGAGCTGGTCCTTGATGCGAACCGGAACCTGGGTCGTCTCCAACTCCTCGGGGAAGGTGACGGTAATGCGGCTGCTGGACGAATTGAAGACGTTGGTCTCGAACTCCTTCACCTCTGGCATCTGGCGCAGCCGGTCTTCGAAAAAGCGGGTAAGCTCGTCCGTCCGCTCGATATCGGATCCTCGAGGGAAGTCGATGTCGATCCAGATGTAGGTCTCCTGACCCCATCCGCCGCCGAAGAGCATCCCGCTCTGGACGTAGTTCTGGAAGAGGTACGTCGATCCGCCCAGCGCGGACAGCCCGAGCGCCACCACCATCCATGGCCAGCGCAGGGTGCGCCCCACCAGTCCCCGGTAGAAGCGAACGTAGACGGGATCCCGTGGCGGGGCACCGCCCGCTTGCGCTCCGTCATCCTCCGGTCGCGGCAGGATTTTGTGGACAAGCGCGGGAATGAAGCTGAACGCCACCATCAGCGACGCAACCAGCGTCAGCGCGACAACGATCCCCAGCGGCAGGTAGTAGACGCGCATTTCACCCTTCAGATACACGAACGGCGCAAAGACGATGAGGGTGGTCGCGGTCGCGGCGATGACCGGCAGCACCACATCGGACGCCCCCTTCAGGACTGCGTCCTGCTGCGTATCGCCCTGTTGCCTGCGCCGATACACGTTCTCGAGCACGACGATCGAGTTGTCGACAATCAATCCGAACGCGAGAGCGAGCCCTGTGAGGGTGAGCACGTTGAGGGTGAAGCCGGCGAAATGGATCAGGTTGAGCGAAATGAGGATGGAGAAGGCGATCGATGCGAAGATGACCACTGCCGAGCGCACCGATCCCAGGAAGAGCAGGAGAACGGCGAGGATGACGAAGACCGAGAGGACCGCCCGGCTGCGGAGGTCCGACAGTTGGCGGCGAATCTCCCTGCTCTCGTCATGGTCGAGGATGAAGCGTGTATTGGGCGGGCTGCGCGCCTCCACGATCTGCATCCGCTCCTTGACCCGGTCGGCAACCCGCACGGCGTTGGCGCCGATCTCCTTCGTCACCGCCAGCCGCACCGCCGGCCGCGCGTTGATCCGATAGTGGCTCCTGACGTCTTCGTACGTGTCGCGCACGACGGCGACATCCGAAACCCGGACGATGGTGCCGCCGTCGCTCTTGACGATGGTGTTGGCGATGTCCTCGGCCGAAGCGGGCCGGTTGCGGATCGCCACCGTCCATTGACGGTCCCCTTCCCTGACAGCTCCGGCCTCGCGGACCAGATCCAGGTCGGCGATTCTCATGCCCACTTCCTGGGGAAGGACGCCCATCGCCGCCATCCGCTCGCGGTCCAGCTCCACCTCGAGCAACCGCTCCCGGCCACCGTACGCGTTGACCACCGCGACACCCTCGACCTGGGTCAGTTCCGGCACCACGAAATCGTTCAGGTGCTCCCGGAGCGATTCCAGGGTGCGCGCGCCGGTGAACGTGTACTGAAGCAGCGGGCGGCCCTGCTGCCGCTCGAATTCGCGCGGCACATAGGGCCTCACGGTCACACGGTCGACGCCCGGCGGCAGCTCGGTCTCCTCAAGGGTGGCGATGCGCTCCGAAAGGTCCAGCCGCGCGAAATCCATGTCGGTGTCGCGGGCGAACTCCACAGTAATGGACGCGCTGCCCTCGGTTGACGTGGAAACGACCTTCTCGACCCCCTGCACGAGCTGGATCGTAGCCTCGAGGGGAGACGTCAGGAACGCCTCGACCGTCTCCGGGGAAGCGCCGCGCCACGTGCCCGTGATGGTGAGTCGCGGGAGCTGGGTGTCGGGGAGGAGTTCGATGGGGATGTTCCGCCAGGCGAACACGCCGAGCGACGCGACGGCGAGGTATGCCATCGCGATTGCGACGGGGCGGCGTACCGAGAAGCCGATCATGACCGGCCGGCTCCCTGCGCCGCCAGGTCGGGCGCCGGCGCGTTCCCGGCCGCGGTCCGCCGCCTCCAGGCCGAGCGGACATCCTCGACCACGGAATACACTACCGGGACCACGATAAGGGTGAGCGCAGTCGCCACGATGAGGCCGCCGATGACCGAGATCGCCATCGGGGCTCGCAGGTCGGCTCCGCGCCCGATCCCCAGCGCCATGGGCAGCAGGCCCAGCACCGTGGTCACGGTTGTCATCACGATGGGTCTCAAGCGCACCTCGCCGGCCTGCAGGATCGCATCCCGCAGGCTGAGCCCACGCTCCCGGCCCTGGTTTATGAAGTCGACCTTCACGATCGAGTCGTTAACCACAATTCCCACGAGGATCACCACTCCGATCAGGCTCATCGTGTTGAGCCCCTGCCCCGCAAGCACCAGTGCCAAGATGGCACCCACGAGCGCCAGCGGCACGGCCATGAGGATTGTGAAAGGATGCACAAAGGACTCGAACTGAGCCGCGAGAATCATGTAGACCAGGAGGATCGCCAGCCCGAACGCGAAGCTGAGATCCCGGAATGACCGGCGCATCTCCTCATTCTCGCCGCCGACCTCGACCCTGACGTTGAACGGAGTCCGCAGTTCCTGAAGAGCCTCCTCGACCGAGACGATCGCCGCAGCCAGTCCGCCCGAGGCCACGTCGGCGTAGACCGTGATCACCCGCCCCTGGTCCTCTCTCCGAATCTCGGCCGGCCCGAGCGTCTGTTCGACGGTCGCCAACTCCCGAAGCGGGATCCCCTGTACGCGGAGATTCTCCAGCGTGGCCGCGTCGTAGCGCTCGAGGTCGGGGAGGCGCACCATCACGGCGATCTTCCGATCGAAATCCACGAATTCGGTGGCACGGTCCCCCAGCATGGCGGTCTGGACGTTCTCGGCGATACGCCGCGGGTCGATCCCGTATCCGGCTGCGGCTTCCTTGTCGATCTCCACCTGGTACTGCGGCTGCCCCCGCTCCGACCCGATGCGCACGTTGCGAATGTTGGTCACGGTGGCGAGGCGCTGCCGAACCTGCGTGGCGAAGGCGTAGGATTCAACGAGGTTCTCGCCTCTGAGGCGCACCGCGATGTCGGCCTCTCCACCGCCCAGGATCTGGCCGAGCGCCGTGGCCTGCCCGGTCTCGAAGGAGAGCGACCCTGAGGGAAACGAACCTCCAACCCCCTGGAGCCGCCTCACCGCGTCCTCCGTAACGGCCCGGTCGTCGAGGCGGACCTGCAGCTGCGCGGTGTGCAGTCCCGTGGCCTTGCCCTCGTCTCCCTTGGCCTGGACGTCTCGGCCGATGTGACTGAAGACGGCGACCACTTCCGGGTCGTCCCTCAGCCCCCGCTCGAGCGTCTCCACCGACGCGGCGGTGGTCTCCAGGCGTGTTCCCTCGGCGAGCTCGACCCGGACGTCGAAGGCGCCCTGGTCCACATTGGGAAGCAGATCACGATCCAACGCCAGGGCCAGGAGAATGACGCCGGCGAGCGTCCCGCCCGCCACCGTCAGGACGAACGCGCGCCGATCCAGCGCCGCCGAGAGCACCCCGTGATACCACTGGGCGAAGGCGTTGAAGATGCGGTCGAAGACGCGGAAGAAGGGCAGAAACACCGTCGAGAGGAACTTCGTGGCCATTTCTCCCCAGAACCCGACCAACTGCCGGGCGAGCGATACCGCTCCCCTGATCGCGCGCAGTGGAAGGGTGACGACCCACACGATCGCGCGGCTCACCCTGGCCCGAACGGACGCCGGGACGGGCTCGGCAGGGTCCCCGGCAGCCGCTTCCTCGCGAGCCGTTCCTGCGCGGCCCCGAAAATGCCCCGCCAGGGCAGGAAGAAGGGTCAGCGCGACGGCCAGGCTGGCGAGCAGAGAAAACGCGACCGCCAGCGAGAGTGCTCCGAAGAGCTCTCCCGCCACGCCCTGTACATAGATGATCGGGCCGAAGACCGAGATCGTCGTGAGGGTCGAGGCCGTGATCGCCCGCTGTACCTCTTCGGCCCCGCGCGCGGCGGCTTCCAGCGCCCCCATCCCGGCCTGCCTGTGCCGGAAGATGTTCTCCAGCACGATGATCGAGTTGTCGACCAGCATCCCGACCCCGAGCGCCAGTCCTCCCAGGCTCATGATGTTGAGAGAGACGCCGAACGCGTCCATGAGCGAAAAGGTGCCGATCACGGAGATCGGGATCGCCAGCGCGATGGCCACCGGATAGCGGGGGTCGCGCAGGAAGAAGAAGAGGACGATGAAGGCGAGCAGTCCCCCCAGAATCAGCGCCTGCACGACGTTGCTGATCGACTCGTCGATGAAGGTGGCCTGGTTGGACGCGATCTCGGCGGTGAACTCAGGGTACTGGTCCTTGAGCAGCAGCAGCGTCTCCTGGACCTGCTCCGACACCGCCACCGTGTTGGCTCCCGATTCCTTGAAGACCAGGATGCCGACCGACTCCGACCCGTTGTAGCGCGCGATCTCCTCACGCTCGGCAAAGCCGTCGACGACCGTCGCGATGTCCCGGATCCGCACCAGCCGGAAGTTCGCGTCGTCCTCTTCCTCGCCCGGTCCGGCGGGAGCGCGCTGGCCGCCCACCTCCTGCCTGGCGACGACCACGCTGTTGATCTCCTCGACCGTCTGGAACTCGCCCAGCGTGCGGAGCGGGTAGCGGAAGCGCCCGCGCAGAATCGTCCCCCCCCTCGCCGAGTAGTTGGACTGGTCGAGAGCCCGCGATACGTCTTCCAGCGTGACTCCGTTGGCCTCCAGCAGAGCCCGGTCGACCTCCACCTGGATCTCGCGGTCCAACCCCCCGGTCACCGACGCCTGCGCGACTCCGTCCAGCTGTTCCAGGCGGCGCCGGAAGACGTCCTCGGCGATCTCCTTGTTCTGCAGCAGGTCGCCGCCGCCGCTGAGAGAAACCGTGAGGATCGGCTCCGCCTGGGGGTCGACCCGCAGGATGGTGGGCCGCTCGGCCGTCTCGGGCAGCAGGTCGCGGATGTTGTCGAGCCGCTCCCTCACGTTGAGCGTGGCGAAGTCCATGTCGCTGCCCCAGGAGAAGCGCAGGGTGACCAGGCTCACCCCCTCCTGGGACACGGACGTGACCTTTTCCACGCCGGGTACCGCCGCCGCCTGCTGCTCGATCGGCTCGGTCACCAGCCGCTCGATCTCGGCGGGTGCGACGTTGGGGTAGCCGGTGTAGACGACCAGGCGCGGGAAGCTCACCTCGGGGAGGAGGTCGATGGGCAGCCTCGCGTACGAGATGCCTCCCAGCAGCACGACCGCCAGGACGAGCATCGCGACGGCTACGGGCCGCCGCGTCGAAGTTCGGGGAATGGACACGGGGCTAGTCTTGTTCGCGCGCGGTATTCAAGCCGGCCTCGCGGGCTACGATTCCGGCCGCTTCGTAGAGACTCAGCAGCGCGTTCGCGAACTCGAAACGCTGGTCTACGGCATCCCGTTGCGCGGCAGCCTCATCGCGGATGGCGGTTCGCAGCTCCTCGATGCTCCTCGTTGCCAGACGGTACTCTTCCTGGACGATCCGGAGCCGCTCGCTCGCCACTTCGGCGGCGATGTCGCGCTGTTGAACGTTGGTCCAGGCGGTTTCCAGGTCGACGTAGGTGGCCCTCACCTGCTCCACCAGTTCGAGCTCGGCCTGCCGGATCTGCTCCCCCGCGTTTCGCAGGTCGACATCGGCGCTGGCGATTTGCTGCGAGGTTTGAAACCGCTGGAAGAGCGGAACCGAGACACTAAGGCGAAGATTTCCGGCAAAGTCCTCGGGATTCCAGTCGAAGAGCGCCGACCGGTCCGACCCGAACGAACCGCGCGAAAACCCCGAACTCAAAGACAGAGTAGGCCAGCGGGATGCCTTCGTCGACCCCAACTGTGATTGGCTCACCGCTCTGGCGGCTTCAGCCGCACCTACAGACGGACTCTCCACCAGCGCCGTTGCAACTAGCTCGTCAACGGTGAGAGCAACCGGGTCGAATGGCTCTGGAAGCAGTTGCTCAACATCCACTACACGCAGAGCCGGGTCACCGATCGCCCTTCCCAGGGCCAACATCGCCTTTTGCACCTGTCCGCGATAATCTCGGACCGTTGCGCGCTGCGTCTCAAGGTCGAGCTCGGCCCCCAGCAGGTCCGACCGACCGACGGTGGCGAGCTCGAAGAGGCGGCGAGTCACCTCGAAGTCACTCTCACGAGCAGCCAGAAGCTCTTCTTCGACCGCCAATCGAGCCTTCTGTCGCTGCGCCACCAGGAAATGACGCTGCACTTCCGTCAGGATGGTGTTGAGATCTTTCTGTGCACTCAGGCGGTCCACACGAGCCTGGGCCCGGGCCCGACTGTAGTCGTGAAACCGCTGTCCTCCACGGAAGAGTTCGAGACCGATGTTCGCCCCCTGGTTCGACGAAGACGAAGACACGGTTTCAAAGGTCTCGTTTTCGATCGGGTTGCCGAAGAAATCGACAGCTGTCCTCTCGCGCCGGAAACTCTGGCCGGTCCCGTAGCTGATGCTAAGGTTGGGTAGGAAGGCGCCCAGCGCCTCACGCCGCTGCGGCCCCTCCAGCTCCATCCGGTTGAGCGCCTGCCGGTACTGGGGGTTGTACCGCACGGCCCGCTCCAGTGCCTCCTGCAGCGTCAGAACCGTGACATCCTGATCCGAGGCCGAGGCTTGCGCGATGGCACCCTCCCCAGGCAACACCGCAAGCCCCATCAACACCGCCACCGCCACCCCCCTCATCGGGTCGGCCTCCCGCCCGCCGCCTCCGGGTCGTCCACAAGCTCAACCGCGGCGTCGTGGGGCAACATCTGGTGGCCATCCACCAGGACCACCTCCCCCGGAGAAACCCACTCGACATCACCCTCGAGCAGCTCGACGTAGTAGTCGTTCTCCAGTCCCACCGTCACGTACCTCCACTTCGCCCGGCCGTCCTCCACGACAAAGAGGAAATCGCGCCGGTCCTCGGTCTCGCGAATCGACGTCTTGGGAACCAGGATGCGGTCCGGGTAGTGCTCCGCTTCGAGCACCGCCTCCGCGTACATGCCCGGCTTGATGCGGCCGTCCCGGTTGGGGATGTGGACCGTGACCCGCGCCGTGTTCAACTCCGGGTCGACGATCGGGTTGATCGTCTCGATCCGGCCCGTAAAGCTGGTGCCAGGGAACGGCGTGAAGTTGAGCGTGGCCGCGCGCCCCTCGCCGAGCTTGACCACCTCGGTCCCCAGCACCCCGACCGACACCTTGACCGGGTCGATGTCGACCACCGTGAGCAGCTCGTCGCCCTCTCGCACGAACTGCCCCACAACCACCTTCAGGTCGGCCACTCGTCCGCCGAACGGCGCGCGCGCCGCCGTCTTCTCCAGCTCCAGGCGGGCGCGCCGGTGCTCGACCTCGGCCTGGTCCAGCCCCATCTGCGCGCGCGCCAGCCGGTCGCGCTGCCTGCGCACCTCAGGGTCCTCCAGCTCCTCATCGAAGAGGACGCGCGTCTGATAATCCGCCTGCGCCTTCCTCAGCGCCGCCTCCTTGGCCGCCAGTTCGAGCGCGTACTCGGTGGTGTCGATCTGGACGACCTGCTCCCCGCCGCTGACCTGCTGGTTCTCCTGCACCGTGACCGCGGACACGATCCCGGATACCCGCGCGGTGAGCTTTGCCTGCCGGAACGGCTCCGCGCGCCCCTCGGCGGTCACCGCAATCCACAGCGTATCCTGGATCGCGGCGACCCCGACCACCGGCTGCGGCAGCTCGGTATTGAACTGCTCCGTCACCGACTGGACGACCGCGCCGACCTCCTCCGACACCTCCTCCGCGGCGTCCTCCTCTTCGGGAGGTGGGCGCAGACGCCACCATATGCCGCCCGCCAATGCCCCCAGAATGATGAGGACGGTCAGGATTCCGAGTGTGGATCGCGATTGCGCCATCCCTGCTGCTCCTTGTGATCGTGGCGGCGTCTTCCCCCCGGCAACCCGTCCCTACCTGTGACACCCCGTACTAAATGAATAGTTGCTCTTGGACGCCCTTTTACCCCATACGGTTTACATACAGACAGAACGTGGAACGATTACGTGCAAGCCCGGCTCAGGCCCTCCCCTCCGCCGCGTATCTGCGCTCCACGTATTCCCCCAGTATTTCCTTGAATTCCTCCACGATTCCGTCGCCCTTCAAGGTTCGCAGGTGGGCGCCATCCACGTAGACCGGTGCCTTCGGCTCCTCGAAGGTCCCGGGCAGAGAAATCCCCAGATCGGCATGCTTCGACTCGCCGGGGCCGTTCACCACGCACCCCATCACCGCCACCTTCAGGTCCTCCACCCCGGGGTAGCGAGCCCGCCACTCCGGCATCCGCTCCCGAATATGGCTCTGAATGTCCTCGGTCATCTCCTGAAAGAAGGTGCTGGTGGTCCGCCCGCACCCAGGGCACGCCGTCACCTGCGGCTCGAAGCTGCGGATCTCGAGCGACTGCAGGATCTGCTGCGCCACCCGGACCTCTTCCGTGCGGTCGCCACCCGGCCGCGGCGTCAGCGACACCCGGATCGTGTCGCCGATCCCGTCGAGCAGGAGCGGCGAGAGCGCCGCCGCCGTCGCCACGATCCCCTTCGAGCCCATGCCCGCCTCGGTCAGCCCAAGGTGCAGCGGATACCGCGTCAGCGGCGCCAGCTGGCGGTACACCAGAATCAGCTCGCGCACCCCCGACACTTTCGCGCTCAGCACGATCCGGTCCTCCCCGAGCCCCGTCTCCTCGGCCAGCTCCGCCGATCGGGTCGCGCTCTCGACGATACAGTCGCGCATCACCTCGCCCGCATCCTTCGGCGCCTCGCGCCGGCCGTTCTCGTCCATCATCTGCGTGAGGAGGCGCTGGTCGAGCGACCCCCAGTTCACCCCGATGCGCACCGCCTTGCCGTTCTGCATCGCGATGCGCACGATCGCCTGGAAGTTCACGTCGCGGCGGCTCGTCCCCACGTTGCCCGGGTTGATGCGGTACTTGTCCAGGAGCGCCGCCGCACGGGGAAAGTCGCGCAGCAGGATGTGGCCGTTGTAGTGGAAGTCGCCGACGATCGGCACCGTGCAACCCAGGTCGGCGAGCCGCTCGAAGAGCTCCGGCACCGCCGCCGCCGCGTACTTGTTGTTCACGGTCACGCGCACAATCTCGCTGCCCGCGTCGGCCAGCGCCTTGACCTGCACGGCGGTGGAGGCCGCGTCCGCCGTGTCGGTGTTCGTCATCGACTGCACCACGACGGGGTTGCCGCCTCCGACCTTCACGCCTCCGACATCGACCTCGATCGTCCTTCTGGACACGGACTCCCTCCGCTTGCGTCTCTGCGGCCTCGCCTCGACTTGCTCCCCGGAAAGATAAGGAATATGCGGTCAGGATTCCGTCAGCGCCTCACCCGCCAGCTTGCGCGCCCCGCGTGCCCGCAGGGATATTGCGCCAAAGCCCGGTGGCCGGCGGCGCAGGCCGGCCCCACCGCATCTCTCCTCTGGCCACACGGTGGAACCATGAAGAAGGCCCTCTTCCTCGCCCTGATGCTCACCTCCGCGCCGATGTTGCAGGCGCAGCAGAAACCTGTGCTCACGGTCGACGACTACGATCAGTGGGAGCGCCTCGGCCCGGCCGTCCTCTCGCCCGACGGCGCCTGGATGGCCGTCGCCATCTCCCGGGTCAACGACGAGAACGAACTCCGCGTGCACGCCACCGACTCCGACTCGGTGGTGGTCGTCGCCTTCGGCACCCGCCCCGCCTTCAGCAGCGACGGCCGCTGGCTCGCCTACGCCATCGGCGTCTCGCCCGGCGCGCGCGAGCGTGCGGAGGCGTCCAGGGAGCCCGTCCGCAACGCCCTGGGCCTCCTCGACCTCCGGACCGGCGAGCAGGAAACGATCGACGAGGTCGAGTCCTTCTCGATCTCGGACGACGGCCGCTACCTGGCCTTCCGCCGCTACAAGCCGGAGGACAAGGAGAGCAGCGGCGTGGACATGGTGGTGCGGGAGCTCGCCAGCGGGTCGTCGCTCAGCTTCGGCAACGTCTCGGCGCTGCAGTGGCAGGACGAGGGCCACCTGCTGGCCATGACCATCGACGCCGACGACCAGATCGGCAACGGCGTCAAGCTCTACGACCCGGCGAGCGGCCGGCTGCAGTCGCTCGACACCGATGCCGCGACCTACCGGGGCCTGTCCTGGCGCGAGGAGTCCGCCGATCTGGCCGTGCTCAAGACCTACACCGAGGAAGGCCGCGAGGACACCGCCCACGTCGCGCTGGCGTGGCGCGGTCTGGACGCCGGCGAGCCGGGCGCGTTCGTGCTGGACCCGCGCGAGGGCCCCACGCTGCCCGACGAGACCCGCGTGGTGGAATACCGCACGCCCTCGTGGTCGGACGACGGCGCGACCGTGTTCCTGGGCATCCAGGACCGCATTCCGGCCGAGGAGCCGGAGGAGGATGAGGAAGAGAGCGACGAAGCCGGCGATGGCGAGGCCACGGATGAGGATGGCGAGGACTCCGGCGACGGGGCGGAGGAGGATGACGAGGATCCGCCCGGCGTCGAGATCTGGCACTCCCGCGACGTCGACCCCGTCCCGCAGCAGCGGGTGCGCGAACGCCAGCTCCGCCAGGTCAACCATATCGGTGCGTGGCGCCTCGACGGCGGCGACTTCCTCCAGCTCGGCGGCGACCACGCCGACCGGGCCAGCGTCGTGGAAGGCGGCGGCCACGTCGTCGCCCGCGACGAGACCCCCTACGATGTCGAGGCGATGTTCCGCCAGCAGTTCTACGACCTCTACACGGTCGACACCTCCACCGCCGCGCGCGACCTCGTGCGCGAGCGCGTCACCATCGACTACGGGAGCAGCCCCGGAGGCCGCTACGTCCTCTGGTTCGAGGGCGAGGACTACTGGAGCCACGACCTGGAGAGCGGCGAGACCCGCAACATCACCGCCGACCTGGGCGGCACCTTCATCAACCTCGACCTGACGCCCACCCGCGAGCAGATGCCCGCCTTCGGCGTCGCCGGCTGGACCGAGGACGACGAGTCCGTGCTGATCAACGACCGCTGGGACGTGTGGGAGGTGAGCCCCGACGGCTCCGGCGGCCGCCGCCTCACCCCCGGCGCCGAGAACGACATCCGCTACCGGATCGTTCAGGTCGACCGCGAAGCCGACGCCTTCGACCCCGACGAGCCCCTCTACTACTCCACCTACGGCGAGTGGACCAAGAAGGCCGGCTTCTCGCGCGCCCGCCCCGGCCGTGACCCCGAAGTCCTGATCTGGGACGACGCCGCCTACGGCTCCTTCTTCGCCGGCCTCACCAAAGCCGAGGACGCCGACGTCTTTGCCTTCCGCCGCGAGCGCTTCGACGACTCACCGGACTTCTTCGTCGCCGGCCCGGACCTCTCCGACCCCCGTCAGGTCACCAGCACCAACCCCTTCCACGACGACTACGCCTGGGGCCGCACCGAGCTCATCGACTACGAGAACGAGTGGGGCCGTCCGCTGCAGGGCGCCCTGGTCTACCCCGCCGACTACGAGCCGGGCCAGACCTACCCCATGATCGTCTACCACTACGAGCTGCTCTCGCAGGGCCTCCACCGCTACGTCGTCCCCGACGCCACCAACTACTACAACGTCCAGGCCTGGAGCCAGGACGGCTACTTCGTCCTGCAGCCGGACATCGTCTACCGCGACCGGCGCCCGGGCCAATCCAACGTCGAAACGCTCCGGCCCGCAGTCGCCGCCGCCCTCGAGACCGGCATGATCGACCCCGACCGCGTCGGCCTCATCGGCCACTCCTGGGGCGGCTACCAGACCACCTTCTTCGTCACCCAGGACGACCTCTTCGCCGGCGCCGTGGCGGGCGCCCCGCTCACCAACCTGATGAGCATGTACCTCTCGTTCTACTGGAACAGCGGCGGCACCGACGCGCGCATCTTCGAGATCAGCCAGGGCCGCATGCAGGTCCCCTGGTGGGAGGACTACGACTCGTACCACGCCAACTCCCCCCTCCACCACATCCAGAACATGAACACCCCGCTGCTCATGATGTTCGGCGACAACGACGGCGCGGTCGAGTTCAACCAGGGCGTCGAGTTCTACAACGCCGCGCGCCGCATCGGCAAGGAGATGGTGCTCCTGGTCTACGAGGGCGAGAACCACGGCCTGCGCCAGGACGCCAACCAGCGCGACTACCGCGACCGCATCATGCAGTGGTTCGCGCACTACCTGAAGGGCGAGCCGGCGCCGGACTGGATCACGAAGGGGCTGCCGTACATCGAACAGCAGGACGGGTTGAAGAAGAAGAAGCGGCCGATCAGCTGAGGGGGGAAGAGTGCATTGCAGCCTTCCAAGGCAAAGTGACTCAGTCCACCAGGAAGGGAACTTGGCGATTGCCCCAACGCGTCGCGATCGGCGCTCGTAGCTATGGCGTCCTTGTTGTAGCGTTTTGCGCCGGTCTCAGCCCTGGGTGTGATCGCCCCGTCAACATTGTTCGGCACCCTACTTCCGCCAATGTCCCTGCAAGTGATGCTTCGGTTATTGGCACAGACTCGGTGCCCTCCGGTCTCTCACCGCAAGACCGGCATGCCTGGACACAAGAGCGAGATCTGGTATTGCACGCAGAAGCAACTGTATCGATTGGTGCCGGAGGAGACGACCATCAAATCTTCAGCCATGTCGCGGGCGCACATGTGTCGGAGGAAGGACACATCCTGATCTTTGATGACGAGTTGCAGGAGTTGCGGCGCTTCGACGCGACGGGGAGACACATGGACAGTCTGGGCGGACTTGGTGATGGGCCTACGGAGCTACGTTACGCTCGCGGCTTTGTATTGCCGGGCGATGGATCCGTTGTCGTGCTTGACCAGCAGAGATTGAGAGTGTTCACGCATGACGGCGACAGATGGGAATTGTCTCGGATGATCTCCACACCGAGTTCAGATGTGCGTGACGGCTGCACGTTGGACGGCCGCTACCTCTTTCTGGCTGGACCCGGACACGAACCTGATGATGTCCAGATGGAGCAACGACCGCTATCGCTTCCGAACATCCACAGAGTCGATCTTGATACCGAAGCCGTCACGAGCTTCGGGTCCGGATACTTGTCGGAGACCGTGTTGGTTCGCTGGGATATGTCAACTGGCCACATAGCATGTGTGACACAGAACGACGCAGTCGTCTTCGGGTTTGCGCTAACCCCCTTGGTTCGTGCATACCACGGCACGTCGGAGTTGCCTTTGTGGGAATCCAGAATAGAGGACTACGTCCAACTTGGAATAGAACAGCGTCCGAACCAGTATGGCCGACTCTCGGTTTCCTGGTCCTGGCGTCTGGACCACGAATACTTGATAAGGCTCCACGAGGGTCCGTTAGGGAGTATCCTCCTGCAGACGCTTCGGTACTCGGAAGCAACTGGGGACCAACATCCGAGAACCTACCTTGTTGACCCCCGGTCCGGAGCCGGCGCTCTGATCAGCGAAACCCTCCCGGAAGTTGCTTCGTTCTTTGCTCACGGCTACGTAGCCTTGCTGGAGGATCCCTACCCTCGGGTCGAAGTGCGAGAATACGTCACGGCAACGCAACACACCGAGCCACCAGCATCCTGATCAACTGTCGGCGTGAAGCTTCAATGACCGGATTCGTAACGATCGTGTGCCTCTCGTCCTGCACTGTCCGCCACGCCGGGCAAGCTAACGCCTGAGCGGCCAGAGCTGCACGTACTCGACGCCGAGGTCGTCGGTGGTGCGACCGACGATGTAGTCCGCGCCGATTTCGTGGATGTCGAGGCCGTGCGGTGTCTCGACGTAGCCGAGGACGAGGCCGCCGGGATCGAAGACGGTCCAGAGGGGACTCGGCGGCTCCTCTGCAGGCACCTCGAACTCCCTCACCCAGAGGTGGTTCAGGGCATCGGACATGACTGTCGCAAAGGTGGGGAGGGTTTCCGGAAGGGGGATGTCGCCGAAGGCCTGCCTCGACTCGCGGAGTGCGTCATCCCGTTCGGCCTCTGTCGTGGGACGGATTTCCAACAGGTCCAGGAAATGTGCGTCGAGGTGGGCGGGAGTGGAATCGATCAGCGCGTGGTCACGCCGGACGATCCGTTGAAGGACACCATCGACATCGTAGGCACGGATCTCGTAGCGTTGGTTGGAAGCCACGACGACGAATTCGCCCCACGGGATCGCGGAGGTCGAGCGCGAGAACGGTACCACCAGCATGAACGCCTGACCCGCGACCTGCGTGGAGTAGATCACGCGTCCGGGGTAGACGCCCAGCGAAGCCGTCGGACGGCCTTCCGCGTCCCGGACCTGGTAGTGGATCCCCTGTACCACGCTTCGTCCGCCGGCGGTCCTCGACGTTTCGGCCAGAGTCTCCCGGTGGGTGAGAATCCTGCCCCCGGGGAGCACACCCGAGACGGCCGCCGGCTCGGTGCCCGTGATGGAAAAGGTGCGGCTGAACCTCCCGCCCACGTCGAAGACCGCGATGGCCTCGCCGCGGGTGTTCCAAGCGACCAGGGAGTCGCCACGCCAGCGGTGCACGCCCGCCAGGGAGTTGAATTCGCCGGGCCCCTCCCCTGCCCGGCTCCACGTCGACGTGTGGAAACCCGCAGCGTCGAACACACGCAGTTCACCCGAGCCGCCATCGGCAATCACGATGTGGTCGTCGGGGAGCCGTATGGCGCCACGCACATTGTCGAAGAGATAGGGCGCATCGCCGTCGGCGCTGCCGATTGTCAGGGCAGGCTCGCTCGAGACCTCCCAGGCCAGCCGCGAGTCGGCCGGCGGCCGGGGATTCTCGATGATCTTGATTCCGGCGCTGTCGCTGACCTCCGAGGCCGGATTGGCAGGTGGATACCGATCGCGGTGACAGGTCGCGGAGGCGATCACCAGGGTGATGGCCAGCACTTGGTCCGGCAGTCTCACGTTGGCCCTCCCGCCCGGCCCCAGGCGTCCGCGTACACGCGGCTGCGCACGTCCAGGTAGCCCGGGTACGCCCGTCGCGCCGCATCCAGCGCGGCCCGCTCCAGCGTCACCGCCGCGACCGGCTCGTTCGTTTCGATGAGGACATCGCCATTCGGGTCGATCGCCACCGACGGGCCGCCGATCACCCCGCCGGACCGGGCACCGGGACGGTTCACCGAGACCACGTAGGCGCAACTGGTGACCGCATTCGCGCGCAGGACCAGCTCCCACCGCGCCCAGGTCTCGGGCGGCGTGGCGCGCGGCACCAGGACCGCCTCCGCGCCCATCGCGGCGAGCGCGCCGGAGCCCTGGGGGCGGTTCACGTCCGAGCAGATCTGGACACCGACGCCCCAGCCGGCGAGCCGGGCGGGGGTGTGGACCCGGTCACCGGGATCGTAGTGGTGCGCCTCCCAGTAGCCCTCCTCGTCGGGGAGGTGGACCTTTCGGTAGTGGAGGACGGGCTCGCCGTCGGCGCCGAACAGGAGGGCGGTGTTGTGGCGGCGTCCCGTGTCCGGATCGCGGACGATCGCGCCGCCGAGGACCGCGAGGCCAGCGTCGCGGGCGGCCGCCGCGAGGAGGCGGTGGCGGGGGCCGCGCGGATCCTCGGCGTCGGCGTGGGATGGTTGCCGGGTGAGGGGGACCCAGGGGTTGAGGGGCAGTTCCGGGAGGACCGCGAGATCGGCGCCGAGGTCGCGGGCTGCGCGAAGGCGGTCCTTGAGGCGAGCGGCGTGGGCTTTGTCCGGGAAGACGTCGGTGACGAGGGCGACCCTGAGTTGAGTTAGTGACATGAGAAGCTCTCGCTAGCAATGTAATGTCGACATTACATTATGACAATTTTAGTTTACAGTTTTCAAAACACCCTGGTGCAACCGGGTCGACGCCTCGCCGAAACAGCAGAAAACCACCCTGGAGATCGACGGCTCAGCCGCCAGAAACGACGCGACGGTACCGACCGCGATTTCCGCCGCCCGCCTGGCCGGAAAGGCGTACACCCCGGTCGAGATGGCGGGAAAGCCAACGCTCCGCAGTCCGTTCGCGACCGCGACCTCCAGGCTCCGCCGATAGCAGCTTGCCAGCAGACGATCCTCGTCGGCCGCGCCGCCCTGCCAGACCGGCCCGACCGTGTGGATCACATGGGCGGCCGGCAGCCGATAGCCCGCGGTGATCTTCGCATCGCCGGTCTGGCACCCGCCCAGCTTCCGGCACTCTGCAAGCAGATCCGGGCCGGCAGCGCGATGAATGGCTCCATCGACCCCGCCGCCACCCAGCAGCGCGTTGTTCGCTGCGTTGACGATGGCATCGACCTCCAGGGTCGTGATGTCGGCCTCGACAACGGTCATTCGGTCCGCGGCGGCCATTGGCGCCCTCCCTGTCCCGGCAGTTGGTGAAATCGCGTAAACTTATACTGCATTCCCCTTCCCCGCGTCTCCATACCGAACGCCCCAGAATGCGGATTCCAGACCAGGTTCGTGCCGGTCGGCAGACGGCAGACAAATGGCCGCGCGGGCATGCGTTAAGCCGTGGCGGGTCTCCGCGGTCGCGATGGGCGCTCCGGCGCGGGCCGCTGGGCGGGCATTCCCTGCCCCTGCGCGGAGTCCGGCGGCGCATGGCGCCCGTCGTCGCGGTCCTGCTGGCCTCGCAATCCGCCTGCGCGGAATGGCGGGCGCCCGAGGTGGAGGCCGACCCGGTCGCCGCCGCGGGCCCGGAAGCTGCGGTGTCCGATTCCGCCGCCGCAGAGGATTCCCTCGCGGCCGCAACCGATGGCGGAGCCGGTGGCGACGAAGCCGCACCGCAGGACACCGCGGCGCCCTCTCCCCCACCCCAACCCTTGCAGGAACTGCCCCAACCCACGATCGATTCGCTGGCCGCGGCGATGGGCGTACTGGCCGAGGCGCAACAGCTCATCCTTTCGCGGCTCGACGCGATCGAGGGGGGCGCCCCCGCGGATGCTCAGGCCGACACCGGAGGCGTCATCGAAGGACTCGTGCTCGAAGAGGCGACGGACGAGGTGCGCGGCATCGGGATCGGGATCTTCTGGTCGCTGGTGGTGATTCTGGTCTTCCACTTCCTGATCCGGGTGCTCGTGTGGATTCTGGAGACGCTGGCGGAGCGGAGCGTCAGGCGGCGGCTGTCCTTCAAGTGGCTGATTCCGATTACCCGGATGACGCTGTGGGCGATCGCCACGTACCTGATCATCAACAACGTCTTCCGGGTCGATGCGCAGGGGATTCTCGCTGCCAGCGCGGCGCTCGGGGTCGCGATCGGGATCGCGGCGCAGGACATGCTGAAGAACGTGCTGGGAGGGCTGATCGTCGTCTTCGACCAGCCCTTCCAGGTGGGCGACAAGATCCGGGTCGGGCGGAGCTACGGCGAGGTGGTATCCATCGGGCTGCGCTCGACGCGGATCGTGACGGCCGACGACGACCTCGTGACGATCCCCAATGCGCAGGTGGTCGGGGAGCAGGTCGCCAACTCGAACGCGGGGCAGTTGAATTGCCAGGTGGTCACGGATCTGTACCTGCCGGGGCGGGTCGACGAGCGCAGGGCGAAGGAGATTGCGTTCGAGGCCGCGGTGACTTCGCAGTATGTCTTCCTCAACAAGCCCATCGTGGTGCTGGTGCAGGACGAGTTCAGGACAACGTTCGTGACGCGGATCCGGGTCCGGGCCTACGTGCTCGATCCGCGCTTCGAATTCGTGTTCCAGAGCGACATCACCGAGCGCGCACGGGACGGTTTCCGCGCGGCGGGGCTGATGCCCGAGGGGGACTGGTATCCCTTCTTCGGGGATGCGGGTGACGGGCCTGCCGGGGCCGGGACCGGAGCGGGCGCGTCGTGAGCCCACGGTTCGCCTTCCTCGGTGACCGGACGCCGGATCCGGCCCCCGTGCCCGATTCCTTCGCGGAAGCCTGGACGAGCTACGCGGAGGCGTGGGCCCCCGTGCGCCGGGCGATGGAACAGGCTGCGGCAGCACACGAGGCCGCGCTGGGCGAACTGGAGTTCAGCCGGCAGGTCGAACCTGGGGAGGAGGGGCTTCCCTGGGCGGGGAGGCGCGCCCGGACTCGTTATCGCGCGCAGGTTGCGGCCGAGGGGCTGGGCCCGGTACATGAGGCGTTGCACGGTGCGGAGATGGCCACCGAGCTGGAGGCGGCGCTGCACGCGGCGGCGGATGGGGTGCGAGCTTCGCTGCCGGAGCTGGAGGCGGCCGAGGGGCGTCGCGTCGAACGGACCCTGCTGGCGGTGCAGCGGCGGGCATTCAGGGCGAGCCAGCGGCGCCGGGCCCGGTGGCTGGGCCGTCTCGAGCGGGCGTGGCACGACTGGGTCTCGGTGCTGCTGCTGCTGCTGCCGCCTCCCGAGCGCACGGCCGAGAACGAAGGTTCCGGGTCGAATGGTCTGAAGGGCGTGCACGTGGAAGCCGCAGCCTCACTGCAGAAGACGCTTGCCGCGCTCACGGAGCAGATCGAGCCGACGATCCATGGCAGCGAGGACAGCACAAGTGCGGTCCAGCGGATGTGGCGAGCTTCGGTCGACGCGGCCGACGGGCTCCGAGGAAAGCGGTCGGCGGGCAGCTCCGACGGTCGGCGCGACGCCGAGTTGGCCCGGAGATGGGACGTGCGTGCGGACGAGACGACCGCCAGGCTGGCACTTTACCGCGAGTTTCTCTCGCTGCGCAGCGAGGTCGATGCGCTGCTGAGTCGGACGGCCCAGGGGTGGCGGCGGCATGCCTCCGCGGTCGAGGCGGTGCTGGATCGGATCTCGGCCGAACTCGTTGCGGGCAGGGAGCGCGCCCTGACCCTTGGGGACGCGCCCGGCGACGAAGCCGGCGTGGCTGCTCTGCTCAACGGGCTGCGGGCGGAGAAGGAGGGAACCGCGAATGCGCTGCAGCATGTGGCCGACACCCTGCCGGAGCCGGACACCCTCCTCGCAAACCTGACGGAAGATGTCGAGGAAGCGATCCGGTCGCTGCTCGCGGCAGCCGCCGAGGTCCCCGAAGCGTTTACCGTCCACAACGTTCCCGAGTCGGGTGACCGGCATCGCAGGCCGGGAGGCGACACCCGCACGGTCCGGTTGCGGGAGGCAGTTCTGCAGGCGTTCGATGCGCTGCGCGTCGAGCGGATCAGGGCCGCGCCCTCCGTCACCGAGCAGGCCATGGACGGCATCGGCGTCGGCGTGGCGCAGCTATGCGAAGTGGCGGCGTACGGCTACGAGGCCGCAATCGCCGAAGTGTCGGAGGGCAAGGACTCGGATCCCGGGGAGCAGATAGGCCCCGTGACGGTGGCGCTGTCGCGCGCGGATGAACGGTTGCGGGAGGAACGGCTCGCCCTGAGGGATGCGATCGACCGTGCGGAGGCGCGCTTGAACCGGGAGGTCAGGGCGGGCTTCCACCAGGTCGTTCGGCGGGTGCTCGCCGACCGGCTCAAGGCCGGCTACCTGGACGCGCGTTCCTACCTCGCGGAGGAGGTCACCGAGGACCTCGACCGATGGCGGGGCCGCGCGGCTGATGTACGGCGCCGGACGACCCGGGGCCTGCAGGCGGTTCGCCGCCGGTTGGCGCCGATGGCAGGCGTCCTGGGTATCGCCCGTGAGGCTCCGGCCGACACCGCCGGGCGCACCGTGGCCATGGCGGACGAGGTCGTACGGCGCCTGCCGGTGGTGTACCGCCGCCTGTTCGCGTTCGAGCCGCTGACCGATCCGCGCCTGCTCGCGGGACGAAACGACGCTCTTGGCGACGTGTCCGCCGCGTGGGAGCGTCGCGAAGCGGGTGATCACCGTTCGCTGCTGGTGGTCGCCGCGCCGGGTGCGGGGATCACCAGTTTCCTCAACATCGCTTCTCATCGCCTTGCCGTTGCCGCTCGCCACTCCGAGACGGCGTCGCCGGGTGTCAGGGGCATCTTCCTGGAGCGCGTCCGTGAAGAGTCGAACCTGGCGGCGCTACTCGGAGGGTGGCTGGGCATCGCTGACGCCGGCAATCTGGAAGATCTCGCCGAGAGCGTGCTGGAGGCCCCCGCCAGCGCACTTCCACCCGCCGTGGTGCTCGAGGGGCTCGAGCACCTGCACATGCGCGTCGAGGGCGGAGCCTCGCTGTTCGAAGGGCTCCTGACCTTCATGTCGCGCACCGAATCCAGGGTTTTCTGGGTGGTCGGGATGTCGTCTTCGGCCTGGCAGTTGATCGAGAAGCGTTCGGCTCCGTTTGCGGCCGACCTCGGGCACATGGTCCTGGAAGAGCTCTCATCCGGTGACCTCCGGGAGGCGATTCTGGCCCGTCATCGGCTGAGCGGCCTGCCGCTGCGGTTCGCCGCGCCGCAGCGCAAGCAGGACATACTGCGCCGCCGGGCCCGTCAGCTGCGGGGTAACACCCGGCAACAGCAGCTCATCGAATCGGACTATTTCCAGCGCCTGCACAGGACGTCGATGGGCTCGATCCGCACGGCCATGCTCCACTGGCTTCGCTCGGCGGACTTCGAGACGATCGAGGGATCCCTGCTGGTGAAGCCGCTGGAGTCGCGGGCCCCGTTGATGAGCGCGCTCGACCTGCCGCAGAGCTTCGCCCTCAAGGCCCTGCTGGACCACGGCACGCTTACGGTCGGCGAATACTGTGAAATCGCGCGCGCGCCGGAACGGGAGGGCTTTCACCTGCTCCGGTCGCTGGTCGACCTGCACGTCATCGAGGAGACCGGCGCCGGTTCGCCAGCCGAGTCAGGGACGGGAGCGCCACCGCGCTATCGACTCCGGCCGCTGATGGCGGGCGGCGTCGCCGCTCACCTGAGGTCGCTGAACATCCTTCATTAGTCATTAGCGTCCCGTCCGGAAGTTCGCGTGCTACCGTGAGTGCCGAGGCGCCGGGCTGGCCCTGGACGGGGCCGTCGGGCTTTCTGGCTCTCTGGGGCCGCTGCTGCCGGCAGCGCCCAGCGGATCGAGCGGAAGATGAGAGATCTACCGATCTCCTAACGGGCACATGTTCGATCGACGCGGTAGCGGTGAATGTATGGAACGGAGAACTCGTCGAACGTGGTGCCCCAGACCTCGTTACGGCTCGCGAGGACAATGCCGAGACGAGGACGCCAGGGTTTTCCGAATATGCGACCCTGGTCAACCTCGACCCTGGCCACCAGCGTTCCATCCGAATCGTAGATCTCCCACACATCGACACGGTCCTCACGCATCTCTCGCAGCAACCAGATAGTCCCATCCGTTCCGGCTACTACCTCCCTGACCGGAGGATGGTATTCCGGAACCCAGAACGCGCTGCGAGCCGCACGGCGTCGGCGCGAGCGCGTCGTTTCGCTCATGGGGGCTCGCAGGGATGGGCTTATGTGATCCCCGACCACCACCGCCGTGAATTCGTCCGCAAGGCGGCTCTCCATCGCAGAAGTCACTTCACGCGGTTCGTACTCGACCGCTCGATGCAAGAGAGTGTCTCCACCAATTGAGATCACCAGGATGTCAAACGAAGGCGGAGTTCCGTCTTCATTCACTTTCGCCACCTGCACCACTGCGGAGCCGTCGTGCCTGAGCGCAAGGGAACAGAGCAATCACGGAGATCAGTGAGCACATTCTTGCCTTCATCGAGTGCCGCGCTCCTCGTCACGTAATCGAATAGCCGAGAGATTTCCGGGACAGGACACTAGGGACCAGGCCGTTCGCCGCCCATGTCAAGCAGTCCCCGGGCGAACAGCGCATCCATCTGTGGCGGGTCCTCCATGTCGGCAAGGCTCGGGTGATCGGAACCGCTCAGGATATCCGTCGCGCCCTCACAATTGCGAGCGAAGCACAGAACCGATTCTGGCCTGACCTGTCGCAGCAGCTCCGGGGCATGCGTCGAGACCAGAACCTGCGATCGGTCAAGGGACGAGAGTGACCGCCGCACCGCATCGAGGGCACCCGGGTGTATTCCGTTCTCCGGTTCCTCGATCAACAGCGTATCGGTGACTTCGTCTCGGCGCGGCAGGTGCGGCAGAAGCGTTAGCGCGAGAAGGCGCAGCGTACCGTCCGATGTCGACCAGGACGGCACGTCGACGCCCGAAGCATCGCGCAGCAGCAGGTAGGCATGCCGGTCGTCAGGCCTCTCGACCACCCGAAGGTCTTCCAGACCGGGTACTGCGCTCTTCGCCCGCTCGAGCCAGCCGTCGAATTCACCGCGATGCCGCTTGCGCAGCAGACCCACCACCCACGGCAGGTTGGATCCGTCCACGGCGAGGCTTCCGTGGCCAAATTGCGGCGGGCTTGGCCGGCCCATCGCCGCCGGGTCGAGATTCAAGCGGCGGACACCGGTCTCAAGAGTTCGGCGAACCATGGTCGCAACCGGGAAGTTCGACGACTCCGGAAGGTTGCCGAGCGCGGCCCGGCAGCGCCCGAACGCGATCGTGGTCACCCATCCCTTCCCCGCCTTGGGATGGGTCTCGACGTAGAAGCTGTCGGTGCCCTCATTCGACTTGGCCAGCACAGTTCTCGACCCCGGTTTGCCTCCTCCGACCAGGATCGTCGCCGGCGGCTCGGGTGGATCCGGGAAGAGATCCCGCTGAACAGTCGCGGTGCCGTCCCGCCGGGGCCGCAGGATACCCCTTTCGGAGTGGATACGGGGTCCCTCACCGTCGTCCCGGACCGCCACCTGGTACCGAAAGACCCTGAAATCGGTCTCGGGTGGCAGGTTGACGCGAAGTTCTTCGGGGATGTCGAATTCCACGGCCAATTCGAAGCGTGGGATTTCCCGCGGCCGTCCCCACACAAGGTCCGCGAAGTTGGCGCTCCGTCGGGCGACGGCGGCTTCGAGTCCATCGCGCACCAGGTCTGACAGGAATGCGATCGCATCGAAGAGCGTACTCTTGCCGCTCGCATTGGGGCCCACCAGGACATGGTAGCGGCCTAGACGCACATCGACGCAGCGCAGGCATCGGTAGTTCAAGGCCTGGATGCGGCGTATCATCGCTGCCTGCTCCCGGTTCAACGTTTGCCTGCCCATGAGGTCCGCAAGGGAGAATCTTCCGGGGATTGCGACCTCGCGTCAAACGCGGGAGTTTGCGAGCAAACGCGGCCCGCAGGAGCCAGACATGAAGCCCGATTCGATTCCGCCCGCCCTGATCGCCCTCATCGCCCTTGCCTGCCAGCCCGGCGATTCACCGGTGCCGCGATCCGCCACCCAGGTACGCGACAGCGCTGGTCGTCGAGTTGTGGGATGCGGAAGGGAGTCTGCGCGCGCCTCTGGGGTCCCATCTAGCCCATGAACCGCGCACCCGGGTGGGAGGCGTCAATAGCACACAGACCTTCGGCTGGGACCTCAAGCTGGCGCCATGGGGTGAACTGGCGGTTGTCACCGCGAGCAAGCGCTACGAGATCAGGGCATTCGCGACAGACGGCACTCTGGTCGCCGAGTACTTCCCTGCCTTCGCTTCCGTCATTTCGGATCGCACGGGCCACCTGTGGGTCCGGGAATACGAGCGGGGCGCGCCCCCCTTCGGCAGGTGCGCCCGTGCTTGAGCGCCGCATCAACCCGAGCTTTGTTGCCACGGCACCATGGGAGTGGGATGGGCCTGCGGGCGGCTGCGCCGTCCTCGGCCGTCTCCAGCGCTCGCCCCGGGCGGCGCGAGCGCTTCCGGCTCGACAACGTTCGAATCCCATTCCCTCCGATCGCTGACGCTCAGCGGAGGGAGTGGGATTCGAACCCACGTGTCCTTTCGGACGCCGGTTTTCAAGACCGGTGCATTGAGCCGCTCTGCCATCCCTCCCGAATCTGGAAGATGGTTCCGGTGGGGATTGGGTTCAAGCCGAAGTCAGCACAGACGCCGGGACCGCTCGAGCAATCCCTCGATTTGTGGCTGTACGCTGTTCCGCCTGTTCAGCCCCGCACCAATGTAATGCGCAGATTACATAATGTAATGTCTACCTTACATATGGCGGATACCGGCAACCTCGATTAATGCCGGAACAGCCTACGCCCCGTGAACACCATCGCAATCCCGTGCTCGTCGGCGGCCTGGATCACCTCGGCGTCGCGGATCGAGCCGCCGGGCTGCACGATCGCGCGGGCGCCGGCTTCCGCGGCGGCATCCACGCCGTCCCGGAATGGGAAGAATGCGTCCGAGGCGAGGGCGCAGCCGTCGAGTTCCGCGGCCAGGCCGACGCTTCGCGCCTTCCCGACGGCCAGCCGTGACGAATCCACCCGGCTCATCTGGCCCGCGCCGATGCCGACGGTCGCGCGTTCCTTCGCCAGCAGAATGGCGTTGGACTTCACGCCGGCCACCGCCGCCCAGGCGAAGGCGAGATCGAGTTCCTCGGCATCGGTGGGCCGGCGGGCGCTGACCACGCTCCAGCCGTCCGCTTCCCTACCGTAGAACGGCGGATCGGGGAGCGACTGGAACAGCACCCCTCCGTACACCGAGCGAAACGCTTGCGCGTCGGCATGACCCGCCGCCCGCGCGAGGAACGCGGGCGAGTCCGGGAAACTCAGGAGGCGGATGTCTTTCTTCGCGGTGAGCACGGCAAGAGCGTCATCGGTGAAGCCCGGCGCGACCACGGCCTCGACGAACATCGCGCCGATCCCCTCCGCGGCGTCGCGATCGACGGGACGGTTCACCGCGATCACCGACCCGAACGCGGACACCGGATCGGTGGCTCGCGCCCGCTCGAAGGCGGCGGCGAGCGTGGGGCGCACGGCAAGCCCGCACGGTGTCGTGTGCTTGACGATGCAGACCGCCGGTTCGGCCGAGAACGCGAACGGCGCCAGGCTCAACAGCGCACCGTCCAGATCCAGGATGTTGTTGTACGAAAGCGCTTTGCCATGCAGCTGTTCAAGTGACGCAATACCATCGCTGCCACCTCTTGCCGATGCGTAGAAGGCCGCCTCCTGGCCGGGGTTCTCGCCGTAACGCAGCCGCTCGCGCATCCTCAGGTCCAGCGTGACCCGCTGCGCCATCGCATCGGCAGTGGTCGCCGCGCCTGACGTGCCGCCCCCCTCCAGCCCCTCCAGATACCCGGCAATCGCCTCGTCGTAAGCCGATATCTCGCGGAAGACCCTGGCCGCGAGCCTTCGGCGCAGCGCCAGCGATGCGCCTCGATCGTCCGAATCCCCGTACGCGAGCGCCGCCAGCACGGCGGTGTAGTCGGCGGGATCCACCACCACCCACACGTCGCGGTGGTTCTTGGCGGCGGCGCGGATCAGCGTCGGACCGCCGATATCGACGTTCTCCATGGCGAGACCGGGCGTCACCCCGGGCGATGCGACGGTCTCGCGGAACGGATACAGGTTGACCGCCACCAGGTCGATCGGGGCGTACCCCTGCCGCGCCATCTCGGCCATGTCCCCGGGATGATCGCGACGGGCCAGCAGCCCGGCATGGATCGCCGGATGGAGCGTCTTGACCCGGCCGTCCATCATCTCGGGGTGGGCGGTTACGGTCGAGACCTCGGTGACGGGCACCCCGGCGTCCGCCAGTGCTTGAGCGGTACCGCCCGTGGAAAGCACCTCCCACCCCTGCTCCGCCAGCGCCCGCCCGAAGGCTGCGACGCCCGTCTTGTCGGACACGCTGAGCAACGCTCTGCGCCTGCTCACCCGTCACCTCCAAAGGCATCGGTGATCGCCTGTCGAATACTCGCACCATCGTTCGGGGTCCCGACGCCGGGCCAGAGGAAGACCGGCCTCGCTCCCGCCCTTCCGGGCCATCCATCCTGCAGAGCCCGGGCCAGGGCATCGGCGGCCGCCGGGAACAGGAGGTGCTCGACCTCGAGCACGCGGGCGGCCAGCATATCGGCGTTGTCCCCGGGAAGCACGGGCACGGGCCACTGGGCCAGGATCCGGCCCTCGTCGTAGCGCTCGTTCACGAAGTGGATCGTCGGTCCGGACAGGGTGGCTCCGGATCGAAGGACGGCCTCGTGGACGTGATGGCCGTACATGCCCTTGCCGCCAAACGCGGGCAGCGGCGCCGGATGAATGTTCAGGATTCTGTGGCGGTAGGCTCGGCACACCGCGGCCGGCAGGAGCTTCAGGAATCCGGCCAGCAGGATGCCCGCGGCGCCGTGCCGCTCCAGATGCGCGAGGACTCGGGCTCCAGGACAGTCCTGCCCAGTCTCCTCACCGGCATCGAAATCGATCCGGTACAAGGCGCGCCCCTTCGCGCGGGCCCGCTCTTCCGCAACGCAGGACCGGTCGGTGATCAGCACCTCGATGCGGTAGGCCGCTCCTTCGTCCTCGTGATCGAGAAGCGCCTGCATGTTGGTCCCGGAACCCGACGCGAGGACGGCCAGGGGTACGGCCATCACACCAGGTCGCCGCCGTACACCGGGACGAGGAAGGGATTGGTGCGCTGTTCGTGACCCACCGTGGTCTCGGGTCCGTGGCCGGTGTATAGGCGCGTTTCGGGGGGCAGCGTGAGTACGGTCCGGTTGATCGAATCCATCAGGAGACGGTGGTCGCCGCCGGGAAGGTCGGTGCGGCCGATCGACCCGAGAAAGATCACGTCGCCGACGATTGCGACGGGCTCCGTTGTCGACACGAAGATGACGTGGCCCGGCGCGTGGCCCGGCGCGAAGACGACTTCGAACTCGGAACCGCCGAAGGAGACGTTCTCTCCCGGCACCAGATCGATGTCGGGGGGAAGCTGCTCCTCGCAGGAGACGCCGAACGCGGCCGCCTGCGACCCCAGGTTGTCGTACAGAATCCGGTCGGCGGGATGAAGGTATACCGGGGCGCCGGTGGCTTCCCTGGCCCGCGCGACGCCCTCGATGTGGTCGAGGTGCGCGTGCGTGAGCAGGATGGCCGCCACTTCCAGCCCGCGCGCTCGGGCGGCGGCGAGTGCGACGGGAGTTGCAGCCCCCGGATCGATGAGAACGGCCGTGCGGGCGTCGTCGCAGACCACCAGCACGGTGTTCTGCATGAAGGCGCCCCCGGTGAAGGTGAGGATCTCGATCGTTCGCCTACACCGTGAAGGAGCTGCCGCAGCCACAACCGCCCGTGGCCTGCGGATTGTTGAAGGTGAACCCGGACCCCATCATGGAGGTCACATAGTCGATCTCGATCCCCTCGAGGTACTGCGCGCTGAAGGGGTCGACAAAAATGCGAATCCCGGACTGTTCGAGGATCTCGTCGTCCCCCTCGGGCGCCCTGTCGATATCCACGCCGTACTGGAAGCCGGAACAGCCGCCGGGAAGCACCGCGACCCGCAGCCCCGCCTCGGGGCTGTCGCCGAACTCGTTGAGAAACCCCTCAACCTTGCGGGCGGCTTCGGGAGTGAGTGTAAGATCCATCGCATCTATCCTGCACTTAGCAAAAGTCCTTGCATGAGCCCGGCGAATGCCGGATAACAAAGCTATTCGGGACGCGAAATCGGGTCAACGAGCCTCGAGACGGCCGATGAGTTCGGCCGCCGCGGCCAGGTCGTCCACAACGGGGAACTCGTCTTCGAGGCCCGCTTCGTGCTCGCGGCCGTGGCCGGTTCGTACGAGGATGCCCGTGGATCCCAGCGCCCTGGCCGGGATCACATCGCTGCGCTTGTCGCCGACGAGGTAGGAGCCGGCGAACTCCAGCCCCAGGTCGCGGGCCGCCCGGCGGTACATCACCCGGCTCGGCTTGCGGCAGGTCGTTCGGGGATCGCCACCCGGGGCGTCCGGGCAGAAGTAGGTCGCGTCGACCACGGTACCTGCCGCGGCGAGCTGGCGATCGGTCTCGGCAGCCACGCGACGGTAGTCTTCAACTGTGTAGAGGCCCCGTCCGATCCCCGACTGGTTGGTGACCACCACCACGGTGAATCCCATGCCCTGCAGCCTCTGCAGCGCCTCGGCCGACCCCGGGATGAGGTTGACGTGCGCTGGATCCGCAACGTAGTGCCGGTCCTCGATGATCGTTCCGTCGCGATCCGAGAAGACGGCCCTGCGCTTCATCAATCTCTCCCCCCGCCTCCCCCGGCCCCCGCCCGGATCGCCTCCCCAAGCGCGGCCAGCGCCGCCGCTACGACCCCGTCCTCCTCCGGGGCGACGGTGCGCAGATCGAGGACGATCCGGCCCTTCCGCCGCCGTGCGATCACGGGGGGCGAGTGGGCGCGCAGCCGCGCCAGCCACCGTTCGGCTTCCTCACCCGCGCCCAACGAGATCATCGCACTGGGGATCCGCGCGTCGGGGAAGGTGCCCCCGCCCACCAGTGACTCCCCGGCGACCACCTCGGCGCGCAGCGCCCGTCTCAGCCCGGCACCCCGGCCCGCCACCGCGGCCAGCACGGCCTCCGCCCGGCGCATCAGCTCCTCGCGCGGCGCCGATATCATGCGCAGCGCCGGGATGCGCTCCCGCACGCGGTCGGGGTCGCGGTACAGCGCGAGCGTCGCCTCGAGCCCCGCCAGCGTGACCTTGTCGCACCGCAGCGCCCGGCACAGCGGGTGCGCCCTCGCGCGGGCCACCGCGGCGCTCGTCCCGGCCAGCAGTCCGGCCTGCGGTCCCCCGAGGAGCTTGTCGCCCGAGAAGGCCACCAGGTCGACTCCGGCCGCCACGCTCGCCCCCGGCGTCGGTTCGCGCGGCAGACCCAGCGCCCCGGCGTCCACCAGCAGCCCCGACCCGAGATCGTGGATCACCGGGGTGCCGGATGCCGATCCGAGAGCGACCAGCTCTTCCAGCTCCGTCTCCTCGGTGAACCCCGAGATCGAGAAGTTGGAGCGGTGGACCTTGAGGATCGCGCCCACGTCTCCGGCCGCGATCGCCCGCTCGTAGTCGCCGCGGCGCGTCCGGTTGGTCGTCCCCACGGTGACCAGGCGCGCACCCGCCGCCTCGACGACTTCGGGGATGCGGAAGCCCCCGCCGATCTCGACCAGTTCGCCGTGCGACACGGCCACGCCCCGGCCCGACGCGAACGCGGTCAGCGCGAGCGCGACCGCCCCGGCGTTGTTGTTGACCGCCAGCGCATCTTCGGCCCCGGTCAGCTCGCGGATCAGGTGGACGCAGTGCTCGTAGCGCGATCCGCGTGCGCCGCTGTCCAGGTCGAACTCGACGTTGCCGTAGCCTGCCGCAGCGGTCATCGCGCGCCGTGCTTCGGTCGCGAGCGGGGCGCGTCCCAGGTTGGTGTGGAGCACGACCCCGGTCGCGTTGACGACCCGGCGAAGCGACGGGCTCAGCGCGCGGGTCACCTCGGCGTTCACGAGTGCGGCAAGGCCTTCGTCGCCCGAGGGGACCGGTGCGCGCCCCGCACGGATGTCCTCCAGGACGGCGCGCAGGCGGTCCGTGATCCAGGGCCGGCCGTAGGCGGCGATCAGTTCATGGCACCAGGGACGCGAGAGCAGGCGGTCGACGCCCGGAATCAAGCGGCGGGGATCCTGGGCGGCCACGTCGCGTCAGTGCCGGGGGCGGCGGAGGCGACCGCGGGTCCGAACACGGGGCTGTTGGGACCGGCGGGGCGTGGAGGTCGTGTCCGGGGGCGTGGAGGTCGTGTCGGGGGGCGCGGAGGTCGTGTCGGGGTCCACGACGGTCGTGTCCGGGGGCGTGGTGATCGTGTCCGGGTCCACCGTCGTCGTGTCGGGGCCCGCTGTAGTCGTGTCCGGGCCTACCGTGGTCGTGTCCGGTCCCGCCCCCGTGGTATCCACAACCTGGACCGAGTCGCCCACCTGCAGCGAGTCCCCGACCTGCAGCGAGTCCGCTACAGCCGTGCTGTCCACGGTCGTCGTGTCCGGCGGCGGCAACTCCCACAACACCTCCGCCTGGCCCCCACCGCCGGTTACTCCAGCGATGTTCACGACACCTCCCACCGACGCTTCGTACGGCACGCCGCGAACCAGTGATTCCTCCAGCACCCCGGTCAGGGTCTGGGCCGGCAGCAGCAGGCCGGAGAGTCCGCTCGGAGGCGCCTCGACGCTGTCGGCGGGCTCCTCCTCCTCCTCCAGCGCAGGTGGTTCCTCCCCGGCCGCGATCAACGAGTCCGCCAGCGCCTGCGCCTCCGCGCGCGCGATGGAATCGGCCACCTCGCGCTGCCAGCGCTCGTATTCGTGGGCGTGAAAGAACCGCACCGCGATGGTGTCCTTCTCCGGCGGCACGGTGATCGTGTCGGCGGGATCGATCTCGATGGAGTCTCCCGCCGCCTCGGCCAAGACCGTGTCGCCCGGCTCGCCGGGGGCGGCCGCTTCCGCCTGGACAGTGTCGCCGGGGGCCTCGGGGTCCGCCTCCAACTCCGCCTGCACCGTATCGCCTGCCTCCGCCGCGCCGGCGGTGTCGGACGGCTGGTCGGCCCCGACCGTATCCGCCACCGTGGCCGTGTCCAGGAGCCGCGCCAGGATAATCTGGCCCTGGAAGATGACGCCGGGCATCTGCGGCTCGAGGTAGTCGTCGAACTCGAAGGTCAGGGTCACCGAATCATCCACACTGACGCTCCCGAGCCGGGGCGGCGTCGTGTCGGGCTCGATGAGCGTCAGGATGGTGAAGCTCGTGTCGGGCGATGCGGCCAGCTCGTCGGCGGTCACGGCCGACTGGGGCTCGGACTCGCCGACCTCGCCATCGCGGTCGCGGTCCTGCCAGGCGAGCAGCTCGTAGGGCGCATCCGGCACGTAGCGTAGCGAAAACACGCCGTCGGCGCCGGTGAAGTTCCAGTGAACCAGCGTATCGGTGTCCCCGCGGAAGCGCGCCTCCACGCGCACATCGGGGGCGGCCTGGCCGGTCACGCGGTCCTCCACCATGCCCGCGACGACGTTGGGCACGAACTCCTCCCCGGTCGAGAGGACCAGGTCGAAGGGGTCGCGGAGCCGGTTGCCGAACATGTCGTTGATGATCGGGAGGATGGTGACCCGATACAGCCGGTCCGGCACCAGCCCCTCCTGCGCCTCGATCGAAAGGCCGTCCCGGCTGTGGCGCACCCGGACCTCCCCGAGAGAGGGCGAAATGACCACGGAGCTGTTCAACTGCCCGGCGGAGGGCCGCTCGCTGATGCGCTCGTTGAAACGGAAGAAAAACTCTCGCCCGCCGGGCTCGACCGCGGCAAAGGTGTCGGGGATGGTCTCGATCACGACGGGTGGGGTGCGGTCCTCCGGCCCCCCCGGAGGTGTCTCGGGCCTGGCGCAGGTTGCGGACGCGAGCGCCAACAGAAAGGTCCCGCACCACCGGATCACGTCCGTTGCCCTGCCAAAGATGTCAACTTCTCTTGCAATTTTGTAAACTGGACTTTACATGTCGCTAGTTTCTCACGTTCACGCTCCACCACTTCCGCGGGCGCACGCGTGACGAAGTTCTCGTTGGCGAGCTTGGCCCGCATCCCCCGCATGCGGCCTTCGAGGCGGCCGGTCTCGCGCATCAGCCGCTCGCGTTCTCGCTCGATGTCGATCAGCCCGGTGAGCGGCATGAAGAGCTCGGTGCCGTCGCGCATCACCGCACTTGCGCCCGCCGTGCCGTCTGGCGCGGGTTTCGCTTCGACCCGCCCGACGCGCGCGAGGCGGCGCAGCATCTCTCCCCGGGCTGCCAGAACGTCGTCCTGGTCCCCGCCCGTCGCGTGGAGCACGACCTCCCGGCCCTCCCCGACGCCGTACTCCTTCCTCATCCCCCTCACCTTCACCACCAGGTCGCGCAGCCAGTCGAAGTCGGCCTCGGCCCGCGCGTCCACGAACCCGGCGTCGGGTTCCGGCCAGGGGGCGACGATGCAGGGGCCGCGGCGCTCGTCCGAAGCGGGAAGCAGGCCGCGCAGCTCCTCGGTCACGAACGGCACCAGGGGATGCAGGAGACGGCACACCGTGTCCAGCACGTGAACCAGCACCGAGCGGGCGGCGTCGCGGCCGGGACCGCCGGGCCGCAGGCGGTGCTTGACGCATTCGAGATACCAGTCCGCGAACTCGCCCCGGAAGAAGTCGCGCATGACCTCGGCGGCGCCGTGGATGCGGAAGCCCTCGAGTTCCTCGGCGGCGCGCCGGGCGGCGAACTGCTGCCGCGACAGGATCCAGCGGTCTTCGAGAGCCAGGTCGTCCTTCACGGCGTCGAGGGGCGGCACCGGATCGTCCCCGAGGCTCATCAGCGCGAAGCGCCCCGCGTTCCAGAGCTTGTTGACGAAGTTGCGCCCTGGCGAGAACGCCGCTTCGAGGTCGTTGTGATCGAGGCGGATGTCGGCCCCGACCCCCGCGTTGGCGATGAGCGTGAAGCGCAGCGCGTCCGCGCCGTACAACTGCACCACTTCGAGCGGGTCGATCCCGTTGCCGAGCGACTTCGACATCTTGCGGCCCTGGATGTCGCGCACGGTCCCATGGAGGTACACGCGCGTGAAGGGCGCGTCCCCCATGGCGTGGTAGCCCGACATGATCATCCGCGCGACCCAGAAGAAGAGGATCTCGGGTGCGGTGGACAGCGTGTGGCCCGGGTAGAAGGCCTTCAGGTCGGATGTCTCCTCGGGCCAGCCGAAGACCGAGAACGGCCACAGCCAGGACGAGAACCAGGTGTCGAGGACGTCGGGGTCCTGCTCGAGTGCCGCACTGCCGCACGCCGTGCAGGCATCGGGATCGTCGCGGCACGCCATGACCTCGCCGCAGTCGCCGCAGTACCACACGGGGATGCGGTGTCCCCACCACAGCTGCCGCGAGATGCACCAGTCGCGGATATTCTCCATCCAGTTCTCGTAGACGCGGGTCCAGCGGTCGGGGACGAAGGTGATCGTATCGTCACGGGAAGCCTGCAGCGCCGGACGCGCCAGCGGCTCCATGCGCACGAACCACTGCTCGCTGAGCCGCGGCTCGACGACGATGTCGCAGCGGTAGCAGCGGGGGATGGCGTGATCGTGGTCGTCGCGGCCGGCCATCAGGCCATCGTGCTCCAACGCCGCGACCACCGCCGTGCGCGCCTCTTCGCGCGCCATCCCCTGGAAGGCCGCCGGGGCGTTCTCGTTCATCACCGCGCGCTCGGTCATGACGTTGAGGACCTCGAGGCCGGTGCGCGACGCGATGTCGAAGTCATTGGGGTCGTGGGCGGGGGTGACCTTGACCATCCCGGTGCCGAACTCGGCGCTCACGTGCGGATCGGCGACCACGGGGATGGCGCGGCCCGTGAGCGGCAGCTCGACCTGGGCACCGACGAGGGAGCCGTAGCGGGGGTCGCCCGGATTGACCGCGACGCCGGTGTCGCCGAGCATCGTCTCGGGACGGGTGGTGGAGACGGTGAGGTGCCAGCGCCCGTCCGGGAGTTGGCCGATGGCGGTGGCCCCGGCCGCGCGCGCTTCGGCCGCGGCGTGCTCGTGGCCAGGGCGGAAGGGATAGCGAAGGTGCCAGAGCGATCCCCGCGCCTCCGAGCCCTCGGCCTCCTCGTTGGAGAGCGCGGTGAGGCAGCGGGGGCACCAGTTGATGATGTACTCGCCCCGGTAGATCAGGCCGTCCTCGTACAGCCGCACGAAGATCTCCCTGACGGCGCGCGAGAGACCCTCGTCCAGGGTGAAGCGCGACCGCGTCCAGTCGCAGCTGCAGCCGATGGCCTTGAGCTGGCCGAGGATCCTGTCGTCGGTGTCGCGCACATGCTCCCACACGCGCTCGACGAACGCCTCGCGGCCGAGATCGTGGCGGGTCATTCCCTCGGTGGCCAGGCGCTTTTCGACGACGTTCTGGGTCGCGATCCCGGCGTGGTCCGTGCCGGGAACCCACAGCGTGACCCGGCCCTGCATCCTCCGCCAGCGGATCAGCACGTCCTGGATTGTGTTGTTGAGGCCGTGCCCCATGTGCAGCACCGCTGTCACGTTCGGCGGCGGGATCACGATCACGTACGGCTCGCCACCCCGCTCCACATCGGCCGCCGCGGCCCCGAAATAGCCGCCTTCCTCCCACTCGCGCAGGATGCGTGACTCCACACCGCGCGGATCGAAGGTCTTGGGAAGCTCGGTTCCCGGGAGGTACGCTGCCGACAAGGGACGATCTATCGCCGTCTGCGCGCGCTGGACGTGGTATCGGGATCGGCCACGGCGGAGTTGGCCTTTTCGGCCTCCTCGCGGGCCCGCTGGGCCTCTCTGCGCATGCGCATGACCTCGATCCGTTCCTTCCAGCTCATCCGCGCGGCCAGAGTTCCGGCGGCGCGGTCGATGTCCAGCATGCGGAAGGCCCAGTCGGCCTGGTCGCCGTTGTAGTCCGGCGGCGGCCCGAAGCCGAAGTTGCCCAGGGGAATCTCGGTGTCCCCAAGGTGAATCGTTCCCGGCGACACGCCCCACCTGTTTCCGTCGTCGTCGGTGTACGTCCAGTCCATGGACTGCGCCAGCCGCTCGGCCTCCGCGAAGGCGGAGTCGTTCGCCTCCTCGATGGCGGCGGCGAGCCGGATGCGCAGGATCTCGTCGGGCGTGGGCGCGACGAGTGCCGGGTCGATGGGTTGCCACAGGCGGGGGTCGCCCTCGCCGATGCGCAGTCGCTCGGCGGCGGAGCGATACCGTCCCGGGACGTAGACATCGAACTCATCCCCGATATCGGGCCTCTCCGGAGCGACGTCGGGCGTCGCCGGTTCGGCGATCTCGACCGGATCGCTGGGGTCCCCCACCTCGGGCGTCGTGACCTCGACGATCTCCAGCACGCGCATCCCCTCGACCTCGCGCACTCCCGGCACGATCAGCGTCCCCGGCCCGTCCGGAGACCCTCCGTAGAAGAACGGGTAGATCACGACGGCCAGGACATGGACGAGCGCCGAGAGGGCCAGACCGACCAACAGGGGCCGGTTGCTTGGACGGCGCCCGGCACCGCCGTCCGGCGGGCGGCGCTGATCTGATCCCTGTCGCGTCATCTGACTTCCTATCCCGGTAGTCGGGCACGGCCGTGGCCATGCGCCCTCAGTGGGCCGGGGCCAGCGCTTCGCCTCCTTCGACCGGATTGCGCACCGCGGAGCCGCACGAGAGCGACACCTCGACCACGTCGCCGGCCGACAGCGGGCCGACGCCCTCCGGCGTCCCCGTCGCGATGAGGTCCCCGGCCTCGAGAGTCATGACGTGGGAGATGAAGCTGACCAGGTGGCGGAGCGAGAAGACCATCTGGTCCGCGCTGCCCTGCTGCCTCACCTCCCCGTTGACCCGCGTGGTCACCGCAAGTTTGTCAGGTTCGACTGCCGCCGCGTCGACAACGTTGCCCAGTGGGCAAAAGGTATCGAGGCCCTTGGCGCGGGTCCACTGGCTATCACTGCGCTGAAGATCGCGCGCGGTGACGTCGTTTACGGCGACCACCCCGCCCACATGGCTCCACGCGTCGCTTTCGGAGACGCGTCTGCAGCGATCCCCGACGATCAGGCCGATCTCGCCTTCGTAGTCCACGCGCCCGACATCGGGGGGCACCTGCACGGCGTCGCCCGTGGAGATGACCGCCGACGGCGGCTTCATGAAGATCAGTGGCTCGCTGGGGACATCGCTGCCCAGCTCCGCGGCGTGGTCGGCGTAGTTGCGCCCCACGCACACGATCTTGCCCGGACGGTTCGCTGCCACCGGCCGCTAGTCCGTGCGCCGGGAGTGGATGGCCGTGCCGATCAGCGCGCCCGTGCCGGCGATCCCCAGGAAGCCGGTGATCACCGTCCACCAGAACCCTACGTCTCCGTGGCCGCCCGCCCATCCGATCGATGCCGTCTGGAAGGCCTTCGCGGCCAGCGAAAGGAGGAAGAGACCAGCGAGGAATCCGAGAGCCTTCTTCATTGCGTTCTACCAGGTTGAAGAGCGATTGACGGTCCGCCGGGGCGGTGCGATTCCATGACCGGCTTCATGCCCCATGCCGTTAGGAATCTCACCGAGGCCGGGCACTCCGGCAAGGCGGTGCGGCGGCGCCTGCCCGGCGGCCAGCGCACGGCGGCGCGCGGCCCCGCTCACGAGTAGAACTTCGCGACTCTCGCCCTCACCGCTTCCCACGGTCCCCTGACGAGAGGCATCGGGGGGAGCGCCTCGCGGATCGTGCGGCCGTACCGCTTCGTCAGCAGGCGGTCGTCCAGGAGCAGTACGGCGCCGCGGTCCGTGCGGGTGCGGATCAGCCGCCCGATCCCCTGCTTCAGCCGCACCGCCGCGTCGGGCACCATGAGGCCCCAGAACGGGTTCTGGCCACGCGCGGTCATGGCTTCGACCCGGGCCTCGGTGATGGGCTCGGTCGGCACCCGGAAGGGCAGTTTCTGGATCACCAGAGCGCGGAGCGGGCGGCCGGGGACGTCGACGCCCTCCCAGAACGACGCCGTGCCGAGGAGGAGAGCGGATCCGGAGCGGGTGAAGCTCCCCAGGAGCGCGGACCGGTCGGCTTCGCCCTGCACGTAGAGCGGCCAGCGCGCCTCGGCGCCCCGCTTGCGGAGGCTGGCCGCGACGGCCCGGAGCGCCGCAAACGAGGTGAAGAGGGCGAAGACGCCGCCGCCCGTGATCTCCGCCACCTCGCGCACGATCCTTGCCGTGGCGTCGTTGTACGACTCGCCGCCGCCGAAAGCGCCGCGGCGCGGCAGGTCGGTGGGGACCGCGAGGCAGCTCTGGGTGGCGTGGTCGAAGGGCGAACCGTAGACGGTCTCGGCCACATCGAGGTCTTCGGGGGACCAGTCCGTCAACTTGCCTTCGAGCGGGCCGGCGTCGGCGAAGAAGTCCGCCGAGGCCGCTTGCGGGCCTGCATCGAGCCCCAGGCGCCCCTTCAGGTAGCCGAAGTCGCCGCCTACCGCCATGGTGGCCGAGGTGAGGACCCCCGTGTCGATGTTCGCGAAGAGGTGTTCCGCCAGGACGGGACCCAGATCCACCGGCGCGGCCGAAAGCGCGAGGTTCCTCACGCCCTGCTTGCCGAAGCGCCGCAACTCGATCCACCGCACGATGGGGAGGTGGCCGGCCGCGGGGAGCAGGCAGAGCCGGAGCGCCCGCTCGATCCTCCCCAGCCGGTTTCCGCATGCGCGCAGGTCGAGGAGCCGGCCCTGCAGTTCGGAGTGGAGTTCCTCGTCCTCGCCCAGGCGCTCGACCAGCGCCTCGAGTTCACGCTGGAGATCCGCGAGGAGGAGCAGAACGCGTTCCAGCGCCTCGCCGATGGCCGCATCGTCGGTGGGTTCGGGAGTGGCGGGGGCATCGGGCCGGGCCGGACGCCCCAGCCGCAGGCTGCCGCCGTCGGCGTTGGTGCCGGCCCATGGCTCCATGAGGTCGAAGAAGGCGGTGAACGCGTCGCGCACGCTCCGCGCCAGCGGGCGGGTTCGTTTCGCGATCCGCTCGGTCAGGCGCCGGGCCGAGATCGAGGTGGGCGCCGCCTTCAGTACGGCCGTGACCGCGGCCAGGATCCCCTTCCCGCCGCGGTCCAGACGGGCCAGCGCCCGGAACATCCCGACTCGCGTCGTCTCGGCGCCGAGCCGGGGGGTGGCCGCGTCCTCCAGGTGATGCGCCTCGTCGAAAACCACTCGCCTGTAGGGTGGAAGCACCGCCCCGTCGCTGAAATTCTCGGTGAGGATGCGAATCGCGAGGTCCGAGAAGAAGAGCGCGTGGTTGACGACCACCAGATCGGCCGAGGCTCCCGCCCGGCGCGCCCGCTGGTAGTGGCACTGCTGGAAGAAGGGGCACTTGGCGCGCAGGCAGGCGTCGGTTTCGCTGCGCACCTCTTCCCACACCTCTCGCGAGGGCGTGAAGGACAGGTCCCCCAGCGAGCCGTCCTCGGTCGTCTCGGCCCACTCGACGAGCGCCGCCAACTCCTCCGAGCGGTCGTCCGGAAACAGGCTCGGCGCGGACTCGGCGGCGAGGTGCGCCCTCCGGATGGAGATGTAGTTGCCCCTGCCCTTCACCAGCGCCCACTTCAGCCGCTCCCCCAGCACTCCGCTCACGATCTCCAGATCCTTGCGGACGAGCTGCTCCTGCAGGTTGATCGTGTTGGTGGACACGATCGTCCGCTCGCCGTTGGTCACCGCCCAGCGCGCCGCCGGCACCAGGTAGGCGAGCGACTTCCCGGTGCCCGTCCCCGCCTCCACCAGCCCGATTCCGCCCTCGTTGAACCGCTCCCCGACGAACCGAAGCATCTCGCGCTGGCCCCGCCGATCCTCGTAGCCGGGCATCTCCGCCAGCGGTCCCTCCGGGCGCAACAGCCCGGACAGTTCGTCCAGCTCGAGCGGCTCGATCCGGCGCGGCTCCGGCGGCTCGACCACCACGTAGATGCGATCCGCCGCGTTGGTGACGATCGCCGTCCCGATCCCCCGCTCGTAGACGCCGGACGCCACCGCCAGATCGGCGTCGGAGGGCTCGAGCAGCCCCGACGGGTGGTTGTGGATCATCACCGAGCCCTCACGGGCGTCGCGGGCTGCGGCGAGCACGGCCGTGCGGTTGCCGCGGGCCACGGCGCGCGGGTCCACGATCACCCGCAAGCGCGTCACCTCGGCGAGAAAGGAGACCTCGCGGCCCCCGGCCCGGGTCACTTCGTCGCGGATGACCCGAGCGGCCTCCGGCGCCAGCCGAAGGGGAAGCGACGTCACGTCTTCAGCTTCTTCTTCTTCGCTGCGGGGAACAGGACGTTGTTGAGAATGAGCCGGTAGCCCGGAGAATTCGGGTGCAGTTCCAGATCCGTCGGGGGATCGCCGATCTGGTGCTCGGGATCCTCCGGATCGTGCCCGCCGTAATAGGTCCAGGTGCCCTGGCCGAGGTTGCCGTGGATGTACTTGGCCCACGTCCCCTCGACGCCGAGCTTCACGACCCCCGGCTTCAGCCGGTCGACCGCGAATGATGTCGTCAGCCCGTAGAAGTCGGAGAGCACTGATTCGTGGCTTTGCGTAAGCATCGCGGGAACCGGATCGAACTTGGCGGAGAAATCAAAGAGTGTGAACGCGCCCAGCTCCTTCTTCCACGGCGTGTTGACCTGGTGCCCGTCGATGTCCGAAAACGCATTCACCGACGGCGCCACCTGGATCTCCGCGTCCTGGAAGGCCATGGCGAGCCCCCAGTCCACCTTGGAGCCGGCGTCGGGATCGGGCGGGGTGCCGTCCGAATACGCCGCCGCAATGTCCACGGACGCGGCCGCCAACGCGAGCTCCAGCGTCTCGGGCGCCGAGCACATGGCGAAGAGGAAGCCGCCGCCCTCGACGTACTCGCGGATCCTGTAGCTCACCGCCTTCTTGAGCGCGGGCACGTTCGCGAATCCCAGTGCCTGTGCCGCCTCCTCGTTGCGCGCCACCTCCTCCTCGAGCCAGGGCGCACCCGCATACGTGATGTAGAACTTCGAATACTGCCCCGTGAAGTCCTCGTGGTGGAGGTGGAGCCATTCGAAATCCTCCAACCCGCCCTCGATCACCTGGTCGTCCCAGATCTTCTCGTAGGGGATCTCGGCGTAGTCGAGCGCCATCGTCACCGCGTCGTCCCACGGCGCGCTGTTGGGCGGCGTGTAGATCGCGATGTTCGTCGCCTTCTCCAGCACCACCGACTCCATGTTCGATGTTGCGACGATGCCCCGGATGCGCGCCTCGTCGGCCGCGCCGACCGGCTGGACGGTCACGCCCATCAGCGCCGCCGCCCTGCGCGTGCCCTCGGTGTCCGGCAGCAGAAACGACCCGCCCTGGAAGTTGAGGAGCCACTCCGCCCGTCCGTCCTGCTCAAGAACGCTGTAGGTGAGCCCGTAGGCCTTGAGGTGGTTCGACTGGCTGCGGTCCATGGGGACGAGAAGGAGCTGCGCGGCAGCGTTCTCCGCATCAAACGCGGCGGTTGCAATCACTGTTGCCGCCACCACGACTCCGGCCCGGCGAATCATCGGGAACCTCCCTCCTGGATTCTTCTCAATTCCCGGCGCGCGCCCGGCACGACGGGGCTGTCCGGGCGGCTGACGATCAGCGCCTCGAGAATGCGCACCGCCTCGTTGCGCCCGCCCGGCTCGGCGGCCACCGCCCGGGCGAGCCTCAGCGCGGCTTCGGCGAACTCGCGCGCCTCGGGATACTCGGCGACGATGCGCCGCCTGAACTGCACCGCCGCGCCCGCCAGCCCGGCCTGATCGGCCGCGCGTGCGCCTTGCGCCAGAATGGCTGGCCTGTCCTGGGCAGGTACGGCATCGATGCGCTCCTGCACCGCAAACACCCCGTCCTCCGCGTGGCCGCGGTGCCGCGCGATCGCCACCTCGGCCGCGAGCATCCCCCCCGGGGGCGTCAGCTCGCTCAGCGCGAGGGTGAGCTCGAGGATCTCGGTCGCGTCGGACGGCTCCAGCTCGGGCAGCGATGCCTGCAGCGCGGCAATCCCTTCGGGGAATGCGCCGCCTTCGAGAAGCAGGAAGGCCCGCTCCAGCGCCGCTCCCGGCCCCTCGATCCCGCTCAGCACCGCCATCGCCTCTTCGCGCATACCGCGGCCGAGCAGGCGGGAAGCGAGCGTGGCGGAGAGGGCGTCGAGGTCGGGCGACTCCGGAAACTCCTCGCGGAAGGCGGCGAGGGCCTCGGCAGCGCCCTCCACCTCCGGCGAACCCACCTGGATGCGCAGTTCCGCGGTCCAGGCCGCGCGGCGAGCCTCGGAGCCCACCCGGTGCGACTCGGTGATCCTGCGCAGGGCCGCGAGCGCGACCGCGGTGTCACCGGCCACCAGCGCGGCATCGGCCAGGCGCTCGTCCGTCGATCGCGCCTCGGCGGGATCCTCGGTCATCTCCCTGAGGCGGGCATAGGCCCAGAGCGCGCTCCGGTCGCGCCCGTTGTCCTCCGCCTTGCGCGCGAACCCGTTGAGAAAGCCGCGCGCCTCCCGGTCTTCGAGCCGGGTGAGGGCGTCGGCGGCGAGCGTCATCGCGTCGTCCTCGAGGTCTTCCCGCAGCGCCAGCTCGGCCCCGGCCTCGAGGCGCGTCACGTTAGTCGGCTCACGCCCCAGTGCGCCTACGATCCGGGTGGCCGCCGCCCCTCGCTCGTCGCCGAGATCCTCGACGCGGCGGAACACCGCGCCGCTCCGCGCCCGGTCGCGCCCCAGCGCCCGCGCCCACGACTCGGCCGCGTCGTCCAGGCGCCCGGCGGCGACGTACATGTCCCCCAGCTCGACGAGCAGTTGAGGGGACTCCCCCAGGGCGGCGGTGCCCTCTTCGAGCAACCCGGTGGCCCTCACGGCCCCGAAGGCGCCGAGGAAGGCCTCGGCGCCCGTCAGGTACGGGTCGGGCGATCCCGGCTCGGCCTCGATCCAGTCCCGCACCACGCCCTCGAGCGCCGCGAGCGAGTCCAGTTCGACCAGCACGCCCACCTTCAGCCCCCACACACGCCCCATCGACGCATCCCGCTCGAGGAACTCGTCGAGGACCGGCAGCAGGTCGCCCAGCCGGTCACCCCTGCGATACACGCGTTCGAGTGCGAAGACCGCCGCCGAGGAGCCGGGCTGAAGGGCAAGCAGTTCAAACAGCGTGGCTTCGGCCCCATCCAGCTCCCCGCGCGCTTCTTGCGAGGACGCCTGCCTGAGCATGCGGTTCTCAATGCGTGCGTCGGGGCGGGCCTGGAGGGCGGAGAGGGGCGGCGCGGCTGCTGCCATGAGCACAACATGTAAACCTAACACGACATATTGTAGTGTTTGCTTGACATTCTTACGTTGCACGAGCGCCGCTGCCAGGGCGGAGGCGGCACCGGCCGAATCCAGCAGGGTTTCGTGCCACGCCTTGCCGGTCACCGCCGCTCTCCCCCATCGGACCCCGGCGGGCCGGTCGTCATCCGGTTCAGCCGCTCAAAGTACCGCACCACCAGCGCGCGCTGGGCCGGGGGCAGGGCACGCAGCACCGCTGCACCCGGCAACTCGAACCTCAGCGCGTCGATATCTCCGGCGGTCAACGCGTTCACCCCATCGCGCTCGAATTCGCCGGGTTCCTCCGACTCGCGCTCCTCCGACTCCTCGTCCCGCTCAAGGGTGCGCCCCGCGTCCAGAAGCCGGTGGAAGAGCTGCTCCTGGCGGCGCAGCACCTCGGGGTCCAGCCGGCCCTGCTGCAGCGCCTCGGCCAGCCTGCGGGCCTCCTCCGCGAAGGCCGAGAGATCACCCAGGGGATCGCCCTCCTCCGTCCCCTCTTCCGACATCTCACCCAGTTCCTCCGCGACCTCCTCCTGGCGGCCGGCAACATCCTCTATCTCCTCCGACATCGTCTCCTGGCCCAGCTGCATCGGGGTCAGCGACGAAGCGTCCTGCATGATCTCGCCCTGCTGCTGCGCCAGCTGCTGGAGCTGCTGCATCATCTGCTCCGAGGCCGACGCCGAGCCCTGTGCCTGGCCCTGCTGGCCCGAGGTCATCGCCATGCGCGCGACCTCGTTCAGTGTGCGCACCACCTTCTCGGCCTCCGCCATCGGAGACGGACCCTGCGAGCGCGGGTTCTCCATCGCGCTGATGGTGCCGTCGAGTTCCTCCATCGCCTGGCCGACGGCGGTGAGGAGGTCGCGGGCGCCCGGAGCCATCATCTCGGTCCCCTCGGCGTAGTTCTCGGCGAGGTTGCGGATCCCCTGCGCGATCGCGGCTTCGTCGCCCCGCATCGCCGCCAGCTCCGCGGCGCTGGCTCCCTGCATCTCGCCCCGCAGTTCCGACTGCTGGCGCGCCAGCGACAGCGCGTCGGCGGCGGTCTGGCCCAGCGCGGTCCGGATCGCCTCCATCTGCTGCATCTGCATCTGCATCTGGGCCTGCCCCAGCTGCTCCGCGACCTCCGACAGATCGCCCGCCGCCTGCTGCGCCTGCTGTCCCGCCTGCTGCTGTCCCTGCTGGGCCATCTGCGTCGCCTGCTGCATCTGCTGCCTGGCCTGTGAGAGCTGGTGCCTGGCTTCCTGGACCCCGGCGCCCGCGTCCATCTCGCCGGCTTCGGCGAGCCGCTGCTGCAGTTGTTCCAGCGCCTCCTGCAGCTCCTCCGCCTGCGCCTCGAGCGCGGCCTGCTGTTCGGCGCGAAGAGGCTCCTCGCCGCCCTCCATCATCGCCCGAGCCAGGATGTCCTGCTCCTCCGCGAGTTCTTCGGCCTCCCGCCCCGTCGCCCGGAATTCCTGCTCGATGGCGGCGTCCCTGAACTGCTCCAGCGAGTCTTCCAGCCGCTGGCGCAAGCGCTCCTGGTCGAGGGCCATCTGTTCCAGCGCCTCGCGCAGTTCGTCCGGATCCATCTCCGCGAGCTGTTCCTGGAGTTCGGAGACCGCATCCTGCGCGTCCTCGGGCGCCACCTGCTCGAGCAGCTCCTCCAGATCCCGGATCCGGTTCTCCAGCTCCTGGTCGGCAAGCCCCGAGTCCCGCAGCGCGTCGCGCAGTTCCTCCAGCTCCCGCTGCAGCGAGTCTACGGACTCCATCATCCGCTGCTGGCGCTCCATCGCCTGCGCGATCTCCTCCCGGTCCTCGAAGTCGGCCTGCCCGCGCCGGTTCCGTTCACCCTCGGCCTCGCTGCGGGCCTGCAGATCCCGCGCCTCCTCCTCGGCCTGGCGCGCCTCCTCGGCGAGCTCCTCCACGCTCTGCGCCGCCCGCTCCAGCTCCTCCTGAGCGGCCCGCTCCAGCTCGGTCACGCCTCCGATCCAGAGGGCGAACTCGGCGCTCTCTCGCATCTGCTCGGAAGGATGATTGTCGAACGCCCGGGCCCGGTAGCGGATCGTGTCGCCCGGCGAGACCGTCCACGCGGACACGTCGAGCACCGGTCGCACGATCGCCCCCGCCGACCCGCCCAGCTCGACCGCGTGCACTACGGGCTCCCCCGCCATGCCGCTCGCGCTCACCCGCCGCACCACGATCTCGACCCGCGCGAGCCCGTAGTCGTCCTGCGTCTGGATGACGAGAGGCTGGCGCAGGTCGATCGGCATCAGGGTATCGATCCCCGGATAGACGATGTCGATGGCGGGCGGCTGGTCCGGGATCAGCTCGACCGCCAACGGCTCGGGCGCAACCGCCGCCGCGCCGCCGCCCTCGTCGGTGAACTCCCAGCCGAAGACTCCGCTCCGCCCCGGAACCCAGCTCCCCTCGAAGGCGGTCCCGCGCGCCTCGAGTCGCATCACCGAGCGGCCCGCATCGTCCACCAGCGCCCCGCTCCCGATTCCCCGGCTTCCCTGCCCTCGGACCCGCAGGTGCGTACCGGCCGGGATCGCCAGCGGCGGGATTTCGTTCTGGTACTCGGCCGGGGCCAGCCCGGTGTGCGGGGGGTGCGTCACCTCGACGGTCAGCGTACTCACGAACAGGGGGTCGACCGGCGTAAGGGTGTGCACCTCGCTCCGGGCCCCGTCCGGCGCCTCGATCCAGTACCGCACCTCGGCGGCCACCGGCGGCAGCGGCGCCGCGCCACGCCCATCGGCCAGCGCGACGACCGCCGACCGGGTTACCTGCCCGGTCACGTCCCACCGCAGCGTCACGCTGTCGCGCAAGGGCGCGTGCGCCACCACCTCGACGGCCGAGCCCCTCGCGACCTCGACGCTCCCCGGCTCGACGCTGACCGGCGGCAGCGCGGGCTCGACCAGCACCGCCAGCGGGCTCAGCATCCCGCCCCAGGCCCCGAAGGTCCGCGCCGGCGCCAGGGCCAGCACGAGCACCAACACCGGGACCGTGGCCAGAAACGCCGTGACGCCCCGGCGCAGGTCCATCGCCACGCGATCACCCAGCACGCCGGAGAGCATCCTCGCACTGCCCGTGAGCTCGCTGCCCACCCGGTGCAGCGCCAGGTCCCGCAGTCCCGGCGACGTACCGGGCGGCGCGAACCGCGACAACTCCAGCCCGCCCAGCACCGCCCCCTCGTCCAGCCCGGCCGTCGCGTCCATCGCGCGCGTCACCCGGTGCTCGGCGCACCAGTGCCGGCCCAGCCGCCGCCAGTACCACACCCCTCCCGGTACCAGCCCGAGCATCAGCAGCACCATGACGAGCGGTCCCACGCTCCCCGCGCTCCAGCCCTCGCCCCCGGCAAGTGCCGGTGCGAGCACGAGCAACCCGAGCGCGGCCGTGCCGCACCACGCCGCAACCGTCAGCGCAAGCGATCGCGACAGGTGCCCCCGCACGCCCTCGACCGCATGACCGATCCGGCGCGCGGGCGTCACGACACGCCTTGCGTCATGGCGAAGACGAAGATGTTGACGCCCATCCGCAGCGCGTCCTCTCTGATTTCCGGCGGATCCTCGTGCACGTCCGGATCCTCCCAGCCGTCACCCAGATCCGTCTCGTAGGTGTAGATGACGACCAGCCTGCCCTGATGGAATATACCGAAAGCCTGCGGCGGCGCGCCGTCGTGCTCGTGAATCTTGGGCAGGCCCTCCGGGAATTCGTAGGGCGCATGAAAGACGGGGTGCTCCGGCGGGAGTTCGACCATCTCCCGGTCCGGGAAGACCCGCGCCATCTCCTGGCGGAACGACTCGTCCAGGCCATAGTTGTCGTCGGCGTGCAGGAAGCCGCCCTCGAGGAGATAGCGGCGCAGCGCCAGCCGTTCCTCGGGAGAGAAGCGGACGTTGCCGTGACCGGTCATGTACAGGAACGGGAAGTCGCGCAGCGCCGGATCGCCGGGCCGGATGGCCACGTCCCGCTCGGCGGTCGGGATCCCGGTCCTGGCCCGCACTTCGGCGAGCAGGTTGGGGAGCGAGGACGGGTTGGCGTACCAGTCGCCGCCGCCCTCGTATTGCAGGCGGCCGATGGTGACGGGACCGGTGCCCTGCTCGAGGGCGTGGACCGCGGGCACGGCAAGGGCGCCGACGAGCATGACGACCGGGCCCGCGAATCCGCTCACTCCGCCTCCTCATCGCATGCGCGCCGCCGGTCCTTCACCCGCTGCACGGCCTCGTACGCCGCGCCCCGGGCCACGCCCGAGCGCGCGGCCACCTCCCGCGCTGCGGCGGTGGGGGCCAGTCCAGCGCCCAGGGCGGCGGCGGCGAGCGCATCAAGTTCGACCGCGCCCGCTCCTCCTCCCCCCTTCCGCCGCCCCTCCACCACGACGGTCACCTCGCCGCGGGGCGCGTGCTCGCGGAAGTGACGGGCGCATTCGGCCGGGGTGCCGCGTACGACCTCTTCGTGCACCTTGGTCATCTCGCGGCAGACGGCGATGCGGCACGCGGTGGGGCGCGCCTCCGTCAGGGCGGCCAGTTCGTCCAGCAGGCCGATCAGGCGCGACGGAGACTCGAAGAGCACGGTGGTCTCTGTGGCGTCTATGATCCTCTCCAGCGCTCGGGCCCGCTTCCCCGCCTTGCGCGGCGGGAAACCGACAAAGGTGAACGGGACACAAGGTAGGCCCGAGGCCACCAGTCCCGCGAGGACCGCAGAGGTACCGGGGATGGGCACCACGGCGTGGCCGTCGTCGATCGCCGCGGCCACCAGGCGCTCCCCGGGGTCGGAGAGAAGCGGCGTACCCGCGTCCGAGACCAGGGCGATGTCATCGCCCGCGCGCAGCCACCGCCGCGCCAGCGTGATCCGGCTGGCTTCGTTGTGTGCGTGGAGCGAGACGGGACGCGTGGCGACCTCGATGTGCGACAGCACGATACGGGCCCGCCGCGTGTCCTCGGCCAGGATGTGCTCGACGGCGGCGAGGGTCTCCCGGGCGCGCGGGGAGAGGTCTGCGAGGTTGCCGATCGGAGTGGCGACCACGAAGAGGGTGCCCGTGCCCCCGCGCGACGCCTCCGGCGCACCCCCGGGCGGTCCCTCCGGTGCACCTCCGCTCACGGCGAAACCGCCGGCCTGGCCGGAATCCCGCCCCCGCTAGAGGTGCTGCTCGATCTTCTGCGCCAGCTGTGCCTTCGGCACCGCACCGATCACCGTGTCCACATGCTGTCCGCCCTTGAAGAAGAGGACGGTCGGGATGGAACGCACGCCGAAGCGCATCGAGGTGGACATGTTGGCGTCCACATCCAGCTTGCCCACGCGCACTTTCCCCGCGAAGTCGTCCGCCAGCTCACTCACGAAGGGCGCGATGATCCTGCAAGGGCCGCACCAGGCAGCCCAGAAATCGACCATGGAAAGACCGTCATGGTCTTCGATCTGTTCCTTGAAGTTGTCGTCGGTGAGGGTGACGAGGTTCGTGCTGTCCGCCATTATGGGTATTCCTCGGGTTGGTGACTCGTGATGAAGTCCGTGCGAGAAGTCCTCATGCATTCTACATCGTATTCTACACCGGCGGAGCCGGGAAGTTGAACCCCCCGCGGCGGAAGCGCTCCGGCGCGGGGGCGGGCGGCGACCTGTTGCCGGAACGGGGCATGCCGTCGGGCGCCATGCAGTTCGTGGAGCCCGAGGTGGACCATGTGGCGATCGCAGTGCGCTCCTTCGACGAGCTATTGCCTGTGCTGGAGCGGTTGAGCGGGGTCGGGAGAACCGCGCTGGAGCGCGTGGAGCCGCAGGGCGTCGAGGTGTGTTTCGTGGGCAGCGTGGAGCTGATCCGGCCGCTCGGCCCCGACACCGGCGTGGCCCGCTTCATCGAGCGGCGCGGGCCGGGGCTCCATCACATCGCCTACCGGGTGCCGGACGTGGCCAGTGCGATGGACGAGTTGGCGGCGGAGGGCTACCGGTTTACATCGGACGGGCCGATGACCGGGCGCGGAGGGCACCGGATCGCGTTCATGCACCCGAAGTCGGCCGGAGGGGTGCTGGTGGAGCTGGTGGAGGCGGATCAGCCGCGGAGCCGGAGCCCCCGTTCGGTCAGCCGGTAGCTCGCGCACCGGCAGCAATCGCTCGACCTGAGGTGTGACCTGGGGCGTCTGGAGCGCCGTCAATCGTGTCCGGGCATCACCCCGTCAGCCGCCCCAACCCCACCTCCTCCACCAGCCACCTGCCATCGTCGGCTTCGATCACCACGAATGGCACCACCACGGCCCCCCGCCCCACGGCATCTACTTCGACCTCCACGCGCAACGCCGCACGCCCCTTCCCGGCGACCGCTTCCCGCGCACCCATCCGGTACGACTCGTGCGCCAGGATCGCCGCGATCAGGTCCATCCGCAGCTCCACCTCGCGCCCGGTGAGACACCGGTCGCCGACTCCGATCCACGAACCCATCCTGCGGAAGCCGCACGACACCGCCCCGCCCCGCTCCCCGATCGGCCCGGCCGCGGTCCCGAAGTGCCGCGCCATGCCCGCGTGGTCGCGCTGACCGGCCGCCGCGAGGAATGCCTCCACCACTTCGACCGGGGTGGCCAGCGCTGCCCCGTCCGGCCCACCGCCGCCGCCAGGCAGTCCACCCGTCACCACCGCCCCGCCGCTGCACCCCCCCAGCGCGAGCAGCGCCACCCGCGGCACGACGAACAGCCGCAGTGTCCGGACACGCCGGCTCTTCGCGGGCGCGTGCGGCGAGCACCCGGATCCCTTTGCCGGTCCGGCCGAGTCCTTGTTCCGCCGCACCGCGCCCACGCCGCCGCCATCCGCTCGCCGCTTCGCCGCCGTGGCCGTCAATGCCGCGCTCACCCCCCATCCTCCCCGACCGCCGTGAACCTTAGCCCACCGTCGGGCCCCACATCGACCCGCACCCCGCTCCCAGGCGCCACCCCTCCGTCGAGGATCGCCATCGCCAGCGGGTCCTGCACCAGGCGCTGCACCGCCCGCTTGAGCGGCCGCGCCCCGAACGCCGGGTCGTACCCTTCCCGCGCGATCACCCGCTTCGCCGCGGCCGATACGGCGAGTGCCACGTCCTGGGTCTCGGCCAGCTTCGCCACGCGCCGCAGCTGGATCTCGACGATCTCCTCCAACTCGCTTGAGGACAGGGGTTTGAACACCACCACATCATCCACTCGATTAAGGAATTCGGGGCGGAAGTGCTCCTTGAGGCGGCGGTGCACCATCTCCTCCAACTCGCTCCACTCGGACGCGGCGCGCGCGAGGATCTCCGGCCCCGCGATGTTGGAGGTCATGATGATGACCGTGTTGCGGAAGTCGACCGTGCGGCCCTGGCCGTCGGTAAGGCGGCCGTCGTCGAGGATCTGCAGGAAGATGTTGAAGACCTTGGGGTGCGCCTTCTCGACCTCGTCGAAGAGGATGACCGCGTGGGGGCGGCGGCGGACGGCCTCGGTGAGCTGGCCGCCCTCGTCGTAGCCGACGTAGCCGGGCGGGGCGCCCACCAGACGCGATACCGCATGCGCCTCCATGTACTCCGACATGTCGATGCGCACCATCGCGCGCTCGTCGTTGAACAGGAACTCGGCCAGAGCGCGGGCGGTCTCGGTCTTCCCCACCCCGGTCGGGCCGAGGAAGAGGAACGAACCGATGGGGCGGTTCGGGTCCTGGATGCCGGCTCGCGCCCTCCGAACGGCCCGGGACACCGCGCTCAGCGCCCGCTCCTGCCCGATGACCCGCTTGCCGAGCAGCCCCTCGAGCCCGGTCAGCCGCTTGCGCTCGGAGTCCATCAACCGGGTTACCGGGATGCCGGTCCACTCGGCAACCACTTCGGCGATGTCGTCGTCCGTCACCTCCTCCTTCAGGAACTTGCCCTCGGACTGGAGCGCCGCGAGGCGTTCCTCGGCCTTCTCGATGTCCGCCTGCGCGGCTGGCATCTCCGAGTACTGGATTTCGGCCGACCGCCCCAGTTCGCCGCGCCGGGTCGCCTGCTCGGCCTCGGTCCGTAGCGAGTCCACCCGCTCCTTGAGCTCCTGAATGCGGGCGATCTGGATCTTCTCGGCCTGCCAGCGGGCCTTCATGCCCTGGCTGGACTCGCGCAGCTCGGCGAGGTCTTCCTCGATGGCGCCGAGGCGCTCGCGCGCACCCCGGTCGTCCTCGCGGGCCAGTGCCTGCTTTTCGATCTCGAGCTGGATGATCCTGCGCTCCACTTCGTCGATCTCCTGGGGGAGGGAGTCGATTTCGATGCGCAGCCGGCTCCCCGCCTCGTCCATCAGGTCGATGGCCTTGTCGGGCAGGAACCGTCCCCCCACGTAGCGGTCCGACAATCTCGCCGCGGCGATCAGCGCGTCATCAGTGATGCGCACGCCGTGGTGCACCTCGTAGCGCTCCTTGATGCCGCGCAGGATGGTGATGGTGTCCTCCACCGAGGTCGGTGCGACATGGACCGGCTGGAAGCGCCGCTCAAGCGCGGGGTCCTTCTCGATGTGCTTGCGGTACTCGCCGAGCGTGGTCGCGCCGATCATGCGCAGGTCGCCGCGGGCGAGCGCGGGCTTGAGCATGTTGCCGGCGTCCACCGCGCCTTCGGCGGCGCCGGCCCCGACGATCGTGTGGAGCTCGTCGATGAAGAGGATGTACCGCCCTTCCGCCTCGATGACCTCCTTGAGCACGGCCTTCATGCGCTCTTCGAACTGGCCGCGGAACTTGGCGCCGGCGAGCATGGCGGAGATGTCGAGCGAGACGAGCGTCTTGTCGCTGAGCGAGGTGGGCACGTCGCCGGCCACGATCCGCTGCGCGAGCCCTTCGGCGATCGCGGTCTTGCCGACCCCGGGCTCGCCGATCAGCACCGGGTTGTTCTTGGTGCGGCGGGCCAGGACCTTCATCACGCGGCGGATCTCGTCGTCGCGGCCGATGACGGAATCGAGCTTGCCGCGGCGGGCGCGCTGGGTGAGGTCCTGGGAGAAGCGGTCGAGCGCCTTGTACTTGTCCTCGGGGGTCTGGTCGGTGACGCGGTGGGAGCCGCGGATGGCTTCGAGCGCGGTGTTCAGGCGGTCGCGGGTGACGCCGTTCTCCTTCAGGATCCGCCCCGCGTCGCGGCGGTCCGCCGCCAGCGCCATCAGGAGGTGCTCGGTGGAGATGTACTCGTCGCCGAGCTCGCGGGCGGCTTCCTCGGCGGCGTCGAAAGCCCGGCGCAGGTGGCGCGAGGGACCGGGGACGGCACCGCCGCTCACGCGGGCGCGCTTCCCCAGCTCGTCCTGCACGGCGCGTGCAACCGAGTCGGGCGACACCTCCATCTTGTGAAAGACCGGCGCGACGATGCCCTCGTCCTGGTCGAGCAGCGCCTTGAGAAGGTGGACGCCCTCGATTTCGGGGTGCTCCGCACGCCGGGCTTCGCGGGCGGCCGCGGAGAGGGCTTCGGCGGCCTTCACGGTCAACCGGTCGGCGTTCAGCATATGTCGGACTCCTGTTGCGATTCGTTTCAGAAAACTGCCACTTTGGCAGGGTCCGCAGTGCGCGGGGCCATCGGCACCGGCCGGTTTGGCAGGTTGTCCGGTCACCGGTCGGGCAGGCATCGGCCAGAATGGCAGAATGTCTGCCGAAATGGCGGAAGTCTGTCAAAACGGCCGGTGCCGGCCGGCCAAAACGGCAGATTCCCGGCGGTGCCGCGCGCCCTGTCGCGTCATATCATGGAAGATTCGGGCCACGACCGGGGGCAGCGCCTTGCGAGCGAGCCCGACGCAGTCCCGGGCCGGGCCCGGTGCGCACGACAACCCTGAGAGAGGACATCCCCATGGCATCGGTGGATCCGCCGGCCCAGAAGGGCCTTCCCCCTGAAGCGTACGAAGTGGTCCCGGGCAGCGAGTACCGGCCGTATGTTCCGGCCTCGCAGTCGATGGCGGAGTTCACCGTCAAGGCGGTGGTGATCGGGATCCTGATGGCGGTCGTCTTCGGGGCGGCCAACGCCTACCTGGGGCTGCGCGTCGGGCTGACGGTGAGCGCCTCGATCCCGGCCGCGGTCATGGCGGTGGCGATCTTCCGTGCCTTCAGGCGCGGGACGATCCTCGAGACCAACATGGTGCAGACGATCGGGTCGGCGGGTGAATCGGTCGCGGCAGGCGTGATCTTCACGCTGCCCGCGCTCTTCATCTGGCAGCGCACCGACCCGACGATCATGGTCGACCTGGTCCAGGTATCGGTGATCGCGGCCTTCGGCGGCCTGCTCGGGGTGCTGTTCATGATCCCGCTCAGACGCTATCTGATCTCGCGCGAGCACGGGAAGCTCCCATATCCGGAAGGCACGGCCTGCGCCGAGGTGCAGGTGGCGGGAGACACGGGCGGCGGCAAGGCCAAGCTCCTCTTCTCCGGCCTGGGTATCGGCGCGCTCTACCAGGCGCTGGCGAACGGCAACGGGCTCGGCCTCTGGAACGAGGGACCCCATGTGCGGCTGCCCGCCAAGGCCCAGATCGGAGGCGACTTCACGCCGGAGCTGCTCGGCGTGGGATTCATCATCGGGCCCCGCATCGCGGCGATCATGTTCGGAGGGAGCGCGCTCTCGTGGCTGATCATGATCCCCGCGATCAACCTGTGGGGCGGCGACAGCGTGGTCTATCCGGCCTCGGATCCGATGTCGTCGCTGGCCTCGGCCGAGATCTGGAGCTACTACCTGCGCTATGTGGGAGCGGGCGCGGTGGGCTGCGCCGGCATCGTGACGCTGATCAAGTCCCTTCCGACGATCATCGAGTCCATCAAGCTCGGCATGGGCCATGTGGGCGGAAGCGCCGGCGGTGCGTTGCCGCGCACCCAGCAGGATCTGCCGATGAAGCTGGTGCTGGCGCTGGCGGCGCTGATGGCGGTGGCGCTGTGGCTCTGGCCGGGCGTGCCGGTGAACATCCTGGGCGCGCTGCTGATCGTGGTCTTCAGCTTCTTCTTCGTGACGGTGTCGAGCCGGATCGTGGGGCTGATCGGGTCGTCGTCGAACCCGGTGTCGGGGATGACGATCGCCGCGCTGCTGCTGACCTCGCTCATCTGGGTGGCGCTGGGGCTGAACGACGGCGGCGCCGGGACCAAGGTCGCGGTGCTTGCGGTGGGCGCGGTGGTGTGCATCTCGGCGGCCGCGGCGGGCGACACCTCGCAGGACCTGAAGACGGGCTTCCTGGTGGGGGCTACCCCGAAGCGCATGCAGGTCGGCGAGATGCTGGGCGTGCTTTCGTGCGCCGTCACGATCGGCTTCGTACTGATCGTGCTCAACGAGTCCTATGGGATCGGCACGGTGGACGGGCTCCCCGCTCCCCAGGCGACGCTGATGAGCCTGGTGATCGACGGCGTGCTGAACGCGTCGCTGCCCTGGACCTTCGTGTTCATCGGGATAGGGCTCGCCCTGGTCGTCGAGTTCGTCTTCAAGCTGCCCTCGCTGGCCTTCGCGGTGGGCGTGTACCTCCCGGTCTCGCTGATGACGCCGATTCTGATCGGGGGGCTGATCCGCAGAGCACTGACGAGGAAGTACGAGGACGCGGGCGAGGACGAGGACGGGGTGAGCGTGCTGGCCGACAAGCGCGAGCGGGGCGTGCTGTTCGCCTCCGGGCTGATCGCCGGGGCGGCGCTGGTGGGTGTCCTGATCGGCGGCGCTATCTATGCGGTGACGCAGGTCACGGGCGATCCGGGAGCCGCGTCGATATGGCAGGTCGGGCACGCGTGGATGGACGCGCGCTTTGCTGTGGTCTCGAGCATCGTCGGGACGGCGGCCTTCGCCGGGCTCTGCTGGTTGCTGTGGCGGGCGGCCACGCGGGAGGGGCGGACTTGAGGGCGCTGGCGGGACTCGTAGCCGCAGCGGTGGCGCTCGCCGCCGCCGGCTGCGGTCCGGAAGCTCCCGTGACGATCGATCGTGAGGTCTTCGTGCAGACCTACGTGGCGCTGCGCGTGGCTGAGTTGCGGTCCCCCGGGGCGGTGATCCCCGACGCGGACCGGGACAGCGTGCTGGCCGCAATGGGGGTCGTCGCGGAGGACCTGGTGACCTTCGCGGAGGTGCACGGCGGCGACCCGGTGTACATGGAAGGGGTATGGACCGAGGTCCAGAACCGGATCACCGAGCTGAGCAGCGGGGATACGGAGCGGTAGAGGGCATCCGCCCCCGGCGGCGCCCCTCGGGGGGGTGCGGCTACGGGCCCGGGCGGTTCAGGGACCGTGCCGGGAACGGGTCGCCGCCCTCACTCCCACTCGATCGTCGCCGGCGGCTTCGAACTGATGTCGTAGGTCACCCGGTTCACCCCCGTGACCTCGTTGATGATGCGGGTCGACACGCGGGCCAGGAATTCGGGGTCGTACGGATACCAGTCGGCGGTCATGCCGTCGCGGGAGGTGACGGCGCGCAGCGCGACGACGTGCTCGTAGGTGCGGCTGTCGCCCATGACGCCCACCGAGCGCACGGGCAGCAGCACCGCGAACGCCTGCCAGATTTCGTCGTAGAGCCCCGCGGCCTCGATCTCTTCGAGGTAGATCGCGTCGGTGAGGCGCAGGATGCGGAGGCGTTCCTCGGAGACGGGGCCCAGTACCCGGATGGCGAGGCCCGGCCCCGGGAAGGGGTGGCGGCGGATGAAGGCCTCGTCGAGTTCGAGGGTGCGGCCGACGCTGCGGACCTCGTCCTTGAAGAGTTCGCGGAGCGGCTCGATCAGCTCGAAGGGCATGTCGTCGGGGAGGCCACCGACGTTGTGGTGAGTCTTGATCGTCGCCGATGGACCGCGCACGGCGAGCGATTCGATCACGTCCGGGTAGAGCGTGCCCTGGACCAGGAAGCGCGCGTTCGTGCCCAGTTCGCGCGTGGTGCGCTCGAAGACGCGGATGAAGGTCTCGCCGATGATCCTGCGCTTGCGCTCGGGGTCCTCGACGCCCTCCAGCGGAGTGAGGAACTCTTCGGCGGCCTCGACGACCTCGAGGCGGATTCCCATGTGTTCGCGGAAGGTCCGCTCGACGCCTTCACGCTCGTTCATCCGCATCATCCCCGTGTCGACGAAGATGCAGGTGAGCTGGTCGCCGATCGCGCGGTGCACGAGCGCGGCCGCCACCGACGAGTCCACGCCGCCGGAGAGCCCGCAGATGACTTGGTCGCCGCCGACCGCCTGCCGGATCCGTTCGACCGACTCGGCCACGAAGGCGCCCGCGGTCCAGTCGGGGCTGCAGCCGCAGATGCGGAAGAGGAAGTTGTCGACGATCTCCTGGCCGCGGGGGGTGTGAGCGACCTCCGGGTGGAACTGGACGCCGTAGAGGGGGCGGGTGCGGGCGCGGAAGGCGGCTACGGGGAGGTCGCCGGTGGCCGCGATGGTCACGAAGCCGGGAGGAGGCTCGTCGACGTGGTCGCCGTGGGAGCACCAGACGGTGATGTCGGCGGCTGAGTCGAAGCCGTGGAAGAGATCGTTGCCCGGATCCGTGACGCTCAGGCTCGCCCGGCCGTACTCGCGCTTGCCGTGCACGACCCGGCCGCCTTCGTGCTGGGCCAGGAGCTGCATGCCGTAGCAGATGCCCAGGACCGGCACGCCAAGGGTGAGGAGGCCGGGGTCGAGTTCGGGGACGTCGTCGTCGTAGACGGAGGACGGGCCGCCCGAGAGGACGATTCCGTCGGGAGACCAGCGGCGGACCCACTCCGCCGATCGCGTGGGGGGGTGGATCTCGCAGTAGACGTTGGCTTCGCGGATGCGGCGCGCGATGAGCTGCGTGAACTGGGAGCCGTAGTCGATGACGAGGATGCGGCTGTGGGCCGCGCTGACGGCGGTGGAGACGCGCACGGTCATGTGCGTTGGCCGCGGATGAGGTCGCTGTACCGCTCGCGGCGGCGGACGAGGGTGGCGCGGCCGCCGTGCACGAGGACTTCGGCGGGCCGCGGCCGGGAGTTGTAGTTGGAGGCCATGGCGAAGGCGTAGGCGCCTGCCTGCTGGACGCAGAGGAGCGCGCCGGGGCGCGGGAGCGGCAGGCGGCGGTCCCGGGCCAGGAAGTCCCCCTGCTCGCACACCGGCCCGACGATGTCGACCTGCCGGGGACTGCCGTGGCCGTCTTCCCTCACCGGGACGATCGCGTGCTCGCCGCCGTAGTGGCTGGGGCGGATGAGTTCCGTCATCCCTGCGTCGGTCACGACGAAGGTCTTGCCGCCGCTGCGCTTCACATAGATGACCCGCGTGACGAGCACCCCCGCGTCGCCGACAAGGAAGCGGCCGGGTTCGACGATGAGTTCGAGAGGGCGGCCCGGGGCGCGGCCGGGCGCGGCGGCGATTCGTGCGGCCACCTCACGGCCGAGTCCGCGAAGGTCGATCTCGCCTCCCACGGCGTCTTCGATCCCGAAACCGCCCCCGAGGTCGACGTACTCCAGTGCGGTTCCCGTTTCGCGGCGCGCCCGGCCGGCCACCTCGAGCACCACGTCGAGCGCGTGCAGGAAGGGACCGGGGTCGCGCACCTGCGATCCGATGTGAACGTCGATCCCGACCGCGCGCAGGCCGGCGTGCCCCGCGATCCGCCGATAGAGCTCCAGCGCCCTTGGCGGCGATACCCCGAACTTCGCGGCTGCGTGCCCGGTGCGCGTGAATTCGTGGGTCGGACTGTCCACATCCGGATTCACGCGGACCGCCACGGGGGCCTGTGCCCCCAATTCGCCGGCAACCGAGGCCAGTGCATCCAGTTCCTGCGAGCTCTCGACGTGGAAGCCGCGGATTCCCGACTTCAGCGCGTAGCCCATCTCGGTGCGGGTCTTGCCCACTCCGGCGAACACGATCCGGCCCGGCGCGATGCCGGCCTCCAGCGCGCAGTAGAGTTCCCCGCCACTGACGATGTCGGCGCCGGCGCCGGCGTCGGCGAACAGCTTCAGCAGCGCCAGATTGGGGTTGGCCTTGATGGAATAGGCGACGAGCAGGTCGACGCCCGCAAAGGCGGCGCGCACGGCGCTCAGACGCTCCAGAGCCCGGGCACCGTCGTAGACGTAGAGGGGCGTGTCGTGGTCGTCCGCCAGCGTTTCGAGCGAGTGCGAGCCGCAGTGGAGCACGCCCCCCAACCGCGGGAAGGGCGGCCGCCCGGTGCTCAGTACGCGCGCGCCCACACCACTTCCATCTGCGCCGAACCGCCTCCCACGCAGCGCGCGGGGGCCGAGGCGGAACGGAACTCCTCGCCGGGGATCACGCGTATCGTGGCCCTGGTGGCGTCCTTGACGCGCGCCTCGACGTCGGGATCGCCGCTCCAGCCGGAATGGACGAAGCCGGCACCGCTGTCGAGCAGCTCCCCCAGCTCGTCCACCGAGGACACCTCCCCCCGGTGGGTCGCGGCCTCCCGTCTGGCGATCGCCGCCTCCAGGAGCCGGGCCTGCAGCGCGTCCAGCCGGTCATTCATGCCCGCGACCACCTGCGCGTCGGACATGGCCTCCTTGCGGGGCGCGCCATCCTCGTTCACGCGGACGGCCACCACCGCCTCGCCACGCGCCAGGTCCCGCGGCCCGAGCTCCACCCGAACCGGAACGCCCTTGCGCTCCCATTCGAAGAACTTCGCGCCCGGCGACATGTGCAGGCGGCGGTCGATGGCGGCGCGCACACCCTGGCCGCGCAGGCCCTCGACGATCTCATCCCCCTTCTTCATCACCGCGGCTGCCTGATCGTCACCGCGGGCGATCGGGACGACCATCACCTGAGTCGGCGCCAGCTTCGGCGGGACCACCAGTCCGACATCGTCCCCGTGGGTCATCACCATGCCGCCCACCAGCCTCGTCGAGACGCCCCAGGAGGTGTTCCATGCGTACTCTTCCCTCCCCTCCTCGTTCTGGAAGGTGAGGCCGAACTGCCGGGCGAAATTCTGGCCGAGCATGTGGGAGGTCCCGGCCTGCAGTGCCTTGCGGTCCTGCATGAGCGCCTCGCAGGCGTAGCTGCGGACGGCGCCGGCGAACTTCTCCGCCTCGCTCTTCAGGCCGGTGAGCGGAGGCATCGCGATCCACTCCTCCATGAATCGGCGGTACACGCCCAGAATCATGCGGGCTTCGTCCTCGGCCTCTTCGGCGGTGGCGTGCGCGGTGTGCCCTTCCTGCCAGAGGAATTCCGAGGTGCGCAGGAAGAGGCGGGTGCGGAGCTCCCAGCGCATGACGTTGCCCCACTGGTTCAGCAGCAGCGGCAGGTCGCGGTAGCTCTGCACCCACTTGGCGTACATGGCGTAGATGATCGTCTCGGAGGTGGGGCGAACCACGTACGGCTCGTCCAGCTCCTTGCCGCCGGCGTGGGTGACGACCGCAAGCTCGGGCTTGAAGCCCTCGACGTGCTCCTTTTCGCGCTCGATGAAGCTCATCGGGATGAGCAGCGGGAAGTACGCGTTCTGGTGTCCCGTTGCCTTGAACATGTCGTCGAGGGCGCGCTGCATGTTCTCCCAGATCCCGTAGCCCCAGGGCCGGATGACCATGCTGCCGCGCACGGGGGAATAATCGGCCAGTTCGGCCTGCTGGACGACCTCGTTGTACCACGCGCTGAAATCCTCGGCGCGGGGGGTCAGCCCCCTCTTCCCGCCCTTCCTCTTGCTCATCGCCTCTTTGTCACTCGGGTTGGTTCCGGTCGTCTTCCGGGCTGTCGTTTGGCGGCGGTGCCTTCCTGCTGCGCCGCTCCGCCGCCCAGGCGATCCCGCCGGGGATGAGAAAGAGCAGCAGCGACGCGGTCATCCAGGTGCCTCTGAATGGTAAGCCCAGAGCGCTCCGCCCCAGTAGGGCGGCGAGCCAGCCTCCGGCCAGCGAGGCGATCGCAGCGGCCCCCAGCAGCAGCCACTCGAGGACGTTCAGCCGGCGGATGGCGCGGTTCATCACCTTGCGGGCCGCTCTCGCATCGTCCGCGCCGGGGCCGCGCGCGCCGCGGTGATCGCTCACGGCTGCCCGCCTCCGCCAGCCGCTTCCGTCCCGGCGCGTGCCGCGGCGAAGAGGGCATCGAGCGTACGGGTCTCCTGATGGCCGCTGGCGAGGTCGCGCACCGTCGCCGAACCCGCGGCGGCCTCGTCAGGTCCGATGATGACGGCAAGCGCCGCCCCGTTGCGGGCTGCCTGCTTGAGCTGTTTGGCCACGCCCTGGGGCCTGAAGGTGTACATGACCGAGCAGCCCGCCTCACGCAGCCGCTGCGCCGCCGCGAGCGCCGGGGCCCGCTCTTCGCGGGTCACCCAGATCATGTGGTAGTCGCAGGCGGGCCCGGTTAGTGGCGTCAGCCCGCGGTCGCGCAGCAGTTCGCCGAGGACGACATCGCCCATGCCGAAGCCGACCGCGGGGAGGGGCTCGCCGCCGACCAGCTCGAGGAGACGGTCGTAGCGGCCACCCCCGCAGATCGCGCGTAGTTCACCGGCTCGGTCGAAGAGCTCGAAGACGATGCCCGTGTAGTAGGCGAGGCCCCGGACCACGGTGAAGTCGAATTGGAGGTAGGCGCCCAGGCCGAGGGCGTCGAGCATCGCACGGTGCTCCCGCAGAGGCTGAAGCGCCGAGAGCACGGCCTCGCGGTCCGCGAAGCGCCGCTGCAGGTTCTCCAGGGAGCCGTCGGCCGCGAGTTCGGTCAGGGCGGCGACGGCGGAGTCATCCAGGTCCAGCCCGGCCAGGGCAGCCCTCGTTTTGGCCGAGCCGGCCCGGCCGGCCTTGTCGATCACGGCCAGGCAGGCCGCGTGGCGCGGTGGATCGACCCCGAGCGCAGCGAAGACTTCGGTTACGAGGCGGCGGTCGTTCACCCGCGCCACAAAGTCCCCCTCCGTCAGCCCCAACCCTCTGACCGAGTCGATCGCAACGGCCAGGATCTCCGCGTCTGCGGCCACCCCGGCTTCACCCACGATGTCGACGTTGAGCTGGAAGTGCTCGCGCAGGCGCCCGCGCTGGCTCCTCTCATACCGGAAGAGCTGCGGGATCGAAAACCACCGGATCGGCTTGGGCATCCGCCGGCTGTGGGCGGCCAGGATACGGGCCAGCGACGGGGTCATCTCGGGGCGCATCGCGACCTCGCGCCCTCCCTTGTCACGGAAACTGTACAGCTGTTCGACGATCTCGGCGCCGCTCTTCTCGACGTAGAGCGCGAGGGGTTCCAGCGGCGGGCCGTCGTATTCCTGAAAGCCATAGCGTCGCGACACACGGCGCCAGGTGGAGAAGATGTGGTCGCGGATGGCGAACTCGCCGGGCACGAAGTCCCGGAAACCGGGGAGCCTCGCGAAAGATCGATCGGAGGACATGGCGGCGAATCTAACCCGGGACTGCGGAATATCAATGCCGGGGGATGGGGTCGGCGGACTCGAACGGGCTGAGCCCGAGAAGGAGAAGGACATCTCCCACGGTAAAGCAGGAACCCGTGACGACTACCGTTCCGGCCGGAGCGCAGCTGGTGGCCCGACGGAGTGCGGCACCGACTTCGTCCTCCACCTCGATCGGCGTGCCACGTGAGACGCGGGCCGCCACCGCGCGGGGGTCCCAGCTCCTCCCCGCGGGCGCGGAGGAGGGCACGGTGAAGACAACGTGGTCGGCGAGATCCACCAGGGGGGGGAGCATCCGGGACCAGTCCTTGTCGCCCAGGATGCCGGCGAGGAGGACGAGGGGCCGGGGTGGGGTCAGGTTGCCGAGAACGCGGACCAGCGCTTCCACCCCGGCGACGTTGTGGGCGACATCGAAGACGAAAAGGTGGTCGCCGAGGCGATGGATCTGGCCACGGCCGGGCCACTGGACGCCCGCCACGCCCGCCGCGATGGCCTCGCGCGAAGGGGGGCGCGAGAGGAGTTGGAGGGCGCGGACCGCCAGTGCGGCATTGGTGGCCTGGTGGGCCCCCGGGAGCGGCGTCTCGAGCTCCAGCAGCTCACCCCCGGCGGTACGAACGGCGAAGCGGGTTCGGCGCGGGCCCAGCTGCAGGCCCGTGATATCCTCCCAGGGCTCCAGGCGATGGAGGGGGGCGCCCACTTCCGCCGCGCGGGCCCGTAGCACGTTCAGCACGGCCGGCCTGCTCTCCGCGGTCGCGACCGGCACGCCCGGCTTGATGATCCCCGCCTTCTCGCCCGCGATCTCCTTGAGCGTGTCGCCCAGATAGTCCTGGTGGTCCAGCGCAACGTTGGTGATCGCGCACACCTCGGGCCGGATTACGTTGGTGGCGTCGAGCCGGCCGCCCAGCCCCACCTCGATGCACGCCGCATCCACCTCCTCCTCGGCGAAGACGGTCAGTGCGAGCAGGGTCGTCGCCTCGAAAAAGGACATGCGGAGCGCGGTGGCGAGTGGCCGCAGCCGCGTCGCGGCGGCGTGCAGGCGCGCGTCAGAGACGGGCTTGCCATCCACCATGATGCGCTCGCGGAAGGAACACAGGTGAGGGGAGGTGTACAGTCCCGTCCGGCGGCCGTCACGCTGCAGCACGGAGGCCCAGGTCGAGGCGACGGACCCCTTTCCGTTCGTCCCTCCGACGTGCAGGCAGCGGTAGCGGCGGTGGGGGTCGCCCAGTTCGGCCAGGGCGGCGTCCATGCGGTCGAGGCCCCAGTCGACCGCGCTGGGAGCCTCCGGGAACAGGGCGTCCATCAACGGGTCGGGACCTGGAGCCGCCGGGCCTGCCCCGGGCGAGCGCCCCTTCAGCCCCAGGGTCTCCACCCTTCCCGCGTATGCCGCAGCAGCTGGGCGATGGCGCTCTTGAGCTCGCGGCGGTCCACAACCCGGTCGACCATTCCGTGCTCTTCGAGGAATTCGGCGCTCTGGAAGCCGGGCGGGAGCTCCTGCTTGATGGTCTCCCCGATCACCCGCGGACCCGCGAAGCCGATCAGCGCGCCGGGCTCGGCCAGGTTGACGTCGCCCAACATCGCATAGGAGGCCGTCACGCCGCCGGTTGTGGGGTCGGTCAGCACCGAAATGTACGGGAGGCCGCGCTCGTGCATGCGGGCCAGGACCGCCGACGTCTTGGCCATCTGCATGAGCGAGTAGATCCCCTCCATCATCCGCGCGCCGCCGGAAGCGCTCACCACGATCAGGGGAAGGTCGCCGTCGAGGGCGTCGCGTCCGGCGCGGGCGATCTTCTCCCCTACCACCGAGCCCATCGACCCTCCGATAAAGCTGAAATCCATGACGGCAAGAACCGCAGGGATGCCCTCGATACGCGCCCTTCCGGTGATTACGGCTTCGGCCCGGCCCGTGCGTTTCTTCGCGGCTGCGAGACGGTCGCCGTAGTCCTTCAGATCGGAGAAAGCGAGCGGATCACCGCTCGTCATGTCCCCATCGGCCTCCTCGAAGGAATCGGCATCGGCGAGCAGCTCCACATACTGTCCGGCTGAAATGCGGAAGTGGCTTCCGCACTCCGGGCAGACGCCCAGGTTCTGTTCCAGGCGCTCCCGGTACAGGATCTCGCCGCATCCGTCGCACTTTCTGAAGACATCGCGGGGAAGATCCCGCCGCCCTTCCGAAGTCAGGCGCTTCTTCTGCTTGCTGAACCAGGCCAATGTAGTCAGCCCTCGCTTTCGGGATGCGCCGTCGGGTCAGCGGGCATCTCTGGCCATCGTCACGATGATGGCCGCGGCCACCCACGCCATCAGGAGGAACGAACCTCCGTAGCTGATGAACGGCAGCGGAATCCCCGTTATGGGAACGACCCCTATCGTCATTCCCACATTGACGATGACATGTGTGAGCCAGGTTCCCAGTATAGCGAAGATGAACAGGCCGGAAAAAGGATCGAGGCCCTCGGCCATGCGGATCATCCGAAAGAAGAGATAGCCGAACAGCAGCAGTGTCAGCGAGGTCCCCAGAAACCCCAGTTCCTCTCCCACGACGCTGAAAATGAAGTCGGTGTGTTGCTCCGGAAGGAAGTTGAGACGCTTCTGGGTGCCCAGTGTGAAGCCCTTGCCAAGCACACCACCGCTCCCGACCGCCACCTTCGACTGAAGGAGCTGCCAGCCGGCTCCCTGCGGATCGATCTCCTGATCGAGGAAGACCAGGATTCGGTTCCTCTGGTACTGGGCCAGAGAGTTCCAGAGGGGCTGGGCAATCGCGCCCGCCGCCAGATTGGCGATGACGACGCTCAGCGACTCCACCAGGTAGAGCCGATACCGATGCAGATACAACGCGACGACCAGCAGGACGATGTACGCGGACCACAGGCGCGTGTCGAACGACAGGATGAGGGCGAACCCGGGGGACGCCGCAAAGAGTATGAGCTGCCAGGACGTGCCTGCCCAGTAGATCGCCGCGAAGAGCATCCCGATGAAGGCCAGGGCAGTTCCGAGGTCCGGCTGCAGGACGACGAGGGCCAGTGGCAGTGCCACCAGCGCCATCGGCTTGACCAGGTCCCGCAGGTACGCGGGGCCTTCCCGTTGCCCGGCAAGGAGCTTGGCGAGCGCCAGCGCGGTGACGACCTTGGCCGCTTCCGCCGGCTGGAACTGGAACCCCGCGATCCGGATGAACGACCTGACGCCCTCCGCCGCCCCCGAACCGGTTCCGACGACCAGCGTCACGGCCAACACCGCGGTGGACACGATGTACAGCGGCATCGCCAGCCATTCGAACCAGCGCGCCGGGATCCGGGAAAGTACGATCAGCACGACGATCGACCCGAGCAGCACCACCGTCTGGCGGATCCAGATTCGCTCCAGGGACGGGCTGGGAATATTCTTGACTCCGGCGGAATAGATCATCGCCACGCCAAACAGGCACAGCAACAGCATGCAGGCCGTGAACCGCCAATGCCGGATCCAGGGGAGATCCAGAGTCAACGCTCTTCGTTCGCCGGGAGCGCCCAGGCGGTGTTTCGCCCAGCCTGGAAGTACTCGCGCAGGGTCTGGATCGTGTCTCGCGGTATCCCGTGCTGACCCCGCAGGTAGAAATCGGCCGTCTTGGAGACCAGAGGGGCAGCGACCTGGGAGCCGCTCCCACCGAACTGCACCAGGGCCACGATCACGATCTCGGGCGCGCCTCCGCGCGGTCCCACGCTGGCCGCGAACCAGCTGTGGTTCGGACTGCCCTCTACGCTCTGGGCCGTTCCGGTCTTTCCGAGGACTTCAAAGTGTTCCAGCGAGGACAGGTAGGCGGTGCCGCCGGCCTCAGTCACCCCCCGCAGTCCCTCTCGAATGACTTCCAGGTTCTCCTGGGACACCTCGAAGCGGAACCCTTCCGTCGTCGGCGCATCGCGGTAGATCGCGGGGGACGGTGCCGAGCCGTCACGGGCGATGGCGAGAAAGTACTGGGCAACCATCAGCGGGGTCTGTGCGATGGGTCCCTGGCCAATCGCCAGATTGAGGACCTCACCCTCCCGGGGGCGGTAGCCATAACGCCGTACCCAGTACTCCGGGCCCTCGGGATAGGTTCCGGCGGTCTCTCCGGGCAAGTCGACTCCGCAGGTCCCTCCGAACCCCATCTGGTTGACGCGTTCGAGCATTCGCAACAAGCCGATGCGGAGGGCAACCTGGTAGAAGTACACGTTGCAGGAGTTCTTGATGGCGCCGGTGAGATCCAGTGAACCGTGCCCTTCCTCTTCCCAGCACCGCCACAGCCGTCCCCCGTAGTAGTAGCTCCCGCCGCACGCAACGGGCATCCGGTCCGTCGGGCTGATGACTCCGGTCTCCAGACCAATGAGCGCGGTGACCAGCTTCATCGGCGATCCCGGAGGATACTTGGCCGTAATGGCCCTGTTGAAGAGCGGGCTCGCCGGATCCTGGCTCAGCCGACGCCATTCCTCCTGATCCACCACGCCCGCGAACACGTTCGGGTCGTAGCTGGGCGTTGCGTAGAGCGCCAGAATCCCGCCGGTCTCGACATCGAGCGCCACGACCGCGCCCCCCAGGCCCTCCGGAAAGATGTGATGGATCCATTCCATGAGGTCCAGGTCCAGGTGCAGGTCCAGATCGCCGCCGGGCTGCTCCTCCACCCTCCGGAACCCCCGATGAGAGCCGACGATCCGTCCCGATGCGTCGACCTCCACGTATCGGACGCCGGGCTGTCCCCGCAGGATGGATTCGTACTGCCATTCGATCCCCGACCGGCCGACGATCAGCCCTGGCTGCGCTCCCTCGAACTGCTCCGAATCCAACTCCTGCTGATTGATCTCCCCCACGCTGCCGACGATGTGCGCGCCTACCTCTCCGGCCGGATAGCGCCGTTTGGGACGAGTTTCGATCAACAGTCGCGGAAAGGCGGAGCCACGCTCTTCCAGGGCCGCGACCGCGTCGAACGAAGCGTCGACGGACAGGAGGATCGGGCGGGGACTCCGGTCCTCGATCTGCTGCAGAGCGCTCGCGAGCCGGCTGTCGCCGATCTCAAGGTGTTCCCGCACCCGATTCAGGGAGGACATCATCGAGTCGGGTGACGCGGAGAGGATCGAAACCGAGTATCCCGTGGTATTGTCGGCAAGCGGCCGGCCGGTCCGATCGCGTATGGTTCCGCGCGGTGGAGGCAGCGTGAGCGGTCGCAAGCGGTTCGAATCGGCCTGGAGGCCCCAGTCGGATGCCCGATACACCTGGGCCCGGAAGAACACCACAACCAGCAGGCCGAGCAGGGAGGCAACCACGATCCTGGCTCGCCGTGCCCTGATGTTTCTTCTGTGATGTTGGGATACTCTCATCCGCGCAACGTTCCCCTCAGCGCCAGTAGGGATATGAGCGTGCCGACCACCCCGGCGTAGAGCGCCAGGAGCGGCGACTCGAATGCGAACTGATCGCTAAAGGTACTCCGGATGGCGGGATCCGACGCCAGCCAGGAGAGAAGATCGCGAATCAACTTCCCGAGACCGAAGTAGCAGATCAGAAAGGTCCAGGAATTCCCCACGAACAGATGTCGGGTCTGCGCTCCGGCGGTTCCCGCCACGGTCAAGGCAAAGACCGTGGCACCGAAGGAGCTCATGGCGAAGGAATCCTCGATGAGGCCCACCCCGAACCCCAGGGCGGCCCCTGCCCCGAGGCTCAGGTGGCGGCTGCCGATCAGGACCGCGATGAGAAACAGATCGGGTGCTTCGTTGCCGAGGCCGAGGGCGACGCGCAGCGTGAGATGGACCAGGATCAGGCTCGCTGTAAGCGTCGCGACCCTGAGCGTCATGGGGAACCAGCGGTTGCTGAATCCCCGGGCATCCCGACGACGGAGGTATCGGTCGCAAGGTCAGGTGTCGTGACGGCCACGGCTGCATAGGTCACGGCACCCGGGTACACGGCCGGTGTCACGTAATAGCTCTTACTCCAGCCCGCTCGAGTCTCCGCGACACCGGCCACCCAACCGATGCGCACGCCTCGCGGGAACGTCCCCCCGCGGCCCGAGGTCAGGATCTCCGTACCGGGATCCAGCTCCGAGAGAAAGTGGACGCCCCGGATCACAAGGCGGTCCTGCTCGCGGAACTGGCCCTGCTCGGTTTCGATGATGCCGTGATTGAATCCGTCCGTCGTCATCGCGGACGCGCGGAAACCGGGATGCGACCAGTCGAACGCCAGGGCGTAACCGGTATAGACCTGCTGCACCTGGCCAAGCAGGCCGCCGTCGGTGACCACGGCACTGAAGGGGGGCACGCCCTGTTGGGCACCGACGCCGACCCTGAACACGCTGGCGGATCCCGATGTCGTCTGCCGCGTGATCGCGGCCGGGATGTACCTGACCTCCGGCCGGTCGGCAAGCGACATAATCGATCTGAGCTGCCGGTTCTCCTCGGCCAGAGTCCTGTGGTTTGCCAACAACCCCATCGCCGAGTCCATCTGAGCCCTGAGAATGTCATAGTCACGGGCCCTTGACCGGACCTGAGTGATCGCGACATGGACCTCGACGAACGGCTTGAGGAGCGACTCCCTCAAGGCGTGGCCTATCCGCTGCTGGGCACCAGCGGGCAGAAAGACGGCAATCAGTGAGAGGAGTATCATGCCGAGCGCGGACAACAGCCCCCTCGAGCGTGCCCGGCCGAACATGAAATCCAATCGTGCCATCTAGCTTTCCACCCGTTGTACGCCGCGGCTACCTCCCGGCCGCCCAGGTCATTCCTGCCGCCTCAAGCGGTTACGATCGAACGGAACTTCGGGAAGTCCTCGAGGACGGTGTTGGTTCCCCGGACTACACATGTCATCGGTTCTTCGTCTACATGGATCGGAAGGTTGGTCTCAAGCGCGATGAGCTTGTCCAGTCCCCGGATCAGGGCACCGCCGCCGGTCATCACAATGCCGAAGTCGACGATGTCCGAGGCGAGCTCCGGCGGCGTGATCTCGAGAGCCGAGCGCACCGCCTGAACGATCTGCCGAATCGGCTCCTGGATGCACTCCCTGATTTCCTGGGAATGAATCATGATCATCTTCGGAATCCCGGAAACCAGGTCCCTGCCCTTGACCTCCATCTCGCGCTCTTCACCGGTGTCCATCGCCGACCCGATCTGCATCTTGATGGCCTCGGCGGTGGGCTCTCCCACCAGCAGATTGTAGTTCTTGCGGAGGAAGGTCACGATGCAGTGGTCGAGCTCGTCCCCGCCGATCCGTATCGATGTGTCGGACACGATTCCGGCGAGTGCGATCACCGCGATTTCCGTGGTCCCTCCACCGATATCGATCACCATGTTGCCCCGCGGCGTGTCGATGGGAAGCCCCACACCGATCGCCGCTGCCATCGGCTCGGCCACCATGTACACTTCGTTTGCCCCGGCCGCCTGTGCCGACGACCGGACGGCGCGCCGCTCGAGCTCGGTAATCCCCGAGGGCACACCGACTACAACCCGAGGCTTGATGCGGAAGATCCGTTTGGCCATTACCTGCTTCAGGAAATGGCGGAGCATCAACTCCGTCACGTCCACGTCCGCGATCACTCCATCTCGCAGGGGACGAACCGCATCGATTCCGTCCGGGGTGCGACCCAGCATGCGCTTGGCCTCGAGGCCGACGCTCATTATGTGCTTCGTCCCCCGTTCCACGGCGACCACGGACGGCTCGTTCAGGACGACGCCCTCTCCACGCACGCAAACCAGGGTGTTGGCGGTTCCCAGGTCCACACCAATATCGCTCGTGGGAACCAGCCGCTTGGAACTGAACCAACTAGAGATTGGAGACAACTTTTTCCATTTTCCGCCCCCGCGGGTCCGGGCGTTGGGGTTTCGTCTTGGGCACAGAGATAGCTTGAACCTAACCTAGCCCGTATTGTCGCTCAATTCACTCCGGTACTCCCAAAGCCGCTTTCGCCTCTTGCCGTGTCGGAAACGGCAACGGTTTCGTCGATGGACGGGGCCACGAAGCGGCTGAAGACCAACTGGGCGATCCGGGCTCCGCGTCGAATATCGATTCTGTCAGGGCCCAGATTCTGTACGAGAATACGCAGTTCTCCCCGGTAGTCGGGATCGATCGTACCGGGGCTGTTGGGTAACGTAAGTCCCAGCCGCGCAGCGAGTCCCGAGCGCGGGCGGACCTGGCACTCGACCCCCTTCGGCAGCTCCATGACCAGCCCGGTGGGGACCGCATGAATGCCACCCGGATCCAGCGTGAAAGCTTCGCAGCATCGTATGTCGTGCCCGGCGGCTTCGAGCGACGCGCGTGCGGGAAGCGGAAGGTCGGGATTCGAGGAGAGCCGCTTGAATCGCACTGAGCCGAGTCCATCCTCGACTCCCGCCCGAAGCGTTTCAACACCCTCGGCGATGTCGCTGCCGCACTCCAGACAGGACAGAATGACCGCCTCGGAATTTATCCCGAACGCCTCCGCAACCCCGGGATGGGCTACCTTGCCGCGGGCCACATTGATGCCCCTGTAGAGGTCGGGGTCGGCGGCGCACGCCTCCTCCCAGCCCAGGGTGGCGAGCTGCAGGGCGTAGGGGAGCGTCGCATTGGTAAGTGCGAGCGTGGAGGTCCGGGGAACGGCGCCCGGGATGTTGGAAACCCCATAGTGAATGATTCCGTCGACATCGTACACCGGATCTTCGTGCGTGGTGGGCCGGATGGTCTCCACACACCCTCCCTGGTCGACCGCAACATCGACGATCACCGATCCCGGGCGCATCGAAGCGAGATCCTTCCGCTTGACGAGCATGGGCGCCTTCTTGCCCGGCACCAGCACCGCTCCGACCACCAGGTCCGAGTCCGGCAGCTGCTTGCGCACCGCATATCGCGTCGAGAACAACACGTTCACGTTTGCGGGCATGGTTTCCGAGAGATGGCGCAGCCGCTGCAGCGAGACGTCCATGATCGACACACGCGCCCCCAGGCCGGCAGCCATCCGCGCGGCGTGCGTTCCCACGACCCCGCCGCCGATGATCAGCACCTTGGCCGGCAGCACGCCGGGAACGCCCCCGAGGAGCACCCCCGAGCCCCCGGCCGGCCGCTCCAGGTACTTCGCGCCCTGTTGAATGGCCATCCGTCCCGCCACCTCGCTCATGGGCGTGAGGAGAGGCAGGTCTCCGTCCTCGGGGCCGACTGTCTCGTAGGCGATCGCAATCGCGCCGCTTGTCATGACCGCGCGCGTGAGGGTCTCGGACGCGGCAAAGTGGAAATAGCAGAAGATCACCTGGCCGTCGCGCATCAGGGGCCACTCGCGGGCGATCGGATCCTTGACCTTCATGATCATTTCCGCGCGGGCCCAGACCTCGTCGGCCGTGTCCACGACCTCCGCCCCCGACGCTACATAGAAGTCGTCGGTAAACCCGCTGTGCCTCCCGGCCCCCTCCTGGATCAGGACCGCCTGTCCCGCCTGCACGAGTGTCTCCACACCCGCGGGCGTCAGCGCAACCCGGTATTCGTGATGCTTGATCTCCGACGGAATACCTACAACCATGGCGTGGAGTCTCCTCAGATTCCAATTGTCGTCGGTTCGCCGGGCCTGCCGCAGGCCGTTCGGCCGTTGGTGTCGGACTTCGCATCTCCGGGACCGAGGCAGAGCGCGAATTGACGCTCGGGCGGCAGTACTTCCGCGGCCACCCTGGCAATATCGCACCGGTCGACGCCATCGATCAGCCCCGGAAGCCGGTCCATCGGCACGAAGGGCAGGTCGAGCAGCGCAAATCCCGCCAGCCGGTTGACCCGCGCCTCCGGCGACTCGAGGGACAGTACGATTTCTCCCTTTGCCTGCTCCTTCGTCCGAGCGAGTTCGCCGTGAGACAATCCGTCGCGCGCCACCGTTCCACAAACCGTTCGAACTGCGTCGATCGCATCGGCGACCCACCCGGAGCGGGTGCCCAGATACACGCCGAAAACCCCCGATTTCAAGTACAGGGACTGAAACGAGTACACGGAGTACGCAAGAGCGAGTTCCTCCCGGACCCGCTGGAAGAGCCTGGAACTCATGCCTCCTCCGAGCGCGGCGGACAGCAGCAGCAGCGCGTAGCGGTCGGAATGCGATGCGCCCGGCGTCGGTGAGCCGAACACCAGGTGCGACTGGACCGAGTCGCGGCGAACAAGGTCGATGCCGCGTCCCGGCGTGCGGGGCACGCCAGCCGGCGAGACCGGTTCGCCCGGCTCCATGCCTCCGAACCACTCCTCGGCCAGGGCCACCAGGGCACCGTGGTCGACACGGCCGGCGGCGGCGACCACGAGGTTGGCTGCCGTATGTGTCCGCGAGCAGAGTTCGCTCAGGTCGGCGGCGGTGACCGCAGCGACAGTCTCACGCGTCCCCAGGATGGGTCTGCCATACGGATGACCGTTCCACATCCGGCTTCCGTGCAGGTCGAACACGAGATCTTCCGGGGTGTCCTCGACCGCCGCAATCTCCTCGAAGACGATCTCCTTCTCACGGTCCAGATCCTCCTGCCGCAGCAGCGGATTCCTGACCAGGTCCGACAGAACCTCGACCGCCTGCGCCAAGTGGCGGCCTCTGACCCTGGCTTCGTACCCGGTATGTTCACGAGACGTGTATGCGTTCAGTGAACCACCCAGCCCCTCCAGAGCCACTGCGATCTGGCGGCGGGAACGGTTGGTGGTCCCGCGGAAGACCATGTGCTCCAGCAGATGGCTCATCCCCGCCAGGCCCGGCGGTTCGTGCGCGGAGCCCTGGCGAACCCAGACGCCCACCGCCACCGAACGCACACCCTCCATCGGTTCGCTGAGAACCCGGAGGCCATTGGAGAGCCGTGATTCGCGATACTCCCCGCCGGGCTCGGTCCGGGACACGATGTGGTGAACTGCCGACCGTGGCGCCGCCACCCTCAGCAGCCAGTCGTCAGGAGTGTGCCGCTGCCGGCTGCCGGTTCGAGCCGTCCCGCTCCTCCGCGGCGGCAGCCTTCAGCGAAAGTCGCATCCGGCCCTTCTCGTCGATCGAGAGGAGTTTCACGCGCACCACGTCGCCCCGGTTCACGACATCCTCGGTCTTGCCGACTCGGTGGTCCGCCAACTGCGAGATGTGACACAGTCCCTCGACCCCCGGCATGATCTCCACAAACGCGCCAAAGGTGGTGGTATTCTTGACCGGGCCCTCGTAGATGCGCCCCACCTCGGGCTCCTGCACGATAGCCTCGATCATCTCGCGCGCCCGCTGGCCGGCCTCGGCCGAGACGGCTGCGATCTTCACGATGCCTTCGTCGTCCACTTCGATCGTCGCACCCGACTCGTCCTGGATCGCGCGGATCGTCTTGCCCTTGGGCCCGATGATCTCGCCGATCTTCTCCGGGTTGATCCGGACCGCCACGATGCGCGGCGCGTGAGGCGACAGATCCTCGCGAGCTTCCGCGATAACGGCGTCCATGCAGTCGAGGATGTGCATCCTGCCGGCGTGGGCCCGCTCGAGCGCCTCCTTGAGCAGTTCCACGGTCAACCCGTCGATCTTGATGTCCATCTGGATCGAAGTGACGCCCTTGCGGGTCCCCGCCACCTTGAAGTCCATGTCCCCGAGGGCATCCTCGAGGCCAAGGATGTCGGTGAGGATCTCGACCCTGTCGCCCTCGGTCACCAGGCCCATCGCCACCCCGGCGCACGCGGCCTCGACGGGAACGCCGGCGTCCATCAGCGACAGCGAGGCGGAGCACACCGACGCCATCGACGACGATCCGTTCGACTCGAGGATATCGGACACGATCCGGATCGTGTATGGGAAGTCGTCATAGACGGGGAGGAGCGGCTGAATGGCCCGCTCGGCGAGCGCGCCGTGGCCCTTCTCGCGGCGGGAGGTCGACCGGATGGGGCGAGCCTCACCGACCGAGAACGGCGGGAAGTTGTAGTGCAGCATGAAGGACTTGGTGACCTGCTCGGCACTGTCGATCGAGTCGATGCGCTGCTCGTCCTTGCTGGTCCCCAGCGTCACGACGCCCAGCGACTGGGTCTCGCCGCGCGTGAAGAGAGCGGAGCCGTGTGTTCTGGGCAGGACGCCGGTCTCGCAGACGATGGGACGGACCTGATCGGCGGTGCGCCCGTCGGCCCGGACGCCCTCATCGAGGATGCGCGCACGGACATGCTTCTTCTCGAGGGACCGGATCACGTCGCCGACATCCCCGTCCGTCACCGTGTCGTCGTCTTCCAGTTGTCCGGCGATGTCCGCGGCGACCTGGGCGAGCGTGGCAGTGCGCTCCCGCTTGTCGGCGATTCTTACCGCGGTCGACACCCGGTCACCGGCCAGGTCCTCGACGCGTTGCCGTGCTTCCGCGGGCACCTCCTTGGGCTCCCATGACATCTTGGGAACGCGGCGGGGCGCGATCAGCACCTCCTGGATGTCGATCAGCTCCCTGATCGCCTCGTGGCCGACGATCAGCCCCTGCAGGATCTCGCTCTCGGGAACCTGGATCGCTCCGCCCTCGACCATCACGATGGCCTTGGCCGTGCCCGCGACGACGATGTCCACGTCGGCGTACTCCAGCTGGCGGAAGGTCGGGTTAACCACCCAGTTCCCCTGGATCCGGCCGACGCGGACCGACGCCACGGGCGTGTCGAAGGGGATCACCGAGGTGTTGAGCGCCACCGAGGCCCCGATGAGGGTGAGCACATCGGCGTCGTTTTCCTGATCGGCGCTGAGTACCTGTGCGTGAATCTGGGTCTCGTGGAAGAACCCGTCGGGGAAGAGGGGACGCAGGGTGCGGTCCGTCAGTCTCGACGAAAGCACTTCCTTCTCCTGCGGAGCCCCTTCCCTCTTGAAGAAACCGCCGGGGATCTTGCCGGCGGCATAGGACTTTTCCCGGTACTCCACCGTGAGGGGGAAGAACGGGAGGTGGGTGGGCTTGTTCTGCACCGTCGCGGTAACGAGCACGACGGTCTCTCCAAACTGAACAAGGCAGGACCCGTGCGCGAGACGAGCCATCCGGCCAACCTCGAGGACGAGTCGCCTGCCGGCGAATTCGCGTTCGATTCTCTCTGTCATTTCTTCTTCCGGAACTGCCGCTGGAATCCTGCGGCGGGAGTGGACGGCAGCACTACGGAAGAGTCACGGCCGCGGTGGCCGCATCGACTCTCGCCGGTCAATGGCGCAGTCCGAGGTCTTTGATCAACTCCCTGTATCCTTCGACGTCGGTGCGCTTCAGGTATTCAAGGAGGCGCCGTCTGCGCCCTACCATCTTGAGCAGGCCGCGGCGGCTGTGGTGGTCGTGTTTGTGGGCGTCGAAGTGACCACGAAGATGATTGATCCTGGCCGTCAGAAGAGCGATTTGCACCGGTGTGCTGCCGGCGCCGTTCTCATGCGGCTGATACTTCTCTACGATCTGTTGCTTGTCGATGCCCATTCTGTTTCCGTGTCTTCGTGTCTCCCCGGGGGACGGCGGCGCGCGTCAGGCCGTCTCCAGCCCGGCCAACCACCCCGCGTAGGGGAATCGCTGCTCCGGACGGCGGGGCCGTCATGGGACAGCCTTAAATCATAGCCGCGCGCAGTCATACGGACAAGGTGTCCCGGTCCTCGTCGCCGGACTGGCCCGCTTCCAGCAGGCGTCGCGTCCTGTCAACGTCCCTCTCCATCTGTTCCCGCAGCGCGTCCACCGTGTCGAATGCCACAACGGGGCGGAGCATCTCGATCAGATCCAGATGTATCCGCCGCCCGTACAGCTCCCGATCAAAGTCGAGGATGTGGACTTCCACCGTCGGTGCAGCGCCGGGGAAGGTCGGCCTGGGTCCGATATGCAGCGCCCCCATGAATCTGCCATGGTCCAGCGTGACGCCGCAGGCATAGATGCCAGCGGCCGGAATCAGCTTGTCCGGGTCCGACACGAGCAGGTTGGCCGTGGGGAAGCCCAGTTGCCGCCCGCGACCATCGCCGCGGGTAACAACCCCCGTGATCCGGTACGGCCGGCCGAGCCCCCGCGTCGCATCGCCGAGCCTGCCCTCGAGAAGAGCACGCCGTATGGTGGTCGAGGAAATCGCGCCGACATCCGTGTTCACGGCCTCCACGATATCGAGCCGGAATCCGCTTTCGCCGGCAATCGCGCGCAGCGTGTTCACGTCGCCTGAACGGCCCCGTCCGAACCCGTGATCGTAGCCGATTACGAGTTCGTCCATCCCGAGCCGGTCAAGCAGCAGTTCCGTCACGAAGCGCCGGGGCGAATACTCCCTCAGTTCAGGCGTGAAGGCGACGAAGACAACGTAGTCGAGCGGACTCTCGGCAAGGACGGCTTTCTTTTCGTCCAGGGTGGTGAGCAGCGGCGGCGCCGCCTCGGGGCGCACGATGCGCAGGGGATGGGGATCGAAGGTGACGAGAACGCTGCGTCCGTCGCAGGCGGTGGCCCGGGCGCCGATCTCCCGGAGAACCTTCCAGTGACCGAGGTGGACCCCGTCGAAGGTTCCGACGGTGACGATCACCGGACGATCGTCGGAGGGAAGTCCCGAGACGCCGGACCTGAACACGGTGGTGCCTCCGGGGCCGTCAGACATGGAGGAAGACCTTGCGCGGCTTGAGCAGACCGCTGTGCACTTCGCCGACCGCAACGAGTTCATCGCCGGGCAGGACGAAGGCGGCGGTCCGGGCATCGCGGGCATCCGCCCCTACCTGCCGGCCTGCCGCAAGCAACTCTGCCTCATCGGCATCGACCTGGACACGTTGCAGGTGCGACAGCGCGGATGCGGGCCGGACCCATGCGCCCTCGGGCAGGCTCCCTTCCCTCAGCGCCGCAACGGTCGCCGCGCGATCCAGGCCGAACCGTCCAACCCTGTCGCGCCGCAGCGCGGTAAGGTGGCATGCCGTCCCCAGGCGTTTGCCAAGCTCGCCCCCCAGGCTGCGGACATAGGTGCCGCTGGAGCAGCTCACCCTGAAACGGACGGACGGCAGATCCACCTCCAAAACCCGGAGGGAGTGGACCGTCACCGTGCGCGCGGGAAGCTCGACATCCTCTCCCCGGCGGGCGCGGCGGTGCGCCGGGATCCCCCCGACCTTGACCGCCGAGTACCGCGGAGGCGTCTGCTGGAGTGGGCCGACGAGTCCGGCGGCGACCGCGCACACCCTGTCGGGATCCAGGCTCCGCCATCGATCGTCCTCGGAGATCCGGGCTCCGTCCGGGTCGAAGGAATCCGTGGCCACCCCGAGCCTGGCGGTCGCTTCGTACTCCTTGTCCAGCCCCACGAGATACTCGAGTACCCGCGTCGCCCGTCCCGTCCCCAGAACGAGGAGCCCGGTTGCGAAGGGGTCGAGGGTGCCCGCGTGACCGATCTTCCTGGTGCCCAGCGCACCCCGCGCCACCGCCACGACATCGTGGGAGGTCCACCCTGCGGGCTTGTCGACCAGCAGGATTCCCATTTCGCGATGCGATCCGCTCACGAGTCGTCCGACCCTCGCCGGCCCCCTTCGTCAGAGGCATGCCGCCGGATCTCGTCCGCCCCGGGGTCATCCGGCGGAAGCACGTCGCGCAGGATCGCTTCGATACGCTGGCCCGCCTCGGTCGATTCGTCGCGGTGGAACCGCAGCTCCGGCATGCGCCGGATGTGCAGCTCCCGGCCGAGTACCGAGCGTAGAAAGGGTGCCGCACGACCCAGCGCGGCCATCGTCTCCGACTGCTCGGCTTCGGTCCCGTAAACCTCCACGTAGACCCGCGCGAGCCACAGATCGGCCGTGACATCGACTCCGGTGACCGACAACGGCCCGAGTCCCGGGTCCCTTACCAACCCCCGCAGCTTGACGGAAAGCTCCCGGCGGAGCTGCTCACCGAGACGAGACCGCCGCAGCTCCGACATCAGAACCGTTCGGTTGAGTTGCCGACCACCACCGCGCCCCTGGCACCGTCGACGAGCCTGTCCAGCGAAGCGAGGACCGAGTCCGCCTGCGCGGAGTGGGCCGCAAGAAAGGCGACCGTGATGCGGCCGCGGTTGCGGGCCTCCTGCAGTCCCGACTCGGCGACGGACACGTTCATTCTTCCCAGCCGATCCTTGAGCGACCTGAGTACGGCCCGCTTTTCCTTCAGGGAACCCGAGCCCGGTATCAGCAAATCCCATGTGGACACGGTTACGACCATGGCGGGTCGGGGCGCGGAGGTCCGTCGTCCTCTCAGCTCTGGGCAGCGCCGGCCAGGGTGCGGGCGACTTCCTCGACGCTGTAGGTCTCGACGATGTCGCCGGGCTTGAGATCGTTGAAGTTGGAGATGCCGATTCCGCATTCGAACCCGTCGCGCACCTCCTTCACGTCGTCCTTGAAGCGCTTCAGCGAAGCCACTTCGCCGTCGTAGACCACCACCCCGTCGCGAATGACCCGAGCCTGAGCGCCGCGCTGGATATGGCCGTCCACGACGTAGCTGCCCGCGATCGCGCCGACGCCGCGGATCTTGAAGACCACGCGGACCTCGGCCGCACCCACGACTTGCTCCCGACGCTCCGGCGCCAGCAGCCCTTCGAGCGCCGCCCGCACATGTTCGACGGCCTCATAGATGATGTCGAAGGTCTGGATCTCGATCGCTTCGCGGGTCGCGGCCTGGCGGGCTCCGGAATCCGGGCGGACGCGGAAGCCCACCACCACCGCACCGGCCGTGAGCGCGAGCATCACGTCGGATTCGTTTACCGCCCCGACACCGCGGTGGATGATCTCCACCCGCACTTCGTCGGTCGACAGCTGCTCCATCGCGTCGCAGATGGCCTGCACGGACCCATCCACGTCGCCCTTGACCACCATGCGAAGCGTACTGACCTCGCCCGCGGCCAGGAGTTTGCTGAAGTCTCCGAGCTTGATACCGCGCTCCTTGATCCGCAGCTGCTTCTCGCGGTCCAGGCGCTGGCGATTTCCGGCGATGGACGCCGCCTGGACGTGATCCATCACCTGGAGCACATCGCCGGCTTGCGGTACGCCCGCCGTACCCACGATCTGCACGGGGATGCCGGGGCCGACCTCGTCCACGTGCTGGCCGCGCTCATCCAGGAGCGCGCGGACCCGGCCGGCGTGGAGGCCCACGACATAACTGTCTCCAATCCGCAACGTGCCGTTCTGGATCAGGATGGTCGCCACCGGGCCCTTTCCGATATCCAGCTCCGCCTCGACGACAGCGCCAAGGGCCGAGCGGTCGGGATTGGCCTTGAGATCGAGGAGTTCCGCCTGGAGAAGGACCTTTTCGAGCAGATCATCCATCCCCTGGCCGGTCTTGGCCGAGACTTCGGCGACCAGCGTGTCCCCGCCGTAGTCCTCCACCGTGACCTCGTGGCGCAGCAGATCCTGCTTGACGCGATCCGGGTTGGCGGTCGCCAGGTCGGTCTTGTTGACGGCCACGACCATCGGGACGCCGGCGTTCCGGGCGTGGCTGATCGCTTCGACCGTCTGCGGCATCACAGCGTCGTCGGCGGCAACCACGAGCACCACCAGATCCGTCACGTCCGCACCCCGGGCGCGCATCGCCGTAAAGGCAGCGTGCCCGGGCGTATCCAGGAACGAAATCGTGCGGCCGGCGTCGATCTCGACGTGATAGGCACCGATATGCTGCGTGATCCCTCCGGCCTCCCCGGCCACCACGTTGGTGTTGCGGATCCAGTCGAGCAGCTTGGTCTTCCCGTGGTCGACGTGCCCCATGACCGTAACCACGGGAGGACGTGGGCGCAGATCCGCCGGGTCGTCCTTCTCGACCGCCTCCTCGGCCGGGAGATAGTCGGACTCCCGAACCGCCTTGAATCCGAACCCGTCGAGGAGGAGTTCGATCTGGTCGAAGTCCAGCCTCTGATTGATGGTGACCGGCAGGCCCATCTCCATGAACGCCGATTTGATGATCTCGGCTGCGCTCACGTCGATGAGCTCTCCAAGTTCCGCAACCGTGAGGAACTCGTTCACCCGGACGGTCTGGGCCTCGGTGGCCTTCTCCTTGGCTGCCTTCTCCTCGGCGGCCTCACGCTCCACGCGCGCGGCCGTCACCATTCCCTTGCCCTTGCGCCGCTTCTTGCGACCGCCACGCAGCTCGGCCATGACGCGCTGGATGTTCTGCTTGGCCTTGTCGCGATCGGCGCCCCGGCGGCGTTTGCCCTTCTTGCGGTCCTTCTTCCTGCGACCGTCGGACGTGTAGCCCTCCGCCTGAATCCGCACGGTCCCTCCCGGGCCGGCGCTGGCTGCAGGAGCAAGTCCCTCGCCGGGCGGCGGTACGATCCCTTCCCTGGCGGGGGAGGGTTTCATTCCCAGCCGCGCAGGCGCGAGGCCCTCGCCGGCCGCACGCGGAGGTGTCGGTTGGGCTTCGGCCGCGGCGGCGCGCGTCACATCCCCGGCCGCATCAGGTTTCGGAGCTGCTTCCTCGGGCGCCGCCGCTCCCTCTGCCGGCGCATCCTCCTCCTGTCGCGGCGGTTGCGCTGTTGCAGCGGCGTCGGAAGGCTGCGCCGGACCGGCATCGCCAACTGTGGCAGGCTCTTCCGGAGCGGTCTCGACCACGCCCCGGTCCGCAGGGACGGTCGCCACACCGGCATCTCCAGCCTGGGGCACGGGATCGTCGGTCGCCGCATCCGGAGCGGCCGCCTCGGCTTCCGCGGCCGGGTCCTGAGCAGCAGCAGCCGGAGCGTCGGAGACCTCTCCCCGGGGAGCAACCGTGTCGTCGAACGCAGCCTCGGTGGCCGCCGCCGGACGATCGACCTCTTCGCCTGCTGCTGCCTCCTCCGCGGGTGGCTCCTGGACCACCGCGTCTTCCACCGGCATTGCCGGCTTCGAAGGGACCACGCGCCGGCGCACACGTCGGCGGCGGCTCGTTGGCCGAACCCCCTTCACCGCGGCCTGCATCACGTCCGCGGCGCTGCCGTGCCCGGCTCGTCGTTCGCGCTCCAGCCGGATCCGGATCCGCGCCACGTCGGCATCGCGAATCGGAGCATTCGCGTCACCCACCGGCACCCCGGAACTGCGGAGGAACCTTAGCAGGATGTCGGTGTTGACTTTCAGGTCAACGGCCAGTTCCCGAACCCGCATCAGACAAGATCTCCCTGCAGTGCCGTCGAGTCGTCAGCGCCGCGAGCCGACTCCGAGTCGACCACGGTCAGGTCATCGATCAGGGCAAGAAGCTGATCGGCCGCCTCCTCGGTAACGCCCGTGACCGAGAGGAAATCCCCCCGGTCGAGATCGATGATGTCGAGGAAGCTCTCGTAACCGGCCGACGCCAGGGCCGACAACGTGCCATGGTCCAGGGAGAGTTCCCGCAGGGGGAAGTCGGCGGTCTCGTAGGAGTCCTCCTCGTCCTCGACGAAAACCGACATGTCCGATCCCCGCTCCAGCCATTCCCGGGAACCGTACAGGTCGATCTGCCACCCGATCAGCTGGGATGCGAGGCGCACGTTCTGGCCGTTTCTCCCGATGGCGAGCGAAAGTTGGTCCTCGTCCACGATCGCCGTTATCACCTGGCGGCGCGGATCGGAAATCACCTTGGCCACCCGGGCCGGGGCCAGCGCCCTGCGCGCGAAGATCTCGGGATCGGGGTGCCAGGGGACGATGTCGATCCTCTCCCCTCCCAGTTCCGATACCACGGCCTGCACGCGCGAGCCCTTGAGGCCCACGCATGCCCCCACCGGATCGATGGATTCGTCGCGGCTGTGCACCGCGATCTTGGTGCGTCCCCCCACTTCGCGCGTGAGCTCCTTGATCTCGACGATGCCCTGATAGATCTCGGGCACTTCGAGCCGGAACAGCGCGGCGACGAACAGCGGATCGGCGCGCGAAAACACCAGTCGCGGCCCCTTGGGAGTCTCCTCCACCCTCTTGAGCACCGCGCGAATCGACTCGCCCTGGCGGAAGCGCTCCCGCGGATTCTGCTCCTTCCACGGAATGATCGCCTCGGCATCGCGCGTTCGGTTGAGCATGAGCACGAGCTTGCCGCGCTCGATCTGCTGCACCTCTCCCGAAAGCAGCTCGCCGACCCGGTCGGTGTATTCCTCGCGAATGCGCTGGCGTTCACCCTCGCGGACCAGTTGCACGATCCTCTGCTTGGCCGCCATCACGGCGTTGCGCCCGAACTGCGAGAACTCGACGGGGATCTCCATCACGTCGCCGACCTCGTAGGTGGGATCGTCCCAGCGGGCCTCCTGCACCGAAACCTCCGCCGACGGATCCTCGACCTCATCGACCACGCGCTTCAGGACGAACATCTCGATGTCGCCGCCGACATCGTCGATATTGATTTCCGTGCTTACGTTCACACCGTAGATACGCGCCAGACCCGCGTGAATCGCGTCCCGGATCAGTTCGTTCACCTCATCCGGCTCCAGGCTCTTGGTCGCCGCGATCTCGCGGAAAGCCGCCAGGATCAACCCGGTGTTCGTCATCGAATCTTCCAATCGTGGATCAGGCGAGCTCCCTCGATATTCGCTCGAGAGACCTCGACCTCGTCGCCTCCGTTCAAGCGCAGCAGGACCTTCTCCGCCCCATCCGCGCCCCGCACCACGCCGAGCAGTTCGCCTTCCAGGTGAACCGACCGGCCAACCAGCTCCTCCCTGCCCTTGACGGCGACCCGCCGACCCCGAAACCGCTGGAAGTCCCTGGACCGCGTCAGCGGGCGCTCCAGCCCGGGCGAAGAGACCTCGAGGACGTAGCTGTCGGGCAACCCTTCTTCCCGATCGAGCCACGTTTCCATATGGCGGCTGACGCTCGCACAGTCGTCGAGCGAAACGGGCTGGTCCGGTGGTTCGTGTTCCACCCGGAGCCGGATCACCGGCCGGCGAACGTGACCCGCCCACTCCACCTGTACGAGTTGAAAGCCCAGATGGGAGAGTCGATCTTCAAACCCCTTTTGGAGTTCCAAGCGGTTTGGTCTCACTCCTCCCCCTGTTGCAAGCGGACAAAAAAGAGCGGGGGACACCATCCCCCACTCGTTTAGGCCGCCCATAGCGGCCCGGCCACCGTGCTTGAAGTATAGCTGTAGCGGTGTCCTCCGGTCAATCGCGGCGCTCGATCCGCGCCCCCAGTTTCGCGAGCCGCCGGTCGATGCTCTCGTAGCCGCGTTCGATCTGCCCCGCATTGCGAATCATGCTGGTTCCGCGGGCGCCGAGTGCCGCGATCAGCATTGCCATGCCGGCTCGGATATCCGGGCTCTCCACCCGGGCCCCACGCAGGGGCGACGGACCCACCACGACAACTCGATGTGGATCGCAGAGGATGATCCGCGCTCCCATGGACACCAGCTTGTCGGTGAAGAACATGCGGGACTCGAACATCTTTTCGTGGACGAGCACCGTGCCCCGGGCCTGCGTGGCCGCAACGACCGCGATCGAGGTCAGGTCCGCCGGGAATGCCGGCCAGGGACCGTCGTCCACCTTGGGCAGATGACCGAAGGCATCCATCTGAATGACGGGCTCCCTGCGTCCGTCGACGATCAGGTCCGGTCCGTCCACGGTGCAGTCGATGCCCAGGCGGCGGAAGCCGATGAGGATCGAGTCGAGGTGCCGGATCGGCGCGTCCTCGATGACCAGCCTGCTGCGGGTGACTGCGGCGAGGCCGATGAAGGAGCCCGTCTCGATATGGTCCGCCCCGATCTCGAATTCGGCCCCGCCCAGAGACGACACTCCCTCGATCGTCAGGGTCGAGGTCCCGATCCCGGCGATGCGCGCGCCCATCCGGTTCAGACACCGGCACAGATCCTGCACGTGGGGCTCGGCCGCCGCGTTCCTGATGAGCGTTTCGCCGCGCGCCTGCGTCGCTGCCATGATCGCGTTTTCGGTCGCTGTGACCGAGGGCTCATCCAGGAACATGTCTCCACCGACTAGCGAGCGCCCGTCGATGTCGAGTCCGGCGGCGGTTCTCACCTCGGCGCCCAGGGCCCGAAATGCGAGGACGTGGGTGTCGAGCCGGCGCCGGCCGATCACGTCCCCCCCCGGGGGGGGCAGCGAAAGCGATCCGAAACGGGCCAGCAACGGACCCGCCAGCAGGATCGATGCCCGGATGCGCTTCGACAGTTCGGGATCGAGGTTGCCAGCTCTGACGTTCGCCGCGTCGATCTCCACGGTGCCCGGACCGGTCCAGGTGACGCTGGCGCCGAGCGATTCCATGATCTCGAGCAGCGTCGCGACGTCCCGGATGCGCGGAACGTTGCCGATCGTGACAGGCTGGGACGACATGAGCGTCGCCGCCAGGACGGGGAGCGCCGCGTTCTTGTTCCCGGCCGGACGAATGCTGCCGGAGAGTTCGTGCCCCCCCGACACGATGAAGGTTGGCATGGCTTCAAGATAGCGCTGGTTCGCCCCGCGTTGTATCCCCATATTCGGAGACCTCACAAACGGAACCGGGGACGGCCGATGACGCCGCATTCACTCTCTATGCTGCAGGACACGACCGTTGTGGAGCTCGCCCGCGACGGCCTCACCAGCTTCTCGGCGTGGGCAGTGGGAGGCGCGGCGGTCGCCCTCGTTGCGCTACTGGTGGTCCTGTTGCTCGTGCTCGCGGAACTGCGGCGGCTCGCTGCGTCGTGGACCGATTTCCTCGCCGCGACCGGCACCCGCTCGCAGTCGCTGGTGGATCACGCGAGCAGCGCTGCCCGGAACATCGACCACATCACCCGGACCGTTCGGGGGGAGGTGGACAGGCTCGGCGCGTCGGTCGGCGGTCTGGCGAAGGGGATCGAGCACGGTTCCACCGAACTGCAGAGGCGGCTGAAGGACCTCCTGGCCCTCGTAGACGTCGCGCAGTCGGAAGCCGAGGACGCGGTGCTCGAGGTGGCCGCGCAGATCCGCACGATGCGGACGAGCGCCGCGGGGCTTCTTCGCCTTGCCCAGCTCGGCCGGAGCGGAAGGAGCCCGCCCGCCGCGGAACCGGCCGGCCAGGAACCGACGCCTGCGGATGCCGCCCCCGCGAAACCGTCCGGCCAGCAGCCGCCCGCGGCCGCGGATGCGATCACCGAGGACGAGGACGAAGCAGTGGGCCGGGCCCCGGAGGACGGCCTTCAGAAGTAGTCCTTCTCCAACTCCGCGTAGCGAACCACGAGCTTTTTCCGGCCCGCGTCGGCAAAGTCCACGGTGACCTTCATGTCCGGCCCGAAACCGGACAGCTCCACGATCACTCCCGAGCCGAAGGTCTGGTGGACCACCCGCTCGCCCCTGGTGTAGCTGGGCCGGTCCTGGTTGAAGCCCGGGTCGTCGTCGACCGCGCCGCTCCACCGCGCCCGCGAGCGCCCCGTCCTCCGCCCTGGACGCGAGGCCCAGCCGACCCCTCTGACGCGGTCCGTCTTCCGGCGCTCCAGGTCTTTCAGAACGTCGATGAAGGTGGATGCGCGCGACCACAGCATCTCCCCCGCCCTGCGCCTCGACCGGGCGTGGGTCAGGTAGAGCTTCTCCCGCGCACGCGTGATGCCGACGTACAGCAGCCTGCGCTCCTCCTCGAGGGCGCCCTCGTCGTCGTAGGCGCGCGTCAGCGGGAACAGGCCTTCCTCCAGGCCGCTGATGAAGACGACCGGGAACTCCAGCCCCTTGGCGCTGTGCACCGTCATGAGGGTGACCGCGTCCGCGTTCGGATCGTGCCCGTCGATGTCGGCGACAAGCGCGACATGCTGCAGAAAGAGGCTCAGGTCGGTGAAGGTATCCCGGTCGCCCTCGTCCAGTTCGAGCAGTTCCTCGGCCTCGAACTGTTTCGCCGCGGCCACCAGCTCGCCCACATTCTCCGCCCGGTCGTCCCCTTCCGGACCCTCGGCCCGCAGCAACCGCGCCAGATCGAGGTCGGCGATCAGAGATTGCAGCACGTCACCGGCGGACCGCTTCCCCGCCGCGACGGAATACCTGCGAACCAGCGCGGCCAGCGACCCCAGCCCCCTGCGCGCCGGCGCGCTCAGGCCGGGTATATCGCTCGACCGCTCGGCGGCGTCGAGCAGGCCGATCTCTTCATCCCTGGCAAAGGCGGTCAATCGCGCCTGCGAGACGGTTCCCACCCCCCGGCGCGGGTAATTGACGACGCGCTCGAAGGCGTCGATGTCGCGCGGGTTGGTGATCAGGCGCAGGTAGGCGAGCACATCCTGGATCTCGCGCCGCTCATAGAAGCGTACACCGCCCACGATCTGGTACGGGACGCCCCGCCGCCAGAAACGGTCCTCCATCGCACGCGCCTGCGCGTTCGTGCGGTACAGCACCGCGAAGTCACGGTGGTCTAGCGACGGGTCCGCAAGCATGCGCCGCTCGATCTCTTCCACGATCCAGCGCGCTTCGTCCATCTCGTCGGCCGCTTCCAGCCGGGTGATCGCAGGACCGCCGACCCGGTCCGTCCGCAACGTCTTCTCCTTGCGGTACAGGTTTTCCCGGATCACCAGGTTCGCTGCGTCGAGGATGACGGGTGTCGAGCGGTAGTTCTGCTCGAGCCTCACGACCTGCGCCCCGGGGAAGCTGCGCTCGAAGTCGAGGATGTTGCGTATGTCGGCGCCCCGCCAGCCGTAGATGCTCTGGTCGTCGTCACCCACGACCATGAGGTTGCCGTGCCTGCCGGCCAGCAGTTCCAGGAACCTGAACTGCGCGCGGTTGGTGTCCTGGTACTCGTCAACCAGAATGAACGCGAACGCCTCCTGGTACCGTTGGAGGAGGCCCTGGTTGTTCTCCAGAAGCCGCACCGGAAGCACCAGCAGGTCGTCGAAGTCCATGGCGTCCTGATCCCGCAGCGACGTCTGGTAGACCGGGTAGACGCGGGCGGCTTTCCTGAGCAGCAGGTCAGGGCCATCGGCATGAGCCGCCGCGAATTCCTCCTGGCCGATCAGGTAGTTCTTGGCGTCGGAGATCGCGGCCCGCACGGCCTTGGGCGACCACCGTTTGGGATCGACGTCGGCGGCCTTCTGCGCCTTCTTCACCTCCCGCAGCGCCTGCTCGGCATCGCGGATTGCGAATCCCCGGGTCCATCCGACCTCGGGAGCGTGCCTTCGCAGCAGACGCACGCCGATCGCGTGGAAGGTCCCCATCCAGATCCCCCTCGGTTCCCCGCCAAGCATGGCGGCGACCCGCTCCCGCATCTCTCCGGCCGCCTTGTTGGTGAAGGTCACGGCCATGATCCGGTCGGGCGGCACGCCGTGTTCCATGATCAGGTGACACACGCGGGTGGTCAGCACGCGGGTCTTCCCCGATCCGGCCCCGGCGAGAACGAGGCTGGGCCCCTCGAAGTGCTCGACCGCTTCCCTCTGCTCCGGGTTCAGGGTACCGGCGGCACGGGTCATGACTCGACCGCCCGGGGAAGGCGGGCCTGGAAGGTCATGCCGCGCTCCGCCCGGTCCAGCAGCTCGACGCGTCCGCCGTGAACCCCCTCCACGATTCGCTTCGTCAGCGTGAGTCCGACGCCCCATCCTCCCGACTTGGTGGTCACCCCGGGTTCGAAGAGCCTGTCGCGGATCTCGAAGGGGACTCCCGGCCCCGTGTCCCTGATGCGCAGCAGCACCCAGCGCCCCTCGGCGGCCCGCGCCGATATGGTGATGGACCCGCCCGTGCCGGCCATCGCGTCGAGCGCGTTCTTGATCACGTTTTCGAGCGCCCAAGTGAGCAGGACCTCGTGCCCCTTCACGTCGGGCAGGTCGTCCGGGACATCCACATGCAGCGCGACGCCGGGCCCCAGGCGGGGCAGCCGCACCTCCATGTAGGCCCGCAACTCCGCCACGACGTTCACCAGCGACACGCGCTTCAGCTCGGGGTCCCGGCCGATCAGTTCGAAGCGGCGGCTGACCCTCTCCAGGCGCACCAGATCCTCTCCGATCGCGTTGGCGATCTCTACCTGAGGCAGGTCGCCGGGCCGCTCCCCCGGATCCAGCCCCAGCACCTCCACCCACCCCTGCAGCGAGCTGATGGGGGTCCCGAGCTGATGGGCCAGTTCGCGGGCCATCGCGGTCCACGCCTGCTCGGCCGCGGTCCTGCGCTGGTAGCGGAAAACCGTTACCGCCAGAAGAACCGTGACAAGCAGTCCCGAGGCCCAGAGGAAGGGCATCCACTGCAGCCGGTAGGCTTCCGGCGTGATGCCGTAGTGCACCAGCTGACTCTCGGGGTTTCCCACCGGCTCGTTGCGGGTGTCGAGCTCCTCGGCGTAGCGAAGGATGCGCTCGATGTCGTCCGGTGTCGGCGGATCGGAGACCTCGAAGGGGAGGTTGACGGACGTGTTGTAGACCCGACCGGGCTCCGAGGTGACGACGAACGGGACGCCAAGCTCCACCAGCAGGCGCTGCAGGGTGGTGAGCGCGGCCAGCTCCGCTCCCGGTTCCTGGCTCGTCAGTCCGCTCTGGACCTCCGCGTAGATGCGGGTAAAGGTCTCGGCGTCCGCATCGCGGGACCGGACGATCTCGCCTGTGTAGATCAGATACCACGCGAGCAGGGTCAGGAAGAGAGCCCCCAGCGCGACGGGCCACCTGCGCGAGCCGCCCATGGGACGCGCGGCGCCCCCGGTGACCCTCCTGCGCGCTTCCTGTCGCTTCTTCATCGCAACCCCGGCGGGTTGTGCCGAATCGTTCTTCCCCGCCCCGTCACCCCTGGGAGTCCGTGGAACAAGTCCCCACTGCATTCGGACGGCGATGCATCCGCGCTGGCCGCGGCGCTCGTGCAACTTCGCACTGTCATGAAAACATTACAAGAGGTCGTGTTTTGTTTACATTCGGAAGACTCAGAGCGCCGCTCTGCGTTGTTCTTCGCTCAAATAGCGCTGCTATTCTCGCTCATCGCGCCTTGCCAGCCCGGCCCCTCGCCGTCCTCGGTGCGACGCGGGGATTATCCACGGACTGCCGGGGAGTGATTTCGGTGAAACCGACCGCCCTGGCAAGGATGTCCGGAAGCCGGATGGACCCGTCGGGGCGCTGACAGGTCTCAAGGAGGGCCACCATCAACCGGGGCAGCGCCAATCCCGATCCGTTGAGCGTGTGCACGTACTCCGTGCCGGCTCCCTGCTGCCGGCGAAAACGAATCTGCGCCCTCCTCGCCTGGTAGTCCGAAAAGGTCGAGCAGCTGGACACCTCCAGCCACTGACGCACGCCCGGCGCCCACACTTCCAGGTCGTAGGTGAGAGAGGCCGAGAAGCCCAGGTCGCCTGCCGCGAGCAGGACGACGCGATACGGCAGTCCGAGCAGCTCGAGCACCCTCGACGCCTCACCCGTGAGTTCCTCCAGCGCTCCCGCCCCGTCTTCCGGGCGTTCGAAGCGGACGAGTTCCACCTTGTCGAACTGGTGGACGCGGAGCATCCCGCGCGTGTCCTTTCCGGCCGCGCCCGCCTCGCGGCGGAAGCACGGCGAATACGCCACGTACTTGATGGGCAGCCTGTCCCCCTGCAGGATCTGGCCACGGTGCAGGTTCGTCACCGGCACTTCGGCCGTGGGAATCAGCCACAATCCGTCCCGGCGGGTCAGGTAGGACTCCTCGGCGAACTTCGGCAACTGGCCCGTCCCGGTCATCGAGTCCTCCTTGACCAGGTACGGCACCCTCAGTTCGGTGTAGCCGTGCTCGCCCGCGTGCAGGCCGATCATCCAGTTGACCAGACCGCGCTGAAGGGCCGCCCCCGCGCCCTGCAGCACGAAGAAGCCGGAGCCCGATACCCTGCCCCCACCCGCCAGATCGAGGATCCCGAGCGATTCGCCCAGCTCCCAGTGGGCACAGGCCTCGAAGGGCAGCTCGGCCGGGGTTCCCCAGCTGCGGACGACGACGTTCTGGTCCACTCCACCCACGGGAACAAGGGGATCCGGAGCATTGGGAACACCGAGGAGCGTACTCGCGATCCACTCATCCGCTTCGGCCACGTCCGCATCCAGCCGGGCGATGCTCTCTCCCACCTCGCGCATCCTGGCGATCTCCGCCTGCGCGCTCTCGCCCCTGCGCCTGGCCGCGCCGATCTCCCTGGACACGCGGTTCCTGAGCGCCTTGAGGTCGTTGACCTCCTGGAGCGCCTCGCGGCGGGAGCGGTCCCGGTCGACGACGGCAGCGACCAGATCCCCGGCGTCCGCCAGCCCTCGCCGTGCCAGTGCGGCGCCCACGCCCTCCGGGTCGTGACGCAGATCCTTGATGTCGAGCATCAGGCGTCGGAGATCGAAGGAGAGCGGATCAAGGGAAGACCGGCGCGGCTCAGTCCGGCGGGATGAGATCGCGGTTGTTGCAAGCCCCGCTCACGTCGAACTGAAAGTAGACCGACCCCGAGGTGAAATCGGTGGCGAGCGGTTCGATCTTGCCGTAGTAGTTGCAGAGCGTGCCGAAGAAGCCGGGGTGCCGCCGGGTGCGAATCACGTAGATCCGGCCCGCGACGATAGGGACCGGCGCATCACCAACGTACAGGGTCGTGTCCTCGGGAGCTTCCGTGGCCGATTCGAAGGACTCGCCCTCCAGGATCGCGACACCCGCGTCCGAGGATATGCCGAGCGCGCCGGGGGGCAGCCAGACGAATTGCCCATCGCGGACGTCAACCGCCAGATCCCAGTTGGACCCGGTCGTCGGCGCTTCGATCCGGACAGCGCGGCGAGGGTGGAAGTCGAAACCGGAGACCAGATTGGGCTCCGGGCGCGAGAGGGCGTAAAGCCTTACCGTGTCGGGGTCTACCTGCCACCGAATCGCGAACGGATCGTCGTCGCACGCCACCATCACGACGAACGCCGCCACCATGGCGAGCAACGTACCTCCGAATACCCTGCGGTCGGACCCGACTCTGTAGGGACGACAGCCTTCCCCGGCTGTGCAATGCAATCTCATGGCGAAAATTATCCGTTGGCATGCCCGTGAGTCAACCTTGAAACTCCATGGTTGCTTGACTTGACCCGGCCGTCCGGCTAGCCTTGCCTGTTGCCATCGACCCTCTGGCAGGGTCCGCCGCTTCAAAACGAACTTCATGACCGGATCCTCGGGACCTTCCGTCTGGGCGACCGTCCTGGCAGGTGGCGTCGGCCACCGTTTCTGGCCGCTTAGCACCGCGGCGCGCCCCAAGCAACTGCTTGCGCTCGGTGAAGGCGGACCGCTGGTTGCCGATACGGTCAGGCGCGCGCGGGCCATCGTGCCTCCAGACCGGGTCCGGGTCCTTGCGGGCGACAATCTGGTGGGCCCGATTCGCGACGCGACCGGACTTCCCCGCGAGGCTTTCCTGGTCGAACCCCGGGCCAGGGGAACCGGGCCGGTACTGGTCCGGGCCGCCTGGGAGGTCTCGCGCTCCGATCCGGATGCCGTGATGGTCTCCCTGCACTCCGACCACGTCATCCGCCCTTCCGCGAAGTTCAGCGAGGTGCTGGAGTGCGCAGTGGAGGTCGCGTCGCGGGAGAATCTCCTGATGACCGTGGCGATCCCGCCGAGTCGTCCCGAGACGGGATTCGGCTATGTCAAGCCGGGCGACTCGCTCCCAGCCGGCGGCGGCCATCGAGCGTATCGGGTGGACGCATTCGTGGAGAAGCCCGATGCGGACACCGCGATCCAGTACATCGCTGCGGGCTACCGTTGGAATTCCGGTATTTTCGTGTGGCCGGCCGGTGTCTTCCTCAAGGAGGTGCGCGCGCACGCTCCCGAGATCGCGGGGGCGCTCCCCCGCCTCGATGAGGGAGATGTCGACGCATTCTTCGACGAAACCGGATCGATCAGCGTCGACGAAGCCGTGCTGGAGCGAAGCAGCCGGGTCGGTTCCATCGACGCCACCTTCGAGTGGGACGATATGGGCGGCTGGGAGGCGTTCGCCCGCCACCACGCAGCGGATGCGTACGGAAACACCCATGAGGGTGACGTCCACTGCGTGGATGCCCGCAACAACGTCGTGGTGGCCGAGTCGGGCCGGGTGGTACTCCTCGGCGCCGCCGACCTCCTCGTGGTGCAGACCGATCACGCGACGCTCGTGATGCCACGGAGCGAATCCGCCAACCTCAAGCGGTACTTGCAAACACTACCCGATCATGTTAGATTAGGGATTGCATCCCGCATACCCGGCGCGTGACCCTGCGGTGATGCGCGCGCCCCGGCTGTATCTCTACGACGACCCCGTCGCCCGGGCGTGGCACCCCTTCAGCCTGACTGGTCCGGTCGGCGAACTTCTCTTCGGAACCGAGACCCTCAGGGCGCGCACGGAGCGGGTGCTCGGGACGCGGTGCCGCGGGCATCTCGCGGGGGAACATCTGGTCGGCTTTGCCGAAGCCGGAGCGCCCTCCTGCATGACGATCGAGGAACTGCCTTCCGGCGGCCCGCGCCTCCTCATCAACAGCCGCTTTGTGCCTGACCAGGACAAGCTGACAATTGAGGCCACCGGCCCCGTTCTCCTGGCGGCCGAGTCCGGGATCGTCGGCGCGTGGATACCGGGCGGCGAGGCGCCGCCCCCCGCCCTGCTGACAGGCGACCGGCCGCCCGGCTGGCCGGAGCACGTCATCGCCGGACGATTGCTCGAGGCGGCGTGGGAGATGATGGCCGGGAACGCCGACCGCATTCGGCTGGACGGCTCAGGGTTCAGGGAAACCCCCATCGCCGCGGATGTGCACCGTATCGGATCCGGCAGGTTGGTGGTGGCCGCCGACGCCGTCATTGAGCCCGGTGTAGTCATCGACACCACAGGGGGGCCGGTCGTCCTGGCCTCGGGATCGCGGGTCCAGGGTCCGGCCCGACTTGAAGGACCACTGTACCTCGGCCCGGACTCGGTGATTCTCGGGGGGGTCGTGGGAGGCTCGAGCATCGGGCCCGGCTGCAGGATCCGGGGAGAGGTTCAGGCCTGCGTGATTCTGGGGTTCTCGAACAAGGCCCACGACGGATACCTCGGACGCTCGGTCGTGGGGCGTTGGGTCAACCTGGGTGCGATGACCAGCAACTCGGATCTGAAGAACAACTATTCGCCGGTACGCCTGCTCATCGGCGGACAACAGGTCGAGACGGGGCTTCTGAAGGCCGGGTGTTTCCTCGGTGATCACGTGCGCACGGGTATCGGCACGAAGCTCAATACCGGCACCGTCGTGGGTACCGGGTCCAACCTCTTCGGGGCCGGCATGCCGCCGCGCGATGTTCCACCGTTCTCCTGGTGCTCGAGGGGCGAACTGGCCGAGTACGACCTGGATCGCTTTCTCGTCACCGCGGAGGTGGTGATGGCGCGGCGCGGCGTCCGGTTGGCCGACGGCATGAGGAACGTCTACCGGAGGGCTTTCGAGCTGTCGGCTCGCCAGCGGGCCGCCGCCGGCCGCAGCTGACCCGTGCGCTTCTCGGTGCTGGGTAGCGGCAGCCGGGGCAATGCCACCCTGGTGTGCGCGGGGTCGACCCATCTACTGATCGATGCCGGCTTCAGCGGGCGCGAGCTGGTGAAGCGGCTGGGCGGCGTCGGCTTCGCCCCGGATCAGATCACCGGAATCGTCATCACTCACGAGCATGGCGATCACACCCGCGGCGCCGGTGTCTTCGCCAGGGCGCACGGCACTCCGCTCTACATGACCGCCGGCACCAGAGACGCCTGTCACCGCCTGCTGCGGGGGAAGGAGACGGTCGAGATCTACCGTGCGGGCTACCGGCTCCCGATCGGAGACCTCGAAATCGAACCCTTCATCACCGTCCACGACGCGGCCGACCCCGTGGCCATGGCCGTAGCGGATCCCTCCACCGGCCTACGCCTGGGGATCGCGACCGACCTGGGCCGGCCCACCGCGCAGGTCCGGCACGCCCTGCGCGGCTGTGACGCCCTGGTGATCGAATCGAACCATGACGAGACGCTGCTCTGGAACACCCGCTACCCCGCCTCGGTCAAGGCCCGGATCGCCTCCAGCCACGGCCACCTTTCCAACCAGGCGGCAGCCGATTTCGCCATGGACCTGCTCAGTCCGCGGCTCGCGGTCGTGATCCTCGCTCATCTTTCGGAAGAGTCGAACACCCCCGAACTCGCCCGTTCGGTGATGGCGGGCGCACTCGGCAGAAAAGGGTTTGCCGGCGAGGTTCTCGTGGCCGGGCCGGATGGTCCCACCAGGCTGCTGGACCTCGCCGATCTTCGCCAGCGGGCAGGTCCTTCCCAGCTGTCCCTCTTCTGATTTCGGCCTCGCCGCCCTCGGCGCCTACGCGGGATTGTCCCGTGGACTCCTACAGGCCGAGGAAGCGCAGCAGGTCGTTGCCGAGCGCCCAGACCATGATCCCCAGCACCACCCACATTCCCACCTGACTCCACCTCACCCGCTGCTTTACGGACAGCTTCTCGCCCCGGACCAGCTCGATGCCCAGAAACACCATGTGACCGCCGTCCAGGACGGGAATCGGGAGCATGTTGAGGATGGCGAGGTTGACGCTGAATAGCGCCATGAAACGCAGGAAGGTCGCGAGCCCGGCGGCCGCGGCTTCTCCGGACGCGACGGCGATGGTCCCGATGGACCCTACATCGCGCGGCGAGACGTTGCCGGTGAAGAGATCGCCCAGGAATTGAAGGATCAGGCGGGTGATCGCGACCGTCTCCGCCCAACCCGTGACGACCGCCTCCGCCGCGCCGACCCTGACCGTGATGGTCTCCGGGGGAAGCTGCACCACTCCGAGCCGTCCCCTTGCGTCGGTCCCGGAGCCGATCGTCTCGATTTCGACCACACGGACCAGGGCGGTCCCGTCCCTCAGCAGCCCGAGGTCGACGCGCTCGCCCGGTCTCGCGCTGATCTCGCGCACCATCTCCGCCCAGTTCGTGACGGCGACGCCCGCAACGTCGGTGATCCTGTCCCCGGGCTCGACCGCCGCGCCGGCCGCCGGAGTCCCCGGCTCCACCCGCCCCACCACAGCGTCCACCCAGATCTGCAGCGCTCCCGCAAGGGCACGCCGCTCTCCCAGACCCTCCGGAACGAGGATCTCGTAGCGTCCTTCCGGCGATGCGGTGACCACGGTTGCCCATCCCGCCGGTCCCCGCTCCAGCGCTTCCCGGATATCGTTCCACGACTCGGTGACCACCCCGCCCACCTGGGCGATCTCGGCACCGGGCGGGATGTCGGCCAGGGCCTCGGTGCCGGTAGGGAGGGCGCCCTCGTCCACCGCCATCACCCGGGTCGTGGCCCAGTCCTGATCCCCCCATACGGCCGCCACCGCAGTATAGACCACGAAGGCGAAGAGCATGTTCATGATTACGCCCGCCGAGATCACGAAGGCCCGGGCCCAGATCGGACGGCTGTCGAAATCCCCGTCCTGTTTCTTGCTGGAAGGCTCCGCGGCGCCCCCCTCGAGGTGTTCCATCACCTCGTCGTCCATCCCCTGCATCTTTACGTAGCCGCCCAGCGGGATGGCGGCCACCACATACTCGGTTCCTCCCCGCTCGAACCCCCAGATCCGGGGCCCGAGTCCGATGGAGAAGCGCTCGACCCCCACGCCAACCGACTTGGCGGCCCAGAAATGGCCGAGCTCGTGCACGAAGATGAGTACGCCCAGCAGAACGATCGTCGCCAATATGGTCATGTAGTGCTTCCCTTATGGTTCACCGGTGCCGCGAGACCGCGTCGGCGGCAAGGCGCCGCGCATCCCGGTCGGCCCGGACGACCTCGTCCAGCGTGACGGCCGTGCGCCCTTCCATCCCCCGCAGGGCCGACGCGACGACCTCCGACATGCCGGGGAAGTTAATCGAACCCTCCAGGAATGCCGTCACCGCCACCTCGTTGGCCGCGTTGAAGACGGCGGGAGCGGCTCCGCCCGCGCGGCCCGCCGCGACGCCCAGGCCGAAGAGGGGGAACCGTTCCTCGTCGACGGGCTCGAAGGACAGCGGGGACCACCGCACCGGGTCGAAGGTGCACAGCGACCGGTCGGGGGCGCGGCGCGGCCAGGTCAGTGCATGCAGAATCGGCAACTCCATGTTCGGCTCACCCATCTGGGCGAGGATCGAGCCGTCGACGAACTCCACGAACGAGTGGACGATCGACGTCGGGTGGACGACGACCTCGATGCGGTCGTACGGCAGACCGTACAGGTAGTGGGCCTCGATCACCTCCAGCGCCTTGTTCGCCAGCGTGGCGGAATCGATCGAGATCTTGGCTCCCATGTCCCAGGTGGGGTGCTGCAAGGCCATCCCGGCGGTCACGTCTCCGAGTTCCCCCGCCGCGGTGCCCCGAAAGGGTCCGCCGCTCGCCGTGAGAATGATGCGGCGGACCTCGCGGGGTCGCGCCCCCCCCATACACTGCAGTATGGCCGAATGTTCGCTGTCGACGGGGACGAGCTCTCCGCCACCATTGCGGGCGGCCTCCATCACCAGGTCCCCGGCCGCCACCAGCGACTCCTTGTTGGCCAGCGCGCAACGCTTGCCGCACTCCAGGGCGGTCATGGTCGGACGCAGGCCGGCGGCCCCGACCACCGCGTTCACGACGATGTCGGCCCCGTCGAGCGCGGCGACCTGCAGCACGCCGTCCGGGCCGCTGAGCCACCCGGCATCGACGAGGTCCGGGCGGCGCTGCAGCGCCGTGGGATCGGCAACGGCGACCAGGCGGGGCCCGAACTCCACGGCGAGCTCTTCCAGCGCGTCGACCGACCTGGCGGCGGAGAGAGCCACGACCTGGACGAGGCCGGGGTGGCGGCGCACGACCTCCAGGGTCGCGCTTCCCACCGATCCCGTCGCTCCGAGAAGCGCAATGCGTTTCATGCCAGGATCCCGTTCAGAACGATCAGCCCATAGGCCAGCGGGATGGCAAGGAAAAGGGCGTCGAAGCGATCGAGGACCCCGCCGTGTCCGAGCAGGAGGCGGCCGGAGTCCTTGACCCCCGCCTCTCTCTTGAAGCGGGACTCGGCAAGGTCGCCGAGCTGCCCCGCGACGCCGAGCAACAGGCCGATCAGCGCACCCGCCGCAGGTGTGATGGGGAAGTTGGCGTGGCCTTCGAGGAAGAACCCGAGAAAGAGCCCGGTCACCAGCGACCCCGCGAGTCCGGCGATGCCGCCCTCGACGGTCTTCCCCGGGCTGGTCCGCGGAGCCAGGCGCCGCCGGCCAAACTGCTTGCCCGCGAAGTAGGCGGCAGTGTCCCCTGCCCAGGTGACCAGGAGGGGGAGCAGCACCAGAAGGAACCCCTCGATGCGCAGGCCCGGGAACTCACCCTGAGCCTCGGGAAGCCTGCGGATCAGAATCACGAAGGCGAGGGTCCCGCCGGTGTACATGGCACCGAAAACGGTGGCCGAAACCGAAAAGAGCGCCTGCTCGACCTTCGAGACCATCACCGCGGCCACCAGACTGACGGTGCCCAGAAGCAGGAGGGTCACGAAGGCGTGGCCGGCCCAGATGCCAAGGACCGGTTGCCCATCCGCCAGCACCACGAGGACAACCGCCGCCGGGACACTGAACCACCGGAAGGGGTGTGCACCGCTCCGCGCGGCGAGATCACAGCACTCCCAGGCCGCGACGGCAACGATTGCCGCAATCAGCACGGTAAGGACCCAGCCGCCGTGATGGATGGCGGCCAGCGCGACGGGGATCCCCACCACGGCGACGAGTGACCTGGAGCGCAGTTCGCCCGACACGGCGGACGGGGCCTCGGAGGCCATCAGTGCGCCGCTACCCGCCCGAAGCGGCGCTCGCGGCGCTGGTAGTCGAGGATCGCGGCGAAGAGATCCTCGCGCGTGAAATCCGGCCAGTACACGGGGGTGATGTACATCTCGGCGTATGCGAGCTGCCACAGCATGAAGTTGCTGATCCGGTACTCCCCCGAGGTACGGATCAGAAGGTCCGGATCGGGAAGTCCGCCGGTGTAGAGCGCGGTTCGGAATGTCGCGGGGTCGATGGTCTCGGGGTCGATGAGGCCGTCGCGCGCCTGCCGGGCCAGGTTGCGTGCCGCGCGTGCGATCTCTTCCCTCGCCCCATAAGAGATCAGCAGGTTCAGCAGCAGGGTCTCGCCACCGCGCGTCGAAGCGACGATGCCGCTCACCGCCGCGCGGGAACGCTCATTCAGGCGTTCGAGTTCCCCAAGCACCCTGACCTCGACACCCTCGCGAATCAGAGCGTGGCGCTCGCTCTCGGCGAAGGTGTCGAGCACCTCCATGAGGGCCTGAATCTCGGTTTTCGGCCGCTTCCAGTTCTCGGTGGAAAATGCGAAGAGCGTGAGGACTTCAACACCCGCTGCGCAGGCTCCGGCAACGGTCTCGCGAACCGCCTTCATGCCTTCCAGGTGCCCGGCGTGTCTGGGCAGACCCCGCTCCCGAGCCCACCGTCCGTTCCCATCCATGATCACCGCGACGTGACGGGGGACGCCGCCGCTCATCCTGATCCGGTCGATTCGATCCGTCAGATCGCCATCACCTCCTTCTCCTTCTCGGAGAGGGCAGCATCGATCCTGCGACCGTATTCCACCGTGAGCTTCTGGATCTCCGCCATGAGGCGGTGCCCCTCGTCTTCGCCGGTTTCGTGCTCGCGCAGACGTCGCTTCACCTCGTCGTTGGCGGCATGACGCGCATGACGCACCGATACTCTGCCCTCCTCGGCCATGCGGTGAAGCACGCGCACGTATTCCTTTCGCCTCTCTTCGCTGAGCGGGGGAATCGGCACACGCACCAACGCTCCGTCGTTGGACGGATTGAGGCCGAGTCCGGAGGTCAGGATCGCCTTTTCGATGTCTCCGATCACGGAGGGATCGAACGGCTGCACGATCAGCAGCGTCGGGTCCGGGGCGGAAACGGTCGCGACCTGGTTGAGGGGCATCAGGCTCCCGTACGCAGCGACGCGCACGGTATCGAGTATCGCTGGAACCGCCTTGCCCGTCCGCACCGTGGCGAACTCGCGACCCACCGCGTTCAAGGCGTCGTCCATTCTGCTTCTGGCTTCGTCGATGACCGACAAGGTGTCCTCCTTGCGAAAACCAGCCTGCTCGCGGAAAGCGCTAGGAAACCAGCGTTCCCACGCGCTCCCCGTGTATGGCCCTGCGCACCGCGCCCTGATCTTCAAGATCGAGGACGATAATAGGAAGATTGTTCTCCCGGCAAAGGGAAACCGCCGCGGCATCCATGACGCGGAGGTCGCGCGCGACCACTTCGTGGAAGGAAATGTTCGGAATGAACTCCGCATCCGGGTCGCTGGCGGGGTCCGCGGTGTAGACCCCCTGCACCTTCGTCGCCTTGATGACGACATCCGCATTCATCTCGATGGCCCTCAGGACGGCCGCCGTATCGGTAGAGAAATAGGGATTGCCGGTGCCGCCGGCGAAGATCACCGCCCTGCCCTTTTCCAGGTGTCGGACAGCTCTGCGACGGATGTAGGGCTCGGCCAGCTGGGGCATGCGAATCGCGGTCATCACCCGGGTCTCGATGCCCTTCTTCTCGAGCAGGTCCTGCACCGCCAGCGCATTCATGATCGTGGCGAGCATCCCCATGTAGTCCGCGGAGACGCGGTCCATCCCCTGCTCGCTGGCGATGGCCCCTCTCACGATGTTGCCACCCCCGATCACCAGCCCCAGCGCGACCCCCAGCTCATGGATGTTGCGGATTTCGTCGGTGATCCCGTCCACTACCTTGGGGTCGATCCCGAAACCCCTGTCACCCGCGAGGGCCTCTCCCGACAGCTTCAGGAGGACGCGACCGTAGCCGGCACTCCTCTTGACGCTCATCGCCGCTCGTCAGCCCCCGAGCTGGAATCGCGAAAAACGTGCCACGCGGATCTTTTCGCCGGTGCGGGCCGCGACTTCGGTGATCAACTCGCCAACGCTCCGGTCGGGATCCTTGATGTAGGCCTGCTCGAGGAGGACCCGTTCCCGGTAGAACTTCCCGAGCTTGCCCTCGACGATCCGGTCGCGGATGTGTTCCGGCTTTCCCTCGCGAGCCACCTGTTCGGCGAAGATGGCCTTCTCCCGCTCGACCACCTCACCGTCCACGTCCGCCGTGGCCACGGCGATGGGGTCGGATGCCGCCACGTGCATCGCCACGTCCCGAGCCAGACTGCGGAAGTCGTCCGTGTTGGCCACAAAGTCCGTCTCGCAGTTCAGCTCCACCAGGACACCGATGCGCCCGCCGTGGTGGATGTAGCTGGCGATCGTGCCCTCGTTCGCCGAGCGGCCGGCCCTCTTGGCGGCCTTGGCCTCTCCCTTGGTGCGAAGGAGGTCGATGGCCGCTTCGAGGTCGCCCGCTGTCTCCTGCAGCGCCTTCTTGCAGTCCATCATGCCCGCGCCGGTACGGTCGCGTAGTTCCTTTACGTGTTTTGCGCTGATCTTCATCGTGATTTCTTTGTCCGGGGGCATGCCGGTCGGATCAGACTCCACCGCCCCTGCATCCGCCCCCTCGGCGTTGTGTGCTTGCGGAGTTGCTTCAGCTGGCCGAAGTACCGGAGCCGGAAGCCGGCCCCCGGCCACCGCGCTTTGCCGGCGATTTGCGTGGCTTGCGCTTGGGCGCACTGGCTGCGGCGCCGTCACCGTCACCGGTCTTGCGGACCTGTGCGATGGCCTCGGGGCGCGGACGCCGCTTGCGCGGACGCGGCCGCCTTTCCGTCGTATCCGCGGACTTCTCGCCGGTCTCGGTCGAGTAGGTCGTCGCCTCCAGCTCGGCCTGGCGGCGAAGCTGTTCGTCGGGCACTTCGCGGCGTGCAATTGCGACGGCGTTGGCGATCTCACCCGCAATCAGGCTGACCGACCGAATCGCGTCGTCGTTCCCGGGAATCGGGTAGTCGATCAGCTCCGGGTCGACGTTGGTGTCGGCGATGGCGATGACCGGAATGCCGAGCCTGTGGGCCTCGCGCACTCCGATGATCTCGCGCTTCGCGTCCACAACGAAGACGGCACCCGGCAGGCGGGTCATGTCCCTGACGCCACGGAAGTACTTCTCGAGCTTGGCGCGCTCACGGTCGAGGAGCAGCCGCTCTTTCTTTGTATAGAATTCGAACGCGTTCTCTTCCTGGCCGCGCTCCAGCTCCTTGAGTCGGCGGATCTGCCGACGGATCGTCTGGAAGTTGGTGAGCATTCCGCCCAGCCAGCGCTCCGTCACATAGAGCGCACCACACCGCGAGGCTTCCTCTTCGATGATGGTCCGGAGCTGGCGCTTGGTGGAGAGGAAGAGCACGTTCTCGCCCTTCAGCACGGTGCGGCGCACCGCATCGCGGGCCCGGTTGAGACGGTCGAGCGTCTTGCGCAGGTCGATGATGTGGATCCCGTTCCGCTCACCGAAGATGAACGGACGCATCTTGGGGTTCCATCGCCTTGTCTGGTGTCCGAAGTGGACGCCGGCGTCGAGCAACTCGGGGAGCCCGACCTCAGTAACCGCTTGATTCATGGACCAGGATCTATCTCTTGCTGAACTGGAAGCGTTTGCGCGCCTTTGGACGGCCCGGCTTCTTGCGCTCGACCTTGCGGGCGTCGCGGGTGAGCATGCCACCCTCCCGCAACGGTACCCGTACCTCTTCGTCGTGGGCGGAGAGAGCGCGGGCGAGGCCCATGCGGATGGCGTCCGCCTGGCCGGTCAGTCCTCCGCCCCTGACGCGAACCTGGACGTCGAACGTTCCCTCCGAATCGGCGACTCGCAGCGGATCCTCGATCCGGATCCGGTGAGCCGGTCTGGGGAAGTACTCGTCGAGCGAGCGTCCGTTGATCGACCAGCGTCCGCTGCCCGGCCGGAGAAGCACCCGGGCCACGCTCGTCTTCCTGCGTCCCACCGCCTGCGTTGGCTGTTGAGCGGCCATAAGTCGTCTCGAACCCCTCAGATCTCCAGGGCCTGCGGACCCTGCCCCTGATGTGGATGGTCTGCGCCCGGATACACCTTGAGCTTTTTGCGCATCTTTCGCCCCAGCTTGTTCTTCGGGAGCATTCCGCGCACCGCCAGCTCGATCACCCGCTCAGGAAACCGCTCGAGCATCCTCGCGAAGGGGATGTGCCTGTCGCCCCCCATGTAGCCGGAGTGCCGGAAATAGGTCTTCTGCTCGGCCTTGCGGCCTGTCAGGCGGACCTTGGCCGAATTGATGACGATGACGTGGTCGCCGGTATCCAGGTGAGGCGTGTAAATGGGCTTGTGCTTTCCGCGCAGGACGCGCGCGACCTCGGTGGCCAGCCTGCCCAGCGGTTTGCCATCGGCGTCGACGACCCACCACGCGCGGCGGATGTCTTCTGTCTTCGGGGTGATGGTCGTGGTCACGCAATCCTCTTCGGCGCAAGGAAGCCGCCCCCGCCGCGCGGGGTGCGGCTCCGAAATATCTACAGCATTGAATCATATCCGGCTCTTGCCGGGGTGTCAATGGAGATCTAGTCCGTAAAGGTCTCCAGGGTGCGTGCCCTCGATGCATGCCGTAGACGGTCGAGCGCCTTCTCCTTGATTTGACGGATTCGTTCGCGAGTGACACCCATCTCGACGCCGATATCCTCGAGGGATCTCGGTGCATTTCCGCCGAGACCGAAGTAGAGGCGAAGGATCCGCGCTTCCCGCTCCTCCAGTGTCGACAGCGCCGCTTCAAGGGTGTCGGTAAGTGCCCGTTCGAACGTCTCCTCTTCCGGGCCGCGAGAGAGGAGGTCCGGCAGGCTCTCCATGAGGCTGCTCTTATCGTCGTGGAACATCGGTGCGTCGAGCGACAGATGGGTGCTCGCGATCGCCAGTGTCTGCTCCACCTCCTCAACGGTCAGGTCCATCCCCTCGGCGATCTCCTTTGCCGTGGGATCGCGGCCGAGTTCCTGAACCAACGCCGCCTTGTGCCGTGCCAGGCGATGGAGCGCTCCGGCCCGGTTCAGCGGCACGCGCACGATCCGGCTCTGTTCGGCCAACGCCTGGAGAATCGCCTGCCGTATCCACCACACCGCATAGGTCACGAAGCGGATCCCCCTGGTCTCGTCGAAACGCTGCGCTGCGCGGATCAACCCCAGGTTGCCTTCGTTGATCAGGTCGGAGAGCGGGACCCCCTGATTGCGGTACTTCTTCGACACGGACACCACAAAGCGCAGATTCGAGCGAACGAGCTTGTCGAGCGCTTCCTCTTCGCCGCGCCGGATCCCCTTTGCCAACCTCGCCTCCTCTTCCTGGTCGATCAGCGGATACCGGCTGATCTCCTTGAAATACTGGTCCAGGGAGCCGTCGGTCGGGCCCGAAAACAGGGAACGAGTCATTTCGCCTTCACCATTCCGATTTCGGGGCACGCCGGTCGCGAAACGCAGTCCTGCATCGATCACCGACTCCGGGCAAGGCCATGGCGCTCGATCTTCTTGTAGAGGTTGGAACGCGGCATTCCCATCCGGCGAGCCGCCTCGGACACATTCCATTCATAGTCGCGCAGCTTCATCTCGATAAAGGCCTTTTCCGCCGCTTCCTTGAACTCGCTCAGCGTCTCCATCGCCATCATCCGTTCCGGGACATCGGCTTCGGAGCCGAGGGCGGAGACGTACCGGCGAACATCGTCCGGGGCTACGGTATCGCCCATGCTCAACAGCATCAGCCTGACAACGGCATTCTTCAGCTGCCGGACGTTGCCCGGCCAGTCCAGCTCCCTCAGGGCTTCGAGCGCCTGGCCGCTGAAGCGTTTGTACTGTACCCCGTAGTTCGCCGGCGTGAGATCCGCGAAGTGGGCGATCAACATGGGGATGTCCTCCCTTCGCTCCCTGACCGGCGGCACACGGATCGTCACCATGTTCAGCCGATGCAGCAGGTCCTCCCTGAACTCCCCGTTTTCGATCTGCTCATGCAGGTCCTTGTTGGTCGCTGCGATCACGCGAACGTCGACCGACACGGGTCGCGTGCCTCCAACGCGGGTTATGTCCCCTTCCTGCAGCGCGCGCAGAACCTTGGCCTGGGCGGCCAGCGACATGTCGCCCACTTCGTCGAGGAAGAGCGTGCCACGATGTGCCTGCTCGAACTTCCCCGCGCGGTCGGAAACCGCACCCGTAAACGAACCCTTGACGTGACCGAAAAGTTCCGACTCGATGAGCTCCGACGGGATGGCCGCACAGTTAACCTCGACAAACCGCCGGCTAGCCCTCGTGGAGCGCCGATGAAGGGCCCGGGCCGTCAGCTCCTTGCCCGTCCCGTTCTCTCCGGTGATCAGAACGCGGGCATCGGTGGCTCCGACCATCTCGATCTGCTGAAGCACCCGGCGGATCGCCGGCGAGGCCCCGACAATGTCGTGGTGGATCTCGATTTCCTGGGTAAGGCGCTCCACGCTGTCGGTGAGCCCCCGCACCGTCAGGGCGTTCCGCAACGTGACCAGAAGCCGGTCCGTGTCGAGTGGCTTCTCCAGGAAGTCGAAGGCCCCCCTGCGGGTTGCCTCCACGGCCGTCTTGATGGTCCCGTGTCCGGAGATCATGATCACCACGGCCGCGGGCTCCTCCTTCCGTATGTACCCGAGAACCTCCAGCCCGTCGACCTTCGGCATCTTCACGTCGAGGAACGTCACGTCGGGGCGCACCTCCGGGTAGTCGAGCAGGCCGCTCGGGCCATCGTAGCAGATGTGGACCCGGTGCCCCTCGTACTCGAAGAGCTGCCTCAGGGCGACTCCGACCGACTTGTCGTCGTCTATGATCAGGATCCTGGCCATGTCTCCGGGGGGTTCTGTCCGTGGTCCGCTCTACGCCCGGACCAGCACGAGCTCTCCATCCTCGATATACGCTCCCTTCATCGCCTTGAAGGCGGGGACGAGCACCGCCGACGCCGGCAATCCCTCCGCGTCTCTTCGACCCATGGCCGCCAGGATCTCGGGGAACGCCGGCGGCGGAATGGGCACTCCCTGGACCCTGATTCCCCGGACCAGCAACATCGAGCCGTCTTCCCCGAAGGGAACCAGGGATCCGCTCACGGCAACAGGCACCGTATCCGGCAGCATCCCCGCGATCGCTCCGAGGTCGGGCAACTCCGGCATCGCACCCGGGAGCACCGCCACCTCGATGTCGATCCGATCGTCGGCCATGCTGACCCGGGGATGGATCACGCCTGTGGGAAGCATGCCGGGGACGGTGTGGCGGAGCAGAGACGACAACTCGTAGGGCGCGAGACGAAGTTCCGGCTCGTCGGAGGCGCGAAACGCGTGGATTCGTGCCACCGCTGCCTCGGCAGTCTCGGGCGAGACGCTGTCGGACCCGGTGTCGTCCGCAGGTCCTCGCCCAACGGCGATGGTCTCGACGCCCGGGAACACGGCGTCGCCCCACCTCCAGCCCGCGTAGGCAGCTGCCAGCACCACCAGTATCAGCAGCAGAGTCTTCGCGCCCGTTGCAAGCGTCTTCAGGATCACTCCGAAATCACTCCGCGATCATACCCTTCCCAGAGAGCACTACTCTGTGAATGTTCGCATATCGCGGCCCGGTGGGGAACAGTTCGCTCCGGACCAGATCAATGGCTCGGACGTCGAAAGCGAGGGAAGCGGCGCCCGGCCCCGGCAGCATTGCCTGTTCGCGCTGGAGCGGCCGGGTACTTCCCCGGGGCCGTGCGCGGCCCACGGTCAGGTGTGGTTGAAAGCGCCGTTTGCGTGCCGGAAACCCGCGCGCGAGAAGCGCGGCGTCCAGGAGCTCACCCAGCCGGGGTAACGGGCGGGCCTTTACGGAGACCCAGTAGACCCGGGGGCTCGCGCGGCGCGGAAAGGCCCCCACGCTCCCGAGGGTGGCGCGAAAAGGCTTCTCGGCCTCCAGGGCCTGCGCCGCGGCGACCAGGTCCTCGACCAATTCCGCCGGAACGTCGCCCAAGAACCTCAGCGTCAGGTGATAGCGTTCCGGCGGCACCCAGCGAACTCCATCCACGGCATGGCGCATGGGCTCGATCGACCGCCACAGCCGGCGGCGGACCTGCTCCGGAGGCCAGAGTGCGAAAAAGAGCCGCAGCGGCATCACGAAACCGCGATCGACACGGGGGCCAGCACCGCATCCACCCCCATCACCGCCGCATCCACATCCTCCGTCGTCGAGGCCCATCCGAGAGAAAAACGAACCGCGCCCGATTCGGACGTTCCGAGGACCCTGTGCACCTCGGGCGCACAGTGCAGCCCGGCCCGCGTCTGTATCCGATGTTCCAGGTCGAGGCGGCTCGCAAGTGACGCGGCGTCCATCCGGTCCGTCATGACCGACACGACCGGCACTCCGTCCGGCGCGGCGGGCGAGAGCACGCGGAGCCCGCGAACGGTCGAGAATCCGTCCAGCAAACGCGCCTTGAGCTCCATTTCGTGCCGGTGGATGGACTCGACCCCCCTGTCGCGGATGAACTCGCACGCGGCAAGCATTCCGGCCATGCCCGGAGAGTTGCCCGTGCCGGCCTCCAGGCGATCGGGCATCGATTGCGGCATCTCGCGAAGGCTGGAGTCGCCTCCTGTACCGCCGCAGAGAAGCGGGTCCACTTCGATACCCTCCCGCACCCACAACCCTCCCATTCCCTGCGGGCCCAGGAGTCCCTTGTGTCCGGTGAACGCAACGACATCGGCACCCTGAGTGGGCGCATTCTCCGCCGAATGTCCGGCCGACTGCGCCACATCCACCACGACCACCGCACCGGCGTCGTGGGCGATTCGGGCCATTGCTTCCAGGGGCAGAAACGTACCGAGCACATTGGAAGCCGCGTTGACCACCAGCACCCGGGCGCCGTCCAGCAAGCGGGCTGCTTCGTCCAGATCCACCGATCCGTCCGGGCTGCCGGACAGCATGCGCACCTCCGCGTCGCGGCACTGAGCGAGATGGTGCGCGGGCCTCAGAACGGCGTTGTGATCGTACTGCGAAATGACCAGGGCGTCGCCCGGCCGTAGCAGGCCCCACAACGCCGTATTCAGCGCATGGGTCGCGTTCTGCATGAAGGCGATGCGACCGGGATCTCCTGGCAGGTCGAGCGCGCGTGCGAGTGCGCGGCGGCAGCGAAACGCAAGTCGCGCGGCTTCCGTCGCCCCCGAGTGTCCTCCTCTCCCGGGTGTGCAGCCGACTCCCTCGAGAAACGCGGCGACCGCCCGGCCGACCGCGGGGGGACGAATCGCCGATGTGGCGGCGTAGTCCATGTAGTGAGCCACGATTCCAGTTCCCGGGTTCGAGTGGCCGCGACCAGACTCCTGACGTGCAGGCTAATCGCTCGACACGGGCAGGGACAAGGTGCAGGTGCAGGCCGTTTCGCCGGGACGGGCCAACGTGGCTCAACAAGACGGCCGCCTATCCTGACCGCCGGACCGGGCGGGGCTGACCGGTCAGTGGCGAGCGCGGTCCGAGCCGTAACTGGAGGGCCTCGGCGACATGAAGCTCCCGAAGACGCTCGACGCCCTGGAGATCGGCGATGGTCCGGGCCACCCGCAGCGTCCGGTGTACCGCGCGGGCGGACAGGCCGTAGCAGCGGACACCCTCGTCGAGGAGCCGGACCCCGGTGGGTGTCAGGCGGCAGATTCCCATTACCTGGCCGGGGCGCATCCGGGCGTTTACGGCGCAGTCGTTTCCAAATCGGGCGGCCTGCCGCTCCCTCGCCGCCAGAACCTGGCCAAGGACATGGGCGGTACCCCACTTCATCGCCTGGCGGGTCCGGGTCAGCTCTTCCCAGCCCACCGAATCCATCCACACGTGGAGGTCGATGCGGTCGAGCAGTGGACCGGAAAGGCGCGACCGGTAGCGGTAGATGTCGCGATCCTCGCAGACGCATGCGTCGCCGACCAGGCCGCAGGGACATGGGTTCATCGCCGCGATCAGCTGGAAGCGAGCGGGAAACGTGACCGTGTGGCGGACGCGCGCAATCCGGACGCGGCCGGATTCGATGGGTTGCCGGAGCGTCTCCAGCACGTGCCGATTGAACTCGGGGAGCTCGTCAAGGAAGAGTACTCCCAGGTGGGCGAGACTGATTTCGCCCGGCCGGGGCGGGTTCCCGCCGCCGATCAATCCGCCGGCCGAGATCGTGTGATGGGGAGCCCGGAAGGGACGGGTCGTCTTGACCGGGTCTTCGCGATCCAATAGCCCCGCGACGGAGTGAACGCGCGTTACCTCCAGCGATTCGGAGTCCGCCAGCGGAGGCAGGAGTCCCGGAAGCCGTTTTGCCAGCATTGTCTTTCCCGACCCGGGAGGGCCCGACATGAGGAGGCTGTGACCACCGGCGGCCGCGACGGTCAACGCGCGTTTCGCCATGCGCTGCCCCCGCACGTCGCCGAGGTCGGGACAGCGGAGGTGAGTGGGCGCCGGGCGGTATCGGGCTGGCTCGCGACCGACCCTCCCGCAGAGGATGCGCTTCATCTGCGCCAGGCTCTCGATCCCGACCACCTTGATCCCCGGCACGGCGGCGGCCTCCCGCGCGTTGCCGGCCGGCAGAAACAGCCACTCTCTGCCCTCTGCGCGGCAGCCCATGGCCAGGGCAATCGCGCCGCGAACGGGACGCACCGTACCATCCAGCCCCAGCTCACCCACCAGACCGGCATCCCGAAGCGGCTCGGCCGGAACGCGCTCCAGCGCCGAAAGCAGCGCAATGGCGATGGGAAGATCGAAGCCCGATCCCGACTTGGGCCTGTCCGCGGGCGCAAGATTGACCGTGATGCGGAGTGGCGGGACGGGTGTCCCCGTCTGGGCCAGGGCCGCAAAGACCCTCTCCTTCCCTTCGCGGACTGCGCCGGCCGGCAGGCCGACGACGGTGAACACCGGCAGCCCGGACCGGACCTTGACCTCTACCTTGACCGGCTGGCCCTCCACGCCGTGGACCCAATACGAATGTGCGACAGCAAGCAACGCGACCTCCCTGCGAGTGTGGCCACGAGGCTAGTCCCTCTTCCGGGACAGGGGAATGGCTGGATGGGCCGTTTGCGCCTGCGAGCCCGGAGGGCCATCTTCTGCGGCGGTTTTTGCCGGGGTGTTTTGCCGGGGACTGGCGCGATGCTCTCCGGCAGTGCACTTTGGTCGCGCTTTTGACCAGGAGAAGAATCTTGATGACGATCGCGATCATGGCCGAGAGCCGGCCGGGCGAACGCCGTGTCGGCCTCGTCCCCGAAGCAGCACGTCACTACCTCAAGCGAGGGTGGGCGCTACGCATCCAGGCCGGCGCCGGAGTCGGCGCGTCCTTTCCCGACCAGCTCTATGAGGATGCGGGTGTCGCCGTAGTGGGAGACAGGGAAGCCCTGCTGGATAGCGCCAACGTAATACTGAAAGTGCAGCCTCCGTCGCTGGAAGAAGCCGCCGCGCTGCCTTCGGGGTCGGTGCTCGTGTGCCACCTCAACCCGCTGGGTCCGACGGAGACCATCGAGGCGCTGGCAGCGAGGGGAGTCACATCCTTCGCCGTCGAACTGATCCCGCGTATCACGCGTGCCCAGAGGATGGACGTCCTTTCGTCGCAGGCCACCGTGGCCGGGTACAAGGCCGTGCTCATGGGGGCGGGCGCGATGACCCGCTTCCTGCCCATGCTGACCACCGCGGCCGGAACGGTCCGCCCCGCAAAAGCGATGATCCTGGGCGCCGGCGTGGCCGGCCTGCAGGCGATTGCCACGGCCCGGCGACTCGGCGCGGTGGTCTCCGCCTTCGATATCCGGCCCGCGGTGAGGGAGCAGGTGCAGAGCCTGGGCGCGACGTTCCTGGAGGCTACGCTCGACGAGAGCGCCGAGGACGAGGGCGGCTACGCGAAGGCCCTCTCGGAGGAGCAGCACCAGCGCGAACTCGAGCTCATCGCCGAAAACATCAGGGACCAGGACCTCGTCATCACCACGGCCCAGATTCCCGGCAGGCCCGCCCCCGTCCTCATCACCGAGGAAATGGTGGGTAGCATGCGCCCCGGCAGCGCCATCGTCGACCTCGCCTCCGAGACCGGCGGAAACTGCGAGGTGACCGTCGCCGGAGAGTCCGTCGACTACAACGGCGTGACCGTGATGGGGCCCACCAATCTCCCGGCGGAGCTGCCCTTCCACGCCAGCCAGATGTACGCGCGGAACCTGGCGAGCTTCGTGGACGACCTCTTCGACGACGAAGGGGCGATCGACTTCGAGGAGGAGATCACCGCCGCCACCTGCGTCACCCACGGTGGCGAGATCACGAACGAGCGCGTCAGCGAGAAGCTGGCGGCGACTACGGAGTAAAGCAAACTGATGGGTGAATTTCTGATTCTGCTCTACATCTTCGTCCTGGCCACCATGGCCGGGAGGGAGGTCATCTCCAAGGTACCCCCCACCCTTCACACCCCGTTGATGTCCGGCGCGAATGCGATCTCGGGCATTGCGATCATCGGCGCCCTGGTCGTCACCGGATCGGCCGACGAGCTGTGGGTGAAGGCCCTGGGGACCGCGGGGATCGTGATGGCCACGATCAACGTCGTCGGCGGCTTCATGGTGACCGACCGCATGTTGCAGATGTTCCGGAAACGCTGAGGCAAACGTGGACAACACCATCACTCAACTCGTCTACCTGGTCTCGGCGTGGCTTTTCGTCTCCGGGATCAAGCAGCTTTCGTCACCCGCCACCGCCCGTTCGGGGAACGCGCGGGCCTCCATGGCCATGCTCCTGGCCATCGTCGTCACGCTCGTGAGCAACGAAATCCTGGACTGGACGACGGTGGTGGCCGCCGTCGTCGCCGGGGCCGTGATCGGGGGAGCGCTGGCCCGGTACATCCAGATGACCGCCATGCCGCAGCTCGTAGCGGTCTTCAATGGCTTCGGCGGCGGCGCGTCGGCGGCCGTCGCGGCCGCGGAATTCATGCGCGCGGGCGGAGCCGGGCCGTCGCTCGGCGTCGGCGTCGGAGTCACCATCGTCCTGAGCACCCTTATCGGCGCGGTCACCTTCTCGGGCAGCCTGATCGCCTTCGGCAAGCTCCAGGGCGTGGTCACCGGGAAGCCTGTGACGTTCCCGCTCCAGAAGACATTCAACGCCCTCCTCTTCCTCCTCGTGCTCGTCGCTGGCGCCAGCCTGGCCCATGTAGGCGTGGCGGGCGGGGTTGCGCCGCTCTTCGGCATGGGCGGGCTCGAGATCAGCGGCCCGTTCTTCCTGGCGCTGGTCGTCGGCGCGCTCATCCTCGGCGTGCTTCTGGTCATCCCCATCGGGGGCGCCGATATGCCGGTGGTGGTGTCCCTGCTCAACTCCTATTCGGGCATCGCCGCCGCCACGACCGGCTTTGTGCTGAACAACTACATCCTGATCATCGCCGGGTCGCTCGTGGGCGCGGCCGGCCTGATCCTGACCCAGCTGATGTGCAAGGCCATGAACCGGTCGCTCGGCAACGTGGCCTTCGGCGCATTCGGCACCGATGGACCTGCCGCCAAGGCCAGGACGGGGGAGCGGCCGGTGCGGGATGCGGATGCCGAGCAGGTCGCCATGGTGCTGGCCTACGCCGGCTCGGTGGCGGTCGTACCCGGTTACGGACTCGCGGTCGCCCAGGCCCAGCACGAACTCAAGAAGGTGTGCGATCTTCTCGAGGAGCGCGGCGTGACGGTCCGTTTCGGTGTCCACCCCGTCGCGGGACGCATGCCCGGGCACATGAACGTGCTGCTCGCCGAGGCCGACGTGTCCTACGACAAGCTGCTCGATCTTGATGACATCAACGCCGAGTTCGACACCACCGACGTCGTGCTGATCGTCGGCGCGAACGACGTGGTCAACCCGGCCGCCCGCGACCCCGATTCGGTGATCGCCGGAATGCCGATCCTGGACGTGGACAAGGCGCGCACGGTAATCGTGATGAAGCGGTCGCTGAGTCCGGGCTTTGCCGGGATCGACAACGACCTCTTCTACATGGACCGCACCCTGATGTTCTTCGGTGATGCGAAGGATCAGATGTCGGAGCTGGTCAGGGAGGTGAGGGAGGCCTGAGCGCTCCCCTGGCAAGTTGATTGGCTAAGTTAGCTAAGCCAGGTTAGCTAACCCGGGTCGGCTGCATTCCGCAACGCGGTCCAGGCGGCATCCACATGCTCCTCCATCGTGTGGATGTTGCCGATGGCGAAGCGCAGCCAGACTTCGCCGTCGATTTCGGTGTGTGCGAGAAAGGCGGTGCCGCTGCGGTTGACCCGGTCGATGATGGCCATGTTCATGGCGTCCAGCTCTTCCCCGGCGATGCCGCGGGGCCTGTAACGGAGGACCACCAGCGAGAACGGCGACGGCCGCCATCGCTCCCAGTCCTCTGCCGCGTCGACCGTGGCCGCAAGCCTGCGCGCCAGCGTCAGGTGGTGGGCCAGCCGCTCCCGCAACCCGGCCGCCCCGAAGTAGCGCATCACGAACCACAGCTTCAGTGCCCGGAACCGGCGTCCCAGGGCGAGGCCGTGATCCATCAAGTGGCTTGCTTCGTCTTCCGCGGTCTCGAGGTAGGCGGGGACCAGAGAGAAGGCGGCTTTCAACTCGGCGGAGTTGCGCACATAGAGGACCGAGCAGTCGACCGGGGTGAAGAGCCATTTGTGCGGATTGACGACGATCGAATCCGCCAGCTCCCATCCCGCGAAATGCAGCTGCATTTCCGGTAGTGCGGCCGCCGGCCCGGCGTAGGCGGCATCGACATGGAGCCAGATGTTGTGCGCCCGCACGACCTCCGCAATGGAGCCGACGGGATCGACCGCGGTGGTCGAGGTGGTCCCGATCGTCGCGGTCACCGCAACAGGGCGGAAGCCCTCGGCAACGTCCTCCTCGATGGCCCTGGCCAGCGCTGCCGGATCCATCCCGCGTCCCGGTCCGGTCGCGACGATTCGGAGCCCGTTGCGGCCGAAACCCAGTGCGTGTACGGACTTGGCGATCGACGAGTGCGTCTCCGCCGAGGCGTAGATACGTCCCGGCGGCGCCCCCGCCAGGCCCGCCCGCCACGCTTCGGGAAGGCAACGTTCGCGCGCGGCGGCCAGCGCCGAGAAGGTGGAGGTCGACGCCGTGTCGTTGATCGTGCCACGAAACTCGCGCGGCAGCCCGAGGAAGTGCCGGAGCCAGTCGACGGCGACCTCCTCCAGTTCCGTAGCCGCCGGCGAGCTCTTCCACACCATGGCGTTGACGTTGAGCGCCGCCGCCAGCAGTTCCCCGACGATGCCGGGACCCGATCCCGATACCGCGAAGTAGGCGAAGAATGCGGGGTGGTTCCAGTGTGTGATCCCGGGCAACACCACCGACTCGAAGTCGCGCAGGAATTCCTCCACGGATTCGCCGTGCTCGGGCGCGGTCGGCGGCAGCCTGTCACGCACCTCGCCGGGCGCAATATCCGGCAACACGGGGTATTCGCCGACCCGTTCCAGGTAGTCGCTCACCCAGTCGACGGACAGGTGCGCCCACTCCCGGAAATCCCCGGGCGGCATTCCGCCCGGTTTCCGGTTCTTCACTGCAGCTCGCTGCCCACCAGATGCCGCATCGTACGCCGGGCTTCGTCTCTGAGCTGAGTGATCTGGTCCAGCACTTCCTCCAGTTCGTCACCGTCCATTGGGTCGACCGCTCCCGAACCGTTGAGCAGACTGAAGAAAAGCAGATCGGTGTGGCCGACGCTGGCCTGAGTGACTCCGATGTCGAGCGTGCGATTGAGGAGCAGCGCCTCTCGCATGGGGAGCCCTCCCGGCGATCCGGCCAGGGGCCTCTCGAACATCATCCGGAGTATGACTTCCCGTAGCATCTGGAATTCCTCGATTACCTCGCCGGCGGAGAGTCCCCGTCTGGCGGCCGCCGAGCCGAAAAGCTCCGCCAGCTCGGACCACAGGGGCATCAGATCGTTGCGGCCAGCGCTGAGCATCCCGGGGAGGAATGACACGAGAGCGCGGCAGAACGGCCGCAGAATGATCTCGTTGGCGCCCGACCAGGCCTCGCCGCCCGCAAGGAGCCCCCGCGCCCACCGCTCGGCGATGCCGGGGGACCGCTCGCGCACCCAATCCGCCAGATCGGGCGCCGCGGCCGATGGTATTCCGCCGGCGCTCGACCGTGGAATCAATGGCTGGCCTGAAGTCATGTTGAGCACAGCTTCATTCTACCGCCGCGGTGTCGGAGTCGCCAAGCGCCCGGCGCAGCCGAATCCTTACGGTCGTGCCCTCGCCGGCCTCGCTCTCCACCTCGACGACCCCGTCCCAGGAGTCAACGAGCCTCTTGACGATCGCCAGCCCAAGACCGGCTCCCTGCGAGCGCGTCGAGAATCGTGGCTCGAAGATGCGGGGAAGGAGTTCTTCCGGGATTCCGGCTCCCTCGTCCGTGACCGCGATCGCCACATCCCCGGCTTCCGATCCCGTGCCCACGATTCGCACCGCCCCTCCGCCCGGCATCGCCGCGCGGGAGTTCTCCACCAGGTTCAGAAGCACCTGCTTCAGTTCGTCGGGGCGGCACTGTGCCCGCGGCAGCTGCGAGGGAAGCTCCTCCTCCAACCGCACCGACGCCTCTTCGCCGCCACGGTACAGATCCACGATCTCCCGGGCCACGGCGACTACGTCCACGGCCACCAGCGGCCCCTTGTCCTCCACCTCGGGAGAGGCCAGGCGGGAGAAGCTCCTCGCGATCGCGGCCAGCCGATCGATCTCGTTGAGGACCGTCGCTACGTTGCGCTCCAGGATGCCGCTGAAATCTCCCCTGCGGTCACTCCACGCGCGCCGGAGATGCTGCACCGAGAGCTTGATCGGCGTAAGCGGATTCTTGACTTCGTGGGCAACCTGCTTGGCCATCTCTCCCCAGGCCAGGATCCGCTCGCTGCGCAGTTCGTCGGTCACGTCCTCGAGGCTGACCACGACCCCGCCCACCTTGCCCTCCTGCACGATCCTTCGCGCCCTCGCGCTGATTCTGAGGTCCGACCACCTGAAGTCCGCGTCCGACTCGGCTTCACCGCTCTCCCTGTAGGCATCCAGCCAGGCGGCCAGCTCGACGGCTCGCTCACCGCTTTCGGGAACGACAGCCCCCGGATCGAGCGGGACGTCCAGCAGTGCCTCGGCGCCCGGATTCGCGACCGTAACTCGCCCCGCCGTGTCGACGGCGATGACCCCAGTCGCCACTTCCTCGACGATAGCCTGCGTGCGCCGCGTCGTCCTCAGCAGCTCCCGCCGCGCCTCGCCGAGGCGCAGCACCATGCGGTTGAAGGCTGCGAAGACCGACCCGAACTCATCCTGGCGGTCTTCGGGGAGGTGGACGGCCAGGTTGCCCCGTCCCACGCGCTCGGACGCCACCTGAAGGGATTGAATCGGCCTCGCCAGCGCCCGTCCCACCACGAGCGCGAGCCCCAGCGCGAGGATCGGGCCCAGCGCGATGGCCACGCCGAGCAGGTCCGCGACATCCCGCCTGCGCAGAGCCGCCGCCCCCGCGCGCAGGGGAACGGGCGACGCGACGATATCGCCGTCGGGAAGACGCCGGTGGGCCAGCACGTACTGCCAGTCACCCAGATTCGCCACCTTGGAGGCCTCGAGTTGCTGCCCGGTCTCGAGTGCCGTGTAAATGCCAGGATCGACCCAGCTCTCGTACAGTCCGAGCTCGATTAGCTCATCGGCGGAGCCCCCGACCAGTTCGCCCGCGCGGTATTCGAGCAGGTCGGCCCCGACCCGCCGCGCGAGCAGTTCCATGGAGCCGCCCTCCTCGCGGTAGGCCTCGGAAATCTGCGCGACCACCCGTTCCGCCAACGCCCTGGCCGTGCGCTCCGATGCTCCCGACAGCGTTCGGTAGGCCAGGGTCCCGAAGACCACGTTGGAGAGAATGAAGAAACCGAAGAGCGTCCAGGTAACCCGTGCACGGAACGAGGTGAAGAGGTTCTTCCAGTCGATCGGCACCGAAAAGCGGAACCCGAGGATCCACAGGCTCAGCACCCACAGGAGTGAAACGGCCGCCACGCTGAAGACCAGCAGCAGGATGCCACGCGCGAACATGACCGACGGGTTGGGAATACTGATTGTGTACGAGACCGTGTAGGGGCCGTCCGGATACTGCGCGACGGTCTGGCCCATCCACCCTTCGGCATTCCGGCTCCATTCGACGCGGCGCTCTCCGGGCCCCGAACCTCCGTCGGAGGAGCGGACCAGCGTAAGGAACTCCTGATTCCCCCCTTCCTCCACGGCCGCGAACAGCGGACCCAGCGACGACGGCGCCGCGATCGTGCGGCGGGGAGGCACCGTGCCCGTTACGACCCGTCCGTCGGCCAGCGGCACCGCGATGAGGTGGCGCACGTTCACCTCGCCCAGCAGGTGGTGCTCCCTCCTCCCCGCGCTGCGGATCGAGGGCAGCAACTCACCGACCACGGGGGACAGCTCGCCCTTGACACCGAGCCGCAACTCCTGTTGAGGCACGTCCTCTTCCGACCAGAGGGTGACGAGAATCGGCGACCCCTGGGCCGAAAGACCGCTGGATACCCAGCTCCGGTACATCATCTCCACGGCACCCGCACCGGCCCGATGAAGTGAATCGACCTGATCCGCAAACCTCTCCAGCAGTCCGTCCACATCCGGCTCGGGTCCGGCACCCAGCCGGCTCATTTGCTCTTCGGCGATGGTCATGCGTGCCTGCGTGCGCATCGACCACGTGAAGGGGAGAGCCGCCGTCGCGGCTAGCCAGAAGGCGCAGTACCAGCGCAGGTATGAGACGCCCTCCGAGGGTGCCAGCCCGCGTGCGATGAGAATGGCCGGCAACGCCCACAGCATCACCAGGCCCGCCGGGACTTCCGGGCCGATCCGGACTCCGGCCGCAACCGCGGCTCCAAGTCCGGCGGCCACGGCCATCCCGACCAGGACGAGACCCGGTCCGGCGCCCTGGGGTGCGCGTGACCGAATCGCCAGCGCCGCTGCCGCCACCAGCGTCAGGAGCAGCGTTGCCGTAACCTGGAAGGCGGCCCAGTTCAGGTCGCTGGTCCCGAGAAGCTGTGGCGACGCGTTGTCGCTGAGCCAGCTGAGGACCAGCGGGTAGCTCACCGCAACCACCAGAGGCAGAATCCAGATCCCCCTTCGCGGCCTCCACCGGGGGAATGCCAGGATCGCGATGGGAGCGGTGGCAACGCACAGGAAGAGGACCCTGCCCAGCGTGATTCGGGAGGGCACGCTCAGGTAGCCTTGAGTCATCCCGGCGAGTCCGGGCGCCGTGATGATGCTCTCGAAGGGCAACACAGCCGCCGCGGCCACAAGGCCCGCCATCGAGTATGCCATTCCGGCGCGACCACCGCCGAAGGATTGAATGAGCCACGCCAGCGCCCAGATGGCCGCGACGATTCTGATCCAAAGCGCCCGCCGGGCCGCCGCGCGCACTGTCGGATCGGGTTCGACGATCGTGATGCTCAACAGGGTTTCGTCGGGCCAACCCAGATCGAACACTCCGGGGCCTATGAGCCGGTCGGACCGGTCGATCCTTATCCGTTCTCCGGAATCGGCGACAAAACGGGTCGCGAAGTCACCGAGCCCGGACGCAAACGGATCGGGGAGATCGGATCCCATGAGGGATGCAATGACTGCCGTCTCCCCCGCCCCGGATACCGCCTCGGAGAAGTACAGGTACGAGAACAGCGGAGTGCCCGAATAGGCATACCGGCTCGTTCCGAGAGTGATCGATTCCGGCAAGCGGCCGTGATGGCTGCCTTCCCAGGCAACGAGCGTGCCGTCGGCCGCGTACACGGCCGCGGCCGTCATCCCGGACTCGTCCAGGACAACGCGCAGCGAATCGCGAAGGGATGACGGCGACAACCCCTGCCCCGCCAGCCTCGACACCTCCGCAACCGACGTGTCGCCATTCTCGACGAGGGCATCGAACTCGAGGCTGACGCGCTCGGCCACGGAAGCGCGCCTCTGCTCCCAGTAACCGGGCCAGTCATCCGTCAGCCGACGGCCTGCCGCATCCGCATGAAATCCGGCCACGACGCCTGCGGCAAGCAGAACCAGGGCGGCGGATTGGCGCGCGGCGCGACGCGTCGTGGCGGCGGACAGGGCAACGCAGACCGACGCCGCAACCAGGATCAGCGGCGAATCGAAGCGGGTCCACAGCAGCAGGCAGAAGAAACCGATCCAGATCGGAGTTCCGGCAGGGATCCGGCTGGCGGCGACGGTCGACGGATCGTCGGGCGACTGGTGCGGATCCACGCTTTCCCCTGCCGGCATCGCATCGTCCCTTTCCTTTGCCATTACCTTAATCCTAATGGATCAAAGCACCTCCTTGTCATCCGCCGGTTCGCCGGTGCGGCCGTCCGTCCGACTCGGCGGGGCGTGCCTGCTCGCGCTGGCGCTCCTGTCTCCCGCCCCCGCATCGGGCCAACTCGTGGACAGCGGCGTATTCCGGCTCTACCTCGACGGTCGGGAGGCGGGCACGGAGGAGTTCACCATCCATCGGCGCGGGACGGGCGGCGCCCAGGAGACGCTCGCCATGGGAACGGTCACCATGCGGAGCGGGCGTGTTTTCAAGACCCTGCTGCAGGTACAGGGCCCCGGCATGGTCCTGGCCGAGTACCAGGTGTCGGTCAGCGGCGCGGACACGGCGGAAGTGAGACTGGTGCGGGCGGGGAACCGTCTGCGCCGAACGGTCGTCGCACCCGGCGGCGAGCGGGTCAGGGAATTCAGGACGCGACCCGCGACGGTCATCTTCGAGGACGGCGTCGCGCACCACTATTTCGTGCTCGGGGCTTTCCTGGAGGCGGGCGCCGCCGGAGCGACGCTAAACGCATTCACACCACTGGCCGACGAACCCGAGTACACCGCGCTGCTGCAGGCCGGCCCCGAGTTGCTGGAGTCGGGAGGAGCCACGGTCGAGACCACACAGGTGCGCCTGGGGAGCGAAGAGGATGCAGGTGCGGCCTGGTTCGACGGCAGCGGCCGGCTCGTGCGCGTCTCCCTGCCAGCAAGGGGGTTCCTCGCGGTTCGGGTGCCCTGACTGAAGATGACCGACACCTGACGCGTAGTTGGAAACTGTACTGGACCCCGGCGCGTAGGGGCAGCGGGATCCCCGGGAACCCACCGTCCCCCTGCATGGCATGACTGAGAGGAACAAACAGTGCTACATCCGATATTGACGGTCGCCGGCAACTCCGTGCGGCGGCCCCGCGGCCGGAGGAAGGTCTCCGTGGCTGCGGCTCTTCTGCTGCTCGGTGCGGCGGCGACGTCCGCCGCCGCGCAGGACCAGGTGCCCGCGTCGCTGTCGCTGGACGAAGCCCTGCGGCTCGCGCTCCGCAACAATCCGCGGCTGATGGCCGCGCGCAACGACATCGCGGTGGCCGACTGGAACCTGAACGCCGCCTACGGCTCCTGGCTTCCGTCCGCCTCGATCAACTCCAGCGTCTCCTGGCAGGGGGCCGGCGAGCAGCGTTTCGGGAGCATCACGGCCGACCAGCTCGGGTTTCAGGACCAGCCTTCGTTCCTGTTCAGTTCGTACAGCGCGGGAATCAACTATTCGGTCAGCGGCCGCATGCTGATGGCCCCGGGACAGGCCAGGCGAAGCCGCGACGCGACAGTTGCGCAGGTGCGATCCGAGGAAGCGGTGCTGCGCCTCAACGTCACCAGGGCCTACCTCGAGGCGGTGCGCCAGGCCGAAGGGTTGAGCCTGGCCGAGCAGGAACTCGAGAGAGCGCGGTTCAACTTCCGGCTGGCGCAGGGACGCCAGGAGGTGGGGTCGGGGAATGCGATCGACGTCCAGCAGGCCGAGGTAAACGTCGGACGAGCCGAAATCACGTTGATCCAGGCGCAGACCGGGGTCCGCACATCGCGCATCAGGCTGCTGCAGCAACTCGGGGTCACGCTTGCAGCCGAGCCGGCGCTGGAGACCACCTTCGCGGTCACCGAACCGCTGTGGACGGCCGACGATCTGTACGCCATCGCCGTAGGGGGCAATCCGGGCCTGCAGGCGCTGAGGGCCCAGGAGGAGTCCTCGCGCTACGGCGTTCGCATCGCGCGCTCCGCGTACTTTCCGACCGTGTCGGTGTCGGCGGGACTCAGCGGGTTCACCCGCCAGGCCAGCAGCACCGCCGGACAGGAAGCCCAGGCCATCGCCGCCGGTCTCGCCCGGATTCAGCAGTGCCAGACGCTGAACGGCCTCGTTTCGCTGCTGCCCACGCCCCCCCCCTTGCAGGACTGTTCCACGCTGGGAACCCCCGAGTCCGCGCTGGAGGCGATCCGGTCGGAGAACGACGCGTTCCCGTTCAACTTCACCAGGCAGCCGCCATCGGTCGGGCTCACGATCTCGATTCCTGTGTTTCAGGGTCTTGGCCGGCAGCGAGAGCTGGAGAGCGCCCGGGCGCTGTTGAACGACACCAGATTCCAGGTCCTGGAACAGGAACTGGCGTTGCGTGCCGATATCGAAGCCCGCATCGCCATCGTGCAAACGGCCTACGAGAGCGCCCTGATCGAGGAGCGCAACCAAGCACTCGCCGACGAGCAGCTCCGCCTGGCGCAGGAACAGTACCGGCTGGGACTGTCCAATTTCATCGCGCTGGTCGAGGCGGAGACGGTGAAGGCCCGGGCGGACCGCGAGCGCGTTCTGTCCATCTTTACCTATCATGACGCAGTCGCCGACCTCGAGGCGGTTGTCGGCACCCCCTTGAGGAACCCGTAAGGATATCATGCGAACACCAATCAAGATCATCATCGGGGTGACAATCGTCGCCCTTCTCACCGTAGCTGTCGTGCTTGCCAGCGGTGGCGGCCGGCCCCGGGGCACGGAGGTCCGGGTCGAGGCGGTCGGGACCCGGGACCTGGTGGCGACCGTCACGGCAAGCGGCAACGTCCGGGCACGCCGCAAGGTGGACATCAGCTCGGACATCTCGGCCCGGGTTTCCCAGCTCCTGGTGCAGGAGGGCGAAGACGTGGCGCAGGGCCAGGTTCTGTTGCGCCTTGACCCGAGCCGCTACCAGGCGGCGCTCGATCGGAGCCAGGCGAATCTCAGCCAGGCCCAGGCGGGGGTCGCGCAGGCCCGGGCGAACCTCATTCGGGCCGAGCGCCAGGCAGAGCGCATGGCTTCTCTCCGCGCGCGGGATTCGCTGCTCGTGAGCCGTCAGGATGTCGAGAACGCCGAAACCGACCTCGAGGTGCAGCAGTCGCTGCTCGACGCCGCGGTCTTCGGCGTGAACCAGTCCCAGGCGGCGGTCGAGGAGGCGCGGGACCAGGTGTCCAAGACGATCATCCGCGCGCCCATCTCCGGCCGCGTCACGCGCCTGAATGTCGAAGAGGGCGAAACGGTGATCGTGGGCACGATGAACAATCCCGGGAGCCTGATTCTGACCGTGTCCGATCTGTCCGTGATGGAGGTCGTGCTCGAGGTCGACGAGACCGATGTGCCGGAGATCGCGCTGGGCGACAGCGCGTCGGTCGAACTGGACGCTTTCCCGGACCTCGTCTTTCCGGGGAACGTCACCGAGATCGGGAACAGCGCGATCCGGCCGCCGTCGCAGGCCGCCGGTTCGGGCCAGACCCCGACCATCGACTTCGAGGTCGTCGTCACCCTCGAGGATCCAGGCGCGGAGTTGCGGCCCGACCTTTCGGCGACCGCCGAGGTCGTGACCGACACGCGTGCCAACCAGCTCGCGATCCCCATCATCGCGCTCACGCTGCGCGAGGAGGATGCGGTGGACGTGGGCGACAACGGGGATGCACCGGCGTCCCGGAATTCGGGGGAGGCAACTCAGCAGGCGATCGAGGGGGTGTTCGTGGTGCGGGACGGGATTGCCGTATTCACTCCCGTGACCATCGGAATCGCCGGACAGGAGTACTTCGAGGTCCTCTCGGGGCTGAGCGCGGGCGACAGCGTCGTGAGCGGCCCCTACCAGGTTGTCCGCACGCTGGAAGACAGTTCGGCCGTCCGCGCAGACGACTCCGCGGATCCGGACGAGATCCAGGGCGGCGCGGACTGACCTGCATCGATGCAATTCCTTGAGGGAGTGAGGCTGGCCTGGGAGCAGATCCGCACCCAGAGGCTGAAGAGTTTCTTCACGCTGCTGGGGGTGATCGTAGGGGTCATGTTTCTGATCGTCGTGGTGAGCATCGTGGAGGGGATGGACCGGTACATTCGGGACACGCTTACCGACAGGATGTTCGGCGTCAACACCGTCACCGTCAGGCGCAACCCCCGGACCCCGGTCAACACGTCGCAGGAGCAGCGCCGGGCATGGGCGCGGGCCCCGCGGCTGACCTTCGACGATCTCGACCACCTGCGCGACCGCGTCAGGCAGCCCGCCACCGTGTCGCCCGAAAGCGATGCAAATGGCGCACTCGAATCGGACCTCGGGCGACGGGTCGAGAATGTGAGGATCGTCGGCGCCTCGGCCGAGATCTTCGACATCCGCAATTGGAACATTGAGCGAGGCCGGGCCTTTACCCGCCAGGAAGCCGAGCAGGGAATCCCTGTCGTGGTGCTCGGCAAGTCTACCGCCGACGTCCTCTTCGAGGCGATCGACCCGATCGGCAGGCGGGTTCGGATCCGGGGGTTCCCCTACAGAGTCGTCGGAGTGCTCGAGGAGCAGGGCTCTTTCCTCGGCATGTCGCTCGACAATCTGGTAGTGGGTCCCGTCTATTCGGCTTTGGGGAACCTGACCGCTCCGAGGGGGCGGATCGGGCAGATCGTCTTCAAGGCCGGGGCCCCCGAACTGGTGATCCCGCTCAGGGACGAAGTGGTGGAGGCCATGCGATTGCGGCGCCGGCTCGGACCGGCCGAACTCAACAACTTCGCCGCCGAGACCACCGAGTCCGCACTCAACTTCTGGGAACAGATCAGCCGGATTCTATTCCTCGCGCTCCCTGGCCTGGTCGGCATCTCCCTGGTGGTGGGCGGGATCGTGATCATGAACATCATGCTGGTCTCGGTCATGGAGCGCACACGTGAAATCGGGATTCGCAAGGCGCTGGGGGCCCGGCGCGCGGATATTCTTGCCCAGGTCCTGATCGAGAGCGGTACGCTGTCGGGGATCGGGGCGCTCTTCGGAGTCGCGATCGGCGTGGCGATTACGGTACTCGTGGGTGCCATTTCGCCGCTCCCGGCTGCCGTGGCCCCCAGATGGATCATGCTTGGGGTAACGCTTGGAGTCGTGGTCGGGATCGTATCGGGCGTGTATCCCGCGTCGAGGGCCGCAAGGCTCGATCCCGTCGACGCATTGAGGTACGAATGAGCAGGCAAGCGGGCGGGCGGGCGATGGACCTCGATGCGGGCCAGCCTTCGGCCAAGCGGATCATCGTCGACGGATCGCGCGTCGCTCTCGGAGCCCTGCGCGGCAACTGGGCGCGAACGCTCCTGGCCATCCTCGGTGTGGGAGTCGGAGCCGGCGTGGTCGTAACGGTTGCCGCCCTGATCACGGGAATCCGCACCGAGGTCATGGAACTCTTCGACGCATCGGGTCCCGACAATTTCACGGTCATGCCCTTCGACTTCTCGGATGCCAGGATCGCCTTCGACGGATCGGGAAGACCTCCCTGGTGGGACCGTCCCGAGATCAGCGACAGGGAAATCCGGAGGATGCAGTCCCTGCCCGGCGTGGCCGAGCTGATCGCATTCTTCGATTTCGGCGCGGCGATACGCTTCGAGTCGACGTGGGTGACCAATCTGTCCTGGCGCGGCGTCTCTTCCACATGGGCAACTTCCCAGCCGGGCGACTTCGTGTCGGGCCGGAACTTCACTCCCACCGAAGTGAACCAGGCACGTGCAGTGATGGTGATCTCGAACGAGGTGGCGGAGGCAGTGTTTGGCGAGATCGATCCCGTGGGCAAACGTGTGCGGGTGAACGCCGGCCGCCGGGCGGCCAACGAGCTGTTCACCGTAATCGGTGTCTACGAACCGTTGGACAATGTCTTCGGTGAGGTAAGCGAGAACTTTGCCGTGGTCCCCTTCACCGCGGCCGACAAGCGTCTGAAAGCGAGGGATCGCTGGACCTTCATGATGGTGGACATCGTGCCGCGCGAAGGGTTCACGTCGCAGGAAGCGGAGGACCAGGTGATCTCGGCACTCCGGTCCATGCGGGGCCTCGGCCCAGGCGAGGAAAACAACTTCGCCATCATCCGCGCCGAGCAGATCGTCGAGATCTTCAATCAGTTGACCGGCATGTTCTTCATCGTCATTGTCGGCCTCTCCTCGGTGGGGATGCTCGTGGGCGTGATCGGCGTGATCGGCATCATGCTGATTTCGGTGACGGAGCGGACCCGCGAGATCGGGATACGCAAGGCGATCGGCGCCACCCGGCAGGAGATCAAGTGGCAGTTCCTGATCGAGGCCTCGATGCTCACCGGCCTGGGAGCGATCGCCGGCCTCCTTGTGGGCTGGGGGGCGTCGGAAACGCTCGCGGCCATTTCGCCGCTACCGGCAAGGATCCCGCTATGGTCCGTGGCCGCCGCCATCTTGCTGGCGACGCTCACCGGGATATTGTTCGGAATGCTCCCCGCCCTGCGTGCGTCCCGGCTCGATCCCGTGGAAGCGCTCAGATACGAATGAACCCGCACGCCTCATGATGAAGCCGCTCGATGTGCTGGCGGTGATGGCTCACCCCGACGATGCCGAGATCTTCTGCGGCGGGGCGTTGATCAAGTCGGCGGAGGCCGGGGAGCGGACCGGGGTGCTCGACCTCACGGCCGGCGAGGCCGGGTCGCAGGGGACCGTCGAGACGCGGGCCCGGGAAGCGTCGGAGGCAGCCGCGGTAATGGGGCTGGCCGATCGCCGTTGCGCCGGCCTCGCCGATTCAGGGCTGCTGAACGATCAAGCGTCGAGGATCGTGGTGGCGGCGATGATTCGAACGCTCAGGCCGCAGGTTGTCGTGACCCACTGGACCGAGGGACGACACCCGGACCATCGGGCGGCAGCGTGGCTGGCCCGTGACGCGAGCTTTCTGGCCGGACTGAAGAAGTTCCCGGCCCCCGGGTCCCCGCACCGGCCGGACAAGATCGTCTACGCCCTCGCCTTCCGCGAGGATCCCGTCAAACCAACCTTCGTCGTGGACATCACGGACCAGATGGAACGGAAACTCGAAGCGCTCGCTGCCTACGGCTCCCAGTTCCGGGGAAAGAGCGGCATAGGAGAGGTGTATCCAGGCGGTGACCGCCCGCTCTTCGATCAGCTCCGCAGCGTCCACGTGACGTACGGCTCGATGATCAGGCGGGGCTACGGTGAACCGTACTGGACGGAGGAAACCGTCGAGGCCACTTCCCTGGGCACGCTCTCGGTCTCGAGCTTTTGATGAAGCGGAAATGACCGGCGGGGCCGCCCGGGGCCCGCTGAGCCTGTGCCTGCCTCCTGTTGATTGCTCCATTGTGTCATTGGTGAATTCCGAATGCCCCGAATGCGCAATCGATCAAGACCCCGACTCCTCCGTCGGCCAATCCCGCGCCAATCGCGGCGGGCGTTGATCAGACCGGCACGCCCTGTCCCCGCAGCCACGACTCCATCACGCCCTGGATCTTGAGCAGGCGCTCCTCGGAACGGGCTTCGTATCGCGCCACCACGACGGGCTGGGTGTTGGATGCACGAATCAGGCCCCAGCCGTCGCCGAACAGGACGCGCACACCATCCACGGACACGACCTCATAGCGGGCGGCGAAGTGGATGCACGCGCGTTCCACCACTTCGAACTTCTCTTCCTCCGCAACCTCGATGCGCAGTTCGGGGGTGGAAACATACCCGGGCAGCTCCGCGGTCATCGCCGAAAGCGGCCGGTTCGACGAAGACAGGAGTTCGATCAGCCGGCAGGCCGCGTACGGGGCGTCGTCGAACCCGAGGTAGCGGTCCGCGAAACAGATGTGGCCCGACAGCTCTCCGGCGATCCGCGCACCAAGTTCCTTCATCTTTTCCTTGATCAGCGAATGACCTGTCTTCCACATGACGGGCACACCGCCAGCGCGCGCGAAGACCTCCGGAAGCACCTGCGAGCACTTCACGTCAAACACGAGTTGCTCGCCCTCGCCCTCACGGCGCAGAAGGTCAAGGCCGAAGAGAAGAAGGAGGATGTCCCCCCGGACAATGGCCCCCTGGTCGTCCACCACGCCGATCCGGTCCGCGTCGCCGTCGAAGCCGATACCGACGTCCGCCCCGTGGCGCCGGACCTCGGCGATGAGATCCTGGACGTACTCGTCGACGGTGGGATCGGGATGATGATTCGGAAAGGTGCCGTCGGATTCGCAGTACAACGGAATCACCTCCGCACCGATCGCTTCCAGCAGATCCACCGCGAGTATCGAACCGGTCCCGTTGCCGCAATCGACCACAACCTTCATCGCGCGCGGGAGGGTAAAGCGCCCGGCCACCTGCTCCACGTAGGCCGGAAGCACGTCGCGGCTTTCCAGCCCGCCCTCGCCGGATGCGAAGTCGCCCTCGCGGATGCGGCGAAGAAGATCCTGGATCGCGTCGCCGTAAACGGACGAGCGGGCCATCGTCATCTTGATGCCGTTGTATTCGGACGGATTGTGCGATCCCGTGATCTGCACCGCGCCGTCGGCCGAGAAGCTGTACTCGCTGAAGTAGGCGACCGGTGTCGGGACGGTTCCGAGAGCGATCACATCGCAACCCGTCGATCGCAGTCCCTTCACCAGTCCGGCACTGAGCGGCGGTGAAGACGGACGATTGTCATGGCCGACAACGACGCGCGGACGGGGCGACGAGCAGCGTCGACGCAGTTCGGAGCCGTACGCCGCCCCCACGTCCCGCGCTACCTCAGGGTCCAGGTCCTCGCCGACGATGCCGCGGATGTCGTATTGCCGGAAGATGTGCTCCCGCAGTGACATTGGCCGTTACCGCACGGACGGGCGTCAGGGAGCCAGCGTTGCGGTCGCCTCGGCCACCACACCGCGCAGCCCCTCAGCCGAGCCGATGGCCAGTTCGAGCACCGCGCCGGGGAAGATCCCCCCCAGCAGGATCAGGCCCACGCAGAGGACGAGCACAACATGGGTGGCCAGGGGAGGATCGGCGGCAGCCGCGACCGCCTCCGCGGTCTCGTCACCCTCGCGCATCCACATGAACCATGCCACCCGCAGGTAGTACCAGTACGAGACAACGGTGGTGAGCACGAGGACCACCGCGAGCACCCAGAGCCGCGCCTCGGCCGCGCCGAGGAGAAGCTGGTACTTGGCGATGAATCCGGCCGTCCCGGGGAAACCGGCGAGGGAGAGGAGGAACACGGTCATGAAGACGCCCAGCGCCGGCCGGCGCCAGCCGAATCCGGCGTAGTCCTCGATCCTGTGGTTGCTCTCCGACTGGTTGCTTACCGTAATGACGATGGCGAAGGCGCCGATGTTCATCACCGTGTAAACCAGCAGATAGAAGAGCAGCGCGGCGGTCGCCGTGTCGTTGGCGGCGATCACGGCGACCGCCAGGTAGCCGCCGTGGGCAATCGAGGAATAGGCGAGCATGCGCTTGACACTGGACTGCGCAACGGCCACCACGTTGCCCGCGACCATCGTGATTGCGGCCAGAGACCAGAGAACGGTCCACCACTGGTCGTAGACGCCGGCGAGACCGACCACGAACACCCGTAGAAACGCCACGAACGCGGCGGTCTTGACGGCCGCGGCCATGAACGCCGTCACCGGCGTGGGCGCCCCATCGTACACGTCTGGGGTCCACATGTGGAATGGAACCAGCGCCACCTTGAAGCCGAAGCCGATCGCAAGCAGGGCCACACCGGGAACCATCAGCACGTTCGCGGCATTGCCGGACTGGATAGCGCCGGCGATCGACTGGATGTTCGTGCTCCCAGCCCCGCCGTAGACCAGCGCGATCCCGAAGAGGAGGAATCCGGTGGCGAAGGCGCCCAGCAGGAAGTACTTCAGGCCAGCCTCGGCGGACCGGCGGTCCCGCCGGTTGAACCCGACCAGCGCGTACACGCCGATCGACATGAGCTCGAGACCGAGGAAGATGATCATCAGGTCGCGGGCGGCCCCCATGAACATCATCCCGATCGTCGCGAAGAGGATCAGCGAGTAGTACTCGCCCGCCTGGAGTTTCTGGCGGGTCACGTAGGCGAGCGAAATGACGATGGAGAGCGCCGCGCCGAGGATGAAGACCCAGTTGGCGAAGAGACGGAACCGGTCGACCGCAATCATCGCGGCGGTGCCCGACTCGCTCACGCCCCAGTAGAGCCAGCCGTTGGCGACGGCCGCGAGCCCGAGGCCGGCCAGCGACATCCACCCGAACTCCTGCCCGTGCCCGGGTTCGCGGCGGCGCGACACTCCCATGATGAGCACCAGCATTCCCCAGCAGGACAGCACCACCTCGGGCAGGAGCGCCAGGACGTAATGGAAGCTGGAGGAGTAGTCCAGGATCATCGGTCCTGGTCCTCCTCGTCTACGGTGCCGGTCGCGGCGCGGGATTCCGCCTCTTCACCGGCACCCGCATCGACAATCATCCGCTCGGGCGCACCGCGGTGCGCGGCCGTGCGGGCACCCTCCACCCGCTCGAGCACGACTTGCACGCTCGGCTCCATGCGCTCGAGGAACGGCGTGGGATATACCCCGACCCAGATCATCAGCGCCACGAGCGGACCCAGCACGACCATCTCGCGTCGCGACAGGTCCGCGAAGCTCCGGTTTTCGGGCTTGTCCAGCTTGTTGAAGAGCACGCGCTGCACCATCGGCAGCATGTAGTAGGCCGCGAAGATGACCCCCGTCGCCGCCACGATCGCCGTGACCGCGTGGGTCTCGAAGGTGCCGATCAGCGCCAGGAACTCGCCGATGAACCCGCTCGTGCCCGGAAGTCCGATCGAGGCGAGCGCGGTGATCACGAACGCCGTTGCAAACATCGGCGCGACGCGGCCGATGCCGCCGAAGTCCTCGATCAGGCGCGAGTGGCGGCGCTCGTACATCATGCCGAGCAGGAGGAAGAGCGCACCGGTCGAGACGCCGTGGCTGATCATGACCACCAGTCCGCCCTGCAGACCGTTCACCGTAAGCGCAAAGACCCCGATCATCACGAACCCCATGTGGGCGACGGAGGTATACGCGACCAGCTTCTTCGCGTCGGGCTGCACCGCGGCCACCCAGGCGGCGTAGATGATCCCCGCCACGCCCAGCGCGAGCATGACGGCCACGACCGTGGGGTGCTGTGAAGCCCCCGGAAACAGGGGGAGGAGGAACCTGAGGAAGCCGTAGGTCCCCATCTTGAGGAGCAGCGAGGCCAGAATCACCGAGCCCGGCGTGGGCGCCTCGACGTGGGCGTCAGGCAGCCAGGTATGCAGCGGAAAGATCGGAACCTTGATCCCGAAGGCCAGCGCGAATGCGGCGAAGAGCCACAACTGTTCGCGCATCGAGAGGTCGGCGGCCAGGAAGGCCTCGTAGCTGAACGAACCCGTGCCGCTGCTGAAGTAGATGTAGAGGATCGCGACCAGCATGAGCAGCGATCCGACTGCCGTGTAGAGGAAGAACTTGACGGCGGCGTAGATCCTGCGTTCGCCGCCCCAGATGCCCACGATGAAGTACATCGGGATCAGCGTGAGCTCGAAGAAGACGTAGAAGAGGAAGATGTCGGTGGCCAGGAAGACCCCGGTCACCCCCGTTTGCAGGAGGAGCATCAGGGCGTAGAAGGCGCGGCGGCGTGTCTTGACGTACTCGAACGATCCCAGGATGGCGATAGGGGTGATGAGCGTCGTCAGCAGGACCATGAAGACGGATATGCCGTCGAGGCCCAGCGCGTAGCTGACTCCCCACGACTCGATCCAGGGTGTGGACGACTCGAGGGTGAAGCCGCCCGACCCCGCGTCGAAGGTCCACCAAAGCCCCAGGCTCAACACGAAGACCGCGGCCGACCACCAGAAGGCGACGTTCTTCGCCCGCTCCCCGGCGGACGTCATGACGTGGACCAGTCCCAGGATCGGCAGCCACACCAGTGCGTGGAGGATCCAGCCTTCGTAGAGGATCTGGATCGAAGCGAGGGAATCCGTCATGTCGTCATCACAGGAAGACCGCGGCGCCGAGGACGAGGAGAACCCCCAGCGTCAGCACGAAAGCGTAGGTGTTGGCCTGGCCGGTCTGGAACAGACTGCCGAACCACCCGGCCAGACGGGTGAAGTTGCCCACGGAGTTGACGAATCCGTCGATGATCACCGTGTCGATGAAGCTCCAGCACCAGCGCGACGCGGCCAGAACCGGCTGCACGATCGTCCGGTCGAAGATTTCGTCGAAGTACCACTTGTTGTACAGGACGCCGCGCAGGCCGGTGGGCGGAGTTGCGTCCTCGGCGGCGGTGGGCACTCGGCGCGGACCCAGCTGCCGCACCGCGACCGCGACCACTACCGCGGCCGCGAGCGTCGACACCAGCGCCCACGCGAGTTCACCGCCGCCGAGCAGCGGGGCGTCGTGCGCGGCCTCGCCGAGCGCCGCCACCTGTATCGCCGCGGCGTCGTGCGTGATCGGTTCGAGCCAGTGGTGGAGCCATTCCGTCATGGGGAGTGCGCCGAAAAACCCCAGCGCGGATTCGCTGAGCGCCGGGGGCACGTTGACCCAGCCTCCGAAGACAGAGAGAACCGCGAGCAAGATCAGCGGGACCGTCATGACGCGGGGTGCCTCGTGCAGGTGGGACCGGGCCCCGTGCTCCAGCCGCGTCTCGCCGTGGAAGGTCATGACCATCAGACGGGTCATGTAGAAGGCGGTCAGCATTGCGGTGACCAGGGCGACAACCCAGTACAGCGTGTAGAGCCCCCCGAACGGGTTCGCTTCCGCGCCCGCCCACGCCGCCGTGTACCAGATGATTTCGTCCTTGGAAAAGAAGCCGGCGAGCGGCCAGATGCCGGCGATGGCCAGCGTGGCGATCCACATCACCACCCAGGTGATGCGCATGCGGTCCTTCAGCCCCCCCATGTTGCGCATGTCCTGCGCGTCCTCGTGGCTGTTCACCTTGTGCAGGGCGTGATGCATGGAGTGGATGACCGCGCCCGCGCCGAGGAAGAGCAGTGCCTTGAAGAAGGCGTGGGTCATGAGATGGAAGATGGCGGCCGTGAAGGCGCCGACCCCCGCCCCGAGGAACATGAACCCGAGCTGCGACACTGTCGAATAGGCCAGCACCTTCTTGATATCGTTCTGCTGCAGCGCGATGGTGGCGGCGATCAGCGCGGTGAGCACGCCCACCCCGGCCACAACGGCCTGGCTGGTCGGCGCCAGCGCGTAGAGCACGCCCGAGCGCACCACCATGTAGACGCCCGCCGTGACCATGGTCGCCGCGTGGATGAGCGCGGAGACCGGCGTCGGGCCGGCCATCGCGTCGGGCAGCCAGACGTGCAGCGGCACCTGCGCGCTCTTCCCGGCCGCGCCGAGCATGAGCAACAGCGTGATGGCGGTAACGGTCCCGCCGCCGACGGCGAAGTGCCCCTCCGCCTCGGCGAAGATCGTCGCGAAGTCAAGCGTCCCGAATGCCTGGAAGAGCATGAACATCGCGAGGAGGAACCCGAAGTCGCCGATGCGGTTGACGATGAACGCCTTCTTGCCCGCATCGGACTTCTCGCGGTCGGTGAACCAGTACCCGATCAGCAGGTAGCTGCACAGCCCCACGCCCTCCCAGCCGATGAACATCATCGCGTAGCCCGCGCCCATCACCAGCACGAGCATGAAGAAGACGAAGAGGTTCAGGTAGGCGAAGTACCGGGGATAGCCGACGTCGTCCTTCATGTATCCCACGCTGAACACGTGGATGAGGAACCCGACGCCCGTCACGACCAGCATCATCACCATGGACAGCTGGTCGAGCTGGATGGCGGCGTCGACCTGCAGCGTGCTGGTGGCGATCCAGCTCCAGTAGCTGCGGATCACGGGCTCGTGCAGCTCTGCCCCGAACATCCCGACGAAGTTCCACGCCGCGAGCACGAAGGCGACAAGCATCACGCCCGGGCCGATCCAGGTGGGAAGCGTGTGGGTGGACGGACGCTCGCTGCCCGCGAACGGATCCCATTCGCGACCTGCCCTGACCTCCGCCGACGACCACCCCGCGGCGCGCAACGCCAGGACGCCGTTGATCACGAATCCCAGCAGCGGCAGCAGGATGATCAACCCCGGGAGAACGGGCTCCCAGTGCGCGGCCTCCTGGACCGGAACGCCGGACGTCAGCACGGAAGCGACGGATCCCATCGGGTCACCACTTCAGCAGGTTGAACTTGTCCACATCGACCGTCTTGTAGTGCCGGAAGATGGAGATGATGATGGCGAGGCCGACAGCCGCCTCGGCCGCCGCGACGGTCATGACGAAGAAGACGAAGAGCTGGCCTTCGATCCCCGTGTACCGGGACAGTGCCACGAAGGCGAGGTTGACGGCGTTGAGCTGCAGCTCGATGCAGAGAAAGATGATGATCGCGTTGCGGCGGATGATCACCCCGAGGGTGCCGATCACGAAGAGGACCGCGCTGAGCAGCAGTGCATGGCTGAGCATCATGACTCCCCGGATCTGGAGCGGGGCTTGGCCAGCACGACGGCGGCGACGATGGCGACCAGCAACAGCAGTCCCATAAGCTCGAAGGCGACGACGTAGTCGGTGAAGAGGGGCTCGGCGATCACACCCGCGACGCCCTGCTCCTGCACGGCCGCGTCGAGGGCCGCGGCGACGGCGGCCCCGTCCTCGCGGAACCCGGTGTCGTTCACGTCGAGGAACCCCTGGGCCAGAACCCCGAATGTGAGTCCCACCACGACGAACCCCAGCAGCGACCAGAGCCCGAACCGGAGATCGGCGCGGTAGTCGTGGCCCAGGTTGAGAAGCATGATCACGAAGAGGAAGAGGACCATGATCGCGCCGGCGTAGACCAGCACCTGAATCGCGGCCAGAAAGTGCGCTTCGAAGAGCACGTAGATCCCGGCCACGCTGGCCAGGGTGGCGACCATGAAGAGCAGGCTCGCGATCGGGGTGCGGCTGATCACGACGCCGACGGCGCCGCCCAGGGCCACTACCGCAAAGAGAATGAAGAAGATCTCTGTCATTCGGAGCGCGAGTCGGAAGGGTCCCAGAGGAGCGTGGTCGGGTGGTCCTGCTCCATCAGGCGGTCGAGGTCGTACACGAAGCGGTCCCGCGAGTATTCCGCATTCTCGAAGTGCCGGCCGACGTGAATCGCCTCGACCGGACAGACCTCCTGGCACATGCCGCAGAAGATGCAGCGGAATTCGTCGATCTCGTAGACAATGGGGTAGCGGTTGCCCTGATCGTCCTCGCCGCCGACGAGCCGGATGCAGTTGGCCGGGCACACCGTGGGGCACAGGCCGCACGCCACGCATTTCGGCCGTCCGTCCGCGTGCACCTCCATGCGGTGCGTGCCGCGCCAGCGCGGGTGCAGGTCGGGCTGCTCCTCCGGGTACTGCAGTGTGACCTTGGTCGGGTTCACCATGTGCTTGAAGGTGAGGCTCATGCCCTTCAGCGTCGCCCGCATGTACGAGGTGCGCCCCACCTCCGGGCGCCTCATCACCTTGACCGAAATCGCCATTCTTCTCCGCTCCCGTTCAGCTTGACGCGGCCGGACCGCCGGGGGATTTCGGCGCGGCGGGCACGTGCCGCCGGGCCATCTTGATCTTCCTGTGCGCACCCCCGATCACCCGGTCACGGTCCACGAAGAAGATGAACGCCAGGGTCGTTATCCCGCTGACCACGGTCAGCACCCCTCCGTACAGCAGGCCGAAGGGCACTCCCAGCTGATCCAGGACCAGCATGGTGCCCGCCACCAGCATGATGTACCCGAGGGCGCCCGGCAGCATGATCTTCCAGCCGAGGTGCATCACCTGGTCGTAGCGGAAGCGCGGCAGCGTCCAGCGAATCCAGATGTACAGCAGCAGGAAGAATCCGGTCTTGGCGCAGAACGCCCCCAGGGTCAGCAGCGTGATGAGAACGCTCGGCGTCGCCGGGATCGGCGCGCCGGCCGCGTCGAAACCCCTGATCCAGCCCGTTTCGTGGCGGAACATGTCGTCGCCGGTCCAGAAGGGGATGTCCCAGCCGCCCAGGAAGAGCGTCGCCAGCAGCCCGGACGCCGTCACCACATGCGCGTATTCGGCGATGAAGAACATCGAGAACTTCATGGCGGAGTATTCGGTGTGATACCCGGTGATCAGCTCCGATTCGGCTTCGGGCATGTCGAAGGGAAGGCGGTTGGTCTCCGCCAGCGCCGAGATCAGGAAGAAGATGAACGCCAGCGACAGCGGCAGGATGAACCACATGCCGAGCTGTTGCTGCTGCCAGACCGCCTCCGTGAGTGTGACGTTGCCGATCAGGAGCAGCACCGCGATCACGCTCAGTCCGAGCGCCACCTCGTAGGAGATCATCTGCGCCGAGGCGCGCAGTCCGCCGAGGAACGCGTATTTGTTGTTCGACGCCCAACCCGAAAGCACGATCCCGTACACCGCCAGCGACGAGAGCGCGAGGATGTACAGGATCCCGATGGGGACATCCGCCACCACCATGTCGACGGTGCCGACCGGTGTGGGCAGCGGAGCCGCGAAGGGAATAACGGCGAAGGTGACGACGGCGGGCATGATCGCCAGCGCGGGGCCCAGCACGAAGTAGAGCTTTGCCGCCGTGCCCGGCATCGTCTCTTCCTTGATGATGTTCTTGAGGCCGTCGGCGATCGGCTGCAGGAGGCCGAAGGGTCCCACGCGGTTGGGGCCGAGGCGGTCCTGGATGAAGGCGGACACCCGTCTCTCGGCCAGCGTCATGTACGCCACGACCACCATGACGACGGTGAAGACCGCGAGGACCTTCACCGCGCCGATCGTGACGAACCAGAACGTCGAGAGCTCGTTCATCTCATGCATGCGCGGCCTCCAGAGCGGCTCCCGCGCTGCCGACGCCGTCCCAGGTGAGCCCGCCGAACGCGGCATGCCGCTGGACGATCGAGGCAAACGCGTCCGCCGCGCTTACGGGCCTGTCGCCACCGGTCAGCGCCGCGAGCAGCGTCCCCAGCACCAGCCACGCCGGTTGCACAGTCCCCGGCCCGCGCAGTCCCTGCCGGAAGCGCTGCACCCTGCCCTGCGCGTTGACGAAAGTCCCTTCCTCTTCGGCGAACGTGGTGACCGGAAGCACGAAATCCGCGTTTCGCGCGGCCGGAGAGTCGAAGGTGCCGAGGTAGACGAAGAGACCGGCCTTCGCGCCGAAGCTCTCGTCCTGGTCGGCGAGTTCGTCCCCCACGACAATCAGCACACCGTCATGGTCCGCCGCCTCTTCGAGACCGCCGGCCCCATCGTCGTCACCGACGCGCGTGAAGCCGAGGATGCCCGCACCGTCCACGTTGGGGGCCAGGTCGCGCCGCCTAACCAGAATGGGGAATCCGGGCAGCGGGTCCTCGTCTTCGGCACGCCGGGAACGGAAGACGCCGGCCTGCAGGGTGCCCGCCTGCTCGCCCAGGGCACGCAGCGCACCAAGCGCCTCGTTCGAGGAGAACGCCGATCCCACAACCCGGACCGAAGCCCCCCCGGCCTCGGCCAGACGCTCGAACAACGCGTGAAGCGCGTGCTGCCAGTCCGACGCGCGACGCTTGTCGCCGCGCCCCACCGCGGGTGCCTCGAGGCGCCCGGGCCGGTTCAGCCACTCGTAGTTCGCGCGTCCGTAGTCACACATCCAGTGGCCGTTGACTTCCGGGTTCTCCCGGGGCTTCAGCCGCTGCACGAGGTTGTCGCGGGTGTGCAGGTCGATGTTGCAGCCTTGTGAGCAGTTGGGACAGACCGACTCGGTGTGGTCGAGATCCCACGCCCGCGCCTTGTGCAGGAAGTCCTTCGAAACCAGCGCGCCCACCGGGCAGATGTCCACGATGTTGCCCGCGAAGGAAGCTCCGTCGAGTCCGCTCTCGAAGAAGGTGTCGATCACTGCGCGGTCGCCCCGCTCGACGACAGTCAGCCGGCCGTCGCGCGCGACCTCGTCCATGAAGCGCACGCAACGGGTGCACATCACGCAGCGGTCACCGTAGTACAGCACGTCGCCGCCGAAGTCGTCGCGCCCGAAGACCCGTTTGGGCTCGCGGCCGCGGCCGTGTTCGCGCCCCTCGTTGAAGACGTAGTCCTGCAACTTGCACTCGCCCGACATGTCGCAGATGGGACAATCGAGCGGATGGTTGACCAGATAAAACTCGAGAACGCCCTGGCGCATCCGTCTGGCCTGAGCGCTCTCGGTGTGCACCACCTGGCCGTCCTGGGCCATGGTCACACACGACGGCTGCAGCTTGGGCGCCCCCTCGACCTCGACCAGGCAGATCCGACACTGTGCCGGCGCGGAGAGCCCGGGGTGATAGCAGTAGTGCGGCACCTCGACGCCGAGCGCCTCGGCGGCGTGGAGCAGCGACATCCCCTTCGGCACCGTAACCTCGTGCCCGTCGATCGTCAGCGTGACCGTGTCTGCCTTCCGACCGTTATCCGCCATGGCGCTTCCTCGCGTGCTTCAGTCGGTCGCCGCCCCTGCGCGGCGGGTGTTCCGGATGCCGGGTGCGCGGGCGGCGCATCAGGCTGCTCCGACCCGTTCGCCGCGCCTTATCAGGGCGAGGTAGTCTTCGCGGAACTTCTCGATCGAGGAGATGATCGGCATTGCCAGCGAATCGGACAGGACGCAGATCGTGGTGCCGGTCATCTGTTCGGAAATCTGGATGAGTGTGTCCAGGTCGTCCTCTGTCCCGAGTCCGTCCTCGATTCGGCGCAGGATGCGGGTGGCCCAGGCCGTGCCTTCCCGGCAGGGGGTGCACTGTCCGCAGGACTCGTGGGTGTAGAAGTACGCCATACGCCGAACCTGCTTGACGATGTCGGTGTTCTCGTCCATCACGATCACCGATGCGCACCCCAGCATCGAGCCCGCCGCTTCGACGCCCTCGTAGCAGAGCGTGCAGGTGCGGCAATCCTCGGCGCTCATGATCGGGACCGAACTGCCGCCCGGGATCACCGCCTTGAGCGCCTTGCCGTCGCGCATCCCGCCGCAGACGTCCTCGATCAGTTCCATCATCGGAAAGCCGAGCGGGAACTCGTAGTTGCCGGGCTTGTTCACATGCCCCGAAACGCAGAAGAGCTTGGTGCCGGGGCTCTTGTCGGTCCCCCACTGGCGGTACCACTCTCCACCGTGGCGGGCTATGTGGGGTGTGGCCGCCAGCGTCTCGACGTTGTTGATGGTAGTCGGCATCCCGAACGCTCCGACCGCGGCCGGGAAGGGCGGCTTGATCCGCGGTTCACCCCGGCGTCCCTCCAGCGAGTTCATCAGGCCGGTCTCTTCGCCGCAGATGTACGCTCCGGCCCCGACGTGAAGGGTGATGTCGATGTCCACCCCCGACCCCATGATGTCCTTGCCGACGAGCCCCTCCGCGTAGGCCTCTTCCAGAGCGCGGGCAAGGATCTGCGTGGTCTCGAAGAACTCGCCGCGCAGATAGATGTAGCAGTGCGCCGCGCCGATCGCGTAGCAGCCGACCAGGCACCCCTCGATGAGCTGGTGGGGAGTCCAGCGGATGATCTCGCGGTCCTTGAAGGTCCCGGGCTCCGACTCGTCCGCGTTGCACAGGAGATAGTGGGGGCGACCGGTGTTCTTGGGCATGAACGACCACTTCAACCCGGTGGGAAAGCCCGCTCCCCCGCGGCCCCGCAGTCCCGACGCCTTGACTTCCTCGATCGTCGCGTCGCGGCCGATTTCGAGCGCCCGGGCAATGCCCTTGTAGCCGCCGTGCTTCTTCCACCCCGCCACGGTCCGCGCGGAGGGATCCCCGAAGCACTCGCTCAGGATCCGCGTCTCCTTCTCGTGTCGGTATGGATAGGCCAAGGTGTCGTTCCCGGTGTCGCTTCCGCCCTAGTCGGCGGCGAGTTCGTCCGTCAGTCGCTCGAGAATGTCCGGTACATCCCCCACCGAGACGTCCTCGAAGTATCGCTCGTTGATCTGCACGCAGGTGGGGAATCCGCACGCCGCGAGGCACTCCGCCTCGACAACGGTGAAGTTCCCGTCATCGGATGTATCTCCCAGTTCGGTGCGGGTGTGCTCGAGGAAGGCCGCGAGCACTTCGTCGGCGCCGCAGATGTTGCAGGAGATGTTGGTGCAGACCTGTATGAGAAAGCGCCCCACGGGACGCTTGTTGTACATCGTGTAGAAGGTGGCGACCCCACGCACGTACGCACTGCTGAGTCCGAGCAGCGACGCCACCTCGTCCATCGTCTCCGGGGATATGTGCCCGCGCAGTTCCTGGGCCAGGTTGAGCGCGGGCAGGAGCGCCGCCATCGCCGTGGGATAACGGCTCCTGATCTTCTCGTAGCGCTCCCTGTGGGGTCCCTCGAAGAGCGGGGCGTAGGGGTCCCGCTCGACCAGCATGAAGGGGTACGATGCCGAGGTGCTCGGATGCCTCCCTTCCGCGGGCCGCTCACCCGCATACGTGGCTCCGCGCACGTCGTCCTCGCTGAGGTCGAACTCGCCGGTATTGCCGGCCCAGCCGGGGTTGCGGAAGGGGGCGTCGCTCACCGGTCGATCTCCCCCAGGACGATGTCCAGGCTGGCGTTGATCATGATCAGATCGGCCATCAGGTGACCCTCCGACAGCCTGGGGATGGCCGACAGGTTTACGAACGAGGGCGGCCTGATCCGCCAGCGCACGGGCTTCGGCCCCCCGTCGCCCACGACGTACATCCCCAGCTCGCCCTTCGAGCCTTCGACGGAGAACCAGCAATCCTCGGCCGGTGCCGGGATGCCCTCGGTGATGAGCTTGAAGTGGTGGATCATCGACTCCATGTCCGACATGCAGTCGGTCTTCGACGGAAGACTGATCCGGGGGTCCTCCACATCCATCGGGCCGGCCGGAAGCCTGTCGAGCGCCTGGTGCAGGATTCGGATGCTCTGCCGCATCTCCTCCATGCGGACCAGGTAGCGATCGTAGCAGTCGCCGTGACAGCCGATCGGGACCTCGAAGTCGTAGCTCTCGTAGTCGTAGTAGGGCCGGTCCTTGCGCACATCGTAGGGGACGCCGCTGGCCCTCAGATTGGCGCCGGTAAGGCCGCAGTTGACCGCTTCGTCCGCCGATATCGCCCCGATTCCCTGGGTGCGTCCGATGTGGATCGCGTTGTGCTTCAGCAGGCCGTCGATCTCGTCGAGGGTGGCCGGGAGGTTGTTGGCGAATTCCCTCACTCCGTCCGCCCATCCCTCGGGCAGATCGGCCATCATTCCGCCGATGCGGGTCGCCGACGTGGTGATGCGCGCCCCCGTCAGCGCCTCGTGCAGCTTGTAGACCTTTTCGCGCTGCTGGAAGGCGTACAGGAAGGGAGTGAACGCTCCCACGTCGATCGACCATGTCCCCAGCCACAGAAGGTGCGAGAAGATGCGGTCCATCTCCATGCAGATGACGCGAGCCACCCGGCAGCGGTCGGTGACCTCGATCCCCATCAGCTTCTCGACGGCCATGACGTAGGCGCAGTTGTAGATCAGGGGCGCGAGGTAGTCCATGCGGTCGGTGAGCGGCACGACCTGGTTCCAGGTGCGGTACTCGCCGAGCTTTTCGAAGGAGGAGTGGAGGTAGCCGAGCCGCGGGTCGACGCTCACGACGGTCTCCCCGTCGAGCTCGACCACGAGACGCAGGACGCCGTGCGTCGCCGGGTGCTGGGGACCCACATTGACGAGCATGGTGTCGGCGCCCAGTTCGGGCTCGGGGGCGTCGAAGGGCTCGGTGGGACTCGCCACCAGGGTGCCGCCCGGGCCCATCTCGGGGTTGCGGGCGACCTCGAACTCGACGGTCCTAGTCGACATCGTCCTCCTCCTCGGCGTCCCCGCCCGCGTCTTCCGCGACCAGCTGGGGCACTCGGCCGCCGATCTCCCCCGGCATGTAGTAGTCCTCCGGATCCTGCGTCAGCGCCCGGCGCGTCTGCTCGGCGCGCGAAAAACGGCCGCGCAGGGGGAAGTCCTTTCGCAGCGGATGTCCCTCGGCGTAGCCCTCCGGCATGAGGATCCGGCGCAGGTCCGGATGCCCCGTGAAGTGAACGCCGAAGAGGTCGTACACCTCGCGCTCCAGCCAGTTGGCGCCGACCCAGATCCCCGTCACCGTGTCGATCTCCAGACTGTCCAGCGGCAGCTCGCACTTGACGCGCAGGGCCGCGCGGTGCGGAATGGACCAGAGCTGGTAGACGACTTCGATCGGCCGTCCGCCCCCGTGGTCCACCGCCGTGACATCGGCCAGGTGATCGTACTGCTGGTCGGGATTCTCGTGCAGCCACCCGAGCATCTCGACCAGGCGGGCGGGGTGGACGTAGACGACATCCTGGTCGCCGGCGCTCACTTCGTTGCGGAGTACCCCATCCGGAAACCGTTCGCGCAACGCGTCGACCGACGGGTTGCAGGGCGGCACGGCCGCGGTTTCCGAGGCTGCGGCGGGGGTGTCGACGGCGCCGGCGCCAGCCGCGGCGAGGTCGAAGAACGACCCTGGAGGTGCCTTGGACCGCGTCAAGTCGCGTGCTCCGGGCGGGCGGGAACCGCGTGCGGGAAGCGGGTCACGGCAGCCGGTCCTCGGAGCGCCCGACGGCATCCGTCGCAACCAGGCCGCTCACCCGGTTCTGGTGGGTCGAATTCCCGAAGGGCCCGGTCAGGTCGGTCACTTCCCGGTCGTCCGCGCGGGGACGCCCGGCCGCGAGCGGGTCCTCGGCGCGGAGATCGGCGTGATTGGCCAGGCTCTCGCCGCGGATCTTTTCCTGCACCATCATCAGCCCGTAGATCAACCCCTCGGGCCTGGGCGGACACCCGGGGATGTAGACATCGACAGGGACGATCGTGTCGATCCCCTGCACCATCGAATACACGTCGAAGACGCCGCCCGACGAAGCGCACGCACCCATCGAGATGCACCACTTCGGCTGCATCATCTGGTCCCAGATCCGGCGGAGCACCGGAGCCAGCTTGTACGGCACCCGGCCGGCGCAGATCAGCACATCCGCCTGGCGCGGGCTGAACGACATCCGTTCCATGCCGAAGCGGGCGAGGTCGAAGTTGCTGGCGGCCGAGGCCATCATTTCGATCGCGCAGCAGGCGGTGCCGAACGGCATGGGCCAGAGCGAATTGCGCCGCGCCCAGTTCACCACGAAATCCAATCGCGTGGTCAGGAAGGCGGGGCTGCCGGAGCCCAGCATTCCAGGGGTATCTACTCCCATTCCAAACCGCCTTTCTTCCACTCGTAGACCAGTCCCACTGCCAGCACGACCACGAAGAGGAACACGGCTACGAAGGGGCCCCACCCGAGTTCGCGAACCCGCACGGCCCAAGGTACCAGAAAGATCGTCTCGAGGTCGAAGACGATGAAACTGATCGCCACCATGTAGAACTTGATCGAGAAGCGCGCCCGCGTATCACCCAGCGGGATCATGCCCGACTCGTAGGGCATCGCCTTCTGCGGGGTGGGGCGCCGTGGATTGAGGATGTGGGAAGCGACCGCCATCCCGACGGCGTTCAGGACCGTCACGCCCAGGATGATCAGGAGCGGTATATAGGACTTCGCCATTCTACCCAGTGTCCCCCGGTGGGCTCCGCGCCCTCAGGAAGTGCACTCCCCAGGTGCGCTCGCCGCACCCTCCCGAAAAGCTTGTGAAAATTTTCACGAACTCCGGAATCAACGCTGAAAGATACGGGCGAGTCGACGGAGATTCAAGTTCCGTACCCGTCGCGCGGCACATGAGGCTGAACGGCCGTTGTGCGGCGGGTCCGTCGAGGGACCGGCGCAATTGGCACCGGCTCCCGGCATGGGCTACCTTGGCGATGCCCAACGCGGCCGAGCCTCAGCCCGAGCCCTTCCCCCTGGGCCTCCGCACCCGCAGGTGCAGACGCGCCGCCCGACCATCCTCGACACCGCCCGCAAGACACCACATGCCCGTCAAGAACGACCGCTGGATCCGCAAGATGGCCCTCGAGCACGGCATGATCGAGCCCTTCGAGCCCGGCCAGGTCCGAAACGGCAGCATCTCCTACGGACTTTCGTCCTTCGGCTACGACATCCGGGTCGCGCCCGAGTTCAAGGTGTTCACCAACGTCCACAACCTGGTGGTCGATCCGAAGAGGTTCGACGAGCGCTCCTTCGTAAACGTGAAGGACGAGGACTGCATCATTCCACCCAATTCCTTCGCGCTTGCCCGCACCGTGGAGCACTTCCGCATACCGCGGGACGTGCTCGTGCTGTGCGTCGGCAAGAGCACCTACGCCCGGTGCGGGATCATCGTCAACGTCACTCCGCTGGAGCCCACCTGGGAGGGTTATCTGACCCTCGAGATCTCCAACACCACGCCCCTGCCCGCCCGGATCTACGGGGATGAGGGAATCGCCCAGCTGGTCTTCTTCCAGGGTGACGAGCCGCCCGAGACCGCGTACGCCGACCGGAAGGGCAAGTACCAGGGCCAGGTAGGGGTGACGCTGCCGCGGCTGTAGCCCGAGCGACGGCGCCAGGGACCGACTTGCGAAGCGCCGCTCCGGCGGACCCGGCAACCGGCCTCCTACGGCTCGGCCGCGGTCAACTCCAGGACATACACCAGTACCGCATTGCCGGGCACGCGGCCGTCCGGCGATCCCCGGGCACCGAAGGCCAGCTGCGGCGGGATGACGAGCTGGCGTTCTCCGCCGACGCGCATGCCTTCGAGACCGACATCCCAGCCGGCGATGGTCTGCCCGCTGCCGACCAGGTAGTAGACCTCCCCGTCGAACGGGCTCACGAAGGCTCCGGGCGAGAATTCGTTGATCGGGTACATCCCCTGGTCGACAGGGGTCCCGTCGTGGAGCCAGCCCTGATAGTTGAACCTGACTCCCCGTTGCTGGCCGACGCGCTCGCCCCCTCCCACCACGAGATCGCGCACATAGAGGCCCGAGGGGAGTAGAGTCATCCGGCTCAGGTCCACCCCCAGCGACGGGGCAAAGACCAGGCTCTCGACGTCGGGGGGACCCGGGTCGGCGGGTCCGTTCTCGCCACCACAACCCAACGAGCCAACCGCGGACGCGACCACCAGAAGTGCGACACTCCGCAATCCGGCCCGCCGACGGCCCGGGAGCCTGGAGCAGCTCACGAAGACCCGCCTGCGCCGTGGAGGATCCGGCCGCCCGCGATCGTCAGTTCGCTCCCGCACCCGACCGTGGCAAAGGCCAGCACCGGCAGGGCGAGATGCAGGCGGGAGCGGCGCGCAACGGTTCGGGAGCGTATCATTGGTGGTCCGGGTTCATTCGGCTCGAGTCGGTCGGCTTGAGTCGGTGTACAACGGATTCAGGCGGGCGCCGCCTTTGGATGGAGTCGGCAAGGTAGACTGGACAGAGTCACGCTGTGCGGCAAGCCGCCGGGAGCGGCGCACCGCGGGGAGATGCAAAATGAGAAGTTGGCTCGGAAGTTGCGCGCTGGGAACCGCGCTGCTGTTCCTTATCGGGGGCTCGACGGGGCCGCGGCCCGACGACGAAATGGCGGAGGCGCTGGTCGACGGCTGGATCGAGGCCCTTGGCGGGATGGAGACGTACTGGAAACTGCGCAGCGCCCGCTACACGCTCACGACCGAGATCTGGGATCCGGAGAGCGGCCGACTGCGCCGCGCCCGGCCTCGCTACGTGACCCTCGCGAAGCTCGAGACCGGCGAGGTTGCGCGCATCGAGCGCTGGGAGGGGAACGACTTCATCCAGCACGGCTTCGACGGCGTGCAGGAGTGGGCCGTGATGAACGGCGAGACCCTCGGGCCCGGAGACATGGACTACGACCAGGCGCGCTACGTGTCCGGCGATGTCCACTACTGGATCGGCCTGCCCTTCAAGCTCAGGGATCCCGGGGTCTTTCTGCACTACGACGGCCGCGACGACGACGGTCGTCACCTGGTGCGCGTGACCTTCGGCGAGGGCGTCGGGGACCACAGCGACACCTGGTTCTACACCTTCGAGGACGGCCGCGCGATGCCGGTCTCGATCGGATACCGCGAGGAGGGACGGCAGAACGTCAGCCGGACGTATTGGGAGGATGTTCAGGAGGTGGACGGCTACATCTTCACCGGCCGGCGCGTGCACATCAACGCCGACGGCAAGGTGTGGAAGGTTCTGGTGACGTCCGACTTCGAATTGAACCCGGAGATTGATCGGGCGGTCTTCAGTCGGCCGTAGAAGCCTCCGGCCCCGGTCAGAGGCTGGCCATGACGCGGCGCACATGGTCCGCGCTCCTGGCCAGCGCCGCGCTCTCGCTCTCGGTGAGGTCGACTTCGACGACTTCCTGGAGCCCGCCCGCACCCAGCTTGCAGGGCACGCCGAGGTAGATGCCCTCCTGGCCGTACTCGCCCTCGAGATAGGCGGCCGCGGGCAGGATGCGGCGCTTGTTCTTCACGATGGATTCGGCCATCTGCACCGCCGCGGCCGACGGCGCGTAGTAGGCACTCCCGGTCTTCAGGAACCTGACGATCTCCGCGCCCCCATTTCGGGTGCGGTCGATGATCGCCTCGAGCCGGTCGGGCGCGATCAGGCGCGAAACCGGGATGCCGCTCACCGCCGTGTACGACACCAGCGGCACCATCGTGTCGCCGTGCCCGCCGAGGACCATCGCCTGGATATCCTCCACGCTCACGTCCAGCTCCATGGCGATGAAGGAGCGGAAGCGGGCGGTATCGAGGACGCCCGCCATCCCGATCACCCGCTCACGCGGGAACCCGGTCGTCTCCTTGGCGACGTAGGCCATGACGTCCAGCGGGTTCGAGACGACGATGACCACCGCGTCCGGCGCGACCCGCGCGATCTCGCTGCTCACCGAGCGGACGATCCCGGCGTTGGTGCGCAGCAGGTCGTCGCGGCTCATCCCCGGCTTGCGCGCGATCCCGGCCGTGACGATGAAGAGGTCCGACCTCGCGGCGGGCCCGTAGTCGTTCGCGCCGACGACCCTCGTATCGAAACCCTCGACCGGCGCGCTCTCCCACTGGTCGAGCGCCTTCCCCTGCGGAATCCCGTCGAGGATGTCGATGAGCACGACCTCTTCGCACAACTCCTTCTCGGCGAGACGCTGGGCGCAGACCTCGCCCACATGTCCCGCGCCGACCACCGTGATCTTCCTGGCAGACATCAGTGCACAACTCCATCGCTGTTGAAGTGGAACTGCAAAGGTGCCGGGACGGCCCGGACGACAAGGAATCTGTCAGATGCAGGGAGTCCTGTCATCCACCCGTTTGCGAAAGCGCGACGAGTCCCCCGGATCCGGCGGACGACCCCTGGACGAGGAGATGTTTCTCGGGCTTGATACGCAGCGTCTCCTCGATCAGCGGCCGCAGGTCCTCCCGGCGCCTGAGCGCGTCGCGCAGCGGGGTCTGGATGGTCCCGAAAAGGCAGGGGCGCAGCTGGCCGTCGGCGGTCAGGCGCATGCGGTTGCAACGGCTGCAGAAGTTGTGGCTCATGGGCGTGATGACGCCGATCGTGCCCTGCGCTCCGGGGAAGCTGAAGTATGTGGCGGGGCCGTTGCCGGGCGGACCTGGGACCGGCTCCAGCGCGTGCACCTCGGAAACGGCGGCGAGCGCTTCGTCGCAGGAGAGGAAGTTCGACGCGCTCAGTTCCAGGTTCGACTCGGTCGGCATGACCTCGATGAAGCGCACGTGGAGGGGGCGCTGGCGGGAGAGTTCGGCAAAGTCCGCGACCTCGTCGTCGTTCTCGCCCCGCATGAGCACCACGTTGATCTTGATGGGCTCGAAGCCGACCGCTTCGGCCGCGTCCAGACCCTTCAGCACCCTGGCCAGCGTGCCGGGGCGGCGGGCGATGGCGTCGGCCCGGTCCGGCCGCAGCGTATCCAGGGAAATGTTCACCCGGGTGACTCCGCCGTCCCTGAGGCTGCGGGCCATGGGGGCCAGCAGGACGGCGTTGGTCGAGAGCGCGATGTCCTCGATGCCCGGGATGGATGAAAGGAGCGACACCAGGCGCGGCAGGTCCTTGCGCACGAGGGGCTCGCCCCCGGTCAGCCGGAGCCGTTTCAGCCCCATCTCCGCCATCACCCTCACGACCTCGGCAATCTCCTCGTAATCCAGGATCTCGTCGCGGCGGAGCCACGGCAGTCCCTCCTCGGGCATGCAGTACACACAGCGCAGATTGCATTTGTCAGTGACCGAGATGCGCAAGTACTCGATGCGGCGGCCGAAGCCGTCGACCATCTCGCGGGTCATCGCCGCTGCGCCGTTGCGAGTCGGGAACACGCTCTCAGCTCACTTTTCCGCACTGCGCGGCCGGGACGCGGCCCTCCAGCCACTCCGCGTCGCGGTCGAGATAGTGCTCCCGCTTCCAGACCGGCAGCCGTTTCTTGATCTCCTCGATCACGTATCTGGCCGCGTCGAACGCATCCGCGCGGTGCGGGGTCGAGGCAGCGATCGCCACGCTGACCTCTCCCACGGCGAGCGCCCCCAGTCGATGGACGGCGACGATGCGATCACTTCCAGCCCGCCCGGCAGCCTCCCCTACGATCGCAGCCAACTGCTCGCGCGCCATTTCCGCATAGCCCTCGTAGTCCATCCCGGACACGGGCCGCGCGTCGTTGTGGTTGCGGACGATCCCCAGGAACAGGGCGACCGCGCCGTCCTCGGGATCGCCCACGCGTGCCAGAAGGCCGGCGGTATCGATGGGATCCGAAGTAACGTCGCTCCAGATCATCCCTCAGCCCCCCGCCACGGGAGGAATCAACGCGACCTCATCACCCTCCCTGAGCACGGTCGCTCCGTTGGCGTAGCGACGATTGACCGCGACGGCGGCTCGCTCGGGCAACGACGCCCATCCCCCGCCCCGGCAGCGCAACGCCTCCAGCAGGGCGCCGACGGTCGACTTCTCGGGAAGGGACACTACCGTATTGTCGGAACCGGCGAGATCACGGTGCGCAGCGAAGAGAAGAACGGTGACATCCACCTTGCGCCTCCGGGATCAACGCCGTAACCCGTGGCCCCGGCCGGACATGCTGCCGACGCCCGGATAGGGGCCCGACTCCGGCGACTCCATCTGGTCCAATCGGGCCACCCGTATCCGAAGGTGCTTTGAGGGCTTGAAAACGGGTGCCGATCGCGCCGGAACCCTCACCGGTTCGCCGGTCCTGGGATTGCGGGCCAGACGGGCCTTGCGATGACGTACCTTGAAGGTGCCGAATCCCCGGATCTCGATATTCTGACCGGTCGCGAGCGCCTGTTTCACCGCGTTCAGGAACCCGTCCACCACCAGGGCGCAGTCTCTCTTTGTGACCCCGGGGCCGATTGCGTCTGCGACCTGCTCAACGAGGTCAGCCTTTGTCATCGCCCCCTCCGGGATCGGTGCGCGGTAGCTTGTCAGGTGTGGACAGGTAAGTAATCGGGCCAGCCATTCGCAGTCAAGTAGCGAGCAGTGGTTTCGGGGGTTGTTTCTGGCGGTCCTGTGACCTTCGCCGCGCCGCCATCAGGGCAACAAAATCGTCGAATAGATAGCTGCTGTCGTGCGGGCCGGGCGCCGCTTCGGGATGATACTGCACGGCCATGACGGGGAGGGACCGGTGCGCGATCCCCGCGACGGTGCCGTCATACAGGTTCGTGTGGGTGATTCTGAGTTCCGGCGCGCCGGAAACGTCGCATTCATCTCCCGGCCTGACAGCGAATCCATGATTCTGAGACGTGATCTCCACCGTCCTGAGATCGTGGTTCTTCACCGGGTGATTGCCGCCGTGGTGTCCGAAGGGAAGCTTGAACGTCTCCCCTCCGAAGGCGCGTGCGATCAGCTGGTGTCCCAGACAGATCCCGAAGACGGGGATCCCGCGCGACGCTACCTGCAGAATGGTCTCTCCCGCCTGCTCCACCGCCGCGGGGTCGCCCGGCCCATTGGAGATGAAGAGCCCGTCCGGCCGAAGCCGCAACACCTCCTCCGTTCCGGCCCTGGCGGGAAGCACGGTAACCCGGCACCCCCTCTCCGAGAGCAGGCGCGGAGAACTCGACTTCACGCCGAAATCGAATGCGGCTACGTGGTATGTTTCGTCTCCCACGGCCCGCACGACATACGGATCGTTGGTCGACACGCCGCACGTGAGCTCCAGTCCCTCCATTTCGGGATGATCGAGCACCGCCGCAAGCAGTTCCGCGGCGGGCACTTCGAAGCCGGCGATGCCCCCGCGCATGGCGCCCCGATCGCGGATGTGGCGCGTCAGCGCCCTGGTGTCCACATCCTGGATCCCCGTCACGCCGTGGGCGGCCAGGTACTCTCCCACGGTACCGCGGCTGCGCCAGGAACTGGGCATCCTCGCCGCCTCCCGCACGATGAAGCCCGACACCTGCGGCCGCGTGGACTCGACATCCCGGGCGTTGGTCCCGTAGTTGCCGATCAGCGGGTAGGTCATCGCCACGAGCTGACCTGCGTAGGACGGATCGGTCAGGATTTCCTGGTAGCCGGTCATCGAGGTGTTGAAGACGACCTCGCCGATTGCCGGACCCGGAGAACCGAGTGCCGTGCCTTCGAAGCGGCGCCCGTCCTCCAGCAGCAGGTAGGCGGAGGCCGGACTCCAGCTCCCGGGTGAGGGGTCCGCGTTGTCCGTGCGTTCGATCATCAAGTGAATGTAGTGGAGCCGCTATCTTCCGTGGAAGCCGCTGCCTCGGTGTCGCATCAGCAAGGGGGGCGAATGTCAAAGCAATTGCCGGATGTCCACATTCATGCGGACGAGTCCTGCCTGGGAAACCAGTTCAAGGGAAGGGACCGGCCCGGTGGGGCGGCGGCGCTGCTGGAGCACTGGACCGGCTCGGAGTGGAAGCGGCGTGATGTGTGGTCCTCGGCCCCGTCCACGACGAACAACCGCATGGCGCTGACAAGCGCGGTCCTGCCGCTCAGAGCGCTGCGCGAACCCTGCCGGGTGCGCTTCGTGTCGGATTCCCAGTACCTGGTCAAGGGGGCCTCGCAGTGGATGCCGGGGTGGAAGCGGCGGGGGTGGAAGAGAAAGGGCGGTCCGATCGAGAACCTCCGTCTCTGGCGCGACCTGGACCGCATCGCGTCGGGGCACGTGGTGACGTGGCGGTGGGTGAAGGGCCATTCCGGCGATCCACGGAACGAATACGTAGACCACCTGGCGCAGCGCGCTGCCACCGAGCTCTCCGCCGCGAGGACGCCGGTGCCGTCGGGGTTCGAGGACTGGCTTGAGCGCGAACGCGAGGCCGGGCGCTACCTCGACTACTTCGAGTTCGCCGCTCCGGGGTCGTCGACGGAGCCGTAGCCGAAAACCTCGCTCAGCGCCTGGACGACAGCGGGCGCGGTTTCCCGGGGCGTCACGGTGCGGCCGAGGAGGCGGCTGACGCTGGTGACAGGGCGGCCGCTCAGGCCACAGGGCACGATGGTGTCGAAGAAGGAGAGGTCGGTGTCCGAATTGAGGGCGAAGCCGTGAGAGGTGATCCACCCGGACGAGACCCGGATCCCGATGGCCGCGACCTTGGCGTCGTCGACCCACACCCCGGTGGCGCTCTCGTCGCGCCGTCCCGAGATCGCGAACGCGCCCAGCGTCCTGAGCAGGACGTCTTCGAGACTGCGCAGATAGAGGTGGAGGTCCTTCCGGTCGGGTTTCAGGTCGAGGATTGGATAGGCGACGAGCTGTCCCGGACCGTGGTAGGTCACATCGCCCCCGCGCCCCGTCTCGAAGAGCCCGATGCCCCGAGCGGCAAGCTCGGGTTCGGAGAGCAGTACATGGTCCTGATGCGCGGACGATCCCAGGGTGATGACGTGCGGATGTTCGAGCAGCAGCAAGGTGTCCGGCACCTCTCCGCGCCGGCGCCGCTCGACCAGTTCCGCCTGCATGGACAGCGCCGCGGCGTATTCGACGCGTCCCGGGTAGCGCACCGCGAGGGTACGGTCTGCCCACGATTCTCCTGCCAACGTCGCCTCCGCCGCGTCAGGCGTCCTCGGGGAAGTCCTCCAGGAACACCTTCAGCTGCGACAGGAAGCGGGCCGAGTCCGCGCCGTCCACCAGCCTGTGGTCGTAGCCGAGCGAGAAGTACGACCGCTTGCGCACCGCGACCGTGTCCTGGCCGGTGGCCGGGTCGGTAACCACCACGACACGCTTGTCGATCGACCCCGTGCCGAGGATGGCCGACGTGCCCTTGGGGATGACGGGCATCCCGACCATCGTTCCGAACACGCCCGGGTTGGTGATGGTGAACGTGGCGCCCTGAATCTCCGATGGCGAGAGCTGCCTGGACTTGGCGCGCGTCGCGAGGTCGACGATCCGCCGGGCAGTGCCGACAAGGCTCAGGTCGTCGGCGTCGTGAATCACCGGGACGATCAGCCCGGGGTTGAGGTCGACCGCCATCCCGATGTTGACCGCGCCCCGGTACACGATGTTGTTGCCCGAGAGCGTGCCGTTGACCATGGGGAAGTCGCGGAGGATGCGGGAACAGGCCCAGGCCACGAACGCAGTGTAGGAAACGCGCGCGCCGCGCTCGGCCCACCGTGCCTTCTTCTCCCGCCGAATGCGGTCCACAGCCGAGAAGTCGATCTCGATGATGGAGTGGACATGAGGAGAGATGCGCTTCGCCAGGACCATGTGTTCCGCGGTTAGGCGCCGCATCTTGTCCATTGTCTCGACCCGGTCGCCATCCCGGACCGGGTAGGTCGGGTGCTCGACTTCCGTGTGGAAGCGTTTCCAGAGGTCGCCGGGGGCCGCGCTGGGCGCGGTGGGGCGCCTGGGTGGAGCCGGCGGCGGCGTGGGGGCGGGCGCGGAGGGAACCACCGCTGCGGGAGCCGGAGCCGGTGCAGCAGCCGCCGGTTCGGGAGCCGCAGTCTGCGAGGCCGCCGCGCCACCCTGCTCGATAAAACCGAGGATGTCCTGCTTGGTCACCCGGCCCTGGTGCCCGGTGCCGGCAACCACGGAGATATCCACACCCGCTTCCTGGGCGATGCGCCGGACCACCGGCGTGGAGCGGGTGCGAAGGCGTTCCTCGCTGGTGGCCGTGCACGCAACTTCGTCGGACTCGTCCGCGGGGCGTGCCGCTGCGGTGGCCACGACGGGCGGTTCAGCCGGCTCCGCGGGAGCAGGCGTGGCCACGGGTGCGGATTCCGCAGCCGGGGTGCCTGCGGAGTCCCCATCCCTCGACGGTTCGGATTCGGCCTCGGCGGGAGCGGGGGAGGCGACGGAAGCGGTCCCTCCCTCTTCGATGTATGCGACAATGGTCCCCACCTCCACCGTCTCGCCCTCGGGTACCACGATCTCGGCCAGGACCCCGGCCGAGGGAGACGGAATCTCCGCATCGACCTTGTCGGTCGATATCTCCAGGATCGCTTCATCGCGCTCCACGGCGTCGCCGGGTGCCTTGAGCCATTTGGAAACCGTACCTTCGGCGATGGACTCGCCCATCTGGGGCATCGGGACTTCGATACGGGACACGGGCGCTTCTCCCACTCTCGGTTGCGTCGCCGGACGCAGGTCGCGGACCCCTGCCGGGCGATCGGTATTTGCCGGGTATGTGTTCGTCAGCGGCTGGTGCGCCGCATTCAGTACCTGAAAAGATAACGTCCCGCGGTGACCACATCCGCCACCGAGGGAAGGAAATAGTCCTCCAGCTCCCCGCTGAAGGGTACGGGTGCATCGATCGCCGTGACCCGGAGTATCGGCCCGTCCAGCCATTCGAAAGCCCGTTCGTTTACGCGCATCGCGATCTCACCGGCGATCCCGCCGGTGCGCGTGTCTTCGTGAACGACGAGGAGCTTTCCGGTTTTCTGCACCGAAGCCACGATGCCGTCCTCGTCCAGGGGCAGCAGCGTGCGCAGGTCGATCACCTCGGCCCTGATGCGGTCTTTCGCGAGCTCGGCGGCGGCTTCCAGGCTGCGGTGCACCATCAGGCCGTACGTCACGATCGTGAGGTCCTCGCCTTCCAGGGCCGTGCGGGCCTTGCCCAGCGGGATCGCGTAGTCATCCCGCGGCAGCAGCTCGCGGCAGTACGGGGCGCGGTAGAGGCCCTTGTGTTCCTCGAAGATCACGGGGTTGTCGTCGCGGATCGCGCTCTTGAGCAGTCCCTTGGCATCCCGTGGCGTGGACGGGTAGACGATTTTGAGACCTGGCGTGTGGAAGAACGCCATCTCGACATTCTGCGAGTGGAAGGGCCCGCCGCGGTTCCCCCCGCCGACGGGCCCGCGCACCACCAGCGGCAACGGCCCGGCTCCGCGGTAAAGAGACGTCGCGATGTAGTTCGTCAGGACGTCGTAGGCGGGCGAGATGAAGTCCATGAACTGCATTTCGACCACGGGGCGCAGTCCCATGTGGGCGGCCCCCGCCGCGGCCCCGGTGAATCCGCCCTCCGAAATTGGCGTGTCGATGACGCGCGCTGATCCAAAGCGGTCGATGAATCCGCGCGTAACCTTGAAGGCCCCGCCGTAGGCACCGATGTCCTCGCCCAGAAGGAATACCCGCTCGTCGCGCTCCATCTCCTCCCAGAGCGCCTCGGCGATGGCTTCGAGCACGGTCGCCGGCCTGCCTTCGCGGGTGCGGGTGACCTGGGCCGGCAGGTCAGTGGACACCGAACGCTCCAGAGGGTGCCGTGCCAGCGAGCTCATCCGGACGCGGCGACTTCATTCTTGTCCAGGGACGAATGGAGGGGGTATCGGTCCTCACGGGCGCCAGAGCCTCTTCGGGGTCCGGATCCGGTTCCTTGCCGATCCTGCCGAGCGCGTGATCCACCCCGGCCGCGGCCGCACGTTCGATCGATTCAAGGTCGCCTCGCGTGCGGCCGCCCTCCGCCAGCGCCCACTCCACGAAGGCGTCGTGCGAGGCCCGGAGATCCACATCGGTGCGAGGCGCGAGCGCGATCAGCGACGGCCCGTCGCCGGCAACCGCGCGGCGCCGTGCCCCCGCCACGGACTCGAAGACGTCGATGAGCGGTTCGCCACCGAACCACAGCAACCCGACGCCGTAGCCGCGGGCCACGCCCTCGATCTCCGCGCGGTCGCGCCGGCCGCGCCCAGGTGGCGGCGCCAGCACGACGATGACCGGTGCGCGCTGAGCCGCGGCGAAGTTCATCCCCTCGTGCCAGGCTCCGGTTTCAATCGCGCTCCGCCGCTCGAAGACCAGCGCCGCGCGATCCTGATCCCCCTGCGCGAACGCCAGCGCGGCACCGGCCAGCACCTGGGTCATGGTGCCGCGTCCTCCATCCCAGCCGATCAGCCCCCGCCGCAGGTCGGTCCAGCTCGTCCCGCCCGCCCGTGCGGAGGCGGGACTCGTCCCCCTGCGCGTCACGTGGCGCAGGAATTCGAGCGGCGTGGCACCAAACGCCAGCGCCGGCCCCGGCGACATGGGGCCCGGGCAGCAGAGATCTCCCCTTCCATCCACGGTCTGCCGCATCGCCCGGGCGATGACGATCGCCCTTACATCGACAGCGGTTGCGGCCTCCGGACGCAGGGAAGGCGGCATTCGACGCAGGCTCTCCTCGAGCAGGCGTCCCTGAAAACCCTGATAGAGCAGATCCTCGACCGCGTCTCCGCTCACCGGCCTGCCACCCGCCCGTCGCAGGCCCTCAGGCGCCAGCGGCGTCGGACGGCTCGGTTGCGTCAGGGGGAGGCTCGACCGGGGGAACAGCCTCGCCGGGAGGAACCTCTTCGCCTGGGGGCACGTCCTCACCCGCCGGCGGGAGCAACTCGAGAGTCGGGGCAGCCTCCGGCAAAATCGGCTGCGGGGTCGACGCCGCCGGATTCGCGATCCCTTCCAGGACCGAGGTGGGAGTCGTGGAGCGGGAGGACATGATGGCCAGCACCAGCGAGAGAAGCATGAACGCGGTGCCTGCGATCCACGTCGCCCGCGTAAGGAGCGTTGTGGCCTGACGGCCGCCGAGAACATCGGTGGCGGCCGCACCGCCCCCCATGGCGGCCAGTCCGCCGCCCTTCCCCGCCTGAAGGAGAATGACCACGCCGAGGAACACCCCGTCGAGGACCAGAACAGTCAGTAGGAATCCGTACATTTCACTTCTTGCATCGTTGACATCGAACGGCACTGCGCCCCGGAAGCTGCCCCGGGCGGCGCCCCCTGTCAACCTTGATTTCGCAGGATCGGCACAGCCCGCCTGTCAGGTCGCGGCAGCCTCGACGATGCGGGCGAACACGCGCGCATCAAGGCTCGCGCCGCCGACCAGCACGCCGTCGACGTCCGGGGCCGACATCAGCGCGGCGGCGTTCGCCGGCTTCACGCTGCCCCCGTAGAGAATCGGACAGCCACCCAGCTCACCCAGCGCCGAGCGGACGATTGCGTGGGCCTCGGACGCGTCGGCGGGAGTGGCGGTTTCGCCCGTTCCGATGGCCCACACCGGCTCGTATGCCACCAGGTACCGGTCGCACTGCCCCAGCGGCGCCGTGAAGGCAGCCACCTGCCGCCGCAGCACCCGCTCGAGCCGGCCTGCCTTCCGCTCCTCCAGCAGTTCGCCGACGCAGACCACCGGAACGAGTCCGGCCCGGGCCGCGGCCTCCACCTTCAGCCCCACTTCCCTGTCCGTCTCGCCGAAGACGTGCCTGCGCTCGGAGTGTCCGATCAATGCGAGCGAGGCGCCCGCGTCCTTCGCCATCCCGGCCGAGGTCTCGCCGGTGAAGGCGCCGGAATCCTCCCAGTGAATGTGCTGGACACCGAATTCGACCAGGATACGCACGCTCTCCCGCGCCGCCCGCAGCGACACGTCCGGCGGAAAGAACGCGACCCGCACCGCTCCAGGCCGGACGTCGGGATTGAAGTCGGAGAAGAACTGCCGCGTCGCGCGCGGCCCGTGGTGCATCTTCCAGTTTCCCGCAACAACCCTGGTCATCGTTGAGTCCGCCTTTGTCATCCTTGTTCCCGGGCTTCGAGGTCGGAGAGCGCGTCCACTCCCGGCAGTTCCCTGCCGGCCAGCAGGGCGAGCGACGCTCCGCCACCAGTTGAAACGTCGCTGATCCGCGCGGCAACCCCCGTTGCCCGGACGGCCGCGGCCGAATCGCCGCCCCCGACGATCACCGTGGCACCTCCGTCTGCGGCCTCCGCGGCGGCGTGCGCCACCCCTCGGGTGCCTTCCGCCAGGCTGGCCAGCTCGCACACGCCCATCGGGCCGTTCCATACGACGGTGGCCGCTTCCCGCAGGTGGCTCCGGAACATCTCCACGGTCACTGGTCCGATGTCGCCGATCACCTCATCAGCCGCGATGTCGCCTCGGTCGACGAATCGCACCTCGGCGCGCGGATCGATGGACGCTGCGACCGCACAGTCGACGGGCAGCACCAGGCGCGCGCCGGCCGCCACCATGAGTCGCCTGGCCGCGGCCGTCCTGTCGGGTTCGACGAGGGAGGTCCCCGTTTCCATGCCCATCGCGAGAAAGAACGTGTTGGCCATGGCACCGCCCACCAGCAGCGCGTCCACCCGGGGCAGCAGCGCGTCGATCACGTCGATCTTGCCGGAGATCTTCGCGCCTCCGATGACTGCGACAAACGGGCGGCGGGGCTCTGTCAGCGCATCCCCCAACGCGGCCAACTCGCGCGCGACGAGAAACCCCGCGACCGCCTCGCCGCCATTCCTCCTGACCGCCCGCGGGAGTCCCGCGGTGGAGGCGTGAGCGCGGTGCGACGTGCCGAAGGCGTCCAGGACGAAGTGGTCGGCCCAGGCTGCCCAATCCCGGGCCAGCGAGGGGTCATTGGCAGTCTCGCCCGGGTCGAAACGGGTGTTTTCCAGGACAGCCACCATACCCGGCTGCAAATCCGACACGGCTTCGTGAACGCGCGGCCCACGGGTGTGGGCGCAGAACCGGACTTCGGCATCCACCATCCTGCCCACGCGGCGCGCGACGGGTTCGAGGGTCAGTTTCGGACGCACTCTCCCTCCCGGCCGGCCCAGATGGGAGAGGACGACCACTTTCGCTCCCGCCTCCGTGAGGTGCCGCAGCGTCGGGACGGTGCGCTCGATCCGCGTCGCATCGGCGACCTCGCCGTCGCTCAGCGGCACGTTGAGGTCCGCCCGGACCGCCACCACGGTGCCGGCGAGCGCGTCAGCGGGCAGATCGCCCAGGGTCTTCTTCACGGGTCTGCGCGCCCGCGCAGTCGCAGGGAATGAACTCCGGCAACGCCCTGCCTGAAATGCTGCAACCTGGGTCAGTTGCTCAGAGCGATATGGAATCCCCCATCCTCGGAGTCGGGGTCGGACACTTCGGCGCCGCCAGGCTGGAAGCGAATCGAGAACGAGACCCAGGTCCCTACCGGATCGCCAAGCCGGGTCGCGGGCGCGAAGCTGAGGGATTGGGTGGCCCGGAGTGCGGCCAGATCGAGTTCACGCACCCCCGAAGTGCTTTCGATCTGCGGAAACTCCACCGCCCCGTCCTCGCGTACCCACATGAGGAGCCCTACCCTGCCCCCGATCCCCCTCCGCTGCAGGAGTGCGGGGTACTCATGCGCCACCGTCAGGCGGGCCCCATTGCGGTCGAGGAGCGTGGGAAGCGTTGCCGGCACCGGCGTCCGGATGGGACGCTCCTCGAGATTCGCCAGCATCGCCGGCGGCTCCGGCTCGCGTGGCGGGGCGGCGTCCGGCGGCGGTTGGCGCACCACCGGTGGATTCGTCCGCACCACGGTCGTCGAAGCATCCGGAGACTGCGCCACGGAGCCGGGTTCCAGCAGCCCGAGGATCGCGGCGCGCGCGCCCGGGAATGCAAACGATCCCGTCATGACCAGCAGTACAGCCGCGGCGACCTGGATCAGCCGCCGGCTCGGGCGCCGCGACCAGTGCCCGTCTCGCAGCCGTGCAAACTCCCTCGTCAGTTCGGCGCGCAATTCGGAGGCATACGACTCCCGCTCCTCGATCACGATCTGTCGCAGATCGCGGTCCAGCCGCCGCAGATCGCGATCCTCGAGGTCGCGCCCCTGTCGTCTGTTTCCGAACATCTAGTCCTCCACCCCGGCCCGGGACTCCGCGATCGCCGCCCTCAGGCGGTTCAAGGCACGGTGCACCCTCACGGCGACCGCATTGGCGCTGATCTTCAGCGTCTCCGCGATCTCCATGTTTCCGAGCCCGGCGCCATATCGCAGCGACAGCACTTCCTGATCCGCAGCCCGCAACGTCGCGGCCGCGTTGAGCAGCCTCTGCACCTGTTCCTCGCGCAACATCCTCTCTTCCTGCGAAGGAGCCCGGGATACCAGGTCCGGCGCGCGGTCGAGCGAGATGTGGAGCGAGCCCCGGCGCTGCAGGGCGCGCAAGTGATCGGTGGTCGCGTTGCGGGCGATCCGCAGAAGCCAGGTTCTGGGCGCGGACCGGCGGGGATCGTACCGCCTGAGCGAGCGGAGTGCCTTCATGAAGACCTCCGAGGTCAGATCCTCGGCGGCATCGCGGCTTGCCACTCGAAAGCGCACGTACCGGTAGACGGACTCACGGTGGTCCCTGAACCAGGCCTCGAAGTCCGGAGGAAGCTCTCCGGGCATCGCGCGCGCCCGCCGGCTTACCTGCCCGGATGCGGGAGAGGCCCGGCCCGAGGAGGCCACTACTTCAACGGAATCACTCATCATGCTCACACATACGCATCATGCGGCATCCGCTTTCCGGTGCAGCCGGCCGTCACCACGCCAGGCACAGCCGAACGCCGGTCAAACCCTGGCAGGAAGTCGCTGCCCAACATACTCGACGAGGTCGACGACGCGCGAGGAGTACCCCCACTCGTTGTCGTACCAGGCCAACACCTTGACCATGCGGCCATCCATGACCGCTGTGCTCAGCGCGTCGACCACCGAGCTTGCCGGCTCTCCGGTAAAGTCGGCGGAGACGAGCGGCTGCTCCTCCACCCGCAGGATTCCGGCGAGATCGGAAGCGGCCGCGCCGCGCAGAGCATCGTTGACGGTCTGCTCATCGACATCGGTCTCGACCTCCGCCACGAGGTCCACGACGGACACATCCGGAGTCGGCACCCGAATGGCCATGCCGTCCAGCTTGCCCTCCAGCTCCGGCAGTACGAGCGAAATGGCCCTGGCGGCCCCGGTCGTGGTCGGGATCATGCTGACCGCCGCCGCCCGCGCCCTGCGCAGGTCCTTGTGGGGACCGTCGAGGACCGCCTGCCCGGACGTATAGGCGTGAATCGTGGTCATGAGGCCGCGCACGAATCCGAAGCGTTCAGTGAGCACCTTGGCAACCGGTGCCAGGCAGTTGGTCGTGCAGCTGGCGTTGGAGATGATGTCGTGGGCGTCGGGATCGTACAGTTCATGGTTCACGCCGAGGACAATTGTGATATCCTCGTTCTTTGCCGGCGCCGAGACCACCACCTTTGCGGCGCCGGCTTCCAGATGCTTCGAAGCCAGTTCGCGGGTGCGGAAACGCCCGGTCGATTCCACCACCACATCCACGCCCAGCTCCCGCCACGGGAGGTTGGCCGGATCCGGCTCGGAAAGGACGCGGATCTCGTCTCCGTCCACCGCCAGACCGTCGTCGGTGACCTCCACCGTACCGGGATAGGCCCCATGGACCGAATCGTACTTCAGGAGGTGCGCGAGGGTGGCGCTGCTGGTGAGGTCATTGATGGCAACGAAGTCCAGGTTGCTGCCCGGCGACTGCTTTGCCGCTCTGAGGACGTTTCGGCCAATTCGGCCAAAGCCGTTGATTGCGACTCGGATTGACATGCTTGGGATGGGCTCCCGGCGCGGCGTGCGCGGTTCAGAGGTCGAGTGAGATGGGGACGGTTCGCGAGAACGCGTAGGCGACAACAGTCGCGGGCTCAGCGGGACCGAGGGCCTGAACTGCCGCAAGGAGCGTCGCACCAGTGGTGATCACGTCGTCCACCAGAAGAATCCGACGGTCTCGGACCCGATCCGCAAAGCCCTCCGCCATCACGAAGGCACCTCTCACATTAGCCCGTCGCTGCATCGGATTCAAGGCCGTCTGAGTGCCCTCCTGGCGACGCCGCTGGAGGCACTGGAGCACCGGCTTGTCCAGTGATCTTCCCAGGGCAGAGGCGATGACCTCTGCCTGGTTGTAGCCGCGTCTGCGAAGATTGCGGATCGATGTCGGAATCGGAATGATGACCTCGGCCTGGCGGGCATCACAAGGCGCACGGCGCGCCATCTCGCCTCCCATGAAGTCGCCGACGCCGCGCCATCCCTGGTACTTCAGGGCGTGTACCAGCTCTCGGGCCGGCGACTCGAGGAGGGATGCGGCATCGGCGGAGGCCAACTGGTCGGGCCAGTCCGCACAGTCCAGGCACGAGGGCGCCTCTCCGGTGCCCATCGGGGCGCCGCACCGCGGACAGGAGGGCTCGGGCACCCGGGGCAGCGCCAGCCGGCAGTTTCGGCACACGGGTCCTTCACCGGCCCGCACCTCCTCTCCGGCGGCGCCTCCGCACCCCGCGCACGCCGGCGGCAGCACAAACTCGACGATCCCCGCAAGGAGCCCACGCCCGCCGGTTCGCGCGGCCGCCCTCACCGCAGGTCCAGCGCCCGCGCCATCACCCCCCTCGGGGGCGGCATGCCGAACCACCGCGCGTAGGCCACTTCCGCCTGCCGCACCAGCATCTCACGCCCATCGACGGCACTGATGCCCAGGCCGCGCGCTTCGCGGCAAAGAGGTGTCGGCCCGTGCCCGTACACGAGGTCGATGACGCGGCGGGGCACCCGGCCCAGGGTGGCCAGGTCGATGGGCGTGCGGCGTCCGTGAAGCCCGGCCGAGGTCGCATTCACCACGATGGCCGGGGTCAGGCCCGCGCAGTCGACTACCGTCGAGACCCGATCGTCTCCGAAGTGACGCGCGAGTGCCGACGCCCGCTCGGGGGTGCGGTTCCAGAGCAGAATCCGGGACGCGCGGTTCGAGTCGAGGAGGGCGAAGAGAACGGCCCGGGCAGCGCCTCCCGCTCCCAGCACCAGCGCCTCCGGTGGCTCCCGTTGCCCGGCCAAACAGGAATCCCAGGTTCCCTGAAACCCCTCGACATCGGTATTGTCGCCCCACACCTCCCCGTCCCGGGCCCAGAAGGTGTTGCAGGCTCCGGTAGCGGAGACCGCGGCCGAGCGTCGATCGAGGAATGGCAATACCCGTTCCTTGTGAGGCACGGTGACATTCCCGCCACCTCCACCGAGCGCCAGCTCTCGCAAAGCCGGTCCGCACTCCTCGGCTGACACCTGCCGCGCGACATAGAGGGCATTGAGGCCCGCGGCGAGAAAGGCGGCGTTGTGGATCCGCGGCGACAGGCTGTGTGCGACCGGATCACCCAGCACTGCATAGGTCGCCGCTGCAGCGCCGCCCTTGCGCTTCATCGACCTGGAATTGCCGCGGTATCCGTCACGTCCAGGACCGCCCGCACCAGCCTGTCCAGCCGGCTCAGCGTCGCTTGGTACTCCTTGCGCGACCCCCCGAACGGATCTTCTACGGCGCCACTTTCTCCGGCCAACTCGGTAAGCAGCCGGGCACTTCCCGCCGCACCGAGCTCCTCGGCCCGCCGGACGTGGTGTCCGTCCATGCAGAGAAGCAGTCCCGAGGACGCCACGACCTCCCGGGTCAGCAGCATGCTCACATGGGACTCGAGGTTCAGTCCGATGGACGCGGCCGCCTCCATTGCCCCGTCGCTCGCGGGGGCGCCGGGCCACGCGGCGGTTCCTGCCGAGCCCACTGTGACCCCTTGCAGCCGTCCGTCCGCAATGATCCGGCGCGCAAGCGCTTCCGCCATTGGTGACCGGCAGGTATTGCCGGTGCAGACGAAGGTGATATGGAAGTTCTCGGCGGTATCCATCGCTCGCGCGCGGTTGGGCTCTTCGGCCTTCTACTGCGGAATGTCGGCGACCTCCTTCAATTGTAGCACATCGATCCGGCCCTCCCGGATCAGCTTCGGACCCCCGGGAGCCAGGTGCAGCAGCGTCGACGTTGGTCCACCGGGGAGCGGACCCGCGTCGATCGTGAAAGGGTCGACGCCGCACTCGCGGGCGGCGGCGCGGGCACTTCGGGCGGTACGGGCGGGTGGGCGTCCGGGCCGGTTGGCCGAACTCGATGTCATGGGCCGGCCGCACCGCCGCAGAAGGTCAAGGGTCCCTTCGTGACCGGGGACACGCACCGCTACCGACCCGTCGAGGGCCTTGGCGCCAGGATGGAAGATCCCCTCATGGTCGTCGAGAACCAGCGTCAGCGGCCCGGGCCAGAACGCCTCGGCCAGAGCGCGACCGAGGTCGCCGAGGAGGGAGTCGACGGTCGCGGCACTGGGTATCAGCACGACAAAACCACCTTTCGGGCGTCCCTTCACCCGTCGCAGGGTGCAAAGAGGGCCATCCATCAGCAGCCCACCGAACCCATAGACGGACTCGGTCGGGTGAATGATGATCTCGCCCCGGTCGAGCCGCCGGATAGCGGTTTCAAGTATGACTTTAGATAATGTCATACAAGTCGTTGTTCTACAAGATATTCAGCTATTCGAACGTCTTCCGGACGGGTAATCTTGAGGTTTGTCGCCGATGCATCCACCATGCGGATTTCGGTCCCGAGTCCTTCCATCATCGAAGCGTCGTCGGTCGGCGGCGGCCCTCCGGCGCGGCAGTGCGCCAACCCGGTCCGGAACAGGTCCCGCGGGAAGACCTGAGGCGTCTGGGCATACCACAACGCATGCCGCGCCGGGGTCTCCACGATCGCTCCATTCCGGGATACCCGCTTCAGCGTGTCGATCGCGGGGATCCCGGCTACGGCGCCGATCCCCGTGGCCGCGAGTCGAATGCAGGCGTCGATCGCCGCGGGTGGCGGAAATGGGCGGGCCGCGTCGTGCACCGCGACCAGCGTTGCGTCCGATTTCAGGCTCTGGAATGCGTTGGCCACCGACTCGAACCGGTTCCCGCCGCCGCGCGTCGTGCGCACACGACCATCCCGACCCAACCGGCCGCCCAGGTCCCCGGCGTCCATCGCCACCACGACCTCGACCACATCCTCGCGATCCAGGAATGGAGTCACGGCCCATTCCAGCACGGACTTGCCCCGCAGTTCGATGAGCGGCTTGCGCACACCACCCATTCGGACTCCGATCCCGGCGGCCGGGACGAGCACTGCCACCGTCGCGGCTCCCCGGGGACTGGATTCGCCAGCGCGCCGCGGCGCCACCATCACGGGATGCCGGCCCCGGCTGTCAGCCAACCGCTTCGGCCGGTTCCGGTCCTCGCGACACCGACTCGAACAGCGTGAAGTTCTTGCGGAAGAACAGATCGACGGTGCCGGTGGGTCCGTTCCGCTGCTTCGCGACGATGAGTTCCGCCTTGCCCTCGAGCGAGTTGCCGTCCTTGTCGGTCGGCCCGTGATAGTACTCGGGCCGGTAGAGGAACATGACCAGATCCGCATCCTGTTCGATGGAACCGCTTTCGCGAAGGTCGGAGAGTTGCGGGCGCCGGTCCGTCCGCTGTTCGGGCGCCCGGCTCAGCTGGCTGAGAGCGATGAGCGGGATCTCGAGTTCGCGAGCGAGCGCTTTCAGGCCCCGCGAGATCTCGGAGACCTCCTGTACACGGTTTTCCTTCCTGGTGCCCCCGGTCATCAACTGCATGTAGTCAACGATCAGCAGGCCGAGTTCCTTCGTCTCCGCCTTGAGACGCCTCGCCTTGCCCTTCATCTCCAGGACGTTGCCGGTCGCGGAGTCGTCGATCCATATCTGCGCGGTGTTGAGGAGCCCGGCCGCCCGCGCAAGCTGCTGCATCTCATTGGGCTCCAATCGGCCGCGCCTCAGCCTCTGCGCGTCGACCCGCCCCTCGGCGCACAGCAGACGCTGGACGAGCTGTTCCCTGGACATCTCCAGACTGAAGATCCCCACCGGAATGCCCAGTTCGATCGCCACCGTCTGGGCAACGTTCAGGACCCACGATGTCTTGCCCATCGAGGGACGGCCGGCCACGATCGCCAGGTCGCCGGCCTGCAGCCCGGTGGTCATCCGGTCGAGATCCGCGAATCCCGTGGCCAGCCCGGAGACCTCGCCGACGGTCTCCTGCAACTTGTCGATATGCTCGAAGGTCGACCACAGCACTTCCTTGATCCAGACGAATCCGTCCCGTCCCCGCGACTGCGAAACGTTGAATACACGCTGCTCCGCCAGATCCAGGATTTCGTGGACGGGCCGCTCGCCCGGTTCGTAGACATCGCGAACGATCTCCTGTCCCGCGTCGATCAGCCTGCGCAGAAGGGCCCTCTCCTGAACGAGGCCCGCGTGGTATTCGATGTTCGCCGCGGTGGGAACCGCGTCCAGGAGCGACGCGAGGTATTCCCAGCCACCGCAACTTTCCAGTTCGCCCACCGACTTCAGGTCCTCGGACACGGTGATCGCGTCGATGGCCCGGCTCCGCTCGAAGAGCCGCGTCATCGCCCGGAAGAGACGGCGGTGAGCCTCCCGGTAGAACATCGAGTCGTCCACGATGTCGACCACGCGGGCCATCGCGCCCTCGTCGATCAGAACGCCGCCGAGCACCGCCGCTTCCGCCTCGGGAGAGAAGGGTGGTTGACGGTCGTACCGGGGAGCGTCCGGAGCCGACTGGAGTGGAATGGGTTCGCTCACTTGGTTCTTCCTCGGCAGGGCCCGGGGCTGCGGGTTGCGGCGGTCAGGCTTCGTCCATCACCCGGCAGAGTAGCTGAAGGTCGTCCCAGCAGAGCCGGTTCCAGCCGGGATTCCGCAGGAGGGCCGCCGGGTGATAGGTCACGACGAGGGGGACGCCCTGGTAACTGTACACCTTGCCCCGCAGCTTGCCTAGTGGCCGGGTGGTGCCGGTCAGCCACTGCGCGGCGAAGGAGCCCACGGCCAGGAGCACTTCGGGGGCCACCAGCTCGATCTGACCCTTGAGAAGGCGTGCGCAGGCCTCGATCTCGTCCGGCAGCGGATTCCGGTTTCCGGGCGGCCTGCACTTGAGCACGTTGCAGATGTAGACCGAGTCCCGCCGCGACAGACTGACGGAAGCCAGTATTAAATCGAGGAGCTTGCCCGCCTGGCCCACGAAAGGGAGCCCGGTGGCGTCCTCCCGTGCCCCGGGCGCTTCCCCGACGATCATCAGCCGCGCCGCCGGGTTGCCGTCGGAAAAGACGACGTGGCGGCGCCCTTCGGACAGGCGGCAGCGGACGCAGGCAAGCGCGGTTTCACGCAGCGCCGCGTAGTCCGGAGACGGAGGACTGTCGGGGGTGATGGAGGGCGATCTCGAGGGCGGGGGGACGGGACCACGCGAAGCCGGCCCCGCCGCCTCGGTGCGCGAGCCCCGGCGGCCCCCGGCATGGGCTCTCCCCCCACGCCGGGGAGCCGGCACCGAGGGAGCTGCCGCGAGCCGTGACTTCAGCGAGGCCAGCAACTCCCCGGGCTCGAACTGATCCGGTACCACACCGGGCTCCCCCATTCTCCTGCGCTGGTCCAGGTAGACGGCCAGCCGGTGCGCGGGGGAACTCACCCCGCCCCACCCCGCCCCAGCCGCGCCTCGATCACCTTCAGGATCTCCCAGGCGACTGCGAACTTGGCCATCACGGGCAACTCGCGGGGCGGCTCGCCGCGGGCCAGGATCGTCACGCGATTGGTATCGGCCTCGAAGCCCGACCCCGGCTCTCCGGCCCGGTTGGCCACGATCAGGTCGAATCCCTTTGCCTCCAGCTTCCTCTCGGCGCGGGCCAGCAGATCGTCCGTCTCGAGCGCAAAGCCGACCGCGACGCTTCCCGCCCTCATCTTCCCCGCCGACTCGGCCGCGATGTCCGGGTTGGCCACGAGATCGATGGCGGTCTCGTCGCCGATCGCCTCGCGCTTCATCTTATCCGGCAAGGGGGACCGTGGCCGGTAGTCGGCGACGGCGGCCGCGTGAATCGCAACATCGGCCGTGCCCACCCTGTCCATCACGGCCTCGTGCATCTCCCACGCCGTTTCCACCCCAACCAGGTCGACCCCACATGGCGGGTCCACCGCGGATGGTCCCGAGACGAGCGTCACCTCCGCGCCGTTCAACCACGCCGCCCGCGCCAGTGCATACCCCATCTTGCCGGACGAACGGTTGCCGAGATACCGCACCGCGTCGACCGGCTCCCTGGTGCCCGAGGCGGTAACGAGCACCCGCGCTCCCGACAGCGGTCCCCCGGCCCCCACAGCCCTGCCGACCGCGTCCACGATATCCGATGGTTCGGCCATCCTCCCCGGGCCGCTCCCCTCACCCGCGGCCAGGCGCCCGTCCGCAGGGCCGACACGGTGATGGCCCAGGCCGTCCTCGAGAAGAGCCAGATTGGCGGCGGTCCGGGGGTGCGCGAACATGCGGTCGTTCATCGCGGGAGCGATCACGACGGGCGCGTCCGTCGCCACAAGCACCGTGGTCAGGAGGTCGCTGGCCCGCCCGGCCGCCGCCCGCGCAATGAAGTCGGCCGTCGCCGGCGCGATGCACACGCAGTCCGCACCCCGGGCAAGGGAGATGTGCAGGGCGGCCCCCCCAGCGGCAAAAATGTCGGTCAGAGGGCCGCGCCCGGTCACCCCCTCGAAGGAGAGCGGGGCGACGAACTTCCTCGCCGATTCGGTGAGGACCACATCAACGGCGGCCCCCAGGAGGGTCAGGTCACGGGCCACCTGCACCGCCTTGTACGCCGCAATACCCGCACAAACGCCAAGGACCACCTTGCGACCCGCCCACGGCGGCCCCGGCGATCGCAGGTCGGCACCGGGAGACCGGTCCGCACCACGCCGCTCGAGCGGACCCGCCGGCTGTTGGGCGGCGGGGCCCGGAGCATCGGAACCGGGGCCGCCTGGTGTCATGCCGGGGCTATTCCGCTTCGGGACGGCGACGCCTCACGAGGCGGTATTCGACCTGACCCGAGGTAATCGCCTCGAGGGCACGGGTGGACAGCTTCTTCTCGTGCTCCATGGCGAGCGCTTCCGTCGGAAGCAGGTTCAACTCCCGCGCGTACTTGGCCGCCACCAGCACACCCAGATACTTGCTCTGATTGTTCTCGGCGATTTCGTCGGGGGTGAAAACTCTCATCTGTTCTCCCTATTGGGCCATTCCGGCGTCGCAAGGCCCTTCGAGGCGCGCGATCTCCGCGCGCGCACCGGCGACCAGCCTCCTGACCAGTGCATCCGGCTCTCCCTCGCAACCGCGGCCAGCCTCAGCTGCGCGGGTGAGGGCCAACACCTGCTCGACAGCCAGATCCAGGTCTTCGTTGACAATGGATTTCCTGAAGGATGAAGCCGCCCGCAACTCTGCAAGCGCCGTGCGAAGGCGGCGCAGGATCTGCACGGGCGATTCCGTCCCCCTTTCCACCAGGCGCCCGATCCATCGGCGGGGTCCCGGAGGAAGAATGAAGATAACCAAGGCCGAGGGAGCGTGCTCGATGACCTGCCTCGCTCCCTGAACGTCGATGTCCAGCACGGGAACCGGACAGGGTTCGCCCGCCCTGGAGAGGTTGCCGATGGGTGTGCCGTAGTACTCCCCGTGCACCTCCGCCCACTCGATCAGTTGTCCGGCACCGACCATGGCCTCGAACTCGCCGCGCGTCACGAATTGGTATTCCCTGCCCGTGCGCTCGCCTGACCTCGGCCGCCGCGTGGTCGCCGATACGGAAAGCACGAACCGGTCCGGATGGTCACGCACGAGCCGCTCTGCAATTGTCGTCTTGCCGGCGCCCGACGGGCCTACCAGGACGATGACCTCCACGCTCACTCCACGTTCTCCAGCTGTTCCCGCAGCCGCTCCAGCTCTTCCTTGATCGCGATCGCGGACGCCGTGATCGCGGGGTCGTTGGCCTTCGCACCCAGCGTATTCGCCTCTCTGTGCATCTCCTGAACCACGAACCCCAGCCGCTTGCCCGTCTTGCGCTCACCCCGCTCTCCACGTCCAGCGAGGCTCTCCAGAAAGAGCGTGACATGGGAACGGAGCCGCTCCAGCTCCTCCGCGATGTCCCACTTTTCGGCAAGGTAGGCGATCTCGCGCGCCAGACGGTCCTCGTCCACCTCGACGGCCTCGGTCAGCTCCGCAACGCGCTCCCGCAGGCGGTCCCTCTCGCGCAGGAGCCGCTCGGGCGCCCTGGCCTCGGCCGCCTCGACCTCCCCGGCGATCGCGGTCACGCTCGCCCGCAGGACGTCTTCGAGCCGGCGCCCTTCGCTTTCGCGCATCGCGACCACCCCTGCCAGCGCCCCGTCGATACACTCGCCCAGCCCCGCTTCGTCCCCTCCAGCGTCCTCGCCGGGCACGCCCCGGGACCGCAGCACACCCGGCAACCCCGCGAGCGTGTTGATGTCGAGATGTCCCCCCACATCCAGTACATCGCCCGCGGCGGTCAGCAGCTCGACGTACCGGCGCGCCCGCTCCATGTCGAGCCCGGGCAGCTCCGCATCCTCTTCCGCCGCGTCCCCGCATGTGACCGTTACGGACACTGCCCCGCGCGCCAGCGTCCCGCGCACCGATTCCAGGACCTGTGGCCGCAGGCTCTCCCATCCCCGGGGGAGGCTCGCGGAAACGCTCAGGTGACGATGGTTCACCGTCCGGATCTCGGCGCGCAGGATCCTGCCGTCGGCCAGCTCCACCTCCGCCGCTCCATAGCCGGTCATGCTCCGTATCATGGTGCCCTGCCCTAGTTCCAGAACGTCCAGCGCACCCCGTAGAAGCTCCGGGTCCCGGCCAGAAGTCTCCCCGGGACATCCTGGTTGTTGCGCCTGAGGGTGAGATTGTCGACGGTCGCGAAGATGTTGACGGTCAGGAAGCGCATCTGCAGCCGAAAGTACCAGTTCTGGTAGAAGGGGACGATATCCGGCACCAGTTCCGGCTCGTCGTCGACGGCGTAGGGATGGACCGCGCCAACCGGCCGCATGCCCTCGACTTCCTCGGGGTCGGGCGGTACGCCCACCGGCACATTCATCGGCGAGCGGCCCTGCGCCCCCAGATCCACCCAGAGCTCGAAGTTGCCGCTTTCGCGGAAGACCCTGTGGAAGGAGAGGCTGCCGCGATAGATGTGGTCGGGGAAGTACACCGCATCCATGGAGTCGGCGGGTTCCCAGAGCTGCACTTCGCCCACGAAGTCGAGACCCCGGGGCCAGAGCGGGACTCTACCCGTGAGCTCCCATCCCTGTCGGCGCGGCTGCGACAGGACAAGCCCGCCACGGTCGAAGAGAAGCTGGGTGGGCCAGACGGAGTCGGCCTCGGCCGACACGCGCGCTCCGGAAAGTTCGATGGCGCGCCAGCCCGCGCGGACGCCGACTCGCGTCCCGCTGCGCTCGGTGAATCGGCTGGTGGGCCCCGTCTCCCTCGAGTCGGGATCTTCGGTCGTCATGGTGGTGTCTTCGGGTTCTTCGGGCGGCAGCGGGTTCAGGTAGGGCACCGAACGCGACCCCCCGCCCCGCTCGGCAAAGAACGCCACCTGCGGGATCGGAGCCACCCACGCGCCCAGGTCGTGTCCCCCGCCGGCGGACTCGCCCCAGGACTCGCGCCTGACGCGGGCGTTGACGCCGCCCCATCGCTCCGAGACAACCGACACCTCTGCCGACAACTCGCGGTCGGCGACGCCCTGGCCGTCGTTGAACCGGGCGGTGGCGCGTCCCCACACCGGCCCTCCGGAGGCTGACAAGCGAACACCGTACTGTCCGCGCGACTCCGCCAGGAAGGGGAACGTGGCAACGCTGTCACCCGTCGACACCGAGCCGCTTGTACCCCACGCCTCGGTCAGGATCCCGTCAGCCGGAGCCCATACTCCCTGCAGGGTCCAATCGGAGCGGCTCACGGACCCCGGAGACTCCGTGAACACATCCCGGTCGGCAGCCATGCGCCGCGTCTCGAAGCGGATCCCCGCGGCGTCTCCGCGGTGGAGGCTGTAGCGGAACCAGACGCCCGTGACCGCGCCCGGCATCTCCCGTCCCTGCGTATCCAGCCGTTCGATCGCTACGGAAGCCTTGCCAATGACGACCCGCGGAAAGGAGAACGTGGCCCTGAGCAGGTTGGTGTCGAGGTCGCCGGTCCCGGCTTCGATGAGTGTGAGCGCTTCGGGGGAGGCGTGCTCATAGCGGAAGAGATGGACCTCCAGCGCACCCGGGCGGCGAACGACACGCACCCGCTGGAGTCCGGAGACGGGGATGCGCGACAGGTCGGGCACGGCACCCTCCAGCGGAAGGTGCTCGACACCGTCATGGTACACCCGGATCCCGCCGCCCGAATGTCCGATGGGAAAGACCGCCACGGCGGCTCCGAAATCGCCGCTGCGGACCGTCAGCAGGCCGGGGATATCGCTCAGCAATTCCCACAGCGTCTGGCCGCGCGCGCTCATCAGCTGGTCGCGGTTCCACTCCCAGACCCCCGTGAGGTTCCCCGCCGGCGTGGGGTCGGGCAGGGCGGGAAGGACGGGCGGAGGGGGCAGGCTGTCCACATCGACCGAATCGGCCGCGAGTGAATCGGCCGCCAGGGAGTCCGCCGCGAGCGAGTCCGCCATCGCCGCCGAGTCCTGGGCCAGCGAGTCCGGCGGAACCTGCAGCGTATCGGGGGGTTCCTGCGCGCCAGCCGGCGACGCGGCGAGCGCCAGAGCCAATCCACATGCGGGCGCGAGCCCCCGTCCCCTCACGTGTTTCAGAATCCGGTCCTCGCACGTACCCATTCGAGGAGCAGGCGGCAGGGCGTGCCGTTGGGTCCGTCCTTCAGATAGGGCTTCTTCGTCTTGCCATATGCCGTTCCGGCGATGTCCAGATGGGCCCAAGGCACACCCCCGACGAATTCGGAGAGGAAACAGGCGGCCGTAATCGTACCCGCGGGACGCCCGCCGACGTTCTTCAGATCTGCGACATCGCTCTTCAGTTGCTTCCGGTACTGGTCGTCGAGCGGGAGCGGCCAGCAAGGCTGCCCCGCGCGGTCACCGGCGCTCCGCACCTCGGCAACGAGGTCTTCGTCGCTGCCGAGGACCGCCGAGCGGTGGTGACCCAGCGCGATGACGCATGCGCCGGTAAGCGTGGCGCAGTCCACGATCGCAGCGGGATTCCACTCGGCCGCGTAGTCGAGCGCGTCGGCCAGGATCAGCCGGCCCTCCGCATCCGTGTTGATCACCTCGATCGACTTGCCCGCGCGGCTGAAGACCACGTCGCCCGGCTTCGTCGCCGACCCGTTCAGCAGGTTCTCGGAGCTGGGGACGACGCCGATCACATTCGCGGGGATGCCCAGTCGCCCGATCGCCAGCATCGCGCCCAGAACGGCCGCGCCTCCGGACATGTCGTACTTCATGTCCTCCATGCCCTTCGCCGGCTTGATCGAAATGCCGCCCGCGTCGAAGGTCAGCCCCTTCCCCACCAGCACCAGCGGCGGGGCCGCCGGATCGCCCCCGTCATGGCGGAGCACGATCAGCCGCGGCTCCTCGTCCGAGCCCTGCGCCACGGAGAGAAGCGCCCCCATTCCCTCCGCTTCCATCTCTGCCGGGCCGAGGACCTCGATCCGCAACCCGGCTTCGTCCGCGATGCGCACCGCCTCGGCACCGAGCTGCGTGGGGGTGGCGACGTTCCCCGGCCTCGCCTGCAGTGTGCGGGCCCGATTCTCACCCGCCGCGAATGCCTGCCCGACCTCGACGGCCGGGTCGAGCTCCCGCGACGGCGCGGCCACCACCACCGCCGACTCGACCCGCGGCGGCCAATCCTCCGACTCGGTTCCCGCCGCGGGCGGCGACCTCAGTTCGTCGAAGCGCCAGGACGCCAGCACCAGCCCTTCCGCCGCGGCCTGAAACCACCTCGGATCGACCTCGGGACCCAGATACGAGAGACACAGCGCCAGCGAACCCAGGCGAGCCGCTTCGGCGCTCCGGACGGCCCGGCCCGCCGCCGCACGCACCTTCTCGCCGGTGAGTCCGCTCAGGGGACCGACCCCCGCGAACATCACGCGTTCGGGCCCGCGGCTCGCGCGCCGATACCCGAGCAACCGGTCCCGCTCCCGGCCCTGGAAGTCGCCGGACGAAACCGCCTCGCTCAGCACGCCGCCCGTCGTCCGGCTGAGCCCCGCCAACTCCTCGAAATCCAGCTCCGACGGGACCAGCACGACCATCAGCGGCGTCCCTACCTGTTCCGGCGCCCCCGTGGATGTCTCCAGCCGCATCGTGCGCTGTCCGTCCCCGCTTCGGCTACATGTGCGCGACGATGGTCTCGCCGAACCGCGAGGTCGACACCTTGGTGGCGCCATCCATCTGCCGCTCCAGGTCGTAGGTCACCATCCGGGCTCCAACGGCGCCTTCCAGCCCCCGATCGATCGCGCGCGCGGCCTCGTCCCAGGCAAGGTGCTCGAGCATCATGCCGGCAGACAGGATGAGCGAGCCAGGGTTGACCCGGTTGAGTCCCGCGTACTTGGGCGCGGTGCCGTGCGTCGCCTCGAAGAGCGCGACCACATCGCCGATGTTGGCCCCCGGCGCCATTCCGAGCCCGCCGACCTGCGCGGCACATGCGTCCGACAGGTAGTCGCCGTTGAGATTCGGAGTCGCGACGACCGAGTACTCGGCCGGACGCAGCAGCACCTGCTGGAACATCGAATCGGCGATCCGGTCCTTGATGACAACGCGGCCGCCGGCCTCCTCGCCCTCCCACAGCCGCGACTCCGGCACGGTTACATCTGCAAACTGCTCGGCGGCCACCTCGTAGCCCCAGTCCCGGAAGGCCCCCTCGGTGTACTTCATGATGTTGCCCTTGTGCATCAGCGTCACCGAGTCCCTCCCGCGGGCCAGCGCGTACCGGATCGCGGCGGCCACGTGGCGCTTCGTGCCGAAGGGGCTGATCGGCTTGATCCCGATACCGCTCAGCTCGCGGATCGACGAGCCCATGCTCCCCTGCAGGAAGTCGCGCACCCGGTTCGCCTCCTCGGACCCGGACGCCCACTCGATCCCGGCGTAGACATCCTCGGTGTTCTCGCGGAAGACGACCATGTCCACCTTCTCCGGCTCCCGCACCGGCGAGGGAACACCCGGGATCCACCGCACCGGGCGCACGCAGGAATACAGGTCGAGCACCTGGCGCAACGTCACGTTCAGCGAGCGGATCCCGCCCCCCACCGGCGTCGTGAGCGGCCCCTTGATCGCGACCTTGAACTCGGTCAGCGCCTCGAGCGTCTCCTGCGGCAGCCATTCGCCGGAGATCTCCTGCGCCTTTTCGCCCGCGAAGACCTCCATCCAGGCGATCTCTCGCGCCCCCCCGTACGACTTCGCCACGGCGGCGTCCACGACATGGCGGGTCGCGGCCCAGATGTCGGGCCCGATCCCGTCTCCCTCGATGAAGGGAACGATCGGACAGTCGGGAACGGCCAGCTGATCCGTGGTCCCGGCGATTCTGTCGCCGGCAGATGGAACTGTGGCGTACTCGTATGCGGACACGCGGTTTGCCTCCGGGTAGCGGGTGAACCTGTGAATGTAGCAGATTCGTTGACAGCGATTTGCCTGAATCCGACACGGAATTTGTCAGGGGCGGCGAGAGGGGGCAATCGAGGCCTTGATACCGCAGTCGTCATACATCCGGTACCGGCGCCATTGGGGGATCTCGCCGAGGACCCGCTACCAGCTCGGCGAGTGCGATGCGCTGGTCTCCGCGATTCGGGCCAGCCCGGTGCCGCCGCCGGTTCAGGCCCGCCTGATCGACATGGACACGTCGGATGAGGCGCGCGCCGTGATGGAACTCGCGGAGATCGAGAGCAGAGAGCCGCTGGGCGTGGAGTTGCTTCCTCGCCTGCACCGTCTGGCGGCTGGGGGCCCGGAGGACGACGGGGTGGCCGGCGTGGGCTCGTTCCGCACCGGTCCCGCGCGCGCCGACTATCCGTCGCCGGGCGCCGAACAGGTTCCCGAACTGACCGCGGGCCTCTTCAGCTGGCTCGACCGTGACTTCCCCCCGGCCGTTGAGGGCGGCAATCTCGGCAGTGCGGTGATCCGCGCCCTCGTCACCCATGTGTACCTGCTGTGGATCCGCCCGTTCGCCGAAGGAAACGGTCGCACGGCCCGCCTTGCCGAGGCCTGCGTCCTGCTCGATGCCGGCTACCCGGCCGTCGCCGCCCGGATCCCGGGCGCCTTCTACGCCGCCACGCGGCCCGAATACCTTCGCCAACTGCAGCTGGCTACGCGGGAGCGTTCGCTTACTTCGTTCATCTCGTACGCCGCCGACGGTCTGCTCGGCGGGCTGCACGACCTTGGGAATCTGATCCGGCGCGCCCACTTCGCGAGCGCCTGGCGCGGCTTCGTCCTCGATCGCCTCGAGCGGAACCCCCACCGGAAACGAACAGTCTTGCGGCGGCGGCGCGACCTCATGCTCGCGCTTCCGCTCGACGGAACCCGCGATCTCGAGGAAATCGCCCAGCTCGACCAGCGCACCGCACAACTGTATTCCGGGCTGTCGCAACGGACGCTCCGCCGCGACCTCGACTTCCTGGTGCGGACGGGGCTCGTCAGCGTGACGCGCGGCCGGTTCGCCGTGAATGCCGATCCGCTGCGGCTGCGGTAAGTTGCGGGACGGGCGCGCGTACGTTTACCGTGAAGTGGGTCACTGCCGACCCATACCGACATGACAGGAGTTGCCTGATGAGGAACCGACGCGACGATCTACGTAACATCGCCTTGATCCTGGGCGCCGGAGCAGTGGGAGTGTTCGGCACCGTGATGGTGACGCAGGCGTCGAAGGGACGGGGCGCGGAGCTGGAACGGATGGAGGTGAGGCGCCAGGCGGTGATCGAGGCCCGCGAGATGATGGTCACCGGCACCGCGGCGCGGTCCGGGCAAGGCATGACCGTCCGGATCCGCGGGTCGGCGGACGCAGAGGCCGGAGCGATCCGCGCCGAGCCGGTCATCTACATCGATGGCGTCCGCGTTGACGGCTCCAGGGACGAGGCCTTGAAACAGCTGGACCCCGACCGGATCGACCGGATCGAGGTTCTCAAGGGACCCGCCGCAAGGCTGAAATACGGAAGCGAGGCCCGGGACGGCGTGATCCAGATCTTCATGAAGTCTTCCGAAGAGACGTCGAAAGAGGAAGACACCGGCGGACGCTGACCACCCGCGAGAGGAAAGCCGGAGGCTTACCTCAGCTCCCCGGCCCTCAGCTCCCCGGCTTGGGGAGGAACTGGTCCACGAGTATCGGGTTGCCGTCCGGATCCACCATTACGATGCTGGCGGGGCCGGTCCCGTCGGGGTCGGTATCGGTGGTCATCCCGATCCCGTCCGCGACCAGGGACGCGCGAATGTCCCTGACGTCCGTGAAGTCGGCGAGTTGAGACGTGTCCTGCGCCAGGCCCGGATTGAAGGTGAGGATGTTCTTCTCGAACAGCCCCTGAAAGAGCCCGATGATGGCCGTTCCGTTGATCATCATCAGGTACTGCTTGCCGTCTCCGCCGGTGACGGTGAAGCCGAGCTTCTCGTAGAAGGACCGAGAGACGTCCAGGTCCTTGACGGCAAGGCTGATCGAGAACGCGCCGAGTTGCATGTGCGGTGCCTGGGTGGTGGGGGAGTAATCGTGGTCGGCCGCGGGTGGGACAACATTGTATGAGACGCACGGGCTTGCCGAAAGCGGGCGGCGCGCAGACCGTTCATCGATGAACCGCGTTCTGGCTCTCGATTACGGTCTGCGCCGCATCGGCGTGGCCCTGAGCGACGCCTCCGGGACGCTCGCCACGCCGCTCACGACCATCGCGCGGCGGGCCGGCAAGCGTCCCCCGGTCGCCGCCATCCTGGCGCTCGCCGACGATCACGGCGCGGAGGCTCTGGTCGTCGGGCTTCCCCTCGATCAGCGCGGAGGCGAGAATGAATGGACCGCGGAGGTGAGAGCTTTCGGCCGGCAAATCGAGAAACGAAGCGGACTTCCGGTGTTCTTCATGGACGAGCGGTATTCCTCGGTGGAGGCGGAAGCCCGCATTCGGTCGATCGGGTTGCCGCGCAGGGCAAGAGAGAACAAGGCGAGGATCGATGCCGGAGCAGCCGCAATCTTCCTGCAGGACTGGCTCGACGCGCGGCGGGCCGAACCTGGCGGGGGAAGTGAGCCGAAGGATCGGACGGACCGCGCCTAGGAGCCCGGCGAGCGCCTGCGGCACCGCACTCGCGATCCTGGCTTTCGCGGGTTGCGCACCAGAGCTGCCGCCCGGCGAAGCCGTGGTCACGATTCCCGACGGGGCGACCTTCGTGGAAGCCCTCGACTCGCTGGAGGCGCGTCAGGTCATCGGCCGGCGGATCTTCATCCATGCATACGCCCGCATGCGCGACATGGATCACTCGATCAAGGCCGGCACCTACCGCATCGAGCGCGGCGCCCCCTTTCGGCACGTCCTCGACATCCTGACAACCGGCCGGGTCGTCACTCACCCGATGACCATTCCCGAGGGTCTGACCATCGAGGGCATGGCTTCGCGAATCGCGGTCGCCACGGGCTCCGATTCTGCGACGGTCGCAGACCGGCTCAGCGGGACCGCACGGCACGCCGAGTGGGACGTTCCCGGCCCCGGCCTCGAGGGGTATCTCTTCCCGGACACCTACCGGTTCGCCGAGGGAGTCCGCATCGAGACCGTGGTCACGACCATGATCCAAGCCTATCGCGACTACTGGACGGTCGAGCGCCGGAGCCGGCAGGAGGATATCGGCCTGACGGAGCGCGAGGTCGTCACCCTTGCATCGATCATTCAGGCCGAAGCCGTGTTCACGAGCGAAATGCCGACGATCTCCAGCGTCTATCACAACCGGCTCCGCATCGGGATGCTGCTGCAGGCCGACCCCACGGTGCTGTACGCGCTCGGCGGACACCGGCCACGGCTCCTGTACGCCGCGATGGACTCCGTTGCGGATCATCCATACAACACCTATACGCAAGCGGGTCTGCCCCCCGGCGCAATCAGCGCTCCGGGAGCCGCCGCGCTCGATGCAGCCCTCTGGCCCGCCGATACGGGTTTCCTCTACTTCGTCGCGAGGCGGAACGGCGAGCACATCTTCACGCGGACGCTGCGCGAGCACAACAATGCCCGCACCCAGGTACGCCAGGAGAGCCCGGGAGGCCGATAGCGGCGCCCGGCCATCGGGAGCGACCTCGGATGCCCGCACCAACGACCCCTCCGGCCGCGCTCGCACGCCGACTTCGCCTGGTGGTGATCACCGACCGGCGTCTGGCCGGCCCCGGCGGAGTCGCCGCGGTCGCGGATGCGGCACTGCGCGCCGGCGCCCCCGCCGTGCAGCTGCGTGAAAAGCACCTGCCGCCGCGAGATGTACTCCCCCTCGCACGACACCTCCGCGACCTGACGCGCACCGCCGGCGCCCTGCTCTTCATCAACGACCGTATCGATCTCGCCCTCGCAGTCGGCGCCGATGGTGTCCACCTCGGACCTGACGACCTCCCCGTGCAGGCGGCCCGCCGATTCGCCCCACCCGGCTTCCTGATCGGCTATTCCACCGACGACCCCGCCACCGCCCGGGAGGCAGTCGCCCGCGGCGCCGACTACATCGGTTGCGGCGCGGTGTACGCCACCTGGACCAAGGCCGACACGGGGCCCGCCATCGGTGTCTACCGCCTCGCCGAGGTGGCCCGCTCCGTCAACGCGCCGGTGGTGGGCATCGGGGGGATCACCGTCGAGCGGGCCGGGGAGGTGTTCGCGGCGGGAGCCGCCGGGTGCGCCGCCGTGGGCGCCGTGATGGCCGATCCGCACCCGGGCCGCATCGTTCGCGCCTTCCTGCGCGCAGTGCCTTCCGGGTACTCATAGGACAAAATGAACGCCCTGCCCGGAATGCTGCATCCGGGCAGGGCGTTCGCAAAGCAGGCTGGCAGCGACGTACTCTCCCACCGGGTCGCCCCAGCAGTACCATCCGCGCGGCAGGACTTAACTTCCGAGTTCGGGATGGGATCGGGTGTGACCCCTGCGCTCTGGCCACCAGCCAACGTTCAAGGGCAGAAGGAGGTACAGAACCTCAGTACAGTGTTGGAAATTCGTGGAGGAGGATGCTGGTCAAGCCTGTCGGGCCATTAGTACGGCTCAGCTACACGTGTTGCCACGCTTCCACTTGCCGCCTATCAACGTGCTAGTCTCGCACGGCCCTTCACGACCCCGAAGGGTCTGGGAGTACTCATCTTGGGGGGGGCTTCCCACTTAGATGCTTTCAGCGGTTATCCCTTCCCGACGTCGCTACCCGGCGATGCCCCTGGCGGAACAGCCGGTACACGAGTGGTCAGTCCACTCCGGTCCTCTCGTACTAGGAGCAGCTCCCCTCAATACTCCAACGCCCACGACGGATACAGACCGAACTGTCTCACGACGTTCTAAACCCAGCTCATGTACCGCTTTAACGGGCGAACAGCCCGACCCTTGGGACCTTCT
>JAJDUP010000053.1 GCA_022826565.1 Gemmatimonadota bacterium | reverse complement strand
TGTCCACCGCGGGAAGAGAAAAGGCCTGCGAATCAAGGTGATCGACGATCAAACCACCCTGTTCGAGCACTCCTCATAAGCTTGGGGGCAGTATGACGATGGATCCAAGTAGTCCGACAGGTCGGCGTCTACCACCTCCTGATGGCCCGTCGTCAGCAGCCGATGCACGCGACTGACCGCGTCCTTCGCGTCGCGGCCCGGCCGGTACGCATACTGCTCCGGTTGCAGGTCGGCCTCGAAGATCGGCGACAACACCAGCATCGCCGCCGTCTGCGCCACCCGGTCGCGGAGACAAGGAATACCTAACGGCCTGAACTGTCCGCGTTTCTTCTTTGGGATGAGGACCTGCCGCACCGCTCGCGGCCGGTAGGTTCCCTCTTTCAGGTCCCGCGCCAGTACTCCCAGCCAGTGGTCCACTCCGAGCGATTCGATGTCGGCGACCGTCTCACCGTCCACCCCGGCCGCGCCGCCGTTGCGGCGAACGGTCTGCCAGGCGACCGTGAGCACGTCGGCTCGCCACACCTTGTCGCGCAGCGAGTAGAACCGGAAGCTGGGGGCTTCCTTCGCTTTCGCATGTAGCGCCGTCTGGAGTCGCTGAACTTTCTCTGAGGCTATTAGGTTCTCACCAGTCCCCACGTCCTTTCCTCCGTCATGCGCTGCTCTCGAACCAAGGCCCCTTTCCTCCACCGGCGTTACCCGGCTTCCCCGGTACTGCGGGCCTCTCCGCCACCCTACCGGCCCGACCTGACCCTCGCGGGCTGTCGGTTGGCGCGTGCCACGCCACCGGCAGGGCTTCCCGTGTTGCGTCCATTCCTCTCTTCCACGCGTGCCGTCGCCACTACCCCGGCGGAGGCGGTCGGTGCTCGCGTCGCTCGCTTCCCGACCGCTGGCAGCCTTCCCCGAGCGAAAGGCGGGTCGGCTTCCGCATCAGCGGTTTCGGGGCCTGCTCGGCGTTCGCTCGCGCTACGGCCCGCGTGGTCGCTGACCACCCAAGGTGGCCGTTGTCGTCGGAGTGCTTCAGCCGACTATGCTGAGCTCAGCATAGTCGGCTTTATGCCGAGTCCGGGATTATGCAGAGTCGGCTCGGCGGGCCGCGTCCGCGCCGGTGTTCGGATGGATCGGTACTCCGCATAATCAGAGCGCTTCGAGGAAGTCGAGGAGTCGGTCGGTGGCAGTGAAGCGAAGCGGCTCAGGTGCAGGATCGGCCACCCGCCGGAGTGCAGCCTCCTTCATGGCCAGGTCGGTTTCGACGTACTGATGGGTCGTGGCTGTGTCCTCGTGGCCGAGCCAGAGGGCAATGACGGTGATGTCGACCCCGGACTGGAGCAGATGCATCGCGGTCGTGTGGCGTAGGGTGTGGGGCGAGATGCGCCGCGTCGCGAGGGAGGGGTGACGCTCGGAGGCCTTTCGGCAGGCCACCCGCAGTTGATGCTCGACACCGGAGCGGGACAGAGGTTGGCCTGTGCGATTGGGAAAGACGGGGCGGTCGGGGCTTCGATCTATTCGGGGAAGCCACCTCCGGAGCTGTGCAGCGGTGCTCCTCCAGAGCGGCACGGCACGCTCCTTGCGTCCCTTACCGTGCAGAAGCACGGCGGAGGCCCGATCGAGGAGGACGTCGTCGACGCGAAGACGGGTAATCTCGGAGACGCGGGCGCCGGTGTTGTAGAGCACGGCGAAGAGGACGGCGTCGCGCTGGCCGCTCCAGGTGGACGGGTCGGGGGCGTTGATGATCGCGGTTACCTCCCCACGGGACAAGTAGCCGAGCACGGGCCGGTCGAAACGTTTGGCGGGAATCGCGAGGACGCGTTGCGTGACGGGCAGGAGGGTCGGCTCGCGCAGCGAAGCGTAGTGCATGAAGGATCGGATGGCGGCGAGCCGGAGGTTGCGCGTGCGTGCGGAATTGCCGCGCTCGCTCTCGAGGTGGTCGAGGAAGCTGAGGACCATGGGTGCATCGAGATCCGAGAGGGTCAGTGCCGAGGGCGTGCGTCCGGTGCGCTCTGCGGCGTATCCAAGCAACAACGTGAAGGTGTCGCGGTAGCTGGCGATGGTGTGGGCGCTGGCGCCACGTTGTGCGATGAGGCGCCGGTGAAAGAAGTCCTGCAGGAGTGCCGGGAACGGGCGCTCGACGCGGGTCATGACGGTCGCTCCAAGGTGGGGTGGGCGAATCGCTCGAAACGCTGCGAGGTGCTGCCGAGCAGCTCCGGAACGGCGGTGCAGTACCAGTAGGTGTCGGTGACCTTGGCGTGGCCGAGATAGGTCGCGAGAGCGAGGATCTTGCGATCGACGTCGGCGCCGTCTTGACACCAGCGCAGCAGCCGTCGCGTGACGAAAGTGTGGCGATTATTCCGATATCGGAATAAGCGCCATTATTCGGGGATCCGGATTATTCCGAGTCGACTCCGTGTCGATGGTGGGAGTGCTCGTGTTTTCAACGTGTTGAGAGGAACGACAGTGTTCGATGTTCCGGAATAATCCCGTCTGTCTTCTCCCGCCGCCTTTCCCTCTGCATGTCACCGGAAGGATGGAGAAGCCCCATGTCGATCGAACGCTTTTTCGCCACTTCAGAGAGCCGACAACGACGATTGCGCGCCGGCCCGCTGGCCCGCGACATCGACGGATTCGCGGCCAGGCTTTCGGTTGAGGGATACGCCCGTCCGTCAGCCCGGGAGAAGCTTCGGTTCGTCGAAACACTCAGCCGTTGGCTCGAACGCGAAGAGCTGGGCGTCGAGGATCTCGACGAGCAGCGGATCGGGGCTTTCCTGCTCGCCCGGGGGGCGGGCAGCGGGCGGCGGGGCGAGGCAGTAACCGGCCAGCAACTGCTGTGCTACTTGCGCGGCGGCGGCGTCATCCCTGCCGCCGTTCCCTGCCCGTGCAGCGACACGCCGATCGATCGGATCGAAGGAATCTACGAGCGGTTTCTCGTCAACGAGCGCGGCGTCAGTCCGGCGACGGT
>JAJDUP010000055.1 GCA_022826565.1 Gemmatimonadota bacterium | reverse complement strand
AGAATACACCGGATGACGATGGACCGCAAGGGACGGTAGAGCGCCGTGGATGCCACAGAAAACGTTGTCCAATAACGTGTTATGACCTACTCAGTAGACCTTGGTGGATTACACTGGAAGAGATGTGCCGAGTTCGGGCGGGATCGAGCCGGTCAGTTCGTTGTCGTTGAGTCCCAGGTCTTTCAAGGCCTGCAGCTTGCCCAGCTCGGGCGGGATCGAGCCGGCGATTTTGTTGCGCGAGAGACTGAGGTCCTCGAGCGAGGTCATGTCGCCCAGCTCCGGCGGAAGCGGGCCCTCGAAGTCGTTGTCGACCGCCCACAGGTTCTTCAGCTTCTTAAGCTTCCCCATCTCCGCCGGCAGCGGCCCGTTCAGCTCGTTCTCGAAGATTGCCAGGTGCTCCAATGCGGCCAGGTTGCCGAGCTCGGGCGGGATGGGTCCCGACAGATTGTTCCCGGAGAGGTACATGGTATCGACGTTGACCAGGTTGCCGATTTCGGGCGGGATCGGTCCTTCGAGCTCGTTGCTGGAGATCGACAGTCGGCGCAACGCTGTCAGCTTGCCGATTTCCGGGGGTATCGGGCCCGACAGATCGTTCCCGTAGAGAGCCAGCACCTCGAGGCGGCGGAGGTCGCCCAGCTCGGGCGGTATGCTGCCCGTGAGGCGGTTCCACGGCATGAAGATCTCGATGACGTAGCCCTCCTCGTCGGTGACAATTCCCTTCCAGGTGCTGAGGCTCTTCTCACTCAGCCAATTCCTCTGATCGTTCCACGCCCGCCCCCCGGTGTCATTGTACAGAGCGGCGAGCACCTCACGGTCCGCCGTCTCCGGTATGCACGGCAACGGGTCGCGGTTGCCGAGGCTCTCGTACCAGGCTGACAGGGAGCGCGGCACGCACAGGCTGGTATTCGAATGGTAGAATCGTTCGACGTTGAGGTTGGAGAAGGTCGCGGGCAAAGGGCCGGACAGGTTGGTGTTGCTGAGGCTCAGGTACTCGAGCCCCGTCATGCTGCCCATCTCGGGCGGCACCGGGCCGTCGATTCCCTCGTTGTCTCGAAGATTGAGGTCACGCAGGCGAGCCAACCGGCCGACCGAGGGCGGAATTGGGCCCGTGAGCGCGTTCTGGGCCAGATCGAGGATGAAGAGACCTTCCAGCAGACCGATGGCGGCGGGGATGTGGCCGGTCAGGTTATTGTCGCGCAATCGGAGGACATCGACCCGACCGTCGCGTATGCCCAATCCGTACCATTCTTCGAGCGGCTCGTCGCTCAGCCAGTTGGTGTTGTCGGTCCAGTCGGCGCCACCGGTCGCGCGGTAGAAGGCTTCGAGCGCGGCCTGGTCGTTGTCGGGTAGCTTGACCGCCACCTCGGCCCTCCCCACGGTGGCAGAGTCGTAAGCGGCGGCTACCGTCGTGATTCCGCTGGCACGGGCCGTTACCAGCCCCGTCCCGTCGACACGTGCGACCGCGCGGTCGTCGCTCTCCCAGGTGACCGTCGGGGTCTGCACGACACGCCCTTCGGCATCGACGACCGTTACCGACAGCCGGGCCGTCTCGCCGGCCGCGGCGAACGTGAGCGTCGAGGGTTCGATCGAGACCACGGCGGGGCATGGAGGCGGACTGCCGGCCTGCGGGATCGAGTTGAGCCATGTGGCAAGTGACGGGGGTACGCACAGGTCCGTACCTCCCACCAGGAAACTGTCCAGTTCGAGACCGGCAAAGGACGGCGGCACCAGGCCGGACAGGCTCGTCGCCGCCACGTTGAGGGTTCGCAGGCTGTCCAGTGTTCCCAACTCCCGTGGTAGCGCGCCGGAGAGCCCGTTGACACTCAGGATGAGGTCCTGGAGCCGGCCCAGACTCCCGAGCTCAGGCGGGATCGAACCCGTGATCCAGTTCCGGCCGAGATCCAGGGTGACCAGCCGGTCCAGTTGGCCGATGGATGGGTGTAGCGCCCCACGCAGGTTGTTGCCCGACAGCGCCAGCCCGACCACCCGGCCGCTCTTGTCGGCGTCGACCCCTGCCCATTCCGCGAGTGGCAAGTCACTCAGCCAGTTGGCTCCGTTCGTCCAGTCGTCGCCGCGGGTCCTGTCGTGGAAGATCTCCAGGACGTCACGGTCGCTGTCCGGCAGCGCCACCTCCACGGAGATCGATCCGGCCACGGAATCGTAGCTGGCTGTCACCTCGGTGGCCCCTTCGCCGACCGCGGTGACCGTTCCCCGGGCGTCCACCGACACCACACGGGTATCCGCGCTCGACCAGGTGACCGACGCCTCGTGCGTGCTATCTCCTTCCGCGCTTACATGGGTGGCCGACAGCGTGCCCGTTTCGCCGAGGGCGTAAAGGGTCGGCGAGGGCAGGTCGACGACCTCGATTGCGAGGGAGGCGACGCAGCGGTCGGCATCGTCCGTCTGCCCAATGCCGTCGAACCAGGTGTTCAGTGAAGGCGGCACGCACACCCCGGAGCCGGCCGTGTAGAGTGTGTCCAGCGCCAGCTCACGGAAGGATCGCGGGACCACGCCGCCCAATTCGTTGGTGCCGATGTGGAGATACCGGAGTGCGGCAAGTGACCCCAGGCTCGCGGGCAACCGGCCTTCCAGCGCATTGTCGTTGAGCCCGAGACTGTGCAGTTGCAACAATTCGCCCAACTCCGGTGGAATCTCTCCCGTGAGCGCATTCCGGCTCAGGTCGAGCGTGACCAGGTCACCCAGCTCCGCCAGGAGGTCCGGCATCGGGCCGGCAAGGCCGTTGTTCCCCAGTGACAGGCCGACGACCTTCCCGGCTTCGTTGGTTTCGACCCCGTACCACGCGGACAGCGGCTCGTCGCTCAGCCAGTTGGCGGTGTCCGCCCACTGCTCGCCACCGGTCAACCGATAGATGCTGTCGAGCACCTGGCGGTCGGTGAGCGTGAGGACGATCTCCACCTCGGCCGCGACCGTGAGCGAATCGGAGGTTGCGGTGACCTGCGTGGTGCCGTAGTCGACGGCGGTCACCAGCCCCTCGGAGTCGACCGTGGCGATGGTCGTGTCGGCGCTCGACCAGGTGATCGCCGCGCTGGGCACCGTGTCCCCCTCGGCGGTGATCACCGCGGCGGTCAATCTGGCCGTGTCGCCGAGGGGCGGCGCTTCCAGGTACAGCGACGGGGGGTCGACGGTCATCGTGGCAGAGCAGATCGCGTAGTCTTCTCGTTTCTCCGGAACCGTCTGCAGCCACGCTTCGAGGTCGGCAGGGATGCACACGCCGTCCCTGTCGAAATAGAACCGGGTAAGTTCAAGGTTAGCGAAAGTGCGCGGAACGGGGCCAGTGAGGTTGGTGCCACTGACACCGAGGTACTGGAGCCCGCCGGTGTATCCCAACTCCGGTGGGAGCCGGCCGCTGATCTCCGCGTTCCCGTCCAGAGACAGGTCGCGAAGATTCTTGAATTTCGAAAGCTCGGGGGGGATCGGGCCCGACAGCCTGTTGTCGTGCATCGAGAGGCTGAACAGCTCGTCCAGCCCTCCGAGTTCGGGCGGAATCGTGCCGACCAGGTTGTTGTCCCAAAGACGCAGGCTGGTCACCTGGCCCCGGGACGTTTTCACCCCGTACCATTCCGACAGGTCGCTGTCACTCAGCCAGTTCGTATTGTCGGTCCAGCCGTCGCCCCCCGCAGACTCGTAGAGGATCTCGAGGATTTCACGGTCGGTCAGCGGCAGCGCGACTTCCACGGTGGCCTCGGCGGTCACGGACTGGTACGTCGCGCTGACCTTCGTGGAGCCGAAGGCGACCGACGTGACGAGCCCGGCGTCGTCGACCGTCGCGATCGCGGCATCGGCGCTCGCCCAGCTCACCTGCGCGCTCTGCACCGTGTCGCCCGCCGCGTCCATCACCGTCGCCGACAGCCTCCCCGTGGCCCCGATCCTGTCGAGTGTCAGCCAGTGTGGCTCGATCAGGATCTGTGCGCTGTGCTCCACCGCTCCCATGGTGGCCTGGACAGACGCGTCCGGGTCTACGGGGGTGGTCGGAGCGTCATCCGTACAGGCCTTCAGGACACACGAGGTGAGAAAGGCCCCGCAGACGCCGATCCATCGCGAGCGGACCAACCGGACAACCCGGTGGGTGGCCGACTCCTGCTGGTCCTGCCAACTGGACGCCAGGCCGTGCCGCGGATGCTCCATCTGGCCTCTCGGTCTCTTCCGAATACAGAACGCGACCAGAAAAGGTCGATCATGATCAAGATGATCATACGACAATATGATCACCTGATATGATATTATCATGATCTACGGCGAGACTTACAAGAGAGATCAAGGGCAGAGCCGACCGGGCAACTCACGATGGGACGGGGATGGACCGGAGTCGGATCTGCCCGGCCGCCCCGCGGGCTGCCGACTACGCTGGCCCGGCCGGCAAATGCTCCAGCAAATACCTCACCATCAACATCCGCACATGTAGCGGCGTCCCCTCCCCCTCCGACAACCCGTGGTTCCGGTTGGGGTAGGTGAAGTAGTCGAAGGTCTTTCCGAGCTGCACGAGACGGTCCACCAGTCCCTCGACGATCTCCAGGTGCGTATTCGTCTCCCCGGTCCCGTGAATGATGAGCAGGTCTCCCTCCAGCCCTTCGGCGTAATTGATGGGCGCCGAGACGCGGTAACCATCCGGGTTCGTCTCCAGGGTCTCCATGTAGATCTCCTGGAACCAGGCGTTGTAGAGATGCGGCTGGGGCTTGGGGACCACGGCGATCCCCACGTGGTAGACATCGGGCTTGCGGAACAGGGAGTTCAGCGTGTTCGATCCGCCGCCGCTCCAGCCCCAGATCCCCACTCTGGACAAATCGACGTAGGGGAGCATCCGGCCCATCTCGCGGACTCCCGCCGCATGCTCCTCCGTCGACTGCACGCCGATCGTCGGAAAGGGCGCCCTCCGCCACTCCGCTCCCTTGGGCGCCGGCGTGCCGCGGTTTTCGATGGACACGACGAGATACCCGAGGTCCGCGATGGCGCGATGGTAGTTGTTTCGGGTCGACCAGCGGTCGAGGACGGTCTGGGCGTGCGGTTCCCCGTAGACGTAGATGAACACCGGGTATTTCGCGCCGGGGTCGAAATCCCGCGGCTTGATCATCCACGCGTCCATCACCACGCCGTCGCCGATGTCCAGCTGCAGAAACTCGGTTGGGTGGGAGATCGTGGCCTCGGTCCGGCGCCGGAGCTCGTCGTTGTCCTCCAGGACGCGCACGACACGGTGCTCGGGGAGGCTGATCAGCGCGGTGACCGGCGGGGTGTCGAAGGTGGAATACGTGTGAAAGGCCCACCGGAGGTCGGGGGAGAAGTCGTAGAAGTGGGTTCCGGGCTGGTCTTCGGGGGTGACGCGCTCGGGCGCTTCGGCGCCGTCCAGGTGGACCCGGTAGAGGTACCGCTGGGTGGCGTTGTCGGGCGAGGCGAAGAAGTAGGACCAGCCCTCGCGCTGATCGACCGGTCCCCGCTCAATGACGTCGCTGGCTCCCGGGGTCAGCAGGCGTTCCTCCCGCCCGTCCCGCGAGTACAAGTAGGAGTGGCGCCACCCGTCCTTTTCGGTCAGGAAGAGGAAGGACTCGCCGCCCCGGATCCACTCCAGACCGGCATTCAGGCGATAGCTTGCGATGACCCAGGCCGGATCGGACTCGTGGTAGATCCAGGTCAGCTCGCCCGTGCTCACGTTGGCGATGAAGAAGTCTCGTTCGTCCCGGAACCGGCTGAACTGCTCCACCAGCAGCTCCTCGGAGTTCCCGGCCCAGCTCACCTGCCCGAGATAGAAGCCCTCGGTCGGTGACGGGATGGAGATCCAGCGGACTTCCCTGCCCTGGGCGTCCACCACTCCCACCCGGAGCTTGGCGATGGTTTCACCCACCCTCGCGAACCGGACCTCTCGGAGCTCGGGATAGGATGGATCGGTGGGCACGAGCATGGATCTCATCCGCACCCCGGAGGCGTCGGACTGGACGAAGGCGATGCGGGTGCCGTCGGGGCTCCAGGCGGCGCGGCCGTTGAAGACGGATTCGGCGGTGATGTGGGTGAGGCGGGTGGTCCGGGTGCTCGCGAGCTCATGGACGTGAAGGTCGCCGCCGCGGATGAAGAGAATGCGGTGGCCGTCGGGGGAGATCGTGTTTCCGCCGCCAGCGTCCACTTCTTTCAGTGTGGAGGCGGTGGCGTCGAAAGCCCAGAAGCCGTCGGTGTCGGTTCGGAGAAGCACCCAGCTGCCGTCGGGGGCGAACTGGTATCCGGATATGCTCAAGGGCTCCGAGGCGCCCGATGGCGTAAGGTTCGACAGGGAGGCAAGCACCGTCCGCTCTCCACCGGCGGCATCGTAGCGGATCAACTCCCGTTCCGAAGCCCCTTCGGGGGTCTCCAGGGTCGCGTATCCGGATCCGTCGGGTAGCCACGTCGCCTGAAACGACCGGGCGTCGAATTCCCTCGCCTCAAAGATCGACCTGAGCCGGGCTTCCGTTTCCGCTGGGACCTGGGAGGAGCCCGGAGTCGGGGAGAGGACGGGAACGGCGAGGACACCCGCCAGCCAGAAGCTCCGTACCATCCTGTTCGCAATCATGTCGTCTTCCTCCTCGGGTCAGGTTCACGCTGGTCAAGTGTTTCCACTTGACCCCGGCCAGAGTTTTTGTTAAGGGCGATCCGCTGGGAGCCTCCGTTCCTGATTGCCGAAACTCGATCCGCTGCTTAACAATAAACGTCAGACATGTCAAGGGGCGAACATTTCGCTCCTCGAACGGATGCCAACCCCAACAAGGAAGGAAGGGATAGAGGCATGTTAGGAAGACTTGTCAAGGTTGCAAGGGTGCCAGCCGTGACCCTTGCGCTCGTGTGGGCGAACCCCGTCGCTGCGTGGGCTCAGGAGACCGGCACCATCACCGGGTCGGTCGTGGACGCCGAGGGCCAGCCCCTGCCAGGAGCGCAGGTGCACATCCAAGCCACTCAACAGGGCAACCTCACGAACGCACAGGGCCGGTTCATCCTCCTGAATGTTCAGCCGGGTGAGCATGTCGTCCGGGCACAGATGTTGGGCTACGCCCCTGCCGAGGAGACCGTCACGGTCACTGCCGGTGTCACGGTGGATGTGAGTTTCACTCTCGGAGTCGAGGCAATCAGCGTCGAGGGAATTGTGGTCACCGCCCTCGGGATCGAGCGCTCCGAACGCAGCCTGGGGTTCGCGGTGCAGAATATGACCGCCGAGAAGATCGAGGAAATGCCCCAGTTGAACCTCACCGCGGCCCTTCAGGGGAAGACGGCGGGTCTGCAAGTGATCAAGTCCAGCAGTCGGCCGGGGGCATCGAGCCGGGTGGTCATCAGGGGTGAGTCGTCGTTCACGGGGGGCGGGCAGCCGCTCTATGTGATCGACGGGATCCCGCTGCAGATGAATACGGAGGAGCAGGGCGGCTTCGACCTGGAGGTCGGCCAGGCCGGAAGCCGTTCGATGGACCTCGACATGAACAACATCGAGGAGCTCAGCGTCCTCCGCGGAGCCGCCGCCACCGCGCTCTACGGTTCCCGTGCGGCTCACGGCGCCATCATCATCAAGACGAAGCGTGGGCAGGCTGGTTCGCCAACCCGTTTCACCATCAACACGCGCTACGAAATGCAGGATGCCATCCTGGAAGGGTACCAGTCGCAGTACACGGCGGGCCGGGACGGCTTCTACTGCAACGGCCTTCGTGAGGGTTACGGGGGATGGTGCGAGCCGGACTATTACAACATCGGCGGGTACAGCAGCCCAACCACCAACCGTGCCTGGGGACCCCACAAGGACAGTGTGTCGGCCGCGGTCATGGCGCACGAGTGCCCCGGGGAGACGGATCCAACCCAGTGTATTCGGATGACCGATCCCCGAAGGGATTTCTACCAGAGGGGAACACTGTCGGAGACCTCTCTCAATGCCACCGGTGGACTGGGAAGCCGTGGCTACTTCAATCTCGGCGGCACGTACGCGTACCACTCGGGAATCACCCCCCAGACCACGCTGGACCGGCTCAACCTCAACGCCAACGTCACCCTCCCTCTCACCGACCGGTTGACCACCAACACGACCGTCATGTATGCCAGCACGGGAAACGAATGGCTGACAGAGGGCTGGCAATCGCTCGAGCAGGATCTCTGGTACAAAACGCCCAATCTGGACGTGCGGAAGGCGTGGAACGAGGACGGCACCCCGGTGCTGTGGGGCAGCAACGAGCCGCATCCCTTCTGGATAGCGGAGAACGGACAACGAACCAGCGGCACCGATCGCTGGATCGCATCCCAGTTCGTAGAGTTCGACATCTCGGAGTACCTGAAGATCTCCAACCGCCTGGGATTCGACACGTACAACGAATCACGCACCTTCAACACAGGGGAACGGCCCTGGCGTACCGAGATCGGGCAAACCTCCGGTTCCACTCGTCAGGAGCGTTTCGCGCGGACCTCCATAAACAACGACCTGGTGTTGTCGCTGGCCGATGTACCCGTCAGAGAGGCGTTCTCAATAAGCGGGTTGGCGGGATTCAACGTCCTGGACAGGTCGAACGAGAACATCACCGGGTACGGTGATGATATCATCATTCCGGGCCTCTATAACCTGTACAATTTCCTGGACCAGGACGTTTGGGGCAACCTGACCGAGAGCCGACGCCTGATGGGGCTCTATGGGCAAGCCACGGCGGGTTACGAGGACTGGGCGTATCTGAACCTTACCGCCAGAAACGACTGGAGCTCTACTCTCCCTCTGGACAACAACAGCTATTTCTATCCTTCTGCCGCGATGAGTGTGGTCTTCACCGAGGCGCTCGGGTGGCAGAGCGATTGGCTGGACTACGGCAAGCTTCGCCTGTCGGTGGCGAAAGTGGGAAGCGATGCCCCACCCTATCGACTGCGAACCAGCTACTTCGATGCCGGGAATGTCGAATGGCCCTTCAACGGGACCCAGGGCTTCCTGCAAGGCAATTCGCTGGGCAACCCGGTGCTCAAGCCTGAGAGTACCACGGAATACGAGATAGGTGCGGACCTGCGGTTCCTCCAGGGGCGAGCCATGCTGGAGCTCTCCTACTACGACAAGAGGAGCTACGATCAGATCTTCTCCGTATCGTCGACGCCGGCGACCGGCTTCCACTCCATCACCCGCAATGCCGGCGACCTGAGGAACGAGGGGGTCGAAGTCACGCTCCAGACGGTGCCCTTCCAATCACCGAACGCCCGTTGGGACATGGTCGCGAACTGGTCCAGGAACAGGTCGACGGTGAGGGAACTGGCACCAGGAGTCACCAACATCTATCTCGCCGGGTACGCCTGGCCGAACATCCGGATTCAGGAGGAAGAGGCGTATGGGGTGATCTGGGGGAACGGCTTCGAGCGAACCGAGGACGGCCAGATCCTTATCGGCGAAGACGGGTGGCCCCTCATGGACGACCAGCTCATCGTCCTGGGCAATGTCCAACCGGACTGGCTCGCAAACGTATACACATCCTTCACTTACGGTCCCTTTAGGCTCTCGGGGCTGATCAATCATGTTCAGGGGGGAGACGTCTTCAACTTCACCCTGAACTACACCGTGGGCCGGGGCGTGCACAACTGGACCCTCGAACGAGGGACGACCTTCGTCTACCCCGGAATCCGAAAGAGCACGGGTCAACCGAACGACATCGAGATTGTCAAGGACGAGAACTACTTCCGGAATGAGCTTGGCGGCTACCTCCGAAGCGAGAACAACGTCGAGGACGGCACAGCCACCTATCTGCAGGAGGTCACCCTGCAGTACCGGTTGCCGCAAGACGTCCTGGACCGAATCGGCATGGGGCCGACCCAGTTCTACGTCACGGGTCACAACCTCGCCATCTGGACGGACTTTTCGCTCGGCGATCCGCAAGGGAGCAACTACGGAGACACGAACGCGGGCGGCCAGTACTACCACATGTTCGTTGCACCCTCGCTCAGGAGCTTCAGTGTTGGCCTGCGGACCAATTTCTAACGGTGCCCCGGATTATCGACGAGCGGATTACACGATGGAGATAGACAGATGACGAGACCCAAGAGAGTGACAACCGGAATCGGGCTGGCGCTGCTGCTGGGCTTCGCGGCCAGCAACTGCGACAGCTTTCTTGACGTAAACGACAACCCGAATGCCCCCGAGACGGTCCGCATGTCCCTGATGTTGCCCGGCATGCTCGTAAAGTTCGGCCACGACATCATCGGCGTGGAGGACCTGCGCTACGGCAACCTCATCGGCGGCACAGGCCTCGGGACCGAGTGGATGCAGCAGTGGTCCGACAACCGGGACCGTCACACGTATTCGCAGCACCAGTGGTACCAGGTGGCGAACTTCGACACCAACGAATTCTGGGGGGACATCTACGCCGATGCCATGCAGGAGGCTGTCAACATCATGGCGGAAGCGGAGGAAACCGAACAATGGGCCTATCACGGCATCGCCAAGTTCATCTACGCCTGGAGCGCGGCGGTGGCCACGGACAACTTCGGTCCGGTTCCCCTGTCAGAAGCATTCGATCCAACCAACTCGACCCCGAAATACGATACACAGGAGGAGGTTTACGCTCAGGTCTTCCAGCTGATCGACGAGGCCATTGAGGAGATGCAAAGGCCGGTTGCTACTCCAATTGGCGCCGGCGACATCCTCCTGGGCGGGGACATGGCCGGATGGGTGAGACTGGCCCACTCCGTCAAGGGCCGGCTCCACATGCGCCTGGTGTACGCGCCCGGGGAGAACGGCGTTGAACGGGCCCAGGCCGCGCTGTCCGCGCTCGCAATGGGGATCCAGAGTCCTGCCCAGGCGCCCACCGTGGAGTATGCCGGCGGTACGGGCAATCGTCAGCCCTGGTACAAGTTCGAGGATCAGGAGCCATTTGAGCGCAGCCGATCCTCCCATTATTACATTGAAATGCTCAAGGCCAACAACGACCCGCGCCTCCCCATCATGGCCGAGCCCGCGGCGTTGGAGTGTCCCGAGGGACTGGGCTACTCAAGGGAGGAATGCGTGTTGGCGACCACCCCCATCTACCGGGGGAACCCGTCGGGGGAGGTATCGGAGCCGGATTCGGCCATATCCCGGATCGGCGCGTTCTTCAGCGCCGACAGCGCGGACCACGTGTGGTTCACCTATGAAGATGTGAAGTTCCTGGAGGCCGAAGCCCGATTGATCGTTTCGGGTACCGGGGCCGCAGACGGTGTGTACCGGGACGCGATTCGGGCCAATATGGAACGCCTCGGCGTGGCCTCGTCCGATATTGACGCGTACCTGGCCGCAAAACCGCCCCTGAGTTCGCTGGAAGAGTTGATCACGGAAAAATACGTGGCCAACTTCCTGCAGGCCGAGGTGTGGAACGACTATCGGCGTACGGGCTACCCCGATGTGCCGCTGGTAGACCCGGCGGAGCGGTACCTCGATGGCATCCCACAGCGGCTCCGTACACCCGCGGACGAGGTGGACTACAACGGTGATCAGGTGGCCGCCAGCGGGGTTTCCACCGGGTTGGACGGTATGCTCACCAGGGTGTGGTGGGCCACGGGGAATTAGCGGGCCGTGGAAGACCATCCCCGTGTCGCACCGAGGGCAGGCAGGGGAGGGGCCGGTGCCCCTCCCCTGCCAGTTTTTGTTGAAATGCACGGCCATTCCCGGCTCCTTTCGATGAGAGGTAGGAACAGATGAGAACGAGAGCCATAGCAACGCTTGCCAGCGTCCTGATCCTCATGTCCGCCTGTGTGGTGGGAATGTCGCTGCCCGGGGAATCCGGAGAGGCCCGCGACTTCATCACCCGGGATGAAATGATCCGTGCCAACGCCAGTACGGTCTATGATGCAGTGCAGAAGCTGAAGCCGGCATGGTTCACGTCAAGGGGACCTACCTCCGTCACCGATCCGTCTCCGACGATGGTGAGCGTGTTCATGAACGGGAACCAGGTGGGCGACGTGACCTATCTCCGCGGGCTTCGACCGGATGACGTACGAGAGGTTCGGCACTACGACGCGGGCGAGGCCGGGGCTCGTTTTGGAATGGGTCACCCCAGAGGGGTCATCGAGGTCGTCCCCAGGGGGAGCTAACTGCTAACGGGCCTTTGCAGCAGCTCCCGCAGCCGCTCCTGGCTTACCCGCCTCCCCTGGTCGGCGGATCGGGTGGCACCTCACCGACACGACCGTCGCCAAGTATGTCCACGAACCCGATCGAATCAATGAGAAACGCGATGATAGCCACGGCCCCAGCCGCGGTCAGCGCGGTTCGCTTCCGGGAGAGCCTCCGGGTCTCGACCAGGCGAACATGCTCGAGGGGAACCACGATGTCCTGGTAGGCGGACTGAAAGGGAGTCCCCAGGTACGGCTCGCCGATCCATATGGACACGGTCAGGCTGTCACTGTCCACCCTCGCGAGGCGCCCCTCCAACCGAGGCCTGTCGTTTGGGTTGGTGCCGGGAGCAATCCGACGGTAGCCTCTGTCCTCCAACTCCACACGGATCTGTTCCTGCAACCGGATTCCGGGGAGTTCCGTAACGGCGTAGCTGAAACACCCCTGGCCTGTGACCAAGATCGCGAGCAGGTAGAGCCACGACACTTGTCGGCCAATCAAGAACCGGAAGAAACCGAAACACTGTTCCGAAAAACTGCCCGAGAGCCGATTCAACTGCATTGCGACACCTCAACCACGCAACTTCCTGATCAAACGCCTCGGGCGGCAATCTAGGTCTTGACCCACTTAGGAACAAGCTTTGGCTGCATCGGTCTGACGCCTTGGCGAGAGACGCAGCCGGTCGGTCATAGTTGGCCCGCTCGATCATGACGGCGAGCGCACTCGCGTCCCTCTTGAGCGGGGCGATGCAGCGGCGCAGAAAGGTCGTGTCGATGTTCACGCCCTACTTCACCCGAGTCGCCTCGGTCGTCTCGCCCGCCTGATCGATCATGATACCGGTCACGTTCCCGGCTTCGTCGGACCTGAAGGTCAGGTATACCGGCACGGCCGCCACCTTGAAGCGCTTCTCGGATGTCGGGTACAGCTCGAACGTCCTGCCCGCGAGCTCCACCGCCAGCTCCTCTCCGTCCAGGAAGAATCGAAGCACTTCGTCCGGATCGTCGGGTACGACATACGTTCCCACGTAGGACTCGAGCACGCTCACCGGTACGTCCACAGTCTCGGGGTAATCGGACAGGTCGACGCCATACTCCGCCAGCTTTTCGCGGGCCGCGTTGTTCCTGGGGTCGATCCGAAGAGCGTGCCGGTAGTGCTCGATCGCCAGGTCACGATGGCCCATGAGCGCGTGCGCTTCCGCCAGCCCGTTGTGAGCGGGGGCCAGGTTGGGATCCCGTTCGATCAGGCGTGAGAAGATCTCTTCCGCGTCCGCGGCGTTCCCTTCTTCGAGCGCCCTGCCGCCGACCGGACCGAGAATCCCTACGGAAGGCGTCCTCTCGTATCCGAACCTCGCCGATGCTCGCGCGAAGTGCCGGTCGATGGCCTCCAGGCCGCCCGCCACGTAGAGGCCGACCGGATCGTGCAGATTCCAGCCGTCGAAGATCTTCTCGAGCCCGTAGTAGGTCGATCTGTGCGGCACGGAACCGTGGCTCTCCTCTTCCATGAGCTTGAAATCCCAACGGAATCCCTCGGGAGCCTTCGCTTCGAGAATGCCCGCGAACTTCAGGGCGCCGCCGAGCATCGCACCGCCCTCGTTCCCCATGGTCATGTAGAAGTCTCCGACCAGATCGCCGGCGTGGTCGAACGCGGAGTCGGCCTGTACGACCAGACGCTGCTCGTCCCACCAGAGGCTCGGACTGATCGAGATGTACGCGTCGAAGATGTCCGGCCGATGCACCAGCGCGTGATTCGCGAGCAGTCCCCCGAGCGAGTGCCCGATGAGGATGCTGTACGGTCTTGTCCTGTAGTTGCCGTCGATGAATGGCTTCAGCTCGGCGCTGATGAACTCCAGGAAGTCGTCGGCTCCGCCGGCTCTCGAGCGCGCGGGGGCAGCGTCGGATTGGATGGGCGGCGACAGGTCACGCGTCCTGTCCGTATTCGGAATGGCCACGACGATGACTTCCGGCATGCGTCCGTTTCTGGCCAGGAAACGCACCGTTCCCGTCGTGTGATGGAAGTGCGACGGGCCGTCCAGGAGGTAGACCACGGGGTACGTCTCGTCGCCGCCCTCGTAGCCGGCCGGAACACCGACGATGATCTCGCGCCGCTCCCCGAGCACGTTGGAATGGAGTTCACGTTTCTCCCCGAGGGCCAGGAAGGGTTCTGTGTCCTGCGCGAGGCTACCCGGCGGCGCGAAAGCGATGACGCACGACAGCAGGAGTAGGGAGAGGAAGAGCGGTATCGTGGCTGCTCGGCGGATTGGCCGGGTCATGTGGGACCGTCCTGGTGGGTGACGAAGCGTCGGATTCTCCTACACCGCTGCGTGCCGGGGCGTGACTTGTGCGGCGATCTCCCGACCCGCCTCGATCTGCGTTCGCCGTAGCTCCCAGGTCTTCTGCAGATTCAGTCAGAGTTCCGGGGTCGTCCCGAAATAGGTGCCCAACCGCAACGCCGTGTCCGCGCTAAGGCCGCGCTGTCCGTTCAGGATCATCGTCACCCGGTTGACCGGCACACCAAGTGCTTTCGAGAGCGCGTTCGCGGACAGTCCGAGTTCGTCGAGTTCCTCACGCAGGACTTCGCCGGGGTGCACCGGCCTCATGCCATTCCTCGAGTTCATGTCACTTGACCTCTCAATGGTAGTCCACGATCGTGACCTCGCAGGGCCCGTCGTCGGTCCAACGGAAGCAGATGCGCCACTGTGTGTTGATCTGAATGCTGTGCTGACCGTCGCGGTCCTCCCGAAGCGCTTCCAGCCGGTTGCTCGGCAGCGCGGCCAGGTCGCCGAGCACCTCCGCGCTGTCCAGCAGGGTCAGTCGGCGCACCGCTTGATCGGTAAAGCCGTGAAACGCCGTCACACGCCGCCCCTCGAAGAAACGCCTTGTGCTTCGGTCCCCAGAACTCCGAATCATGTGATCCCCGAATGTACGCCCTGTTACGGGTTCCGTAAAGGTTGGTTCGCACCCCTGTCCGCGTGCCGCGGATCCGAGGGTCAACGCGGACTTGGCAAACTACCACTGAGTTGAGCATTCAGAGACCCAACCCGCCGATGTCATACCAATCGACCGCGCGCAACGCGATCCCATACCGATCCGGTTTACGCTCGACCAGGACAACAAGGGTCGCACCCAGGATGTCGTAGTCCATCAGCCGGTCACGGACACGCACCGTCCCCGTGTACTCGGTACCTGTCCAGATCTCGAGATACGAGAAGTCGTCCCGGTCGAGGGTGAGAGCTGCCCAGAGGCGGTTCCGGCCGTCGAAGTTGAGCGACGCGGAGCCGCCGAAGTACCACCGCCTGGGTTTTTCCCGGTATCCGGCCGCATAGGCCTCCTTTTGTGCCGGGGTGAGGGAAACCAGGCCACCCCCGATTCGGGTGACGTCGTTTACGTACGCCTCCACGTCGCGTGCACCGGGCAACGCCGGAAAATAGTTTGGAGCAGCGACTACGGTGGCGCTGGCGGCATCCCTGTGGTCCAGGAAGACCAGCTCATGCTCGCAAGCGGTGGTGACAAAACCGCCTTCCGGTCTCAAAACGCTTCCGAACCCGCCGAAGCAGTCGCGACCGACTGCGTCCGCAAGATCCTCGCGCTCCCACAGGATTTCGCCCGAAGAGGCGTCGACCACCGTGGGGATATAGTCGGGCTGATCCTCGGAGCGCGTCCGGTCCAGCATCGCCAGACGGTAGCCCAATACCCGGCCGGCCTGGAGGTCGGTCGGAACGACATCGGCAGGCATGCGGGTTGCCGATACCAGGGTTCCGTCGGGTTCGAAGAAGGTCAGTCGCGCCGCGCCAAGATCGAAGGCGGCCAACAACCCGTCGGGCCCGCTCATCAGCCAGAGAGGCTTGCGAAACTCTCCGGGACCCTCGCCTTCGCGCCCGAAGGCCCCGACCGCGCTGCGACCGCTGTCCGTGCAGTGGATCCGGGACTCGAAGGAGTCGAAGGTGCACGCAACCTGCCCGGATACAAGAGCGACACCGCCGCTCTCACTCAACGGAACCAGAGTGGTCGCGAAGGGCCGCAACTCGATGACGCGGTCATCGGTGCTGATTCCGGCACATGCCGATCAGTGATTCCATCCCATGCCGATCACCGATTCCAGAGCATGCCGATCAGTGATTCCACCATGCCGATCACCGATTCCAGAGCATGCCGATCACCTTGGAGTGAGCGAGTAGCGGCG
>JAJDUP010000038.1 GCA_022826565.1 Gemmatimonadota bacterium | reverse complement strand
TCCGATCCCAAGGCCGCGAGTCGCGGCACCGACGCCGAGGTGCTCGCCCGCGTGTTCGTCGAGGCGGCGACCGCCGCCCGTCCGCGACGGCGGTACGTGAAGGGCGCGACGGCGCGCCCGCTGATGTTCATCCGCAAGTGGTTCGGCGACGGGATCTACGAGTCCGTGTTGCGCCGCACCTTCGGCTGACCAGATCAGCTAGTCTATAGAGGCACGGCGCAACGCGGGACGGCGCTGCCGCCCGTTCCCCCGGTCGGGATAGCGTGCTCGCGGACCTGCCGGTTAGCCGATCGGGATGACGAAGCCGCTCTGAATGGTCAGGTGCCGCGTCTTGGAGTCGTCCTCGTCTATCGAGGCGAGGCCGAGCGAGTAGAGGGCGTCGAGCCCCAGCCGGACGCTGCCGGCGACAGGAAACTCGACGCCTCCGCCGAATGCCACCCCGAAGTCCAAGGTTTTGATTTCGAAATCCGCGAAAGGCGGATCGACGCAAGGCGTTACGACGCTCAACCCCTCCAGAGTGCCCTCCACTTCGCACGAGAGTCGATAGGCCGCCCATGGGCCGGCCATCACGCCGACGGAAACCCCGCCGTTGCCGGACGTGCCGACCCTCGCCAAGGCCGAGAGTTGGACGTAGTCGAAGCCGAGCGTGATCTTGCCACCCTCGACGTTGCCGCTGCCGCCCTTCTGCGCGTACGTCCCGCCGAACCTCAGGCTCAACGCGTTGGACACCGGAACACCGAGTTCCATCCCCGCGACGAAGCTGGAAACGGATTCCTCCTCGACTCCCTCCTGCTCGATGGTGACGGTGCCGAAGCCGACTCCGCCCTTCAAACCCAGGGTGGTCTGAGCGGTCGCAGGGGCCGCGATCAGCGCAAGACCGGCCAACACAACAAGCTTTCGCATAGCAGGCATTCTCACTTTGGTTGGGTCAAGGTGACCAAGGGACCGTAGCGTGGCCCCGCTGGATCGCACACCAATCCAAACACTTGACCGACGGCCTGCCGAGCGTCCATCCGTCCCCCGGCAATGGATCGTAGGCGATGCCGACGGCAACCCGGTAGAGGATGACGGCCTCCTCCTTTCAGTTCCCGGGGCGGTAGGTCACCGAGAGCTTGAGGCGTCTGCCCTTGGGGCTGTGGGTAAACGCGTCGTAGGACTGTTCCCAGTTGACGAGTGGCGGATCGGCGTCGAGAAGGTTGATCACCGACAGCGCGACATCGGTCGTGCTCGACGTACGCCGCAGCAGACTGAGATCCCAGCCCACGAACCGGTCGATGTGCTCGAACTCGGTGCCGGGGAACACTTCGTTCGTGTACCCGGAGACGGTGTTGAGGTAGTTGACCACGCTGTAGTCGCCCCAGTGGTATCCGGCCGAGAAGCGGAGTTTCCACTGCGGCAGCGGGGGCGCGATCGGATTGCCCCAGTTGAGCTGGCCCGCCGCGTCCTGCGCGGCGAATACCTCGGCCCCGTTGAGTTCGAGCGCCTTGACGAAGAACTCCCGGGTGTAGGTGCCGTCGGCCCCCAGAGAGAAGATGCCCGCACCGACCGGCAGGCGCGTGCTCGCGTGCAGGTCGATTCCCGACATGCGGATGCCCGGCCAGTTCACGTTCGTCACCCTGATCCGTTCCACGGCCGACACGTGGCAGGTTCCCGTTCCCGGCCCGTCGGGGCAGGTCACGAACTCCTGCACGGCGGCCCGCGAGGCCCCGCCCGCCGCGTACAGCCGGGTCACCCCTCCGAAGGGCACTTGGTCGATCACGTCGCGGAAGTCGTAGCTCCAGTAGTCGGCCGTGGCCCGAAACCGCGGAAGCTGCACGGTCAGTCCGACGTTGTAGGTCAGCGCGCGCTCGGGAACGAGTTGGCTGTTGCCGAACGCGTCCACCGCCTTGTAGATGCCCGCCTCGGACACGTATTCGAGCCCGGTGCTGCGGTCTTCGTTCAGGTCGTCCACCGATGGCGTGCGGAAGGTCGTCTGGAGCGAGGCGCGCAGCGCCAGCGGGTCGGCCAACGACACGCGGACGGCCAGCTTGGGATCGAAGCTGCTCACCGAGCCATGGAACTCGTAGTTGGCGGCGGCCTGCCCCTCCACCCTGTCGCCGAGTGTGAAGCGGCTCTCGGCGAAGAACCTGTTCACCATCTGGGCGTCCTGGTACTCGTAGTGCCCGGTGGTGAAGGTGAACGCCCCGGCCTTCTCGAGGCAGCTGCGGTCGCCCGGAACGGGGCACGGGTTGATCGACAGGTCGCCCGGCTGGTTGGGGGTCGCGGACACACCGAACCTGCGGAACTGATACCCGACGGCGTAGTCGAGCCCCTCCGTGACGGCCCCCTTGAGCATCGCGTCGGCGACGAACAGATCCGCCGAACTGTCCAGATTCACCTCCTCGTTGATCCAGTCGATCAGTTCGGCGCTGTTCTCCAGTCCGGGCATGTAGTCCGGGTTCGGCTGGTCCCGGTAGAGCGCGCCCGGCTGCGCCGATAGCCGGTGCGCGTTGCTGAACGGGTTGTAGTACCGGCAGTTGCCCTGGCCCGCCACCGCCCCGTTGAGCGGACCGAGCGCCATCCCGGACGGACTCGACGGGTCGACCACGACCGTCACTCCGCAGTCCGGGCCTCCGAAGCCGCGGAAGGCCAGGAACTTCCGGTAGGCGTACTCGGCCGGAAGGTTCGCGTTGCCGGAGGCCCGGGAATAGCTGGCGGACAACTCGATGGCCGCCCCGCCCAGCGACTCGATGCCGCGCTCCAGCGAGGCGGCGATCCGCTGGGTGCGGGACGCGCGCTCCAGCGTCCGTCCGGGTCCCGAGTTGCCGACGAGCCGCCCGTAGAAGTACCAGTTGTCCTCCAGACACGCCTGTTGGCTCGCGAAACCGGCGCTCTGTCCGTGGGTCCCGCAGAACGCCTGTCTGCCCGGATTTCCGGGTTCGATCACCTGGGCTCCGTTGTACGGAGAGATCGGCGGATAGGACGGGGTCGTGAACCACTCGGGAGTCGTGGCCTCTGACCAGAGCGCCTCGACGTGGTAGCTCGAACGGTCCCCTAGGTCGCCGTTGATCTCGGCGAAGCCCCGGAATTGGCGGGACGCCTGGAGCAGATTGTCCCACTGCTGGTAGCGGAAGCGGCAGGTCTCGCCCTCGCGGTGCCCCCCAAAGTCCGTGCAGCGGGGATCCACGAAGACGCCGCCCCAGCCTCCGAACTGCGCGTCCGAAAGGGCCGCCGTGAACTCTTCGATCGTCTCGTCGCCCGTCAACCTCGGGAAGAGGAACGCGCCGGGATTCCCCGTATACGACCAAGCCCCGCCGCCGGACGTGAAGGGACGAAGCGCCCAATCGCGATCCTCGGGGTGCAACTCCTGGCCGACCAGTGCCTCGGCGGATACGACGGCGTGCGCGCCGTCACCGAGCCGCATGCCCCAAATCGCTCCCGCGTGCGTCTCCCCGGCCCCGGCGAAGTACTCGTGCGAGCCCGACACCTCCAACCCCTCGAAATCGCTGCGGGTCAGAAAGTTGGCCACGCCCGCCACGGCGTCCGAGCCGTAGACCGCCGACGCGCCCTCCTTCACCACCTCGATCCGGTCCAGCGCGACCGACGGAAAGGCGTTCACGTCCACGAACCTCCCTCCGGAGAGCCGCGCCGGCAGGTACACTTGCCGGCGGCCGTTGAGCAGCACGAGGGTGCGGGACGGCCCGATGCCCCTGAGGTTGACGCTGGCGACCGTCTCCGACACCGCTGCGGGCGGGCGGGTATTGTACCAACCCTGGCGGTCTCCAAGAACCCCGGCGCTTGATCCGAGGTTGCGGAAGAAGTCCACGGCTTGAGGAGACCCCTGCTCCGCCAGCGTCCTCCGGCTCGAAACGGCCACCGCATACGGCAACTGCACGAGTGACTCCGAGAACGCGGTGCCCGTCACCACCAGTTCCGCGAGGCCCAGGACGGTTGTTGTCAGCCTGAGTTCGACGGCGGCAGCGCCGTCCACCGTGACGGTTACGCTCACCGAAGCGGCCGCATAGCCCAGCCTCTCGGCGCGGAGTTCGTGCGTGCCGACGGGCACGCCCGGCAGGCTGAACCGCCCGCTTCCGCTGGAGAGCACTCCGATCCCGAGCGCGGGCACGCTGATCTGCGCACTGGCCAGCGGTTCGCCGGTCTCCGCGTCTTCCACGGTGCCCGTGATGGTGCCGGTCTGCTGAGCCGACACCGGGGCCACCCAGGATAGTCCTGCGGCCGTGATGACCAAGGCGAACGTCACCAACTTGAAGGCCCGGCGTGAACGGCCGGTCTCCCGAGTGGCGTGCGTCACGGGATCCGCGTTCAGTGCAGCTTCTACGGTTTCCATGTTCGGTCTCCTTTGCCCGAGGTCGTGCGAGGTCCTCATCTCCAATCTAATGACGGGGCTTCCGCAGCCGGAAGGTGTTCATCCGCCAATGCTTCGGCGACGGACTGGCGCATTCCTTTTTGCGCCACACCTCCGGTTTGCGGGACCGAAACTCGGCCTGCTGCGCGGAAACCGATCCACGCCTTGCCGACCGCGAGTGAGTGTGGTCTCATCCATGGGTCGGTGAATCGGTGTTTCTTGGCGTCGGCGGGAGGCGGTTGAGCGTACTTGCGCTTCCCGCGAAAACGGGCGAGAGAGGGAATGGGCGACAAGGCTGGAGGAGCACTTGGTCGTGAGCCGAACAAGGATGTCTCGGTCGTCGGCCCGGACATGAAAATACTCGGCGGAGTCAAATGCGAAGGGACGATCCGCGTTCAAGGCAAGATCGGAGGCCCCGTGCAAACGTCGGGTCCGGTCGTCGTGGGCAAGCGCGGACGGATTGATGGCGATGTCGAAGCGGTCGAAGTCGTGGTTGCGGGCACCGTCATGGGGAGCATCGTTGGCGCGAGGCGCGTGGAGCTGCGGGAGACTGGCCGGATCAAGGGGGATATCCAGACCGATCGGATGAAAGTGGACGAGGGCGCTCGGTTCGAGGGCCACCTTCGCTTGGGCAAGTCCACATCCAATATAGCGGCGGGCTCCCCGACGTCGAGCAAGCATCGTGAGGACAAGACCGAGAAGCGCCGCCCCAGACCAAAGACGGTAGGCAGGTAGCTTGACGAACGATGCCAAGAGGGTGCTTAGTCGTTGGTGCGACGGATCGCGCTTCGGCCTCCGCGCTGTGGCCGACCTGCTGGATTGCAGCCACCGGCACGCCAAGCTCACCATCGACCAGTTGACCGACTCGGGCTGGGCCATGAAGATCGACCGCAAGCGCGAACTCTATCGCCTTAGTAGCCGGGGGCGCGACCTCGGGGAGGGGGTCGACGCGCATGCAACCTCGCTGTGAGCCGCCAAGGAGTTTCGAGGTCGAGGAGACGGAAGGATCCATCCATTCTCGATCCAGCCGGTAACTGTTCGGTGAAGCCGTGGTGATCGTCCCCCTGAACGGATCGTGGGGGGGTCTGGTAACGCGATCCCGAATGTAGTATCGTCGAGGGCATGGCGATACGTGAGGCGAACGGACAAGCGGGCGTGGCGCTGGCCGAG
>JAJDUP010000021.1 GCA_022826565.1 Gemmatimonadota bacterium | reverse complement strand
CCAAGCAGTACGGCAAGCCCGCCAAGGATGTCTGGCTCTGCCCGCTCGCCAAGCACTGGAGGTGCATCCTCAACCGCTAGGCCTAGCCCCCCACGATCCGCTTCAGGGGGACGCTCACCACGGGCTGACCGAACAGTTACTCCCGGACGTGTCAGCGTCCGCGCTGCCGTTCAGCGGACTGCCGGGATTCTCCCAGTCGTCGCTTGGGCGACTCTCGTCTTGTCAGCCCCCGGCGACCGTGAGACTCATAAGCCGAACGACTCTCAGGACGGGTACATCGAACTCGTCCTGCTCGACATACGCCATCAAGCCGTCAGGCCCGAACGAGTCCGGGACGCGGAAGGAATCCTCCGAAAGGGTGCCCAGGTAGCCGCCGGACGGGGTGAGGACATCCACTGGACCCGGCGATACGCCATCCTCCCCCGACCGCACAATCCAGATCCGATTCTCGTGGTCGACGCCCATCTCGCTGATGACGGGCACCGCGGAGCCGAAGTCCATCTCGGCGGCCAGCGACTGTGCGAGCGCCGATGACAATTCACGGCCCGCTTCGCCCGATATGCCCGGCCCCGTGGCGATCACCTGTGCTCCTCCTCCACCCCTCTCACGCTCCCTGGCCGCCTCCTGCATCTCCGGCGTGACCGGGATGGGGTCGATGGCCCTCTCCAGTACGGTACGCACAGTGCCGTCGTCCGGCCGCACTATCTTGACTTGGTAGCCCACGGAATCAACGACGGCTATCTCCCCGTCGGCCAGAACCGCTGCCAACAGAGGGGGACCGAATACCGTTCTGCGGGGCAGTATCCCGGAGGGCAGCGGTACTTCCATCTCGCCTATGCGGATCGAGACGGCCGCACCCTCGGCGGCATCGGGCGGAGGGAGGGTGTGTGCCCGATAAACCTCCCTGCTGCCCTGTCCGATCGTGTGGATGTCCACGGCACGGTCTTCCTGTCGCCGAGCGGTGAGCAACCGGCCATCAGGGAAGACGCCAAGCAGGATGGGCACGGACTGAGACGAAGTGATGATGCCCGGGGATCGTACCGGCTGGGGAGGCTCGCGAATCGCGACATGCTCCTCAAGGAAGGTGCCGTCGGCTCCGAACAGGAGCAGGGCGTCATGGCCGACGTCGCGCACGACGATCCGGTTGTCGTGGAGGACGCCGACCCCGATGGCCATCCGGAACTCCCCCGGTCCCTGCCCAGTTCGTGAAACTTGGCGGCGAAACTCTCCATCCGAACCGACGACCACAACCCGGTTCTGTCGCCGGTCCAGAATCACCAAGTTGCCGTCGTGGTCGAAGTGAACCTCCGATATCTCCGTGAAGGCTTGCCATTCCTCTTCCGACAGCCCCCCACCAAGGAGGAAGAGCTCCTCCGTCTCAACGACCAGGGGAATGTCCGGATCCGAAGTCGCGTCCGGAGGATCGGGCGCGGGGCCGCCGTCGGAGCTGTCGCAGCCGATCATACAGCAGACCAACACGGGGATCGGGAACCTGACCATCAATCACCTCGCCGTCATTCGTGGGTGCGGACATGAATATCGATGAATGAAGCTCACTCCGGTGGCGCATCTCCGCCAGCCGTGGCCCGCCCGCTCGGGTCATCCGTCGGCTCGGGGTACCGACTACCGAGTCGGCGGTGCGCTCCGATGCCGATCCAGAGGCGCACGTGTGAAACCGGGGTGCATGTGCGCGGAAAAGCGACTCGGACGTGCACGTCTTCGACTTCGCATGTCGCTGTCCGGTTTTCGGTTGCGCCACCGCCCCCGGGGCGGCTGCGCCGCGCGGGAAACTGAGGCCGTGGCCGGAGCGACCCACCTTTTTTTCGATGCTTGGCGTGGCATCGGGGAGGGTTGGGATGTGCACGCCATCCCACCTCCCTCGGGGGTCGCTCCGAATCAGCAATCCCTTGCGGGAAGGCCAATCGGCGAACCGGGGCGAGCAGGTCGGGGTCTCTCGCCCTGGCTCGCGGCCCGCGTCGGTGGAACCGCTCGCCTCTGCCGGGGAACGGTGCAAACACCGCTTCGAGGCGGCCCTGACAAGTGCGTATTTCGGTCAGGACGGTGCGGGTACTACTTTGCTCGGGAAGGTCGTGGGGATCTACAGTCCCGCGTCCGTACACCATCGGCCCAAACCGGCGGCGGGTCTATACCGTGAGCGACAGCGGAATCATCGGGCAAGCCTACGGGCGGAAGATACACTCCCGCGAGGTCGTCGCCTTCGACGAAGCCGGGGACGGGTTGTGTTGGGTCCGCCTGACACGGTTCGGCGACGACTGGCTCCTGATCCGCTCCGATGCCCGCGACGTGTCGCGCGCGGTGCGGAAGCTCCGCCAGATTCCAGCGGGCGAGCAGTCGAACCGGTTCCCGGAGGTCGAGCCGTGAGCCTCCTCTCCTACCTTGCCCTCGGGGGGCTGGCCGCCGCCGTCATCTTCGGACTGTCCACCGACGTGCGGGCCGCCGCGCGCCGCCTGTTTCGTCGTCGGCGTCGGTAGCCCGCGAACGTTCGCCACACGTCGCGCTTCGGACCGGCCGCGTTCGTGATCACCGCCTTCATCGGGCGATGTGGACGAACGGTGCCAATCACTTCCCCGTGACGCCGGGGCGCCATCTCTAGCGCCATCGGGTTTGACGCCCTTACCACTCGTCATCCTCTGCGGAGAGGCGTTCCAAGGAGGCTTGAAGCACCCGCCAACGCTTCCAAGATGCCCGATATGTAGGCGTCCCGGTTAACGCCTCCCTTCTCGCCGCTCATCGTCTCGGTGAGCTCCGAGGCGATGTTGGCTACGAAATGGCGCACTTCCTGTTGGCTCTGGAGGTCATGCGCTTGGAATGTGTAGCCGAAAAGCAGGAGCAACGTGGCGCCGTAGCCCAGATGTCGTTCCTCCGCTTTGGAAGGGCGGAAGCGAGGCCCCTGCTTACGTTGCCTTAAGAGGCTGGAAACGACCGCTTGAGGGTCGGGAAGGCGTGAAGATGCCTCGCCGCGAGCATCCGACATTCTTCTTCGCTCCTTTGGGAAAGGTCTCGTTAGGCGGGTGTCCCTGTAACTGTTCCATCAGGCCGCCTCACCGGGTTCCGGCCCCACTCGGCGAGCAGCTGTAGCTCCGCCGGCATTCGTGAATGCCATCATTCGATTCGTGGACGGACCGCACGATCTGCGCGTCGTGAAACCTCGCGCCGAGCGAGCGCATCGTCCAGCGAAGCCGACGGGCGACCGACGACGGATGGCTGTGCCCCCTCTGGCCGGACCATGGGGGAGGTGACAGCCGCGGCGGCCCTGGCGGAATTGGGCAATACCCGCCACCATCCGCTCACCTAACCTCCACCCACAATCGGCTCACGACGAGCGTCGGCACGTCGAGTTCATCGCGTTCCATATGGGCTACAAGACCATCGGGTCCGAAGGTGGCTGGCATCGCCGGTTGGCCGACAGCGAGCGTGCCCAGGTACTCGCGATCCGCACTGAAAACATCAATCGGCCCATCGTCATTCCAAGGATCCTCACCGCGGCGCTGGATCCACAGCCCGCCGTCCCAGGTGACCGCTATCCCCCGTACCACCGGGACTTCGTGGTAGAACGTGCGATCCCGAATCCTTTGGCGGCTCTCCTCGGGATCCCGCGGCGGCAAAGGCCCGGCTGATGAGGAACCCCCTGCCAACCGGTCCTCAAGCTGTTGAAGGTGGGAGGCGATCGTCCTCTCCCGGATGCGTTGGGATACCGCCTCCGGCGAGAGCGGCCGCGTCAGCACGTCGAGCAACGATCCATCGGGGCGTGTGAACTTGATGGCGTAGGCCGAGGAGTCGGAGTAGGCGATGGTGCCGTCAGGTAGCACGTCCCAGTGAAACTCCGGTTCGAAGTACCGGGGTTCCGTCGTCGCGACCACCCTCGACCAGTCGGCTTCGCCGGCCGATGACAGGCTGGTGCCAGGACGAGGCGCCCTCCATCCCTGCAGAATCGGCGTAGATCTCATTACATCACCGGAAAGGTCCAATGTCTCAAGCGCTCGGTCATCGACCCCCGCCGGATTCTCATCCTCCGGTCGTCCCATCCGGCGATTGGCAAAGTTCGCCATTTGGGCCATCACGCCACCAACCCCTTGGGCGATGATCCCGTCGCCCAGCGGATCGGCCCGAATCCTCTCTCGGAATCCGAGGGTGCCGGCCAGCGGAGTGTTCTCGTCGGCTAGCCTCACGAAACGCGCCAGTTCGCCGTCGGGGTTGAATACCTGGATCGCGGAATGGCCCATGTCGGGCACCGCAAAGCGGCCATCGCGCCACACGGCGATTGCCATACTCATCTGGAACTCGCCCGGCCCCTCGCCCTCGCGCCCGACAACACGCACGAGTCTACCGTCGGGTCCGATCACAACGATGCGCCGGTTCACAACATCCAGCACCAGCAGGTTACCGACTCCATCGAAGCTCATCTGCAAGGCGGGCCCGAAGAACGCCCACTCTTGCGCGTTCAATCCGCCCACGCGGTAAACCTCGGTTATGTCCACGGTTAGCGCACGTTCCTGCGCGAAGGCCGGGGTTGCGAGCAGGGTGGCTACGATTGGGTAGGTGGTTCTTCTCACGTTAGGCCTTCCTGGCTTCTGGGCCGAATCTTCAGAATCTGAACGTGGCGATTGCTGCAAGCTAAGCTAAGGTATGCTGCGGTCACCAATACCCGGCCATGGTCTGTTGCTCGGGGAACCCGTGGCACTCCCGTTCAGCGATCCCCTTCCTTCCTATCGTCCTGCTTGCGAACGCCGCCTCGATGGGGCCGGTCGGACCTGAATGAGGGGATTGGCACACAACCTTTAGTTGTCGTGCCGACGCGACAAGACTCGTCCTCGGTGAGGACGGCCCGGGCGGGGTTCTTCTCCTTGGGCTTCCCTGAGGCCCTTGAGCGGGTTCATGCAGAGCAGCAGGCAGCCCCGGTCATCCTTCGACCTCCCGGCCCAGTTGAAGACGTGCCATCACCCGGCACCGCCAGATGGGAGGCTCGGGGGGGATAAAAATCGTGCCTGGAAGCGCGGCGGGGACCATCCGTTTAGTTGCCGTCCCGGACCTTGTCGATGTTCGAGCGGAAGGCCATCATTCGGAGGCGGTTTTCGACGCGCCCGATGCCGACCGAGAGGTGTCCGGGAAGAATCGGGGTCGTTGTGCACGAGAACCGCGCTCAGGCCGGACACCATGTCCATTCGGCAAGTTGCTGGCGTCATTGCGGTTGCACCACGGCCAGCGGAGCGCCGATGCGGATCCGCGCTCCTCGGCCGTGGACGGGAGCGACCTCCCTATTCGGCATGCCTCATACGGCACGGCGACGGTTGGGATGTGCAGGGCAATCCCACCGTCGCGTGGGGTCGCTCCCGTCCATCAATCCCGTGCGGGAAGACCAACGTTGGGTCGAGTACGGAGATGCCGACCATGGACACGGATGCCGTGCTTGCGACCACCTGCAAAGATCGCACAGCTTGAATTGGTGTCCACGGATGCCGGGTGCGGTGCTTTGCCCGGTCCTTTTCACTCAGAGGAGGTCAAGCATGGACCCTGTGGGCCGTATCGGTAACGAGGGCGGGCCGGGGTTCGATCGTCGCGGCAAGTACTGGACGAAGCTTGGGTCTGTCGCGGCCCTCGCTTTGGCGTTCGCGTCGCCGTCAGTGGGCCAGGCGGACCAGGAGCCGGAGGCCGACGCCGTCGTTCGACTGTTCGAGGTGCTCGATGTGGTCGGTCTAGAGGAACGTGCGGCGACAGGCCGGTTCTCGGGTTCCGTCGTGCCGTTGTTCGATGTGGCTGCGGGTGCCGTGTCGGTCCACATTACCGCTGTGAAGCGCCGAACAGCGGCGGATCGCGCGCTCGGTGCGACGGGAGCAACGAGAACCTGTCGGTACACGAATGCCCAGGCGGCTCAGTCGTTGGAGCCCGCACTTCTGAACGTGGCAGACTGCGACGACGCAACGCTCGACGAACCCCCGATTGGTCGCATCACCCATGTGACGGTTACGGTCCGAGAGGACGGTGACGACTGGAAGCTGGCTTGCCGCCGCTCGCCGGAAGAGGAATCCGCCGTCCGCCAAGGGCTGCAACAGGACCTGAACGCCTATGTCCGTAGCCAAGGGGTATCCGGGGATGCGAATCTGATCGGTGAGGTGAGGCTGTATCACTGCTATTTCGAGAGAGAGCGTTTGTCTTCCAGGGGGCCGGGGATTCGGGGCGGTGGTGAGTCGAGGTTGACAGATCACAACTGATGGGAGCGGAGAAGCCGCAGTGCCGCCGCCGAGGATCCGTCCAATGCCTGTCGGTCGGCGCAGAGACGGAGCATCCAGCGCCTTCTGACCGCTGAATGTGGAGTCGGGCCGGTCGACCCGAGCAGTACGGCTGGCTGCTGGACAGCGTTGAAGCGATGCGTGGCGTCGTCGAGCGGCGGGCTCGACTTGCTGCCTGAGGCCGCCCTGCGGGTTATCTTACACGAAGCGGCGGGACTTCGGCCACACTACCGGCGAGGGGCAAAAGAATGACCAAGGCGGACCTCGTGGAGAAGGTCGCCGACGTGGTTGGACCAGGAGTCACCAAGAGGGAATGCGGGCGGCTGGTCGAGGCTTTTCTGGACGCCGTGAAGGACGCGCTCGCGCGAGGCGACCGCATCGAGCTTCGGGGATTCGGTGTCTTCAAGGTGCGGCACCGCAAGGCCCGGACGGGCCGCAATCCCAAGACCGGGGAGCCGGTCGAGGTGCCGTCCCGCGATGTGCCGGTTTTCGAGCCTTCGAGGCACCTCCGCAGCCGGGTGGACCGCAGCTTGGGGGTTCTTGGGAAGGAATCGCGTTGGGAGGTCGCCCGCGCGCCATAGCGTGCCGCTGGCTTGAGCCACGCTACCGTGGCAAGCCAGCCTACCTTTCGTGGCCACGCTCCGCGCGACCCCTGCAAGGCTGACGAGGGGCTCCGCCCCCTCGACCCCCGGCTGGCCCTCCCGCCACGGCAACCCAATAGGCCGCCGCGTGGAGTCCTGCCACAGAACGGGAAGAGATGCCGCTCCGCCACGACGCTCCTCTGCCGGGCTCGGTTCACTGGTGTCGGGAGTAGACTTGGCGCTTGACTCCCAGCGGCTGCCGGGGCAAGCCTCTATCTTCTCGTCGCGGTTCCACACTCACTCTGCGACCGACGAAGGAGAACACGACCCATCCGCACCACAGTCTTTTCGCGTCCTGCCCGCCATGCGTTCGGATCCCACGCGCCTCTGAATGCGACGATGGTCCTGGCCATGGTGGGATGCGGTGTGGACAGCGCGCCCGCGACCCCGGTCAATCTATTCGACGAAGCGGCGGGCACGGTGGCCACGAGACGCTTGGCTTTCGATACGTTGTGGGTGTACGGAGGGGCGGGCGATACGATCATGCTCAACGCCGACCGCGTGGCGGCGTTTCCGGGAGGTGACGCTGCGGTTCTTGATCTGTTGGGTCGGCGGGTTCACAGGGTGGGTGTCGGCGGCGTCGCTTGGTCGTGGGGAACCAGGGGTGAGGGGCCGGGGGAAATCGACCATGTGAGGGACTTGGACGTGAACGCCGAGGAAGAAGTGGTGCTGGTGGACTCCGGCAACGGCAAGCTGCACTGGCTGTCGGCGGATGGAACGTGGCTCCGAGAGGCTGGGCTGCCGGAGGGCACAATCAACGTGGATGCGGTCGCGTCGCTGGAGGGCGGTCAGTACATTCTCTCGTCGCTGATGTATGCCACGGCCCTTGCGGCTCTTGAGTCCACGCCACCAGGTCCGATCGCGGCCAACCGGTGGGTGCGGGTGTCCGCAGAGGGCGAAATCGAAGGGCTCGTGCCGTTTCCCTGGGACGGCTTTCGCTCGATGTCCTTTTTTCAGACGGTCGGCAGCATCGCGGGTGCCCGGTCCCTGTCCTCAAGCGGAGGCTCCCGGTGGGTGTTCGGGTTTGGGTTGGGCAACGGCTTCTTCGTCTTCAGCGACAGCGTGGCCGAGGCGTACCCGTATGTGCGCCATGCCGACTTCCCGGAGGTTGAAACGGGAGGCTTGGGGGGCGGCAGGGACGGGTTCCGGATGGGCTATCGCGAAGGCCGTCCGGACCGGGTGACGCGGGACGTGGCGATTCGAGGCGACACCGTTTTTGTGCTGGCGGGCAACCACTGGGAAATCGACCGCTACGAGTCGGCTACCGGCCAATATCTGGATTCGGTGCTGCTGCCCGTGCGGTTGTCCCGGTTTGCGTTGGCCCGCGATGGGCTAATCGGCATCGTTGCCGGGGGGATGTACCCGCAGGTCATCGCGTTGCGAGCCAAGTAGCTGCTCGGCACCCGGCACCGGGGCTTGCCGGTGTCGCGCGACAGCGCTCGCCGGACTGCGGAGCGTTTTGGGGGGTCGAAGGGGGGCGCAGCACCCCCTCGCCAGCCGCGACGTTAAACGTTGCGTGTGCTGGCTGACCGACCTTAAGAGCGTACAGCCAGCCCTCGGCGGAGCCGCCGAAACCGCCTCTCAGAGCACGGTTCGGAGCAGCGTCCACCCTACCGTCTCGGGCAAGCTCCTCGGCTTCTTTGCCGCCAGCCTCAAGGACGGCGAGGGCGACGGGCGACCCCGTCACGTCCCTGGCGATAGCCGGCGGCTCTCTGCCGACCGCCGTTTTCCCCCTACCCCTACTCCTCGGGAACCCGAGATCGTCGATCTGAGGCGATCCCAGCGCCCGTAGATTGCCCGAAATGCCTCCGATCCGCCCCGAAACGGCCTCTGAGCCGGTCGCGAGGTCAGATCAGGTCTCGGTGCCTGCTCTCCGGCCCTCCAGATACCCGGCCCAATCCTCCATGAGGCGACGACGGCGCTCGAACAGGTCGGTCCGCAGGTACGCCGCTTCGACCTTGTTCTGCACCACATGCGCCAGCGCCGCCTCGAGGACCTCCCGGGGATGGTCCGTTCTCTCGGCGGCCCAGTCCCGGAACGACGACCGGAACCCGTGAGGCACCGCCGAGATTCCGCAGCTCAGTAGCAACCGGCCCGGCCGCTTCCGGGTCAACGGCTTCCCGCGCTCGTTGACGAACACGATCGGACTCTCCCCGTTCCGCAGCTTGCGGGCCGCGTCGAGGATCTCCAACGCCCGGCCGGACAGCGGCACCCGGTGCTCGCGGGCGGTCTTCGTCCGGCTTGCCGGAATCGTCCACACGCCCGCATCCTGATCGATCTCGCTCCACACCGCCCCCCGGACCTCGCCGCCACGCGCCGCCGTCAGGACCAGAAACTCGAACGCCAACGTGTCCACCTTCCCCGGCTTCGCCGCCCGCACCTTCGCGATGGCCGCGGCGACCTCGCCGTGAGGCAGGGCCTTGCGGTGGGTGACGACATCGTGCTGGGGGCCGAGCACCGGCAGGAGCCGGTCGCAGGGGTTGTCGGCCCGCCAGTCCATTGCGACGGCCCACTCCAGCACGGCGCGGACGCGAAGACGGACGGCGCGGGCGACCTTCGGCCTCGTGTGCCAGATGGGGGAGAGCGTCTCCAGCACGTCGCCGCTGGTGATCTCCGAGACCGGCAGGTTGCCGAGGCGCGGGAAGGCGTACATCTCCAGCGAGCGAATCCAGAGCCTCGCGGTCTTCGGGCTGCGCCACCCGGCGCGCTTCTGCTCGATGACGCGTCCGGCCGCCTCGGCGAAGGTCGGCACGCCGTAGGACCGGCGCTTCTCGGCCAGCGGATCTCCGCCCGCGCGGGCCAGCTTCCGGTTCGCCAGCGCCTGCTCGCGGGCCTCGGCCAGCGAGACGAGGACGACGCTGCCCAGACCGATCTCGCGCTTGCGGCCCCGCACGACGAGCCTCTGGATCCAGCTGCGGGTTCCGGTCTTCTTGACGTAGAGGTAGAGCCCGTTTCCGTCGCAGTGTCTTCCGGGCGGAGCGGAGCGCACGAAGGCGGCGGACAGCCGATTGTGGGGATGACGGCCCTTGGGCTTGCCTCGACGGCGTCGGGTGCGGGAATTGGTAACATTATTCATTCCCTAATCGTAGCCGGGATAGCAGTGGATCGCAAGAGACGCAGCCGGTGGAACAAACCGGAAGAAGCTACACCTAACCTGTTGATATACAGGTTGTTATGGAACTCTACGGACGCCTATGGACGATAGTGGATTCCAAGTGTCCGCTCCCATAGCCGGATGGGACAGATTTTCCGGCCGCCCGCAATCCGCCGGTGAGGGGGCGGCCAGGCTCGGGCCCGCGGTGCCTACAAGGTCATCAGCACCGCCAGGATGTCCTCGTTGGTGGGCCTCACGCGGTAGTCGACCTCCACGAAGCTGTATCGGACAACCCCCTCCTTGTCGATGACATAGGTCGCCGGGTGCGGCAGCGGCCTGTTGGGGGGTGCATCCTCGTTGAAGAGGCCGTAGCGGTCGATCACCCGGTGGTCCGGATCCGACAGCATGATAAAGTCCGGCGTCACGCCGTCATCAGCAGCGACGCGGTCGATCATCAGCTGCATGCCTTCGCGGTCGTCCACCGACACCGTCACGATCTCCGTGTCGTCCTGCAGTTCGTCGGGAAGAAGGGCTCTCAGCTCCACGAGCTGACTGGCGCAGTACGGTCACCAGTGGCCGCGGTAGAAGACCAGAACGACGTTCTTCTCGCCCCGGAAGCCGGCGAGGTCCACCGCCCCGTGATCGAATGATTCGAGGGTGAAGAGCGGCGCCTCCGTTCCCACGGCCACGCGCCCGATATAGGTGGGCGGCAGATCATGGCCATCCACGGGACCCAGGATTTGGGCGGCGGCGGGCGCGGATGCGAAGAGGCCGGCAAGCAGCAGCGACAGGATGCCGGCGCGGACCAGCGATCTCGGAGAGCGTTTCATGGAAACCGTTTTCGTGAGCGGGCGGGATGATGTCTCGGCGGTACACCGGCGAGGTGGCTTGACGATATGTTAACGGCATGTGTTCCGTCCTCGCCATCCTCGAAATCGATCCGGCCGCTCCGTACCCGCGCGAGCGCGCGCTGGCGCTGTCCAGGCTGCAGCAGCACCGCGGCCCCGACTGGTCCGGCGTCTTCGCCGACGAGCGCGCCCTCCTCGCCCACAACCGTCTGGCCATCGTCGACGTCGAGCACGGCGCCCAGCCGCTTGAGAACGCCGCCGGCACGCACGTCCTGGCGGTAAACGGGGAGATCTACAACCACCGCGCCCTCGAGGCGGAGCTCGGCGACGCCTTCCAGCCGCGCACCCGCAGCGACTGCGAGGTTATCCTCGGCCTCTACGCCGAGCAGGGCAGCGGCTTCGTCGATCGCTTGAACGGGATCTTCGCCTTCGTCCTCTACGACACCGAGCAGGATCGCTACATCGTGGCCCGCGACCACCTCGGCATCGTGCCGCTCTACACCGGGTACGACGACGAGGGGCGATTCTACGTCGCATCCGAGATGAAGGCGCTCGTGCCGGTCTGCCGCACGGTCTCGGAGTTCCCGCCCGGGCACGTGCTCGACTCGAACGACGGCGAGCCCCGACCGTACTACAAGCGGAATTGGCGCAGATTCGAAGCGGCTACGGCCGAGCCCGGTCCTGACGGCATCCGAGAGGCCCTCGAAGCGGCGGTCCACCGCCAGCTCATGTCGGACGTCCCCTACGGCGTGCTCCTTTCCGGAGGTCTCGACTCGTCGATCATTTCGGCGGTTGCGCGCCGCTTCGCGCGGAGGCGCGTGGAGGACGACGACCGGAGCGAGGCCTGGTGGCCCCGTCTCCACTCGTTCTGCATCGGGCTGGAGGGCTCGCCGGATCTGGCCAGCGCTCGGATGGTCGCGGATCACATCGGCACCGTGCACCACCAGTTCCACTTCACGGTGCAGGAGGGGATCGACGCGCTGTCCGACGTCATCCACCACCTCGAGACCTTCGACGTCACCACCGTACGCGCGGCGACGCCCATGTACCTGATGGCCCGGCGCATCCGCACGCTGGGGATCAAGATGGTCCTGTCGGGCGAAGGGGCTGACGAGGTCTTCGGCGGCTACCTCTACTTCCACCGCGCGCCCGACCCCCGCGCCTTCCACGAAGAGACCGTGCGGAAGATCGACCGGCTGCACCAGTTCGACTGCCTGCGCGCCAACAAGGCGATGGCCGCCTGGGGCGTCGAGGCGCGGGTACCCTTCCTGGACAAGGAGTTCCTGGACGTGGCCATGTCGATGGACCCGGCAGCGAAGATGCCGAACGGAGGGATCGAGAAGCGGATCCTGCGCGAGGCGTTCGCCGACTACCTGCCTCCGGAGATCGCGTGGCGGCAGAAGGAGCAGTTCTCGGACGGGGTCGGCTATTCCTGGATCGATTCGCTGAAGGCGCATGCAGAGCGGAGCGTCAGCGACCGCAAGCTGGCCAGCGCGCCCTACAGGTTCCCGGCGAACCCGCCGACGGACAAGGAGTCGTACCTGTATCGGCGGATTTTCGAGTCGCACTTTCCGCTGCCCTCGGCGGCGGCTTGCGTCCCCGGCGGCCCCAGCGTCGCGTGTTCGACGCCCGAGGCCCTGGCCTGGGACGGCAGTCTGTCGGAGACGATCGATCCGTCAGGGCGCGCGGTCGCGGGCGTGCACCGGGCAGCGTATTAGTCGGTCGCCGGATTGGCCGCCTTCAGGTAGTCCAGCAGCAGGTTCGTCATCGCGCGGATTCCAACGGGCACCGCCGAGTTGTCCGCCTGGAAGTCGGGGGTGTGGTGCCCGCCCGACGTCCCGCCGGGCAAAACCTGGCCGAGGCGGAAGAAGAACCCCGGCACCTGGTTGGCGAAGTAGGCGAAGTCCTCGCCGCCCATGGTTGGGTCGAGATCGACGACGTTCTCTTCGCCCACCACGCGCGCCAGCGTGGGCAGCATCCGCTCGCCCAGCGCGGGGTCGTTGATCGTTGCGGGCGTCCCCCGGTCGTAGTCCAGCTCGAAGGTCCCGCCGCCCGCGGCCGTGATCCCGTCCAGGATCTCGCCCATGCGCCGCTCCACCGCATCGCGCACGTCGGGGTTGTAGGTGCGCACCGTGCCCTCCATCTCGACCACGTGCGGGATGATGTTGAAGCGGGTGCCGCCCCGGATGATCCCCACCGTCACCACGCTGGGCTCGAGCGGGGGCAGGTTGCGCGACCGGATGGTCTGGAATGCGCTGACCGCCTGGGACGCCATCACGATCGGGTCGATCCCCAGATGGGGCGCGGCGCCGTGGGCCTGCAGCCCCAGGATGCGGATCTTGAAGTGGTCCACGGCCGCGAGCGCCGGCCCGGAGGTGAAGCCGACCTTGCCCACATCCATCTCGGCGAAGGAGTGGAGGCCGAAGATCGCGCTCGGGGCGGGATCCTGCAGGACGCCCTCGGCCACCATCATGCGCGCGCCGCCATCCTCGCCCGGCGGGGGCCCTTCCTCTGCCGGCTGGAAGATGAACTTGACCGTGCCCGGCAGCTCGTCGCGCATGCCGGCCAGCACCGACGCCACGCCCAGTTGCACGGCGACGTGGATGTCGTGGCCGCACGCATGGGACACCCCCACCTCCTGGCCCAGGTAGGTGGTGCGCACCGTGGACCGGAAGGGGTAGGGCGTCATCTCGGTGACGGGGAGCGCGTCCATGTCGGCGCGCACCGCCACCACCGGCCCGGGAAGCCCGCCGCGCAGGATCCCCACGACCCCCGTGTGCGCGATCCCCGTCCGCACCTCGTCGAATCCGAGCGCGCGCAGGTGGTTCGCGACCAGCTCCGCCGTCTTGAATTCGCGGTTGCCCAGCTCCGGGTACTGGTGGATGTGCTCCCGCAGCCGGATGATCGTGTCCTGCACCTGGGCCAGCAGCTCGTCGACCGCGGCGCCCTGTGCATCCTGCGCACCCGCAGGCGCACCCGAGGCCGCCAGGGCCAGCGCCGCGCCGCCAATCACAACCGCAAACCGCATCATTGGTTCTCTCCAGTCACGCTGATGTACACCGCCCGAACGAATCGCTCGGAGTTCTCTCCCCACACCGCATCCAGATCCGAGGTGGGCCCCGCCGCCACCACCTCGTCCTCGCTGCGCCCGTCCGCCGCCATCCCCGCCACCCGCTCCCGCACCGTAGCGAGCATGTCACGATAGGCCCGCAGGTCCGCCACCGTCGCCAGGTCGCCGTGCCCCGGAATGATCCGGGTGGCGTCGGTCGCCTGCGCAAGCACGAAGTCGGCCGCCGCGATCACGCCGTCGACGCCGCCCCCGCTGTCCACGTCGATGAACGGGTAGCGGTCGCGGAAGAAGGTGTCGCCCATGTGGAAGACATCGGCGGCCGGGAAGTGCACGATCGCGTCGCCGTCGGTGTGCGCGGTGCCGATGTGCGTGACGCCGATGTGCCGCCCGTTCCAGTGAAAGCGCACCCCGTCCTCGAAGGTGACCACCGGCAGCGCGGCCCGCGGCGCCTGCTCCGAGCGCCCGACGACGTCCGCGAACTCCGCCGGATTCATGCGCCGGTACACGTTCTCGTGCGCGACGATCATCGCCCCCGCCTTCCCAAGGTTCTCGTTGCCGCCCGTATGATCGCCGTGCCAGTGCGTGTTGAGCACCCAGCGCACGGGGTGGTCGCTCACCTCCGCCACCGCCGCCTGGATCTTCTCCGTCAGGGGCGCGAACTGGTCGTCGATGAGGAAGGCGCCGTCATCCCCCACCGACAGCCCCATGTTGCCGCCGCGCCCCATCAGCATGAACAGATCGCTCTCCAGCTCGATCGTCTCGATCACCACGTCCGCCATGTCCTGCTGGGCGCCCGCGGCAGGCGCGATCGCCGCCGTGCCGGCCGCCGCCACGAACGCCGCGCACACCACGCGGCCTGATCGATGCCTCGGAGGGGTCATCTTCCTCTGCTCCTGTGTGAGCTTCCCGTCGCGGATCTCGTCGCCGGATCGCGTGGTTTCGAGTGCGGCAGGGCCGACCCGACTGTATGGTTAATGATTGCGCGGAGGCAGCGGGTCGGGCAACGCGGACGCTTTGGTTTGTGATGAGAGGGCGACGCTCTTCGCACCGCCGCCCGCGTCGTCAGGAGTCTGCGGCCCCGCGCACGCGATCACGAGTGAAAGAGGGGAGACTTTCGCCGATGTCCCGATTCCTTGCCATTGCAACCCTGGCCACGCTGGCCGCGGCGTGCGCCGATTCCTCACCGCCGGACGCCCCGGCCGCTGACGCGTCCGCCGAAGCGGCCACGGCCCCGGACCTGCCCCCCGCAATCGCCGGCAACGGCGGCGACCTCGAGGGCGCCGACCTCAACTACGTCGACGGCGACGCCGAGACCACCGGCTACCTGGCCGTCCCCGACGGCCCCGGCCCCTTCCCCGCCCTGGTGATCATCCACGAGTGGAACGGCCTCCAGGACCGTGTCCGCCAGCTCGCCGACGACTTCGCCGCCGAAGGCTACGTGACGCTCGCGGCCGACCTCTTCCAGGGCCGCACCGGATCCAACCCGCAGGAGAACATGGCGCTGGTGCGCGAGGCGCAGGCCGACCAGCCAGCGATGATCGCAAACCTCAATGCGGCGGTCGCCTACCTGAAGGGGCGCCCCGACGTGACCGGGCGGGTCGGCGCGATGGGATGGTGCTTCGGCGGGGGCGTCGCGCTCTCCTTCGGCCTCGACGGCGACAACCACGAGGCCACCGCGATCTTCTATGGCCGCCTCGTGGACGACCCCGAGGTGGTCGCCCGGCTGGATCACGAGGTCTACGGCACCTTCGCCGCGCTCGACAACGGGCCGTCGCCGGAGTCGGTGGCCGCCTTCGAGACCGCGTTGCGCGCGGCCGGGATCGAGAACGACCTCCACATCTACGACGATGTCGACCACGGCTTCTGGCTCCGCGTCGACCAGGATCCGGAGGTGCGGACCGCGCCCGCCGCCGACGCCTGGCAGCGGCTCAAGGCCTACCTGGACCGGACCCTTGGCGAGGCTTCCGAGCCCCAGGGGTAGCTGCCCTCCGGGGTTGCGCCTCCGGGAATCGGGTAGGCGCGGGATGCGGGTGTCCCCTCCTGATGACGCGGGTGTCCACGGACGGCGCGGAGGCGGGCCCGTTCGGGTGGCGGGCATTGCCTTTTGGCGCGGCACGTGTCTTGCTGTAAGGTTCCGCCATCGCGCAAACGCACATCACTCACCAGGAGCACCAGCATGATCGGACTTGGACGCACCGGGAACCGCACGCTGCCGGGATTGGTCGCGGCGATGGCCCTGCTGGGTCTGACCGTCACGGAGCAGCTGTCCGCCCAAAGCGGCGGCAGCGGCTTTCTCTTCAGCAGTCCGCGGGCGGCGTTCACCCTGAAGGGCGGCCTTCACATGCCGCGCGCGGCCAGCGGGAACGGTACGCAGAGCCTCTGGGACCTCACGCGCGAAGAGCTCACCGTGGAGAACCGCGATCTGACCGGCGGCTCCATCATCGCCGAGCTGGCGGTGCGGGCCAGCGAGCGCTTCGACGTCACGTTCGCCTTCGGTTATTCCCTCACCGAGCCCCATTCGGAGATGCGGGACTGGGTGGGCACGGACGATCTGCCGATCGAGCAGGTCACGAGCTTCTCGACCAAGCCGTTGACGATCGGGGTGAAGGCCTACCTGCGCGAGCGGGGACGGTCCATCGGCAGCCTCGCGTGGATCCCGCGGACCTGGAACCCCTACGTGGGCGTTGCGGGCGGAGTGGTCAGCTACCGCTTCGAGCAGTACGGCGAATTCGTCGACTACGAGACATACGACATCTTCCGGGACAACTTCCTTTCGGAGGGACGGGCGCCCACCGTACATTTGATTGGCGGAATGGACTTCAGCGTCAGCCGCCATTTCCTCCTGGTGGGCGAGGCCCGGTACGGTCTCGCCAGCGCGCCGCTTGACAGTGACTTCGTGGGATTCCCCGACCTGGACCTGGCAGGCTTCCAGGTCACCGGCGGGATCACCTTGCGGTTCTAGGGGAGCAGGACAATGACGCGATCAGGAAGACTTTCGATGCGGGATGAGAGGGGAGCAAGCATGACCAGGACCAACATCAGCAAAGGCACTCTGGCCGGCCTCGTCGCCGCGGTAGCCCTCGGCGGGCTCCCCGGAGCAGTCGACGCACAGGAGCCGAACACCCGTCTGGGCTGGCAGGCCTACCTCGGGTGTTGGGCGCGGCCCGCGAATCCCGTGGACGTCGACCGCCCCGAGGAAGAAGCGACGGACGACGGCGTCCTCTGTTTCGTGGCTTCCGGCGAGGATGTCGAGATGCTCACGATCGTGGACGGCGCCATCACCCACCGCGAGCCCTTCCCGGCCGACGGCCAGCCCCGGACGGTGGAGCAGGACGGGTGCACCGGGACCGAGACTTCGCGTTTCTCCGACGACCAGCGCCGGATCTACGTGACTTCCGAGGCGACCTGCCAGGACGGGGCGCTGCGCCGGAGCACGGGCATCATCTCCATGCCCGGCCCCTCGGAGTGGCTCGACGTTCGCGCGATGGAAGTGGACAGCCGCGCCACCGCGTGGGCCCAGTGGTACCAGCGCACCAGCGACAGCCCGCTGCGCGAGGTGGGCCTCCAGACCGGCGAGATGGAAGGCCCGGCCGCGCTTCGAGGCGCGGCAGCGTATCTCTCGTCGCAAATCACCATCGACGACGTGATCGACGCCTCCCACAACGTGCACCCCGAGGCCGTGTCGGCCTGGCTGGCGCAGGCCGGCCGCGCATTCGCCCGCCTCGATGCCGACGACCTCATTCGTCTCGACGACGCCGGCGTTCCCGGCTCGGTCATCGACGTGGTGGTCGCGATTTCCTTCCCGGACCGGTTCGCCCTGAACCGGGGCGATGTCTACGCCGAGGACTACGGAGATGCCGGCGGGGTCCGCGCGGCTCGCACGATCTGGGCGGATCGGATGTACAGCCCGTTCTATTCCGGCTACGGCTACGGCTACTACCCGTACCGCTCCTACTACGGCTGGGGCGGATATGGCTGGGGCGGTTACGGCAGCTGGTACGGCGGAGGGTACTACCGGCCGGTGGTGGTGGACGTGACGCCGCGTTCGGGCGGCGGCCGCGTCGTTGCCGGCAGGGGCTACAGGGCGCCGAGGTCGGGAATCAGCGGAAACCAGGGCGGCTCCAGGTCCGGCGGCGCCTGGACCAGGAGCGGCGGTAGCAGTCGCACCGGCGGTGCGGTCTCGCGCGGCGGAAGCGGCAGCAGCGGGGGTTCGCGTTCGGCAAGACCCCGCCGGGGCGGGTCCGAGCAGGGCATCAGCGGATCCTCGGGTTCGAGCCGTCCGACCGCCTCGAGCCGGCCGGCCGCATCGCGGTCCTCGGGCAGCAGTACCGGCCGCACGGCGCGGCCTCGTCGCGGCGGCAAGTAGACACGGAGCCGCCTGACGGCCAGATTCGGGCTCTCGCGCCTTCTTCCGGGCGCGAGAGCCCTTCTGCTTTGAGAGCCATGACTCCGCTACTCCAGCTCGACAACACCGCGGGGCTGTCCGAAGCCCTCGCGTCCAGCCCGCTGCTGGCGCTGGTGGTGCTCTTCGGCGCCGGCGTGGCGATCAGCCTGACGCCGTGCGTCTATCCCATGATTCCCATCACGGCGTCGGTGATATCGGGGACGGCGCGCGAGGGACAGCCGTGGCGGCGCACCTTCGGGCTGACCATGACCTACGTGGTGGGCATGGCGATGCTCTACGCCTTCCTCGGCATGCTCGCGGGGCTGACCGGGACGCTGTTCGGCACGGTGGGCGCGAGCCCCTGGGCGCTGCTGCTGATCGGCAACCTGCTGCTCTTCTTCGCGCTGGCGATGTTCGACGTGATCCCGGTGCGGGTGCCGCAGCGGCTGATGGCCTGGGCGGGGAGCCGCGAAGGAGGGTCCTACGGTGCCGTGTTCGTGCTGGGGGCCACTTCGGGGCTCGTGGCGGCGCCGTGCGGGGCACCCGCGTTCGCGGCCGTTCTGGCGTGGGTCGCGGCTACCCGTGCCGGACTCATGGGCTTCGTCTACCTTTTCGTCTTCTCGCTGGGCATGACGACGCTGCTGGTCGTGGTCGGGCTCTTCTCGGGCTCGCTGTCGCGGCTGCCGAAGTCGGGACAGTGGATGGTGATCGTCAAGCGGGTGGCGGCGGTCATCATGCTCGGCGTGGCGCAGTACTACTTCATTCAGGTGGGATACAATCTGTGAGGGATGGAATCGTGAGAATTCGAGAGTTTGCGGGCCGGACCGGACCCTTGATGGCCGGCCGATGCGCCGCGGGGTCGGTGCTGGCCGCGCTGATGCTTCTGATCGCCGCGCCCGGCGCGGCCCGGGCGCAGGACGAGGGGCTGGGGCTGCCGCCGGGCACCTCCGCGCCGGACGCCCAGGTGGAGGACCTGGAGGGCAACGCGGTCTCCCTGCTCAACGTCATCGGGGGTGGTCCGGCTCTGGTCGAGTTCTGGGCCTCGTGGTGCGAGCAGTGCGAGTTGCTGCAGCCCCAGATCGACGAGATCCAGGAGCGGTTCGCGGAGCAGGTGAAGGTGGTGGCCGTCGCGGTCGCGGTGAACCAGTCGGTGCGGCGGGTGCGCCGCCACGTCGAACGGCACGCTCCGGGCTACGCATTCGTGTACGACGCAAACGGCGAGGCCGTGAGAGCGTATCAGGCCCTCACGACCTCGATTGTGGTTCTGATCGACGGCGAGGGGCGCGTCGTGTCAACCGGCGTGGGGCCGCAACAGCCCCTGGTCGAGGCGGTTGAAGCGATGCTCGGAGGCGGATAGGCCGCCACCGCGGCGGGCACGGCCGGGCTGGATCCGCGCCGGCCGTCCTCTATCCCTCCTCCGGCTCAGGCGTCACCTCGTCGATCACGGCCGCCAGCTCGTCATAGGCCGCCGGATCCACCTGGTTGAACTGGGGAATCACCTTCGCGACCCGGCCGTCGGGCCCGACCACGACCACCGCCCGGCTGCCCACCATGCCGTTGTCCCTGAGCGATCCGCCGAACGCCGTGAAGGCGGCGCCGTCGGGGTCCGAGCCGAACAGGTAGGGGAAGTCCTCGTCCTTGAGCCACGACGCGCCCTCTTCGGCGGAGTCGTTTGAAATCGCCATGAGCACGACGTTGCGGCCTTCGTTGAACAGTTCTGCGTACTGATCACGGTACGCTCTCATTTGAACCGTTCAGCCACGCGTCCTGACTCGGAAGAAGAATGCCAGGACGACCGTCTCGCCCTGGTAGTCGCTGAGCCGGACCGCTTCCTGGAGGACTCCGTGGCGGGTCGCGCCGGTCAGCTCGAAGTCGGGGGCCATCGCGCCCACTTCAATGAGGCCGTCGCCCGCTTCCTGGGCCGTGGCGCTGTCCGGCGCGCCGATCACCACCGCCGCGGCGAGCGCCGCCGCCACCAACAGTCTACGCATCATTCGCTCTCTCTCCGTTCTCGTTCATTGTGGATGTGCATCTGAGTATGAGTATATGAGCAGGATTTCCGCAGGAACTCCGTGCAGGGTGTACCCGCCGCGACGGGCATTCCGCGCATCATTGTAGCGCGGGAGTGCCGTGAAGGCGACCTTTGCCGCGCACCACAGCGCATCGTCGATCCAGGAGGTCCGCCAATGAGAGCCGCACGCGCCGGTTTCAAGCTCCCGCTCGCCGTCCTGGCGCCGATCACCGCTCTCGCCTCAGCCGCCACCCTCTCCTGCGGCCCCGCCCCCGACGACCCCCCCGGCGCGGCAACCTCGGCCACCTCCGGCGGCGACGTGCTGCGCACCGCCGATCCCTACGCCCGCGGCTACACCGACGACGACTTCCCGCGCGTCCAGGAACTCGCGTCCGGGGTCTACTCCTACGAGCAGCTGCGCTCCGCGGGCGACGAGCGCTTCACCACGGTGAGCATGTTCGTCGTCACCGACGAGGGCGTGCTGGTCGCCGACGGCCAGGGCAGCCCCGCCGAAACGCGCCTCCTGGTCGAGACCATCGCCGGGATCACCGACCGGCCCATCACGGACGTGGTGGTCTGCTCCGATCACGGGGATCACACCGCCGGCAATGCCGAGTTCCCGGCAGGCGCCCGCTTCTGGGCACACCCCACCTCGCAGGCCGTGCTCCAGGCCACCGCCGACAACCCGCTCCGGCCGGACGACGCGCCTCCCGTCGTCGTTCCCACCCACCTGGTCGAGCGCAGCGAGACGCTCGTTCGCGGCGGCCGCGAGATCGAGATCCTTTTCCTGGGACGCGCCCACACGGGCGGCGACCTGGTCGTCCATCTGCCCGCCGAGAAGATCCTCTTCATGAGCGAGGCGTACCTGCACCGGGTCTTCCCCGCGATGCGCTCCGCGTACCCGTCCGAGTGGGTGGCGATGATCGAGGCCGCCCAGGCGATGGACGCGGATGTCTACGTTCCGGGGCATGGCTTCGTCGACTCGCCCGAGATCCTCGCTGAAGAGCTGGAGACGTACCGGCGCGCGGTGGTCCAGGTGATCGAGGAGGCACGGCGACTGCACGCGGCGGGCCTGACCCTGGAGGAAGCCGTCGAGCAAGCGGACTTCGGCGACCTCGAGACGTGGTCGCTGCGGTCCAGCCAGGGGGGCCGTGCTCTCGGCCGCGTCTACATGGAGTTGAATGGCGAGCTGCCACCAGGTTGACCGGCGGCGCCACTGGCCCACCGACAGGGTCCTCCATATTCTCAATCGGCTCCACACGCAACAGATCCTTCCGGAGGAACACGTGAAACCGACACTTCGGGCCCTGGCGACACCCGTCGCCGCTCTTGCCATCCTTACCATCACGACCGCCCCATCCGCCCTCTCCGCCCAGCAGGCCGAATGGCGCCACTGGGGCGCCGACGCCTCAAGCACGCGATTCGCGCCCTTCGACCAGATCGACGCCTCCAACTTCAACGACCTCGAGGTGGCGTGGATGTGGCGGAGCGACAACTTCAGCCCCGAACCCGAGCCGCTCCTGCGCGCGACACCGATCTACGTGAACGGCACGCTGTATTCGGTGGCCGGCTCGCGGCGCACGGCGGTGGCCATCGACCCCGCGACCGGCGAGACCATCTGGACCTTCCGCGAGCCCTACACCCGGCGGTGGGAGGACTCGATGCGCAAGAACTACGGCAAGGGCGTCGCATATGCGGAGCCCGGAGGACGCCCGACGATCTACCTGGTGACGCCCGGCTTCTTCCTGCACGCGCTGGATCCGATGACCGGCGTGCCGATCGAGTCCTTCGGCAAGAAGGGCAGGGTCGACCTGCTCGGCGATCTCGGGCACTGGGAGCACCACCCCGAGGACGGCCTGCCCCCGGAGATCGGCTACATCACCAACTCGTCACCCCCGATCGTCGTCAACGGCGTGGTCGTGGTCGGCAATTCGCACGAGCAGGGCTACTACCAGACCATGCAGGAGAACGTGCCCGGCAACATCCTCGCCTACGACGCGGACTCGGGCGAGCACATGTGGACCTTCAACGTGATCCCCCGGGAGGGCGAGTTCGGCAACGACACCTGGGAGAACGACGCCTGGAAGCACACCGGGAACGTGTCGGCGTGGGCGCCGCTCTCGGCCGACCCCGAGCTGGGCCTCGTGTACATCGTCACCGACCCGCCGCCGGTCGACTACTACGGCGGCTTCCACCCGGGCGACAACCTCTTCGCCACCAGCATCCTCGCCCTCGATATCCAGACCGGCGAGCGCCGCTGGCACTTCCAGACCGTGCATCACGACGTCTGGAACTACGACAACCCGACCGCGCCCAACCTGGTCGACGTCAACGTGGACGGACGTGCGGTGAAGGCGATCGTGCAGACCACCAAGCAGGGCTGGGCCTACGTACTGGACCGCGAGACCGGCGAGCCCGTCTGGCCGATCGAGGAGCGCCCCGTGCCGCAGTCCGACGTACCCGGCGAGCAGCTGTCCCCCACGCAGCCCTTCGTCACCCGCCCGGCACCCTACGAAATGCAGGGGATCACCGAGGACGACCTCATCGACTTCACCCCCGAACTCCGCGCCCAGGCGCTGGAGATCGTCAGCAACTTCCGCATGGGTCCGCTCTTCAATCCGCCCGCGCGTGAGGACGGCCCCGGCGGCCCGTCGATCCACTGCCCCGGCGCCAACGGCGGCGCCAACATCCCGGGCGGCGCGGCCGTCGACCCCACGTCCGGCGTGCTCTACGTCGCCTCGACCCGCGGCTGCAGCGCGCCCCGCCTGGTCCCCGGCGTCGACGTCGACCCCGACTCCAACGTCGAGTGGGTGAGCGTCGGCCCGGGCGGCGTGCGAGGCCCGCGCGGCCTGCCCATCACCAAGCCCCCCTACGGCACCATCACTGCGATCGACCTGAACACGGGCGACCACATCTGGCAGATTCCCAACGGCGACACCCCGGACAACATCCGCAACAACCCGGCGCTTCAGGGCGTCGACATCGGCAACACGGGCGCGCGCTCCCACGCCACCAAGCTCGTCACCAGCACCCTGCTCATGTACGGTGAGGGCCGCGGCGCCGCCCCGGTCTTCCGCGCCGTCGACAAGATGACCGGCAAGGAGCTGGGCCGCATCGACCTCCCCGGATCCACCCTGACCGCCCCCATGACGTACATGCACGACGGCGTCCAGTACGTGGTCATGGCGATCGGCATCCGGGGGTCCGCGGGTGCGCTGGTGGCGCTGCGTCTGCCGGAGTAGGGGAGGACCACAGTAGGAAAAGAAGGAGAAGAGAGCGATGCGACACGCACGTTTGGGCACCCTGGCGCTCGCCGGGGCGCTACTGGCCACGGGGTGCCTGCAGGAGGCTCAGCCGGACTATACCGGCATGTTCACCGGCGCCCATGGCGAGTGGGTCGAACTCGGCCACGCCTTCGGGCCGTCCACGATCTACTGGCCCACTGACACGCTCGGCTTCCAGCTCACCGAACTGGCGTACGGCCACACCGAGGGCGGCTATTTCTACGCGTCCTACTCCTTCGCCTCGGCCGAACACGGCGGCACCCACCTCGACGCCCCCATCCACTTCGCCGAGGCGCGCCTCACCGCCGACCAGATCCCGCTCTCCAGCCTCATCACCACGGCCTCCGTGGTCGACGTCACGGCGTCGGCCGATGCGAACCCGGACTACCTCCTCTCGGCGGACGACCTGGTGGCCTGGGAGGCCGAACACGGCCGGATCGCCGACGGCACAGCCCTGCTCATCCGCACAGGTTGGTCATCGCGCTGGAACGACCGCACCGCCTACCTGGGCACGTCGATGACCGGGCCCGAATCGGTGCCGGAACTGCACTTCCCCGGGATCGGCACCGACGCCGCCCAGTGGCTGGTCGACAACCGCGACATCGCCGCGATCGGCATCGACACCCCCAGCATCGATTACGGCCAGTCCAGCGACTACCGGTCGCATGTGATCCTCTACAGCGAGAACATCGTCGGGTTCGAGAACCTGACGAACCTGGACCGGTTGCCGGCGACGGGGGCGGGGATCGTGGCGCTGCCGCTGAAGATCGAGGGCGGGAGCGGGGGGCCGCTCAGGATTGTGGGGTGGGTGCCGGGGGGTTGAAGGCGCGGCGGCCGTGAATTGAGATGAGAACGCTCGCGTCAACACGGGATCCGAATGTCGACAGGAGCCTCGGTCCAGTCCGCGCGGCCGCCCGAGCCGGCGGTCTCGCCCTGGCCGTGCTGTCGGTGGCGTCCTGCGCCTCGATGCGGTACGCGGCGACCTTCAACCCGACCGTGACCGTAGAGGTCGAGCACCCGCCGGGCGTGGGCTTCGTGGTCGACGAGGTCGTGTTTGCCGAGGATGCCCGTCCGCGCGGGGGACGCGCCGGGACCGCGCAGGCCAGCTGCGAAGCGGAGTGGGTGCAGGTGCTGACCCAGGAGCTGTTGGAACGCGGCGTCCGGGTTGCGCGCGGCGGTGGCGGGCAGAACGCCGACGCTGTGATCGCCGTCGATGTTACGCGCTGCGAGACGGAGCAGGAACGGAGCGTGACCGAGCGGGAAATCGTCGAAAGGGCGGGAGACAACACCCGTCGCCGGATCGTGCCGGAATACCATGCGCGCACACGGGTCCGGTTCCGGGGGACGTTCGAGGTCGTCGATCAGTCAACGGATCTCGTGGCCGCCTCGCGTACGCTCACCCACGATCCCGAGATTACGAACTCGAGCATCAGGGGCGAACCGGAATTCCCGTCCCCGGGGACGGTTGCGGAGCAGGCCTACCGCAGCACGATCCGATCCATCACGCCTATCCTGTTTCGCTGGTTCGAGGTGAGGGAGTTGGTCTTCTTCGACGACGAGCGATGCGGGTTGAACCTGGCCCACCGCGCCGTCGAGGCCGGCGACTACGAGCGCGCGCTCGAGATATCGATCGTGAACGCGAGCGCCTGCGAGCCGGGGACGGCGGCGGAAATCGACGCCAGGGACCTGGCGGCGGCGCACTACAACGTTGGCGTGCTGCACCGCATCATCGGAGACTTCGATTCGGCTCTGGCACGTTTCGAACAGGCCCGGTCGGCCGATCCCGACAACGGCGTCATCCGGGACGCCATCCGCGAGGCCCTCTCGGCCGAAGAGGCCGCCACCGCTCTGCGGAGTCTCGGAGGATGACGCGGCAAGCCGGGACTGCAAGAGAACCCCGGCGGACTCTCTCGAGCCCGCCGGGGTCTCTAGTTTCATGCCAGGCGGTTTCCCTGCCTGACCGGCCAGGAAGTTAGCTAACTAATTAGCTAAGTCGCGGCTGTCGTGTGCCAAGGCCGGTCACCGCGACTCCCACAGCCAGTCGTAGCTCAACCGCAGGTAGTAGTAGCCGCCGTTGAAGCCGTACGGAGAGCTCTCCGGATAGAGCGCGCCGAGGCCGGACGCGGCGGGATTCTCGTCCGGGTAGGTGTTGAACAGGTTGTTGGCGCCGATCGCGATGCTCGCGTTGTCCGCCAGCGGCAGCGAGACTTCGGCGTCGAAGAGGACGCGCGCGCCGTAACGGAGGTCGGGGTCGCTGAGCTCGGAATCGTAGAAGCCGTCGTAGTAGGTCCCCCGGACCAGGGCGCTGAGGCTGCCCAGCTGCTGCGACAGGCTGAGGACGCTGCGGTAGCGCGGCAGCGCCCGCTCGAGCTGGTTCACGCGCCCATCGTTCACGACTTCAGGATTGTGCTCGGTGACCTCCGTGCCGGTGTAGTTGAAGAGCAGGCTCAGGTTGGTCGCCTCGCCCGGCGAGTAGTTGGCCACCAGGTCGATGCCCTGGGTCAGGGTCGCGAAGTCGTTGGTGAAGAAGCGGAACTCGGCCAGGTTCGCGGCGCTCGTCACCCCCTCCGAGACCAGTCTGGTGACTTCGTCGGGCGTGAGTTTGAAGGTGCTGGTCTGAGCGAAGCGGTCCGAGATCGCGATGCGGAAGTAGTCCGCCGTGAAGCGGAACGCGCCCGCTTCGTACATGACCCCGCCGGTCATGCTGACCGAGGTCTCGGGCTCCAGCTGCCTGCCGCCGCGGGTCCGTGCCACCTCCGAGGTGGAGGGAATGGTGCCGCGATTGACCAGGTCGCCGAGTTGGGTATCGAAGACCGTCGACACGTTGAAGGCATTCTGCTGACCCGGCGTGGGCGCGCGGAAGCCGGTGTTGGCGTTCGCCCGGAAAGCAATCCGGTCGGTGGCCTCGAAGCGGAAGGAGACCTTTCCGGTCGCCTTGCCGCCGAAGTCGGAGAAGCTCTCGTAGCGGCCCGCGATTCCCACGGCCCAGGGGTCGTCGGCCCGGCCCAGGTTGAGGTCGGCGTACACCGCGGTGTTGCTGCGGGTCCAGTCGCCGGCGGCCAGCGGGCTGAAGCCGGGGAAGCCGTTCGACGATGAGCTGAAGCCCTGGGCCGCGTACGGGCCGATCTTCCACGATTCGTCCTGGCCCTGACCGATCTCGAAACGCTCCTCGCGCTGCTCGAATCCGCCCGCCAGGTTGGCCACGTCGCTCACCTGATAGGAGAGATCGAGGTTGAGGTTGATCTCTTCCTGGTTGTAGAGGCCGGGATCGAATTCGGTGGGTGTCTCGGGCCCGAGCGCCGCGTTCACCGTGTTGTAGATGAAGAAGTCGGCCAGGTTCCTGCCCCAGCTCGTGCTGGCGTCCCAGTTGACGCCGCTGTCGGTGCGGCCCCTGATCCCGCCGACGACCGAGGCATCGAAGACTTCGCCGCCGAACTGCGGCGTGAAGCCCCCGGGGAACATCTCCTGGAAGGAGAAGCAGTTCGGGTCGTCGAGCACGCGCTGGAGCGCGACCGGGTCGGGGACGTTGTTGGTGATCGCCACGACCGGGCAGTCGGCCGACCCGAGGCCCTTCGCCTGCAGCACGTCGCCGATCAGCAGGGTGCCGCCGCCGTCGCCTGAAAAGACGCCGCCGCGGGTGTTCGGGTTGCGGAAGAAGAAGCCGCCGTCCACCCGCTTCGTGGCGATGTTGCCGAAGGCGTAGACCTGCTCGTCGTCATCGAAGTTGTAGCCGGTGTTCAGGAACACCTTGAGGTCGTCGGAGACCCTCGGAGAGCCCCAGACCTGCGCGGTCGGCGTCCGCACCGCCGTGTTGCCCGCCGCGACGAGCCCGGCCGCGTCGTTCCGCTGGATCGCGCGGTCCGTCGGCTCCTGGTTGCCGAACTCCACGCTGACGTTGGCGAATCCGGACTCGCCCAGCGGAATCCCGAAATTGCCCGCCACCGAGAGCGCGTTCCCGTGACCGCCCCAGCTCCGGTCCGAACCGTCGACGAACTCGTCTCCGTCGAAGTGCCGGCCCTGTTTGACCTGCACCGACCCGCCGGAGCGGTCGTTCTTCAGCTGGAAGTTCAGCACGCCCGCGATGGCGTCCGAACCGTACTGCGCCGAGGCGCCGTCCCGCAGCACCTCGACCTGGCGCAGCGCGATGCCCGGGATGGGCCCGATGTCCGGCCCCTGGGCACCGTCCGACAGGCCCGCGCCCAGCCAGGTGATGACCGCGCCCCGGTGGCGGCGCTTGCCGTTGACGAGCACCAGCGTGTGGTCGGACGCGAGGCCGCGCAGGTTGGCCGGCCGCGTGATCGTCGCCGCGTCGCTGATCGGCTGGATGTTGACGTTGTACGAGGGGACTACGTTGCGAAGCAGAAAATCGAGGTTGGTCTCGGCCTGCTGCGCGATCTCGGACACCGGGATGACGTCGACCGGCACCATCGACTCGGTGACGGTGCGTGGCCTGGTGCGGCTTCCCACAACCACGAGTTCGTTGAGTTCGAAAGCCGCGATGCCGAGTGTGATATCGAGAGTGACGGATTGCCCGGCCACCGTCACGTCCTGGGTTTGCAGTCCGTATCCGAGGAGCCGGACTTCGAGGGTATGCGTGCCGGCGGGCACGCCGGTCATTGAGAAAGCTCCTGTGGCCCCGGTGAATTCCACCAGGCCGAGCGCGGGGATTTCGACCCGGGCGTTCCCGAGTCCCATCCCGCTGTCACCGCTGCGGACGGTCCCTTCGATCGTACCCTGGGCGAAGCCCGTGGTCGGTGCGGCCAACAGGGCAAGGATCGTGAATCCGCGTCTGATCATTCCTTGTCTCCTTTCGGATTGGTACAGAGGATGCTGCATTTGCTGAAGCGAGTGTCGCGCGTCGATCCGGTGCGCAGCCGACGTGTTCGGCAGCCGGGCACGCCGGACGACAAAGCCATCAATTGTAATCGAAATCAGATTGGTTACCGAGCACGACTCCTCTGTCTCTGAATCATCGCTATAATAGTGTCTTTTGACACCATTTGTCAAGATTTCGCGCTTGGCCCAGAGTTGGCCCCTCTGTGTGCACGAGTTGCTCCGTTCCGACGACCTGCACATTCTGACTTGCAAGCCGTCCCCAAGTCGTCCCGCTGTACCCGGTTCCGCAACGGAGGTTCCCATGCGCCCGCAAGTCACCGGTCCCCCGATTCGCCGCTGTGCCTCTCTTCGCCCGCTCCCGGTCATGCTGTGGATCGGACTTTTTGCCGTTGTGGATGCACCGGGCTTCCTCCACGGCCAGGAGGCGGAGGATGTGGAAGAATGGGATGTCACCGCTCCTCGTGGAGAGACCCGGGAGGTCGACTTTACCACGACCGAGGGCACGTGGATGTCGGTCGACCTCTCCGCTGACGGCGAATGGGTCGTCTTCGACCTGCTTGGCCACGTCTACCGCGTCCCGTCGGAGGGCGGTGAAGCGGTCGCGCTGACTCAGAATTCGGGCATCGCGGTCAACTATCATCCACGCTTCTCACCCGACGGATCCACGATCGCATTCATTTCCGACCGCGGGGGCCAGAGCAACCTGTGGCTGATGGACGCGGACGGGTCGAACCCGCGGCCGGTCTTCGAAGACCAGGCGCTCCGGGCCTGGGAGCCGGCGTGGTCGCCCGACGGCCGGTTCATCGTGGTCCGACGCGCGTCGACGCAGCGCGGGGCCGGGGGCGCCGGGCTCTGGATGTATTCCCGCGACGGTGGCGAGGGCGTGGAGCTGGTCGGTTCGGACTACGCGGCCGCCGCCTGGCCGGCGTTCTCGCCCGACGGCGGGTCGCTCTACTTCCAGGTCCGCACTGCACCGCCCGGGGTCTGGTCGGGGCGCTCCGACGTCGTGCAGGGCTACAAGCAGATCCGCAGGCTCGACCTGGAGACGGGGCGCGTGGACGAGGTCACGACGGGCCAGGCGGTGCAGCAGGGTCAGACCTCGAGCGGCGGCGCGATCGCGCCCGAACCGTCGCCGGACGGGCGCTGGGTCGCCTTCGCGCGGCGCATCCCCGACGGCACGATCTCGCACAAGGGGTTGCGCTTCGGTCCCCGCACCGCGCTCTGGCTGCGCGACCTCGAGACCGGCGCGGAACGCGTGGTCATGGACCCGATCGAGGTGGACATGGCCGAGGGCATGAAGGTCTCGCGGGATCTCCCCGGCTATGCGTGGTCGCGCGACAGCCGCTCGATCGTGATCCCGGCCGGGGGGAAGATCCGCCGGGTCGATATCGAGAGCGGCGACGTGACCACCATCGAGTTCACGGCGCGCGTCCACCGGGTCATCTCGGAGATGGCGGGGAGGCCGCAGGAGCCGCTCGGCACCACGTTCACGGTGAAGTTCCCGCGCTGGACCGCCTCGTCCCCCGACGGAAGCCGTCTCGCGTTCCACGCCGCGGGCCGGATCTGGATGATGGACCTTCCCGACGGCACGCCCGAGCGCCTCACCGACGACTCCTTCGACCACTCCGAGATCGCTCCCGCATGGTCCCCGGACGGCAGTCACATCGCGTTCACGAGCTGGGAGCAGAACGGGCGCGGCCACATCTGGCGCGTGCCGGCGGGCGGCGGGACCGCCGCGCAGCTCACCACGCGGGAGGGCGAGTACATGAACACGGTGTGGAGCCCCGACGGTGGCGAGATCGTGGCCACCCGGGGCGCGGGCGCCACCAGCCGCGGCCGCACCGTGGCCAGCAACGAGTACTTCGAGTTCGTGGCCGTGCCCGCGTCGGGTGGCGATACGCGCACGATCACCAAGGTGGCGCGTCCCTACACCGGCGGCCGCCCGATGATGCCCCGCCGCCCCCCGCCCCAGGCGTGGTTCGGCCCCGACGGCCGCCTCTTCTACGCCGAAGCGCTCGGGCCCATGGGCGACGACCCCGCCGGTACCGACATCGCCTCCATCCGCGCCGACGGCACCGACCGGCGCGTCCACTTCACCCTTCCCGACGCCGACGAGGCCGCCGTGTCCCCCGACGGCGCATGGCTCGCCTTCCAGGAGGGCGACAACGTCTACCGCATGCCGTTCCCCTACGGCGGCACCGGATTCAACACGGTGCGGATCGCCAAGCGGGACGGCCAGCTTCCCGTGACGCAACTCAGCCTGGAGGGTGGCATCCACCCGCGCTGGCGCGACGCCAACACGCTCGAATTCGTGAGCGGGCCGCGCTACTACGCGCACGATGTCACCACGGATGAGACCCGGGAAGTGCCGATCCGGCTGGAGCTTCCCCGCCACATCGCGTCGGGCACGGTAGCCTTCACAGGCGCCCGCATCGTCACCGTCGAGGACGACGTCGTCCTTGAAAACGGAACACTGGTCGCCACGGACGGCAGAATCACCTGCGTCGGCGAGTGCGACACCGCCGGCGCGGTCCAGGTGTTCGACGCAAGCGGCAAGACGATCATCCCGGGGCTGATCGACATGCACGCGCACCACCACCGCGACCACCTGGGCATCATCCCGCTGCGCAACTGGGAGTCGGCGGTCTACCTAGCGTACGGGGTGACGACCACGCTGGACAACTCGCAGTGGTCGGCCAACGTGTTCCCGGCCGCCGAGCTGGTCGAATCGGGCAGGATGATCGGGCCGCGCGTCTACAGCACGGGCGATCCGGTGTATTCGGGCGACGGCGCACGCCAGAACGAGATCTCGAGCTACGAGCTGGCGGACCAGAACGTGGCGCGCCTCCATTCGTGGGGCGCGGTGACGATCAAGGAGTACCTGCAGCCGACACGGCAGCAGCGGCAGTGGGTCACCGACGCGGCGCGCGTGCGCGGAATGCGGGTGACTTCGGAGGGCGGCGACATCGAGTTCAACATGGGCATGATCATGGACGGACACACGGGGTGGGAGCACCCTCAGAGCTATGTGCCGCTCTACAGCGACGTGGCGAAGTTCTTCGGGCAGGCGGATGCCGTGTACTCGCCGACCTTCATGGTGGGTGGCCCCGGGCCCTGGAACGAGGAGTACTACTACCAGGAATACGAGATCTGGAAGGACCCCAAGATGCGGCGCTGGCTGCCCTGGCGGATGCTGATCCCCGTCACCCGGCGGCGGATGCTGCGCCCCGAGACCGACTACTCATTCCCGCTGATCGCGCGCGGGATGGTCGACATCATCGAGGAGGGCGGCTGGGGCGCGATCGGGGCTCACGGACAGCTGCACGGCCTCGGTCCGCACTACGAGGTCTGGATGGTCGCCGCGGGTTCGGACGAGCACACCGCCATCGAGGTCGCCACGATCCACGGCGCGCACTTTCTGGGGCTGGCGCACGAGCTGGGGTCGCTGGCGGAGGGGAAGATCGCCGACTTCGTCGTCCTCAACTCCAACCCGCTCGAAGACATCCGCGCCACCGCGGACATCGACTACGTGATCAAGGACGGCATCGTCTACAACGGTGACACCCTGGACGAACTGTGGCCGAGCGACCGGCGCTACGGCGAGCCGTACTGGGTGGACGCGGACGCGTTGCTCAGCGACGACCGGCCGACGGACTACTGGGACCGGATTCGGAGGCCGCCGGGAAATTGACGGGATGCGGGCGTTTGCTCATATTGATTGGGCAATGTTGCACGGGAGGAGAGAGTGACCACACAGGCACTGGCCGAACATCTCGGCGGGCGGCAGGTCCTCGGCCGTGACATCCGCTCCGACTTCGACTTGGACGATGCCATCCGGATCGGGCTGCCGGTGGACGCGGCCGAGTCTGTCGTGCGTGCCGGGACGCTGCGGGCTGGGGAACTCCATGCGCTCGTAATCCCAAGGCGAACGCTGGCTCACCGCAAGCGTTTGGGCAGACCGCTGACGCCCCGCCAGTCCGATCGGTTGACGCGCGTCGTGCGGGTGGTGGCCAGGGCCGGCGAAGCCATTGGCGATTCGGCCAAGGCAAGCCGCTGGCTCCGCAAGCCCAACCGCGCACTCGAGGGGAGGCTGCCGCTCGATCTGCTCGAGAACGACGTCGGCGTTCGCATCGTGGAGCAGATTCTCGGCCGGATCGAACACGGTCTGGGGGCATAGGAAGCCGACCCCACGGTGCATGTCTGGCGCATCTCGCGAATAGCGCACACGGGGCTCGACGGTGAGGGCGCCCGCCTCTTCGGCGGCCGCTGGAACTCGCGCGGGATCCCGGCCGTGTATACCGCATCCCAGCTGTCGCTCGCGGCGCTCGAATACCTGGTTCACATCGACCCGGAGGACGCGCCTGACGACCTGGTGGCCTCGTGTCTGCGGATACCGGACGGGGCCAGCGAAGTATCGGTCGGTCCCGACGACCTTCCCCAACAGTGGCGGCAAACGCCCGCTCCGGCCGAGTGTCAGAGGATGGGCGACCATTGGGCACGCAGCGGTGAACACCTGTTGCTCCGGGTTCCGTCGGTGCTGGTTCCCGAGGAAACCAATGTACTCGTCAATCCCCTGCATCCCGACGCTTCGGGAGTCCGCATGTCGGCCTCGCGGCCCTTTTCGTTCGATTTGCGCCTGCTGGGCAAGGGCGGCCCGAACCAGCCCCGGTGACGGTGGCTCTGGATCAGCCACCCGTCACTGCTAGATTAATCGATTACCCATTGAAGCAAGCTGAGGTGTGCGATTCATGAAGACCGCAGTCGCCGGCCCGCAGCGGGCCGCAACCGATATCGAGCGGCCGCCGTTCAAGGTGGCCGACCTGTCGCTGGCCGAGTGGGGCCGTGACGAGATCCGTCTGGCCGAGCACGAGATGCCGGGGCTGATGGCGATCCGGCGCGAGTACAGGGACCTCAAGCCCCTCGCGGGCGCCCGGATCATGGGCTCGCTGCACATGACCGTGCAGACTGCCGTCCTGATCGAGACCCTGATCGACCTCGGGGCCTCGGTGCGCTGGGCGTCGTGCAACATCTTCTCCACGCAGGATCACGCGGCGGCGGCGGCGGTCGTGGGCCCGGACGGGAGCCCCGACGATCCGCGCGGGCCCGCCGTCTTCGCGTGGAAGGGGGAGACGCTGGAGGAGTACTGGTGGTGCACCGAGCAGGCGCTCACCTGGCCGGCGGGCTTCGGCCCCACGATGATCCTCGACGACGGCGGCGACGCCACCCTGCTGGTGCACAAGGGCGCCGAGTTCGAGCGCCTGGGGCAGGTCCCCGATTTCGATCCGGCCGTCGACAGCGAGGAATACGGAGTAATTCTGGAGTTGCTCCGGGAGCACCGGCGGATCGACGACGGGCGCTGGCAGCGGATCGCCGCCGACATCCGCGGCGTCTCCGAGGAGACCACCACCGGCGTGCACCGCCTCTACGAGATGGCAGAGAAGGGCACCCTGCTCTTCCCCGCCATCAACGTCAACGACTCGGTCACCAAGTCCAAGTTCGACAACATCTACGGGTGTCGTCACTCGGTGATCGACGGGCTCAACCGCGCGACCGACGTCATGCTGTCGGCGAAGATGGCAGTGGTGATGGGGTACGGCGAGGTCGGCAAGGGATGCGCGCAGGCGCTACGGGGGCAGGGCGCGCGCGTGGTCGTCACCGAGATCGACCCTATCTGCGCGCTGCAGGCGGCCATGGAGGGCTTCCAGGTCTCCCGTCTCGAGGATGTTGTGGAGACGGCCGACATCTTCATCACCGCGACCGGCAACCGCGACGTGGTGACGATCGACGACATGCGCCGCATGAAGGACAAGGCGATCGTGGGCAACATCGGCCACTTCGACAACGAGATCGACATGGCCGGGCTGGAGTCGTCTGACGCGGCGCGCAAGACGATCAAGCCGCAGTTCGACGAGTGGACCTTCCCGAACGGCCGCAGCATCCTGGTGCTCGCGGAGGGCCGGCTGATGAATCTGGGGTGCGCGACGGGCCACCCGAGCTTCGTGATGTCGGCAAGCTTCTCGAACCAGGTGCTCGCGCAGATCGAGCTCCACCGGCGCGCGGAGGAATACGAACTGGGCGTCCACATGCTGCCCAAGTCGCTCGACGAGAAGGTGGCGCGGCTGCATCTGGATCATCTCGGCGCGCGGCTGACCGAGCTGACGGAAGACCAGGCGGACTACATCAACGTGGCGGTGGAAGGTCCGTACAAGCCGGAGCACTACCGGTATTGAGGGGCGGCTGCCGGGCCGGCGGCAACGGGCTCGTATCGGCCGTGTCCACCTCGCTGTCGGCGGTCTCCATGGCCCTGGCCGTACTGTCCTGCGGGGATTCGTCCGAACCCCTGTTGGGGGAATGGGTGTCGGTCGGGTCCGCGCCCCCTTCCATGACCTACATCTTCGAAGAGGACGGCCGGTCCCGCTGGGTGCTGGATCTTCCCCAGGGGCCCGACACCTTCGCTGTGGACTACAGGGTCGACTACACCGTGACGCCGTTTCACCTGGATGTCGGCCCGTGGTCGACCGGGCCCGTGGCCGGACGGACGCTCTTCGGCATCGTGGAGATGCTGGGGCCCGACCGGTTCCGCGTCGACTTCGAGCCCGGGGATCCGGAGAGCGGCGGATCGGCGCGGCCTGAGGGGTTCTCGGGCCAGACGGTGACGTTTGTGCGGAAGCGGAATTGAGGAGGGGCGGGCGCGGCGACCTTCACCGCACCCGCCCCTCGGAGTGCCGGGCCACGAGCGCGTGGCCGAGGCCGACAGTCCCGGGTCGCACAATACTTCGTGCCGACCCGGGGCCTGTCGAGGACCGGATCAGTTCCGGCGGCTCACCTCGATCTTCCGGCTGAGGGCCTCGTCGGCCTTCGGCAGCCGCACGGTGAGCAGGCCGTTGTCGAAGTCGGCCGTGATGCCGTCGGCGCGGATCGTGCGCGGCAGCGTGAACGACCGGCGGAAGGAGCCGAAGCTGCGCTCCACGAGGTGGAACTTGCCGGTCGGCCCACCCTCTTCCCGCGACTCGGTCTTCTCGCCCGAGATGGTGAGGACGTTGTTCTCGAGGTTGATCTCGACCGAGTCCTCCGTCATCCCGGGGAGCTCCGCGGTGAGCAGAATCTCGTCGTTGCGCTCCTCGACGCTGACCGGGGGAACCCAGCCTGCGCCGTAGGTCAGGTTGCCGAACCCGGAGTCGCCGAAGATGCGGCTCATCCGGTTGGCGAGGACGTCGAGGTCGTTCCAGGGGTTCGGACGGTGGGTGTGCTTGATCAGAGACATTGCATGGGTCCTTTCGCTGATAGGCGTGTTGTGGTGTCGGGCTCGCCAGGCCGTTGCCCCGTCCTCGGCGGGCCGACCCCGCGGTACAGCAGAACCCGTGCCAGCGGAAGGCTGCCAAAATGGCAGAACGTATCGGAGTTGATTTCCCCTTACCCCGATTGAAGTTACACGATTTGGCGCCTCGGGTCCCGCCAATTGACTCCCGCTAACTGGGGGAAGGGTTGACCCGCCGCTCCGCGAGCGCCTTCTTGAGCCGATCCTCGTCGGGTCTCTGATAACACTGGAGCACCGTCTGTGCCGTCCTCCAGCCTCCGAGTTCGCAGAGCACCTTGAGTGGCTGGTCCATCAGGTCGGAAGCAAACTTCCGCCTCAGCGAATGCCAGCCCCTGCCACGCTTGCGCTCCAGTCCGGCGAGCGCTTCGGCCCTGTTCCACCAGTCGCGCGCCGTGCCGTGGCCCACGCTCCTCGCGGAGTCCCTGCGGGCGGGCAACACGGGAGCGTCGCCGTTCCCGGGGTTCGCCTTCCGCGCCTCTTCCAGCACCCTTAGCGCCTCGTCGGTCACGGGTGTCCGATGCTCGAAGCCTGTCTTATCGTGCTCCGCACGCCACCAAATGACCCCGGATCCCGTGTCGATGTCGCACCACCTCAGGTGGCGGATGGCGCCGATTCGGTGGCCCGTCTCGTGCGCGAGCACGAGCGCCACGCGAAAGCGCCAATCGATCTGGGCGGACACCCGGAGCAGCGCCTCGTACTCCGCCTGAGAGAGAATCACCCGGGTTGGGTTCTTCTCCCTGGGCACCCTCAAGCCCTTCAGGGGGTTGGAGTCGAGGAGAAGTTCTCCCGCCTCGTTCCGCGACCGCGCGGCCCAGTTGAGGACCGCGAGCAGGAATCGCAGGTCTCGTTCGACCGTCCTGTCGAAAACGGGTCTCCCGCTCGGTCCGACCCGGCCCGCCCGCCTCGCCCGAATGAACCGGTCCCAGTCGCGTTGCGAAAGCGTTGCGGGCTTCCGGTCCTTCCCGAAGAACCGGAGGAACATCGCCAACGCACCCCGGTCGTATTGCCGGGAGCACACGCTCTTGGTCGGCGTCACCTCCTCACCGTAGATTTCAAACAGCTTCTCCAGAGTGAGCGGCTCCGGCTCGGCTTCCGCCTCGCCGTTCAGGTCCGGGCCGACGAACCCGGCCGCGAATTCGTCCGCCTGCCGCTTCGCCCGCCGCCAGTCACGGTGCTTGAGGGACCGGGTGAACCTGCGCCCGTTCTCTCGCCACTCGATCTGGAACATGCCGGTCTTCGGGTCCGGGAAGATCCTGACCCGGTTCCGGCCCCATTCGCCGGCGCCGTACGAGCGCCGACTTCGTTTCGTGCGTGCCATCGTTCGATTCCTCTCGATAGATGGACTGCACGATCTGCGCGAACGAAGTATCGCGGAGAGCGGGTTTCTCCGCCAGTGCATTCCTGGGACCAAGGTTGCCGGGCACTCGGACTCTCAAGCCGTTCGAGACGGTCGAAGGGGCGTTGTCCGGGGGGTCCAAATAGCAGTCGGCCTTCCAAATCTTCGAGTCGTGGGCTACGGTTCAAGCGCTGTTTTCAAGGTGGCGCTTGGAATCGACGCGGGAGGTTGATCCAAGACCCGAAATGGACGGGTCGGTGCCCGGATGAAGCCGCACATGTGCAACAGACCCGATGTGCGCGGAATCGCCGTTCGGACGTGCACGGCTTCGTCTACGCAAGTCCTTGTCCGGATTGCGGTTGTGCCACGGTCTGCGGGGCGGCTGTGCCGCGCCGGAAACGGAGGCCGTGACCGTAGCGACCCCCCTCCCTGGACGCTTGGCGTGCCACGGGGGAGGGTTGGGATGTGCATACTGCATCCCACCCCCCGCGGGGTCGCTACGGACCAGCGGTCCCATGCGGGAAGGCTACAGGCGAGGCGGAACGGGGGCATCCCTGTCTTCGTCGGCGATGCCGGACAGCCCGACGACCATGCGGTCGGCCAACGGGTCATCCGCCGCCTCGACGCGGCGCTCGGCACCCTTCCGGAACGGATTGCTGATTGGGGAGCGACCCCAGCAGGGGGCGGGGACGAGCGTGCGAAAACGCGCACGGCCCCGCGCCCGAACCGGGCACCTGTGCCCCTGGGGTCGCTCCCCACCACTCCCCAAGCGGCTCCCGCGCCCCGGTCGACCGCGCGGCGAAGCCGCAAGACGTTCCCGCGCCAGCGGATATGCAGGACAGCCGGTGCGCATCGCCGGAGCGCCAAAATGTGCATCGACCCCCATTGTCTCTTGCACACCTCCGGTACGGCCCAGCACATCAGGACTCCCACCAGATTCGAGCCCCCGCCAGCCGGTCCGAACTCCATGTCTTGACGCTTTCCGTCAACCCCCGGCCCGCACGCCTTCGCGCGCGGTTCTCAAGGGCCACGGCGCGCTTCAGGGCGGCGTTCAAACCACCGTATTCGTCGAGGGTGCGAACATCTCCCCCGAGGATGGCCTGCTCGATGCGGGCGATGTCGCGCCGGGTCTCCTCGTCGATTTCGGACGGGCGCGGATACCGCGACCAGTTGGCCAGCACCCTGCTCGTCCTCCCGTACTCCTTCGATCTCCGGACGACCGCCACCACCTCGATCTTGAGGCCGAGGTCCCAGAGCCGCTTCCAGAGATCGCCGTGCTTCGCGCCCCACGAGCGGATCGCCGTCGTGGTCTCGTAACCCGGCTCGGCGTAGACGAAGACGGCGCGCTCCGTGTCCAACGCGATGGGCAGCCCGAGCGGGAAGAAGCGCCGGAGACCCCCGAGCGCGCCGCGGTAGACCCGTTGGGGAAGAAGCCCGCGCTCGATCCCGAGCGCCTCGAAGGCGGCCACCCGGTCGGCTTCGGTCGGCAGCCACGGCAGGCGGGGATGTTCGAGCACGTAGTCGAGCCCGAGCAGGCGCCGCATCGTCACTTCCGGCGACGTGATCCTCCGGCGGCGGCGGTCCCCCAAACCGAGCGCCTTGTAGATAGGGCGACCGTGGATCCGGCAGATCCGTCCGATGCCTTTGATGCCGGGCGGCTTCTCCTCGACGGCCCCGCCCTGGGCGACGAGCTTGCGAACGGCGCGGCCCACCTTTTCGTGGTGGCACCCGAGGAAGCCCGTCCACTGCACGCGGGTGAACACGCCGCCGTGACAGCAGGCGAGCGCGATCCATTCGGCGCGGCGTCCTTTCCAGCCGAAGGGCTTCAACCCTTCTGCGCGCTCCCTGAGACCGGGGACCGCTCTGCCCTCCGTCAGGTCGAACCGTTGCTTCGTCGTCTCCATGCCCGAAACGGTGAAGGGCCGCGTGGAGGGAAGTCAACCCACAGAGAATGCCTTGAAGTCCGTTGGCCTTCAGAGGTGTTCGACAGCGTTCGCCGCTCGGAAGGGGGCTCCGCCAGCGATGTGGCAAACAACCCCGCAGTCGCGATGGCGGGCAGGTCGCTGTGGGATTGCGTTGCGGGCGACGCTGTCCCGGTTCCCTGAGAGTCAACGGGCGACCGAAACGTGAAACCGTGCTGACGGCGACCGCTTTCCGATTAACCCCCTACAAGGGGGGGAAGATTCCGCATTGAGCGGGGTGTCCAGCACTCTATTCGACACCGCGAAAAAGCCCGAACGTTGTTGCGTCCATTGGCCGCAGTCCTTCGCGGCCATCACAACCAACCCTCAGAACAGGAGGATTCCGATGACGAGGGTGATTTCCTTCCTTGCACTGGCCACGCTCTTCGCTACGGGTGTGGCCGTGGGCGGGACAGTTGGGCCTGCGCCCGTCTACGCGCAGACCGAGGAGACCTGCGAGCAGGACGAGTGCGATCCGGCTCCTTGGTGGAAGTTCTGGGCCAGTGACGAGTGCGTCATGAACCCGGGATACCTCACCGGTTGCGACTGGGTCGGCGACGACGAGTGCGCGACGTACGCGTGCGGTCAGAAGCTGCCGGGCGGCGGCAACGGCTCAGGAGACGACGACGAGTAGGATCCGCCCCGAATCGGGGGGTGGTGGGCGCGGGCTGGCCTGCCGCCCCCTGGTTCGACCGAACCAAGGTAGGAGACAGGGAAGAATGAAAGGAAAGAACAAATGATCAGCGTAGCAGCAACAGTGGTGGCCGTTGCCTTGCAGCAGGCGGTGGTGACCGGAGTGGTCCGGGACAGTACGGACCTGGAGCCGGTCGCATTCGCGCGAGTGACGGTCGAGATCCCCGAGGTTCCACCAAGGGAAACGGTCACTGACAGATTCGGCGCCTTTACGATGGCGGGACTCGATGCTGGCGATGCCATCGGCATCCTCACCGTGGATGCCTTCGGATACGCGCCTTGGCGCATGGAATTGACGCAGGCTTTGGACGGTGAACTCACGATCCTGCTTCGAGCGCAGCCGATCGCGCTTGAGGAGATACGCGTCAATGCACGACGGGCGGCCGACCCGTTGTCGTCGTCTCCGGGAGCCTTCGTGGTGGACCGGGAATTGGTGCGCGCACAGCCCGTGGTGCTGGAAACGGATGTGCTCCGCGCCACGGCCCTTTCCCCCGCCGCATCGCCGGCGTCCGACTGGGTGGCGGCACCGTTCATTCGGGGCGGGGCGAGCGAAGGCACGCCGGTCTTCCTGGACGGAGTGCGGATCTTCAACCCGTTCCACGTCGGGGGATTCGTGGCGGCGCTCAACGCCGAGGCCGTCAATCGGGTTACTCTGCTCACGGGATCGTCGAGCGAAGCGCTGGCGGTGGGGTCGCTCTCGGGTGCCATCGACGTGGCCACCCGGGATGGGGCGCGGGACAGCTTCCGCTCAAGCGGCTCATTGGGGATTGCCTCGCTCCGCATGTCCGCCGAGGGACCGGTGGGTCAGTCGGCGTCGTTCCTCGTGGACGCCAGACGCTCATACATCGACCTGCTTACGGCCGGACTGGGAACGATTCTGGACAACTCCACGGTGCCGTACTCCTTCGGCGACGTTCATGGAAAGTTCACGAAGGATCTCGGTGGGGTTCGCCGACTCTCGCTGACGGGCTACTGGAACGACGAGGGCCTCGATTCGAGGCCCGAAGATGTCCCCGAGGGAGACGCAGCGCTTGGCCGGGCCTCAAGGGCGATTTGGGGGAACATGGCACTGGCCGCACACTACCGGGACCGGCTTGGCTCGGCCACCCTGGTCGATCTGAGCGTCGGGCACAGCCGGTTCTCGGGCGACTACACGGTGTTTCAGGGCAAGGCGATTGACGCCGACACCTCCTCGGTCGTGCGCGGCATGATGGGCGAGTACCGGGCCGAAGTGCGGCTCCGGCGGCAGTCCGGCGACCTGACGCTAGACGGGGGAGTGCAGGCGACTCGTTTCGAGGCGTCACACAGCGCCGTCGGCAGTGAGTGGGACGGTAGCGACCCGCACGACCTCTTCGAGGCTTTCGATCTTGCGCCCGCGGCGACGAGGATCGCTGCGTTCGGCAGCATGAAGGCAACCATGGGCGGCGGGTTCGCGGTTGGAGGGGGCCTTCGCGCCGACCACTTCTTCGGCGTCGAGGGGGCGCTGTCGCCCTTCGCGGAGCTGTCGTACCAACGGCCTCGTTGGAGGGCTTGGCTTTCCGCCAGCCGGTCACATCAAGCGCTGTCGTCGATCCGCAGCGAAGAACCGGTCTCGTCGAGCTATCTGGCCTACGACCTCTTGGCTCCGGTCCAAGAGGGTCCGCTACTAAGGAACTCCGAAGTGTCCGGCGGCTGGGAGGGCGGCACCCACGGCGTGCGCGTTCGGGTGGAAGCCTTCGCCCGGCGGATGGACAATCTTCGTCTTCCCGCCTTGAACAACAATCCCATCGAATCGCTCATGCTCGTCGAGCCGTCGAGGCGCGAGCTGGGAAGCGGCACGGCCAAGGGGCTGGAGTCCACTTGGAGCTGGGCTCCGGCTGGCGGTGGGGCAACCGTGATCGGCAGCTACCGCTGGGCCAAAGTGACCCGAACCGTCGGCGGCCGCACCTATACACCCCGATTCCATAGGGATCACGAAGGGGAGTTGAGTGCGAGCCTGCAACGTGGCGGCTCGACCTGGTCGGTGCGCTTTTCTGCACGCAGCGGACAGCCGACGACGCCCATCGTGGCCTTCTTGCCTTTCGTCGCCTACCAGTCCCCCGATGCGCGCGCGGGTGGTCTCTACGACGATGTCCTGAACTTCGCGGGAGACTACAACTCGGCGACGCTGCCGCCCTACCTGCGAATCGACGTGGGCTGGCGCGGCTCGAAGGACGTGGACTGGTTCGGCGGCGGAACGCTGACGCCTTTCGCCTCCATCGCCAATCTCTTCAGCCTTCCCAACGTCGTTGGCGTCGCGCCGGAGCAGCGCAGGGACGGCGTGACCGAGCGCGTGTACGCGCCACAGCTTCCAATGCTCCCGTTCCTGGGTCTCGAATTCCGATTCTAGGGACCTACCAACCGATTGAGAGAGGATCTCGTCATGCATGACAATTCGATAGACAGGGCTACGGGCCGCGGGGCCAAGCGCCGTGGGCACGGCCCTGCGCACCTCATCGCCGCATTGACGGCACTTGGCGCCGCCGTGGCTGCGGGCGCGTGCGACTACACGCATCCGACGGAAGTCTTCGTCCCCGACGAAGACGTCATAGCGGTCGCCGCCGTGATCAGTGCGGGATTCGAAACCGCCACCTTGCTTGCGACCTACCCGCACCGCGACACCCTGGCCGGTCCGCCGGTGGTCGGTGCCCAACTGTCCGGTCCGGGATGGACGGCCACCTTCTCGCAGGGTCCGGACTCGCATACGCCAGAGGGTCTTTGGGCGTGCAATCTGATATCCGGGTCGGTGGCCTGGAAGGGGCCTGTATCATGCTTGCGCGCCCAGCTTCCAGAGCCAATCGAGGTGGGCGGCCGGTACACCCTGTCGGGCACCACGGAACTCGGCGCCTTCTCGGGAGCCACCACCGTCCCTTCCGCTCCGGTGCTCGTCGAGCCATCGGTGCAGTTCGTTGCCACGCCAACCGGTGACACGTTCGGCGTCGATGTACGATACGAGACTCCTGCCGGGGTGGAGTTCATCGTAGCGGAAGCCGCCAATATCTTGCAGGTCGTCGTGGACAGCACAGGCGACTTGAGCGAGGAGCCCAGATGGATAAAGCGCCTCGCG
>JAJDUP010000051.1 GCA_022826565.1 Gemmatimonadota bacterium | reverse complement strand
GCGATGCAGTTCGATGGTCCGCCGCGCGGCTTCGGCGAAGGTTGGAACGCCGCGCCCGCGCGGGTCCTGTCCCCTGCGGACCCTCCGGCTGTTGTCCAGCGCCTTTTCCCGGGCATCGGCGAGCGTGACCTCGGGGTACGGCCCGAGCCCGATCGAGGTGAGCCGTCCGTCGATCCGGACGCGCTGCCGCCATGTCTTGGTGATCCGCCCGTTGGCCGTCCGGTACACCCGGAGACTGAGCCCCCGCCCGCCTCGTCCGTCGCCGTAAACGCCGGGGCGGCCGACCGTCCGCACGAAGGCGGCGGTGAGCGTCCTGGGTCGCTTCGTCATGCGGTTCCTTCCGTGACTGTGTATCACATTCCAAATCACTACACAGGGAAGAATACACGGGACACCAGCGGACGGCAAGAGATGATGAGTTTTGGAAGTACTCTCGGAAAAGATTGTCCAGTAACGTGTTACGAACACGCTGATGCACCCTTCTGGACTATACAGGACAACTGATATCTAGTTCCGCCGGAGTTAGGGAACCTCGCGGCGCTCAAATGGCTGAACCTAGCCGACAACCCCCGTCTGACAGGCCCGATCACCCCGGAGCTAGGGAACCTCGCGGCGCTCGAAGATCTGGACCTGTCCCGCAACGACCTGACCGGCCCGATCCCTCCGGAACTCGGGGACCTCGCGGCGTTGCGGGAGCTGCGGTTGTCCTACAACGACCTGACCGGCCCGATCCCTCCGGAACTCGGGGACCTCGCTACGCTCGCTTGGCTGAACCTGGACGGCAACGGCCTGACCGGCCCGATCCCTCCGGAGTTGGGGAACCTCGCGGCGCTTGCACGGCTGGACCTATCCCGCAACCCCGGTCTGACTGGGCCTTTTCCTGTGACGCTACCCAACCTCACCGCGCTGTACCAGTTGGATTATCATGGCACCGGCTTGTGCCTACCGGGCACCGAGAGTTTTTGGCGGATGCGAGGGGTCCAACATTCCCAAAGCAATGTCTACTGCAACGACGCTGACCGGGCCGTGTTGCAAGCATTGTACACGACGGCGGCCGGGGCCGATTGGACGCGTTCCGATGGCTGGGGCGGAACCCCCGCGCTTGAAAACTGGCACGGGGTGGCTGCCGACTCCCTCGGACGGGTGACGGGCCTTGTTCTTCACGGGAACAACATGGCAGGCGGGGTCTCGCCGGTGGGCGCATTGACAGAGCTGTCGGCCTTGAACATTGACGACAACCCGCGGCTCCGGGGACCGTTGCCGCTGTCGCTGACCCGCGTGCAACTGGACACGCTGCGGTTTGCTGGAACGGGGCTGTGCATCCTTCCGGAAGCTCAGGAATGGCTGAAAGCCATTCCCGTTGCGCGGGGCAACGGCGCCACGTGCGAGCCCTTGGCCGACCGCGATGTCTTGGTCGCGCTGTACGAGACAACGAATGGGCCGTCCTGGCGGAACGACGAAAACTGGCTGACGACGGCACCGCTGGGGGAATGGTACGGGGTGGGCGCGAATGACGCCGGACGGGTCGTATCGCTGTACCTGGGCGGCAACGGCCTGAGCGGTCCGATCCCTCTGGAGCTGGGGGACCTCGCGGCGCTCGAACGGCTGGACTTGGCCGGCAACCCCCATCTGACCGGCCCGATCCCTGCGGAGCTGGGCAACCTCGCGGCGCTCGAAGGGCTGCACCTGTCCTACAACGGCCTGACCGGCCCGATCCCTCCGGAGCTGGGGGACCTCGCGGCGCTCGAACGGCTGGACTTGGCCGGCAACCCCCATCTGACCGGCCCGATCCCTGCGGAGCTGGGCAACCTCGCGGCGCTCGAAGGGCTGCACCTGGACGGCAACGGCCTGACCGGCCCGATCCCTCCGGAGCTGGGTGACCTCGCAGCGCTCGAAGGGCTGCACCTGTCCAGCAACGGCTTGACCGGCCCGATCCCTCCGGAGCTGGGTGACCTCGCGGCGCTCGAAGGGCTGCACCTGGACGGCAACGGCCTGACCGGCCCGATTCCGCTGGAGCTGGGCAACCTGGTCGCGCTCCGCTGGCTGGGCGTTCACGACAACGAAGGTTTGTCCGGTCCGCTGCCGGTCACGTTGGCCGCGCTGGGAAGGCTGCGGACCCTGGTTGCCTCCAATACCGGATTGTGCGCCCCGTCGGACACGGCGTTTCAACGGTGGGCGGCCGCGCTGCGGGTGTATCGGGTGCGACCGTGTGAAGCCGCAGCGGCGGCGTATCTGGTCCAGGCGGTCCAGAGCCGGGAGTCCCCGGTCCCGCTTGTGGCGGGACGGGATGCCTTGCTGCGGGTGTTTTCTGCGGCTGCTTCCAACCTTGTCCCGGTACCTCCGGTACGGGCGAGTTTCTACGCCGGGGAGTCGGAAGTGTACACGGTGGACATTCCGGGCAAGCCGGGTCCGTTGCCGGTGGAGATCGACGAAGGCGACCTTGGGGTATCCGCGAACGTCCGGATTCTCGGCGGCGTGCTGCGGCCAGGGCTGGAAATGGTGGTCGAGATCGACCCGGAGGGAACGCTCGACCCCTCGCTCGGGATCGCACGCAGACTCCCGGCCGAGGGGCGGACGCCGCTGGATGTTTACGCCCTGCCGACCATGGAGCTAACCCTCGTGCCGTTCCTGTGGACGCAGGATCCGGATTCGTCGATTATCGCCACCATAGCGGCTATCGCCGTTGATCCGGAAGGCCACAAGCTGATGCGGGCTCCGCGTGCATTGCTCCCGGCGAGCGATTGGACCGTGACGGCGCATGATCCGGTGTGGACGGACAGCCCGGGCAATCGCTCGCTGCTGGCGCAAACAGGGGCAATCCGTGCGATGGAGGGCGGGCGCGGGTACTGGATGGGCGCTCGCGGCCGCGCGCGGGGCGGCACCGCCTGGATGCCGGGCTGGGCCAGCGTGTCGGACATGAAAGACGGCTGGATTATCGCTCACGAGCTGGGCCACAACATGGGGCTGAATCATGCGCCCTGCGGGAATCCTGGGATAACCGATGGAGGCTTTCCGCATTCCGGCGGCCGGATCGGCGCGTGGGGTTACGATGCCGGCGCCGACAGCTTGGTCCCGCCCGGCGCGCCGGACGTGATGAGCTACTGCGATCCGTCATGGGTCAGCGACTACCATTTCAAAAAGGCGCTACTTCACCGGGCGCGAGCGGAACCGCTGTCCGCTTCCGTCCGCGCCTTGCTGCTGTGGGGCGGCTACAGCGAGAGCAGCGGCCCGCGCATCGAGCCCGCGTTCGTCGTTGACGCGGCGCCGGTGCTGCCGGACTCGGCGGGCGGCTACACGCTGACGGGCCGGGACGCCGGCGGACGTGAACTGTTCTCGCTCGCGTTCGCCATGCCGGAGATCGCCGACGGCGGGGACTCGGCGGGCGGCTTCGCATACACGCTGCCAGTCCGGCCGGGCTGGAACACCCTGGCGAGCGTGACGCTGACGGCGCCGGACGGCCGGACGGCGACCCTCGACGGCTCGACGGACCGGCCCATGTCGATTCTTCGGGACCCGCGTACGGGCCAGGTCCGCGCGTTTCTCGGCGGTGACTTGGCGGCTGTCCAGGCGGACGGCGGCGAGGACCTTGAGGCTGCGCTCGGCGCGGTGGCGGTTACGAGCCGGGGGTTGCCCGCTCCGGATGCCTGGAGGCGGTGACCCATGCCGATACTTGGGGCTCTTGCCATACTGGCCGTCGTTGCAATCCTCAGCCCCCGCACCTTCTTCGCCATCATCCCGCCGCCGTGGTGATCCGCGTCATGGCACCTACCGAATGGAAGCGTCACGATGGTTGGTCGAACTCACAGCCGGGGGGGAAGAATGAGCGAGTTAAATAGAGCCCTAACGGCGACGGCGCGACCGGGAAGCGGCGGGGCTGTGGGACTAAAACCTACGGTTGCAAGCGGCGGCGGGCCGCGCGGGGGAAGTTGTGTGCGAGGGACGTTGCCCCTTCGATCCCCAACAATCCATCGCCACGACCCCGACGATTGCCTGGAACGACTGCCCTTGGCTCCAGTTCTTCACCACATCGTCCCGATGGATCGGTCGGGATGATCGGATCGGGCGTGTTGTCGCTCTCGCCCGGATCGGTTTGTCTGTCCCCTCGCCAAGCACTGGAGGCGCACCCTCAACCGCTGAGCCCAACCCCCCCAATAAACCCGCCCCCGACAGCACACCGCCACGGCTTGGCCGAACAGGTTACGTCCGGGGAGGTCCTTGGAACGCTCGCGTGTTCCCGTATGGGAAGAGGGATGCAATGAGGTAATCGCTTGGTCGCTAGTCAACAGCGCTGCCGTCTTTTTCTGGCCGGCCCATCGCCCTCTCCTCTGAGACCGATATAGTCCGTGTATCTGGTCCGGTCGTCCAACTCACGGTGCACGCCCACGGTCGGTTGATCGTGCTGGCCGAATCGGTTTCGTGGAACGCCATGGCATCGATCATCGGCACGGCCGCTGGACAACTCGCATCCCGTCACCGCCACCACAACGAGTACGAGGCGCTTCATCGCTTCAACTCCCTTCGCAATTCGGACGGTAACCAATCGGTCAACTGGTAGCCGACCGTGTTTCTTTCATACCGTGGCCAGTGCAACCGCACCAATCCTTCCTTTTCCATCTTGCGCAGGATGCCGGCGGCCGCGAACCCCGCGCCCAGCGGCTTCATGTCGTGGCCCGGCCAGATGGCGGATGCGATCTGTGCGGGGCGGTGCAGGCGGTCGTCTTTATGGAACAGCCGCAAGACCCTCCGCTTGGCCGTCTCGTACGTCACAGGGGTGACGCGCGGGAAGTCAGACCGCATTGGGGTCGACCCCTTCGAAGAACCCCGGCTCGTGGCCGGAGTCACTTTCGACAGCACGTTCATGATGCCATCAGTCAAGAACCTGCTGCACGCCAACATCAGTCCCAGCAAGGGAGCCTGGGTCGGCGCCGGAGCGGGGATTACGGGTTTGAGCTTCGTATACACCATTCGACAGCACGATGCTTTTGTCGCACTGGCACTCGAAAACAAGGATGACGACACCAACCGGCACCTATATGAGGCACTCCAGCATCGTGAGGAAGAGATCGAGGGCGCGTTCGGCGGGGCAACTCGATTGGGACACAAGAGAGAGCCGAGGGTGCGCTGGGTTCGCAAGACGTTCGCTACCGGCGGATAATCTCGATGAAGACCGATGGGCGATGGCGAAGCTCGAGTCGGCAGTGAGACCCCACCTTCGGTAATGGCATGCGATAACGCCCCCATATGGATAGCGGTCGGCAACCGCCGGCTTTTCGCCCTCCCTCTAACCCCTCGGGAACTGGAGATCGTCGATCTGGAGCGATCCTGTGGCGTCGATTCCGGCCGGATTTGACAGAACCGGCGCGTTGCAACGCAATTCGGCCGTTTCGGAGCTCGCCGCCGGCCGACGTGGCCGCGGTCGCCGCTCCTCGAGGCGGGATTCGGCCCTTGCGCGATCGCGCATCCGGAATGCTATCCGTGCTCACGCCCGCGCCTCGATCCACGCCCAGCCGATGAACCGTTCCACATCGGCGAGCCACCAGGCCACCTCCATTGGATGCCTCGCCAAGGGGGGCAGCATGACGCCGAGCACCCATGGGGGTTCCGGGGGCTCCGCCAGGTCGGCGGGATCGCAGGGCGGGATGTGCCGCGGGCAGCGTTCGACGGCCGCCGACCACGCCCCCCGCGCCTCGGGGAAACTCTTGCGCCGCGACGGGCTTGGGTAGGCTACCACTGAGAAGGACAGCGCCGATGGCCAGCGCCAACACCCCGGCGACGCCGTGTGGCAAGGGTCCGAAGGTTGTAAGCCCACGCGCCCACAACCAACACCGCAGTCACAAATGGACTCACGGGGGCCACGAGCCAGATAAACACTCCGGTTGCGATGGCGGCACACAGAAGGTGTCGGATCTTCAATTTTCCCAACTCCTCTTCTTGGGAGGGTGTTTTCCCCGGTCCCCCTCCACGGGAACCGGGCCGTTCTCAACGCGTCACGGCAGAGGAAGCACCACAGGGTTTCCCGCCTGTTCGCCCGTTTTGTCGGGCTGTTGTATTCGGCGGGCGACCCGACATGGGGCCTTCCGCAATTGTGAACGTGGGCATCATAGGTTTTGGTCCGGCCAATCCACAAGAGAGAAGGATCGATCCTAGCGTCCCGGCAGCGGTCGCGGTCGAGGCAGCGCGACCCGGCGCACCAGTCCAACTGCCGGTGAGGTTGGGGTGAGGCAGCCGATCGCGGACGATAGCCGCCCAGGCCGACCCGATCCGGGCGAGGTCCTCGTCCTCAACGAACGGCTCCGTCGCCTTGGCCAACTCCTTTCACCAGCGGCGTCACCTCCGAAGGCTGGACATCCCCGCCCACAAGAACGAAACCATCCGCTCCCGTCGCGGGCTGCCCCCGCAAGTCGGTTCTGCCGGCTGGACGGCTGCGCAGTTCTCGGGCGGAACCGGAGATCCACGCGTTGCGGGGACGGCGATTTCGAGGGGCTGTCGGGTCTCGTTGGGCTCATCTGGCCTACAACTGGTCGTAGCCTTTTCGGCCAACGGTCTCACGGAACTGCCCCGAGGGGCTTCCTGAGCGGGTCCATTCGATTCTTGCGCGGCCCCCGCGGAACCGCCTACCGTACCCGCGTCCCAACCGAACAGGAGCCCATGTCGGGCTGCGCTCGGAATACCACAGCCGATTATTCCCGGCCGAGGGGTAGCTCCCCGAAGCCACGGCGAATACGAGCGACAATCCACTTCTCCTGTGTGGTTGGGACAACAGCCCGGCTCCATGTCCCGGAGCCGGGGAACTGTTCCGTTCACAGGAGAAAACGTCATGCGCCGCATCCCCGCTGCGGTCGCCGCCGTGGCCATGCTCATGGGATGCGCCGACGAAACGATCGCGCCACCCCCGAACCAGGCGCCGGTCTTGTCGGCGGTGATTCCGGACCAGCGCCTCGCAGGACCGGATCAGACGACGACACTCGACGTGGCCGCTCATTTCAGCGATCCAGACGACGACGTGCTAGCGTACGCGGGGACAAGCGCGGACGCAGCGGTCGTCACGGTTTCGATGGCGGAAAGCGCGCTGACCCTCACGGGCGGATCCGCCGGGGGAACGGCATCCGTCACGGTGACGGCGCGAGATCCGGAAGGGGCCGAGGCGCAGGCAGCGTTCAACGCGGTGGTGAATCGCCCTCCGGTCGCGACCGGAGGCGTCCCCGCCAAAACGATCTGGCACGAAGCCACGCGGGCGGACGTGGACTTGACGGGCGCATTCAGCGACCCTGACGGCGACCCGCTCGCCTACGCGGTCACCAGTTCGGATCCCGCCGTCGTGTCTGCGGGACTGCACCCAGGGCCGGTGATCGGCCTCGCCGGTCCGGCTCAAGGCACGGCGACGATCACGGTCACGGCCCGCGACCCTGACGGGCAGGAGGCGCACGCCGTCTTCCCCGTGTCGGTCGCCGACAACCCCGACAGGGCCACGCTGGCGGCGCTGGCCGAGAGGCTGGCGAGATTGCCCGACGAAAACTGGCTACCGGGCGTACCGCTCGAGGACTGGTACGGGGTAGACTTGAACGATGCCGGGCGCGTCGTTCGCTTGGGTGCTACGCGGGCGAAGCCGGGACATCTCGGCGAGGGCGAGACTATCACGTTCCTCAGCCCTACGCCGCCGGAACTGGGGCGCCTCGAAGCCCTGGAGTTCTTGGCTATCAGGGTTGGACTCGGTCCCGTTCCGAGTGAATTGGGCGCGTTGGCAAGGCTCAAGTCCCTGTACCTCAAGGGATACCTGCACGGACAGATTCCCCCGACGCTGGCCAACCTTGCCGCGTTGGAGAGCCTGATCCTTCAAGGCTGGCATCTTTCCGGCCCGGTCCCTTCGGGTCTTCAGCATCTTTCCGAGTTGACGTACTTGGCCATATCAACCCATCTGCCGGGCGGGCAAATCGACCTCTGCGTCGATTCCGCCTCCCTCGGCGACTGGCTGATTAAGGCCATCGGCTATCGACCGAAATGGGTACGACCATGCACGGGTCGAGCCTACCTCATCCAAGTGGTCCAGTCGGACGACGGTTCCGTACCGATGGTTGCGGGCCGGCCGGCCGCGCTCAGGCTGTTCGACATTGCTCCGCCCGCGCACGCCCGGTTCTTTCTCGATGGTGCCGAGGCCCATGTGGCGGATATTCACGAGGTCGCCTTCAGCGCTGGGGGCGCCGTCAACTCCTTTCCCGACACCATCGCGCCGGCGGCGACCATTCCCGTCTCCGTCATAAAGCCGGGGCTTGAAATGGTCGTCGAATGGGGGGAGCGGGGCCGCTTCCCGTCCGAAGGGCGGCAGGCCATCGAGGTTCGTAAAATGCGACCGCTTGACCTCACGCTGGTGCCCTTGGTCTACAACAACCCCGACAGGGACGACCACATGAGGCGCTTTCTCGTCAGCCAGGTGGACAATATCGCCGCCAGGCTGAACGAGTACGGCTTCAGGCTGTTGCCCGCGCATGAAGTGAACGCGAAGACCTACCCGATCACCGGCGTCGTAGAGGCGACGGGCCGCGGCATCCACAGTGGAGAGAACTTCCTCTACGCCGTGCGGATGGTTCGGGCCAAGGAGCGAGGCAGGGGCTACTGGATGGGGGTCGTATATGGCTTGGGAGTCGGAGGGGTCGCCGAACTCTGCGGTGCCGTGGCGTGGGCCACCCAGCACGCGATACAGCACGAACTCGGCCACAACCTGTGCCTCAACCATCCTCCCAACCCTCCCCCTTTCTCGTACCCTTACTCGAACTGCGACCCCGTGGCAAGCTGGGATCCCGACTACCCGCACCCCAACGGCACCATCGGGGCGTGGGGCTACAATCTGAGGTATCCGAAGTTCGTACCACCGACCACGCCGGACCTGATGACCTACTGCGACGATCCTGAGCGTGGACTAGGACCCTACCCGGGTTACCGCGTGTGGATCTCCGACTACCACTACAAGCGGGCACTGGACCGTAGGCGATACAGCCCCCCTCTTTACGACGTTGCGACGGAGACGCCCCGCGTCCTCATACGGCGGCCGTAGGACCCGCCGAAAAACTGCGAGCGCCCCGGCCCGACACCGGGACGCCCGCGAACCCGACACCCCCCACACATTTAGGAGGAAGAAGAATGTCGAGCAATGGAAGTCTGTCCATACCGAGCGGCAACATCGAAGAGATCGCCGATGTCATCTGCGAGCCGTCACCTAGATCCGTCAACGCCGAACGGACGCTCAGCATGCAAACCGGCAGAAGGGCATGTCCTGTCGTTCGCCATCGGACTCGCCATCAGCCGACTGAGCCGAAGTGCCAAGGCGGACATCCGCCGTGAACTCGCTGCCCTCTTGGCCGCTGTTGAGCGGCGCTGCTCCTCTGGCGGTCCGCATGTCGAGGAAGCGAAGGCCAAGCTCAAAGAGCTGCTTCTGGCTTTGGATGGAATCCATAGGTAGAAACACTGACGGGGACCCGCCCCCTCACGTCAACCCTCCGCACGGGGCCGCAGACCTCTGACAGCCTGCGGCCCGAACCAAGCGGCAGGCGTCCGGTGGCACCCGGACACCCGCCTACATCCGACATTCCGAAAGGAGCAGAAATGTCGAACAGTTACCTCTCCGAGCTCATGCAATCCCTTTTCGACGACAGCCTCGGCGACCTAGTCGAGTCGCTGTGCGAGCCGCCCCCCGCAGTGGGAGGCGAGAAAGAAGCGAGCGAAATGCTGACCATGCACGTTGGCCGATCCAATGCACACCGAGCAGCGTTCTTGCTCGCCTGCCATTTCCTTGACAACGACGCCTCAATGAAGCTGCTCGGCCGCCTCATGGACTTGGCCCTTGAGGCGCAGAGTTCCAACGCCAATGTGCCCCACGAAGCAAGACGGCAGTTGCTCGAAACCTGCTCACAGCTTCGCGAAGGCTACGGCCTGCTCCCTCGCTGAAGGGCCTCCGCTTCCCGAAAAACCAGAACTTGGTGCGGGCACCCCGACTGCCACCGGGGCACCCGCCGAACTCGACACAGAAAGGACACGAAACCATGTCGAGCACGAAACCCACCCTGGTGCCGGTGCCGGACGATGAGATCCCGCCGCTGGCGGCGCGGTGGAAACCATGCGCCGGGAGATCGGCGCACGGCGAGAGGCCGGGAACGCTCTGACAACGCCCCTAGGCCTTCGGGGTGGATATATTGGGGAAAAGGGGCGAAGGTGCCCGGCCCGCTACTCCGGGCACCCCTCGCAAATCCGACACCTCAGACTTAGGGAAAAGAAGATGTCGAGCGAGTATTTTCCAGTTCGGAGGGATTTTCTGTGCCTTCGCGATGCAGCCACCGCCCCTTCACCATCTGGCCGACGCATCGTGCTGCATCTAGAGCCATTTGATCCCAATCGACCGCGACGCCGCGTGAAAGCCACCCAGTTGCTTTTAGAAGCGTCCCAGGCTGAAGGTCTCGTGGACCTACTTCAGGACGCGCTACAGCAGGTGCGGAACCCCCGTCTGCCACCGGATGCGAATTAGCGTTCCTCATGCCACCAATCTAACAGCACCCCGCTCAGTCGGCTATCAGCGTCTGGTAACAGCGCCCCCGGCCTTCGGGGGTTAGATTCGGGAAAAGGCGAGCCGCCCCGGAGCGGGCACTCCGAAGCGGCTCTGACACCATCCAACATGGAGTGGCGCCATGTCGAACGGTCAGTCTCAAGATAGCACCGAAATCGTACTGGCGGAGAGAATAATGGCGGAAGCTATCACAAACCCGTGGGGGTTCATTACGGTAATCTTTGGGCTCGTTATCCTTCTGGCCGCCTATGGAGCGTTCGTCAAGAATCCATTCTGGATGATGAGGAAGAAGCTCGTGACCGAGATTGCCCAAGCGGTGGCCGAGGCCATTCAGAAAGACGATTGATCGTGATCCGGCAAGCACTGTGTGCGTCACGTGCATAATCACCCAGTGGCGCGCTCCTGCACACCGCGTTTATGGGGGTTGATCTAACCGGGGATACAGCCGCGCAAAATGTGGCAGGCGGTGAGCACGTCGTGTTCCGGCCATTCTTACTGGCTTCCTGCGGCGGTGCGGCATCTGGACGCGACCCGTGCACACCGGCGTGGCGCACAATCACCGGCGATCCTGTTTCCTTTCCAGAGTCCGGCTACGCAACATGATCGACCCGACCGCCGAACTGCTCCAAGCAATGGCCCAGGTCGGCCTGAATCCGATGAGGATTCAATGGGACGGTGTTCCCGAGGGGCCGTTCCATCGCTTCCCGGGCATAGGTCAGGAGCGCGGAGACGCGGGATACTACAAGGCGTTCGTTGACCAGCGCAGCGCCATCTTCGGCGACTGGCGCACCAAGGAACAGTGGGTGTGGCCACGGGACAATCCGAGGTGGATGGAGGCCACCGAGCACCTCAAGCCGCTGTCGGCTGCCGAGGTGGAAAAGCAGAAGCGGGCAGCCGCCGCGGCTCTTGCGAAGGCCGAGAAGAAGGACACCAGAATCATCCTCGACCTGTGGGCCCGAGCCAAGGAGTGCAAGAACCACCCCTACCTCGAGGCCAAGGGCATCCGGAACGTCAGCTTCCTCCGGTCGATCATCGACCCCGAGACAGAAGAGGACATGCTCCTGATCCCGATGCGGAACGTGCAGAGCGAGATCCGGAACATTCAGCGGATCTGGCCGGATGGCACCCGATTGCAGATGCGGCAGAGAGGCGGCAGCTCGGGGCTCTACAACACGATCGGGGCCAACCGCTTCAAGCAGTCGAAGACGCTGTACGTCTGCGAGGGGTGGGCGACCGGATGGACAATCCACCTCGCAAGCAACACGGCTGTCATCGTCGCGTTCTTCGACAGCGGGCTCAAGACGGTCGGCGAGATCATCCAGCGCAGATACCCTGACGCCAAGCTGATCTTCGCCGCGGACAACGACAGGTGGAGTTTCGTGCCCAGGAACGGCACCAAGGTCAACCCAGGCGTCTACGCGGCCATGCAGGCGGCCGAGGCGGTCGGCGGCGAATACTGCATTCCCGACTTCCCGAACCTGACAGACAAGCCGACCGACTTCGACGACCTGCGCCAGATGACGGATCTGGAAACGGTGCGCAAGTGGCTGGCGCCGTCCATGGCGAAGCGCGCGGAAACGAAGCCACCCGCTGAGAAGAAGGACACGGAGGCCCCTCAGCAGAACCAGCCTGAGCAGGAGCCTGACGAAGACGCACACTGGACGGAGACCTTTCCGGCGCAGTTTCTCGGCTCGCTCGGCGACACCTACTACTTCCTCTCGGAGCGGTCCGGCCAGATCCTGCATTTCAGTGCGTTCCGGAAGACGGATCTCTACAAGCTGGCCCCGTTGGAGTGGTACGAAGAGCACTTCGGCCACGAGACGAAGCGGGGCAACATCGTTGTGAACTACGACTACGCGTCCAGCGCACTCATCGACTGGGCAAGCCGCACCGGCACCTACGGCTTGGACAAGGTGCGAGGGCGCGGCTACTGGCCCGAGGACGACCGGCCCCTGCTTCACTTGGGCGACCGGCTGAATCTTCCAGACGGCGAGGTCGTGGCGCCGGCGACGTATCGCCAAGGCAACCGCATCTATCCGGCGCTGCCCCGGCTGGAAGGTCCCGGTGACAGGCCGTTGCCGCTACGCACGGCGAGGTGGATCCTCGGGCTGTTCGAGGACTTGCTGTGGGAGGTGCCCGCCGCTGCGTACTTGGCCGCGGGGTGGGCGGTTTTGGCGCCGGCGTGCGGCTTTCTGCGTTGGCGTCCGCACATCTGGGTCACGGGGCCGGCCGGGTGTGGGAAAACGTCGATCATCAAGGATCTCATCGTGCCGCTCATGGGTGACATGGGCCTGTTCGCTGGCGGCAAGGGCACGACGGAGCAGGGGATACGGCAGGAACTCGGCACCGATGCGTTGCCGGTCCTGATCGACGAGGCTGGCCGCGAGTCGAGGGCCTCGAAGGCTCGCATCGGCAAGATCATCGAACTCATGCGGTCGGCGGCCTCGACAAGCGGCCGGGTACTCAAGAGCACTCGGCACGGCAAGGGCCTCAACTGCCAGATCCGGTCGATGTTTTGCCTCGGCAGCGCTGGCGGGGTGCTACGCGACCCTCAGGACCGGCAACGCATTTCCGTGCTTCATCTCCGCCATCCCCGGTCGCTCGGCGGCAAGTCAAAGCAGGACGCCCATTGGCACCAGATCCAGCGCGAACTCAACCGGTTGTCTCCCCGCATCGCTGAAATGCTGTTGGCCCGTACGCAACAGTGGGCACGGACGGGCAGGTTACAAAGGTTGCTTGAGATCACGAAAAGGGCCGTCGGGGCGGTGCTCGACAACAACCGCGCGAGCGACCAATACGGCACCCTGTTCGCCGGTGCGTTCATTTTGTTGGACGACAAGATGCCGGATGAGGAAAGCGTGATTGCCACGATGAAGGACTTGGGGCTGCAAGAGAACATCCGGGATGTGAGTCCCGAAGGCCGGGAAATCCTCGACATTCTATTCCATTCCCGAGAGGTCGTTTCGACTTCGAACGGGACCTGCAGGATGAGCGTGGGCGAAATGATCGAGCTGGTGGTCAGGAATTCGCAGGTCCACGGTTCAGAGGGACTGCCCGGTCTTGGTGACGCGCAGCGGCATCTCCGCAACATCGGGTTCGTGCTCGATGGCGGAAGCCTGTATGTGGCCAACAAGCGCGGCTGGATCAGCAGGGTGTTGGCCGGCACGGCGTTTGCCGACGATCACGCGAGCCTGCTGCGCGTCATGCCCGGTGCCGAGCCTGGTGGACAGCGGCGGTTCTCCGGCCGCAAGTGCCGGACGACCCGCATACCCCTCAAGTGTCTCGACATCCCCTGAGCACGGAGCCACTTTTCGTCGGGTTGATCGTCTAACTGGCGGAATGACACACAGCCCGATCCGGCCGTGGTCGTCTGTGTGAGCAGCGAGTTCGAGCAGTTGATGGGCGCGAACCAGGTTCTCAAGATGTTCCGCAGGGACGAAGAAAATGGGGTCAGGTCACGGATGTCGACCCGGCGTGGATGGAGGAAGCGGAGGAAGCCAAATCGGAACCGAAGTGGTAGGTGCGAGGCAGATACGGTGGGCGGGTACTACCATGGGGTGGAACCACGTTCCCCTCGGAGAGAGGAACCACCAGATGAAACACCTCGCGCTGTTTCGTCTGGGTCGCCATGATGGCCTGCTGTCCTGCGCGTGCGTTCGCCCAGTCCCACGGCCAGGGCCCGGGTACACCGAGGTGCTGGAGGAGCGGCCTGACACTGCAGGTGGAGTCATGCATTCGGTGAGACCGAGGCTCCCGAATGTGCCGGACGTGAATCGTGCAGTCGCGAGGAGTTCCAACTCGACACCGCAACTCCGTCCCACTTTTCGGGTCAATTCGAAGAAAGTGATCCGGACGACCCCGGCAATAACGATGCCCGCCGCGCTGCGCGGCCAGTGCAGTTCGCGATCCGCCGGAGCTGGCGGGCGTGCCGCGATTCAGATGCCTTTAGAGATTCGCAGGGAAACCTTGAGAATCCGGGCGACGCCACTCTGGAGCCAGCGGGAGCGCGGCGCTATTGATCCGCAGGGCGTCGCAGAGTCTCTTGCAGCCGGGAATTCCGCCGAGCCACGACTGAAGCGACCTGCCGCGCGGGGCGCACGTCGACTTGCACGACGGATTCTCTATTCCTACACTGGTCGTGCAACCGCATTGCAGCACAGGAGCCCCCATGTCGGGTTACCTGTCCGAATACAACAGCCCATTGAAAAAGCGGCGAATCGGGTAGCTCCCGGCGGCCGGGGCGAATAGGCAGGACGTTCTCGCAGCTCCTGTGCGTGCGGTTGCAATGGCCCGGCTCCATGTCCCCGAGCCGGAGATGGGAGTTGGGACCTGTCCCATGGCGCGCTCTGCGGTGTTGCTCACTCTTCACGCGTACAGGGGGCGAATTCGATGTGTTGCATTCCCGAGCCTCGCCTCGCCGCCTGGTGCCGGCATGATGTTCCTTCCGGCGGTGCGCCGCGTACAATACCGTTCTCCCGTCGCTGGTGTTGCAGGCCCCATGTTGGGCCGCTTACCGAATACAACAGCCTCTTTGAGTGGCGATCGGGTCGCTTGTCTCTTCCATTCTTGGGGATACCTGGTTGATCTTCAGATTCGGGTCACGGGGATGGGCCGGCACCACGTCCGGGCACCAGCGCCCACTCATCAGGAGGCGCCATCGTGGAGGCACCGTCTCCGTTCACGCCAGTTTCTGCCGCGCCACGCGGATTCGCGGGAGCGCCGGTCGTGACACCGATATGTCTTGGCTCAGAGAGACTGCGGGCGATGGGTAGCCGCGTTGCCTGGTTGTTGGTGAACGCCAGATACAGAAGTGTGACGGGCGAGGAACTTGGGTTGCACTTCAGGCCGATGGATTTCGTGGAGGCCTTTGGACCAGCCACTCTGGACGCCCTCAAGGCAATTGGTAACCGCAAGGTGAAGGCGCGCATACTCACTGATCTCTACGGTAGTCAGGGCGAAGAGGAAATGCTGGGCATGCTGTTGCGAGCGTCGGTTTGCGAAGGATCCGAGGCGATGCGTGCTGCCTTCTTGCGTACCCTGGGTGAATCGGGTTCGAAGGCAATCGGACCGTTTCGGAGAGGCTTGTCGGATGAAGACGACGCGGTCGACTACCTGTTCGAGGGTGTCCAGGCCGCGATCAAAGCGAGGGGCGATTCCCCAGGAACGCTGGGCCTGGTTCGGAACGCCATCAGCGAGGTGCTCGACGCTACCGACGACCGGGACGCTGCTGATGCTTTGGTCAACGCCCTTCAGACGGCCCGTCAGCAAGAGCGGGCGGCGGCGGTCGCCACGTTGCTGGCAGGATGCGCAGAGGCGCTGAGTGCCGCAGCCGATCCATGGTCCATCCTTGGAGCACTGGTCGAGGGGCTGTGCGCACCTCAAGGATGGGTGATCAACACAGGGTCGACCGCTGAGCGTTTTTGGCGACACTTCCAGGCGGAGGTCGCGAACGAGGATCCGGAACGGCTTTGGCAGGGCTACCTCTGGAGTTTATCGCGCCTATGGGCAGTAGACACGGAGGACGGGCTCTCCGTGGCGAGCGCATACCGAACGGCGGTAATGGCTGTCACTGATTCTCACTGGGTTGCCGACCGATTACTCGAGATCTGCGAGATGGGTTTCGGCAGCGACTACTCGTTGTCCTGGCTCCCGGACAGAGACGAAGCGATTCTCGCATGCGTGAGCGCGATTAGGGTCGTGGAGGGCTCCCGGGCCGCCGAACAGATACTCGCCAAAGGGTTCAGGTCTGCTCTCGAATATGATCCGGAAGAAGCCGTTGAGTCCCTCTTGGACGCGACACGAGAAGCCGTTAGAGTCGCAGACGATCCGGTCGAAGCGGTTGGGGTGTTGGTCGATGGCTTGTGCGGCGCAGAACCCGAGTGGCCGCCAAGCTGGTGGGAGGGGTAGGTTCCAGCAGGCGTGGGCCGAGGGCCTGGACCCGGGGTCATGCTCAGTGGGACCCGAGGGCTCCACAGGGCTTGACCGGGATATCTAACCACTTCATGAGCCTCCGGCACCTGCATCGCTACGTCGCGGATTTCGCGGGCCGGGAGAACGCCGGTCACTCGACCCGCGGGTCGACCTTGACTGGACCCTCGTACTGTGCCTTACAGGTCGCGCCTGCGCATGCTCAGAAGCGCCCGGCCGAGAAAGGATGCGCTATAGGTCAGAGCCGCGGCGGCCAGCACCCCGACCTTCAGAAACGCAAGAGGTGCGAGTCCTCGTTCCGCACGATCCGCGTTCACCTCGACCAGCACATCGGGATAGTGGGCCAGATCGTCCCCGAGGTCCTCGACCAGATTGAACGGAAGGAACTCCGCCGCGCCGCCAAGAGCATTGATCCCCGCCCCCAACATCAGCCTCGTGACGGCCTCTTCGACGAAGAGGTACAGCAGCAGGATGGCCAACGCGGATCCCGAAGAGCGGAGGTGTGCGGAGAGCATCATCCCCGCGCTGCCGAAGACCAGCATGCCCAAGGCGAGGCCGCTCATGTAGCTGAGATCGCTCGAACGGATGAAACCGGGGCCGCCCCCGCCGGGGCTGAGCATCGTACTGCCGACGCCGATGAGCACGGTCGTCCCCATGAAAAGCAGGATCAGTCCGGCGAGCACGACGGCCTTCCCGGCGTAGAACCGCTCCTTGCTGAGTCCGTCGATCACGTTCTGGCGCGCCGTGCGCCAAGTGAACTCGGGTGCGAAGAGCAGGATCATCAGTACGCCGACGAACAACGGTCCCAACCCGGTGGCGGTGCCCAGAATGTCCGGCCAGCTTTCCGGAAGGGCGTAGACCGAGCTCGGGTCACTTCGGGCGGTGCGGACCCTTTCGACGGCGGGAAGCGCGGTGAACGCGGCGAATGCGACCACGGCCACCCAGAAGGCTCGCCGCTTTGCCGCCTTGAGCCATTCGATCCGCAGAAGCACGCCTAGGATCTTCACGATGCGATCTCCGTCATCGAATCCACCGCACCGCTGGTGATGTCGATGAAGACTTCTTCCAAGCTCTGCCGGTACGGAGCCAGATGGGACAGGTAGACCCCCTGTCCCGCCAGGTAGCGTGTTACGCTGCCCAGGTCGCTCGACTCCAGCGCGGCGATGACGCCCTCGTCGGTCCGGCGCACCGATGATGCGCCCGGATAGGCTTCCATCGCGCCCGCGAGCGCGTCGGTGTCCTCAGCGCGCAGCAGCACCGCGCTCCCTTCGCCCACCACCTCAGCAACCGCCCCGGATGTGACGATACGCCCCTTGCGAATGATCGCGACGTGGGAGCAGGTGCGCTCGACTTCCGCGAGCAGGTGACTCGACAGGAAGATCGTCTTGCCCCGTTCGGCAAGGATGCCGATGATCTCGCGGATCTCCCGGATGCCCTGTGGGTCGAGCCCGTTGGCGGGCTCGTCGAGGATGATCAGTTCGGGATCGTTCAGCATGGTGGCCGCGAGCGCCAGCCGCTGCTTCATGCCGAGCGAATAGGTCTTGAAGCGGTGCTTTGCGCGATCCGACAGGCCGACCAGTTCTAAGCACTCCTCGATGCGTGGACGGCCCACCCCCTTGACCCCGGCGGCAACGCGCAGGTTGTCGCGGCCGCTCATGTACGGATAGAAGTTGGGTGTCTCCAGCGTGGCGCCAACGCGACTGCGGGCGGCCATGAGGCCCTCGGGGCCGGAAGCGCCGAACAGGTTGAAGCTGCCGCCCGTGGGCTTGATGGTGCCCACGAGCATCCCGATGGTGGTCGTCTTGCCGCTTCCGTTGGGGCCGAGGAAGCCGAACACCTGGCCCTGCTCGACCACGAAGGAGACTCGATCCACGGCCAGCACCGACTTCGCGGCGCGCTTCCCGTAGCGCTTGGTCAGATCGAAGGTCTGGATTGCTTGCATGCCACAAGGATGCGCTCGAATGCGTCGGTGGGGCTGGCCGGGATTCCGAACATCTGGTCGTCCGCCCGTCAGAAGAAGAAAACGACAACGCGGAAAGCACGTCAAGGCGATTGTCTGAGACTTGTCCAACCCGGCTTGGGGGGAATCTCCCGTCAACGACGCGGATCTGCTCAAGCAAAGGCGAGACCCGGTTCTGGCAAATCAAGCGGGTGTACCGCCAAGAATGGAAAGAGACAAGTGACCCCACTCTGGTGCGGCTGTGAGTCGAACGCGGATGCTGCAACGGCTCAGCGCACTGGCAGCCAGTCGCATCCGGATGTGTCGATCTCGTACACGCGAATCCACGACTTCACGGTGTCGCCGACTGCCGTGAGCGTCCGGTCGAGCAGGAACAGCGTGTCGCGCGCCGCCGTGATCTGAGTCCGCAGCTGGTTTGCGAACCGAACCGCTCCGTCCACACAGGCGGTCCGGCGGTCGGGCGACAGCACCGTCACGTACACGTCCGCAAGGAACTCCACCATCGGCGGCTCGCCGTCGACAATGCCGTCGTGGTGTACCGCAACCGTGGAGCCATCGGGCATTCGATACAGGCCTTCCAGCGTCGAGAGCATCTCCATCCGATCCTTGAAGGAGACTTGGTTGCTCGGATCGTCGATTCTCTCCTGCACGTCGTCGGGGACGCCACGGCGGCGCGCTCGGGGCAAATGCAGCGTGTCAAGCATTCTGTCTTCCCAAGTCGCCAAGTACAGTTCGTTTTCCGCCACGGTCCCCACGAGCATCGTGTCAGCCCATGCCACGATGGATGAACCGGCGAGGACCCCGAAGTAGACGTCGAGACCACGCAGCGACCGGCGGTACGGGATCGGAAGATCAATGACTTTGCCCAGCATCTCATCCCGGCGCCAGTCCCACAGACTCACCATCTTGTGGCTTTCGAGGTCGATGGCGGGGAGGAGGGCCACGTCGCCGGCGACTGCTGCCCAACCGTCCTTGAAGCCCTCATAACGCGTGCTACCGAGGTGCTCGCCTTCGCGCGAGAACCGCGTTATCAGATTGCGGTGATTGTCCCGGCCCACGACGACTGAGTCGTTCAGGATGAACCCGCGTCCGAGCCCCCTGAACTCCCCCGGACCCTCCCCCGGTCGCCCGTAGGCACGCAGGTAACGGCCATCGCGCGCGAAGCGCAGCATCCGGCCGAGGTAGCCGTCCGCGATCAGAAACGACCCGTCCACGGTGTCTGCCGAGAGGCTGTACGGGCGTCCCAAGTGAAACTCCGTCTCCTGCAAAAGCAGGCTGTCGACCGTACGATTGCCGGCCCGGCAGAGCACATAGGGCCTGAATCACGGTAGGATATCGTCTAAAGTATTACAGGACTGCACGATCTGCGTTTCCTGCCGTCTTACGGGATTTGGTTGGATCTTGCCGCGAGGGCGGGAAAAACGTACTTGAATGGCGGGAAGCTGGCGTCTTCCAAGTTGGCGGATCCGCCGGTCACCCGACCGGGAAGACCAAGCCCGTCTGAAGCGTCAGGTGTCGGGTCTTGGTGTCACCTTCGTCCACCTCGGCAAGTCCGAGCGAGTAGAGCGCATCAAGACCCAAGCGTAGACTGCCCACGAGGGGGAACTCGACCCCCCCGCCGAAGGCCACCCCGTAGTCGAGCGCCTTGATGTCGAAGTCCGAGAAGTCCGCGTCGTCACAGGGAGCACTGAGACTGAACCCTTGGGCGGCGGCGTGCACATCGCACGAAAGTCGGTAGCCGGCCCACGGACCGGCCATCACACCTACGGAAAAGCCTCCGTCGTCCGGCGTGGCGAGCCTCGCCAAGGCCGAGAACTGGAGGTAGTCGAGGTTGAGCGTGACCCCGACGCCATCGACGGTGGCGGCACCGCCCTTCTGAGCGTACGCGCCGCCGAGCCTCAGGCTGAACACGCTGGAGGCGCGGATGCCGAGGTCCATGCCCGCGACGACGCGGGAGACGGACTCCTCCTCGACTCCCGCCTCCTCGATGGAGACGGTGGCGAAGCCAACTCCACCTCTCAGTCCCAACGTGGTCTGGGCGTTGGCCGGGGCGGCGGTGACCATGAGAACAACCAAGACAACGAGCTTGCGCATGGCTGGTGTTCCTCCTTGGTTGAGTGGACCGCCCGAAGGACCGTCGCGCGTCCCCCAAGACTACCAAGAAGATAACGGAACACAACCTCTGGAGCCTATGCGAAGACGTGGATGGCGGCGAAGACTCCTAATCGCGAGTCCGCTATTCGGTTTCTGCGCTCTCGCGGCGGTCGTGGTCGTGACGGCCTGCGGGGACGACCCAATGACACCGGCCACGCCGGACTCGCCCGTTCCCACCACCGTCGCGATCTCGCCCGCCTCCGCAACGTTCCGGTCGATCGGCGACACCGTGAGAATGATCGCCACCGTGAGCGACCAGTACGGCCAGGCCATGGCCGAAGTCGCGGTCGTGTGGAACAGCAGCGATACAGACGTCGCCACCGTGACGGAAGGGCTCGTTGCCGCCGTGGGCAACGGTAGCGGGACCGTCACCGCTACCGCCGGGTCGGCCACCGCCAGCGCGGAGGTGGCGGTCGCCCAGTCGGTTGCCCAGTTGGCCGTGTCACCGGCTGCGCATGCGCTGGTCGCTGTAGGTGATACGGCTCTGTTCGTGGCAGAGGCGCGGGATGGAAACGGGCATGTGGTGGCGGACGCGGAGTTTGTGTGGTCGTCCGATGACGAGTCGGTCGTGACCGTGGACACTGAGGGGGTGGTTACAGCGTTGGCGAACGGGAGCGCACAGATTACGGCAACGTCCGGGCCGACGACGGCGAGTGCCGAAGTCACGGTGGATCAGAGAGTGGCGGAGGTGAACGTGTCGCCGCCACCAACCGCGTTGGAGGCATTCGGGGACACGGTGCGCCTGTCGGCGCAGGCGATGGACGCGAACGGGCACGCGGTGGCGGAGACGACTTTCGCGTGGGCATCCGGCGACCCGCTAGTGGCGGTGGTGGACAGCGCCGGACTAGTGACGGCCGTGGGCAACGGCGCGGCCGAGATCATCGTGACGACGGGGGAGATGATTGCGAGTACCACGGTGAATGTGCGGCAGACCCCGAGTGAGATCGCGGTATCGCCCGCCGGCGGTGGGGTCTGGGTTGGCCGTGACGGCCTGCAGCTGGAAGCGACGGTGTTCGACGCGAACGGACATATCCTGACCGACTCGCCCTCGGTCCGCTGGTCGTCTAGCGATACGACCGTGGCGCAGGTGGAGCCCTCGCAGGGTGTGGTTACGGGTGTTGCGAAGGGAACGGCCACGATCACGGCTATGTCGCAGGACGCCATCGGCACCGCGTCCATCACGGTCAGGATGGAGCGGGGTGGCCCCTACCCGATTAATGTTACCTACCTGGGGGACGTTCCCGAACTCATCCGGCAAGAGATGGACCGGGCGGCGGCGGCCTGGGGGAAGTGGTTGGCACCCACACTGTCTGCCCCATACGTCCTAACGGAGGATCTATGGTTGCGCGTACGTAGTGACCTCAGCCCGAACGGATTCGACCTATTCATTGAGGCTGGCGACACTTTGGCGCCGGGACTGAACGTGTGGGTGACGACCAGGACTGGTGGCAGCGGGTGGGGTTGGGCTTGGAGTTCGTTCTATCGCCTCGATACGGTGCAATCTGACGTACCGACGGCTCCTTGGGCGGTGGTTTCCTTCAATTGGCAGGCGATTCAGAGGTCGAGTCCAGAAAAGCGTCAGGAATTAGCGTACGAGACTGCTGTCCACGAGCTCGGCCACGCGGTCGGCATCGGAACCTCCGCCCGTTGGCGGCGGCATGTCGAGAGGCCAGACCCTACCAAAAGGTGGGATTCATTCTTCACCGACTCGGTCACCATCGCCGTCTTCGACAACATGGGTGGGGCCGATTTCTCTTCGAAGAAGATCCCCCTCAGTCATGACGCGGCCCACTGGGACGGATGCGCGGGGCACTTCGATATCATGGGCAACCATCGCAATGGCACCAGCACCATTACCGAACTCTCCTTGGCCGCGATGGCCGAGGGCTACGAGTACGATCCGGCGCTATTGCCCCGCCGAAAACTCGACCGGAACAGCTGGAACTGGGACTTCGCCAACTGCAAGGACGGGCGCTGGGCGGGGCCATCCGACCAAGCGGCGGGAGACCGGTTACGGGGATTTGCCGGGGACGTGATCCGTGATCCTGCACGAGGCCGAAGGTGACGCTCCTATCGTTCGTCGCTTGTCTGGTGTCAATGGACAATGACACCGAGGCCAGCCGACGCCGTGTTGAACACACGGCGGTCTGGCCAAGGGGGCTGTGCCCCCTTCTAAACCCCCGCTTTTCGCTGCGGCTGCCGCCGCCGCGGTCGCGTGTCGTAATGCCGTTTCCCCGACCCCGTCGCACGATATGT
>JAJDUP010000003.1 GCA_022826565.1 Gemmatimonadota bacterium | reverse complement strand
GCGATGCAGTTCGATGGTCCGCCGCGCGGCTTCGGCGAAGGTTGGAACGCCGCGCCCGCGCGGGTCCTGTCCCCTGCGGACCCTCCGGCTGTTGTCCAGCGCCTTTTCCCGGGCATCGGCGAGCGTGACCTCGGGGTACGGGCCAAGTCCGATCGAGGTGAGCCGCCCGTCGATCCGCACGCGCTGCCGCCATGTCTTGGTGATCCGCCCGTTGGCCGTCCGGTACACCCGGAGACTGAGCCCCCGCCCGCCTCGTCCGTCGCCGTAAACGCCGGGGCGGCCGACCGTCCGCACAAAGGCGGCGGAGAGGGTCCTGGGTCGCTTCGTCATGCGGGTCCTTCCGTAGGTGTGTATCACATTCCAAATCACTTCACAGAGAAGAATACACGAGACATCAACGGACGGCAAGGGATGATGCAACTCGGGTGCTCTCTTGGAAAGGTATGTCTAGTAAGGTGTTATGAATGACATGGTGTACCCTACTGGACTGCATGGGACATACGATATCTAGTTCCGCCCGAACTCGGGAATCTCGCCAGCGTTCGAATACTCAGTCTTGGTGACAATGAACTGACCGGGTCGATCCCGCTCGAACTCACCAACCTGGGAAGTCTCGAGTCACTGGACCTTAACCAAAACAATCTGACCGGATCGATCCCCGAACTCGGGAACCTCACGAGCCTCCGGTCGCTGCACCTTTCCAACAACAACCTGACGGGATCCATTCCACCGGCACTCGGGAACCTTGAAGGGCTCGGGCGCCCAGTCTGCTATTCTGATCCGTCTTTTGTCGTCTGTTCAAGATCCGGGCTGCTCCTTAGGGGCAACGACCTGACGGGGCCCATTCCGCCCGAACTCGGGAACCTTGACAATCTCCAGGTGCTGGATCTTGCCGGCAACGACCTGACGGGGCCCATTCCGCCCGAACTCGGGAACCTCGGGAGCCTTGCGCGTCTGCATCTTGCCGACAACGGCCTGACGGGGCCCATTCCGCCCGAACTCGGGAACCTCGACAGTCTCCAGGTGCTGGACTTGTACGCGAACCGGCTAACGGGGTCGATCCCGCCCGAACTCGGGAACCTCAGCAATCTGACATGGCTGTCTCTCCCGCTAAACGGCCTGGCGGGTCCCATTCCGTCGGAACTGGGCGCGCTGGGGAGGCTACGCATATTGTCGCTCTCCGCCAATAGTCTGACGGGACCCCTTCCGCCCGAACTCGCCGAACTCGACCGGCTCAAGGTCCTGAATGTGGGCGAAAACCGACTGACCGGCGCAATTCCACAGGAACTCATCACTCTCGAACTCGAGCAGTTCTATTGGCAGGATACGCAATTGTGCGCCCCCGCGAACGAGGCGTTTCAGGCATGGCTGCGGAGCATTCCCAGGCACCGGGGCGGGGCCACCTGCTCCTCGGGGGCAGGACCGTGATGCGGTGAACGGGATAGGCAAATCGACCTGCCGCCGATGCATCGTCCTCGCGGCGCTGGCGCAGCTCACCGCCCTTGTCGCCTGCGGAGACGGCGGGCCGGCTGAAGTCACTACGCCGGCCCCGCCCGTACCCACCTCGGTGACGGTCGTGCCTTCCACGGCCACACTGGCCGCGCTCGGCCAGACAGTCCAGCTGAACGCGACCGTCCTCGACCGGAGCCGACAGCCGATCCCGGGAGTGAGCGTCACGTGGACGAGCAGCGACGAATCGGTCGCGACCGTTGACGCCACCGGCCTGGTCGCGGCAACAGGGAATGGTGCCACGAGCATCACCGCGGCCGTAACGGGGACCAGTGTCTCGGGAAGCGCGCAGGTAACGGTTGCCCAACAGCCCAGCGAAATCGCGCTGTCGCCGGAACAGCAGTCGTTTCGCGCACTGGGCGACACGGTGCGCCTGACTGCGCGGGTATTCGATGCCAACGGCCATGTCGTGGAAGACGTGGCCCTCGACTGGGTGTCGACCGATCCATCAGTGGTCTCGGTGGACGATGCCGGCCTAGTCACCGCGGTCGGAGAGGGAAGCGCGAGTGTCCTCGCGACCTCAGGCCCGGCGGAGGGAAGCGCCGACTTCAGCGTCGAGCAGCAGGTCGCGGTCGTTCAGCTGTCTCCCAGGCCGGACACTCTGCGCGCACTGGGCACTACGGTTCAGCTGACGGCCACGGGACTGGACGCCAATGGGCACGCGACGGTAGCGACCGGATTCGTCTGGACATCGGCCGACTCAGCGGTGGCGACCGTCAACGACGCGGGGCTGGTCACTGCCGTGGGGAACGGCAGCACGGCCATAACGGCGGCTCTCCCGGACGGTGACGCGTCGGCAAGCGTCGGCGTAACGGTAGCACAGCAGGCCGAGACCGTCCGAATCGCTGAAACGGTCGACACGCTGGACGCCGGGGATCAGTACCAGCTCTCTGCCGCGGCCTACGACGGAAACCAGCACCTGGTCCCCGATGCGCGCTTTGAATGGTCATCCAGCGACGAATCGGTGGCAGCGGTTGACCCGAACGGGCTGGTGTCCGCACAGGACGCGGGCTCGGTCGAGATAACGGCCAGCGTGGTGGGCTCGGATGCCGCCGCCACGATCAAGCTGCTGGTCCGGGCGTCCTCGGCGGAGCGGGAGCGGGACATCCTCTCAGAGCTCTATAGCGCGACCGACGGGCCGAACTGGGAACGTAATCTCTACTGGCTGACCGAATTCCCGCTGAATGCATGGAGCGGTGTCGCGACCGACTACCGCGACAGGCTTGTGGTCACGGGGCTGTATCTCCACAGCAACAACCTCAAAGGCGAGATCCCGAGCGGACTCGGCGGCCTGGCGGGTCTCGAATCCCTGGACCTCTCTTTCAACAACCTGACGGGGCCTATTCCACCGGAACTCGGGAACCTCACCGCTCTGAGGATTCTCGAACTCAATTTCAACAATCTGACGGGCCCGATTCCACCGGAGCTCGGGAATCTTGACGCTCTCGAGTATCTCTGGCTCGAACTCAACGACTTGACGGGATCCATTCCACCGGAACTCGGGAATCTGGCCAATGCCGTTGTCGTGAACTTGTGGAAAAACAATCTCGCAGGGTCGATTCCACCGGAATTAGGCAATCTCGCCAACCTTCGACTGCTTCGTCTTCGAGACAATGAACTGACCGGATCGATTCCGCTCGAATTCGCCGGGCTCGGCAGCCTCGAGTCGCTTGATCTTCATGACAACGACTTGACGGGCCCCATTCCGTCCGCACTGGGGAGCCTTAGCCGTCTCGCGTCGCTCGATCTTTCCGACAACAGGCTGACGGGCTCGATTCCTCCTGAACTGGGAAGCCTTGTGAACCTCGGGCGCCAAGTCTGCTATCCTCGCCCGCCGCTTGGTGTTTGTGAACACTCCACATTGAGTCTGGCCCGTAACAGTCTGACGGGACCCATCCCGCCACAACTCGGTAGACTCACCGAACTCGAGGGGTTGGATCTAAGCGGAAACGACCTGACCGGATCGATACCGTCCCAAATCGGGAACCTTGTCAACCTTACGTCACTCACGCTCGGTGGCAACGACCTGACGGGTTCCATTCCGCCCCAACTCTCCTACCTCGCCAGTCTTGAGTCGCTGGAACTTTTCGGCAACATGCTGACCGGGTCGATACCGTCCGAAATCGGGAACCTCGTCAACCTTACGTCACTCACGCTCGGTAGCAACGACCTGTCAGGGCCCATGCCATCTCAACTCGGCAACCTCGTCAATCTCACTGAACTGGGCCTCGAAGCCAACGATCTGACGGGTTCCATTCCGCCCGAAATCGGGAACCTCAGCAATCTCACATGGTTGGCTCTCTCCATGAACAGTCTGACGGGTACTATTCCGTCGGAACTGGGCGCGCTGGGGAGGCTACGTATAATGTCGCTCTCCGACAATAATCTGACGGGACCCCTTCCCCCCGAACTAGGTGGACTCGACCAGCTCAAGGTCCTCTACCTGCACCGAAACGGACTGACCGGCGCGATTCCACAGGAGTTCACAAATCTTGAACTTGAGGAATTCTATTGGAGTGAAACGCAATTGTGCGCCCCCGCGAACCAGGCGTTCCAGACATGGTTGCGGAGCATTCGCTATCACCAGGGTGGGGCCACGTGCACCTCGGGGGGAGTATCGTGATGCCGTGAATGGGAACAGCGAATCGACTGCCGAATCTGTGTTTGCTGCTTCTCGGCCGCATGATGCGACAAGTAGGCACGCCGGAGAGCGCTTTCCGGCACTGACCGGCCGTCGGACTGCGACTCGGAGTGACTGCCTGCGCGGACCCGTTTCACGGCCTGCTACTCGCGCCCGCCCATCACCAGCACCCCCGACCCATCGATCCTCCCCGACTTCAACGCGATCAGCGCTTCATTCGCCTCGGCCAGCGGAAACCGGGTGACCTTGGGCCGGATGGGGATCTCTGCGGCGGCTTCCAGAAGCTCTCGCCCATCGACCCGCGTGTTGGCCTCGACGCTCTGCAGCCGCTTTTCGTGGAAGAGGTGCGTCTCGTAGTCCAGCGACGGGATCGCGCTCATGTGGATCCCCGCCAAGGCTACCGTCCCCCCCGGCCCCACCGCCTCCAGCGCGGCGGGCACGGTCTCGCCGGCCGGTGCGAAGACGATCGCGGAATGCACCCTCGCGGGCAGCGCATCGCCCGGCCCGCCCACCCACGCGGCCCCCATCGCACGCGCGTGCGCCTGGTGCCCCACCCCCCTCGTCACAACGAACACCTCATGCCCCCTGTGGCGCGCGATCTGCAACACGACGTGCGCCGACGACCCGAACCCCACCAGCAGCAACCGCCCCCCGGGCGGCACCTCGGCGCGCGCCAGGGCACGGTAGCCGATGATCCCCCCGCAGAGCAGCGGCGCGGCCTCCGCGTCCTCGAACGCCGCCGGAATACGATACGCGAAGTCCTCGCGCACCACCGCCGCCTCGGCGTATCCGCCGTCCCTGTGATACCCCGTGTAGACCGATCCCCCGCACAGGTTCTCCCGCCCCGCCGCGCAGTATCCGCACGCCCCGCATGTGCCGCGCAGCCAGGCGATGCCGACACGGTCTCCCGGCCGGTACCGGCTCACGCCAGCGCCGAGTGCATCCACAACGCCCACCACCTGGTGACCGGGGACCAGCGGCAGGTTCGCCGTCCTCAGATCCCCTTCGATCACATGCAGGTCCGTACGGCAGACGCCGCACGCGGTCACGCGGATCCGGATCTCGCCGGGACCCGGGTCCGGGCGCGGGAGGTCGCAGGCGCGGAGGGGCCGCGTTTCGATCGGGGCCTGCTCTTCGAGGCGTTGGGCCAACACAAACGGCCTCCTTCTTGTCCTTGGGACTGGCGGCACGCCTGACCGCAAACGACCTTGACAACCTGCCGGATCAGCCTGTCCGGCGCATCACCTGCGAGGGAGGAATCTCAATGCTGACAAGACGAGACTGGCTTCGTACCTCTGCGGCCGCCGGCGCGGCCCTCACCCTGAATCCGGACATCCTGCGGGCCCTCGGCAGGCAGGAAATGATGACCCGGATGATTCCGGGCACGGACGAGCGGTTGCCGATCGTGGGGCTGGGGAGTTCCGCGACGTTTTCGCGCGTGGCGCGCGGCGACGACACGAGCGCGCTGGCCGCGGTGCTGAGGGCATTGGTCGACAACGGGGGTACGGTCTTCGATACGGCGCCCAGCTACGGCTCATCGGAGGAGGTTGCGGGGAGACTCGCGACCGAGCTGGGGATCACGGACCGCATCTTCTGGGCGACCAAGGTCAACGTGGCCCGGCGCGGCGGCGGAGCGGATCCGGCGGCGGCGCGGGCGCAGATCGAGCGTTCCTTCGAGTACTTCGGCGTCGACGAGATGGAGCTGATGCAGGTGCACAACCTGGGGGACATGGCCGTCCAGATGCCCATCATCGAGGAACTGAAGGCCGAGGGCCGCATTCGCTACATCGGCACGACGCTCACGCCGCGCGGGCCCCAGTACGCGGGGCTGATGCAGGCCATGCGCGACTATCCGCTCGATTTCATCGGCGTGGACTACGCGGTGGACAACACCGACGCCGCCGACGAGGTCCTGCCGCTCGCGCAGGAGCTGGGGATCGGCGTGCTGGTCTACGTGCCCTTCGGCCGGACGCGCCTGTGGTCGCGCGTGGGCGACCGCGAGGTGCCGGCCTGGGCCAGCGATTTCGGCGCGAACAGCTGGGCGCAGTTCTTCATCAAGTTCGCTGCGGCGCACCCGGCGGTGACGTGCGTGACCCCGGCCACAAGCAGGGCCGAGCACATGATCGACAATCTGGGCGCGGGCCTCGGGCGCCTGCCCGACGAGGACGAGCAGCAGCGGATGATCGAGTACGTCGACGCGCTTCCGCAAGCCGGATAACGCGGGCCCGAGCCCGGAATCGGTGATTTGTCCGCCAATTCGACCCTGATTTGGCGAACAAACTGACCTGGAGGACAACATGATCGACCGCCGCCGTTTCATTGGAACCTCCATCGCAGGGGGTGCGGCCGCCGCTTTGGGCACCGCCGCGTGTGCCCCCGACGGGCCGCAGGGCGCGGGTGGGGAGGGAGCCGCGAGTGGTGCCGGCGGAGTGCCACCCTTCGAACTCGACGAAGTCACCGTCGCGGAATTGCAGGCGGCGATGGAATCGGGCGAGCGGACGGCGCGGTCGATCACGCAGCTCTACCTCGACCGGATCGCGGCGATCGACGGTCAGGGACCGGAGCTGCGCTCGGTGATCGAGACCAACCCGGAGGCGCTGGACATCGCCGACCGGCTCGACGCGGAGCGCCAGGCGAGCGGGCCGCGCGGCCCCCTGCACGGCATCCCGGTCGCGCTGAAGGACAACATCGACACGCACGACCGGATGACCACGACGGCGGGGTCGCTCGCGCTCGAGGGGTCGATCCCGCCGCAGGACTCGTTCATCGCGCAGCGGCTGCGCGAGGCCGGCGCGATCATCCTGGCCAAGCTCAACATGAGCGAGTGGGCGTACTTCCGCGGCGAGCGCGCGACGAGCGGTTGGAGCGCCCGTGGCGGGCAGTGCGTGAACCCGTATGCGCTCGACCGCAACCCGTGCGGGTCGAGTTCGGGCTCGGGGGTGGCGGCTTCGGCCAACCTGTCCGCGCTGACGATCGGGACCGAGACCGGCGGGTCGATCATGTGTCCCTCCTCCACCAACGGAGTCGTGGGGATCAAGCCGACGGTCGGGCTGTGGAGCCGGTCGGGCGTCATTCCCATCTCCCACTCGCAGGACACGGCGGGGCCGATGTGCCGCACGGTGCGCGACGCGGCGGTGCTGCTGGGGCCTGTGGCGGGCGTCGACCCCCGCGATGGGGCGACGGCGGCCAGCGAGGGGAACTTCCACGCCGACTACACGCAGTTCCTCGACGCCGGCGGGCTGCAGGGGGCGCGGCTCGGGATCGCGCGAAGCTTCCCCGGTTTCTCGCCCGAGGTGCTGGCGCTCTTCGACGAGGCGGTCGCGGCAATGGCCGAAGCCGGTGCGGTGCTCGTCGATCCGGCGAACCTGCCCAATGCGGCCTGGAACGACGAGGCGCCGCTTCTGGTCCTCGAGTACGAGTTCAAGGCGAACATGAACGCGTACCTGGCGAGCCTGGGGCCGGATGCGCCGGTGAAGACGCTGGCCGAGATCATCGAGTTCAATGAGCGCAACGCCGATCTGGAGATGCCGCACTTCGGCCAGCAACGGCTGATCGCGTCGGAGGCGCGGGGCCCGTTGACCGACCAGGCGTATCTGGACGCGGTGCGCGCGATCCAGCGGGGCAACCGCGAGGACGGCATCGACCGGCTCATGGACGAGCACAACCTCGATGCGATCGTGGCGCCGACGCGGGGCCTGGCGTGGAAGACCGACCACATCCTCGGCGATTCGCTCGGCGGCGGATCGAGCGCGGGGCCGGCGGCGATCGCGGGGTACCCCGACATCACCGTCCCGATGGGGTTCGTGTCGGGGCTCCCGGCCGGCGTGTCGTTCTTCGGGCGGCGGTGGAGCGAGCCTGTGCTGCTGCGGGTCGCCTACGCGTACGAGCAGGCGACGAACCACCGGGCGGCGCCGACATTTGCGGAGACGGTGGGGTAGCCTAGCCGGACTGCCGGCCCCCCTCGAAGCCCGCCACCCGCAGAATCGTGCCGTCGTAGGCGGCGCGCACGTGATTGTGCCCCTCCTGTTCGCCGCCGGGGCCCTCGGAGCGCCATCCCACCATCGCCTCGCCACGGCAGATGCGCAGGTCGCCGGTGGGCTCGATCTTCCAGCCGGGCATGAAGCGGTGGCAGTTGGTGATGTGCACGCTGAGGCGCTCGACCCCGCGCGCGACGGCCCACTCGTCCTGGAACTCGACGTCGTCGGCGCAGCAGGCGCGCAGCGTGGCCAGGCGGGCGTCCGCATCCGGGTTGTTCCAGGCTGCGAACCAGCCCGGCAGAGTGCGTTCCAGTCCCGCGCCGAGGTCCATGCGGTTGGCGTCGAGGGCGAGACGGCCGAGGTGGAAGCGCCAGCCCCCGTCGTGCTCGGCGGCCAGCTGGGCCGAGGGGAAGCCGCTGTGGCGGAGGTCGACGCGGCAGCCGGCGTCCGTGCCTTCCACATGGAATTCCACCAGCGTGGACCCGGCGGGGAGGTCGGCGGTCTGGGGGCCCAGCTCGGAGCCCCAGGTTAGTGCCATGCGTCGGGCATCGCCGTCGAAGCTGACGATTTCGCCGCTGGTGACCACACCGAAGCCGGGGAACTCGGCACGGAAGGGGCTGCCCGGCGTCGTTTCGAAGCTGACCTGCCCCTGCATGAGCGCGGAAAAGCCCTCCGGCGTCGAGAGGATCGTCCATACCGTCCCGGCGCTCGCCTCGATGTCGATGGACAGCTCCACGACTGCCGACTGTCCGTTGCCACCCCTGTCCGTCTCAGCCATTGCCAGCCCCTGCACGATGTGATTGTGAAACCCGGTTGCCGTCAAACCCCGTCCAACTTACCGTGCCAATCCCCCAACACGAAGGAGCGACAATGCAATCTCTCGCCAGAAACATCGGGGCGGCGGTCCTCGGTTGGCTGACCATGGCCGTGGTTGTCACCGTATTCAACTTTGTCGCCTGGGCGGTGCTCGGCGCCGACGGCGCGTTCCGGCCGGGGAGCTGGGAGGTGTCATGGAGCTGGTCTCTGGGATCGATCGCGATCGCCTTGCTGGCGGCCATCGCGGGCGGGCTGGTCTGCTCGAAGATCGCGGACGGTCCGTGGGGGGTGCGTTTTCTCCTTGTCATCGTCGTGGTCCTGGGTGTTATTGTCGCGATGGGCAACATGGAGATGACGGGCCTCGAGGGGGTCGCCGATGCGGATCCCGGGCCGCGTCCCGATGACGTCGGGATGTTCGAGGCGATGTCGACGGCGCAGCAGCCCGTCTGGGTGACCTGGCTGATCCCGTTGCTGGGGGTGGTGGGGGCGATACTCGGTTCCCGGATGGACCGATCGGCCAACGCGTAGACCCCGACCGCCGGGGACCGGCGTCCCGCGGAAAGGGCTTCGACCGGTCGATCGTCGAAGGGCCGATCGGGCTGGCGGTGTGGAAGCTCGCCTGGCCGACGATGCTGCAGAACGTCATCGGCGGTCTCCAGGGGCTCGTCGATCACATCATGGTGGGCCACTACGTCGGTTACACCGGCAACGCGGCCATCGGCGTCTCGTGGCAGATCTTCCTGGTCGTGCAGGTCTTCATCGGATCGCTCTTTACCGGGATGGGCGTGCTCGTGGCGCGGTTCGCGGGCGCCAACGAGCACGAAAAAGTCAACCGTTCGGTATATCAGGCCTTCCTCACGGCGCTTGTGGTGGCGGTGGGAATCCTGGCTCCGACCGGCTACTTCCTTGCGCCGACGCTCCTCGGGCTCGTGAACGCAACCCCCGAGGTGGCCGCCGAGGCGCTGCCGTACATCCGCACCATGTTCGTCTTCAACTTCGGCATGATGGTGTTCTTCATGCTCGGCGGCGCGCTGCGGTCGGCGGGGGACGCGAGGACGCCGCTCAGGCTCGGAATCTGGCTGACGCTCCTGAACGTGACGGTCAGCGCGATTCTGATCCGCGGCCTGGGGCCGATCCCGTCGTTCGGCACGCTCGGCGCGGCGATGGGGACGGTGATTGCGGGCGCGACCCTGGCCGTGGTGGCCGCGTTCAAGCTCTTCGGCGGCTCCTGGGTGATCCACATACACCGCGGCATGAGCTGGCGTCCCGATTTCACCGTAATCCGGCAGCTCTTCCGGTTCGGACTGCCCGCCGGGCTCCAGGGCGTGGCCATGAACATCGGCGGAGTGATTCTGCTGCGCTTCGTCGGGTCGCTGGCGAGCAGCGCGGAGGCGCAGGCGGCCTATTCGGTCGGCTACACGCAGCTCTTCTCGCTGGTGACGTGGACGTCGGTGGGGCTGATGGGGGCCACGGCCGCGGTGGCCGGCCAGAATCTGGGCGCAGGCAAGCCTGAACGCACCGTCCAGGGGGTGCACGCCGCATCGAAGATCAGCGTGGCGGTGGCCGGGGGCGTCGGCCTCCTGTTCCTGTTGCTCCCCGGGCTGCTTCTCGGCTTCTTCGGGATGGAGGATCCGGTTGTCACGGCTCTGGGCATCCAGCTGCTGGCCTTCCTCAGCGTGTCCGGCATCTTCGTCGCCGTCGCGCTGGCCCACACCGGCGGTCTGCAGGGCACAGGGGACACCCGCGGTCCGCTCTACATCTCGCTGATCTCGCAGCTCGCGCTGCCTCTCGCGCTGTGCTGGGTCTTCCAGGAGACAGTCGGACTCGAAGCCTACCACATCTGGCTGGCGATACTGCTCGGGCACGTCACCCGGTGCGTGCTCAGCATGGTCCGGTTCAGGCAGGGGGCGTGGCGGCGGATCGAGGTGAGCATCTGACGGCCCGGTCGGCGGCCTGCCGCGGCAATCGGCCCTCGCGACTGGCCAGCGAGGGCCGACTTTCGGGCTCGCCCCTCAGGAAGCCTCCCGTCCCTCCAGCACCCACCGGCGCAGCCACTCCACATTGCGGGTCATGAGGTCGCGCTGTAGCCGCGGCGAGACGACCCCGTGCGGTTGGCCCGGGTAGATGACCAGCTGCGTGGGCGCCTTCCCGATCGCCCGGATGGCCTCGAAGAACTGGATGCTCTGCTCGGCCGGCACCCGCTCGTCGTTCTCCCCCACCTGGATCAGGAGCGGCGTGGTCACCCGGTCGACGTAACGGTACGCCGAGCGCTCCTCGTACAGCTCCCAGTCCTCCCACGGCTTCGGCCCGAGATAGGTGTGGTAGAACTCAGGCAGATCGGTCTGGGAGTACATCGAGATCAGGTCGTTGGCGCCCGCACCGGCGCTGGCCGCCTTGAAGCGGTCCGTTCGGGTGATGCCCCAATAGGTGTGATGGCCGCCGAAGCTCCAGCCGCTCACCGCGAGCCGGGCCGGGTCGGCGATCCCGCGGTCGATCATCGCGTCGACGCCCGAGTCCACGTCGACCCAGTCGCGCCCCGAGATGTCGCCGCGGTTCAAACCCCGGAAGCGCTCGCCGTAGCCGGTCGACCCGCGGTAGTTGGGCTGAAGGACGGCGAAGCCCATGCCAGCGTACACCTGCACGGGATAGGCACCCCGGGTGCCGTGGAAGCGGTCGGACGAGACGCCCGCCGGGCCGCCGTGGATGACGAGGACGAGGGGGACCTGATCGCCCTCTTCGTAGCCGACGGGGAGCGTCAGCACGCCCTCGATCTCCTCGCCGTCCGCCCTGGAGCGCCACCGCTCGACGCGCTGGGACCCCAGCGCCAGCTCGGTGGCCCGCGGGTTCAGATCGGTGAGCCGGGCGGGGAGGAACGCGCGGGTTCCGGAAACGTACACATCGGGCGGACTGGTGCCGTTCTCGGCCGTGAAGGCGATGAGGGTGCCGTCGCGGGATGCCGAGAAGGCTCCGAAGAAGCGCGCACCATCGGTCACCGCGACCGGCGGTCCCGCGGCCATCCCGTCCGACAGCGGAATGCTGTACAGCACGCTTCCGGTACGCTGGCTCGCGCTCACCAGCAACCCGGACTCGCTGATTCGCACCAGGGTGGCGTTCTCGTCCAGATCTGCCGTCAGCGGGACCGGATCCCGGGCGCCGGCGTCCACCGCGGCGGCCACACTCCACAGCCGACGGTTGAAGGTGCCGAGCACCTGGCCCGACGCGGCGACGACCAGGTCGCTCCGCTCATCCCATCCCACCGGACCGTCGGCCCCCTCGATCTCGGTCACCTGCCGCGCCTCGTCGTCCGGTCCGCCCTGCACGTAGGTGGCTCCGCTGTAGCGCGTTCGCAGGACAGGCGACGGACGCGCGCCGAACGCGACCGCCCGCGAATCGGGCGACCACACGACGTTCTCCGCGTACAGGCCGTCCGGGCTCCAGCGCACGGCTTCGCCAGCCGACCCGTCGCCCGAAATCTCGGCCACGTAGACATGCATCCACTCGTCTGCATATGCCGAATCCTGCACCACCGGACGTCCCCGGAGCTCCTCCAGTTCCTGGTCGGCCTCGGACTTGGTCGCTCCGGCCACGAAGGCGATCCGCGCCCCGTCGGGAGAAAAGGCGAAGGCGCCCACATCCGTCGCGTGCGAGGTCACCTGCCAGGCCTCACCCCCGTCGGGGCGAATCCCGAACACCTGGCGCTGCTCGCCCCGGTCGGATGCGAAACCCAGCCATTCTCCGTCGGGATGCCAGACGGGCGAATTGTCCGCGCCCTCGGCAGTGGTCAGACGGCGCGCATCCGCGGGGCCACCGTCGCTGGGGACCACCCAGACATCGCTCACCATGCGGTCCGCCTCCATATCGCGTTCCGTCACGACGAACGCGACCCAGGAGCCGTCCGGGCTCACCGCGACACCCGACGGCGTACGCATTGCCAGGACGTCGTCAACGGTCATCGGGCGGCCGCCCTGCTGAGCGCTGATTCCGGTCGCGGCGCCGAGAAGCGCCAGGCCGCCCACGGCCAGGGTCAGCCGCGCGATGACCAAGGGGTTGACCAAGGGGGCGTGACGGGGTGCGGTACAGGGAGTCATGATCACCTCCGAATTGAACTGTGGTCCGTGGGTATCAGCATGGCGCCTGGACCCGCCGTGCACCAGCTTGTCCCGCAAGGCCGTTTGCCGCCATCGACCGTCCATCCTTCGAATGGAGAGCAGTTACCGATGTTCGCTCATCGACATTCCGTCCTGACAGGACTCGCCGCCTTCCTCATCGGCACGTCCTTCCTCCCCGCCGGTCTAACCGCCCAGACCCGGCGGCCGCTCGAGCTCGAGGACTACTACCGCCTGAAAAGTGTGGGCAGCCCGGCGCTCTCTCCGGACGGCTCGCGCGTCGCATTCGTGGTGACGTCGGTTCTGGAGGATGAGAACCGCCGCCACAGCGAAGTCTGGCTCGCCAGCGCGGACGGGTCGGGCGAGCCCACGCGTCTGACCAGCCCGAGTTTCAGCGCCTCCAGCCCGGCCTGGACTCCGGACGGCGGCCACCTCTACTTCTCGTCGAGACGCCCGTCCCCCACCGGGGAGACCACCGGCGGCCCCTGGTTCCTGCGCATGGACGGCACCTCCGGGGAGGCATTCCAGATCGAGGGGCTGGACGGCTCCCCGAACTTCAGCCCGGACGGCCGCTGGATCGCATTCACGCGCTCGGTTCTCCCGGCCGGCACCCGCCCCGAAGTCACCTACGACTCCGACTTCGAGCGCCGCACGGCCGAGCGCTTCGACGGACGCTCCTACGACTGGATGAACTACCGCTTCGACCGCCGCGGCTACCTTCCGGACCCGCGCGATCCCTGGGCGACGCCTCCGCGCGAGGTCTTCCTCCTCCCGGCCGAAGGCGGCGAGCCCCGCCAGCTTACCGAGCTCGGCTTCGACGCCTCCGGCCTGGCGTGGAGCCCCGACGGGACCCGCATCGCCTTCACCGCAGACGCCCACCAGCGCGACGAGCACAGCTACGAGCGCTCCGACCTCTGGACGGTCACCGTCGATGGCAGGGTCACCCGGCTGACCGACGACGAATACAACTACTCCGGCCCGGAATGGTCCCCCGACGCCACCGAAATCGTGGCGCGCGGCAACGAGGGCCTCGACGTCATCATCCGCGAAGCGCGCGACCGGGGGGCGTCGTCCGAGCTCTTCGTCTTCGACGCGGGAACGGGATCTCGCGATCGGAACCTCACAGAGGACTGGGATTTCATCCCCGGCGGCCCGACCTGGGCACCCGACGGCGACCATGTCTACTTTTCCGCGAGCGTCACCGGGAACTCCCACCTCTTCCGCGTTCCCGCGGGCGGCGGCGCCGTCGAGCAGATCACCGGGGGCGACCGCCGCCTGGGCGGGTTCTCCTTCTCCGCCGACTTCTCGCGCATGGCTCTCACCATCACCGACCCGACGCACCCGGCCGACATCTGGGTCGCGCAGACCTCCGGCGCGGACGAGCGGCGCATCAGCGACGTCAACGACGCGCTCCTGGCCGATGTCGACCTCTCCTCCCCCGACCGCCTCCTCTTCCGGAGTGAGGACGGCACCGAGGTCGAGGGCTGGATGCTCCCCGCCCGCGGTTACGACGCCGCGTCCGGCGCGGAAATGCCCATGATCCTCGTCATGCACGGCGGCCCCCACGGCGCCTACGGCAACGACTTCTCCTTCGACCGCCAGCTCCTCGCCGCGCGGGGCTACATGGTCCTCTACACCAACCCCCGCGCCTCGACCGGCTACGGCGAGGACTTCCGCTGGGGCACCTGGGGCGGCTGGGGATTCAACGACTACGACGACGTGATGGCCGGGGTCGATCACGCCATCGCCAACTACGACATCGACACGGCCCGGATGGGCGTCACCGGCTATTCGTACGGGGGCTACCTCACGAACTGGGTGATCACGCAGACCGACCGCTTCGCGGCGGCAATCGCCGGCGCATCCATCTCGAACTGGGTGAGCGACTACGGCGTCGCCGACATTCCGCGGACGAAGGAGAGCGAGTTCTTCGGGCCGCCGTGGGAGGAACGCGGCCTCGAGAACCTGATGCGCTCCTCGCCGATCATCTACGCCAAGGGGGTCACCACGCCCACGATGTTCGTGCACGGGGAGACCGATCACCGCGTGCCGGTCGAGGAGGCCGAGCAGATGTACGTCGCGCTGAGGAAGCAGCAGGTGCCGGCGAAGTTCGTCCGCTACCCGGACTCCTACCATGGCGGTTGGACGCCATGGCGGACGGTCCACCGCACCTGGGTGCAGCTGGAGTGGTGGGAACAGTGGCTGTCGCGGCGGCCGGCGTCGGACTGACGATGGATTGACCCTCGCCCGAGCGCGGCGCTACCCCCGCGGTCCGACGTCCACCACCCCGCTGTCGACATGCATGACCTCCACGCCGCCGGACGCGTCGAACGAAAACGGCCAGCGTCCGACGCTGCCGGCCGGCAGTCGCACCCGCCGTATCCCGTCGAGGGTCAGCGGGACACCGGGCACGAGCCGCGCGGGGCCGCCGACCTCGTACATCCACACCGCTCCGTCGCCACGGGATGTGACCTGGTAGTCGCCCGCCTCGATCGTGAGCGCGGTGCCTTCGTCCATTCCGATGCCGACAACGGGGCCTTCGCCGCGATCCGCCAGAAAGCGCGCAAGGAAGACGAGGAGCCGGCCCTCGCGCCGGCGGTCCATGAAATGACTGTCGACCAGAATCCCGTTCAGCTCGGGCTGAGAGAACACCGGGCGGGACACACTCACCTCGCGGCGCATCGGGTCTGCCAGGGCGTCCTCCGAGGTCACGGTCCCATACCGGGCGTCGAAGGCCCCCTCCCCCAGCGATACGGCGCCCGCGCTGGTCCCGCCCACCGTGGCGTCCCGCTCGGCGACCACGGCGAGGGAGTCGTGCAGCTCGGACGGCCAGCGGCCCAGATAGTTCCACTGGTTGCCCCCGGCGAGCCATACCGCTTCGGCGCGGCTGACCCGGCAGAGCACGGAGGGGTCGGCGCCCGACTCGGGGTTGCTGGTGCGAACCGTGATCACCGTCGCGGGCGTGAAGCTGGCCAGGGCGCCGATGAAGTACTCCGGATAGCTCGTCAGGGAACCGCTGGTGCGCAGAACCACGATGTCCCCGGAGACCGCCGCCTCGACGAACATCCTCGCGGCTGCATCCTCCTCCCGACCTCCCCCCATCAGCACCAGACGCCGGTGCGGTATCCGGTGGGTGTCGGCGCCGGTGCCGACGAACCCCCCGATTTCGATGCCCGGCCCCGGCTCGGGGCAGCGGTCGATGTCGTCGGGCTCGAGGTCCGGCGGCGACGGCGCAGAGGAATCGACACAGGCGAGGAGCACGGCAAGCCCGAGAGAGGCGAGCCGCTGAGTGAGTCCGTCCCGTCCGCCCCCGCGAACCGTCAGGTCAGCCTGCCGTCGGTCCGCAGTTTCTTCACGACCGCCCACCCCAGCGCCTCGGTCACGCTGGCGGCCACGGCCGCTCGGACGACGTTGCCGTATCCGGGTATCCACCGGAGCAACAGGCCGGCGCCTCCCTTGCCCACGATTCTGCCAAGGGAGGCGTAGAGCGCCGCGCGCACGGCCGAGTCGGTCCACGGGACGTCGAACTCGTCGGCCAGCGCGGTGATCATGGCGACCTGTACCGGCATGATCGCGACGGCATCGGAACCTGGGATTATGGCGCCCGCCGCCGCCGCCCCGGACGCAACCGACGCGCCGTGAATGATCGCGGCGCAGCGCTTATGCTGGTCCGGGAGGTAGCGTCTGAATCGATCCTTGAGTCCCATACCTGAATGTACGCCATGCCGCCTGTCTTTGTTGCCGGACCCGGACCGCTGCCCGCGCCGGTGCTCCCCATCAACTTACCAGCCGCCCCCGCCTCGGCGGCAACACCACCGCCGGCAGCCCCATCAGCTCCACCGCCTCGTTGAACCGCCGCAGCTCGTTCTCCAGCAGATCGGTGTATTGCACGCGCACCACCTCCCACTCCTCGAGCAGAACTTCGAGCCGCTCCAGCGTGCCCGAGTGCGGGGCCCCTTCCGCGCCCCCGGAGATGTAGCCGTCCGTGCCCGTCACGCGCCCGTACAGCTCGATCCACTGGTTGTCGAGGCGTGGCGCGAAGCGAATCGGATCCTGGCCGGACTGGTTCTTCGTCTGCATCAGCTCCTGGGTCACTGCGGTCGACTTGTCCGCGAGGGTGTCGGCGAGCGGCTGCAGGTCAGCATCCTGGCCGGCCGCCCGAGCCCGCTCCAGCACCGCTTCGACCTGCTCCCGGATGGCCGCGAGATCGTCGATGGCGGCCGTGATCGAGTTGATCGAATCGCGGGCCAGCATCGCCACCCGGAACTGCTCCTGGTAGCTCGCCACGGTCACCTCGGGGATCCGTGGATCGGGGAGCAACGTGAAGCCGCGTTCGAGCATGGCTTCGCCCACGGCAAGCCGCACCGAATACTCACCCGGCGGCGCGGTCACCCCACCCGTGTACCCCCACGCCACCGCGCCCTCGGGCAGCTCCGGTCCGGGGTAGGAAACGGTCCAGGCGATCCGGTTCAGCCCCGCGGCCTTTGCGATCTGCTCGCCGTCCGCCTCTGCCGCCGCCGCAGAGTCCGAGGCGAACACCCGCACCACCTCGCCGCCCGCATCCACCACCTCGACGCGGATGTCCTCGTCCGGCTCCTCCGCCAGGTAATAGTGGATCAGGGCGCCGGCAGGCTGCGGCTCGGGGTTGAGCTCCGAAAGACCGGCGGCTCCCACGTTCGTCAGCCGGCGGGCGTCCCGAGGCGCAAACAGATGGGTGCCCGCAGCCACCGCCGCCTCGATCTCGCGCAGCGGACTGATGTCGTCCAGGATCCAGAACGACCGCCCCTGCGTCGAGATGATCAGGTCGTCGTGCGCCACGCGCATCCCGGTCACCGGAGTCTCGGGAAGGTTGCGCTGGAAGCTCTGCCACGAGCCGCCGGCGTCGAACGAGACGAAGACGCCGTACTCGGTCCCGGCGAAGACGAGCCCGCTGCGCACAGGGTCCTCCCGCACGGTGCGCACGGGGTGATCGCTCGGGATCCCGGTGGTGTTCAGCGTCCAGGTCGCGCCGAAATCGTCGGTGCGGAAGACGTAGGGTTCGAAGTCGTCCATCCGGTAGCGCTGGACCGCCAGATACGCGCGCCCGGCCTGATGCGTCGACAGTTCGATCTCGTCCACCGTCCCCAGCTCCGGCATCGCCGCCGGCGTGACATCGGTCCACGTGACGCCCCCGTCGCGGGTCACATGCACCCGCCCGTCGTCGCTTCCCGCCCAGATCTCGTCGGCATCGAACGGCGATTCCGCAAGCGAGAAGACGACGTTGTAGATCTCCACCCCGGTCACGTCCGCATTGATCGGCCCGCCCGACTGCTCCTGGTGTGCGGGGTTGTCGGTGGTCAGGTCCGGGCTGATCGTCTCCCAATTGACCCCCTCGTCGCGGGAGCGGTTGACGTGCTGCGATCCGTGGTAGATCACCCGCGGGTCGTGCTGGCTGACCAGCATGGGCGACACCCACTGGAAACGGTGCCGCAGATCCTTCGCCGCCATCCCGAGCTGCAGCTGCGGATACAGCATGATGTTGCGCCGCTGTCCCGACTGCAGATCGTAGCGGTCCATCACGCCGCCGTAGCACCCCGCGTACACGATGTGCGGCCGGTCGGGATGGAGCGCGATCGGCCCGGTCTCGCAGCCGCCGATGTTGAGCCAGTGCTGCTTGGGGTAAAGGGTGTTGACGTCCGACCAGGCTGTCACCGAGATCGTGGTGTTGTCCTGCTGGGCACCGTAAAGCCGGTAGGGGAAGCCGTTGTCGACGATCACATCGTAGAGTTCGGCCGTGGGCTGGTTGAAATAGGTCGACCAGGTCTCCCCGCCGTTGACGCTCACCTGGGCGCCCCCGTCATTCGCCACGACCATGCGGCTGGCGTCGTCAGGGTGGATCCACAGGTCGTGCACATCGCCGTGGGGCACGGGAATCACCTCGAAGGTCGTGCCGCCGTCGACCGACCGGTACATGCTGGTGTTGAGTGCGTACACCGTGTTCGGATCGACGGGATCCGCCTGCACGTGCGTGTAGTACCAGGCCCGCTGCCGCAGGTTGTTGTCGGAGTTGGTGCGCGTCCAGGTCTCGCCCGCGTCGTCGGAACGGTAGACGCCCCCGTCAGGCTCGGCCTCGACGATCGCCCACACGCGGTCCGGGTCGGCGGGCGACACACTTACCCCGACCTTGCCCACCAGGCCCTCAGGCAGCCCGCCACCCAGCTTGGTCCAGTTGTCGCCGCCGTCCGTGGTCTTGTAGACGCCGCCTTCCTCGGCTCCTGAAATCAGCGCCCATGGCTTGCGCTCGCCCCGCCACATCCCGGCGTACAGGATGCGCGGATTGGTCATGTCCATGGTGAGATCGGACGCTCCGGTGGAGTCGTTGAGGGAGAGGACGTGCTCCCAGGTGCTGCCGCCGTCGGCCGAGCGGAATATCCCCCGTTCGGGGTTCTTCCCGAACGGATGGCCCAGCGCTGCCGCATAGACCAGGTCGTGTTCGCGTGGATGCACCTCGATGCGGCCGATCTGCCCGGCCTCGCGCAGTCCGATGAAGGTCCAGGTCAGTCCGGCGTCCATCGACTTCCACGCGCCCCGACCGGCCGACGTGTTCCCGCGGATGTCCATCGACCCTTCGCCGACGTAGATCACGTTGGTGTCCGAATCGGCGACCCTGACCGCGCCGATCGAGCCCCCGAAGTACCCGTCGGAGATGTTGCGCCACGTCACCCCGTTGTCGTCCGACTCCCACACGCCGCCGCCCGTCGTGCCCATAAGCCAGCGGTCGGGGTCGTTCGCGAAGCCGGTCGCCGCCGTGGAGCGCCCCCCGCGATACGGACCGGCCATACGGTACCGCAGGTCCTTGAAGGCGAGGGTGTCGAATCGCTGGGCGGAGGCGGTAGCGGGGGTTACGGCGGCTGCTGCCGTGAGGGCCGCTACCGCTCCGAAGGTCGGGGCAAGCCCGAATGCCGGGATGGCCGCGAAGGCCGCAACCAGCGGGACCGCTCGAACGAGGCGCGATGAGAGGTGCATGGGTTGGTGTCCTGGAGTTGAGGTACGCTCAAGCTTACAAGAATGTCATCAAAACATTACAAAATGTAATGTAAACCATACAGTTCAACCATCTTGTGACGGCCCCAAACCGAGCGCCTCCGCCTGCCGGCGAATGTCGTCGCGATCGCGCACCATCAGCTTGGGATACCGCGTCAGCACCTCGCCCGGGTAGTCCGAATCGACCCCCTTCACATACCGGTCGAGGAAGCCGAGCACCAGGTCGTTCTGGATTGCGGTGAGCTGCGACACAATGCCGGGTTCGCCCAGCAGCATGGCCGCCGTGGGCTCCGCCAGGATCTCGGGGAAGTCGCTGATGGCGACGTGCTGGATTCCCGGAATCATGATCCTGTGGATGTCATCCCGAAGCCCCGCCGTGGCCAGACGCTCGTAGGCGAGATCACCCGCGGTCGGGGCGCCGGACCCGAATTCGCCGCGATAGACGTTGAATTCCTCCGGCAGGGTCGCCATGACCGCGGTCGGGTCGGAGTTGAGCATGAGGAAGGGCGTGCGCACGTCGGCATCGATCAGTTCGCCGGTCCAGTATCCGCCGTCGAGGTTGATCGCCGCCTTCGCGCGCCGGTCGCCCTGGGCAAGCATGGCCGCGATGTAGCCCCCGTACGACATCCCCATGTAGCCGCGGCTTCCATGGTCGATCGCGTCCGCCACCCCGGCCGCGGCGTCGGGGACGTCCTTCGCTTCGAGCCGATCCAGCACGAACTGCACATCGGACTGCCAGACCTGGGCGAGCTGTCCCAGAGAAGTCGTCCTGAGTGCGCTGATGTACTCCGGAAAAGCCTCCAAAGCGGCCGACAGACTCGGGGGGTAGTGCACCGTCATGCTCCCCGTGTTCGCAGCGTAGCGCATCATGTCGTCCATGATGCGCGGCGACATCGTAACGGCGTCACCGTTCGGGTAGACGATCCCTCCCGACTCGTAGGGATGCCCCACCGACAGCACGACGTATCCATTCGCCGCGAGGTGCTCGAAGAGCGCGGACTGCTGCGCCGGATACGACGTGTACCCGTGATTGAAGCCGATGACCGGAAAGCTGCCCCCGGCGGGCGGCGCGCCGGTGTAGCTGTTCGTGGCGAGGGATGCGCATGCGCGGAAGGCGTCGGGCGGCTGTTGCATCGGAACCAGGAGCGCCCCGGGAAGGACCATTGCCTCCGTCTCGGTGAAGTACCGCCGCGCCTCGGACCCTCCGGCACCCGCAGCCGGATACCAGGCCCGCACGAAGATGCGGCGGGAGGTGGTCGGAGCAGGCGCGTAGTGGGAACTGCGCAGGTGATCGGTGACCTCGAAATCGACCGTGCCAACGGTGTGCAGACCCGTCACGGCAGGCCAGGCCGCGCAGTTGGCGTCGTACTCGTAGTCGGCCTGGCCGGCTGCGGCTTCCTGGCGGCCGGCCCCCGCGGCCGCGTCACCCTCTCCGGCATCCGCACCCGCCCCTGCCGCGTCGGCATCACCCGCGGCCATCCCGTCGCCCCCACCCCCCGACACCACGAACTTCTGCACCCGGCGGCCCGTCGACGCCTCGCCCACATAGATGTTGCCGTGCGAATCGACATCCATCCCGTGCGGCCGGATGAACTGGCCCGCCTGGCGGCCCCCGCGCCCGAATTCGCCCATCACCTCCATGCTGGATCGCTCCAGGATCCACACCTTGTGGTTGGTCCCGTCGGCCAGGTAGAGCCACCGCTGCTCGGCATCGGGTGACATCGCCAGCACGAAGGCGGACCCGGATGCCCGGGTCAGCGGCGCGATGGTCTTCTCGGCCACGAACGTGCCGTCGCGCAGGAAGGTCTGGATGCGGTTGCCGCGCCGGTCGGCCACGTAGATGAGGCCGTCGTTGGAGCCGACGAGCCCGTGCACGGTCGAGAACTGGGGCGGCGGAAAGAGGGTGTCCGTGCGGCCGGCGTAGTCGTACTCGGCTTCGTCGTCGGGGGGCTCGCCGTACGCGCCCCAGTGCCGCAGGTATGCACCCGTGTCGGCGTCGAAGACGATGACGCGCCGGTTTCGGTAGCCGTCCGCCACGAAGACCTCGTTGGTCTCGGGATCGACCCACATCCCGGCCGGTCCGCCCAGCAGGCTGGTATCCGCGCTGCCGCCGTTCTCGTCGTAGGCACCGAGCGTCATCAGGTGCTCGCCCGAGCGGGTGAACTTCATGATGCGGTGATGGCGGTAGGTCCCGATCCACACGAACCCGTTGTGGTCGATGAAGAGCCCATGGGAGTTGCGCGGATACTCCGACACATCCTGGGTGGCGGGGTCGCCCCACCCCTGAACCACGTTCCCCTCCGTGTCCAACTCGATGACGACGGGCGCGGGTACGCAGCACTCTCCGAGCGGCGGATCCTGCACCGCGGCGATCTCCTCGGGCGTCAGCGTCTCCGGCAGGTGCGTGATCCAGACGTGATCCCGGTCGTCGACGAAGACCGATGTGATCGAGCCCAGGATCCAGTCGTTCGGCAGCTGCTGCGGCCAGGAGGGGTCGACCGCGAAGGTCGGGGGGCCGTCGGTCGTTCCGGTGTCGCCGCCGGAACCCGCCGGATCGGTGGAGCAGGCAGCGGCGAGAAGCGGGACCGCCGCGATCAGCGGCAGGCGCTTGAGGGAGCGAGTCATGGGTCCTCCGTCGAGTTTGCGGTTCGGCTCGGCACGGTCGGTGCGGTACCGGAGCGGTGGCAAGGTACATGATCGAACCGGCCCGGGGCGAGCGCATCCGGTTCCGCACAGATCCCGTGCGACGAGATCGGCGGTGTCCCATACATGCCGCCGATTCCCGGCCCGCCAGTCCCGTCAGTCGTCCCCGGACGTCCCCACCGCCGCCAGCCGTCCCGAGATCTCGCGCAGGCGCAGCCACTGCTGGAAGTGGAAGGGAAGCATCATCATCGACTCCATGAACTGGAAGACGTACATGACGATGGCGAAGACGGTGCCGTAGTCGACCGTCCGCTCCACGGCCGCGCGTACGGAGAAGACGATCAGCACGATCATGAACACCCAGTTGATTCCGAAGTTGGCGGCTTCGAGGTCTGAGAGACGGATGTTCCAGCGCATCGTGGCGCGGAGGTGGCGCGCGACGCGGCCGGGGTTGCCGGAGTCGACGATGTCCACGCGCCGCTCGTGCTCGTCGTTCAGCCCCTCGTTGTATCGCGTGGTGAGCCTGCCGGTGAGCGCGTACAGGGTGACGGTGGCCGCCATGACGACGAGGCAGCCGAAGAAGATCGAGATGTTGAGGGTGGAGAGGATCAGCACCGTGCCCAGGAGCCCCAGGGTGCTGATGATCAATTCCGGCAGCGAGTCCTCGAAGAACTCCACGATCTCCTTGAGCATCCCCAGACGCGCGGTCTTCGTCGAGGTGGTGCTCCCGGCGTCCCTGGCCACCATTTCCTCGCCGAGCGTCGTGTAGATGCGGGCGTAGGCGCGACTGTCGACGAGACGGCGCAGGACCGCGATCCCCATGGCGAAGATGCCGAGACCGGCGAGTTCGTAGAGGCCCCGGGCGGACTCGGCGAGAACGCTGTCGATGGCCCGCCCGATTACCAGGGGGAAGAGCACCCAGCCGGCGGCTTCAAGGACTACGAGCAGGGCGGTGAGCGTGAAACGGCCGGCGAAACGTTTGAAGAGGTCGAGCATGGCGCGACGGACTGTAGACGGGCCTGCGGTGCGGCGAGTGTCGGGAATCTACTCCAAATGGGCGCGGCGGGTGTCCGGTTCCATGCCCCCGTTCAGCCGGGGCGGCGAGCGCCTACAGGAGTTCCTGGAAGTTCCTCTTGACTCCCCGGTGTCCTTCTGAGGGGACAACGGGTGGTGCCGCGAAGGACTCACCACGCTGAGACGCGGGCTCGGAAACTTCCTCGACATCGACGGCGGGATGCTCCTTCTCCGCCGCGTTGAGCCGGATAATCCCGCTGGCGCCGAAAATCAGTCCCATGGACAGGACCAGCCCCAGTGCCGAAATCCGCCAGTTCAGTCGTTTCCTCAAGTGTAGCCTCGTCATTTTTCCCTCCCCCTGGCGTCGTGCGCCCCCGCTGGCGCATCATGGCCTTCTGTCCGAAGCAATAATCGTGCCAGAAATGACTGCCGGATTGGCCGGTCGTCCCCCGACATCGGCCACTGCGCTGGGCGATTGTATTCGCTTTCCTGCCAAACTGGCCGAACCCGGGCTTCGGATCTGCCGTCCGGAGTGCCAGATTGGCCGATCATTGCCGCCGGCTGCCGTCCGTACCCACTTTGGAGCGACGATGCGGGCGCGGGGTTGCCCGGTAGCCGGTGGACAACCCCTGTGACAACCGAGCGCCAGCCGACAGCAAGACGACAGCGGAGGAACCATGGCCGGCAAGACAACAATCCGGGCCGCGGCACTGGCCGGTCTTCTCCTGGCGCCGATTCCCGCTGCCGCCCAGGAAGTCGGAGGCGGGGAGGACAACCCGGCGGGGGCGATCACGGCCGTTCCCGGGATCCGGGTCGGACAGTTCACCTATCCCGACAACCCCACGGGCTGCACGGTGATCATCGCCGATGGGGGCGCCGTCGGTGGCGTCGACGTGCGCGGCGGCGCTCCCGGCACCGTCGAGACCGACCTCCTCGACCCGGTCAACACGGTGCAGGATGTCAACGCCGTCGTCCTTTCGGGCGGGAGCGCCTTCGGCCTCGCCACGCGGCACGGCGTCATGCGCTACCTGGAAGAGCGGGGCGAGGGCTACCGGGTGGGGGGTGGCCTCGTCGTCCCGATCGTGCCGGGCGCGATCATCTTCGACCTGCGCGTCGCGGGCGGCGTGCGGCCCGGCCCCGACTGCGGTTACGAAGCCGCCACCGCCGCCTCCACCGGCCTCGTCGCGGAGGGGAGCGTGGGCGCGGGCGCCGGCGCCACGGTGGGCAAGATGGGGCGAGGCGGCGGCGCCATGAAGGGCGGCGTGGGCACAGCCTCGATCACCCTCGCGAGCGGCCTCGTGGTCGGCGCGATCGTCGTGGTCAACTCCGTCGGCGACATTATCGATCCGGCCACCGGACAGGTCGTGGCAGGCGCGCTCGGCAGCAGTGGCGAGTTTCTGGACGCCCGGCGCATCCTCCGCGGCGAAGCGCCCTCACCGCCGCCGGGCGAGAACACCACCATCGGCCTCGTGGCCACCAACGCGCTCCTGACGCAGGCCGAGGCCACCAAGGTCGCGCAGATGGCCCACGACGGCTTCGCCCGCGCGATCGTGCCGAGCCACACCCCCGGCGACGGCGACACGATCTTCTCGCTCGCCACGGGCACCCTCACCGACGGCTTCAGCACCAGCCAGGTCGGCGCTCTCGCGGCCGAGGCCATGGCGGACGCCATCGTGCAGGCGGTGCGGGCGGCCACCGGCCTCCCGTCGATCCCGGCGGTGAGAGATCTGCCGGGGCTCCGGGAACCGGGACCGGCCGGGGACCCGGGACCGGTCGGAGAACCGCGCACCGATGGCCATCGCACCGACCTGGGCAGTGACCCCACCGGCCCTGGCGCATGAACCCGACCCTTCTCGGCCTTCTCGTCTACGTCGTCCTCATCACGGCGGTCGGTCTCGCGATCGGCCGCCGCGTCTCCGGCACCGGCGACTTCTTCGTCGCGGGGCGCCGACTCGGACCCGGGCTCCTCTTCGCGACGCTCCTCGCGGCCAACATCGGCGCGGGGTCCACGGTGGGCGCGGCGAGCCTCGGCTACCGGAACGGCCTCTCGGCGTGGTGGTGGGTAGGGTCGGCCGGCGTCGGCACCCTGGTGCTTGCCTGCTGGCTCGGCCCGAGGTTGTGGCGCATCGCGCGCGATCACTCCCTCCTCACCGTCGGCGACTACCTGGAGCACCGCTACGGCCCCTCGGTCCGGGCGGCGATGGCCGCACTCCTCTGGCTCGGCACCCTCGCGATCCTCGCGGCACAACTCATCGCGATGGCCTGGATCCTCCAGGAGGTCGCGGGAGCGCCCCGCTGGCTCGGCGCGGTCGCCGGCGGCGCGGTGATGACCGCGTACTTCGTCGCCGGCGGGCTGCTGAGTTCGGCCTGGGTCAACCTGGTGCAACTGGTCGTGCTGGTATGCGGCTTCCTGATCGCCGTGCCGCTGGCTTTCGACGGTGCGGGCGGCTTCGACGCCGTGCTGGAAAGCGCGCGCACCATCCCCGGCCACCTGGACTTCATGAGCAACGGCGACTCCGGGTGGATGTACCTGATGCTGCTCGCCCCGGCCTTCATCGTCTCGCCCGGAATCCTGCAGAAGACCTTCGGCGCACGGGACGAACGCACGGTCCGCCTCGGCGTCGCGGCGTGCGGTGTCGCGCTGATGCTCTTCGCATTCATGCCGCCGGCGCTGGGGATGGTCGCGCGGGCGGTTGCGCCCGGCCTGGAGAACCCCGAGACGGCGCTGCCGGTCATTCTCACGCAGGGCGTGCCGGCATGGGTCGGCCTGCTGGGACTGGCGGCCGTGCTGTCGGCCGAGATCAGTTCGGCGGACGCGATCCTCTTCATGCTGTCGACGTCGCTGTCGAAGGACCTGTACCGGCGCTTCGTCAATCCGCGGGCGACGGACCGCCAGGTGCTCAGGGTGGCGCGTGGCGCGGCGGTTGTGGGCGGCGGCGCGGGGATCCTGCTGGCGATCGTGCTGCCCGGCGTGGTGGCGTCGCTGACGATCTTCTATTCGCTGCTGGGCGTCAGCCTCTTCGTACCGGTTGTGGCGGGCCTGCACTCGCGGCGTCCCGGAGCGGGCGAAGCGCTGGCGGCGGCCGCGGCCGGAGTCGTCACGCTGCTCGTGGCGCGTGCCGTGTGGGATGACACCGGCTGGATGGTGCCTCCCGCGTGGGGGCTGCTGTCGGCTGGAGCGGCCTACGGCGTCTTCTTCGCGGCCCGGCGAGTCATTGATGTAAGGCAGACATGACAAGACGTAATATAAACATTACACTAGCGTGACGAATCTCATCCCGGGTACCAGGCCATGAAGCCCCACTTCCCCGAACTGCACACCTGCGAGATGCACACCGGTGGGGAGCCCGTCCGGATCATCACCTCGGGCTACCCGCCGATCCCGGGCGCCACCATCCTGGACAAGCGGCGATACGTGCGCGAGCACCTCGACCACCTGCGCCGCTTCCTCATGCACGAGCCGCGCGGCCACAACGACATGTACGGCGTGATTCCGGTGGAGCCGGACCACCCCGACGCCGACCTCGCCGTGCTCTTTTGCCACAACGAGGGCTACTCGACCATGTGCGGGCACGCCACCATCGCGGTGTCGCGCTGGGCGGTGGACACCGGATTGGTGGCCGCGGTCGAGCCGCGAACCACCGTGGGCGTGCAGTGCCCCTGCGGCCTCGTCAACGCGCACGTCCGCGTGCGGGACGGCCGCGCCGGGCTGGTGCACTTCGAGAGCGTGGGCGCCTTCGCACCTCTGCTCGACGCCAAAGTGGAGGTTGAAGGCGCGGGCACAGTGGAGGTCGACATCGGCTACGGCGGCGCCTTCTACGCCTTCGTGCCGGCGGCGCGCTTCGGCCTCGACGTGCGCACCTCGCCCGCGCGCTCGCTCGTGGACGCCGCCTGGGCGGTCACCTGCGCGGCCAAGGCGCAGCTCGAGCTGGATCACCCCGGGCACGAGGACCTGGCCTTCCTCTACGGCACCATCCTGACCGACGGCGGCTGGGGCGACGACCGTCCCAGCGCGAACGTGTGCGTCTTCGCCGACCGCCAGGTCGACCGCAGCCCCACGGGAAGCGGCGTCACCGCCCGCATGGCCATCCAGAAGGCGCGGGGGCTGGTGGAGGTGGGTGACGAGCGACGCTTCTCGAGCGTGACCGGCGCGGTCTTCACGGGCTGCATCGTCGAGGAGACGCGGGTGGGCGATCACGACGCCGTGACGGTTCTGGTGGGAGGCGAGGCCCACTACACCGGCGAGGCGCGGTTCCGGGCCGAGGAGGGGGATCGGCTGGCGGGGGGATTCACGGTGCGGTGACCCGTCGCCCCCCCCCATTGGCGACACCCTCCCCCGTGCCGCATCTTGTAGCCGCACGATTTCAAGGAGCGTATTCATGGACAGGAAGCAGTTCCTTCAGGCGGCGGGACTCGCCGCCGGTGCCGGGATGCTGGTTGGGTGCGCGGGCGAGGGAGCCGAGACGGGAGAGGCGGCCGAGGTCGGGGCTGGGCCGGACAGAACAGGGAACGCAGCTGCCGGGGAAGCCGACGGCGGGCGGCCCGCACTCGACCCCACCCTCGACCGCATCGGCGTCCAGCTCTACACTGTGCGCGACCTCATGGCCGACGATGTCGCCGCGACGCTCGCCGCCGTGGCCGCCATCGGCTACAGCGAGGTCGAGTTCGCCGGGTACTTCGACCACCCGCCGGACGAGATCCGCGCCATGCTCGGCACCAATGGCCTCACCGCACCAGCCACCCACGTCGGGCTCGATCTCATGCGGGGCGACGCGCTCGACGCGTCCATCGCATCGGCACAGGCGATCGGGCACGGCTGGCTGGTGGTGCCATGGCTCCCCGAGTCGCTCAGGACCGCCGACGGCTACCGCGAGGTGGCCGGCATCCTGAACGAAGCCGGGGGGGCCGCCGCATCCGCCGGCCTCCGGATCGGCTACCACAACCACGCTTTCGAGTTCGAGCCCGCGGGCGACGACCCCGCCGGGCCGACCGGCTACACCGTCCTCGCCGACAACCTCGACCCGGCGCTCGTCGACCTTGAGATCGACCTGTATTGGTCGGCGCTCGTCGGCGTCGATGCGCTTGCCCTCTTCGAGGCCTACCCGGGGCGTTTCCCACTCTGCCACGTCAAGGGCCTGAGTGCCGACGGGGAGATGGTCGACGTGGGCGCGGGAGTGATCGACTGGGCCGGGATCTTCGCGCACTCGGAGCACGCGGGGCTGCGGCACTACTTCGTGGAGCACGACCAGCCGGGCGATCCCCTCGCCTCGATCCAGGCCAGTTACCGTCATCTGTCCGCGACCTGACGCCGACCATCACCCGCAGCCGAGCAAGGAAACGCGCATGAACGTACCGACCACCGCGGCCCGCGCTGAAGACGCCGCCCTCAACCCCGACCGACTCTTCCTGGGCAGCTGCGTCGCGCTCATCGCGACTTCCGTGGCCTTTGCGACGGTGGGCGCGGTCATGTTTGCGCTGAAGGGCGAATTCGTGCTGACGAACGCGCAGGTCGGATGGATCGGCGGAGCGGCGCTGTGGGGATTCGCGCTCTCGCAGGTGGTCTTCGCGCCTCTGTGCGACACGCTCGGGATGCGCACGCTGCTGCGGATGGCCTTCGCCTGCCACCTGGGGGGCACGCTGGTGATGATCTTCGCCGGCGGGTTCGCGACGCTGTTCGCCGGGGCGCTGGTGATCGCGATGGCCAACGGGCTGGTCGAGGCGGCGTGCAATCCGCTGGTGGCGACGCTCTTTCCGGACGACAAGACGGCGAAGCTGAATCGGTTCCACGTCTGGTTTCCCGGGGGGATCGTGCTGGGCGGGCTGGCGGCGTATGGGCTGGATCAGGTGGGGCTGACTTCGTGGCAGCTCAAGCTGGTGCTGATCCTGGTCCCGACGGTGGCGTACGGGTTCCTGCTGCTGGGGCAGCGGTTTCCGCGGACGGAGGGGGTGCGCTCGGGGGTTTCGATGGGCGAGATGTTCCGGGCCACGTTCAGCACGCCGCTGATGCTGGTGATACTCGTCTGCACGACCGTTACCGCGTCGATCGAGCTGGGGCCGAACCGCTGGCTCCCGGCCGTGCTGGAGGCCGGCGGAATGGCCGGCATCCTGGTGCTCGTGTACATCAACGGGATCATGGCGGTGATGCGGTTCTGGGCCGGGCCGGTCGTGCACCGGTTGTCGCCGACGGGGATCCTGCTCGCTTCCGCGGTGATTTCGGCGGTTGGACTGCTCTGGCTGAGCGGCGGGGGATCCGCGGGGGTTGCCGTGGCGGCCGCGACGGTGTTTGCGGTGGGCGTCTGCTACATGTGGCCGACGATGCTCGGCTTTATTTCGGAGCAGATTCCGAAGAGCGGCGCGCTGGGACTGGGATTGATGGGGACGGTGGGGATGGCCACCGTCGGGCTCGTCACCTCGCCCTGGATGGGTGAGATCGCGGACCGCGAGGCGCACCCCCTGCTCGTCGAGAACGGCGCCTACGTGGTGCTGCTGCAGGGGGTGGGCGCGTTGAATTCGCAGGCGTTGCGCACGCCGGGCCCGGAGGGCGACGACCTGCGGGCGGCGCACGCAACGGTCGCGGAGGTGGTCGAGTTCGTTCTGGAGAACGACTCGCTGCCGCCGGTCGAGACGGCCAACGCGCTGCGGGCGCTGATCGGGTCCGGTTCGACATCGCCGCTGGTCGAGCGGGCCCAGGAGATCCTCAACCCGGCGGAAAACCACGGGGGTCTGGTATCGTTCCGGTCGCTGGTCCCCTTCAGCGGACTGCTGATCGTCGTGTTCGGGACGCTGTTCGTGCGAGAGCGGCGACGCGGCGGATACCGGGCGGAGCGGCTGACGTAGACGGGGCGCGCACGTCATGAACCCCCACCTGGGCCGGAAGCTCCGGTATGGCATGGTCGGCGGCGGGCCCGGCGCCTTCATCGGGGCCGTGCACCGGATGGCCGCAGCGCTGGACGGCGAGTGGGAGCTCGTCGCTGGGGCCTTCGCCTCGCACCCGGACCGCTCCCGTGCGCAGGGGCGCGATCTGGGGCTGGACGCGCGGCGGGTCTACGGTTCCTTCGGCGAGATGGCCGCCGCGGAGGCCGCGCTGGGCCCGGACCGCCGCATCGACGCGGTGTCGATCGTCACCCCCAACCACCTTCATCACCCGGTCGCGATGGCCTTCCTGGACGCCGGCATCCACGTCGTCTGCGACAAGCCCATGACGACCACGGTGGCCGACGCCGAGGATCTGTGCGGCGCGGTGGAGCGCACCGGCCTCGTCTTCGCGCTGACCCACAACTACACCGGCTACCCCATGGTGAAGGAGGCGCGGCACCTGGTGCGGTCGGGCGGGCTGGGCACGCTGCGCAAGGTGGTGGCCGAGTATCCGCAGGGCTGGCTCGCGACGCGCCTCGAAGAGGGCGGCCACAAGCAGGCGTCGTGGCGCCAGGATCCTTCGCAGGCGGGGCCGACATCCGCAATGGGCGACATCGGGTCGCACCTTCACAACCTCGTGCGCTACGTAACCGGGCTCGAGATCGAAGCCGTGTTCGCCGAACTCGCGTCGCTGGTGCCGGGGCGCGCGATGGAGGACGACGCGGCGGTCCTGGTGCGCTTCGCGGGCGGCGCGCGCGGGGTCTGCTACGCGAGCCAGGTGTCGGCGGGCGAGGAGAACGGCCTGACGCTGCGCGTCTACGGCGAACGCGCGGGGCTGGTCTGGCGGCAGGAGGAGCCGAACCACCTCGATGTGCTGCACGCCGATGCGCCCCGCCAGCGCCTGACCCGCGGCAACGCTTACCTGTGCGAGGCGGCCCAACGCTCGACGCGCCTGCCGCCGGGGCACCCCGAGGGCTTCATCGAGGCCTTTGCGAACCTCTACCGGAATGCGGGGCGGGTGATCGGGGCGAGGATTGCGGGGGATGAGGGCGACCCTCTCGATCACGACTTCCCCGACCACGCGGACGGGCTGGCCGGCATGCGCTTCATCGAGGGAGTGCTCGCCTCGGCTTCGCGGGAGGCCTGGGTGGAGATGGCCGCCGCCGGCCGCGCGGTGGAGGTCCCCGCGTGAGCCGCTGCGCCCTGCCGGAGGCGCGCCAATGACCCGCCCGGTCACCCTCTTCACCGGCCAGTGGGCCGACCTTTCCCTGGAAGTACTGGCCGAAAAGGCCGCCGCCTGGGGTTACGACGGCCTCGAACTTGCCTGCTGGGGCGACCATTTCGACGTCGCCGCGGCGCTCGCGGACCCGGACTACTGCGCGGGTCGCCGAGCGCTGCTGGCCCGCCACGGCCTCACCGTCCACGCGATCAGCAACCATCTCGTCGGACAGGCCGTGTGCGACCGAATAGACGCGCGACACCGGGATATCCTGCCCGCCCGCGTGTGGGGCGACGGCGACCCGGAAGGCGTACGGCAACGCGCCGCCGCCGAGATGGCGGACACGGCCAGGGCGGCCGCGGGCCTCGGCGTCGAGGTCGTCAACGGCTTCACCGGCAGCGCGATCTGGCACCTCCTCTATTCCTTCCCGCCGGTGCCGGCGTCGTGGATCGACGAAGGCTTCCGCGACTTCTCGGAGCGGTGGACCCCCGTGCTGGACGTCTTCGCGGCCGAAGGCGTCCGTTTCGCGCTGGAAGTCCATCCGACCGAGATCGCCTTCGACATCGCCACTGCCGAGCGGGCGCTGGAAGCGGTCGATGGCCACCCCGCCTTCGGCTTCAACTACGACCCCAGCCACCTTGCGTACCAGGGGGTCGACTGCGTCGATTTCATAAGACGTTTCGGCGACCGGATCTTCCACGCGCACATGAAGGACGTGTGGTGGTCCGCCCGCCCGACGGACGCGGGGGTGTTCGGCGGACACACGGAGTTCGGCGATCCTCGCCGCTTCTGGGACTTTCGATCGCTTGGGCGCGGCCGCGTCGATTTCGAGGCCGTAATCCGGGCCCTGAACCAGGTGGGATACCATGGTCCTCTTTCGGTGGAGTGGGAAGACGCGGGCATGGACCGCGAACACGGGGCGAGGGAAGCCTGCGAGTTCGTCCGCAGGCTGGCGTTTCCTCCGTCGGGCGCGGCGTTCGACGCAGCGTTCAGCAGCGATGAATAGCGGGGCGTGCGCCGCGGCGATCTGGCTGGTGCCGCTGCTGGCGGCGGCCCAGGAACCCCCGGTGAACCGCTTGACAGCAGAGGAGGAAGCGGCCGGCTGGAGGCTCCTCTTCGACGGCACCCTGGACGGCTGGCGCGGCTACCGGCGCGACGACGTCCCCGGCGGATGGTCGGTGCAGGACGGCGCGCTGACCTTCACGCCGGGCGGTGGGGACGGGGACCTGATGACCGCCGACCAGTACGCGGACTTCGAACTGTCACTGGAATGGAAGGTCGCGGAGGGAGGCAACAGCGGCATCTTCTACCGCGCAACCGAGGCCGAGCGGGCGCCCTACTGGACTGGCCCCGAGTACCAGATCCTCGACAACGACGGTCACGCGGACGGCGCCAACCCCGAAACCTCGGCCGGATCCAACTACGCACTGCATGCCCCGGCCGAGGATGTCACCCGTCGGGTCAGAGAGTGGAACCAAACGCGGATCATTGTCCGCGGCGCCCGGGTAGAGCACTGGATGAACGGCACCAGGCTGTTGGAATACGAATTGTGGACCGACGATTGGCGCCGCACGGTCATGAGCACCAAATTCTCGGAGTGGCCCGGATACGGAATGGCCCGCCAAGGGCACATCGGCCTTCAGGACCACGGCGATCCGGTCTGGTACCGCAATATCAAGATTCGGGTGTATTGACACTCACCCGTCTGGCAGGGCGAATGTTATGAACACTAAACAAAAATATTTAGTATCGGTGCTGGCCGGGGCGCTCTTGTGGTCCGGGTGCGCCGATCTGGCGCTCGAACCCGACCAGGTCCCGCACTTCCTGGAGATCACGCCGGCCGACACCCTGATAACCGAGGGCGACCAGGTCAGACTCAATCTCGTGGTCCGGGACAAGGACCTGAACACGATGCGCGGCCCGCCGTCCTGGGCGCCCGCCGCCTGGGAAGTCACCCCCGACCCTCACGTGATCGACATTGCGCCGGACGGGGACGTGACAGCGCTTGGCGGCGGCGATCTCCGGATCATCGCAAGGGCGGCCGGGCTGGAAGCCTGGACCACGCTGAGGATCAACCCGGCCAACATCAGGCTGCACGCGTCGTCGATCTACCTGAACCAGGTGATCCCGGCGATCGACGGGGTTCCGGTCATTGCCGGGCGCGACGCGCTGTTGCGGATCTTTGCCACCGGGGACGAGACCAGCTTCTATCAGCCGAACGTGCGCGCCACGCTCTACCAGGACGGCGCGATCGTGCACACGGCGCTGATGACGCCGGGGTCGGATGTCCTGCCATCGACCGTCGAGGAGGGCAGACTCGACCTCTCTTTCAACACCCCGATCCCGGGCGAGATCATCCAGCCCGGACTGGGGCTCGTGGTCGAGCTCGACACCGAAGGAATCGTCCCGCTGGACACGGGCAGCGAAACCCGGATTCCTGCCGAGGGCGTAATGGACCTGGGCGTCATCGAAATGCCTGCACACGTCCAGACCATCGTTCCGACGCTCCACTCCTCCGCTCCCGATGAACGGGTCTTCCAGTGGACCCGGCGTCTGGACGCGGACCACCGCAACATGCGCTTTGCGCGGACGGTGTTGCCGATCGGCGATATGGAGGTCCGGGTGCACGAGACCTTCCATACGTCGTCGGACCTGACGACTGACGGCGGCTGGCGGCGGTTCCTCGGCGAGATGCGGACCGTGCGCGCAATCGAGGGTGGCGACGGCTACTACTACGGAGTCATCATTCTGCCGCCGGGATCGAGGTGGGGCGGGCTGGGGTTCATCGGTCTGCCGATAAGCGTGGGACGGGATTCCGACCGCACCTTCGCCCACGAGCTGGGTCACAACATGAACCTGCGCCACGCACCGTGCGGGCTCGCCGGGGGTCCGGATCCGAACTTCCCACACGAAGCGGGCTCGATCGGCGTGTGGGGGTACGATGTTCATCGCACCCGGCTGGTGTCTCCCATGCAGTACAAGGACATCATGGGGTACTGCAATCCCGATTGGATCAGTGACTATCAGTTCAAGAGGGCGCTCGCCCATCGCCGCGCCACGGAAGACTTCGGCGGGACGGTGCCGGCCGCTTCGGCGCCTCCGGAGACGACGCTGCTGCTCTGGGGCGGCGTTGGCGACGACGAGTTCCTGCTGGAACCGGCGTTCCTGATGGAGGGCACCCCAAGGCTGCCCGATTCGGGTGGCCCGTACCGCCTGGAGGGCTTCACCGGGGACGGGAGCACCCACTTCTCCTTCGACTTCACCCCCGATCCGGTCGAATTCGGCGGCGGACACTTCCTCTTCGCCGTGCCCTACGACCCCGAGCGGGACGGGGAACTCACGCGCGTCGTACTCTCCGGTCCGGAGGGTGAATACGTGCTCGGGCCTTCGAGCGAGAGCCCCATGGCGATCATCACCAACCGCGCCAGCGGTCAGGTGCGGGCGATCCTGCGGGACTGGAACGGCGGCTTCAACCTGGTGGATGGGGACACCGAAATCATGGTCAGCGACGGCCTTCCGGGAGGTGGATGATGAGGATGCGAGCTATACTGGCTGCCCTGGCTGCCCTGGCTGTGATGCACGGCTCCGCCGCAGCCCAGTTCCAGGCCGAAGTGCGCGGCGGACTCACGGTGGGCAGCATCGAGGGCTCGGCGGCTGCGCTCGACATTGCCCCGCTCCTTTCCTACGACGTGATCGTCAAGCGGCAGGTGATGCCGTCGGTCGCGGTCTTCGGCGGGTTCTTCCGGACGGCATTCGGTTGTGAGGAAGGGTTCTGCACGGGCAAGGACATCACCGTGGTTGGGAACCACGGAGCGCTGGGCGCGGAATGGACCGGCGGTCTGCCATGGGTGCGGCTGGGCGTTCTCTTCGGCACTACGCGGGCGGGCACCGAGGGTGAAGCGCCCGAGGCCGGCGCCGGAGTCCATGCAGCCGCAGGCCTCAACGTCGGGGGTGGAAGTTTGCGGTTTCTGCCGGGAGTATCGTATAGGTGGCTTTCCGCAAACACTCCTTCCAGCTCGGATCAAGCTGTCGCCCTTACGCTGGACCTCGGCTTCGGGATCGTAATCGGCGGAGGGGGCCCCTGAGGTCCGCCGGCCTGCTGGTCTCGTTCGCCCTGATCCTGGGCAGTTGCGTCGAATTGACGTTCGAGCCCGCTCAAACTCCTGCGTCCCTGCTCATCCTGCCAGCTGACACGATGGTCACTGTCGGGGACAGAGTGCAGTACTCCGTGGTAGTGCTGGACGACAACGGGAGGGTGATCGAGCCGCTGCCGTCATGGGCACAACCCATCTGGGAGACTGCGGATACCGCCACCCTCGACATCTCGCCCGACGGGGCGGCGAACGCGCTGGACTACGCAGAGACCGATGTCATGGCCTCGTTCGCCGGGTTGCGCGCTCGCACGCCGTTGCGGGTTAACCCAACCCGGCTCACGCTGACCGCACCCACCTACTACATCACCCAGGGGGTTCAGAACACGCGGCGCGGGCTACCGCTGATCGCGGGCCGCGACGCGCTCCTGCGCGTCTTCGTCACTGGTGACCGGCGCAGCTACTACCAGCCGCGGGTTGAAGCGCTCTTCTATCACAGCGATGCCCTGATCCACGGGGTCGCGATAGCGCCCGAGTTCCGGCTTTTGCCGGTCGATGTCGACGAAAGCCGACTCCAACTCTCATACAATGCGAGGATTCCCAGTTCGGTAATCGTGCCCGGGACCGATCTCGTGATCCGGCTGGACAAGGACGGTGTCGTGCCCGCGACGCCGGAAAGCCAGCTCCGCATTCCGTCCACAGGGCGAATGCGTCTTGATGTGCGCACCATGCCCCGGTTCGACCTCACCGTCGTTCCGATCAAGGTGGCAACTGACCCGAAGGGGCTCATCCACCGATGGGTCAACGAACTCACGCCAACGAGCGAGCAGCTTGCCGGAGTCCGCACGCTGCTGCCTGTCTCCGACCTTACCGTCCGGCGCCACGAAGGGTTTGTAACTACCGCCGATCTGAGTATCGGCCGCGGGTGGGGAGAGCTACTGGGAGAGCTCGTTTTCCTGCGCATACGCGAGGGTGAGCGAGGGTATTACTACGGTGCCATGATGCTCGGCGAAGACGCCATCTGGGACGGTCTTGGGCAGATCGGCTATCCCGCCAGCATAGGAAAGGCGGATCCGGGAACTCTTGCCCATGAACTTGGCCACAACATGGGCCTCCGCCACGCTCCCTGCGGGGGAGCGACCTCGGCCGACACGTCCTACCCCTACGACGGGGGTGCGATCGGTGTGTGGGGCTACGACTTCGAGCGGGAGCACGTCGTCAGCGCGACCCTTTACAAGGATTTGATGGGGTACTGCTATCCACGGTGGATCAGCGACTATCACTTCGCGCGGGCGATGGACTTCCGCCTCGTCCGCGAGGCGCTTGTGATGGGGAGTGCGCGGGCCAACGCCCCTGCCGGAGCGAGTGCCCCCACCGAGGCGGGCGCCCGTGCCGGGGCGAGCGCACCAGGCGCCGATGGCTGGCTGATGGGCCCGGTGACCCGGAGCGGCGGCATCAACACCCACGTCGGCGGGAAGACGTTGCTGCTATGGGGCAGGGCGGTCGGCGGCGAGCTCGTCCTCGATCCGGCGTTCATGGTCGATGCGCCCGTCACGCTGCCCACCTCGGACGGCCCCTACCGTCTGGAGGGCCTGGGCCCGGCCGGCGAGCGCCGCTTCTCGCTCAGCTTCGCCATGCGTCCGCTGGAGTACGGGGGCGGAAACTTCGTCTTCGCGGTGCCCTTCGATCCCGACCGGGACGGTGCGCTCGATCGGGTCGAGCTTTGGGGGCCCGAAGGGTCGCACGCGCTGGAGCGGTTCGGCTCCCGTCCCATGGCGATGGTCACCGAGCGGGGCAGCGGAAAGCTCAGGGCGGTGCTGCGCGACTGGGACGGGACGCTGCCGGCTTCGCTGGCCCTGGATGTCCGCGATGCGGAGATCGCGGTCAGTGAGGGGCTGCCGTTCTAGGCAAGGGCCTCCCGGGCGCCTATACCCATCCGAACATCCTGTTGCCCCGCGTCATTTCCGCGGAACCACGGTGGACGCACCCTCGAGTCGGGACGGCCGGATTCGAACCGGCGACCCCCTGAACCCCATTCAGGTGCGCTACCGGACTGCGCCACGTCCCGTGACGTGGAGGAAGCTAAGCCTTCGGGCGCAAACGGGGAAGCGGCTCGGCATCAGCGGGCCCGGACCCGCGGCACTCGAGCGTCCGCGGGTCTATCGCACCTCGTCGCTGTCCACGCGTCCGTCGACCAGGCGCACAACCCGCTTGACGCGCTCCACCACCCGGTGGTCGTGGGTGGAGAAGAGGAAGGTGACGCCGCGGTCGCGGTTCAGGGTCTCCATCAGCGAGATCAGCGTCTCGGCCGTTTCAGAGTCGACGTTGGCGGTGGGTTCGTCGGCGAGGACGACGGCCGGGTCGGAGGCGATGGCGCGCGCGATGGCGACGCGCTGCTGCTGGCCGCCGGAGAGTTCGGTGGGCTTGCGGTCCTCCAGGCCCTCGAGCCCGACTGCTAGCAGCAGCTCCATGACACGCTCGCGCCGCTCCGGCGCGGGAACGCCCTGCACCCACATCACCATCTCGGCGTTCTCGTAGGCGGTCAGGACCGGGATGAGGTTGTAGGACTGGAAGACGAACCCGATGCGGTCGCGGCGGAGGCGGCTGAGCTCCTTGCGGTTGAGTGTGCCGAGGTCGACGCCCTCGACCTGTACGGAGCCGCCGGTTGGGACGTCGAGGCCGCCCACCAGGTTGAGGGTCGTCGTTTTGCCCGAGCCCGACGGACCGATCAGCGCGGTGAACTCGCCCTTGTGGACCGTCAGGTCGAGACCGCGGAGGGCCTGAACCTCGAGGCTGCCCTGCTGATACAGCTTGGTCACGTCGCGGAGCGCGGCGACCGTGCTGTTCTGCCGTTCGCCGTTCGTCATCCGAGTCTGATGCTTTCCACGGGCTCGACACGGCCGGCCCGCCACGCTGGGTAAATGCCCGCGAGGACCACCGCGATGAAGGCGAGGACCACGATGCGGACGGTGTTCTCGGGATAGATCCCGAACTTGAGCTGGGTCGCCATGGCGACGCCCGAGATCTCGGTCGAGGCCGCGTCTCCCAGGTAGGCGCCCATGTCGATGCCGATCCGGCTGAGGTAGAGGTAAGGACCGATGGTCACGAGCGCGGCAACCACGAGGCCGATCACGCCGAGCCACACGCTCTCGTAGACCACCAGGCGGAAGAGCTTCGCCGGGCTGAAGCCCACCGCCATCATGATCCCGAACTCGCGCAGGCGCTCCATGACGCTCACGAAGACGGTGTTGAAGATGCCCGCCGCGACCATCAGCGCGATGATGACGACCATGACCACACCACCGCCCACCTTCATTGCGATGAACGCGTACAGGTCGGGCCGGCCTTCGAACCAGGGGATGGCCGCCGCCTCGTCGCCCAGCTGTTCCTGCAGACGGGCGGCGAGGACCTCCGACTCGCGGTGATCGTCGATGAAGAGCGCCACCTCGGTCGCCTCGTCGGGCGCGAAGCCGAGGACGTCGCGGGCTGCGGCGATCGGGAGGAGCACCAAGCCGACGTCGATGCTGGGAGCTCCGGTGCGCATGAGCCCGGTGACGCGCCCGAGCCCGGCCACGATCTCGCCACCGCGGTCGGTGGCGGTGTAGACGACCCTGTCCCCGATCTCGGCGCCGAGGTTCTGCGCCAATTGTGCCCCCAGCACCATTCCGGTGGCGTCGTCGGCGGCGAACATCCCGCCCTCGGAGACCGCCTCCAGGTAGGACAGGGTGGTGGCATCCTCGGCCGCCGGGTCGAAGGCGATGAAGGCGGCCCCGTAGCTCTCGCGGGCGGTGCTCACCATGAGCTGGCCCGCTATGCGGTCCACGGCGCGGTTGACTTCCGGATTTCCCGAGGCTGCTTCGATGAGGGCGCCGGTACCCGTCACCGTTCTCGACAGGCTCGGCGTGTCCAGGTATTCCGGGTGCTGCACGGTGACGTGGCCGCCGCCCATCCGCGCGCCGAGGTCGATCATCTCCTGCCAGTTTCGATCCTGGGCGGCCATCGAGATGATCGCGAGGAACACGCCGAAGGCGATCGACGCCAGGGTGAGCACGGTGCGCCGGCGGTTCCGGCCCAGGTTGCGCCAGGCCATGATCCAGAGGCTGGTTCGCTTCATGGTGTCCTCACAACTGATATCATAACACTATCATAATGATAGCAACACCTTCCCCCGGCTTCCCGCAGGGCCCGATACGCAATCATTGGTGCCGCATCGCTTCGACGGGGCGGATCCGCGCCGCCTTGAGGGCTGGATAGAGCATCGACAGGAGGACGATGACGATCATTGCGCTCAGGGGGCCGACGAATATCGCCGGGGTGACGACGCCTCGCATGTACGGATCCATGCCGATCCCGGAAATCGAGATCTGGCCGCCAAGCGCCGCAAGGTTGATTCCGACGCGCGTGAAGTAGAAGAGAAGAGGGACGGAGAGGATCAGCCCGGCCGCGGCGGCCAGGGCGGCCTGGAAAAAGCCCTCCCAGAGGATCAGGAAGACCACTCGCGTCGGCGAGAGGCCGACCGCCTTGAGAAGTCCCAGCTCCTTGATGCGCTCGAAGACGGCCATCAGTGTGGCGTTGATGAGGAGGATCGCGATCGCCAGGTAGACGATCATGAAGAGGATGTACATGGTGCTCTCGACCGAATCGAGCATGGTGGCGAGCGTGGGGAAGAGTTCGCGCCAGGTCAGCACGTCGAGGCCGGGGGCCGCCGCCCGTATCTGCGCGGCCGAGGTTTCGAGCGGCTGGTCCGCGGCGTTGCGCACAACCACCTGGTGCGCTCCGCCCGGGAGCACGAAAAAGTCCAGGAAAGCCTGGCGCACAAGGAACACTCCGCCCCGGTCGGTCGCCTCGCTGAAGGGGGAGAGTATCCCTCGTACCGTGTAAAGACCGTTGGCGATGCTCCCGTCGGTGGCCTGACTGAGGAGGACGACCTCATCCCCCAAACCCACGTCCAGCGTTCTGGCGAGCCTGCCACCGATCACGATACCGGCGGGGTCGGAAGGATCGAGCCAGCTGCCCTCGGCGACCCGGTCGTAGACGACGCTGACCCGCGCGTCCTGCTCGGTTTCGACGCCCCGCAATGAGACGCCCGCCGATGCCTCGCCCGCCGCCGCCAGCCCGCCGCCCAGGAGGCGCGCCGAAGCCTCGAAACCCATGGCGCCGAGCGTGTCGACCAGCTCGGTGGAGGTTCCGATGCGGTCGAAGATGGAGGGCTGGGTGCGGTATTCCGGCGGGTAGACCTGCAGGTCGCCGATCTCGACCTCGACGATCGTGGTCTCCAGGTCGCGGAGAAACCCCTGCACGAACGATGTCCAGACGATCAGGGTGAGCAGCGCCAGCGTCATCGCGGCGATGGTCGTGACCGTTCGCCGCCCGTAGCGCCACAGGTTGCGCCAGGCCATGACGGCGAGTCTCACGGTGTGCCTTTCACGCGCGTCCTCCGGGGCCGGCGTCCAGCGTTGGGAACGGGGTGGCGACGACGATTCAAGTCTGCGCCTCGTGCGCCGGGGCGGCAAGCGCGGTCCGCATCGCGCTGATGTCTTCGGGTCCCACGCGGCAGCAGCCACCCACCGCCGCCGCCCCCGCGCCGACCCAGCGCCGGCACACCTGGCCCCAATCGGGTTCGGCGTCGGCGCGACCCCAGGTCTTCGTCACGGCGTCCCACTCGCCGCCGCCGTTGGGGTAGGCGACAACGGGTTTCGCCGTCGCGGCGGCCAGTGCGCGGATGATCGGCGGCAGCAGGCGCGCGGGTGTGCAGTTGACGCCGACCGCGGACACGCCCGCGGTCTCGTCGGCCCATGCGGCCATCTCTTCGATCGGGGTGCCGTCGCTTAGGCGGCGCTCGTCACGGCAGGTGAAGGTGAACCATGCCGGCTTGTCGGTCGCGTCCTCGACGAGGGCGGCCAGCACCCGGGCTTCCGTAAAGGACGGGATCGTCTCGCAGGCCAGGATGTCGATGGTGCTGTCCGCGAGGAGGTGCAGCCGGGGGCGGTGGAAGTCGGCGAGCGCGTCCGGGCCGACCCCGTAGTTGCCGTGGTATTCGGAGCCGTCGGCGAGGAAAGCGCCGTAGGGGCCGATGCTGGCCGCGACGAGAGGGCGGGTGCGGGCGGTGGGTCTGACGGCTGGCCCCCCGCCGTGTCTCCGGCCAGCCCATGTCCGGTTCGCCGGCTCCGTCCAGAATCGATCCCGTGCGCAGACTGCCAGGTCGACCGCGCTCCGCATGATGTCCTCGGCCTCGGCGCGGGCGACGCCCAGTGCCGCGAGGCCCTCCAAGGTGGCCTGGTAGGTGGCGGTGATCACGCAGTCGGCGCCCCCGTACAGGTACGCGGTGTGCGCGGCCAGCACGGCGTCGGGGTCTTCCAGGAGGACCTTCGCCGACCACAGCGGGTCGTTGAGGTCGTGCCCGGCGCTCTCCAGTTCGGTCGCCAGTCCCCCGTCCAGGAGGACGAAGCCCTGACTATTCAGGAAAGCGTCGAAGCAGGAAGGCATGGATTACGATGATCGCGGCGGCGCAGCCGAGGAAGAGCGGCGGGTTGCCGGCCCCCACCCCGAAGCCTCCCAGCAGGACGATGGCGACCGCGACCGGAATGATGAAGCGGAAGAAGAATCGCCAGACACCGCTCGCCCGCACGCGTCCGGCCCCCCGGTTGGCCTCCTCCTGGAACCGGTTCCAGCCCCACTGGGACACGATGTAGAGCGAGATCAGGAGGCCGCCCGCCGCGAGCATGTAGTCGCTGGATACCGTGTCGGCAAAGTCGAAGAAGTTCATCCCGAAGATGTGGATGTCGGACCAGGGACCCTGCGACAGGATGACCGGGATCCCGACCAGGAACGATCCCACCGCGCAGAGAAGCACCGCCTTGCCGCGGGTCATGCGGAGCGAGTCCACGACCGAGGCGACAAGGATTTCGAAGACCGCGACCTGGGAGGTGAATCCCGCGATGATCATCAGAAAGAAGAAGGCGGCTCCGAAGGCGATCCCTCCCGGCATCTCCTGGAAGAGCGAGGTCATCGTGACGAAGATAAGGCCCGCGCCCTGGTCGGGATTCATCCCGAAGGCGAAGAGGGCGGGAAAAAGGACCAGCCCGGCGACGACCGCCACACCGGTGTCGAACGCGACGACCAGCGCGGCATTGCCCGGGACATCGCTGTCGCGGCGGTCGAGGTAGCTGCCCAGCCCGAAGGCCGCCGCCATGCCGATTCCGATCGAGAAGAAGGCCTGCCCCAGCGCGGCGAGGTAGGACGAGGGCCGCAGGGCGGAGAAGTCGGGCGTCAGGTACCAGGCCAGACCGGCGCCCGCACCGGGAAGCGTCATCGCGCGCACCGCCAGCGCCAACAGGATCGCGACGAGCAGGGGCATCAGGAATTTGGCGTAGCGCTCGATCCCCTTGGCCACGCCCCGGCTGACCACGAACGCGATGAGGAAGATGACGAGCAACGCGTAACCGAACACGGGGCCAGGCGTGGCAACGAACGCATCGAAGGCCGCTCTGGTCTCTTCCGGAGTCTGCCCGATTCCGGCGCCGCCGCCCGCCAGCATCACGAAGTAGGCGGCCATCCACGCTATGATCATCACGTAGTACGAAGTGATGAGCACGGTCGCCGCGATCCCGAACCAGCCGATCAGGTTCCACGGACTGGTCCTGGAACCGGTAAGGCGCGCCATCCCCGCGATCGGCGTGAGTTGCGAGGCACGCCCAAGCGTAATCTCGGCGGTCATCAGGGGAATCCCGATCAGGATCGCGAAGACCACATAGACGAGCAGGAAGGCGCCGCCCCCGTTCTCGCCCGCGAGGTAGGGGAAGCGCCATATGTTCCCGAGTCCGATCGAGAATCCGGCTGTGGCCAGGATGAACCCGATCCTGCTCGACCAGTGTTCGCGCATGGGTGATCCGTTCGCTCGGGGGCGCTGTCCGAAAAGGCTCGGGAATACTAGTGTGTGGCTTGTGGTTGGGCGAGAAAGGGCGTAGCAACGAGGAGAAGCCATGCTGGGCAGACCAATGGAACGGGGAATCACCGGACGGCGTGCTTTCATCCGATCGACTGCACTGGGAGCTGCCGCCGCCGGACTGGGAGCGCGGGAACTGTCAGCAGCGTGGCCCCCGGCGGCCCCGACCGAAGGTTCAGCGGGCCCGCACCGTACCGACGACGATGAGCGCCTCGCCCTGATCGCCGAGGCCCACTTCGGGCCGAAGACACCTGCCGCGTCGCAGACGGGGATGACGATCTGCTCGCACCCGCTCGCAACCCGCGAAGCCGTGAAGATCCTGCGGGAAGGCGGCAATGCCTGCGATGCCGCGCTCGCCGCGTCTGTCACCCAGACCGTCGTCGAGCCCCACATGACGGGCATCACCGGCGTGCTCAGCATGCTGTATTTCGATGCGGCCACCGGCGAGACCACCTACGTCAACGGCGGAGCGAACGCACCGCTCGCACCACTCACCGGCTTCTCCGCTGCCGACATCGCCACCGGCCGCGGCCCCGGCGTACCCGGTTTCTGGGCCGGGTTCGAGGCCGCGCTCGCCCGGCACGGATCGCTCCCGAGGCAGCGCATCATGGAGGGCGCGATCACCTTCGCCCGGGACGGCTTCGAGACCCATCCCTTCCTCTGGGGCGAACTCTTCGTCATGTGCCACAAGATCGGCCTGACCGAGGCCGGGCGGCGTGTCTTCATGCCCGACGGACACATCCCGCGCCCGGGCGAGCTACTCGTCCAGTCCGAGGCCGCCGACACCCTGGAGCGCCTCGCCGAGGAGGGCAACGACTACTACTACCACGGCGGGTTCGCCCAGCAGTACTCCGATGTCGTGCAGAAGGCCGGCGGCGTCATCACGCCCGAGGACTTCGCCCGCTACGAGGCCCGCTGGCAGCAGCCCGCCTGGAGTACCTACCGGGGCTACCCGATCGCGGGCTCGCCGCCGCCCGATCACGGCGGATCACTGGTGATCGAGATGCTGAACATGATCGAACTCATGGACCTCCAGACGCTCGGTCCGCCCAACGAGTCGGCCGAATCGCTCTACCAGATGTCCCGTATCCACAACCTGGTCTTCGAGGAGGGCGGCAAGCAGAACGATCCCGACAGCCACCCCCTCCCGCTGGACGTGATCCTCTCGAAGGACTACGCGGAGATGCGCTTCAAGCTCCTGCAAATGGGACGGTCGAACTCGGCGAGCAACCCGCCGCCGCCCCCGCCCGCTGGCAGCAACCACGTCACCGCCGTGGACGCCGCTGGCAACGTGGCCACCATCCTCCACTCGTGCATGTCGCTGCCCTGGAGCAACGGCCTTTTCGCCGCCGGCGTGACCGTATGCGCGTCCGGCGCTCACTTCCTGCGCGTCATGCCCGAGCCGGGCCAGCGCGCCACCGCTTACGTCGCGCCGAACATCGTGTTCAACCGGCAGGGGACGCCGATGCTGGCTTCCGGCTCGCCCTCGGTGGGCCTGCTGGCCAATATCGTCCAGAACACCACGAACATCGTCGACTTCGGGATCCCGATCGCGGAATCCGTGCTGAGGCCGCGGTTCGGGGGCCGGTCGCTTGAGGTGCCGGGTTCGACGATGGTCGAAGCGGATGTGGACGCTACTGTCATCGATGCGGTCCGCGACCGCGGGCACCCGGTGGACGTGATGAATCCCTGGAACTGGCACCATGGCGCATTCGAGGGCATCCACATCGACCCGGATACAGGGGTGCGGAGTGCTTGCGGGGATCCACGGCGGTGTTCGAAGGCGGAGGGGCAGTAGCACCAAGGCCCGACCCGGCCGGGGATTCTACGGCTCCTAGAACAGCGGCTCCACCCCGCTGTCCGTCTCCCTCACCAGCGTCAGGATCGCCGCCTGGGGCACGACCAGGTACTCCTTGCCCTCGAAGCTGATCTCGACGGACGCCTTGCGGAAGAAGATCGCGAAGTCGCCGACCTGCGCCTGCACGGGCAGGAAGCGCGCCTCGCCGGAGCCGATCTTCCACGGTTCCTCGTCGAGTTCGGTGGGCGCCCCGATGGGCGTGCCGGGACCGGTTGCCAGCACGCGGCCGCCCTGCACCGACTGCTTGTCCACCGCCGACGCCGGCAGGTAGAGACCCACCTTCGACCGGCCCTCGCCCGCCTCGGGCTCGATCAGGACGCGGTCGCCGACCACGATGAGCTGTTTGCCGCTCTTGCCTTCCATTCGTGCTCCTTCAGGTCCGCGGACGCGCGTCCTTGATGATCTGGCCGTCCTTCATGACGAAGTCAACCTGCTCCAGTTCGGTGATGTCGTCCAGCGGGTTGCCGCCCACCGCAATGATGTCCGCCACCATTCCGGGCTGCAGCGTCCCCACCTCGTCCTCGATGCCGAGCACCTGGGCCGCGTTGTACGTCGCCGTGCGGATCGCCTCCATCGGACTCATCCCGAGCCGCACCAGATGCGCGAACTCGCGCGCCGCCCACTCGTGCGGGAAGATCGTGTCCGAGCCGAAGGCGATCTTCACCCCGGCCTCGATCGCGCGGCGGACGTTGTCGTCCCGGGTCTCCATCAGGACGCGGCCCTTCGCGACGCTGGCTTCCGGGTAGCCCAGCGCCGGCCCCTCCTCGACCACGTAGTTGAGCACGTAGATCGTCGGGATCAGCCACGTCCCCCGCGCCTTCATCATCTCGATCGCCTCGTCGTCGATCAGGATCCCGTGCTCGACGCTGTTCACGCCCGCCGCGACCGCCTGCTTGAGGCCCTCGGTGCCGATCGCGTGCACGGTGATCCGCCGCCCCAGCCGGTGTGTCTCGTCGACCGCGGCCCACATCTCCTCGTCGATGTAGGCCGTGTGCGTGGGGTCGTCGCCCGCCGACATGACCCCGCCCGTCGCCATCACCTTGATCCAGTCGGCCCCGTACTTGACCTGCTCGCGGATCATGGCGCGGATCTCGTCGACGCCGTTCACGATGCGCGTGGGCGTCTGGATGGCCGCGTCCGGCGCCAGCGTGTTGAGGTCGCCGTGGCCGCCGGTCGGCCCCAGCGCGTGCGGGGCCACGAAGATGCGCGGTCCAGGATGCTCCCCCGCCGCGATCGAGCGCTTGACCGACACCATCGCGTAGTGGGTATCGAAGTCGCCGGGGTTGCGCAGGGTGGTGAATCCCGCGTGCAGCATCTTCTGGGCGGCGTGGAGGCCGTCGAGGGCCCGGTCGGCGCTGGAGCGATCGAGTTCGCTGACCGGGCCGTCGGGCTTGATCAGCAGATGCGTGTGCAGGTCCATCATGCCGGGCAGACAGGTGCCGCCGCGCATGTCGAGCGCGCGGTCGACGCCGTCGGGGACCGCGGTGCCGTCGCGCAGTTCGGCGACGCGCCCGTCCCGCACGATGACGGTGACGTCCTGCCGCGCCTCGTCCGAGATGCCGTCGATGAGGCGTCCGCAGCGCAGCGCGGTGGTCTGGGCGGAGAGGGGGGTGGTGGGGAGAAGGACGACCGCGATGAGCGCCGCCACGCTGCCGTGCCGACGGGTGGGCCTCATGCAGGCGCGCCTGCGGGAACCGCCGGCCACGCACGGGCGGGTGGCCGCGAGGAACGGGTCGTGCTTGTTTCTCATCTCTCTAACCTCCCCAGACCTGGCGGTAGACCCGCATCCAGTTGAGTCCGCAGACCTTGTCGATCTCTTCCTGCGTCCAGCCGCGAGTGCGGAGGCCGTCGACCAGGTTCGGGAGTTCGGTGATGACCTCGAACCCGCGGACGTAGTTGATCGGGGCCTGTTCGCTCGCCATCTCGCGGCCGAAGAGCACGATGTCGGGGTCCACGCCGCCCTGGCGCCCCCAGGTGAAGTCGGCGCCGATTCCGACATGGTCCGGCCCGACCAGACGCTTCAGATAGTCATAATGGTCGAGCAGGACGTCGATGCCAACCTGGGGTGTGGCGCGGATGTCGCGGTCGGCGCGGTTGCGCGCGACGAAGTCGTTGATCGCGGATACGCCGATCACCCCGCCGGAGCCCGCGATGGCCTCGAAGACGCGGTCGCTGGTGTTGCGCGGGTTGTCGCAGAGGGCGGCCACGTTGGTGTGCGTGCAGACGATCGGGACGCCCGCGGACATCTCGATCGCGTCGAGGCTGGTCTGCTCGCCCGTGTGCCCGCCGATGTCGAGGATGATGCCGAGGGCGTGGATCTCCTCGACCAGACGCCGCCCGGCCTGCGTGATGCCGAGGTGCGGCTCGACGCAACCGGCACCGAATGCGTTGACCGTGTTGTAGGTGAGGTTCACAAAGCGCAGGCCGAGGTGGTAGTAGGCGCGGAGCGCGGTGCCGTCGGCCGGGATCTGGTCGCCCACGAAGAGCCCCTGGCCCGACTTGTCGCCGAGCGGCGTGGCGGTCTGCCAGCCCAGCATGAGCCCGACCTTGCCCTCGGCCTGGGCGCGCTCGAGGTCGGCGGCGGTGGTGGCGATGAGGATCCTGTCGGGGTTCTCGTCCACGTACCGCCACGCGTCGGCGAAGGAGTGGATCTCGGATAGGGTCTTGTGCCAGCCGGTGACGCCGGCCTGCCGGACCAGGCCGACGTATTCGTCGTTGAGGGTCGAAGGGCTCAGGCCGTCGATGATGATGGGCTGCTGGAGGGTGGGGGCGCGGTCGCGCGGCGCATCCAGTGAGTGCGCGATGGGGGCGGCGGCTCCGGCGGCTACCGCGGTGCCGAGGAATTCGCGGCGTTCCATGGGATGGCTCCTTGGATTGGAGGGCGTCGTGGCGTACCGGTCAGAGTATGGCCGACTCCAGCGTCCGGGCCACGAAACGGATCTGCTCGGTGGTGAGTTCGGGGAAGACGGGGAGCGCTAGGACTTCGTTCGCGACGCGTTCGCTGGCGGGAAGATCGCCGGGCCGGTATCCGAGTCCTGCGAAGCACTCCTGCAGGTGGAGCGGGAGCGGGTAGTAGATGGCGGTGCCGATGCCGGCGGCGGTCAGGCGCTCTTGCACGCGGTCACGGTCGGCAACGCGGACGACGAACTGGTTGAAGACGTGGCGGTCGGTGGCGTTGTGCGGGAGGGTGAGGGCATCCGGGCGCCGGTTGGCGAGGGGGCTGAGGAGGCGGTGGTATAGCGATGCGTTGGCGATGCGCTGGTCGGTCCAGCGGTCCAGGTGGGGCAGCTTGGCGTGGATGACCGCGGCCTGCAGGGCGTCGAGACGGAAGTTGCCGCCGACGAGGCGGTGGTGGTAGCGGGTGGTTTCGCCGTGGACGCGCAGGGCGCGCAGCTTGTCGGCCCGCGCGGGGTCGTCGGTGACGACGATGCCGCCGTCGCCGTAGCCGCCGAGATTCTTGGTGGGGAAGAAGGAGAAGCAGCCGTAGTGGCCGATCGATCCGGCGGTTTGGCCGCGGTGGCGGGCACCGATGGCCTGCGCGGCGTCCTCGATGACGACGAGGCTGTGGCGCCGGGCGATCTCCATGATCGGGGCCATGCCGGCCATCTGGCCGAAGAGGTGGACGGGGAGGATCGCCCGGGTTCGCGCCGTGATGCGGTCCTCGATCAGCGCGGGGTCGATGTTGAAGGTCGCCGGGTCGATGTCGACGAAAACCGGCGTGGCGCCGACCCGTGCGATCGCGCCCGCGGTGGCGAAGAAGGAGAAGGGCGTGGTGACGACCTCGTCGCCCGGCCCGATGTTTTCGGCCATGAGCGCAACGAGCAGTGCGTCGGTCCCCGAGGACACGCCGACGCCGTGGGCGCTGCCGACATATGAGGCGACCGCTTCCTCGCACGCTTCCACCACCGGGCCCAGCACGAAGCGCTGGGAGTCGACCACGCGGGCGATCGCCGCGTCGATCTCGGCCTTGATCGAGGCGTACTGCCCGGTGAGGTCCAGCTGGGGTACTTTCATGGGTGCCATAAACTACAAGGCCCGACCCATCATGCCATTGCACCGGATCGCCACAGGGAGTTTGGTCGCGCTGGCGGCCATGTTGTTCGCCGCCGCGCTCCTCTTCGGCGGCCGCGGCGAAGCTCTCCACATCGTCCGGACGGAGCCGACCCCCACGGTGGAGGTGGCGGGACTGGCCGCGCCGGACGTTCCCGCGGCGCGCGCCGAGCGGTCCGATCTCGACCGCCTGGCCGGGACGAGCGTGACCCTGCTGCTGCTCGCGTCGACAACCGTGCTGGCGGTACTGCTCGGAGCGATCGCGTCGGAGAATCTGCTCCGGCAGGGTCGCCGGGTGATCGAGGTGATGCTGGGGGCGCCGCCGGCGTGGCTGGTCGGCCGCGCGGCGCGGCGGTGGGGTCGGCGGGTGGTCGTGGGGCTGGCGCTGGGAGCGGCGACGTGCGCGGCCGCCGCAGTTGTCCTGACCTCGGCGGCTCCACCGGGAACGCTGTTTTCACGGCCCGCGGGCTGGCCGGCTATCTCGGCGGCTGTTGTCGTCGCCGCGGTGGTGCTGGCGATCGGGGTGCTTCCGGTGGCGGGGCTCTATCGGCGGGATCGGTCGCTTCACGGGCGGGCGGAGAGCCGGCACAACACGGATCCGCGGCCGCGCCAGTTCGGGCGGGTGGTGCTGATCACGGTGCAGCTCTGCGTGTCCGTGGCGGTCCTGACCGGGTCGGGATTGTTGCTGCTTTCGGATTCTTCCGGTGTCTCGCGCGTGGCGGGTGAGGGTGGTGAGGGGTCGGTCGCCGATTTCGCGGTTGTCGGTCTGCTGTCTCCCACGGGCGATGCGGCCCGCGATCCCGACCGGCGCGCGGACCTGTTCGAAGCCGCGGCGGTCGCACTGCGCGACGCGCCAGGCCTCGCCGCGGAGAGCCTCGGGACTCCAGGTGCGTGGATCGGCCGAGGCCCCGAGGTACGGGCGCTGAACGAGTGCGGCCGATGCTCCACGGGCGGTCTTCCCCACCCGATTCACGCGGCTCAGGTCAAGCAGCACACCGTGATGCCCGGGTTCTTTGCCGAGCGGGGACTTGCCTTCGTGGCCGGCGGCGGATTCGCTCCGGGCGAACCGGGGCCGGGCCGGGTCGTCATCAACGAGGCGTATGCGCGCGCCCACTTCCAGGACCCGCCGGTGGTCGGCAGGAGCGTAACGATCGGGGGGCTGGGCGGCCCTTCGCATGAGGTGGCTGGGGTCGTCCGCGACGTTCCGCGAGGAGGGCTGGGTGCGTCGGGGTCACCGTACTCCGTCTACTACTCCGCCCTTCAGCATCCGCCCGCGCAGATCGAACTGGTCGCTTCGGTGGAAGCGGCGGCCGGCCCGGAGTGGGATCTGGAGGACTCGCTCGAGGTCGTGCGCGCCGCGCTGGGGTCCCTGCCGGCGGACGAATTGGCGATCGGGAGCTTCAGGGCGGCGGAGGACGAACTCCGGCGCGTGCTCGGGACGGCCGGATGGCTGGGAAGCGGAGGGCGCGCCGCTGGATTGATTGCGGCGGTGGCCGCGCTGGCCGGCATGATCGGCACGCTCGGGACGCATGTGCGGGCGCGCCGGAGGGAGATGGGGATCAGGTCGGCCCTCGGGGCGGAGCCGCGCGCTCTCTACCGGATGGTGCTCGGCGAGGCACTCCGGATCGGCGGGGTCGGGGTGGGGCTGGGGCTGTGGCTGACAACGCTTGTCGTGGGCGTCCTGGGGCCGCCGGGCGTGCGGGTCTTCAGCGCGCCGCTGTTCCTGCTGGTTGGGGTCGTGTTCGTTGTCGCGGCAGTGGGGGCGGCCGGTCCGAGTGCGCGCATCGCAGCTTCGGCCGACCCCAGGTCGGTGATGGACGGCCAGGTTCCCGGCTAAAACAGTGACCCCTGGCTGGCCCCGGCCTCCAACTCGAGGAGCCTGCGCTTTTGCCTCAGGCCTCCGCCATAGCCTCCGAGGTCGCCGTTGGCCTGGACCACGCGATGGCACGGCACGACGATCGCAATCCGGTTCGCGCCGTTCGCGCTCCCAACAGCCCGCGACCCGCCCCGCGATCCGACGCGGCGCGCCAGTTCGGCGTAGCTGATGGTGCCGCCGTAGGGGATGCCGAGCAGGGTGTGCCAGACTCGCACCTGAAAGTCCGTACCGGCCAACAGGAGCGGAAGGTCGAATTCGCGCCGGGCTCCTTCGAAGTACTCGTCGAGCTGCCCCCGCAGGTCGGTGAGCAGGGGGTGGGAGCCTGCCTCGGGAACGCCAACGTGTCGCTCCAGCCGCGCCATCTGGTCCGCGAAGGTCCTTCGGTGAACGAACTCAAGGAGGCAGATCCCGTCGTCGGTGGCGCCCGCGATCATCTCCCCCACCGGCGTGGGAAGATTGCGGGTCACCACCGTGCGGTGCGTCGTGGCCCCACCGGCGCTGACGATCCGGGCTTCCGGCGTCATTCCGCTGGCCCCGCCTCGTCGACGAGCCGGTACAGCACCCAGGTCGCCACCGACCGCAGTGGCCGCCACGGCTCGGCGCGCTCCAGCACGGCCCTTGGCGCGGGGCGCTCGGCGAGACCGTCGAGGATCCGCGCGCCCTCGCGCACGCCCAGGTCGCCCACCGGCATCACGTCGAGGCGCCCGAGCCGAAACATCAGGAACATCTGCGCGGTCCACTCGCCGATCCCCCACACCGAGGACAGCATCTCCACGATCTCGGCGTCGCTCATGCGGCCGACCGCGCGCAGCCGCACCGTTCCGTTGCGGGACTTTGCGGCGAGGTCCTTGATCGCCCGCGTCTTCGCGGCCGAGAGACCCGCACCCCGGAAGGCCTCGTCGGGCATCTCCAGGCACTCGATGGCCGTCGGGAAGCGCGGCCCGGGAGTCAGCGCGGCGACCCGCCCGTAGATGGTGCGGGCGGCCGCGCCGGCAAGCTGCTGGAAGGTGATCGACCGCGCGATCGCCTGAAAGTGCGAACCGCGCGCCAGGGGGCCGGTGGGGAAGCCGGGGTAGGGGGTGACGCGGGCCATGGCGGCGCCGAGCACGGGGTCGCGCTCGGCCAGCGCGTCGAGTTGCGACCGGGTAGGAAGGATGCGCTTCGGCATGGCGCGCGGCTGCTCAGCCCCCGACCAGCGACGGGATTTCGACCATCGGATCGACATCGGCGCCGTAGTCGACGCCGGGCACCTCAAAGCCGAACAGGCGCAGGAACGCGGTGCGGTAGCCGTCGAAGTCGGTCTCGGCGCGGAGCGTCTCCGTCGAGATCGATTCCCACGCGCGCAGCACGGCGGCCTGGGTGCCGGGCTTCATCTCGAGATCGTCGAGACGGATGAAGCCGTGCGGGTCGGTCACGACTCCCTCCGCACCGTACACCTTCTGGCCGTAGAGGCGCGCGGCCTGCTCCATGGGGCCCTCGTGGTCGCCCTTCTCCTTCATGATTCTGAACAGGATGGACATGTAGAGGGGGACGACCGGGATCGCCGCGCTTGCCTGCGTGACCACCGCCTTCATGACCGCGATGTGCGCGCCGCCGCCCGTGCGGGACAGCGCGGCGTCGAGGTCGCGCGCGGTGCGGTGCAGGTCCGCCTTGGCCTGGCCGATTGCGCCGTCGCGGTAGATCGGCCAGGTGAGCTCGGGGCCGATGTAGCTGTAGGCGAAGGTGCGGCAGTCGGGCGCGAGGACGCCGCCTTCACGCAGCGCGTTCATCCAGCGGCGCCAGTCGTCTCCGCCCATGACGGCGACGGTGGCGTCGACCTCTTCGGGTGTGGCGGGGGGCAGCTCCACGTCGGTCACTTCCGCGCGGTCCGTGTTCAGCGTCTTCGAGCGGTAGGGCGCGCCGATCGGTTTGAGGACGGACGTGAAGGTCTGTCCGGTGTCGGGGTCGGTCCGCCGCGGGGCGGCCAGTGAATTGACGACACAGTCCACCGGCGGAAAGTCCCGTAGCGCGGCGACGACCGTTTCCTTCGCCTCGTTGGAGAAGGCGTCGCCGTTGTAGCACGCCGACTGGAGTCCGCGCTCGGCGGCGGCGGATTCGAAGGCGGCGGTGTTGTACCAGCCAGCCGTGCCCGGCTTTCTGGGTCTGGGCGGACGGTCGAAGAAGACGCCGAAGCTGGCGGCGCCTCCGCCGAACGACAGTGCGATGCGCGATCCCAGCCCGTAGCTGGTGGAAGATCCAAGCACCAGAACGGAACGGGGAGGATTGGCCACCGGGTTGGCGTCGGCGTGGGCGATCTGCGCCTCGACGTTGCGCGCGCAGCCGGTGAGGTGTGTGGTGACGCAGACGAAGCCGCGCACTCGGGGGCGAATGATCATATCCGGGGGTCCGGGTCGGTTGAATCCTGGGTCGAGTCCGCCTCGGGCCGGCCCAGCCCCGTCAGGATCGCGATGAGGAGGACGCAAAGGAGGGCCCACGAATAGGGGTTCGCAAGCCCGGCCTCGAGCGCCGTCACCCGCGGGATTCCGTACGGTTCCCCCGAGCCGGTGGCCGAAGACGCCAGAATGGTAGGGATGAAGAAGGGCAGCAGGAAGGGGTAGGTGCAGACGGTCATGTCGAGCAGGTTGGCGCGGCGGAAGCGGCCGATGCCCGCGCTGCGCCCGGCCCTGCACACCAGATCGCCGACTGCCAGAATGGCCATGACCGAGTGCGTGGTGACGACGACGGCGGCGCTCGTGACGCCGAAGATTCGCAGTTCCGTGCGGCGTGGCGACTGCGGTGCATCGGCGTTTTCCCGGAGCAGCCGATCGAGCATGCCGGCGTCCTGCACGGCTCCCACCACGCCCATCAGCAGGACGGTGAAGACGACGATCCCGACCGCGCCCTCCATGCCGTCGAGGATCAGCCCCTGGGCGCGGAAGGCGGCCGGGTCGATGTGGATGAGATCGGCCGGGGCGATGAGGCCGGCCGCGATCGCGACGGCCACCGCCGCGACGACCCCGGCGAAGAGGCTTTCCACCAGGCCCTTGCCCCGCCAGAGCATGAAGAAGGTCGCCAGGGGCGCCAGCAGCATGGGGAAGGCGCCGGGGTCACCGGAGATCGCGGCAGCCGCGCGCGCTTGACCGGCTGCGGCCGTGCCAGCCGCCGCCCCGGTCGGGTCGACGCCCGGACCTGTGGAGCCCGCTCCCGAACCGACGGCCTCGGCAGCCGCGCCGAAACTCTCCTCGCCGCCGAACAGCAGCACGACCAGCGCCGCGACGAGCGCCGCGGGCACCGCGTACCGCAGCCGCGAGCGCACCACGCCCCCCATGGGCGCGCGCTGGGTGGTGGCCGAGGCGATGGTCGTATCGGAGACGGGCGAGACGTTGTCGCCGAAGGTGGCCCCGGCCAGAATCGCGCCGATGAGCATGGCCGGATCGGCTTCGAGGATCCCGGCTGCGGGGTAGAGGAGGGGCGCGCATATCAGGATGGTCCCGAGGCTGGTGCCGGTCGCGGTAGAGAAGAGGACCGTGATCAGGAAGGCCATCAGCACGAACCCGCCGCCGCGCAGTCCCAGTTCGCCGCCGCCCCACACGAGCGCGCCGACGAGCCCGGACTCGCGCAGGAGCACCGAGAGGATGCCCGCCAGCAGCCACGCCATCACCATCAGCATGACGATGGGCTGGGACATCCCGCGGATCGCGGCCGCGCTGTACGCCGAGGCGCGGCGGGCCAGGAGGAGCCCCGCGCCGAGCGCCGCGATGAGGATCGGCCAGAGCCCGCGCTCGTCCGGCGCGCCCGAAAAGCCGAGCCACGCTGCCCCGGCGGCGAACAGGAGGATTGGGACGGAAGCGCCGGCGAGGCCGAAGTGGAAGTCGAGCCGCGTATCCTGCCTCGGTTCGCGGGTGGGGGGCGGTGGGGTGAGGTCGGCCAAGGCGGCGGTTGCGTTGCGAGGTAACGAAGAGCGCGCGGCGGCGCGGGACGGTGTATGATCGGGTGTCGGCTCCGGCTGGTCCAGCCTGCCTGCCGACCGCGCACGCGGACAATTCGACCGAGGAGCTGACAGATGGCCGATTCCGACGCCTTCCAACTCTACGACCTTCGCGTGGAAGTCGTGGCCGGAGACAAGGAGATGGTCTGCAATCACCGCGAAGGCGACTACTTCGAACTGAGTGGCGAGAATCTCTCGCTCCCACCCGGGCAGAGCTTCCCCATCTACCCGCTGGCCGCGCTCCTCCCGCTCCTGCCGGCCAAGCAGCGCAAGACCGAACCCAGCGACTGGATGACCACCGACGCCGAAATCGCCTGCCCCGATCCGCACTGCGGAGGCCGCTTCCGGATCACGCGCACCGGCGTCACCACGTTCCGCCACGGCGACGTGACGCGGGTTCCGCTCGGGCCGGCATCGCCGTGAACCGGCCGCCCCGCCCATGGCGGTCTCCTTCCAGGCTGATCAGGGGGTGCTGGCAGCTGTCCCGCGGCCATGGCCCCGGTTGGAGCCGCGATCTTGCATTCGCCGCGCTGGACGCCGCCGCCGCGCGGCCCGGTCCGCTCGTGCTGGACTGCGCCGATATCTACGTAGGCGTCGAAAAGCTGCTGGGAGAGTGGATCGCGAGCCGGGGGGATGCGGCCGGGAGGGTGGTCGTTCACACCAAGTTCGTGCCGGACCTGGGGGTGCTGGACGGCGTCGACCGGGGGTACATGCGCCGCATCGTGCAGCGATCGCGCCGCCGGCTGGGAGTGAACGCACTCGACCTGGTCCAGTTTCACTGGTGGGATCTTGCCGTGCCGGGGTGGGTGCAGGCTGCGGAATGGCTGGCGGAGCTGCGTGAGGCGGGGCTGATTCGCCAGGTCGGGGTGACCAACTTCGACCAGCGCAGCCTGCATGTCCTCCTGGACGCAGGGATCCCGGTCGTCTCCAATCAGGTCCAGCTGTCGCTGCTGGATCGCCGCCCACTGGACGGACTCGCGGAGATGTGCCTCGAACGGGGCGTGACGCTCCTCTGCTACGGCACGCTGGCCGGCGGCCTGCTGACAAACGGCCCTTCACGGGAATCCCGCTCGCTCGACAAGTATCGTGCGATTGTCGGCGAGGTCGGTGGGCCGCTCGTGCTCGAGCGGGGCCGTGCGGCTCTGGAGGAGATCGCCGTCCGGGAGGGCGCCACCATGGCCGACGTGGCGGTTGCCTACGCCCTGAGCCGCCCGGCGGCCGGCGCCGCGATCGTCGGTCTCAGCCGTCGCGGCCTTGCGCCCGATCCGCGTGCGGTGACGCTCACCCCGGCCAACATCGCCCGCCTCGAGGCGGCGGTCCCCGGCACCGTTCCCGGCTCCGTCTACGAAGCCGAACGAGACCGCGCCGGCCCGCACGGCAGAATCATGCGGTACGACCTCAACCGGGACGGGGACGCGCGCCGTGCCTGAACTCCCCGAGGTCACCCTTTACCTTCACGCACTGCGCGCGCGCATCCTCGGCGAGGAACTGCAAGCGGTGCGGATCCGTTCGCCCTCTCTCCTCAAGAGCTTCGATCCGCCGATTGCGCACGCTCACGGCCGTGTGGTCGAGTCCCTGGAGCGGCTCGGCAAGCGCGTCGTGATCGGTCTCGAAGGAGACCTCTTCCTCGTCATCCACCTCATGATCGCGGGCCGCTTCCAGTGGAGGAAGCCCGCCGCGCCGATCCCCCGCAAGCTCGGCCACGCGGCCTTCGACTTCGCACGCGGCACACTCCTCCTCACCGAGGCGAGCAGCCACAAGCGCGCGTCCCTTCATCTGGTGCGGGGCGCCGCGGCGCTGCACGATCACGACCCGGGCGGGATCGATCCGCTCGACGCGACGCGCGCGGCCTTCGCGGCGGCGATCCGGCGCGAGAACCGCACCCTGAAACGCGCCCTCACCGACCCCCGCATCCTGTCCGGGATCGGCAACGCCCATTCGGACGAAATCCTCCTGCGGGCACGCCTGTCGCCCGTCAAGCTCACCTCGCGGCTGACCGACCGCGACATCGACCGCCTCCACGCGGCCACGCTGTCATCGCTCACCGAATGGTCGCAGCGGCTGATCGAGGAGGCCGGCGACTCCTTCCCGGCCAGGATCACCGCCTTTCACCCGGCCATGAGCGCCCACGGGAAGTACGGCGACCCCTGCACGCAGTGCGGCACCCCCATACAACGCATCGTCTACGCCACGCGCGAGACCAACTACTGCCCGGAATGCCAGACAGGGGGGCGGTTGCTGGCCGATCGTGCCCTTTCAAGGCTGCTGCGGCGCGACTGGCCGCGGAAGCTGGAGGATCTGGAGGCGCTGAAGCGCGCTCCGGAGGGCGGCTGATGTGCCGATCAAGCGAGGGCGCTGGACGGTGGCTGATGCCCGGGCGGGCCGGCGCTCATGCCCCGACCGTGCCCACGCGCCGGGCGCCGTGAGGTATCTGAACGCCGGCTAGCGGATCACCACAGGGGGACGGCAAACCTTCCCGCCCCCGGTCCCCATTCCGACCTTGCCCCAGGCGTTCCCGAGGGCGCTCCAGAAGCCTTCGCCCTCTTCCTCTTCGTCGCCGTGGTCGTGCCCGGCGTGCGGGTCCACCATGGCCAGGCCCGTGAACGCGCCGGGGATGTTCCGCTGGGCCGCGGGCCGCATGGCCAGGCTGGAGGACGACAACGTAGAGCCCATGAGATCGGCTACCGTGAGGGTCGCGACCTCGGCCGCCGAGGCGGCCGCGGCCATGCTGCTCGACGTCGGTTCGGGCAGATCCTCGGGGGCGGGCGAAACGACAACAGGGCGGTCAGTCGCCGCGACATCCGGGGGCTTGACCTCGGGGACCTCCCGAACGTCTACGATTTCCAGCGCCACTACCTCGAAGGGCGCGGCCGGCCGCCCCGCTTCGGCTGCGGTGGATCCTGGCGAATCGGCGGTCTGAAAGCTGAGAGCTCCGAAGACCATGCCGTGCAGGACAATCGAGGCGCCAACGCCCATGAGCAGCACCCGCCGTTGCCCTTTTTCCCTGGCCTTTCTCGGATCCATGTCATCCCCCCGCGTTGTTCGAGCCACTATGGCCGCTCAACTGTTGTATACCATAGTGGCACCTCAGAGTTCCAATCGCCAGTCATGGTTCCGTCAGAGAGCGAAATCCGCCACTACGGGAGCATGGTCCGACGGAACGTCCGTCTTCCGTCCCTTCCTCTGGTCCCGGTCGACCCAGGCGCCGGCCGATGTTGCCGCCACCGCCGCCGTCGCGAAGACATGGTCGATCCGCAGACCGTCGTTGCGGGGGAAGGCCAGCCGCCGATAGTCCCACCAGCTGTAGAGCCGCCCCTCGGGGTTGTGCTTGCGCACCACATCGACGAATCCCCAGTCCCGAATCCTCTCCAGCGCCTCCCGCGCCAGCGGATGGCAGAGGACGCTCGGCGCCCACTTCTCGGGGTCCGCCGCGTCGAGATCGTCCGGCGCCACGTTGAAGTCGCCGGTCAGCACCACGGGGTCGGCGGGATCGTGGCGGCTCTCCAGCAGGTCCAGAAGGCGTCCCATCCACGCCAGCTTGTACTCCCAGGCATCGGATCCGACGGAACGGCCATTGGGGAAATACGCGGAGTAGACGGTCACGCCACCCACGACTCCCCCGATCAGGCGAGCCTGCGGATCGTCGTCACCCAGCCCCCGCTGGACCGAGTCGATCGGATGCGGACTGATGAGCGCGACCCCGTTGAAGGCCTTCTGGCCGTACACGGCCGAGTCGTAGCCCTCACCCCGGACCGCCTCCGCCGGGTAGGCCTCGTCAGTGGTCTTCAACTCCTGCAGGCACAGCGCATCGGGGCGGTGATTGCGAAGCCACCCGAGGACCCGCGCCTCCCGCGCCTTGACCGAGTTCACGTTCCAGGTTGCGATTCTCATGACTGCCTGGAGCCCCGCGGGATAATGCCCGGCCGCACGCCGCGGGTTTGCGCGCTGCCGGGGCCGGGGTCGCCGTTCACCGACGGCACAAATGTAAACCCGGATTTACATTATGTAACGTCGAGATTACGCGGTTTCCCTGCCGACCAGAACCACCGGAGAACCCATGCGATCCGCACTGGCACCGCTCGCCTTCGCCATCGCCCTGACCCTCGCCCCCGCGCCGGACGCCTCGATCGCAGCGCAGAGCTACGACGTGCTCATCACCGGCGGCACCGTCGTCGACGGCACCGGGGCCGACCGCTTCCGCGCCGATGTCGCTGTTGTGGACGGGCGCATCGCGCTTGTTTCACGGGAACCCATCGACCCCTCGCTGGCGCGCACGGTGATCGACGCCGCCGGTCAGGTCGTCACGCCGGGATTCATCGACAACCACTCCCACGTCCAGCAGACGATCGTCGACTACCCGCTGGCCGAGAACTTCCTGCGGCAGGGGATCACCTCGTTGATCGTGTCGCTGCACTCGGGCGACCAGCCCTGGCCGCTGGAGGAGTTCGCGTCCGGGCTGGAGGTGGCGCCCAACGTGGGGTTCTTCTCCGGCCATACGTGGACGCGCAAGCAGGTGATGGGGCTGGAGAACCGCGCGCCCACGCCCGCCGAGCTGGACGAGATGCGGGCGCTCGTCGACCAGTCCATGCGCGAGGGGGCGCTGGGGTTTTCGACGGGGCTCCTGTACGTGCCGGCCAACTTTGCCGAGACCGAGGAGGTCATCGAGCTGGCCAAGGTTGCGGCGGCCCACGGCGGCATCTACGTGAGCCACATGCGCAACGAGGCGAGCGGGCTGCTGGAGTCGGTGGCGGAACTGATCCGCATCGCGGAGGAGGCGGACATCCCGGCCCAGATCAATCACCACAAGGCGTCGGGAGCGGGGCAGTGGGGCTGGAGCGAGAGGAGTCTGGCGATGATCGACTCGGCCAACGCGGCGGGGCTGACGGTCACGCACGACCTGTACCCGTACGCGGCTTCGAGTACGAGTTCGGCCATCCTGTTCCCGCAGTGGGCGCTTGCCGGGGGCCCGGACGACTTCGCTGCCAGGGTTGCCGACCCCGAGACGCGGGCGCGCATGGAAGACGACATGCGGCGCATCTTCATGACCGACCGGGTGGGCGCGGACATGTCGCGGATCCAGTTCCGGGTGCTCGGCTCGGACGAGTCGTACAACGGCAGGACGCTTGCCGACTACGCCGCCGACCGGGGCCTTCCCAACGACCTCGAAACCGGCATCCAGCTCGCGATCGAGCTGCAGTTCCAGGGCGGCTTCAGCGCGATCTACCACGCCATGGACGAAGGCGACGTCATCCGCATCATGCAGCACCCGCTGGCGATGATCGAGACGGACGGCGACGCGGTCGGGTACGGGATCGGCTACCCGCACCCGCGCAGCTACGGCGCGTTCCCGCGCGTGCTGGCCAGGTATGTGCGCGAACTGGGCGTGATCACCCTGGAGGAGGCCGTCAGGAAGATGACCTCGATGCCGGCGCAGTGGCTCGGCCGCGAGGACATGGGCGTGATCGCCGAGGGGATGCGCGCCGACATCGCGGTCTTCGACCCGGACGTGATCGCCGACCGCGCGACGTTTTCGGACCCGCACCAGTACAGCGTCGGGATCAACGACCTGCTGGTGAACGGCGTGCCGGTGATCCGGGCCGGCGGCCTGACCGGCGAGAAGCCGGGGCGTTGGCTGCGAGGGCCGGTGCGGAGGCCGGTGAGCTAGTCCGGCTCCAGCCGCGGGGGTCGGTTCGGGCGCCCGCTACCGGTCGCCACCCTCCTCCGCCGTCGGCCGCGGCCCCTTCAGGTACTTGTTGAACCACACCAGGATCCGTTCCGACACGTCCATCAGGAACTTGGGCTCGGTCGGGCCGTGCGGGGTACGCGGGTAGACGACGAATTCCGTGTCCACGCCCATACGCACGAGCGACGTGTAGAACTCCTGACCCTGAGTGAAGGGGACCCGCAGATCCTGTGCACCATGGATCACCTGCGTCGGGGTCGTCACGTTCCTGATGTGATACACGGCGGAATGCTTCTCGTAGGTCTCGTAGTCGTCGAAGTACTCGCCGCCCATGTGTCCGGCCAGGTAGTCGCCGATGTCGGTGGTCGTCACCATGCTGACCAGATTGGGCAGCCCTGCTCCCATCGACGCTGCGCGGAACCGGTCGGTCTGGGTGACCGCGAAGGAGGTCATGTAGCCGCCGTAGCTCCACCCCATCAGGAGCAGGCTGTCGGCGTGGGCCACCCCCATCTCGATGACTTCGTCGACGCCGGAGAGCAGGTCGGACAGGTCCCCGTAGCCCCAATCCATGATGTTGGCGTAGCGGAACTCCTTCCCGTAGCCCGTGCTTCCGCGCGGATTGGGGCGGAGGACCGCGAACCCTTCCTGCGCGAAGTACTGGATCATGTAGATGCTCGGGGCGCCGGTGAAGGACTGGCTGAAGACCCCGGCAGGACCGCCGTGCACATTCAGGATCAACGGCACGCGCGTGCCTTCCTCGTAGTCCACCGGGTAGGTCAGCAGCCCCTCGACCGGGGTGCCGTCCGGCGCGGTCCAGGCCAGGAGCTCGGTGCGGCCCATGGGCGGCCGGGGCGCGTCGGCGGTCACGGAGCTCAGCTGCGCGGGCTCGAAAGCCCCCATGCCGGTGATGTAGACCTCCGCGGGGTCATCGCTGGTCTGCCAGGTCAGTGCCAGCATCCCCCCCTCGGCCGCGAGCGCGGTCGATCCGACTACGCCGGCGCCCTCCGTCACCTGGGTGATCGACTCGCCCTCGACCGGCACGCCGATCACGTGGCGAGTCGTCCCGAGCGACTCGTTGAGGTACACCATGTCGGAGCCCACCGACCACCCCAGAATGAACACGCTGCGGTTCGGCGTCTCCGCCAGCATCCGCGACTCGCCGCTCTCGGGATCCACGACGTAGAGGTCCGCGAGGCCGACCGGTTCCGGCTGGCTGCCGGTCGATGCGTAGGCGATCAGAGACCCGTCCGGCGACCAGCGCGGCGACGACTCGATGCCGCCCCCGGTCACGAGCTGGGTGACCTCGCCGCCCGCACTGCCGACGAGCGCAATATCCCCGGACAGCCGCCCGGTGTTGATGCGCGGGTCCGCCTGGTGCCCGAAGACGATGCGCTCACCGTCCGGCGACCAGTCGAAGCCGGTCACGTGAAAGTCGCCCTCGGTCAGGCGCGTCGCCTCGGCGGTTTCGGTCGCCAGGGGATCGAATGCGACCGAGTAGATGTGACCGTACTTGAAGTTCTGGTCGACCAGAATCACATCGCGCTTTTCCCTGGCGGCCGTCTCCTCCTCCTCCGTCTGCGGGTCCCGCATGACGAAGGCGAACGCGTCGCCGGCGGGCGACCACCGGAACTGGCCCACTCCCGGCTCCGCGTCCGTTACCTGGCGCGCCTCTCCGCCGTCCATGGGAAGGACCCAGATCTGGTTGCTGCCGGAACGCGAGGTTGTGAAGGCCAGCCACCGGCCGTCGGGGGAAAACGCGGGGCCGGATGCGGACGACGCCCCCCGCGTGAACTGCGCGTTGCGGCTCCCGTCCGCGTTCGCCAGCCAGATGTGGGTCAGGTATTCGGACTTCTCGCCCTCCATGAGGGGTTCCCTCACCGTGTAGGCGACACGGGAGCCGTCCGGGGAGATCGCCACTGCGCCGACCTGGTGGTACCGCATGCTCAGGGCGGGGCTCCAGCGGTCGTCGACGGTGACCTCGGAGTCGGCGGTGGCCTCCTGGGCCGTGATCGGCGGAGCGATCCAGCACAGGGCCATGCCTGCCGCGACGAGGGTGCGAAGCAGCAGGTCGGATGCGAATGGGGAGCCTTTCGGTGTTGTCATGACTGGCCTTCCGGTCGGTGTGCGGAATCAGGCGAGCGAGCGCGGGTTGGAGTGCCATGATGCGGCGTGATCCTGCGGCGGACAAGTCGCGAGAGCGCTGCGGCCAGTGCGGATGCATCGAAGTCCGAATGCAGCGGGGGGACCCGTTCCACGGACTGCGGGAGGTGGAACCTGCTTGTCGCCCGGTGCCGGCCCCACAACAATTCAGGCCGGTATCCTTCCCGGATGACATCCCACCCGTTGTCAGGAGACGTCCGACCTGTCTGCCCGCATCCTCTCCTCAATCCGTCTCGGAGATCCCGACGCCTCGGAGCGGGACCGGTTCCCCTTCACCATCCCGGCGCTCCAGGGACTGGTGGAGTTGGCCTTCCCCGGACCGGTGACCTTCTTCGCCGGAGAGAACGGGTCCGGCAAATCCACCCTCCTGGAGGCGCTGGCGATCGCGGCGGAGCTGCCGGCGGTGGGCCGTGCCGACACATCCGCCGATGACTCGCTCGTCAGCCAGCGCAGGCTGGCCGCGACGCTGAAGGGCGTCTGGCGCCGGCGGACCCACCGCGGCTTCTTCCTGCGGGCCGAGGACTTCTTCGGGTTCGTACAGCGCCTGCAGAAGACGCGAGCCGAAATGGAGGCGCGGATCGAAGAGGTGGAGCGTGAGTACGCGGGCCGCTCAGCGCTCGCGAAACAGCTCGCAAAGGGCCCCGCGGCCGCATCGCTGGGGGCGATGGAGGCCACCTACGGGCGCGACCTGGACGCGAATTCGCACGGCGAGAGCTTCCTGCGCCTCTTCCGCGCGCGTTTCGTACCGGACGGGCTCTACCTCCTCGATGAGCCGGAGGCGGCGCTCTCGCCCCAGAGCCAGCTGGGGTTCGTCGCGATGATGGGTGACATGGTCAGGCAAGGTGCCCAGTTCATCATCGCCACGCACTCACCGGTGCTGATGGCCGTTCCCGGGGCGACGATCTACAGCTTCGACGCGACCCCGCTCCATGAGGTCGAATTCGACGCGCTCGATGGCGTCACCCTGCTCCGGAGCTTCCTGGCGGCGCCGGAGCGGTATATGCGCCGGCTGTGGGAGGAGCCGGGATAGGTGTCCTCGGCACCGCCGCCGGTTCGAGTACGGGGGGCCAGGGGCTCCTGAACGGCGTCAGCCGGTTTCGTCGGGGGGCGCCTCGGCCTCGGCCTTGGCCGCACGCCGCCGCTCGCGCGCCGCGTCCCAGGCCGCGTCCATGTCCTTGACGGCCCGGTCCAGCACGGCCTTCATGTCGCTGAACAGCTCCTCGTCCTCGAACCAGCTGACCGCGCCCTGGAAGGTGGTTCGGCTCAGCCGGGCGAGCCTCCGCGTGAGCGCGCTCATGTCCCTGCCCAGGCGGTCCCCGAACTGCGCGACGCGGTCGAAGATCCTCTTGACGTGGTCCCGGTTGTCGTTCAGGTACTCGCGGCCGCTGTCCGTGATGGAGTACACCTTCTTGCCGCCGTAGTCCTCGGAGGTGAGGTGACCCTGGTCCTCGAGCAGCTGCAGGGTCGGGTAGACGGATCCGGGGCTCGCCTTGTAGCTGCCGGCCGATTCCTCCTCCAGCGCCTGCATGACTTCGTAGCCGTGCATGGGCTTCTCGGCGACCAGCGCGAGGATGGCGAACTTGAGGTCGCCCCGCTCGAACCACCGCCAGCGCCGCCGCCGTCGATGGGGACGGCCGGGGCGTCGGCGCTGGGAGGAACCGAAGGGCCAGGGAAGGTTGTCGAAATCGAAATAGTCTTCGAAGCGCATGGTATTGATCCTTAACATTGGGGTTGAGTGTTTTCGGATTTCAGGGCGGGGTTGGCTGGTGAAGTCGCGCGGTCCGCCGGTAGCCCGATGTTATGTGATATATCTTAACGGTAATAACGACATATCGAGAAGTAAAGAGACATGTCGCGATAGGTCGCTATCACCTTCGGGTCGCCGCTGCACACGGGCGCGGGGGTCGCGGGCCGCCCCGGTGAATGGCTGGCTCGGAGTGTCCTGCCGCCGCATTATTTCAGCTGACTTGTCCGCGCCCCAGGAAGGATTGCCAGCCATGCCCCGTTCGCCCGCCTGCCCCGCCCGGTCTGCCGCCGCCGTTCTCGGAGTGCTCGTATGCACGGTCGCCCTGCCCGCGATGGGCGATCAAGCCGTCGGCGTCCTGCACGCGCAAACCGCATTGCGGATCGAAGTGGACCCGCCTGGCCTGGTCCTCGAGCGCGGTGGGAGCGCCACCCTGACCATCCGGGTCGTGGACGACGCCGGACGGGCCGTGGCCGAACCTGTCCGCGTGGTTGGAGCGCGCCGCAGCCTGTCGATCGACGGCGGCGGGGGCGGTGGAGGCGGGGAGGTGCAGCGGTCCACCGTCACCGCGCTGGAAGTGGGCGAGTGGGAGGTCGTCGTCACGACGGTGCGCCCCGGGCCCGATGGCACGCCGCTGCAGCGCGCCGTGCCGGTCGTGGTGGAGTGGCCGCCGGTCGTGCGGGTCGAAGTGGAGCGGCCGGGCCCGATCTTCGAGGGCAGCACGGTGACGCACACCGCGGTCGCGCTGCACGCCGACGGCACCGAGCGCCCGGGCGCCGAGTTCGCATGGACGACCAGCGACCCGACGCGGGCGGTGGCCGACGCCTTCGGGCACGTTCGGGGCGTGGCCCCGGGGGAGGTGCGCATCGAAGCCGCCTTCGAGGGTGTGACGGGGGCGCTCGACGGGGCGGTGCGCGAGTTCACCGGTGCCACGCTGGAGGTCGTCGGCGGGCCCGGCAACGAGGTCGTGCGAGCCGGCGACGTGCAGACCTTCACGGCGGTCGTGCGCGACGCGGCCGGCGACGTGCTCGGGGACGCGCCGATCGAGTGGAGCCATTCCTACGTACCCGCGCCGGGGGTGATCGCGCCAGCCGCGCCCGGTCAGATGCTGGACGGCAAGATTGTGGCCGATGTGCCGGGCGAGTTCACCGTGGTGGCGCGCTCCGGGCACCTGCGCGCGGCCAGCACCTTCGAGGCCGTGCCGCGCGAGGCGGCTCGTTCGATGGAGATCGTGGGACGCGGCCGCCAGGAGCGCGTCTACAGCACCGATTTCTGGGTCTTCACGGGGATGGACGGGCGCGACTACGCCCTGGTCGGCGCCAAGCAGTCCGACGGGCACGGCTTCGTCTTCGACGTGACCGATCCCGACAACGTCGTCAAGACCGACTCCATTCAGGTCGACGCGCGGTCCATCAACGACGTGAAGGTGTCCCCCGACGGGAGCTACGCGTCTCTCACGCGCGAGGGTGCGTCGAACCGGAGAAACGGTGTGGTGATCCTCGACCTGGCCGATCCGGCCCACCCCGTCATCGCCGCCGAATACACGGAGGGGCTGACCGGCGGCGTCCACAACGCCTTCCCCACCAACGACTACCTCTTCGCCCTCGCCAACGGCGACAAGTATGTGATCCTCGACGTGCGCGACCTCTACAACCCGAGGTACGTCTCCGAATACGATCACCCGAACAGCCGCGTGCACGATGTGTGGGTGCACGACGGGATTGCGTATTCGGCCGAGTGGGGAACCGGCCTGGTCGTCGTCGACGTGGGGAACGGTCGCTGGGGAGGCACGATCGAAAACCCCGTTTTCGTGACCAACTACCCCGTCCCTACCGGCGCCACGCACGCGGTCTTCCCGTACTACTCCGAGTCGGCGGGCAAGTTCTACGTCTTCATCGGCGACGAGATCCTGACGCGCGAGGGAATGGCGTGGGAAGGCGTCGGCCCCGACTTCCGCCAGAAGTACGATCCCGAGACGGGGCGGGGCGGCTACCCGCGGGCCAGCTGGGGCTACATCCAGGTGATCGACTTCGACGATCCCGCCAGTCCCAGGATGGTCGCGCGCTACGAGGTCTCGGAGTTCGGTACGCACAACATCTGGGTCGAGAACGACATCCTCTACCAGGCCTACTACGAGGGCGGAATGCGGCTGGTCGACGTTTCCGGCGAGCTGATGGGCAACCTGTACACGCAGGGCCGCGAGATCTCGGTCTACAAGGCGTTCGACCCGGTCGGGTTCATTCCCAACTCGCCGGGCGCGTGGAGCGTGATGCCGCACGGTGATCTCGTGTGGTTCGCCGACATCAACTCGGGCCTGTGGGCGATGAGGTTCTCGGAGTCGCCGTAGCAGCGTGAAGGCGAGTCGGGCGGGGTCGCTGGACGCGCGCGAGAGGGTGGCGCTGTCCCTGGTCGACGAGGACTGGCTGCTCGCCACGCTGGCCGGCTTGGTGGCGATTCCGAGCTGGGACGGCCGGGAACGGCCCGCACAGGAATACGTCGCCGATGTTCTGGCCCAACTGGGCCTCGATCTCGACGTCTGGGAGATCGACGAGGCCGCATTGAGCCGCCATCCCGACTACACGACCGAGATCGCCAGGACGGATCCACTGGGGGTGGTGGGGATGATGAAGAGCGCCGATGCGGGCCCGGTGCTGGTCCTGAACGGGCACGTCGACGTGGTCCCGCCCGGCGACCGGGGACGGTGGACCTCGCCGCCCTTCGAGATGGACGTCAGGGGAGGACGGGTCTACGGGCGCGGTGTGCTGGACATGAAGGGGCCGCTCGTCGCCGGCCTGGCGGGGGTCAGGGCCGTCCTCGATTCGGGCGCCGCGCTGCGCGGGTCGCTTCTGGTCCAGTCGGTGATCGGGGAGGAGGATGGCGGTCTCGGCACGCTCGCGGCCGTGCTGCGGGGCCACGTGGGCGACGGGGCGATCGTGCTCGAACCGACCCGGCTGGAGGTCGCGACGGCGCAGGCGGGGGCGCTCAACTTCCGACTCACCGTCCCGGGTCGCGCCGCGCATGGAGCGATGCGCCATGAGGGCGTGAGCGCACTCGAGAACTTCATGCTCCTCTACCACGACCTCATGGACTTCGAGGCCGAGCGCAACGCGGCCGTGACGGAGGCGCGCCTGGCCGGCTATCCATCCCCCTATCCCATCTGCATCGGGACGGTGCGAGGCGGGGAGTGGGCTTCGTCGGTGCCGGAGACGGTGCGGGCGGAGGGGCGGTTCGGAGTGGCGGTGCACGAAGATGTCACGGCCGCCCGAACGGCATTCGAGGCGCGGGTCGCCGCGTGTTGCGAGGGGCACGATTTCCTGCGCGAACGCCCTGCCCGGGTCGACTGGTGGGGCGGGCAGTTTGCTCCCTGCGACACGCCCGCCGACGCCGCCATCGTGACGGCGGTGCGGGGAGCGGCCCGCGATCTGGGACTGGGCGGCAGCGACCCCGTGGGGGTGCCCTACGGCTCCGACCTCCGCCACCTGGTCAACGCGGGACGGACTCCCGGCGTGCTCTTCGGCCCGGGGGATGTGTGCGGCGCCCACCGCGAGAACGAGTCCATCGCCCTCCGCGACCTGGTTGACGGAGCGCGGGCGGTTGCGTTGTCGGTGCTGCGCTACCTGGGTTGACCGGCTCCCAATGTAAAACAAACATTACATAATGTAATATTTGCTTTACAGTGCGAACACGGCCGTGTACCGTCAGCCGATCTTGATGGCGCTGAAGCCGCCGCCCTCCTCCCCCATCACCCATGTCCCCTCGATCATGGCCTCCGTGGCTACGAACTCGATGACGATGGGGCCGGCGGGCCCGGCGGCCTCGATCAGCCCGGTCTGCCCCTCCACGACTACGGACGTGATGGAGATTGGCGGGAACACGTCGCTTTGGATCGTGCCCTCGTATCCGTCTTCCCCTTGCACGATGGTCATCGTCCCGGGGAGGGGCTGTCCCTCCATGTAGGCCGTGTAGGTGTAGCTGCCGATCGGGTCGAAGGGCGGCGGGCCGGCGGGCGTGGTGGCGCAGCCGGCGGTGAATGCAGCGGCGGCGATGGCGGTCAGGATCGATCTGGTCATGGGCTGCGTCAACTGTTGGAGTGACGATCTGCGACCGAACAATGGTAACGGGACCGGGGTTACCGGGGGCGTGTGGTCCTCTGCCAGGTCGGGACCGTCGCCGGATCGATCCCGTTGTGCCTGGCGAAGTCGTCGATGAGCGCCCGGGCGATGCTGTACGACGGCGGCACCGGCGGCAGCGCATCGGCTGTGAACCAGTCTACGTCTTCCAGTTCATCGTCCTCGTTCCGCAAGTCACCACCCGCGTACACGGCCGTGAAGCCGACCATCAGCGAGTCCGGAAACGGCCACGGCTGGCTTCCGAAGTACCGGATGTCGCGTACGCGGACCCCCGATTCCTCCTCGATTTCCCGCCGCACGGCGTCCTCCAGGCTCTCTCCCGGATCGACGAACCCCGCCAGAACCGAATACGAGCCCTGCGGATGGCGGTGTGACCGTCCAAGGAGGATCTCCCGCCCCCGCGTGACCTGAACGATCACGGCCGGCGACACCTTCGGGAAGGAGAGATGACCGCACGACCCGCACACCATCGCCCGGTGTCGCGGCGATCGGGCGGTCCGCGATCCGCACACGCCGCAATACCGCGAGGTTCGCCGCCATCGTGCGAGGTGCGCCGCGGTGAGGGCCAGGGTGAGGGACGGCTCGGGCAACAACGCCAGAACGGCCCGAAGACCAATCGCCGCGACGCCCGGTTTGGCATCCCATCGTCCACTCGTCTGCGCGGCCATTACCGACGTCGCGCCCGCATCGACCCGGAACCAGTCGCCATCCCCGGCTGCCCAGCGCTTCGCTTCCTCCAGGGATGGGAGGTCCGCAGCCCCTTCGGCCAGGACGAGGCGGTCGCCCGCGAACAGACAAGCCTTCATGGTTCGGGCAGAGACCTCCGTATCGGGAGCAATGCCGGAAACGACACCTCATTCCAGGCGTTGCACCAAGATACCCCAAATCGTCGAATCCGAAATCCGGGACGACCGGCGTCTGTCCGTCAGCGTGCATCGGACGTCTCGCCGCGGGGCGGACCGGTTATCGTTCCCGGTTCCCCGGCGGGTCACCTGTTCACATTCCGCGCCTGCGTCTATTGTGAAGGGACGCTGGCAACCGCGACCAAACGACCGAGGCCGAACACTTCACGTGTCCGTCGAACCCGAACCCGCAACCCCGACCCGCCGCCCCGCGTGGGCGAAGGTGGTCGATCAGACCCGCTGCATCGGCTGCCACGCCTGCACCACCGCCTGCAAGTCGGAGAACGAGGTGCCCCTCTCGGTCACGCGCACGTACGTGAAGTACGTCGACACCGGCGCCTTCCCGCAGGCGCGGCGCTCGTTCCAGGTTACCCGCTGCAACCAGTGCGAGGCACCGCCGTGCGTCTCCGCCTGTCCGACCTCGGCCATGTTCAAGCGGGAGGACGGGATCGTCGATTTCGACAAGGACGCGTGCATCGGGTGCAAGGCGTGCATCGCGGCGTGTCCGTACGACGCGATCTTCATCAATCCGGACGACCATTCGGCCGAGAAGTGCAATTTCTGCGCGCATCGGCTCGACATCGGTCTGGAGCCGGCGTGCGTGGTGGTGTGCCCGACTGAGGCGCTGCTCGTGGGCGACATGAACGACCCGTCGTCGCGGGTCGCGCAGATCATCAACCGCGACCCGGTGGCGGTGCGGCGGCCCGAGAAGGAGACGCGGCCGAAGCTGTACTACAAGGGTGGGGACCAGGTTACCCTCGATCCGATCGCGGCGCAGCGCCCGCCCGGCGGCCTTTTCATGTGGAGCGAACAGGGCGAGGTGGACCACGGCGTGAAGGCCGGGCATCCGGGGCCGTGGAACTCGTCCGCGGCGGCGGTGCTCAGCTACGACATCCCGCACCGGGCGCCATGGGACTTTCGCGTGTCGCTCTACACCTGGACCAAATCCATCGGCGCGGGAGCGTACCTGGCGCCGCTGCTGTTGTTGCTTGCCGGAGTGATAGGCCCGGCGAGTCCGCTCTGGACCTTCACCGCGCCGATTGTGGCCGGTGTCTTCCTGGCGCTGACCGGCGCGATCCTGATCTGGGACCTCGAACACCCCACGCGCTTCCACCTCATCTTCCGGCGCCCGCAGTGGCGCAGTTGGCTGGTGCGGGGCGGCTTCATCATCGGCGGCTACGGCGCCGTGCTGGCGGCCCACTTCGCGGTGGCCTGGACGGGTACATCGCCGCCGCTCTGGCTCGGGCTGACCGGCGGCGCCCTCGCGATCCTCACTGCCGTGTACACCGCCTTCCTCTTCGGTCAGGCCAAGGCGCGGGACATGTGGCAGAACCCGCTGCTTCCGGCGCATTTCCTGGTCCAGGCGCTCATGGCGGGGTCCGGCGCGATCGTGCTGGCGGCGATGGCTCTGCCCGTCCTGAGCGGTGCCGCGGGGGCCGGCGCAGCCACGGTTTCCACCGGCACCACCACCACCGCCGCCCTGCAGCTCTTCGCTCTCGGTAGCGGCGCCCACGCCCTGATGATCCTCGGCGAGGTCCTCATGCCGCCGCCCACCGCCCACGCCCGCCTCGCCGAACGCGAGATGACCCACGGCCGTTTCCGGGGCTGGTTCCGGCTGGGGCTGGCCGGTGCGCTGATCGGCGCGGCCGCGCCCTGGCTCGGCTGGATCGTCGTCCCCATCGGCCTCGTCTCGCTTCTGGCGTACGAGCACGCCTACGTGCAGGCCGGCCAGTCGGTGCCGCTCGCATGAACCCGCGCCGCAGCCTCGACGACCTCAACCGTCGCGTCTCCGCGGCCCGCGCCGACGTCGAATCCCGCGGAGAGACCTTCTACCCGGGCGCCAGCCGCGTCCACCTGGCCGCCTTCCCGCCGAAGGAGCGCTGGAGCGACTGGGTCGAGCTCGACTCGAAGGCGTGGCCCGAGCGGGTCGAGCGCCGCTACATGCTGGTACCGACGACCTGCTTCAACTGCGAGTCGGCGTGCGGGCTGCTGGCCTACGTCGACCGCGACACCCTCGAGGTGCGCAAGTTCGAGGGCAATCCCGAGCACCCGGGGTCGCGCGGGCGCAACTGCGCGAAGGGGCCGGCCACCGTCACGCAGCTTACCGATCCCGACCGCATCCTTACGCCGCTGAAGCGCGCGGGCGGCCGCGGGGAGGGGAAGTGGGAGCCGGTCGGCTGGGACGAGGCGCTCGACGACATCGCCGGTCGGATCCGCGCGGCGATCGACGAGGACCGCCACCGCGAGATCATGTACCACGTCGGACGTCCCGGCGAGGACGGGTTCACCGAGCGCACGCTCGCCGCCTGGGGCGTGGATGGCCACAACTCGCACACCAACATCTGCTCCTCGGGCGCGCGCGCCGGCTATCACCTGTGGATGGGGATGGACCGTCCCAGTCCCGACCACGAGAACGCCGACGTCATCCTGCTCGTGAGCAGTCACCTGGAGGCCGGCCACTACTTCAACCCGCACGCCCAGCGGGTCATGGAAGGCAAGGCGCGGGGCGCGAAGCTGATCGTCTTCGACACGCGGCTCTCCAACACGGCCACCCACGCGGACCACTGGCTGTCCACCTACCCGGGCTCCGAGGCGGCGGTGCTGCTCGCGATCGCCAACCACCTGATCCGGACGGGCTGCTACAACGCCGGATTCGTGGAGCGGTGGTGGAATTGGGGCGATTACATGGCCGAAAACCACCCGGGCAAGCCCGCCACCTTCGAGGCCTTCCAGCGTGTGCTGCACGACCTCTACGAGGGCTACACCTTCGAGTTTGCCGGCGCCGAGAGCGGGGTCCCGGCCGAAACCATCGAGGCGGCGGCCGAGATCGTCGCCGGCGCGGGCACCCGGCTCTCGACCCACAACTGGCGGAGCGCGGCCGCTGGCAACCTCGGCGGCTGGCAGGTGGCGCGGACGCTTTTCCTGCTCAACGCGCTGCTGGGCGCGGTGGCAGTGCCCGGCGGAACCTACCCGAACGCCTGGAACAAGTTCGTGCCGCGTCCGATCCGCATGCCCCCGCGCCATCCCGAAAGCTGGAACGAGCTCACCTGGCCCGCCGACTACCCGCTGAGCCTGATGGAGATGTCGTTCCTCCTGCCGCACCTGACCGCCGAGCGCGACGGTCGTCTGGACGTCTATTTCACCCGCGTCTACAACCCCGTCTGGACCAATCCCGACGGCTTCTCGTGGCTCGAGATGCTGACCGATCCCGAGCGCATCGGGCTCCACGTCGCGCTCACCCCGACCTGGAACGAGACCGCCTTCTTCGCCGACTACGTGCTCCCGATGGGCCATTCGTCGGAGCGCCACGACCTGACCTCGTACGAGCAGTACGACGGCCTCTGGATCGGATTCCGCCAGCCGGTCCTGCGGGCGGCGCGTGAACGCCTCGGCGAGAAGGTGTCGTCCACCCGCGATGTCACGCCTGGCGAGGTTTGGGAAGAGAACGAGTTCTGGATTGAACTGACGTGGAGGATCGATCCGGACGGCTCACGGGGCATCCGGCGCTTCTTCGAGTCGCGGGAGCGGCCGGGGGAGAAGATGACCGTGGACGAGTATTACGGGTGGATCTTCGAGAACTCCGTCCCGGGTCTGCCGGAACGCGCCGCACGGGAAGGGTTGTCGCCGCTCGAGTACATGCGGCGCTACGGCGCCTTCGAGGTCGGCACGGCGGTGGGGCCCGTCTACGAGCAGCGCGTGCCGGAAGCCGAGCTGGAGGATGTGCAGGTCGATGCGGCGGGGCGGGCCTACACGCGGGCCGCGCCGCCGCCGTCGCCGAATGTGGTGCCGATCCCGCCGCTCGACGGCGACGGCGAGGGGCGCCGCCATGTGGGCGTCGCGGTGAACGGCGAGGTGCGGCGGGGCTTTCCGACGCCGTCGGGCCGGCTCGAGTTCTGGTCCCGGACGCTCGCCGAGTGGGGATGGCCGGAGATGGCCGTGCCCGGATACGTGCGCAGCCATGTGCACCGCGACACGCTGGAGCCCGGGCAGATGTGTCTCATCTCGACATTCCGTCTGCCCGTCCAGATCCACACCCGCAGTGCGAACGCGAAGTGGCTCAACGAAATCGCGCACACCAATCCGCTGTGGCTCAACCCGGGCGATGCGGCGCGGATCGGTGTGGGGACGGGCGACCTGGTGAGGGTCGAGACGCAGATCGGCCACTTCGTCGTCAAGGCGTGGGTGACCGAGGGCATCCACCCCGGGGTCGTCGCGTGCTCGCATCACATGGGGCGGTGGAAGACGGGAGACGGGCCGCGGCAGACGATGGCGACCGTGTCGCTCGACCGTGAAGGGACCGATTGGGGTATCTCCCGCAAGAACGGCACGGGCCCTTTCCGGTCCGATGATCCCGACACGGCCCGCATCTGGTGGACGGATGTCGGCGTTCACCAGAACATGACCTTCCCGGTCCAGCCCGACCCGATCTCGGGCGCGCACTGCTGGCATCAGGCCGTGCGGGTGACGAAAGCGGGACCGGGCGACCGCTACGGCGACATCTCGGTCGACACGGCCCGGTCCCGCGAGGCGTTCCGGCAGTGGCTGAAGCTGACCCGCCACGCGGCTCGGCATTCACCCGACGGGACCCGGCGCCCCTGGTGGCTTTTGCGCCCGGTGCGCCCGGTGCGTGACGCCTACAGACTTCCATGGAACTCTTCCGAGCCCTCGGCTCCCTGATCGAGGTCCCCGCCCCGGAACACCGGAGGATTGCGGAAGCGCTCGGTCTCCCGTCCGTCCCGGACCCGTCGGTGCACGGCGCGGTGGTCGCATCCCAGCGGTATCCATACGCATCCGTGTATCTGGGTGCGGAAGGGATGATGGGAGGCGAGGCCAGGGACCGGATCGCGGGGTTTCGAAGGGCGCTGGGCATCGGAGACGGTCAGGCAGGCGGGGGCCCGGGGGACGCGGCCGTGACGGGAGACGATCCCGGGCCAGGCCGATCTGCGGGCGTCGCGGAATCCGATCACCTTGCCGCGCTGCTGGCGCTCCTGTGCGCGCTCGATCGCTGGCAGCGCGATGAATCTGACCCGGCGCGCGCGGCCCTCATGGCCGAGGCACGCGTCACCCTGGTCTGGGAGCACATCGTCTCGTGGACGGGGCCATACCTGGCGTCCTTCGAGCGGTGCGGCTCACCGTTCCATGAGGCGTGGGCGGCGCTGCTCTCCGAGGCTCTGGCGCGGCTCGAGGCCGAGACGCCTTTCCCGGACTACCTGCCAGCCGCGTTCCGAACGGCTCCCGCACTGGCCGACCCGCGCGACGAAGGAGGTGCCGCCTTCCTGGCCACGCTGCTCGCGCCGGTCCGCTCGGGTGTGATCCTGCTGCGCGACGACCTGGTGCGTCTTGGCGAGGAGGCCGGGCTTGCATGCCGCGCGGGAGAGCGCCGGTACGTGCTCGGCTCGTTCCTGGCGCAGGATCCGGGGGCGGCGCTGCAGTGGCTGGCAGGTCATGCGCGCGAGTGGAGCGGGAGGATGGTGGGGCGGGGTCCGGCGCCGGTCGCGCGGTGGTGGGCCGATCGCGCGGCGGAGTCGGCAGTGCTGCTGTCGCGGTTGGCAGACGGCGCGGGTACGGTTGTGAGCGCGGTCAGTGTACCGTGACCGGGGCGTCGTCGTCTTCGCAGGGGTGGAGGGACCGGCGCGGCACGTCGCGCGATGTGGTCGCCGGGCTGAGTGTCGCGCTCCTCATCATCCCCCAGAGCATGGCCTACGCCGAACTGGCGGGGCTGCCGAGCGTGCACGGACTCTACGCTTCGGCGGTGCCGCTGCTGGCTGCGGGGCTGCTGGCGTCGTGTCCCTATCTGCAAACGGGGCCGGTCGCGCTTACCGCGCTGCTGACCCACGGTGCGCTCGTCACGATCGCCGCGCCGGGCAGCCCACGGTACGTCGGAGCGGCGGCGCTGCTTGCTTTGATCGTCGGGCTCGCGCGGCTGTTGATCGGATTCATCGCGGCCGGCAAGGTCACCTACCTGATGTCGCAGCCGGTGCTGAGGGGGTTCACCTCGGGCGCTTCGATCCTGATCCTGCTTTCGCAGTTCCCGTCCACGCTCGGGATGACCGGTGCTTCCGAGAGCGGGCTGGTGGGAAGGACGCTGCAGGTTCTGAGCAGCCCGGGGTCGTGGAGCCTGGCTGCGGCCGTGCTCACCACGCTCACGGTGGCGGCGACGCTGCTGGCCCGCCGGATTCACGTTCTCTTTCCCGGTGCGCTGGTCGCGGTGGTCGGGGGCGTCCTGTTCGCCGCCCTGTTCGGCTACACGGGGCCGGTCGTGGGAGAGATTCCCGGTTCGTTCCCTCCCTTCAGCGTGGCGCTGCCCTGGGAGTTGGTGCCGCAGCTGGTGGTGCCGGGTGCGGTCATCGCCTTCGTGGGCTTTGCCGAGTCGACGGCCATCTCGCGCAGCTTCGCCACGCAGGACCGGGTGACGTGGAACCCGGACCGCGAATTCGTGGCGCAGGGGGCGGCGAACGTCGCGTCGGGCCTGTTCGGCGGCATGCCGGTGGACGGATCGTTTTCGCGCAGCAGCCTGAACCACCTCTCGGGCGCGCAGTCGCGCTGGTCGGGGGCCGTGACGGGTCTGGCCGTGCTGGTATTCCTGCCCTTTGCGGGGGTGCTCTCGTCACTGCCGAGGGCTGTACTGGCAGGGATCGTGATCGCGGCCGTGGCGAGCCTGGTCAAGCCGCGGCTGCTGGTCAGCGTCTGGAGGCTGTCCCGCATCCAGGCCCTGGTGGTCTGGTTCACCCTGGCCATGTGTCTGCTGCTGGCTCCGCGGATCGAGCAGGCGCTGCTGCTGGGGATCCTCGTTTCGCTGGCGATTCATGTGTGGCGTGAACGGCGGGCCGGCTTCCACAGCTGGGTGAAGGAGGATGTGCTCCACCTGGAGGTGATCGGCATCCTCTGGTTCGCCTCTGCACCCAGGCTCGAGGAGACGATCACGGCGCGGTTGGCGCGTGCGGAGAACATCAGTGAGGTTGTGATCCACCTCGAGGGGCTGGGCAGGATCGACCTGACGGGCGCTCTGGTCCTGAAGCGCCTGGTGGAGGAAGTTGGTCAGTCCGGGATCGCCGCATCGCTCAAGGGCGTGCCGCCACAGGCCCAGGAACTCATCGACAACGTATTCGGGATGCTTCCGCGGAAATCACTGTAAACACAGAATAGCAGAATGTAAGGTTGTCTTCACATCTCTTGGCTGGCAACGGAGATCCGCCATGACAAAATCAGTTTTCATTCTCCTCGCCGTCTCGCTCCTGTGGACCTCCGGGCCTCGGCATCAGGAGAATCCGGTGGGGACCCACATCTCCGCTGCCGACATCCTCGCCACGATCGAAAGCGCGCCCGAGGGACGGGTGAGCGACCAGCAGATCCGGCACATCGACGCGGGCGGGCACAACGTCGGCGTCGGGCTCGTGCAGCGGCCGCCCACCACGTCGCTGGGTGCGATCCAGCACCACAACCAGACTGAGGTGTACTACGTGGTTTCCGGGCGGGGGACGATGGTGACCGGCGGCGAACTCACCAACCGGCGCGCGCTCGATCCCGACGGCGGGACCGTGCGGAGGCTCACCGGGCCGAGTTCGGTCGGGGGCATCGAGGGCGGCGTCAGCCGGGACGTGGGGCCGGGCGACATGGTGATCGTGCCGGCGAACGCTCCGCACGGGTTCAGCGCGATCACCGAGACGATCACCTATATCGTGGTGCGGGTCGATCCGGAGCAGCTGGTGGAGTTGAAGTAGGACCGGACAACCCACGCAAGGATCACGGCGGACCGGGGTCGAAGATGGCGTCGATCCGCGCCACGACGTCGCGCAGGTGGGCCTCGGTCACACGGTCGGTGATCTGCCGGTTCAGCCGCTCCGAGACGCCCCGGCGCAGGATCTGCAGCTGTTCCCTGACCAGCGGACGGATGTCCGAGTTGCTCACGTCCGGGGCGGCGCCCTGGAAGGGGTTGCCGGCCGGCTCCTCGGTCATGAGATACTGCATCCGCTCCAGATGTGCGCGTTGCAGGGCCCGGCGGTAGGGACCGATCTCGGAGACCTCGTCCAGATCCGGCCACACCGCGCCGCGCACGTCGTCCAGGAACTCGACCAGGGGATAGGGGTCTTCGTCCGCAGCGGCTTCCAGTTCCGCGAGAATGGCCAGACGGCGCGGCGTCAGAAGCTGGTTGAGGATCGAGGACTGGAGCCTGGCGAGGTTGGCGACGCCGGGTCCGTTGGGACCGATGCGTTCCAGGATCGCGGGATCGTTCAGCCAGGTGGGTGCGGTGAACGCTTCACGCGAAAGCCACTCCATGGCCCGCTTCTGTTCGGCGCGCGGGAGCCCGTCGAAGACCGGCCCGTCCTGGTCGGCGGTCTTGAGGTCGACGTGGACCCCGCCCACGAGCGTGACGATGTGGCGCACGTAACGAGACCACTGGCTGACCGCCTCGCCGTAGATCTCGGCCAGATCGGTGTAGTCCTCGCCCGGCTGCGTCGTCCACGCGACCAGGTTGGGCACGATCCGCCGGAGATTGTCCATTCCGTAGGTGTTGGCGCGCACCAGATCGTCGCCCATGTCCTCGGTCTGGGCCCGCGGATCCGTCACGCCCAGTCCTCCCTGCGGCAGGTACTTGTACATGCGGTCGCCCGCGCGCTCCACGATCCATCGGTTCAGGGTCGGAATCTCGTCCTGGGGCGTAGAGGCGCCCGGCAGCACGCGGTACCCCCAGTTGACCGAGTAGTGGTCGTACACGCCGATGCGCCTGAGGAAGTCCTCCGGCCTCAGGCCGTCCTCGGGCTGGGCGATGTAGTTCTGCCGGGCGTAGTCCATGATCGCCGGCGCGACACCCATGCGGCTCGCGAAGCTCTGCGAGCGCAGCGAGTCCACGGGGTAGGACGAGCTTGCCACCATGTTGTGCGGCAGCCCGATCGCGTGGCCGATCTCGTGGGTGATGACCTGTTCCATCGCTTCTTCCATCAGTTGGTCGGTCAGCGGCAACTGGCGCGCGTCCGGGTTTGCAGCACCGGTCTGCACCATCATCCAGTTGCGGTAGGAGCGCATGTGGTTGTGGTACCACACGATGTCCGACTCGATGATCTCGCCGGTGCGGGGGTCGGAGGTGCTGGGACCCTGCGCGTTCCGCGTCTCGCTCGCCGACCAGCGCGCGACCGAATAGCGCACATCCTCGGGATCCCAATCGGGATCCTCGGCCGGGGAAGGCGCCTCGAGTGCGATGATCGCGTTGCTGAATCCCGCCGTCTCGAATGCGGGCTGCCAGTTCTCGATCCCGCGCCTGACAGCGTCCACATAGCGCTCCGGAGTCGCCGGATCCACGTAGTAGGTGATCGGCTCGACGGGGTCGACAACCTCTCCCCGCGCATACGCCTCCGGGTCGGACGGCTCCAGGCGCCAGCGGCGGATGAAGGTCTCGGTGGCGGCCTTCTGCTCATCGAGGCCGTAGTTGATGCGGTCGACGGTGAAGTAGCCGACGCGCGGATCCGCGTAGCGGGGGCGCATGGGTTCGGCAGGCAGCAACACCAGCGACTGGTTCATCTCCAGCGACACGGTGTTGGCCCGCGTATCGGTGGGGGGCGCTCCCGCGTCATAGGTGAGAGTATGGCGCACGTTCACGTTCAGCGGATAGCTGCGCACACTCCCGATGAAGCTCCGGTCGGCATCGAGGCGGCGAACCTGGTAGGTCCGCCGCTGGTCCGGGCTGAGTCCCGAGAGCGCGGGCGTGTCACCTCCGAAGAAATCGGTCACGTCCACGACGGAACCCGTCGAATCGGGGCCGCGCGCCTCGATTGCCCATGATGCGAGGATGGGAGCGAAGTAGTTGGCCCTGACCGACGCCGCGATCGCCAGCGTGTCGTCCGCGACGGCTTCTTCGGAGTACTTGCGCAGGAGAATGCGCTCTCCGTGCCGCTCGAAGCGCACCATCTGGCGGTTGGTGGCCACACCGGCCGGAGCGAATCCTCCCAGCCCATCCATCTTGCCGGCGATGCGGCTGATGAGAAGCATGTCGCGCCCCAGCAGCGAGTCGGGAATCTCGAAAAGGAAGTCGTCGTCCTTGTGGTGAACGATGAAGAGGCCTTCGTCGGACGCGGCGCCCTCGGTGATGTCCGCGTATGTGGGCTCGCCCGCGTCCGGTGCCGGCGGGTCCGGTTCGCCGGGCGCAGGCTCCGGGGCCGCGGCGGTCCCCATGGTGGCCGACCCGCCGCAGGCTGAGGCGAGGAAGATGGGGATGCCCAGGAGGATCGCGGCCACCCGCGCCTGCTTTGAGGGGTTTGCATGCGTCATGGTATCCGTGCCTGTGGAGGTTGCCGGTGTCGTCGCAAAGGTAGCGGGTAATTGATCCCGCCGGCACGGACTTGCGCCACCCATGCGCACATGCGCAGGATACTCGGCGAAACAGGGGGGTGTTCCATGAACGAATCGGGAGGGCGACCGGTCGACCGGCGCGGGTTCATCAGGGACTCGGCGGTCGGGGCGGCGGCGTTTACGGCCCCGGGGAAGATGATGACCGAGCGGACGGAGGAGGCCGAGGTGCACGACGCGCACGGACACGAGCACGGTCATGGCCATGGCCACGGTCACGACCACGAACATGACCACCAGGACGTGCCGTCCGATATCGCGCTACGGGTGAGGGCGCTCGAGTCGGTGCTGATCGAGAAGGAGATGGTGGATCCGGCCGCGCTCGACGAGATCGTCGACAACTTCGAGAACCGGATCGGGCCGCAGAACGGGGCGCGGGTGGTGGCGCGCGCCTGGGTCGACCCCGACTTCCGGGATCGCTTGCTCGCCGATGGCACCTCGGCAGTCGGCGAACTGGACTACCTGGGCGGGCAGGGCGAACACATGAAGGTGGTCGCGAACACCGACACCGTGCACAATCTCATCGTATGCACTCTCTGCTCCTGCTATCCCTGGCCGACGCTGGGTCTGCCGCCGGTCTGGTACAAGTCGTCGGCGTATCGCGCAAGGGCGGTGATCGAGCCGCGCGAGGTGTTGCGGGAGTTCGGACTTGACCTGTCCGGGGATGTCGAAGTGCGTGTCTGGGACAGCACGGCGGAAATCCGCTACCTGGTGCTGCCCCAGCGGCCTCCTGGTACCGAAGACATGACGGAAGAGGAGCTGGCGGAGCTGGTGACCCGCGACTCGATGATCGGTACGGCCAGGGTCACGCCACCGCCGGGAGGCGGAGCATGAACACGATCCACGACATGGGCGGCATGGACGGTTTCGGCCCCGTCGGGCCCGAAGAGAACGAGCCGGTCTTCCACCACCGCTGGGAAGGCCGGGTCTTCGCACTGACACGGGCCGTCGGACGATGGGGCCGCGGACGCAATTGGCCGGGGTTCCGCTTCACCCTCGAGAGCATCCCGCCCGAAGAGTACCTGCGGATGTCGTACTACGAGCGCTGGTTCCACATGGTGGCCAGCCGACTCCTCGGCAGCGGCCTCGTCACGGAGACCGAACTCGAGACCGGCTACGCCGACTCCGGCGCGTCGCCGCCCGAGGTCCTGCCCGCGTCCCGCTCCGGGTCGCTTGGATTCGGCTTGCTCGACCTCGATGTTCCCGCGCGTTTTCGCGCCGGCGACCGGGTGCGTGCCCGGAACCTTCACCCGCGCGGCCACACCCGCCAGCCGCGTTACGTACGCGGCCGGGTCGGAGCCGTCGTCGAGGACTACGGCGTCTACGCCCTGCAGGACAGCGATGCGGCCGGCCAGCAACCGGCCGACCAACCGCAGCATGTCTACTCGGTGCGCTTCGAGGCCCGGGAGCTGTGGGGCGACCGGGCGGCCGCGGGCGATTCGGTGTACGTCGACCTGTGGGAAGAGTACCTGGAGCCGGCGTGACGGAACCCGGCCCCTTGCGCCCCGCCGGAGCGGCTCCGCCGGAGGTCGATGCCGGTCGTCTGGCCGCCCTCCCCCCGGTGCCGCGCGACGAGGATGGCCCGGTGTTCGACGAGCCCTGGCAGGCCCAGGCCTTCGCGCTCGCGGTCAAGTTGTCCGAGCAGGGACATTTCACCTGGTCGACCTGGGCGCAGGCGCTGGCCGAAGAACTGGCGGCCGCCGAAGCACGCGGCGACCCGGACGACGGCTCCAACTACTATCACCACTGGGTATCGGCGCTGGAGCGACTGGTTGTCGAGCGGGGACTCAGCGATGCGGCCGCACTCGAAGACAGGAAGGAAGCCTGGGCGGATGCGTACCGCCACACCCCGCACGGTCAGCCCGTCGAACTGAAGCGGCACGGGTGAGCTACGCGGAGGCCGTTCCTCCGTAGACGTGCACGCGAAAGTCCTCCCTGAAATCCTGCAGCGAGCGGTTCACGCCCTTGAATTCGCCTCGCAACTCGGCGAGCCCTTCACGGACCTCGCCGATGTCGTCGCGCACCTTCGCGAAATTGGCGTCCATGTCGCTTCGCAGACCTGCGGTGTCGCCGCTCGGGTCCTCTCTTGGCTTGACGATGCTCTCGCCGATCTTGTCGTGCGCGATCTGGTTCTCGATGCGCATTCGTTCGAGTACTCGCCAGCCCAGGGTAGCCAACGCCGTCATCATCACCACGACGCTGCCCACCATGCTGACCGGCTGCCACCACTGCATGTCCTGTTCTCCCTCCACGCGTTTGGTGGTACGGTATCAGGGATGGCGGGGCGCTTCCATGTCCGGATGGGACTATTTGTGCTCCACTTGGCGAGCCCCCGGTCTTGTCGGCCATTCCGAGCCGGGACTGGCCGACCACTCCTTCTTCGCCCCCCGGATAGCACCGCGGGGAGTGCTTATGGAGTGTCGGCTGGCCGTTGCACCGATCCCAGGAGCACCAGGAGCCACCCGGCCAGCTGCATAACGCCCCCAACCGGCGTGACCGCCCCCAGCCAGCTCGCGCCGGAGAGGACCAGCAGATACAGGGTGCCGGAAAACACAGCCGTCCCCGCAACGAGGAGCAATCCTCCGCGGACGACCAGTGCATGGCCGGTCCCGTCGGCCAGCCAGGCTACGCCGAAGAGACCCAGCGCATGGTACATCTGGTATCGGACGGCCGTCTCGAAGGCGCCGAGATCGGCGGGCGAGAGCCGTGACTCCAGCCCATGGGCACCGAAGGCTCCCAGCGCCACGCCCAACAGTGCCAGACCCGCACCGCTGGCGGCCAGTCTCCGCGCTGATTCAGTCATCTGCCAAGCCCGGACGGGTGGGGGAACGCACGGGCCACTGCTCGCTCAATGCGCGATCGCATACGCTTCCCGGCGCGGGTCCGATGCGGCGGTGAGCGTGCCGTCGCGGTCGCGCAGGATCATGTGTGCCCCGCCGAAGGTGGCGGTCCAGCCGTGCACGACCTCGACCTCATGGCCGAGCGCTCCCAGTTCGGCCAGCACCGCGCCCGTCACCCGGTCCTCGAAGGCGATCCGCAGCCCGCCGTAGCTGCGGAAGCGGGGCGCTTCGATCGCCGCCTGGGGCGTCATGCCGAAGAGGGTGAAGTTGTTGACGATCTGGAGCAGGCTCTGCGGCTGACTGTCGCCGCCGGGCGTGCCCAGGGTGAAGGCGAAGCTGCCGTCGCCGTGGAGCGCCATCATGGGGGTCAGGGTGTGATAGGGACGCTTCCCGGGCGCGATGATGTTCGGATGGCCCGGATCGAGGTTGAAGAGCGCCCCCCGGTTGTGCAGGACGATCCCCGTTTCGGGTTCGAGCAGTCCGGAGCCGAAACCGGCGAACAGGCTCTGGATCCAGCTCACCGCGTTGCCCCACCGGTCCACCGCCGTGAGATACACCGTGTCGCCCGAGTCGTCGCTCGCGGATCCTCCCGCTGCCGCTGCCATGCCAGCCGGGACCCCGGGCGTCCGCGCGGCGGTCGCGGCGGCGGGGTCCACCATCGCCGCCCGCGCCGCCAGGTAGTCGGGATCGAGCAGATCATCCAGCGGCAGGTCGGTGAAGTCGGGATCGGCCGCCCACTGGTCGCGGTCCGCGAAGGCGAGCTTCTTCATCTCGACGAGCGTGTGCAGGTAGCTCGCGCTGTTGTGGCCCATTACCGTCAGGTCGAAGGACTTCGCCATCTCGAAGAGCTGGAGCTGGGCGATCCCCTGGGTATTGGGCGGAAGCACCAGCATGGTGTAGTCCCGATAGCCGGCTCGCAGCGGCTCGACCCAGGTCGTGGTGTGCGCGGCCAGGTCGGGCGCGCGGACATACCCGCCCTCCGCTTCAAGGAACGAGGAAAGCCGTTCGGCGACCCAACCTTGGTAAAAGCCGTCCTTGCCGTCGGCGGCGATCCGCTCGATGGTGGCCGCCAGCGCGGGATTGCGCAGCAGGCTGCCGACCGGCGGCGGCTCCCCGCCGGGAGTGTAGAGCGCGCGCGCAGGGTCGTTGAGTGCGCCGGACGAAGCCACGATGTCGCTGGCGAGCCGGGTCGAGACCGGAAAGCCGTCGCGGGCGTAGCCGATTGCAGGTGCGAGCAGTTCCTCGCGCGGCAGGGTGCCGAAGCGGTCCAGGGCGTCCACCCAGGCCGCGACCGCCCCGGGTACCGACACCGAGAGGGGGCCGTTGCCGGGCATCTCGTCGAGCCCGCGCTCGGCGAACAGGGCGGGAGTGGCCAGGGCTCCGGCGCGGCCGCTGCCGTTCAAGGCATGGACCTGGCCGGTTTCCGCCTCGTAGTAGAGGGCGAAGGCATCGCCGCCGATCCCGTTCATGTGGGGGCGAACCACGGCCAGCACCCCGGCCATCGCAATCGCGGCGTCCATCGCGTTTCCGCCCCTGCGCAGCACGTCGTGGCCCGCCGCCGCGGCGAGCGGGTGGCCGGCTGACACCGCCCCGGAAGTTCCGCGCACGTCCGGCCGATTGGTCGCAGGGAAAGTCATCTCGCCAGACTCCGTCTCAGGGCCGTCCGGCCGTGCCGCCTCCGCGGCAGGCCCACAGCCAGCCGAAAAGAGAAACGTCGCCGACAGAAGCGCCGCCAAGGCCGCGCTCGGAAGGGTCGGCCTCACACCACTCGATACTTCCCGCATGGACTGTTGCTCCTCGGTCGGTTGGGATGCCGCGCCCCAGTCACCTCGGGGCCGACTGGACGATGCCGCGTTCCGTTCGTCCGCGCCAGACCGCGCCGCCAGGCACCAATCGCAGGAACGAGGGAACAGATCCGGACGGGGCGTGAATTGAAGCGGGCAGGGGAATGATCCCCACACTGGAGGACGAGTCCTGCGTCTCCGGAGCAACAGCAAGCAATGTACCTCCATGCGTGGGCAGGGGAGGGGAGGAGGATGGGATGGCGATACTACTGGCACTGACGGGACGCGACAGCCTGGACGTTGCACCGGAGGGGATACCCGATGAGTTGAAGCGGGTGCTCGACGTTCGGGGATTGTCCCTGGAGGAGTTCATTCCACCGGGGGAGGAGGCCGGAGATCTCCTGTTCGATGTGATCACGGGGGTGACCGCCGAGGGCGAGAGCGTGGCGATCGTGAGGAGCAGCCGGGAGTTACACGAACTGGCGGCGTATGACGGCCCCCTGACCGTGAGGACGTTCCGGGTGACGCCGCGGGGCCCGCAGCTGATGACGCAGGAAACCTATTCGCCCGACTACATGGACGACCTCCAGCGCAGCATGATTTCCCGCGGCCGCGCGCGGCTCATCGACGAATTCGGGGCCGAGTGGTACCACGAGGTGAGGCGCTTGATTTACCGGCGCCGCGCTTAGCCGCGGGTCTGCCGGGGCCGCGGTTGCGGCGACTTCGACTGATGGCTAGTGTGGCGCAACCCGGAGTCGCCGGCGAGGCCGGATTGTCGGCCAAAAGCGGGATGAATTGGCGGACAACGGGCGCCAAACGGACTTTGTCGGCCAAGAATGGGGCCAATTGGCCGACAAGAGTGCCCAACCGGACCCAAACAGGCAGATGACCGGCGACAGAACCACCACGGAGGCCGGCCGACGCCCCGCCACGCTCGGGCTGTGGACCTGTACCTCGCTGGTCGCAGGGAGCATGATCGGCGCAGGTGTGTTCCTGCTGCCGGCCTCGCTGGCGCCCTTCGGCGGAATCAGCGTCGTCGGATGGCTCGTGAGCGCCGGGGGAGCCCTGTGCCTGGCATTCGTCCTGGCGCAGCTGAGTGCAGCGATGCCCCGCGTCGGCGGGCCCTACGCGTACGGTCGCGAGGGGTTCGGGGACTTCGTCGGCTTCTGGATCGCGTGGTCCTACTGGATCTCGCTACTCACGGGCAATGCGGCGCTGGCCGTCGCCACCGCGAGCTACGCGTCGGTGTTCCTGCCGGGCATCGGCGGCGCGCCGGCGGCGGGGCTGGTTGCGGCGCTGGCCGCGCTCTGGACCCTGACGCTCGTCAACGCCCATGGTCTGCGCACAGCGGGGCGTGTGCAACTCGTCACCACCGTTCTCAAGCTGCTGCCGCTGGCCGCGATCGGCACCGTTGGCTTTCTGTACTTCGAGCCCGGTCACTTCGAGCCCTTCATCCCGACGGGCGGCACAGCCATCAGCGCGGTGACGGCGACCGTCACGCTCACCCTGTGGGCGTTCCTGGGGCTGGAGGTCGCGACGATCCCCGCGGACGGCGTACGCGATCCACAGCGGACCATCCCGCGCGCAACGGTCCTCGGAACGACTGTGGCGGCCGTGGTCTACATGACCTGCACCCTCGCCGTGATGGGGATCATCGCGCCGGAGGAGCTCGCCGTTACGACGGCACCCTTCGCGGACGCGGCCGGGTCGATCTGGGGCTCGTGGGGTCGGTGGCTCATCGGCGCCGGCGCCACGATCTCGTGTTTCGGCGCGCTCAACGGCTGGGTCCTGCTCACCGGCCAGATCCCGCGCGCCGCTGCGCTCGACGGTCTCCTGCCGGCCCGGTTCGCGCGCCTGAGCCCGCGCCGCACCCCGACCGCCGGCCTCTACCTCTCCAGCATCCTGGTGTCGCTGCTGATCGCAATGAACTACACCCGCGGCCTGGTGGACGCCTTCACCTTCCTAATCCGGCTCGCCACCCTGGCGACCCTCGTGCCGTACGTCTTTGCGAGCATGACGGGACTGATCCTTGCGCTGCGCACGCGTTCCGCGACGGGCAGCGCTACGCCGCCGGCCGCAATTCGTGGGGCGGCGGCGGCCGTCCTCGCGTTCGGGTTCTCCGTATGGGCGATCGCGGGTGCCGGTACCGAGACGGTGTACTGGGGCTTCCTGCTCCTGGTGGCCGGTATCCCGGTGTTCGCGTTGATGCGATGGAAGAGGGCGGCGTCGGCCGGCGCGGAGCGAGGTCCGCAATGAGCGGCAACCCCCCGGTCCCGCCCACGGAGGATGCCGCGCGGACCGCCCGGTTCGGTGTGGGAAGCATGGTGGCGCCCCTGCGCCGGGTCGCGATGCGGCGCCCGGGCTCATCCACCTTCCACGCCGATCCGGCCCGCTGGCACTTCACGGGACCGCCCGACGCGGCGCGAATGGCGGCGCAGTACGACACCTTCGCCCTGCGCGTCGCCGACTTCGGTGCCCACATCGAATGGATCCCAGGCAACGACGACGGCCTCGCCGACTCCATCTTCGTCTTCGATCCCTCTTTCATGACGCCGGCGGGGGCGATTCTCCTCCGGCCCGGCAAGGCCCTGCGGCGGCCGGAGGTTGCGCTGCACGCAGCGCTGTACGAACGGCTGCGCGTGCCCGTCGTCGGCGCAATCGAGCCGCCGGGCACGGCCGAGGGCGGCGACCTCATCTGGCTCGACGACCGGACGCTTGCCGCGGGACGCACCTTTCGCACCAACCAGGAGGGCATCGAGCAACTGCAGGCCATCGTGGCCCCCATGGGTGTAGAGGTCCATACCTTCGACCTTCCCATGTGGCACGGCGCATCGGCCTGCCTGCACCTGCTGTCGGTCGTCAGCCCGCTGGACCGGGATCTGGTGCTCGTCTACCCGCGGCTGGTACCGGTGGCGCTGCATCGGCTGATGCAAGAGCGCGGGGTCCAGTGCCTGGCGGCGCCCGACGCCGAGTTCGAGGCGTCGGGAGGCCTGACCCTGAATGTGCTGGCGCTGGGGCCCCGCCGGTGTATCGCGGTTGGCGGGTTTCCGGAGACGGTGAGACTGATGCAGGACGCGGGTTGCGAGGTCACGTGCTTCGACGCGGACGCGCTGTGCATTCCGTGCGAGGGGGGTCCGACGTGTTTGACGTTGCCGGTTTGGCGGGGATGAGATTCGTTGCGCGCCATTTCGGGCCGAAAGTGACGACCAGCGGGCTTCCGGGAGCCCTGTAGCGGGCCAAATGGTTCACCCCGGCTCCACGGCCCGCGCCACACGAAAGCCGTGGCCCCCGCCGACCAGTTGATGATCGTTACGGAATTCGAGGGACATGTTCCCACCGCTGCGGGTTGCGGCGCGAACGGTCCAGGTGAAGTAGCCCCAGCCGCCGCCTCGCCAGGTCGCTCGCCTGCATTCGCCGTCGGGCCAACCCGCGGGTGCCTTCAGCCGTGCGGACCCGTCGGCCGGGTGGCCTTCGTAGTTGTCGTGCCAGCAGTCGGCGACCACTTCGGACACGTTCGAGAGCATATCGTGCAGGCCCCAGGGGTTGGGTGGAAAGGAGCCCACCGGCACGGATGACACGTCGTCCCAGCGGCTGCCGCACCCATCGCAGACGGCCCTTCCAGTCCCCAGTTCATCGCCCCACCAGCGGGCGGTGGTCGTGCCGGCGCGCGCGGCGTACTCCCACTCGGCGCTGCTCGGCAACCGGTAAGTCTGCCCGGTGGTGCGGCTCAGCCACGCCAGGTAGCCTTCGGCATCGACACGGGAGACATGAATGACCGGTCGGGTGCCGCGCCCCCAGCCCCGGTCGCCGGGCCGATGGATGCAGCCGCCGGCGTGGACGCAACGGTCCCATTCGTCGAAGGTGACTTCGTACTTGCCCAATGCGAAGGGGTAGGCGATTGTGACCTCCACCTGCGGTCTCTCGCCGTCGCGCGCATGCTGTGGCCAGTTGGGGTCCCGGTTCAATCCCGTTCGCTCATCTTCCCCCTCCGCCCTTCCCATGAGGTAGCGCCCCGGGGGGAGTTCGACCATCAGCGGGCAGGCCGCACAGTCACGGAATTCGCGCAGCCCAGCCGGATTGGGAGCGGGCTCGGCTGCCGGCTCGGGATCGACCACACGGATTTCAGCCGGATTCGGTGGTGACATCCGTGGTGCCGCAATACTCGGAGTGCCGCCGGGGCCTCCTGCCGATTCACCTTCAACCTCGTAGATTGACGCGACGAGCCGCCCCGTTGACATCTCGATCCTCACCCCGACGAACCTCGACTGCGAGAGGAACGCGATAGGCAGCACCGCCGCAGCGAGCGTCCCCAGGTACTTGCCTTCGGCGTCGATAACGTCAATGGCTTCCGGAGCCAGGCCGGACATCCTGCGAGCGACCCACAGCCGTCCGCCGGGATCCACCGCCAGCCACACCACCGGCGCCAGTTCGTTCTCGTAGCCAACGGCGTCCACCAGGTTTTCGGCCGAGACGCCGCACTGCCGCATGAGTCCCTCGTATGGGCCGGGCAACGCCAGCGACGACACGGCCAGGGCGCGCGAGACCGCGACAGACCGCACCGGGCGGCGAACGCTCCGGACCAGCACCCCCTCCGCATACGCATCGATCCGATAGCCGGTGCCGTTCAGGTAATGAAGAGTGCCGCCGTTGCTGGTCCAGACCACGTCCGGCGCGAAGATTCTGCGAGCGGGCATGGTCACGCACGGAAGCTCCACCATGTTTGTCTCAATTGCCACTTCGTGCACGGAGCGACGGACTTCGGGAGTCTGGATCTCTAGCCGCTGGTCCACCCGCCTGCCCATCGTGTGCGAGGCCGTTGTAGCGAACCAATCGGGGCCGATGGCGAAGCCGGGACCCCAATAGTCGCCCGGTATCGGCGCCTCTTCCAGAAAGTCTCCGTCGCTGGACCAACGGCTCAGGACGGACCGCCGCGAGTCGAGGACAACCAGGACACGAGTTGGCCCTGGGAGGCCGTAGCAGGAATCGGCGCTGCATTCCTCCAGCGCGAGTGCGCCTGGGGCCTGGAATTCGCCGGGACCCTCACCCGCCCGACCCAGTGTTCGCAAGAATCGGCCCGCGGCGTCGAAGACGGCGACCCGTTTTCCCATCCCGTCCGCAATGTAGACGCGCTCGGCTGCCGGATCGGCCACAATTCCCCACGGGAGGGGATTGAGCGAACCATCCGGCGTCATCAGATCGGTCAGTCCAACCAACTGATCGTCAAGGGAGTAGTCCTCTGCCTGGTTCTCGACGATCACAATGCCAGCCGAGTCACGGGCTGTGAAAACGTCTCCGTCCAGGGTCGTCTCGCCGGTGCAACCCATCCCCGTCGGCAGCGAGGCCAGGACGAGTGATGCTACCGGGCCCCGACCCTTCGATCTCGATCCGCGGCCGTTCCAGTAGTGGAGGACGAGCCAAGCCACCGAGGCGATGGTCAGGATGGAGAATCCGATGATCGAGGGGGTCATGGCCACTCGCATCATGCTCCACACCAGAACTGTGCCGACCTCTCCCGCCGCGGCAACCAGGCCGGAGGTCTGCCATATCCCGACGAGCGTTCCGATGATCCCCACGCATGCGGCTAGAACGCCCAACACGAGGATGGCGGCGAACTGCGTATCGGCGATGCGCTTGCCAGGGCGGCGCGCCTTCGCGTGGATCACGCGCCCCACCTGGGCGAGGACCAACAGCAGAAGCGCGAAGTGCGGAATCCCGGTGATACCGGACTCGTGAAAAAGAGCTCGCAGGGTATCGACGATTCCCGTCATTGTCGTCTCCTATCGGTTGTGGAGGATACGGATCGACCGCAGTTGCCTGAGAGCGATCGCAATCCGACCCTCCAGGGTCTCGTCGCTGATCAGGCGGGGGACGAAAGCGAGCCACCCAAGTGCACCGAACGCCGCGGCTCCCAGCCCAACTGCTCCGTAGAAGACAGCGCCCTGAATCGAGATCCACGCCGCGCCGGGAGCTTCTTCGAGTGCCCCGAGGGCGAGGTATCCTTCCCACGCGGCGCCCAGCCCGCCCAGTGCCGCCGCTGTTACCATCAGGCCGGACTGGCGCGTCCAGAGAGTTCGGCGCTTCTCCACGGGCAGGTCCCCATCGATCCACAACCCCTTCGCCGCCCGCGCCCAGTTCGAGGAGAGGAGGGCGACCACCCCGACCAGGGACCATCCCAGCAAACCCCCGGCCGCCCCCGGATCCTGCCGCCAGAGCACGGCCAGCATGGCCGCCCCGGCCAAAACGGCCGTCACAGCGGCTCCCATCCGCTCGATCCCGTTCGCCACACCGGTTCTTCGGGTCCACCGCCCCAGCCGCGGCGCGTGCCGTGCCTCCAGCTCGGCCAGCACTTCACCCGACGGCACCACCCGGCCCACCGCAATCCGTCGCGCGGTCCCCGCATCGTATCCGCGCCGCTCCAGCTCCTCCTGCAGGGCCTCGGCGTCCGCGCCCAACTCCTCGATCAGCTCCAGCCGCCGCCGGGGAGGTGCCTTCAGCTTCCGCGCGAGCGCCTCCAGCATGCTCTCACGCCACACGGTTCGGTCCCAGCAGCTGGAGGAGCACCCTGAACTGCTCCTCCAGCTCCGCCGCCCCCGCCTGCAGGGTGGCTCGCCCTGCGGCGGTGATGTGGTAGGTCTTGCGGCGGCGTCCTTCGCCGTGCCACTCGCCCCGCAGCTTAGCCTCCGCCTCGAGGCGGTGGAGGATGGGATACAGCGTGCCGTGCTGAAAAACGAAAAGCCCGCCGGACCGCTCCTCGACCGACAGGGCGATCTGGTAGCCGTGCGCGGGGGCGGCCTCAAGAACCGCCAGCACGAGGAGCTCGTTGATTCTCCTGGAAAGCGTGATCTGCACGACGGGTTCCTCCAGGTAGGGGTGTCGGCCACGTGAATCGAATGGAATCACGATATACAGATTATCTATATATCACAAGTCTATATGCCGAGTTACATGGGGACGCCCCGGGCGACAACTGGAGCACCGGCCGGCTTCTACCGGGAGGAGATCTGGCTCGGCATACCCGAGGCGGGCAGCGCAACTGGCGAAACGACGCCTGCGACCGGCGCGGCCCGTCGCGGCCAGCGACCCAGGCCATCCTGGCCCTCCACGATCTTCAGGAGCCGCGGAAACCGCATCACGGCGGGCCGTCGTCCCCGCGGCGGCGTGATCTCCACGACCGTTTCCGATTCCTCCAGACCCGCGAGCAGCCTGCGTCCCGACCGCGCGGGGATGCCGGTTGCGGCGATGAAATCGCTTGCGGGGAAGATCGGCCGGGAGAAGAGTGCTCCCAGGGCCGCGGGGAGATCGCGGTCGCCCGAAAGTTCTCGCACCCGTACCTCGGTGCTGCGGTAGAGGTCCAGGATTGCCGTCAGAACCTGGACCCCGTGATCCGCCTGCGTGCGTATGGCGTCGAGGAAGTACAGACAGAGACCGGTCCAGTCATCGTTACGGGATACACCGAGCAGGCGATCGAAGTAGATGCCCTGCCTCGACGCCATCATGACGCTGAGGCAGAAGACCGGCATCCGAATGAGGCCGTGTCGCCACATCAGGTGTGGAATAAGCATTCGGCCCAGGGGGCCGTTCCCGTCCATGAACGGATGCACCGCCTCGAACTCGGCATGCTGAACCGCGATCTGCACAAGGCGATCACGGACGTCCGAATGTATGTAGCGTTCCCACGCACTCATCGCGTCGGCGATCCGGGGCGCCTGGGCGCCAACGAAGCTGGCAGTTTCCGCAGTGGACCCGGCCCGCCCGATCCAGACGGGCTCCTTCCGGAATTCGCCCGGTGACTTCTTCTGTCCACGGGGCGTGTCGAGCAACAGGGCATGGACTTCCCGAACCAGCCCGAGAGACAATGGCTTCGCTCCGGCCCGCCCGGCCAGGAGGTCCTGGGCGGCGAGATGGTTCTGCACATCGCGGATGTCGTCGAGCGCGTAGCGGTTTTCGGGCTCGATGCCCGCTGCCGTTTCCAGCACGGATGTGACGCTGGCGTAGATGTTCTCTATCCGCGACGAATGTGCGGCCTCCTGGATGCGCGGCACTGCGAGGAGCGACCGAGGATCGGGAAGGGCCCCCAGGACCGCGTCGTATCGCGCAACCGCCGCGGCGGCGGGGCCGATCAGCGGAGCCAGACGCCGCCAGTCCAGCCGTGCATCCGGTGGAAAGCGGCCTTCGTGGTAGTGGACGGGTGGCATGGGCGCTGCGGCCAGTCTGGAACGGGGGGAATTGACGTACAGGCACAGTATATCTATTTGTTCGTCGAATTGAAAGGTTTTTGGCCGACAAAGGAATCATACACAGGGTACGCCCCAGTTTGTGATTGAGTGCAGGGATTGCAGAAATCGTGCCGATGCTACGGAATCATCCCGGCCATCCCCGCTTCGGCCACCACCAGCAGCAGCGCTCGCTGGATCGCCAGATGTCCGTTCACGTTGATCCAGTACTCCCCCGGCGAGTGCCCGCCGACGCCGACCCCGCCCCGTCCGATCGTCACCGCGGGGACGCCCAGGGCGATCGGAATGTTCGAATCGGTGGACGAGCGGCCGAACTCTCCGTGGACGCCGAATACGGCCGTTGTCGCCAGCGCACGCTGAAGCAGCGGCGCGCTCCGGTCACCCTCGCCGGATGGGCGGTCGCCGATCTTGAGCTTCTCCATCGTGAGGGGCGGGCCGTCGCGTCGCAGCCCGTTCTCCTCCTCCAGCGCCCGGTCCATGGCCTCGAGAAAGACCGACTCGATGCGGGCCAGGCTCTCGGGGCTCACCGAGCGCATGTCGACCTCCATCCAGCTCTCGAGGGGGATGGCGTTGACGGAGGTGCCGCCACCGATGCGTCCCACATTGTAGCTGGTGCGCGGGCCGTTCCGCGTGAGCGTGTCGGCCGCGTCCTGGAAGTGGCGCACCGCGCGGCTCAGCGCGTGGGCCGGGTTGACGAGACCGAAGGCTCCCCAGGAATGGCCGCCCGGGCCCACGAAGGTCACCCGGTAGCGCACCGATCCGAGGCCGTCGGTGACGAGGCGGGTCAGTCCGCCCCCGTCGACTTCGATCCAGGCGTCCGGCGCGGTCTCCGGGTCGCTGTAGATGTGCTTCATGCCGCGCAGGTCGCCCAGGCCCTCCTCGCCGACGACCCCGACGAAGTGCACGTCGTCGTTCGTCTCGATCCCGGCCTCCTCCATCGCGCGCAGCACCGCCAGCAACACCACCAGGCCGCGCGTGTCGTCCCCCACGCCGGGGGCGAACAGAGTGTCGCCGCGCTGCCGCACCGTCACGTCGGTGCCTTCCGGGAAAACCGTGTCGAGGTGGCCGCCGAACCCGATGGTGCGTCCGCCGCGCCGTCCCTTGCGCAGCCCGATCACGTTCCCCTCCCCGTCGGTCCACACCGAGTCGGCGCCGAGTTCCATGAGCAGTTCGGCGAAGCGGCGTCCCCGGGCCTCCTCCATGAATGGCGGCGCGGGGATCTCGGTGAGCTCGATGAGCGTCTCCAGCGCCCACGCGTCCAGCTCCTCGACGATCCGGAAGGCACTGCGGATCCGGGTATTGTCAGCGAGCTCGCGTGCTTCGCGGGCGTACTCGGCAGAAGCGGTCTGGGGGATTGAAGGTCTGGCAAGTAAGGGCATCACGCAGCACACGAGGACGAGGGCGGCGCGAGCCAGGCCCGTTGAGGACATTCGGGGCACCATGGCGCTACCGATCGGGGGGATGTCGGCAAGTGCGACTACCGGACGGCGGAACCGGGAGCGTCCGCCATGGGCTGGTCGCGGCTGACGACGCGCGTGGCCGGGCCGGCGATGAGGGGATCGGGTCCGGTCACGGCCTCGGTGTCCTTGTCGGGGTACTCGAGTCTGGACAGGAAGTGCTGCATCGCGGCGATCCGCGCCCGCTTCTTGTCGTCGGACATGATGACGGTCCAGGGCGCGTCGGCGGTGTCGGTGTAGAAGAACATCGCCTCCTTGGCCTCCGTGTAGTCGGGCCACTTGTCGAGCGACGCCAGGTCGATGGGAGAGATCTTCCACTGCTTGAGCGGGTCGGTCTTGCGCCGGTCGAAACGGTGCAGCTGCTCGTCCTGCGAGACCGAAAACCAGAACTTGAAGAGGATGATCCCGCTGTTGACCAGCATGCGTTCGAGTTCGGGGCACTGGCGCAGGAACTCGAGGTACTCCTGCCCCGTGCAGAACCCCATCACGCGCTCCACCCCCGCCCGGTTGTACCAGGAGCGATCGAAGAAGACCATCTCCCCGGCGGTCGGCAGGTGCTGGACGTAGCGCTGGAAGTACCACTGGCCCCGCTCGACGTCGCTGGGCTTGTCGAGGGCGACGACGCGCGCGCCGCGGGGGTTGAGGTGCTCCATGAACCGTTTGATCGTGCCGCCCTTGCCCGCCGCGTCACGCCCTTCGAAGAGAATGACGATCCGCTTTCCCGAGCTCTTCACCCAGCGCTGGACCTTCAGCAGTTCGACCTGCAGACCCGCTTTCTGCCGCTCGTACTCGCGCCGTTTCATCTTGTAGTCATAGGGGTAGACGCCTTCCCGGAAGACCCGGGCCAGCACTTCGCCGCCGAGTTGGTCTTTCCGCTGCGTCGCCTTGCTGGCCACTGCCGCCTCCGGTACCTGCCGGTTGGGTCGAAAGGATCAACCTAACGTCGGAGCAGGGGCCGCGCGATCAATGCGGGGCCGGTCTGCCCGGGCGGTCGTCGGCGCGGCAGTCGGGGCGGCTACTCCAGTCTTCTCGGCAGGATGAAATGCTTCAGCTCGCCGCCCTCGTCGGCGTCGGCCCAGTTGTTCGAGGACAGATGCACCACCGCGACGGCGCCCGTCGGGAACTTGGTGCGGACCAGGTCGATCTCGCGGGGATCCCCCTTGCGCGACAGGTAGGCCGCCAGGGCATGCGTCGAGGGATTGTGGCCGAGAACCATGAGTGTTTCGGCATCGGCCGGGGCGTCGGCGATGGCAGCCAGCACCGTGCGGGGCGCTGCGAGATACAGTTCACGGTGATATTCGATGCGGGGGTGGCCGCCGAAGTGGGACTCCATCCGGTCCCAGGTCTCGCGGGTGCGGGCTGCGGTGCTGGAAAGCACGACATCCGGCACGCAATCGAGTTCGTTGAGGGCCGCACCCACCAGCTGCGCCGCGCGATATCCCCGTGCGTTCAGCGGACGGTCGTGGTCCGTGAGGGCAGGGTTGCCCCAGCTCGACTTTGCGTGCCGTGCCAGCAAAAGGCGCCTCATGAGTTCGTCCGTGGTGTCCTGGTGTCGATGTCCGGCGGTCGTAGAGTGCGACACCACAGCAGGGTAGAGTGTTGCAGATGAGAGGCGCCAGAGGCAGGTTGAAGCGCGAAGCGCGGATCTGGCCGGAAGAAGGAGGCATTCATGCGTGGGACGAACACCTGGCGGTTTGCCGCAGCGCGGCGCTTCGCCATCGACCGCCTTCGCGGAGCCGCGGTGCTGGCCGTGGCGGGGGCGGCCGCGTCGTGGGCGTGCGCCGCGCCCGAGACTACGCAGCTTCCCGCCGAGTGGCACCCGGCGCTGTCGACCTTTGCGGAGACCGTCGCCGCCGGTGTGGAGGCCGATGCGGTCGGCGGCATGACGGTGGCGCTGGCCCGCGACGGCGAGGTCCTGTGGTGGGACGCCTTCGGGTGGGCCGATCCCGAGGCCGAAGTTCCCGCCGCGCGTGAGACGATCTACCGCACCGGGTCGATCTCGAAATCGGTTACGGCGGTGCTGATGGCGATCCTGGTCGACGACGGCGTCGTGTCGCTGGACACGGCGCTCGAGGACCTGGTCCCCGAGGTCGTGGAGATGGCGGACAGGCCGCCGGACGCGAGTCCGGACCTGCGGCAGGTCGCCAGTCATACCGCAGGCTTCGCGCGCGAACCGGATCTCGACGGTGCTGCGACAGGCCCCATCGAGGGGTGGACATCGCGCATCCTGGAGTCCATCCCCACCACCCGCTACCAGACGCCGCCGGGGACAGAGTATTCGTACTCGAACATCGGCTTCGGGATTCTGGGGTTCGGGCTGGAGCGCGCGGCCGGCGAGCCGTTCATGGCCCAGGTCGAGGCGCGGATCTTCGAGCCGCTGGAGATGACGAGTAGCACTTTCGTGATCGATGATGCACTGAGGCCGGCGCTCTCGCGGGGGCACGCCAACGGCGGCGACAGCGAGGTGAATACGGAGCAGCCGGCCCGCGAGCACGCGGGGCGCGGGTACAAGGTGCCGAACGGCGGGGTGTATTCGACGGTCGATGACCTGGCGCGGTTTGCGGCGGGGGTGATGGGCCGGGACGGCGTCTCGCTGCTGAGTGAAGAGGTGCGAGCGGAGGTGCTGAGCGTGCAGACGCCCGAGGACCCGGAGCAGGGGTACGGACTCGGGTTCAGCGTCGGCGACGCGGATGGGCGCGTATTCGCGGGTCACGGGGGGTCCGTGGCGGGGTACACGGCCTACCTGGTCTTCGAGCCGGCGACGGGGCTGACGGTGGTTCTATTGAGGAACTACAACCGGGGACGGACCAACCTCGGGGGTGCCGCGAGGGAGCTTCTGGCGGGTTTGTCGGCCAATTGAGGGTATTATTGGCGGACAAACCCCACCAACCCGTCGTTGTCGGCCACTTTCGGCGTTTTTTGGCGGACAAGTCGGGCCAATGACCGTGGCTGACCGGCGGCAGCGATACCCTCTGGGCGCCACGGTCACCTTCGAGGCGCTCGCGGACGATCCCTATCCGCTCTTCCACGAGTTGCGTGCGGCGGAACCGGTGACGTGGGCGCCGCAGCTCGGGATGTGGCTGCTCACGCGGCGCGACGACATCGTGCGGGTGCTGGCCGACTGGGAACGCTTTACGACCGACTCACCCAGGTCGACGATCCGCGACATCTTCGGATCGCACATGCTCACCACCGACGGCGACACGCAGATCCGGTACAAGCGGCGCTTCATCGGCCCGTTCAGGCGGGGGAGACTCGAGGAGAACCTTCTGGCGACGGTGCAGGGGGTGCTCGACGGGCTGATGGGCGACCTGCGGCGTGCGGTGCCCGACATGGCGGGGCCGAAGCGCGCTGATCTGCGGCGCCGGCTCGCTCGGCCGCTTTCGGTGCGGAGCATCTGCCGTGTGCTCGGGCTGCCGGACGGGGACGGGGACACGCTGCTCGGGTGGTACGATCACTTCGCGGCCGCGCTGGAGAACTTTGCAGGCGATCCGGCGGTGCGGGCGCGGGGGAAGGCGGCGGCGCGGGAGTTCAGGGAATACGTGACCCCGTTCCTGCGCGCGGAGCGGGAGGTGCCGGAGGGGTCGATGATCGCCGCCCTGCAGGGTGACTCGGACCCGCATCGGCCCGGACGTCACGGGGAGCGGGGCGGGGGAGATCCGCTTTCCGAGACGGAGATGGTGGCGAATCTGCTGGTGGTGCTCTTCGGCGGCATCGAGACCACGGAGTCGATGATCGGCAATGCGCTGTGGGCGGTGCTGTCGCATCCCGAGGTGGCGGAGCGGGTGGCGGCGGCGTGCTCCGGCGGAGGGGATCCGGCGGCGGGCGCACCAGGCGAGCGACGCCGCACCGCAAACCCGGTGCTGCTCGCTGCCATCGAGGAGTCGATGCGGTGGGAACCGGCCGTGCAGTCATGCATGCGGTTCACGACCGAGGACGTCGAGATCCGGGGCGTGCCGATCGCGAGGGGCGAGACGGTCCACTGTTTTCTCGGCGCGGCGAACCGCGATCCGGCTCACTTCCCAGACCCGGACCGCTTCGATCCCGATCGCGGCAATGTGCGGGACCACCTGGCCTTTGGGGCGGGACGCCATTTCTGTCTCGGGGCGTCGCTGGCGCGGATCGAGGCCGAGCAGGCGCTGAGGAGCGTGTTCGGTCGGCTGCCCGGGTTGAGGCTGGATCCGGAACGGCCCACGCGGCCCTACGGGCACGAGTTTCGGACGCCGCCAGCGGTGTGGGTGCGGTGGGGGTGAGGGACTCGACCCCGCCTGCCGTGGGGCACAGGTAGCGGTCGAGCCGCGGGCCGGTCAACCTCTGGGCGGCCTGACCGGCAGCGCTTTTCCGGAATTCCCGTGGTGGACGGGCGGCCGCCGCCCTCGCCATTATCCTCGATTGGCCGATGGATCGGGCGGGATTAGTATTCTGGCGCCTTTGGACACGATTCCTCAACCCCCTCAGATCAACCTGGAGACGACATGTCGAACAAACCCCTGGGCCGTTTCGGCTGGCACGAAGTGATGACGACGGATACCGATGCGGCCCGCGATTTCTATCCGAAGATCACCGGCTGGGGCACCAGCGTGTGGAATGGCGGCGGCGAGCCGTACGAGATGTGGATGAACGGCGAGATGCCCGTCGGAGGGCTGATGCACCTGCCCGCTCCGGAAGTTCCCCCGTGCTGGCTGGCCTATCTCACCACGCCGGATCTGGACGAGACGCTTGACAGGGTCCGCACACATGGCGGCGCGGTGCTGAAGGAGATGGCGGTCCCCGAGGTGGGACGCTTTGCGGTGATCGCCGACCCGCAGAGCGGCGTGATCGCGGTACTCGAACCCGAGGGCGAGACGCCCGGCCACGACGGGGCGCCGAACATCGGCGAATTCTCGTGGCACGAACTGGCGACCACCGACGCCGACGGCGCGTGGGCCTTCTACTCCGCCGTCTTCGGGTGGGAGGCGACGAGCCGGATGGACATGGGGGAAATGGGGTTCTACCAGATGTTCGGCCGGGGTGCCCGCCCGCTCGGCGGCATCTTCAACGGCCCGCCGGAGATGCCCGCGGTCGGGTGGCTGCCGTACGTCATGGTGCCCGACGCGCACGCGGCGGCGGAAGCGGTCAAGGCCTTGGGCGGCAAGATCCTGCAGGGTCCCATGGAGGTTCCTGGAGGCGACTTCATCGCGCATTGCATGGATCCGCAGGGAGTTGCCTTCGCGGTGCATGCCACCGCCAGTGACGGAGAGGAAGAAGGGTAGCCATGAGGTACCGGGCGAGCCTGTTGCTGGCCGCGCTGCTGTGCGGCGCATGCGCACGGGGCGGCGAGGTGGCCGATCTCCTCATCGTCGGGGGCGTGGTCGTGGACGGCTCCGGGGACGGGCCGCGCAGCGGAACGGTCGTGATCGCGGGCAACAGCATCGTCACGGTCGGGGGTGCCGCGGCCGACGGCGGCGGCGTGCAGGCCTTCGACACCATCGATGCGACCGGCCTGGTGGTCGCGCCCGGCTTCATCGACGTGCACAACCACACTCCGCCGGCCATCGTACTGCCTGGCAACCACCTCAACGAGGGGTTCATCCGGCAGGGCGTGACGACGGTCTTCGGCGGCCCCGATGGCGCGTTCGCCCCGGCGCACATCCGGCGCTTCTCGGAGTTGTACGCGACGCACGGAATCGGGACCAACGTGGCCTTCTATGTCGGCCACAACGGCATACGCAACGAGGTCATGGGGGACGACCAGCGGCGGGCGCCGACGGACGAGGAGCTGCAGGCGATGCGCGCGCTGGTCCGCGAAGGGATGGAACTCGGCGCCTTCGGACTCTCGACCGGGCTGATGTACGAGCCGGGCATGTTCTCGGAAACGGCCGAGGTGATCGCGCTTGCGCAGGAGGCTGCGGCGCAGGGGGGCGTCTACGACTCGCACGTGCGCAATCCGGTGCACGATTTCGTGGGGTCGGACCGTGAGGTGGTGGAGGTCGCGGAGGCGGCGGGGCTAGCCGGGAAGATCGGCCACCTGAAGGCGGTGGGACTGCACAACGAGGGCGTGATCGCGGACATCGTGGAGCTGGTGGAGGCGGCGCGGCGGCGCGGGATCGTGATCGTCTCCGACCAGTACCCCTACGACGGGGCGGCGACCGCCAGCCTGACGGGGATCGTGGTGGCGCCCCCCGATGTGGAGGGGATGGACGCCTTCCGCCAGATGGCGCGGCAGGGGCGCACGGAGGCGGGAATGGCCGAGCTGAAGGCGGCGCTTGCGGACCCCGGGTCGCGGGCCCTGATCAGGCAGGCCAGCGAAAACGGCGTGGACGGCGGCTTCGCCTGGCTGAAGGCCACCGGGTATACGAGCATGCGGATCACCAGTTCGCCGGACTACCCGGAACTCGTGGGGATGTACCTGAGCGAGATCGCGGAGCAGCGCGGCCAGCACCCCTTCGACGCGGTCGCCGACCTGCTCGCCGGCGCGTCATCGCCCGTCAACCTGACCTTGGGTGCGATCAAGGAGCACGACGTCCGGCGCCTCATGGTCCAGCCCTGGAACATGATCGCCAGCGACGGCGGCTACGCCGACGGCTCCGATGCCCCCGGCGGACACCCGCGCAGCGCCGGCACATTCCCGCGCCTGCTGGGCCACTACGCCCGGGACGAGGGCGTGCTGTCGCTCCAGGAGGCGGTGCGCAAGATCACATCGCTGCCCGCGGACTTCCACGGCATCAGCGACCGGGGCCGCCTGGGCGCGGGGATGCGCGCCGACATTGCGGTCTTCGATCCGGCGACGATCACCGACCGCTCGGACTGGGACTACCCGCAGCGCTTCGCCGACGGTGTGGTCCACGTTCTCGTCAACGGCATCCCGGTGCTTCGCGACGGAGCCATGACGGGCGCGGCGCCGGGCGAGATCGTGAGGCGCGAGTCCGGAGCGGGGCGCTAGTGGCGCGGATGGAAGTCACTTTCCGCCCACTTGTCGGCTCGGACTGGCCCGCCGTGGCGGAGATCTACCGTCAGGGAATCGAGTCGGGCAACGCCACCTTCGAGACAGAGGTGCCGGATTGGGAAAGCTGGGACGCCGCGCGCCACCCGGACTGCCGCATCGTCGCGGAACTCGACGGCGAGGTCGCCGGATACGCGGGGCTCAGCCCGGTTTCGGGCCGGTGCGTGTACGGGGGGGTGTGCGAGGTCATGATCTACATCGCGGCGTCGGCTCGGGGGAAGGGAGTGGGGGGCAAGCTGCTCCGGCACCTCGTGACCGGGACCGAGGCCCTCGGCATCTGGACCCTGCAGGCGGGGATCTTTCCCGAAAACAAGGCCTCGGTCAGGATCTTCGAGAAGGCGGGCTTCAAGATTCTGGGAACGCATGAACGCCTGGGCCGTTTTCACGACGGCCGCTGGCGCGACGTGGTGCTGATGGAGCGGCGGAGCGAAGTCGCCGGGGTGGACTGACGGCCACCCCTGACGGGCATCAATCGGGGGCTGCACAGCGCCCGGCCGAGTGCCGCCGATCCCGGGCTACGCCACCTCGATCGACTCGTCGAGGAACACGTCCTGGATCAGGTTCAGCAGCTTGACGCCGTCGGCCATTGGGCGCTGGAACGCCTTGCGCCCGGAGATCAGTCCCATCCCCCCGGCCCGCTTGTTGATCACCGCGGTGCGCGCTGCCTGCGCGAAATCGTTTGCCCCGCTGGACCCTCCTGAATTGATCAGCCCTACGCGGCCCATGTAGCAGTTGGCCACCTGATAGCGCGTCAGCTCGATCGGGTGATCGCCGGGGACCAACTCCGAGTAGACCTTGTCGTGCGTGCGGCCAAAGCCGACCGCCGTGTAGCCGCGGTTGTTGGTCGCCTGCTTCTGCTTGACGATGTCGGCCTCGATCGTGACGCCGAGGTGGTTGGCCTGACCGGTGAGGTCGGCGGCGGCGTGGTAGTTGACCCCGCCGGTGTTGAAGGCGGACTGGCGCAGGTAGCACCACAGCACCGTGACCATGCCCAGCTCGTGCGCCATCTGGAAGGCTTCGGATGTCTCCTGCAGCTGGCGCATACCCTGGTCGGAGCCGAAGTAGATCGTGGAGCCGACCGCGACCGCCCCGAGCTCCCACGCCTGCTGGACGCTCGCGAACATGACCTGGTCGTAGCGGTTGGGGTACGTGAGCAGCTCGTTGTGGTTCAGCTTGACCAGGAAGGGGATCCGGTGCGCGTACTTGCGCGAGACCGAGCCCAGCACGCCCAGCGTGGACGCGACCGCGTTGCAGCCTCCCTCGATGGCGAGCTCGACGATGTTGCCCGGGTCGAAGAAGGGCGGATTGGGCGCGAACGACGCCCCGGCCGAGTGCTCGATGCCCTGGTCGACGGGCAGGATCGAGACGTACCCGGTCCCGGCCAGGCGCCCGTGGCCGAGAATCTGGTTAAGGCTGCGCATGACCTGGGGATTGCGGTCGGTGTCGGCCACCACGCGGTCCACGAAATCGGGGCCGGGGAGGTGGAGCTGATCCCGGGGGAAGCCCCTGGCGCGGTAGGTGAGGAGGTCTTCGGCTTCGGCTCCCAGAAGGTCTTCGATTCGGCTTGATGCAGGCATCGTTCTCCAGGCGGTGATCGGTCGGTTGCAGTGGGCGGATGAGGGGTCGATGCTCCTCTTCGCGTAACTGTACCGCCTGGCCAGCAACTTGGGAACCCTGGCGGGAAAGCCGGGTCGTTCGTGAGCTCCCGCCGGCGGGGGCCAAACGTCGCGACCCGCCGGCGGGAGTGCGGATGTTACGATGTCGGGACGACGATTACCTCGAAGTCGAGGCTCGTGTCCAAACCGTCCGGGTCCATCGCGGTGACGATCAGCGTCGTCGTGCCGAATGCGATGCCGTGGATGGTAACCAGATGCTGATCGACGGTGGCGGTGGCCACATCGGTGTCCAGGCTTCGCACGGTGAAGATGAGGATTCCGCCGTCGGGGTCGTTGAAGTACGACAGCGCGTCGAACATTGCCGTTGCTCCTTCGGGCACCACCTGCGCCAGGGTTTCTCCCACCGCCTCGGGGGTGGCTCCGGGCTGGGTGGTGTCGTCATCGCACGCTGCGAACGCACCCAGAGCGAGCGCGGTCGCGGTTGCCAGGAACAATCGAGAGTCTCTCATTGGTTGCCTCCAAATCGTGTACTTGTTTGAGGAGATCTCAACGCACTCATTTGCGTGGATCGCGTCCGTCTACACGGGATTGGAGACACGGTTCCAGGGGTCCCTACGCTACCGGGCGCCTCGGCCGAGCCAGCGCGGAGATGAGCGAACGACCCGCTGCTGGCACCGTTCGTTCAGGACACCGGACGACTCCGTCGGATGACCGTGATCGGCTGCACGCCGCTCTCGGTGAGGAAATCGTTGAATGCGTTCACCGCCGCCATCAACTGCCCGAGCGTGTTCTCGTGGGCCGCCCACTCCTCCTGCAGGTCACTCCAGCGCTCGCGTGCGCCGGCGGTCAGCGGTGGCTCTGTGCCGTCGACTGAGCCGATGAGCGCCAGAATCTGGGCGTCGAGCTTGTTGCGGAAGTTGATCACGTCCTGGAAGGTCTGCTGCCGGCGCTGGATCAGCTCCTCCTCCCACTCCGTGATCCGGCTGGTCAGCGATTCGCCGGAGGCGCGGATCGAGTCGGCGAGGGGGTGCTCCTCCGTACGCTCGACGATCGCGTTGACCTGCTCCGACACCCCGGCCAGCTCGTTGACCGCACCGTAAAGGTCGCGGATGACCTGCTGCGCGTCGGCGACGAAGCGTTCCTGGGTCCGGTATTGGGCCTGAGTCGCGTTCCAGCGGGGATCGGGCGAGACTGTGAAGGTTGCCGTGCTGCTCTCCTCGCCGTGCGTGAGACGGACCTGGTAGTTGCCCGGGGCAGCCACTCGGCCCTGCAGGCTGCCGAAGTTCTGGTATCCGTCGACGCCCGGGATCGCGTCGTGGCGATAGTCCCAGGCCAGCCGGTTCAGGCCGGCTTCCGGTGTGGGCAGCGACGTGTAGTCTTCGTCGCCGGCGGCCTCGGGGTCGGTGGCGAAGGTGCGAATCGCGGTTGCGCCGGCGCCCAGGATCTCGACGGTGACCAGGGAGTCCGGCGCCTCCGCGAACGAGTAGAAGATCTGCGCGCCGCTCGGGGGATTGGCCCCCGGCGTTCCAGCGGCGCCCCCGCCCCCGAATCCGCCGGAGAACGAGGCCATGACCGCGTCGCGCGGCGTGAACAGGTGCATGTCGGCCGTCGCGGCCACCTCGGTCAGTTGCTGCACCGGGGACAGGTCGTCGAGGATCCAGAAGCCCCGGCCCTGGGTGGAGGCGACGAGGTCGTTGTTGCGGAAGGTGAGGTCGGTGATGGGGACGATGGGCAGGTCGAGCTGCCACTTCTCCCAGCTGTCCCCGGCGTCGCGCGACAGGAAGAGCCCCATCTCGGTGCCGGCGTACAGGAGACCCGGCGTGACCGGGTCCTCGCGCACCACGCGCACCCAGTGTTCGGCGTCGATGCCGGCGGTCGTGCTCTCCCAGCTCGCGCCATGGTCGCGGGTGCGGAAGATCATCGGCGTGAAGTCGTTGAACTTGTACGCCGACGCGACAACGTAGGCGGTGGCCGGGTCGTGGGGCGAGACATCGATCGAGTTGATCATCGCGCGGTCGACATCGGGCGGGGTAACGTTGGTCCAGGTGGCGCCGCCGTCGCGCGTGATGTGAACCAGTCCGTCATCAGTGCCCACCCAGAGCGTGCCGGGCTCGTGGGGGGACTCGACCAGCGCCATGATGGTGTTGTAGTTCTCGCCCCCGGCGCCCTCGTTGGTGATCGGAGTGCCGCCGGCGCCCTGCTTGTCCTCTTCGTCGCGGGTCAGGTCGGGGGAAATGGCTTCCCAGCTCTGGCCGCGGTCGCGGGTGGCGAACACCACGTTCCCGGCGTGGTAGATGGTTGCGGGATCGTGCGGCGACGCCACGATCGGGGCGTTCCAGTTGAAGCGGTAGCGCTGTTCGCCTGCGTAGGTGCCGAGGCCGAGGAAGGGATAGGCCATGATCGGCTTGGCGACACCCGTCGTGCGGTTCCAGCGGTCGATCAGCCCCTGGTAGCAGCCGCCGAAGATGTCCTGCGGATCGTTCTCGTCGAAGGCCAGAAAGGCGCTCTCGCACCCCGCCACCGAGTAGAAGTCTCCCCAGCCGATCCCGCCGAGCGAGGCGGACGGAATACCGATCGCCGAGTTGTCCTGCTGGCCGCCGTAGACGTGGTACGGGAACTGGTTGTCCGTGATCACGCGGTAGAACTGCGCCGTGGGCTGGTTGCGCTGGGTGGACCAGCTGTCTCCCCCGTTGAAGCTGACGTTCGCGCCCCCGTCGTTGGAGTTGATCATGTTGTCGGCGTTGGCGGGGTTGATCCAGAGGTTGTGGTTGTCGCCGTGGGGCACAGAGACCGGGGTGAAGGTGCGGCCGCCGTCGATCGACTTGAGGAACGGCGCGTTCATGACGTACACCGTCTCTTCGTCCTGCGGGTCCGCGAAGATCTTCATGTAGTACCAGGAACGCGTGTGGGTAATACGATCCGCGTTCACCTGCTGCCACGAGGCACCCGCGTCGTCGGACCGGTAGACGCCGCCCTGGTCCGGCTCCGCCTCGACGACCGCGAAGAGCCGGTCCGGATTGGCGCGCGACACGTCGACGCCGATCTTGCCGACCAGCTCCGGCAGTCCTCCGTTGATCTGCTCCCAGGTGTCGCCGCTGTCCATCGACTTCCAGAGGCCGCTCCCATCGCCGCCGGACTCCACCACCCAGGGGCGCCGGAGGTGATCCCAGAAGGAGGCGTAGAGGATGCGCGGATTGGTCATGTCCATGGCCAGATCGGCCGCGCCGGCGCGGGGGGAGACGTACAGCACCTTCTCCCAGTTCCGGCCGCCGTCCATGGTGCGATAGACGCCGCGGTCCTCCGTCTCGCCGTAGGGCGCTCCCTGGGCGGCGACGTAGACGATGTCCGGGTCGCGGGGGTGGATGCGGATGCGGGAGATGGCGCGCGTGCCCGCGAGTCCCATGTGCGTCCAGGTGCGCCCCGCGTCGGTCGAGAGGTAGACGCCGTCTCCGTGCGAGGTGGTGACGCCGCGCACCGCGTGCTCGCCCATGCCGGCCCACACCACGTTCGCGTCCGACTCGGCCACAGCGACCGCGCCCACCGAGCCGGTCCCGAAGTAGCCGTCGCTTACGTTGGTCCACGTGATGCCGGCGTCGGTGGTCTTCCACACGCCGCCGCCGGTCGCGCCGAAGTAGTAGGTCTGGTCGTCGCCCACGACCCCCGTCGACGTAACCGAGCGGCCGCCGCGGGTGGGGCCGATGTTCCGCCAGGTCATGGCCTGGGTGTAGCGGCCGAGCGTGGTGGTGTCGGGGGGTTGGGCGGTGGAGGGGAAGGGGATTGCGAGGAAGATGGCGGCTGCGAAACACAGCGAGGGTGCCACCGGGACGGGGAGACGGGCGGATTGCATCGGCGTTCTCGGTCTGGAGTGAACGAATAGGCGATCCAACCTTAGCCGGGAATGGCCGTGTTGCCTAGAAGCCCGTATAAGAAGTCCCGCTGCACTCGGGCGACGATTCGGTTGTAATACTATCATAATAGTATTACTGTAATAGTACAGATACATGGACCGAGCCAGGGCCGTCCCTGACCCCCACCACCACGGAGGAAACCGTATGAAACGCAGATCGTTGAGCCAGCTGGGCGAGACCGAGATGGAAGTACTCCACCAGGTGTGGGCGATGGGCGAGGCGTCGGTGGCCGATGTGCATGACAGGATGCTGGACTACAGGTCCGTCGCCTACACGACGGTGATGACAGTCATGAAGAAGCTGGCGCAAAAAGGCTTCCTCAACTGTGACACAACCCGATCGCGGTACTTGTACACCCCCGCGCGGGCTCCCGCCCAGGTCCGGCAGGAACTCGTGCAGGACCTCCTCGACAAGGTCTTCCACGGTTCTGCCGCCGCCCTGGTGCAGACGCTGGTCCGGGGCGACTCGCTGACCGTCGAGGATACCGCCGTTATCCGGAAAATGCTGACTCGCATGGCGGCCGAGGAAGAGAAGGATGCTTGAGTTTCTAGAAGGAATCGGACGCGCGAGCGTATGGTCGTTCTGGGCTCCGGTCGTGGTCTGGACGGGGCTGGCAGGGATGGCGGCGTTTGTGTTGGGGCGGTTGGCCGGGCTGCATCCCATCGCGGGCTGCTGGCTCCGCCAGGCGCTGTCGCTGTCGCTGCCGATGTCTGTTGTGGCGGCGCCCTGGGTGCCCGGACTGTTCCCGCCCGCCGCCGCCCCCGTCGGTCTGGTGCCGTCGGCGACCGGTGCTTCAACGGCCTCGTCCTCCTCAGGTGGCGTAGCACTCGATCCCGGCTCGGTCCACGGAGTTGACTTCCCTCTGGTCCTCCTGGGCGCGGCAACGGTCGCCGTTCTCCTGCTGGCCGTGGCGCGGCTTGTCCTGCTTGCCACCGATCTGCGTCAGCTGCGCGGGCTTCGGCGGTTTGCCCAGCAACTCGAAGATCCCATTGCTCGCGGATTGCTTCGCGACCTGGTCGAACAACTAGGCGTCCGCCGACCGGTTGAACTGCTCGAAGGACCGCCGGGCAGCGCTCCCTTGACCTTCGGGGCCTGGAGGCCGGTCATTCTCGTTCCTAGGACCATATTGAACGCACCGGACTCCCTCAGAGGAGGAGAGGGCCCGGTTTCTCAGGGAAAGCTGGCCCGACTACGAGAGAGTGCTGCCCTCCACGGTACCGGCGTATTCACACCTGCTGGTCCTGGATGACGGCACGCTGTGGGTTGGGCAGTGGGACGGCATCACGTGGTTTCCACGGCTGCCGGGGCACCCCGGAAAACGCTGGGACGTCTTCGATCCCTCGGGAAAGCGGACTCGCCAGGTGACGATTCCGAGTCACATGCGCCTGCTCGATGCCGGAGACGACTGGGTGCTCGCCGTGGTCCGGGACAGCCTGGGAGTCGAGGCGCTTGCGGTTTACGAAGTGTCGTAGGGATCGGTGATACGGCCCAATCGGCATTCGTGACCGCCGAGTGGGCCTGATCGTTACGCCGGCGCCGGGCCAGGGCTCACTGAGCGTCGGCGACGTTGCCTGGCCGACCCTGCCGCCACAGTTTCGCTCTGAGGAGATTGAAGCCGGCCGGCCGACCTCTGAAGACCACGCATGGAGGAACCAGCATGACCAGGAACGCAAAGCTCACCGGACTCCTCATGCTTGCCGGTGGTCTCGTCGGCGCGAGTTACGCCGCCGCTCCCCTGTCGGCCCAGACCGGGGACGACCCGATCGTCCGGCTGTGGGCCTACCCGGACGCACTCGAGATGCGCGTCGGGGACGAGGTGCGGGTGACGATCGCGGCCTACACGCGCTCGGGGGCCCGGGTGGAGAACCCGGTGGTACGGCTGGTGGGGCCGCGGGCCGCGATGAGGGTGCGGCAGGGCGTGGTCACCGCGCTGGCGGCGGGGGACTACGAGCTGATCGCGACGCTGGTGCGGGAGGGTGGGGATCCCGCAGGCGAACCTGTGACCATGAGGGTGCCGGTCAGCATCGGCTGGCCAGCCGTCGACAGGGTGGTCGTCACTCCCACCACCGACCATCGGTTGCTCGTGGGGACCACCCTGCGGATGCACGCGCGTGCCGAGCATGCAGACGGTTCCGCCCGGAGCGAACCCGAGGTGACGTGGCGCAGCGGCGCACCCGACATCGCGGCCGTTGACCGCTTCGGGCGCGTGACGGCCGTGGCCTCCGGCACGGCTGCCATCACCGCGACGGTCGATGGCGTGGACGGAACGCTCACTGTGCGCGCAGACCCTTTCACGGGCGAGACGATTGCGATCACCGGCGGCGGCGCCCGGGCGCGCACCGGCGACGTCATCGACTTCAGCGCTGAGGTGCGCGGCGCCGGCGGCGACCTTCTGGGTGGCGTGCCCGTCGAGTGGTCCCACATCTGGGAGGAGCCCGAGGGAGTCATCGCGCCTCCCGCTCCGGCACAGATGTCCGGCGGCCGGTTCGTCGCGGATGTCCCCGGCGTCTACACCGTGATCGCCGACGCGGGGCCGCTTTCCGCGCGCACCTCGTTCCGGGTCGTCGCCCGCGACGTCGTCCAGAAGCTCGAGATCCAGGGGCAGGGGAGGGAGCAGCGGGTTCGCACCACCGATTTCTGGGTCTTCGAGGGGCGCGACGGGCGGGACTACGCGCTCACCGGGGCCAAGCGGTCCGACGGATACGGATTCGTGTGGGATGTGACCGAGCCGGGGAACATCTTCAAGACCGACTCGATCCAGGTGGACGCGCGGTCGATCAACGACATGAAGGTGTCGCCGGATGCGCGCTACGCCACCATGACCCGCGAGGGGGCGTCGAACCGGCGCAACGGGGTGGTGATCCTCGACCTTGCGGACCCCGCGCATCCCGTGATCGCCTCCGAGGTGACGGACCACGGGCTGACGGGCGGGGTGCACAACGCCTTTCCCACGCCCGAGTACGTCTACGCGCTGGCGGGCGGCGACAAGTACGTGATCCTGGACATCAGCGACCTGTACAACCCGCGCCTGGTCGGCGAATACAACCACCCCGACAGCCGTCTGCACGACGTGTGGGTGCTCGACGGGCTCGCCTATTCGGCCGAGTGGGAGAACGGGCTGGTGGTCGTGGACGTGGGCGACGGGAGGTGGGGCGGCTCGCCCGAAAACCCGGTTCTGGTGAGCAGCTACCCGATCCCGGGAGGTGCAACGCACGCGGTTTTCCCGTACATCTCGCCATCGACGGGGAAGCACTACGTCTTCCTGGGCGACGAGATCATGAGCCGTCGGGGGCTGGCGTGGGAGGGTCCGGGGCAGGGGCGCGGGTCGTACCAGCTGCCGTACGATCCCGAGACGGGGATGAACGGGATTCCGCTTGCGACGCGGGGCTACATCCAGATCGTCGACTTTTCCGATCCCGAGGCGCCGCGGATGGTGGCGCGCTACGAGGTCCCCGAGTACGGCACCCACAACATCTGGGTGGAGGACGACATCCTCTACCAGGCCTACTACGAGGGTGGCGTGCGCATGGTGGACGTGTCGGGCGAACTGATGGGCAACCTGTACACCCAGGGACGCGAAATTGCCGTCTTCAAGGCCTACGACCCGATTGGTTATGTTCCCAATTCGCCGATGGCCTGGAGCGCGATGCCCTTCAAGGGCCGCGTCTTCTTCTCGGACACGAATTCGGGGCTGTGGTCGGCGAGGCTCGTGCCCAGGAGCAGGCCCGTCAGCTGACGGCGGACGCTCCGCGGGCCGCGCGACAACTCACAACCGGAAACACGCCTTGGAGACCTCCTATCTGATCTGGATCGCGTCGGCCGCCGTGGTCGTGCTGGTCGTACTCTTTGTGGTCGTGGGACTGTTCTTCGGATGGGGGGAGCGGTGGTCCCGGCGCGGCAACATCGACATGTCGCTGGACGCGGGGGTCCGGCACCTGCTGGATGATTTCCTGACCGAGTTCTCCCGGCGGCTCGGGTGGAACCAGGATTCGAGCCGGCGGCTGCGCGCGGCCGGCGAAGAGGTGCTCCTGACCCTGGCCGAGCGGGACGGTCCGGAGGCGTCCGGGCTGCGGCGCCTGCGCGTTTCGGCGCGCCGCGAAAAAGGAAGCGCTATAGTCGAATTCCTGGCGTCGCCGCAGGGGACGAACTTCGAGGAACAGCTCAAGCTTCTCGAGAAACACGCCGCGCCCGCCAGCGAGCAGGACCTTTCACTTCGGCTGCTGCAGCACTACGCCTCGTCGGTGCGTCACCGGCACTATTACCTGAACGACCTGGTGACGGTGAAGGTGAAGGGGTCGCGATAGGGCGCTAACGCCGTCCCGGCCCGATCCGGGGCGCTTCGTCCTCCGGATCCTCCTCACGGGGACCGAATCGGACGATCAGGCCGCCGACCACCGAACTCACGATCCAGAACAGCAACGCGACACTCAAAACCTCGAGGTCGGCAAACCTTGCGATGGCAGTCCCACCAATGAACAGCCCGAACCAGACCGCGAAGTTCTGAAGCTGGAAGTCGAGTTGGGCTCCCCGCTTCATGCTCTGCACCGTTCTCACGATCAGATAGAGGACGGCGGCCCCGAACGCGGGGATTCCGATCGGCCCGGGAAGCGAAGTGATAAACCCCAGGGCCGTCCCCACCGCGCCGCTCGCTACGATCCAGACGGCTGACGGCACCTTCGATGTCCTGGCGGGCAGCTTCGTCTTCTCGTCCTCGACCGGCACCGCCGGCACCGGCGCTGGCTCCTCGCCGACCACCACCTCTTCGATCGCGGCCTCGGTCGCCGCCGGGTCGATTCCCGCTTCGCTCGCAATGCGCCTGAGTTCCTCGACCGTCAGCGAGTCGCCGCTCGCGTCGATCTCCGCCGCGCGCTGAAGGATCAGCGAGACCTGCGAAGCGGATATGCGGGCCGGCTTGTCACTCATTCGTCATCTCCCGTGGGCTGACCGGTCAGGGCGGGAAGCTCAGACAAACCTGCCCTGCATGCAAGTCGCGCGGGAACGGCGGAACCGAGGAACCGCCATGCCTCCTCCGAGTATCGATCGCACATGAGCCCGTCAGCGACAACAGGAGTGTGGAGGCGATAGCAATGGCGCGGGAAGATGGCAGGCAGCCGGTCGTCCTCGTGGCGGGGGCCAGTGGATATGTCGGAGGCCACCTGGTCGCGGCCCTGGAGAAGAAGGGTGTTCGACTCCGCTGCCTTGCGCGAGCACCGGGTGACCTCGCGGGGCGGTTCGGGAGGTCAACGAAGATCGTCCATGGCGATGTCCTCGACGCAGACTCCCTCATCGCAGCGCTGGAAGGCGTCCATACGGCGTATTACCTCGTGCATTCGATGGAATCCGGCGCCGGGTTCGAAGGGCACGACCGCAAGGGTGCACGCAACTTCACCCGTGCGGCCCGGCGGCGGGGGGTGCGGCGCGTGATCTACCTCGGCGGACTCGGCGGCGGCGACCGCCTGTCGCCGCACCTGGCGAGCCGCCGGGAGGTGGGCGCGATCCTCGCGGGCGAGGGACCGCCGACATTGGAGTTCCGCGCGTCAATCATCATCGGGTCGGGATCGCTGTCGTTCGAGCTGATCCGTCACCTGGTCAACAGGCTCCCGGTGATGATCACGCCGCGCTGGGTGCGCACCAGGACTCAGCCGATCTTCATCGGGGACGTTGTCACCTATCTCGTCCTGGGCCTCGATCTGAGGGAGCACGAAAGTGCGGTGTTCGAGATCGGAGGACCGCGGCACCTGTCCTATGGACAACTCATGCGGGAGTACGCCAGCCAGGTCGGGCTGCGGCGGCTCATGATCCCCGTTCCGCTGCTCAGTCCCCGGATTTCCGGACTCTGGCTCGGGCTGGTCACGCCGCTGCACGCACGCATCGGCCGCAAGCTCATCGACAGCTTGCGCAACGAGACCATCGTGCGGGACAACTCGGCGCTGGAACGGTTCCCGGTGCGGCGGCTGGGGGTCAGCCACGCGATGGCCGCGGCACTAAGGGAGGAGGATAGCGCGGTTGCACGCACCCGGTGGAGCGATCCCGTCTCCTTGAACGGCCGGACGGCGCGCTGTAGCGGGCGGCGTCTCGGCGCACGTGTTGTCGATCGCCAGCAGGCTCGGACAGCGGCGTCGCCGTCGCGGGCGTTCGCCCCGATCCAACGCATCGGGGGCGAACGGGGCTGGTACTGCGCCACCTGGCTGTGGCGGTTGCGCGGCTGGATCGACCTGAAGCTCGGCGGCGTCGGAATGCGGCGCGGACGGCCGCATCCGGTCGAACTCTACCGGGGCCAAACCCTCGACTTCTGGTGTGTCGAGGACTTCGAGCCCGGCCGTCTGCTACGGCTGCGTGCGGAGATGAAGCTGCCAGGGAGGGCCTGGCTCCAGTTCGAAGTCTGCGCGGCGAGCGAAGGCAGCCGGATCACGCAAACGGCCATCTTCGATCCGCGGGGGCTGGGCGGGCTGCTGTACTGGTACGCCCTCTATCCCGTCCACTGGATCATCTTCCGCGGGATGTTGCGGGGGATCGTCGATCACGCGGAGGGCCGGTCAGCGAAGCGCGCTGCGCCGGCGGCTTCGACCTGACCCACCGGCCCGCGAGGCCGTCCACGCCATGTCGCCCCCGGCTGTCCGGGGGCCCGCTACGACCCGCCTGACCCGAACGCCCGGGCCAGGAATTCCACCGCGCGCGGGATGCCCTGGTTGAGGCCGAACAAGTCGTGGCCGCCGCCGTCGTAGATGTAGGCCTCGAAGTCGGGCGCGCCACGCCCCAGGGCCTCCATCGCCTCGATCATGGCCAGGGCCTGTGAGACATCCACCGTCTCGTCGATCGTGCCGTGGTGCAGCTGCACCGAGGGAAGGTCGGCCGCGAAGAGCACCGAGGAGCGGCGGACCAGCTCGAGCCGCGTTTCGGCGCGGGTCAAGTCGCCGCGGATGTACGGCTGGACGACCACCGAGTCGAGGTGCGCGACTCCCGTAAGACGGCGAGGCATGCGCAACGCCGCCTCCCGCACGATCTCGCGCACCCATTCGTCGAAGAAGTAGGTCGGACCGAAGAAGGCGACGATCCGGGCGATTCGTTCGTCGCGGACGCCGGCGAGCAGGGCCACTCCGCCCCCGCGGCTGCCCCCGAACAGGTTGATCGAGTCCGGCCTGGCGGCCGGGGTCGTCTCGATGGCCACGTTCAGGAGGGCCAGCAGGTCGTCCACGTCGTAGTCCCAGTGGCTGGATCTCCCCTCCGAGACCCAGGTGCTGTCGCCATACTCGAGCGGCTCGCTGCGGAAGGACGGGATGACGTAGACGAAGCTGTCGCGCAGCTCGCCCAATGCGATCGCTGCGATCTGGATGTCAGTGATCGACACGCCGCCGTCGCCCCCGTGCAGGTAGGCCAGGATTGGCAGGCTCTGCTCGGCCGCGCCGTCCGGCTCGATGATCGCGCCGTAGTGGCGAACCCCGCCGACCGTGTGCGAGACGATGCGGATCTCGGCCGGCGACCCCACAAGATCGAGCTGTTCCGCGAGCTCCACGCGCGCGCCGGCCGCCGACACATCCCGTGCCGTCCAATCGGCGCGAACCGCGTCGACTTCGGCGTCGGTTGCCGCCATGAAGAGGGTGTCAAGCTCGGCCTCGAGGTCCAGGGCGGTCGCCGTGGCGGAGCCGGTGGCGTCGGTCGCGGTGAGCGACAGGGTCTGGGTGCCGGCATCGGCGCCGAGGGTCCATGTCGTCGCCGCCCGGCCGTCGGTGTCGGTAGTGGCCGAGGCCGGATCGGCCGTGCCGTTGCCCGAGGCGGGTGCGAAGGTGACCGTTTCCCCGGCGAGGGCCTGGCCCTGGCCGTCGAGGACCCGGATGACGATCGGTTCCTCGAGCGACAGACCCTGAACGGCGCGCTGCCCGTCCCCGGCAACGACCTGGACGGATGCCGGAGTGGGTGGGGCCGGCGGTTCCGGGGGCTGCACGATCAGCGGGACCCCCTCGTCGCAGGCGGCGAGGGCGGCGCAGGTCAGGGCGGAGAAAAGTACACATCGCAGGGGTCGCAGGGGCATGTCGGTCGGTCCTGGAGGGGCGCGGCGCCGGGAGTGTCAGGCGGCAGCCTAACGATGGTGCGACCGACTGCCACAGATCAATAGCGCGGGCAATTCCTCGAGTACCCTATCCAACTGGACTCTCTTCCGTCGGCCCCATCCGAATTTCTCAGCAAGGGCGCGAAGTTCGCCCACGCACACTACGGACGTAAACCAGATGACGTCGGGCTCTCCAAGGCCAAACTGCTTGTATGCCCGGCGCGCCCAAGCAACAGGTTCGTGTCGAGCAGGAATCGTTGCATTTGGCCAGGTGGTCAGTCGAGTGCGGCCAGCAGTTCTTCGACGGGCTCATCACCAGGCCAGGCACCCCAGAGGATCATGGGGTCCACACGGCGTAGCATCGTGGCCGAGGTCCTGGAAACGGCTCTGAACCGATCCTCGGGCGTTCCCAGATCGCTGATCTTTCCACTGCGGATCTCAGCCTCAGGCATCTTCTCAAAGATCGCGTCGCCATCGCCGCCCGTGCTTATCCGGCGCGCCTCGATGAGGCGCGGTTGCCCGTTGGCCTTGAAGTGAACCATGCCTTGCACCGTGGCCCGCTTGCCCCACAGCGGGCGCAGCATCTCAACGTCGAGGCAGCTACGATCCAGTCGACCGGGCAACGCACCTCCGCTCATCAACAGTCGAAACCGACCCAAACCGTGCCCGATCTCGTCGAGTCGACCGCTCACTACGACCGCCTTAGCGAAAGGGATGAGGTCAAGGCGTTCCTTGATACTCGGGCAGGCGGATGCGTCGAGGACAAAACCCGCCCCCGGCCGATTCTCGGCTATCAGTTGGTAGCGCACTCCAAGAGTCTTCGCAGCTTTGCCAAACCCGAGAATTGCCTGGAGGACGTGGCGGTCGAAGTAGTCTCCGGCGCCCGCAGAATTCTGGACTTCCGCTGCCGCACACGCACCCAGATCAAGAGAAGTCTCTTCAGCGCGGGGCTGCTGCAGCCACAGATCCTGCTGTTCAAGGTCAAGATCCGGAACGTCGCCAAGCCTGGGAGCCTCGATTCCGACGGAAGTGGATCCCGGTTTCAATCCGGTGATTGTGAAATCAAGAGCCGCTGTGAGCCAGCGCGGCTTAGCCCCTCGTCCACTGCTCCGGCCCGTGGCCGCCAGCCGAGTGGCGCTTTTGGCCGTCTTCACCAAGGCCCCTGGAGCTCGGATCAGGGTGTCGACTTTGATATGTCCGTCGGCTTCGTCGAGGCCGGAGAGCCGGAATTGGTAGGCTTGTCTAGTCGGTGGGCGATCTCCTGTTCTGCGCTTACACCTGAGGTGAATCTGCTGGCATCCACCGCCAGCGCGGCTTCCACAATACGACCGTGAGCGATGGCGGTCCAGTTGCCCGGAACTGCCCCAGCGAACCATTGGACTGATCCCGCATCCGCGCATAAGAACAGGAAATGTAAACACGCCTTTACAAAATGACAAGTCAATCTTACATTCGGAAAAGCCTGAGGCAACCAAACAGGTCCTGCAACTCACCCACCAGGCGCCATCAACCCATGCGCCTTTGGCAGAAAGTCCGACATCATTCTGGTGAAGTGCCGGTAGTAGTCATCCCACGCCATTCCCTCGAAGTCGCGGGGATTGGCCTCGATGTTTCCCTGCAGACGTCGCGCGCACAACGCCTCGGAGACAAAGATGAGCCCGCCCGCCACACCCTACCCCTCCCGCCGCACCTTCCTCGCCACCACCGCCGGCCTCGCCCTGGCCACCAGGTCCACCGCCTGCACACAGCCTGCCCCGCCCCCACCCGCCAGCGGTTCCGACCTCTTCGTCATCAATATGCTCGGCGGCATCCGCAACCCGAACATCCCGAGGTCTGGAGGGCCTTCCGGAGCCCTGGAGGTTGAACAGCGAACCTCGCTCGACGAACGCGCGCTCGCCGACGCGCTCGCCTCCGGCACCGCCGCCGTCAACACCACCATCGGCTACGTCGCGGGCCCCCGGGAGCCGTTCGAGAGCTCGGTCGCCGACATCGCACGCTGGAACCGCCTCATTCGCGCCCACCCGGACGCGCTGCTCAAGGTCTGGAGCGCCGGCGACATCGAGCGTGCCGCCCGCGAAGGCAGGGTCGGCATCATCCAGGGCTTCCAGAACGCCGCCATGATGGGGGACGACGCCGGGCGGGCAGCAATCTTCGCCGGACTGGGCGTCAAGGTCATCCAGCTCACCTACAACCTCGCCAACCAGCTCGGGCACGGCTCGATGGTGCCGGAGAACGGCGGTCTCACCGGGTTCGGGCGGGAGGTGGTGGCCGAACTCAACGCCACCCGAACGCTCGTGGACCTCAGCCACAGCGGCGAGCGGACCTGCCTGGACGCCATCGACGTGTCCACCGAGCCCATCGCGATCACGCACACAGGCTGCCGGGCCGTGACCGACCTCCCGCGCAACAAGACCGACCGGGAGCTGCGCCTCGTCGCCGAGGGCGGCGGAATCGTCGGGATCTACTTCATGCCTTTCCTGGCGGCCGATGGCATGGCCGTGGCGGAGGATGTGGTGCGGCACATCGAGCACGCCGTGCAGGTGTGCGGCGAAGACCACGTCGGGATCGGCACCGACGGCGGCACGACCGCATACGACGACATGGAGGCAGCCTACGAAGCAGCCCGAAGGGATGTCGAGCGGCGTCAGGCGGCGGGAATCAGCGCCGCGGGCGAACGCGCCGGAGTCGTTCCGTTCATTCCCGACCTGCAGGGCCCGGACCAGTTCCGCAAGCTCGCCGACCTGCTCCTCGCCCGGGGGCACACGGCGGCCCGCGTGGAGAAGATCCTGGGACTCAACGCGCTTCGAGTGATGCGGGAGGTGTGGGGGAGCTGACAGGATCGGTCAAGCGTGACCGGTCATCGTCCGAGCCCTCTGTCGATTGCGGTCAGACGCTGACACAATATCGATCAGACGCTCTTTCAATATCGATTGGACGCTGATAGAATTGACGATCAGCCGCTACGCTGCAATGCCGTTCAGCTCCCGACAACGAGGGGGACGACCCATCACCAGGTTCCCGCGCTACACGGCTCGCCTTGTTCAGGAGGCATTGGCCGACACGCCTGTTGTCTTCATCATGGGCGCCCGGCAGGTCGGGAAGACGACTCTGGTCAAGGATCTGATCGACGAGACCTGGCAGTACATCACCTTCGACGATCTTGCCCAGGCTGAGGTGGCCCGCGCCGACCCGGTGGGCTTCATCCGCAATCTTCCGCCGGGGAGGATTGCGCTCGACGAGGTGCAGCGGGTGCCCGATACGCTCGTCGCCATCAAACAGTCGGTCGATGAGGACCGAACGCCTGGCCGCTTCCTGCTCACCGGTTCCGCGAACGCGCTGCTCCTCCCCAGGGTCTCGAATGCACTGGTGGGAAGGATGGAAGCCGTCCGCTTGGCGACCCTGTCCGAGTGTGAGATCGCCGGCAGCAAACCGACGTTTCTCGACGCGCTGCTCAAGGGTGAGGCCCCCAAGACCGAAGAAACGCGCATCAGGGATCATCTGGTCCGGCGGATCGTGACCGGCTGTTTTCCCGAACCGTTATTGCGAGCGAGTGAAAAGCGAGGCCCGGCGTGGCATCGGCAATACCTGAACACCCTCATTCAGCGTGACCTCGGCGACCTGACGCGGATCGGGCACGTCGAAGCGATGTCCAAACTCCTCCGGCTGACCGCGATCCTGTCGGGCCAGCTCGTGAACCTTGCCGAACTCGGCGGCAGGCTTGGCCTCAACCGGATCACGGCCGGACGGTATCTCGGCCTTCTGGAACAGCTCTTTCTTGTCGAGCGGATTCCCGCGTGGCACGCCAGCGAGTTCAGGCGGCTGGTCAAGACGCCGAAAATGCACGTTGTCGACACGGGAATGGCGTGCGCCCTGCGAGGGATCACCCGCCGCAGGCTGCTGCGGAACCCGGTGGAGTTGGGATCGCTCCTCGAGTCGTTCGTCTATAACGAACTGCGCAAACAAGCGGTGTGGGTGGACGAACCGCTGACCTTCCACCACTATCGGGACAAGGACAAGGTCGAGGTCGACCTGGTGATCGAAGACGCCTCGGGCGACTGCTATGGGGTCGAAGTGAAGGCCGCAGCCTCTCTCCATGCCAGGGACTTCACGGGCCTGAAGCGTCTCCGGCGCATCGCGGGCGAGCGCTTCGGGATGGGCGTGCTGCTCTACGATGGCGATCATTCCACCTCGTTCGGTGACGGACTCTTCGCCGTACCGATCGGGGCCCTGTGGAGCTGAGCCCACGACCGACCCTCAGGCGTCCCCGCCGCGCGAAGCCGCTTTCGCACCCGCTGGACCCGCCGCCGGTTCACTCCGAAGTCGTACATCCCGTCGCGCGGTGCGGACAGCACGTGAACCACGCCCTCCGTCCGCGAGAACAGGAATTCCAGGTCATCACAATGCCCTCGCCGCGATCTGCATACCGCGTGCAGGTACTCGTCGATAGCCACAACGATCTCGGTCCGCGGGATGGCCGCAACGATCTCCTCCAGGCGGCGAAAGAACGCGGCGACATCTCCTGACACCGTGAACGGCGCGATCCGGTGAATCCACCATGTGCCGCCCCGGCTGTCCACGTAGTTCGGCAGAAACCGGCGACGCGAGGGGACCGGGGTGTCTGCGCGCCATCCCCGCTCCTTCAAGCCGCCGGCCGTCCTCCCCGTCGCGAGGTAATCACCCTGCCGGGCAGCGTCAGCAGAATCTCGCCGTCCTCGACCACGAACGCGCCGTTGACGAGCACATGGTCGATCCCGGTCGCGTGCTGGTGGGGGTCCACGAAGGTGGCCTGATCGGCGATCGTCTCGAGGTCGAACACGACGAGGTCGGCCCAGTTGCCTTCGCGGATCTCGCCCCGATCGGCGAGCCCCATGATGCGCGCCGGGAGCGATGTCTGCGCGCGGATGGCGGATTCGAGGGAGAGAGCGCCGATGGTCAGCGCGTAGTGCCGGATCTTGCGTGGGAAGGTGCCGTAGAAGCGCGGGTGGACGGGACCGTCGCCGGGCCAGCCGATGCCTCCGTCCGAGGCCGTCGCAACCCACGGCTGCGCGGCGTAGTTCTCCACGTCGATCTCCGACATGGAGAATCCGCGCATGCGGCCGCCGCCGCGCCGGGTGCGGTCGCCTTCGAGCTGGAGCGCGATCGCAGTTTCCACCGGATCCTCGCCGCGCAGGTCGGCTACTTCCCGGAGGTTCATGCCCACGTATTCCGCGATCGGGTGGTCGAAGATCACGACGCGGTCGGCACCGCCGCGCCGCCCAATCTCGTGCACGATGTCGGTGCGGATCCGCGCCGCCGTTTCGGGGTCCCGCAGCCGAATCTCGAGCATGTCGGCGGGTGGTCGCCGGTCGCGCGGACTGCTCGCCTCCTCATCCTGCAGCGCCCATCGCGGCACCAGCACCGTGTTCCCGTCGCTCCCGCTGGTGGGGTACGGGTACTGGTCGGCCCACACCCGCACGCCCTCGTCGCGGGCGCGCTGGATCAGCTGGATCGCCGACGCGCTCGACCCCCAGTACGCCACGCCCTTCGCCTTGATGTGCGACGCGACCACGCGCACGCCCGTCCGCCGCCCGATCTCGATCGTCTCCATGACGGCGTCCTGCAGCGTGGGCGGGCGGCCCTCGTGCTGGCTGGGCAGGTACCACATCGGGTCCGCGCCCTCGGCTCGCTCGTGCGAGATGTAGACGCCGTCGTAGGGCGCGAGTTCGGCGGCCAGGGCCGCAACCTCGTCGGTCGTGCTCCAGCGGCCCGGGGTATACTCGAGCCCCGCCGAGAGGCCGACCGCACCCTCCTCCAGCGCCTGGCGGACCAGCGCCGCCATCCGTGCGGTCTCCTCGGCCGTGGAGGGGCGTCGATAGTCATCCCCCAACACCCGCCCGCGCACGGTTCCGTGGCCCACCAACAGCATGACATTCGGACCCACGCCCTGCCGTTCGAGCGTGGCGCGCTGGTCCGCGACCGGCCACGGCGAGCGGCCGTCCTGGTTGACGACGATGGTGGTGACCCCCTGCGATACGACGTTGGGCGCCGACTTGCGGTGGGTGGAGTCATTGCGGATGGATCGGCCGGACCCTCCGCTGCCGCCATCGTCCGCGTGGGAGTGGATATCGATGAAGCCGGGGGACACGTAGCGCCCGGTTGCGTCGATCACGCGGTCGGCGGTGGCGCCGGCGAGGTCCCCCAGCGCGGCGATCCGGCCCTCGCGCACGCCGATGTCCGCGCGGATCCAGGGATTGCCGGTCCCGTCGAGGACGCGCCCGCCGCGCACGAGCAGGTCGAAGTGCCGGGTATCCTGGGCGGAGAGGGGGGCGGTGGATCCGGCGGACGAAGCCGCGAGGCAGAGGGCGGCGCTCAAGGCCAGCAGGCTGTCGGCAGGACGTGTAGGACGCATGGCGTGATCCGCGGGCTGAGGTACAGGGGTCACGGGAGCGGAATAGTACGGTGCTCGGAGCTGTGTTGCGAACGGAATCAGAGCGGTGTTATCATTATCACATGAGGTGATAACATGATTCGAACACAGGTGTCTCTGGGGGCGGAACTCTACGAGCGGGCCAAGGCACTCGCCCGGCAGCGTGGTATCTCGTTTGCGGAGCTCTGTCGTCGCAGTCTCAGCGAGACAGTCTCACAGGTGCCAAGCGACAAGCCCTGGATGTCCTACGTGGGAATTCTGGAGGGACGGAGGGATGACAGTTGCGCCGTGGACGAAGTCGTCTACGGTCGGGAATCTCCTTGAGTGCTCCCAGGGTCTTTCTGGACACCGGGATCTTCATCGCTGCCCTGAGCAGGCGGGATCAGTATCACGCACAGGCACGCCTGTTGTTCGCCGGCACCCGACCCCGCTGGCACACGTCGATCCTGGTCTGGTCCGAAGCGTACTCGTGGTTTCTCCACAGGCACGGTGAGGAAGCCGCGCGATCCTTCGGGCTGTTTGCCGACAGCCTGGCCGGGTTGACCCTGCTGGAGGCCGACGCCGATGTACACCGGGAAGCATGCCGCATGTTGAACCGCATGCGGGGCGCGCGCCTGACCTACGTGGACGCGTCGAGCCTGGCCTTTATGGAGCGCCACCAGATCGACACGGTATGGTCTACCGATCACCACCTGGGCCTGACGGGGGCGCAGGTGCTGCCTCGGTCGTAAAGGCCCGGCGCCCAGTCGCTGTCCCGCGTTGCTACCCGAGCAACTCCGGCAAGACCTCACCTGCCTTCCCTTGCACGGCCACGGCGGCCGCGCTGGTAAGCGAGGTCGCCTGGGTGTTGACCTCGATGATATCGCCGCCCGCGTGCCGGGTGGTCCACGGGATGGCGGCCGCCGGGTAGACCTCGGCGCCCGTGCCGATAACCAGGCAGAGATCGGCCGCCGCCGCCATCGCCTGGGCGCGGGCCAGCAGGGTGCCGTCGAGCGACTCCCCGAAGAGGATGACGTCGGGGCGGCGCAGCCCACCGCAATCAGCGCAGCGGGGAAGCGAATCGCCCAGCGGCTCGCCCGGGTAGCGGCCGCCGCAGCTGTTGCAGCGGTCGCGGGCGATCACCCCGTGCAGCTCGACCGGCAACGCCGCATCCGCAGGAGCGTCGCCTGCCGCTTCGAGCGCGGCCCGCGTGTGCAGGCCGTCGACGTTCTGGGTGATCAGGCCGGCGACGCCGCGCCCCAGGAAGAAGCGCGCCAGGGCACGGTGGGCCGGATTCGGCTCGCACGACGCCAGAAAACTGCGGCGGTGGTCGTACCACTCCCACACGGTGCGCGGATCGCGCTGCAAGGCCTCCGGCGTCGCGAGTTCCTCGACCCGGTACCTGCGCCACAGCCCCCCGGCGTCGCGAAAGGTGGGCACGCCGGACTCGGCGGAGATGCCGGCGCCGGTCAGCGCCACGACCCGGCGCGCACCACGCACCATCGCGCGGGCATCCTGCAGCGCGGACGTGCCGGACATCACGCAGGCGCGACGGGGACGGCCCGCCTGCCGGTGATCACCGGTGCGGTTGCCGCGACGGCCCTCGCCGCCCTGCATCCCCCCTCAACGCACGTACTTCGTCAGGCCGCCACCGGCGGCAGCCAGCGAGATCGGCCCTTCCGCGGCGTACACGTTGCCGTCCCGGTCCGCTGCGACGCCTTCACCGGCGAAGCCGTGCGGCCGGTCCTCGGAGATCGCGTGCGGCGGGATGAACGCGGTGACCCGGTCCTCAGACGCGTGGCCGATCCGGATACCGGTCATCCAGCCCTCATGGTTGTTCGGGTTGGACTCGGAGTCGATCGCGTAGAGGTTGTCTTCCGCGTCGATGAACAGTCCACTTATGCGGCTGAACTGGTAGTACGAGTCCAGGTAGTTGCCGTCCTGGTCGAAGATCTGGATGCGGTGGTTGCCGCGGTCGGCGACGAAGAGGCGGCCCTGCGAGTCGAAGGCCATGCCGTGCGGGGTGCGGAACTCACCCGGGCCGTCGCCGATCACGCCCCACTCCATCATGTACTCGCCCTCGGGAGAGAACTTGATGATGCGGCCAGTGGAGCCCTCGGGCGGATTGGCGTTCTGGCCGCTGTGTCCGTCGGAGACGAAGATGTCGCCGTTCGGTGCGGTGATCACGTCGCAGGGTTCGTTGAACAGGCCAGGTTCGATGCCCCGCCTCCCCGGCCGCCCCAGGGCCAGCAGTACCTCGCCCTCGGGGCTGAACTTGATGACCTGGTGACCCTTGTCCAACGTGCCCATCGAGTCGGTGACCCAGACGTTGCCGTCCGCGTCCACGTGGATCCCGTGCGGCAGGACGAAGAGTCCCGCACCGAAACTGGCAAGGATCTCGCCGGTCTCACGGTGAAACTTGAAGATCGGATCGACCAGGGTTTCCGCGCATCCGCCCGCCAGTCCCACGCCGCCGCAGCGGTCGTAGGCCCAGATGTGCCCGTCGATCGGGTCGATGTCGACGCCGGCCGTCGAGCCCCACTCGCGGCCGTCCGGCAGGTCGACCCAGTCGGCCATCACTTCGGGGTTGGGGTTGAGCAGGCCGGCGGCTGCCGGGTCCGGGATGGCGGTGGGATCGGCGGGCGCTGCGGCGTCCTGCTCCTCGCCGGTGTCGTAGCCGCAGGCCCCGGCCAGCGTCAGGCCGGAAAGCAGTAGAATCCATGAAACAGCACGCTTCTTCATGTCGTCCTCCGTATGATGACTGAACTGGCGGAGCCTGATTGCGGCCCTTCAACTGCCATGCTGGTGCGCAGGGGTCCAGTAGTCAAGCTGACGGCCCGGTTATCCAGGGCATACTTGTCGGCTCGACCGCTCAACCCCAGTCTGTCCGGTACAATGCCGAGCTTCAATCCAGGAGTTGGCGCGATGCCGCGTTCTCCATTGTGGTGGTCCCGCGGCGATCGCGCCGGGCTGGCCGTAATCTTTTCGAGTGCGCTCGCGGCCCTGGTCATGTCCGCGAGCTGCGGGGACGGCGCGACAGAGCCCGCGCACCCGACCGTCACCGGCAACTGGGAGGGTACCAGCGCCGCGTTCGGCGCTTTGGAGACCTGGAGACTCAACCTGGAAGAGTCTTCCGACGGGACCGTCACGGGCACTTTCAGCCTGCGGGTCGAGCGGCTGGTCTTCTCGGGCACGCTGACGGGCACCCACACCTATCCCAACGTGCACCTGGACTTCGACATGGTGTTCTTCGGCGAAATCGTGTCGGGCACCTACGACGGCCAGGTGACGTCGCCCACCACCATCACGGGCGGCTACCAGCGCTTTGACGACCCCACGCAGACCCTGGACCTGGACCGCCTCGGCCCTTGACCTCCTCGTCGCCTCCGGACCCCATCCGCCACGACAAGCGGCGCGACCCGTCCATCTTCGCCTTCCCGGTCGAGAAGATGCGCAGCGGCTACTACTCCGACAAATACTTCGTGCGTGCGCGAGATCTGCTTCTGGCGGCGGGCAGCGGCCCGAGCGTCACCATGCAGGTATTCCAGAAGCGCGACGCGGTGGTCGCGGGCACCGACGAGGCGATCGGCATGCTGAAGCTGTGCCTGACCGAGGGCTACGACTTCGGGGACCTCGAAGTGCGCTCGCTCCGCGACGGCGACCGCGCGCGGCCGTGGGAGACGGTCATGTTCATCACCGGGCCCTACCCGGCCTTCGTGCACCTCGAGACCCTCTACGCCGGCGTGCTCGGACGCCGCACCCGCATCGCGACCAACACCCGCGCGGTGGTGGAGGCCGCGTGGCCCAAGCCGATCATGTTCTTCCCCGCGCGCCATGACCACTGGATGGTGCAGACCGGCGACGGATGGGCGGCGCACGTGGCGGGCGCGATCGGCGTTTCGACCGACGCGCAGGCCTCGTGGTGGGGGTCGTCGGGGATCGGGACGGTGCCGCACGGTCTGATCGCGGCGTACGGCGGGGACACGGTGGCGGCGACTAGGGCTTTGGCCGCGCAGCTGCCCGAAGAGGTGCGCATCGTCTCGCTCGTGGACTTCGACAACGACAGCGTCGCCACGAGCCTGGCGGTGGCGCGCGCCATGGGCGAGCGGCTCTGGGGCGTCCGCCTCGATACCTCAGGCACCATGGTGGATCGCAGCATGGCCGGCGAGATGGGCGACTTCGACCCGCGCGGCGTGAACCCCCGGCTGGTGCACAAGGTGCGCGACGCACTCGACGCGGCGGGGTTCGGCCACGTCCGGATCGTGGCGTCGGGCGGGTTCAACGCCGCCAAGATCGGCGCCTTCGAGGAGGCCGGGGTGCCGGTGGACTCCTACGGCGTGGGCTCGTCGCTGATGGGCGGGTCCTTCGACTACACCGCCGACATCGTGTGTGTCGAGGGCCGGCCGGTGGCGAAAGCGGGCCGCTGGCACCGGCCGAGCAACCGGGTGGAGTTGGTGGAATGAGCGAGGGAAGCCGGGGCCGGGAGCCGGGCGGGCCCCTCTCCGCCGGGGGCCGCTGACATGGCTGCCGATTCAGGGGGAACAAGCGCGACCCGTCCCGCGCGGGTGGGCTGGATCGTCGATGTGCAGGCGGACTTCATGGACCCGGCAGGCCGGCTATATGTCCGCGACCTCTTCGACGACTCCGATCCGGGCGCGGTCCGGATCGTCCCTGCGCTGGAAGAGGTCGCGGCGTGGATGCGGAAGCGCTGCGACGTACTGGTGTACACGGGCGACTGGCACGGCCTGGAGGATGCCGAGATCGACCCGGTGGACCCGGACCCGGGCCAAGGGACCTACCCCCCGCACTGCATGGGGCGGTCGCCGGATCCGGAAGAGCGAGCCGGGGCCGAGATCATCGCCGGGATCCGCCCGGTCGACCCGGTGGTGCTGGCTCACGATGCGGGGGTGGAGGAGGCCGCGGCGGCCGCGCGACGCGCCGTGGCGGGGCAACGGCCGGTGTTCGTGCAGAAGACGCGCTTCAACGTCTTTGAGGGGAACCCGGGCGCCGATGCTCTCGTCCGGTCGCTGGGCGAGTTGCTCGGCAGGCGCCCCGAGTTCGTCGTGATCGGGGTGGCGCGCGACGTCTGCGTCACCCAGGCGGTCGACGGGTTGCTGGAGCGCGGCTGCGAGGTGACAGCCGTGCGGGACGCGACGTGGGGACTCGGGCTGGAGCCGGAAGAGGTCACGCTCGCGCGCTGGGCGGAGGGGGGAAGGGTGGTGACGGTGGCGGAGCTCGTGGGAAACTAGCGTCGCCTCCCGGAAGTTCGTGAGCTGCCTGGAGCGCCGGGGCGCCTGCCTCGCAAGGGGCAACGAGAGATGATTAGCGGCGCTGGTCGCCTGAGGAGCCATGCTGGGCGGAGCCCTGGCGCCCGGCACCTGGCCCCAGGCTGTTCAATCGTCCGGGAGTGCGTACCTCTCAAGATACGCCAGGTCCAGGTCGTCGAACGCGATCATGTACACCGATTCGGCCCCGAACCCGGCAACGCGCCGGTCTCCACCCAGGGTAACCGCGCTCACCAGGTTTCCCTGGCGGTCGAAGAGGTCGTACGCGGTACCGCTGCCTGCTGGCACATGACGCCGAACCCACGCACGGCCATGCGGATCGATCCGGATAGTGCTCGAATGAAAGGCAGGCTTTGCTTCCGGCCAACGATAGTCGTCATGATTCGGTTCCTCGGAAAAACCACTGCGGAAAAAGGTCGCGGTTGTCGCCCCGTCCGAAGAACTCGTCATGCTCATGCCGACTCCGGACTGCCGGCGCCTATCGCGAAAATACTCCTCCTTCTCGGCCGAGGTGATGCGGATGGGCTGGTAGCCGATGGTGTCGCCGCGGGTCACCGAACCGTCGAGAGCAAACCAGTCCACGCCGTAGCCCACGGAACGGGCCACAACGACCGATCCGTCCGGGGCAACCCCCCAGGCGTCGGCGGGAGACAGCGGAATCGGCGAAATGCTGACCCGATTTGCCGACTCGTCGATCACTACCTCCGCGAGCTTGTAGGTGCCTGCCGTATCCACCGTCGCTCGAGCCAGACCGATGCGCAGGATTGCGCCGCGCCCCGCGGGGTCGGGCGGGTAGCCGCTCAGGGCGGCGGCGTAGACGTTTCCGATACCGTCGACTCCGGCCGGAAGCGCCATTACGAACCCGCCGCCAACCTGCGGGCGGGCGATGGGATGCGCCTGCCCGAACTCCAGCTCCGGCCCCAGTCTCACCAGGCGGCCGTTGCCGAGATCCACAAACAACGTCGAATCCCCGGGAAGCGGCCACGCCGCGTCGGGCTGCTGGTACTCTCCCGGTCCCTCACCCAGCGTTCCCACCTTGGTGCGAACTCCCGCGTCCATATCTACCCGGTAGAGTGCCTTGCCGAGAGGATCCGGGACGAGAACGTCACCCCCCGGGAGTTCGCGCACCGCGTGGGCAAAGCCGAAGTCCTGCGGGAAGACGGCCTCGGGGGGACCGAGCGGCGTCGGCCCTGGCCCGGCGGCACGGTCTTCACCTTGCTCCGAGCATGCGTGGCAGAGGAGGAGGACGAATACCGACGCCCATCTGCGTGAGGAAGAACCGTTCATGCAGCATTCACCAGTGCGCGGGGATCGTGTCTGGACAGGCTCCGGCCCACCACTCCCACTACGACACCCTCCAATCCCCCGACGGTTGTCCCAACCCTACCGGTACCGCACCCCTTCCTTGAAGACCAGATTCACCTCGCGCAGCGCCCAGATATCCTCCAGAGGATTGCCGTCCACGACGATCACGTCGGCGAGCTTCCCGGCCTCGATCGTGCCGAACTCGTCTTCCATCCCCAGCAGCTCGGCGCCTCTGCGCGTGGCCGAGACGATCGCCTCCATCGGCGTCATCCCCAATTCGATGAAGATCTCGAGTTCGCGAACGTGGTTCCCGCTCTCGTGGAAGTTGAGGCGCGTGCCCTTGTCGGTCCCCATGGCGATCGGAGCGCCCGCGGCGATCAGCTTGCCGAGGTTCAGTCGTCCCAGCTCGTAGCCCGCGCGCTGCTTCTCCAGCGCCTCGGGGTCATCGGCGAGGTCTCTGGCCACCCACTCGCGGGCCTCCTGCACCATGTCCGCCGGCGCGTGGCGGATGTACCTCGGATCCTCGAGGCGGCTCGGGTCCTCCATGTAGGTCACATAGACTTCACGCACGACCATGAGCGATACCGAGTAGACGTTCTGGTCGACGAAGCGCTGCACCAGCTCGTCGGAGAACTCGCTCTGCGGTCCCACTTCCTCCTGGCTCACGAGGGTTGGGTGCTCCATCGCGTCCACCCCCGCGTCGAGGACGGCCACGATGCTCTCGATCGACGACGTGTGGGTCGTGACCCGCAGTCCGCGCGCGTGCGCTTCGTCCACGATTTCGGTGAGGGCCTCGGTGGAGAGCACCGGCGGCTCGTTCTCCGGCCCGCTGTGCGCCGAGACCTTGATGAAGTCGACCCCGCGCTCGGCGTAGTCGGCGACGATCTCGCGGCCGTGCGCCCCGTCGCGCACGGGCAGCCTCATCGCGGCCCGGGCATACTCCACGCCCTCGGGCGGGATGCCGAAGAAGACCGAATCGGTGGGATCGTCGAACATCCGGTAGACGCCCGGGTAATTCAGGATCGTGCCCGAAGTGAAGAGGCGGGATCCGGCGATCAGCCCGCTTTCCACATCTTCCCGCAGGCGGATCATCTCCTCCAGCGGGTCCATCGTGTCGCGCGAGGTGGTGATCCCCTGCATGAGGCTGGCGTTGAGGTTGCGGGCGCCGATCTCGTAGTAGTCGCGGTAGCGCCCCGCGAAATAGGCGGGGTGGTTCGACTGGCCGTCGAAGATGATGTGGCTGTTCCCTTCGATCATGCCGGGCATGATGGTCTTGCCGGTGACATCCATGAGGCGGTCGATGTAAGCCGGAACATCCACCGTGCCCTCCGCCCCTGCCGAGACGATTCGCGCGCCGCGCATCACCACGATCCCGTTTTCGACAGGGGGCCCGCCGGTCCCGTCGATGAGCAGCCCTCCCGTGAGGACGGTTACGCTCTCGCCCGCGTCGCGGGGCGTGCAGCCGAGAAGAAGCGTCGCGGCCGCGAGCAGCGAAGCTGTGGTCGATCTCATCATCATCAACTCCTGACAGGCGCGAGATACGTGGCGAACCACCGCACGATCCACTGGAATCGCTCGAGACGGTGGAGGGGTTGGCCGGTCCGGGGCAGCCCGTGGCCTTCGTCCGGGAATCGTACAAAGAGGGACGGCACCCCCTGCCGCATCAGGGCGCGGTACATCTCCTCGCCCTGGCTGACCGGCACGCGGTAGTCGAGTTCGCTGTGCAGCACGAGAGTTGGCGTCGTCATCCGGTCGGCGTAGGCGATGGGCGACGATTCCCACAGCCTCATGGGCACCTCCCAGGGCGTTCCGTCGAGTTCCAGCTCGACCCAGGACGGGATGTCCGCGGTCCCGAAGAAGCTGATCCAGTTGGAGATGCTGCGCTGGGTGACGGCGGCGGCGAAACGATCGGTGTGGCCGACGACCCAGTTGGTCATCAGGCCACCGTAGCTTCCTCCGGTCACCCCCAGCCTGGCGGGATCGATCCACTCGTGGTCCGCAAGCGCCTGGTCCACTCCGGCCATGATGTCGTCGAAGGCCTTGCCCACGAGGTCGCCGGTGACCGCGGCCTCGAAGCTCTGCCCGTACCCGGTGCTGCCCCGCGGGTTGGTGAAGAGCACGCCCCATCCCTGCGAGGCGAGGATCTGGAACTCCAGGCTGAAGCCGTTGCCGTACATCCCGTAGGGTCCCCCGTGGATTTCCAGGACCATCGGGTAGCTGGCGTCGGGCGTGAATCCCGCGGGCCGCATGATCCACCCCTGCACATCCCAGTCGTCGGCCCCCTTGTACCAGAAGCCCTCCGTGTCGGACAGCTGACGGGATGCGCGCCATTCGTCGTTGAAGGCCGACAGCTTGCGGCCGTCGGAGCCGTCATGGGCCGCGCCGGCCGCATCGGGGTCGGCTGCCGCCTCGCCGGGATCCGATCCCGGTCCGGATCCGCCCATAGTCGTCAGGTACACCTCCGGCGGAGCGGTGGGCGTGGTCCACAGGTATCCGAGGCTGCCGTCCGGCGCCATGCTCATTCCGGTGGCCTGGCCCTTGCCGGTGACGACCGCGTGGTGCGTCCCATCCAGACCCAGTCGATGAATCTCGATGTTTCCGTGAATCTGGAAGGTCACGGCAAGGTCGTGCTCAGGAGTCCACGCGAACCCCGAAGGCGTGTGGTCAATGGCCGCGGTCAGGTTGCGGGGCTCGCCGCCGTCGGCGCTGGCGAGCCAGATCTGGTGCTGCGAGCCGTAGTCGTGGGGGTCGGAGTTGCCGCGGAAGGCCAGCCATGCGCCGTCCGGCGACCAGCGCGGAGACGCGTCCGTCCCGGGTCCTCCCGAGAAACGCTCGACCTGGCCGCCTGCTGCAGACACGACCCAGACATCGCTGTTTCGGTTGAAATCGGGTTCGTCGGTGCGGTTGGATATGAAGGCGATGCGCTGGCCGTCGGGAGACCAGGCGGGCTCGGTGTCCTCGTAGGGGCCGTCGGTGACCTGGAGCGCCTCGCCGCCCTCAATCGAAACGACGAAGATGTGTGGATAGGAAGAGCCGAGGTATGTGGTGCCGGCGCGGTAGCGCAGACGGTCGGCCACCAGCACGTCGCCCGATTCCGACACGACGGTCTCTCCGAGCAGCCGCTCCGCAGCCGCCTGTTCCGACACCTCCGAGACTACGGCAAGCCTGCGCGAATCGGGAGCCCAGGCGAAGGCCGAAACGCCTGTCGCGAGGTCGGTAACCTGACGTGCTTCCCCCACGGTCCCGGGGAGCAGCCAAAGCTGGGATGACCCGCTTCTGGAAGACTGGAAGGCGAGCCATCTTCCGTCCGGCGACCACTGCGGTGCCCGGTCGCCCTCGCCTCGGGTGAGTTGCCGGAGTTCACCGCGCTCGACATCAGCTTCCCAAAGGGCCCTGATGTAGCTGTTGTTCCCCCGGTCGAGGCGGCTGGTTGCGAAGGTGAGCCTGGTGCCACCCGGGTGAAAGGTGGGGTCGCTTACGTCGACGACCTGGAAGAGGTCATCGGGGGTTACGCGGGTGGGGCCGGTCGGATCGGTTTCCTGCGCCGCGAGATCGCCCACGGTGCCCAACGCGAAGGCCACGGTGGCCACGCACAGCCTGATGTGATCCATCCCTGCTGGGCCGCCCCACCTACCCGGACTCGCTGTCAAGCTGACATTACATATTGTCATGTTTTCTTTACTATCCACGTCTTTTTCTCCTCTCTCGACCTGCTAGCGATCCGAGGCTGTGCCTGGCGCGGGCGTGAGGTGCCGATCGAGGTATTCGGCGATTCGGCGGAAGTAGTCGGAACGCGCCTGCGGCCCGCGGATTCCATGCGCCTCGTCGGGGTAGAAGATCCACTCGAAGGTGGTTCTCCCGTGCCTGAGGAGCTCGTTGACGAGCGCGGCGGCGTCGAGGTGCATCGTGTCCTGAATGCCGCTCAGGATCAACATGGGTCGCACGAGGTTCGCGGCATAGGTGATCGGGGAGCCCCGCCGGGTCCCTTCGGGGTTCTCCCACGGGAAGCCGAAGTGCTCCTCGTTGTATCCCGGGGCCAGGTAGAAAAAGCGTTCCCAGTCGGTTACGGGCGCGCTCGAAACCCCCGCCGCGAACGTCTCCGGCGACCTGAGCATGGAACTGGCAACCATGAAACCGCCGTAGCTGTGACCCCAGGTCCCGATCCGTTCCATGTCGACGTAGCCCAGGCCGCGAAGGTACTCGACCCCTCCCAGAACGTCGGCGACATCGATGTCTCCAAGCCGGTCGAAGACATCCGTCCGGAACTTGCGGCCGTAGCCGGCGCTCCCGCGGAAGTCCACGTCGAGCACGACATACCCTTCCTGTGCCAGGTACCGGTTGAAGGCAGGTTGATCCATGCGCATCCACCCGCGAAACACGCTCTGGGCGTACCCGGCGCCGTGAACGAAGATCACCGCCGGGTATTGTCGGGCAGGGTCGAATCCGGCGGGCCGGAAGATCCTTGCAGTCACCTCGGCGTCATCGCCGGCACTGGGGAATCGCACGACCTCGGGTTCGCGAAGCTGGTATCCCGCGAGCCATTCGGGCACGGCGAGCGTGGTGAGCGGCCGCGGCTCCCCCGAATCGATCTCCTGCACGTACAGCTCGGGAAAAGCCGTGTGGTTGCTGTACAGGTACGCCACATGGGAGCCGTCCGGCGACGGAGTGGACGACAGGTTCACCCCCGGCAGGGGAGTCACGCGCCTCCGCTCGCCGCCGTCCGCGGAGACCTCGTAGAGATGCCGCTCGGGGGTTCCCGCCTCGTTCGACGGGAAGAGGATGGTGCGGCCGCCACGCGACCAGACCGGCGTGACCTCGAAGCGGTCGTAGACCTGGTTGCTCGTGACCGTGAAGCTTCCCGACGTGAGCTGCGCAGGCCCCGGGTCATCGCCGTCGACGTCGATCACGTAGACGTGGTTCCAGTCGGTGCGCTCCGACGTGAAGACGAGCCGCCGCGAATCCGGCGCCCACCGGATCCAGATGGCAAGCGGCGAGATCCAGGCGTCGACTTCCTCGCGCCAGATGGTCCGCACCTCTCCTGTTTCCGGCGAGGCGATGCGGATTTCGCGCGCGGTGTGGTCCAGCGACAGCCAGTTGATGGCCACCGAGCTGCCGTCCGGCGACCAGTGGGCCTGGCTGCCGCCGCGCAGCGAATAGCGTTCCCCTTCCGGGGGCCCCAGCCAGGTGGTCTCGCCGCCATCAGCCGGGATCACCCCCAACCGCACCCGCCCATACCCGATCAGCGTGAAGTCGACGCCGATAATCAGCCCGGAGAAGTCGGTGTACCGGAAACGGCGCTGTTCGTCGGTCGCCTGTGCAGTGTATAGGATACGGGTCCCGTCCGGTGACCAGCGCGGCTGAAGGTTGTGCCAACCCTCGCCGTGGGAACTGGTCAACTGGCGCACGCCTCCATCCTTCAGGTCGAGCACCCAGAGTTCGCTTTCGCGGATGTAGGCGAGCTTGCTCCCATCGGGTGAGAGGACCGGGTCGGGTCCATTGAAGTACTGCTGCGGCGTGTAGCCGGGGGAGGTAGCGCCGAAGTCCACGAGTGTCCGTGACGATCCCGCCGCCACGTCGGCGGCATGGATGTCACCGCCGGCGAGGTAGAGCAGGGTGTTGCCGTCCGGGGTCCAGGGTTCCGGCAAAAGGGTACGCATTACGTCGCCTCCCGCCAGCGCGAGCCGCCGGACGTCTCCGTCCAGATCTGCAAGGTAGAGCGCGCTGGAGTTGGTCTCCCCTTCGGTGACCGTGAAGGCGATGCTCGCGCCATCCGGCGACCACTCCGGGGCCGAGAGCTGCCGGAAGGTCCAGAGGTTGTCGGTTGTGAGACGGGGTGCGTCCTGGGCTGTGGTCGCCTCGACCCCCGTGACGAGCAGCGCAGCGACGGACAGGAGGGTTCTGTAGCCCGGCAACACACTGTGAGGCCAAAGCGGGGCCGGGCGTGGCGACGCCGTGCGGGAGGGCCGCCACGTCCGACGACCCCCCCGTGCGTTGATCCCGGCCATCATCCGCTGATGTTCGGATTGCCCAGCCGCTCCAGATCGGGGAGCGGCCAGCAAGTGGTATCTCCGTACTCCCTCCCCAGGTGATCCACGCCCGTGAAGAACGGCAGGTCGTAGACCAGCATGTCGCTGAGCCGGTGTCCGCCCTCCAGGAAGAATTCACGGCGGCGTTGCTCGATCACCATGTTCATGATGTTGTCGCCGGTGGGCCCCTCCACCATGTCCGTGGCGGGATCGAAGGGTTTCAGCCCAGCGCGAGCGTGAAGCTTGTTGATAACGTCCACCGCAGCCAAACCTCCCTGGGACTCGGCCATGATCAACTGCGCCTCCACCCAAGTGGCGAGCGGGATGTTGTCCGACAGGGTCTTGTACTTGGTGGTCTGCCACCAGTCGACATCGTAGGCGGCGATCACTCCGTTGTAGAAGAGTTCGACCCTGGGGTCGGGATCACCCTTCCACTCGATCCCGCGGAAGGGTGGGGCAACCGTGTAGTCGGAACGCCGCACATTGCTGTCGACGAAGCGATTCCACCGCCGTCGGGGCGTGTCGTCCCGGTTCACATCGTACTGGAACTCCTCCGGCACGGTCGCTGCCGCCGTAGCGGCCCCGTTGAGGTTGCCCATGCCGCGGCGTGCCCTCGCGAGTCCGACGCTGGCCATGTTGCGGATGTCGTCGTTGCTGCCCGCCATGCTGATCGCGCGCTCGAAGCGCTCGGAGGAGAGCGCCAGCACCTCGCTGGGCTGCATGATGGACCCACCGTCGATCGCCATCTCGCAGAAGTTCTCGCCCAGCATGAGCAGGCTGTAGCCCTCGTAGGCGGATGCTGTCGCCAGCATATCGTTCTTGTCGCCCGGCACGTCGGCGTCGTTGAATCCGGTGACCCGCTCGAAGGCGTCCTTGGCCTGGAAGCGCGCAGTCTGGATCACGACGTACTGGCCGAAGCCGCCCTCGTCGCAGGCGGCGCGGACGTAATTGTCGTTCTGGGCGTTGATCTGGCGGCCGCCCCATTCGCGGTAGACCTGGCCGCCGGATGTGTGCCACCACTCGTCCGACATGGCGGAACTGCCCGCCGAGTAGTTGGTGTAGGCGCACTCGAAGTCGGCGATGGCACTTTCGACGAGAAGCGCCGAGATCCCGGGGTCGTCGAGGGTCTTGGCCTCGACCACGCCGGGGAGATCCACTTCGAGGAGGTCTGAGCATCCGCTCGCCAACACGGCTGCCGCGACCAGGGGGAAGAGTCGTCCTATCTGGTTCTTGCCTTGCATCTCGGTTCCTCCCCTCTAGAAGACTGCACGGATGGTGAAATCGATCCGCTGCATCTGCGGCCAGAGATCCTGTACGTACGCGCCCTTGTCTCCGATGTCGCCGTTCCAGTCCGTGTTCGAATGGACTTCGGGGTCGATGACGCGGGTGCCATACAGCTCTCTTGTCGCCTGCCAGAGCACGAACATGTTGTGCGCGGACAGCTGGGCCGTGGCCCGGGCGGCCCCCATGAGCGAGGCGATGCCGGAGGGCAGATCCCACCGCAGCGTAATGTCGCGCAGCTTGGCGAAGCCCGAGTCGACCGCGCCGGCCTGGCACACAAATCCCATCTGGTCATAGGCGGCCAGTATGGGATCCTGTTCACCGGGCGGGAGGTTTATCTCCCGGGTGTTGCGGAAGAAGACGTTCGCCCAGGCAATGTCGCCGTTGCACTTGTAGTAGCCGCCCTGCCCATCGGCGGTAGCGCTCAACGTCCACTGCTTGAAGCGCAGGTTGAGCGTTCCCGCCACATCCCACGTGGGGGTGGGGGAACCCCAGTAGGCGGTGCCTGCCTCGGCGCAGGGAACCGCGGGGCCGCCGCCAGAGATCGGGTCGCCACCCTCGCACATCATGTTCACGAGTTCGCCGGTCGCGTCCCACTCGGCGCTGACGACCTTCTTCATGAACATCGAGGCTACAGGGTAGCCCTCGACATGGCGCTGACCGGGCCACGGCAGTCCGATCAGGGGCGGTGTGATGCCGCCGAGGTCCACCACCTTGTTGTCGGTCCTGGCGTAGCTTGCCCCCAGGTCCAGGCCCCAGTCCTCGGAGCGGAGAACCTGGGTCCCGACGGCGACCTCGAACCCCTTGTTGCTCACTTCGCCGACGTTCACGAACTGCGTCCCGGGGAAACCGAGTGAAGGAAGCGCAGCCGCGGGCACGATTGCGTCCTTGCGGCTCTGGTCGTAGTAGGTGAAGTCGATCGTGACCTTCTGATCGAGAAGGCTTGCATCGAAGCCCAGCTCCAGTTCTTGCCCCACTTCGGGCTTCAGGTCGGGGTTACCGATGTTCGACGGGGTCAGCGTCGGAATTCCCCCTCGGCCCGTGGCGGGTGAGTAGAGGCGGGTGGCCGCGAAGACATCGGGTTGCTGTCCCGCCCGTCCCCAGGCGGCCCGAAGCTTGAGAGTGTTGACAAGTGGCACCGACCAGAACGGCTCTTCACTGAGCACCCAGGCCGTGCTCACCTTCGGGTAGACGACAAAGTCGAAGTTCTCGCCGAACGCGCTGTTGTCGTCTCCCCGAACCGCGCCGGTCAGGAAGAGGCGGTTTCTCCAGCCGACCTGCTCCTGCACGTAGACGCCGAAAGTCTTGTTCTCGATGAAGCTCTCGTCGGCCAGGCGCTGGGCCGCAGCGCTCACCGTGGATACACCGGGCACCGGGAACTCGACGCCACTGGCTGTGGTGATCTGATGCTTGCGCTGGTAGTACTGCACACCGGACGAGGTCTCCAGTCTGATGTCGTCGCTCAGATCAAACGGGACCGTCGCGCTGTAGTTCACCGTGGTGAGGGTTGTACGGTCCTGAACTACGTCCTTTTGCCCGATGCTCCGCCGGAACGGCCCAGGTTGCTGCGGCGTGCGCGGCCAGAGGCTGAAGCTGCGCTGGTTCCCGAAGTCGCCGCCGATATCGAGCCGGTGGGTCAACCAATCGAAGGGAGAATGGCGAACGTAGAATCCGCCGGTGAAGCGGTCGACTTCCTCTTCTCCGCTTACGTAGTTGTGGTAGTCCTCGTGGGAATTGCGGAAGAACCCGCGCGAGGGACCGTCGAGTTTGAGGGGACTGCCCCACATGAGCTGGAAGGTCATCGCCTGTTCGCCGCCCGATGTGCGGGTCTTCTGGCGGATGAAGCCCATGTTCGCGCCGACTTCAAGGGCCTCGGTCGTATACGACAGGTTCGACCGGCCCGCCAGCTTGTTTTGCCATTGGTAGTCGACCATGCCCTGGTCGCGCAGGGCGTCGGCCGAGAAGTAGTAGCGCAGGTTTTGAATCCCGCCGGACACGCTGGCGAACAGCGAGGTGGGAAGCCCGGTGCGGAAGACGGGAGTCCCACGCTCGCTCTCAAGCGTGACAAGGTTGGCCGACATGAGCTGTCCCGTATCGGAATCGATGCCCCACACCACCGGGTACTTGTTGGCCGCGTCGTACAGGAAGGACGCCCCCTGCCGCAGCGCGACCTCGAACCTGGGCGCACCTTGCTGGCCCCGCTTCGTGAAGATCTGGATCACGCCGTTGGAAGCCTCGGTCCCGTACAGCGTCGCCGCGGCGGGGCCCTTGATGACCTCGATGCGCTCCACATCGTTGAGCGCAAGGTCGTTGAGCCGCGAGGGTCCACCGCGACTGTTTACGAAGGCAGCGGAATTGACGTTGTCACGGTTGTCCACGCGGACGCCGTCGACGAAGATCACCGGTTCGTTGGACAGCACCAGGCTGCCGGTTCCCCGGATCTTGATCGCACCGCCGCCGCCGATCTCACCGCCGACCGAACGCATGCGCAGTCCGGGAACTTCCGCAGTCAGCATGGACTGGATCTTGGGCGGCGAACGACGTTCGATGACCTCCGACATGGCGACTGCGCTAACCGCGTTGCCGACCGCCCGAGCCTGTGTGCCGCCGGCGGTACCGGTCACCACGATCTCGTCGAGCGAAATAGCCTGTCGTTGCAATTCGACCCGGATCGAGCGGTCGCCCACGTTGACCGCTTGTTCCCACGGGGCATAGCCGATCATCAGCACGCGCAGAGTCGCGGTCGCGCCGGGCACACCCTCGATCAGGAACGCGCCGTTCGCGCGTGCCAGGTCACCGAGGCTCGTGCCGTCCACCGTCACCTGAGCTCCCACGAGCGGTTGCTGCGTATCGGCGTCGACGACGGTTCCGGCAACGGGGTTCTGGGCCAGCGCCGCTCCCGGGAGGGTCAGCGCGGCGAGTACCGGAAGGACGAATGAAAGAGGCGACGCCCGAGCGTTACGGGAAGCGAGTCGAGCGCGAGGGAGGTTGAGGGGAATCGAGCCGGCGAAAGATAGAGTGGCCATGGCCCACCTCCGGTCCATCGGGGCGAGCCTGCACACTCCCCCACACCGGCGGTCGAGCTAGGCTCGCTGGAAGAGTTGGCGGCATTGTACGCACATCTGTATGTACTCGCAAGCGGGTCATCCGCCACTTCGCGTCATCACCATGATCACCCCGCCGGCGTGCCCGGTCCCGAATCGCGTCGTGGCATCCGCCGGGCTGATGTAGCGGATCTCGCGGATATCGCCCGCCGGTACGGTGCGCAGTTCCCGTGTCCCGCCCGCGAGGGGCACGTTGTCAACATAGATCCGGGCGTAGCCTCCGCCCGGATTGGTCAGGGACGGCGCCGCGCGGGGTCGCAGCCACATCGGCCGCAGCAGTTGCACCACATCATACGCATCGTTTGCACTGGTTCCCCGGGCCTCCTCGGCGGTGATCACATCCGACCCGCTGTACCGGGCAGCCGTACCACCCTGTCTGACACAGCCGGCCGCCGTCCACCAGGCACCGGCCAGGATCAGCCCGATGAGCCAGCGGTGGCGCCTCACCTTCACCTCTTCCGGCGTCTCTCCGGCCCGCGCGCCGGCCGCTTCCTCAGCCGCGTGCCCTCGAACTCGCGCGCGTGGGCCCAGGCGATCATGGTATCGAAGGTGCAGGTCTCGCGCCGCGCGATGGGGGTGCGCTGCCGATAGCTGCCGTCGGGTCCCATCTCCCAGGCGCAGCGGCGGTCCGCCAGCTGGATGTCCAGGACCTGCCGGAGTTCGGAGCGAAGGGCGGGACTCTCGACCGGGACCAGCGCCTCGACCCGGGCACTGAGATTGCGCCGCATGCAGTCGGCCGACCCGATGTAGTACTCCTCGTCGCCGCCGTTGCGGAAGTAGTAGATCCGCGAGTGTTGCAGGAAGCGCCCGACGATGCTCACCACCCGTATGTTCTCTGACAGTTCCGGAATTCCTGGCCGGATCCGGCAGCTGTCCCGCACGATCAGGTCCACCTTGACGCCCCTGGCAGCCGCCTCGTACAGCGCCCTCGTAACCTCGGGATCCTCGAGCGCGTTCATCTGGAACTGGAGCTTCCCTGGTGAATCCTCCGAGTGGAGCTTGCCCTCTCGCCTGATCCGGCGCAGGATGGCCGACCGCAGGTATTTCGGCGCCGGCAGCAGCTTCCAGTACTTCCGTTTGGGCCGGTACCCCGTCGTCAGGTAGTTGAACAACTCGGTGAGGTCGGCCCCGATGGAGAGGTCGCAGGTCAGCAGCCCGTGGTCGCAGTAGATGCGCGCGGTGCCGCCGTGGTAGTTGCCGGTCCCGATGTGAGCATAGCGCCGCAGCCCGTCGTGGTCCTGGCGTACGACCAGCACCACCTTGCAGTGAGTCTTCAGCCCCAGCACGCCATAGGTGACGTGGATGCCGTGCGAAGCCAGCGCGTTCGCCCACTGGATGTTGGCCGCCTCGTCGAAGCGCGCCCGCAGTTCGATCACCACGGCGACCTGTTTTCCGCTGCGGGCGGCGAGCACGAGATGGTCGATGATGCTGCTGCGCGGGGCCATCCGGTAGAAAGTCATCTTGATGGCGCGCACCTTGGGGTCGTGGGCGGCTTCGCGCAGGAAACGCAGCACCGAGGTATCGAACGCCTGATAGGGGTGGTGCAAGAGGAGCGAACCCTCTTCCCGAATGGTGTGGAAGATCGGGCGTCTGCTCAGAAGATCGGGGTGTTGGGAGGGCTGGTGGGGCATGTCCTTCAGCCCGGGCCGGGGCAGATCGTGAAGCTCCATGAGATCGCGCAGCCCGAGCAGCCCCTCGCCGGTGAACACGTCGCTGTCCTTCAGCCCGAGCACGGTCGTCAGGTGGCCCAGGTGTTTGGGATCGAAGCCCTCGGCGACCTGCAGCCGCACGATCGGCGCCAGCCGGCGCTTTCGCAGACCCGCCTCGATCATCTCCAGGAGGTCGTCCGCCATGTCCTCGTCCACATCGTAGATCGCGTTGCGCGTCACGCGGAAGAACTCGCAGGCCAGGATCTCCATGCCCGGAAAGAGCAGGTCGAGGTTGTTGGCCATGATGCTCTCGAGGGGCACCCAGACCGTGGACTCGTCGATCCGCACGAACCTCGGAATGCCCGTACCCACCGGCACCTTGACGCGCGCCAGCATGCTGTGCTCGTCGCGGGGGTATTGCAGCGTGACGAGCAGATTCAGCGAGAGGTTGGAGATGAAGGGGAAGGGGTGCGCGGGATCGGTCGCTTGCGGGGTCACGAGCGGGTAGATGTTGCGGAGGTAGTGCTTGCGGAGCCACTTGCGCTGTTTGGCCGACAGGTCGTCCCAGTCGGCGACGCGGATCTCTTCGGCGGCCAGCGCGGCCAGGATCTCGCGGGCCGCTCCCCTCTGCCGCCGCTCCAGGCGCCGCACAACCTCGTAGCACTGCTCGATCTGCTCGCCCGGCGTGCGCCCGTCGACCGTCCGCTCGGTGATCCCCGCCTCGACCTGCTGCTTCAATCCACCGATTCGCTTCATGAAGAACTCGTCCAGATTCGATCCGACGATCGAGAGGAACTTCAGCCGCTCCAGCAGGGGGGTCCTGACGTCTTCGGCTTCATGAAGCACGCGGAAGTTGAAGTTGAGCCAGGTGAGCTCGCGATTCAGGTAGTATTCCGGCCGGTCGAGGTCGTGCTGGTCGGCGGCCTCGGGAACCGGAGTGGGGTCCGCGGGTGTAACAAAACCGGAGGTGTCGGGTTGCGGGGTGGGGGGCGTGCGTGCACCGGCCACCGTTCGCTGGACGGCGGCCGCGTCCGGCGATGCCGTGTGACCATTGCGGGGCGAATGGTCCAACCGGGGCGGGGATGACTCGGACATCGCGTAAACATATGTTATGAGGGGTTGCACAGCCAGAAAGCGACGGCGCTCGCGGCGTTGACCGATGGCTGATCGGCTTTCACCTTGCATCGGCAGGGCGAGGCAGCCCCTTCCTTGCGAAAGGAAAGCACGAGATGAAGAACTACGCCGCCTTTCTTACCCTCTTTGCCGCCGCGTGTTCGTCGGCCCCGCTCTCGTTCTACGGGGTCGCGCCGCCCGGACGGGACACCGCCTACCAGTGTGCGGTCGCCCAACTCAACATCATGGGCTACACAATCGAGGACGGTAACAGCGACACCGGGTTCGTGAGGGGACGCAAGCAGACGTCGGGGCTGGGCACCCAGCTCTTCACCGGGAACACCTATCACGACGTGCTCACCGCTTCCGCCTACGACAACCCCGCCAGCGGCGAGACGAACCTGCGGGTGGTGGCGTCGCGGGTTGCGCAGCAGGATGTCGATCTCATCGCGGGACTGAATGACGCACCCGCCCAGGGCGAGGACATCATCGCCCCGTCGGACAGCGGGAAGGCCGACGCAGAGGCTTTGCTCGCGAACTGCGGCGTCTCCAATGTGACGGGTCCGACCCGCGGGCAGGAGCAGTTCCTGCTCGAGGGTCTGGTAGACCATTTCTGACCTGCGAGCGGATTGGCACGGCCTGCCAGGTGACCACGCCGCAATTGCATCAGGTGCGGGGAGAAGTGCCGGCGTCGTGCCCGCAGTCCTTTCTGCGGCTGTGCGAAGGAGGCCCCCGGGGATTCTGGGCGTCGGGTGACCGCTGGGTGGCCCACGGCGGGCTGATGGGCAGGGTGGCCGTCGAACACGACGCCATCGACGCAGGGGAAACCCGTTTCCGGTCGGTCGACAACGATGCGGCGGAGCTGTTCCTGGGCCTCGCGGGTCCGGATGCGCGGCCGCGGGTGTTCGGAGGATTCTCGTTCTGGCCCGGGGGCGCGATCGACCCGGTCTGGTCGTCGTTCCCGCCTGCGCTCTTCCATCTGCCCGAAGTCGAGCTCGAGCACGATCCTTCCTCGGGCAGTTGCACCCTCGTGGTGCGGGGTGCGACCAACACGGCGGCACGGCGAAGCTGGGACCGCTGGGCAGCTTCGCTCGAACGCATGCCGCCGCGCGGTCGATCCTGCCGGGTGGCTGGGGGCGGCACAGGGGTGGATTCGCTGGCGGGGACGCACCGCCGGCCATACTACATCCCCCGGGTCGGTGCATTCGGGACGGACCGCGCCACCTGGGGGCGCATGATCTGGCAGGCGCTGAGCAGGATTCGCGCAGGCGATGCGGAAAAAGTGGTGCTTGCCAGGACCCTCGAGGTGGAGCCCGGCGCGGTGGTGGAGCCCACCGACCTGGTAGCCGCGCTCTGGGCGGAGAATCACGGGAGCCACGTGTTCCTCTTCGAGCCGGTCCCGGGAGAGGTGATGGTCGGGGCGGCGCCGGAAACGATCGCGACGCTGGTGGGCGGGGTGGTCAGGGCGACGGCCGTGGCCGGCAGCGCGAGGGTCGGCGCCGATTCGGTCGAAACCGCCCAGCTGGCGCGCGAGCTCTTCAACAGCGAGAAGGACCGCGCCGAGCACGACTTCGTGGTTCGCGACGTGGTGGCGCGCCTGCGGGCGCTGGGGTGTACGGTGCGCCGGGATGTGGAGGCGCACGTCCTGGCTCTGGCCCGAATACAGCACCTCGAGACCAAGATCGCCGCCGAGGTTCCCCGCGGTATTTCCCTGCTCGACATCCTCGAGTCGCTGCACCCGACACCCGCCGTGTGTGGGATCCCGCGTGACGTGGCGCTGTCCGTAATCTCCGAAGGCGAGCTATTCGACCGCGGGTGGTACGCCGGCCCGGTGGGCTGGTTCGATTCCCAAGGGAAGGGGATCTTCGTGCCGGCGTTGCGTTCGGCGGTGCGTTCGGGTGACACGTGGCGGCTCTTTGCGGGCAGCGGCATCGTGCCCGGTTCGGATCCGGCGCTGGAATGGGAGGAGACGGAGCTGAAGTTCCGCCCGGTGTTGCGAGCGATCGCCCGGGCAGGCGCTGGCGAGAGCACCGCGGCCGGGACCGGGTGACTCCGGCGTGACCAACGGCGAGCTCAATTTCAAGTGGGCCCGCGCCATCCTGTCCGCGCTCGCGGAGTATGGGCTGGAGGAGGTCGAGATCGCACCTGGTTCGCGGTCGGGACCGCTGGTGCTGGCCTCGCGTACGCTCCCGGCGCTGCATTCGCGGGTACACCTCGATGAGCGCTGCGCCGCGTTCTTCGCGCTGGGGTACGGGCGGACGCACCTCGGTCCTGCGGCCGTGATCACGACCTCCGGGACCGCCGTGGCCAACCTGCTGCCGGCGGTAGTGGAGGCGGACATGTCCGATGTGCCGCTGGTGTTGCTCACGGCCGACCGTCCCCCCCACCTGCGCGGATCGGACGCGAACCAGACCATCGGCCAACCCGGGATCTTCGGGGACCGGGTCCGGTTTCAGGCCGATCTGCCGATTCCGTCCAAGGCCGGGTTGGACGGCACTGGACCGAGTTCGATGGTCGAGACCGTCCGCAGCGCTGCACGGCACGCGCTGGGCCCGCCGAGCGGCCCGGTCCACCTCAACGTTCCCTTCGACAAGCCCCTCGAGCCGGAGTCGCCGATGGGACTCGACCTGGCGGGACCGGGGGGCGAACCACAGGTCGATCCCTCCGCCCATGTGACCGGGCTGCCGGGTCAGGAGGCGGACGAGCGCCGGTGGCGGCGCAGAGGCGACAGGCGTCGGCGCGGCCGCGATCAACAAGAAATGTTGTCGGGCCGGCTGCAGGTGGCGCGGCGGCCGGTGCTGGTCGCCGGGCCGTCCACCGATCCCGGCCTCGACGGCCCCGCCGTCACCCGTTTCGCGGTCTCCCGCGGGATCCCGACCTTCGCCGATCCCCTCTCCGGGGCGCGCTTCGATACCCGCGCCGAGGTCGCATCCCCGTCGCCCATCCTGGGCGCGTACGATCATTTTCTGCGCGTCCCGGCGGTCACGGAGAAGCATGCTCCGGACCTCATCATCCGCGTTGGCCGCACGCCTACGTCGACGGTGCTCGCACGCACTCTCGCGGCATGGAGCGGCGCGACCCAGATCGTCATCGACGACGGCGCCCACCGCAAGGACCACCAGCGCCTGGCCGACCACTATCTGCACGCCTCAGCGGCCGCCATCCTCGCCGATCTCGCCGGCGACGACGCAAAGAGGCCGCTGGCGTCCGCTCCCGCCAGCGCCTGGGCCCGCACCTGGACGGACCTCGAAGCGGCGACCTGGGCTGCGATTGACGACGTGCCCCCGGACCCCCGGCACGAAGGGGACCATGCGGCGGCCCTGGTCCGAGCACTCCCCGACGGCTCCACCCTCTTCGTGTCGTCGTCGATGCCGGTCCGGGACGTCGACGCCTACGCCCGCCCGGAGCCGCGCGATCTCCAGGTGCTCGGGAATCGCGGCGCGAGCGGCATCGACGGCATCGTCTCCACCGTGCTCGGGTGCGCGGCGGGCGGGGCCTGGCCGATCGCGGCCCTGATCGGAGACATCGCATTCTACCACGACATGAACGGTCTCCTGGCAGCCCGCGACCAGGAACTCAACGCGGTCTTAGTTGTGGTGGACAACGACGGGGGAGGTATCTTTCACATGCTCCCGATCCGTGACTTCGAGCCGGTCTTCACACCGTATTTCGCGACTCCGCACGGACTCGATTTCCGGCACGCGGCGCGGATGTACGGACTGCCGTTCACCGATGTCGCCACGCCGGAAGAGCTGGAACGCGCCGTCGCGGCCGCGGTGGCCCGCCCGGGGACCGAGATCGTCCGGGTCCGCACCGACCGCCACGCGAACCGGCTCCGGCACGACGAGGTCCGCGAGCACGTAGCCCGGCGACTGAACGAATACCTCAACCGAGAGACGACATGACCGCAATGGCCTGGCAGACCGTCAAGTCCTACGAAGACATCACCTACAGGAAGTGCGACGGGGTCGCCCGGATCGCGATCAACCGGCCCCAGGTGCGCAACGCCTTCCGGCCCGAGACGCTCTTCGAGCTCCTCGACGCCTTCAATGACGTCAACGAGGACGCTTCGATCGGCGTCGTGCTGCTCACCGGCGAGGGTCCCGCGAAGGACGGCAAGTACGCGTTCTGCTCGGGGGGCGACCAGCGGGTGAGGGGCGACGCGGGCTACGTGGGGGGCGACGGGGTGCCGCGGCTCAACGTCCTGGTCCTGCAGCGGCTGATCCGGACGATGCCCAAGCCGGTGATCGCCATGGTGGCCGGGTATGCGATCGGGGGCGGCCATGTGCTGCACGTGGTTTGCGACCTGACGATCGCCGCCGACAACGCGGTCTTCGGGCAGACGGGGCCGAAGGTGGGCAGCTTCGACGGGGGCTTCGGGTCGTCGTACCTGGCGCGCATCGTGGGACAGAAGAAGGCGCGCGAGATCTGGTACCTGTGCCGCCAGTACAACGCCGCCGATGCGTTCGAGATGGGCCTGGTGAACAAGGTGGTGCCGGTGGACGAGCTGGAGGACGAGGGGTTCCGGTGGGCGCAGCAGATCCTGGAGCACAGCCCGCTGGCCATCCGTCTGCTCAAGTCGGCGATGAATGCCGATGTGGATGGACAGGCGGGGCTGCAGGAGCTGGCCGGAAACGCCACGCTGCTTTTCTACATGACGGAGCAGGGCCAGGAGGGACGCGACGCATACCTGCAGAAGCGAAAGCCGGACTTTCGCAAGTACCCTTGGCTTCCGTGGTAGCGGCGTCGGGCGCGGCCGGCGGGGGCCGGGCCGCCGCGGGTGCTGGAATCGAGGTGCGCTCGTGGGGGTGAGCCGGACCCGGGCGTGGATTCTGGCGACCCGTCCTCGGACGCTGACGGCAGGGGCGGCCCCGGTCGTCGCCGGCACGGGATTCGCGGCGGCTGACGGGGTCTTCGCGCAGCTGCCGGCGCTGGCGGCGCTGGTAGGGGCGCTCCTGATCCAGGTGGCGACCAACCTGGCCAACGACTACTACGACTTCGTAAAGGGGGGCGACACCGGTGAGCGGCTCGGTCCCGTCCGGGTGACGCAGGCGGGGATCCTGGCCCCCGATGCGGTGTTCCGAGGGATGCTGCTGACCCTCGCGCTGGCATTCCTGACGGGGGTGTACCTGGTGTGGGTCGGGGGCTGGCCGGTCGCCGTGATCGGTCTTGTGTCGATGCTGATGGGGGTCTGCTACACCGGGGGCCCGTACCCGCTCTCATACAACGGCCTCGGCGATGTCTTCGTCTTCGTCTTCTTCGGACTGGTGGCGACCGCGACCACCTACTACGTGCAGGCGGGGGTCTGGTCGCCGGACGCAATTCTCGCGGGGGCGGGACTCGGCGCCATGAGCACCGCGATGCTGGTGGTCAACAACCTCCGTGATCGCGAGACGGATGGTGCGGCGGGCAAGCGCACGCTGGCGGTGCGGTTCGGCGACCGCTTCACGGTGGCGCAGTACTTCGGGTGTCTCGTGGGTGCCGTCGCCGTACCGGCTGCGGGGGTGGCGTTCATGGCCTGGTCCCCATTGACCTTCCTCGCGCTGGGCGGCTTGCTGCCGTGCGTTCCGGCGTCGCGTCGCGTCCTGGACTTCGCCGACCGGCGGGCCCTCAATCCCGCGCTGGCGCAAACCGCCCGGGGCGTGGCCTTCTACGGCGCGGGCCTGGGCGTCGGCGCGCTGGTGGGGGCGGCGGGCGTCTTCGGCGCGTGACCTGCAGCGATTTCGCCGCGCAGGGGCCACCTGCCTCCCGCGACGATCCCCCCCCACCCTACCCAACCCCCGCCGACGATCTCGCACGGCAGACAGCCCGAATCCCCTCCGCCACCGCCCTCTCCTGGGACGGCGGCCACTGGACCTACCGGCAACTCGACGCGCGCGCCTCCGCGCTGGCAGACCGCTTCCGGGCCACCGGCGCGCTCCCCGGCCACGCGGCCACCCTCTGCGCCACCCCCGGCCCGGACACCGTCGCGGCCCTCTTCGCCCTATGGCGGGCCGGGTGCCTGGCCGTCCCCCTCCACGAAAGGCTGACCCCCGCCGAGATCGAACATGCCCGCACAACTGTAAAGGCAACATTACATGTTGACAACCATATATTACATGGGGCGACTCGGCCGGACGGCGCGGACGGCCCCGCCCACCCCGACAGCCCCGATGCCCCCACCGCCCCGCGCCCGGCCCCCCACGGCCTCGCCACCCCATCCGGCCCCGCACCCCCCACCCCCTACACCGCCTTCCCGGACGTCACCACCCTCCTCCTCACCTCCGGCTCCACCGGCGCCGCCACCGCCTTCGGCTTCACCCGGGCCGCACTGGCCGCCTCGGCCGCGGCCGTCGCCGACCGCCTCCGCCTCACCCCGGACGATCGCTGGGCCCTCACCCTCTCCCTCGGCCACATAGGCGGCCTCTGCCTGGTCGTGCGCGCGGTGATGACCGGCGCCAGCGTGCGCCTGTGGCCCGTCTTCGATCCCGACGCCCTCGCCAGCGCCGTCGTCCGCCAGCAGGTCACCCACCTGGCGGCCGTACCGGTCATGCTGCGGCGCCTGCTCGCCCGGCTGGGCGGCCGGCCCATACCCCCGACGCTCCGCTGCGTCCTCGTCGGCGGCGCGGCCGCCTCGCACGGCCTCCTCGACGATGCCTGGGCGGCGAGCCTCCCCATCGCCACCACCTGGGGCATGACCGAGACCGCTTCACAGGTCGCCACCGCGCCGCCCGATCTGGCCCGCCGCCACCCCGGCACCGCGGGCCGCCCCCTGCCCGGCATCGAAGTGCGCGCCACTCCTGCGGGTGCATTGCAGGTGCGCGGCCCCACACTGGCCAGCATCGCCGTCCCGGGCCCCGGCGCATCCCCGCGGGCGCTGCCGCGTGACCCCGGCGGCTGGTTTACCACCCGTGACCTCGGCCGCGTGGACTCCGGCGGCCTCATCTGGATCGAGGGGCGCGCCGACGCGATCATTGTGAGCGGGGGGCTCAACGTGAGTCCCGGCGAAGTCGAGCGGGTGATCGAAGCGCTGCCGGGTGTGAACGACGCTGTGGTATTCGGTGTGCCCGACGAGGAGTGGGGCGAGGTCGTGGCGGCAGTGGTCGAGGCCGATCCCGGCGTGGTCACGGCCGACGACGTCGACCGCTACTGCCGTGAGCGGCTGGCGCGGGGACGCTGCCCGTCGCGCATCGTGGTCGTGGACGCGCTCTCGCGGACATGGACAGGGAAGGTCATGCGGGCCAGGGTGCAGGAGCACCACGGCCCCGAGCTTGGCGCAAGGGAGACGACATGATCGAGGAACTCCGCTGGCGCGGTCTGCTTGCCGACGCGACCGAACATGCGGCGGCGGCCTTCGCGGCCAGCCAGGTCACGGGCTACATCGGCTTCGATCCGACCGCCTCGTCACTGCACGTGGGGTCGCTGGTGCCGATCATGGGGCTTGTGCACCTGCAGCGGGCCGGCCACTGTCCGATCGCCCTCGTCGGCGGCGGCACGGGGCTCATCGGCGACCCGTCGGGGAAGGCTTCCGAGCGCTCGCTCCTCGATCGCGCGAAGGCCGAGGAGAACGCCGCGGGGATCCACCGACAGCTGGCGCACTTCCTCGACTTCGACTCGCGCACCGCTCCGGCCCGCATGGCCAACAACCTCGACTGGCTCGACGGATTGCGGCTGGTGGATTTCCTGCGCGACATCGGCAAGTACTTCTCCGTAAACGCGATGATGCGCAAGGAGTCGGTGCGGCGCCGCCTGGCCGACGAGGAGTCCGGCATCTCCTTCACCGAGTTCAGCTACCAGCTGCTGCAGGCCTACGACTTTTCGGAGCTCAACCGCCGCTACGGCTGCACGCTGCAGATGGGCGGCTCGGACCAGTGGGGCAACATCACTGCCGGAATCGACCTCGTGCGGCGGATGGGCGGGCCGCGCTGCCACGGCGTGGTCTTCCCTCTCGTCGAGTCGTCGAGCGGGGTCAAGTTCGGCAAGACCGAGGAGGGCACCGTCTGGCTCGATCCCGAGCGCACCTCGCCCTACCGCTTCTACCAGTTCTGGCTGAACACCGAGGACGGGGACGTGGTCCCGTACCTCAAGCGGTTTACCCTGCTGGACCGGGGCGCCATCGACGAGCTCGCCTGTGCGGTCGCCGAGCGGCCCCACCGGCGCGAGGCCCAGCGCCGCCTGGCTGCCGAGATGACCGGCACCGTGCACGGGGCCGATGGGCTCGACCGGGCCGTGCGGGCGTCGAAGGTGCTGTTTGGAGGCAGTCTGGAGGGACTGGGGGCGGCTGACATCGAGGAGATCTTCGCCGATGTGCCGTCGACGGTGGTGGCGCGGTCGGCGCTGGAGCATGGGGTGGAGCTCGCAGTGGTGATGGCCGACGCCGGGATGACGGCCTCCCGGAGCGAGGCGCGCAGGCTGATTCGCGGCGGCGGCGTCTACCTCAACGGGGAACGCGTGGCCGACATGGGGGCAGCTGTGCGGAAGAGCCACCCGATCGAAGACCGCTTCGTCGTCGTGCGGATCGGCAAGAAGCGCCATCTGGTGGTGGAGGTGGGGTAGGGCTTGCGCCGCCAGGGTCCGTTTCAGAAGGCGTCCGCGTTCGTGACTTCCTCGCGGGCGTTGTCCGCCAAATCTGGCCCGATCTGGCCGACAACGCCGCCCAATCCGGGTTTGTCCGCCAATAACGCCCTTTCTTGGCCGACAAACCGCGCCTACTCTCTCCGGCCGATCGGCGCCCCCAGCAGCTCATCCGGGATCCCGAAGGCGTCCACCAGCTCCAGCGCCCGCGGCGCCAGCTCCCGGCACAGCGCGTTGACCTCGCGGCGTACCGCCTCGCTCTTCGGCGGCTCGAAGTAGCCCGTCTCGAGGTACCAGGCACGGTTGGCTTCGAGGGTGGCCAGCCCGAAGAGCGCGAGCACTCGGGTGATCAGCTCCTTGCCGTTGCACTCGTCCATCGGGTCCAGCGCCTCGTGCGAGGTCTCCAGCACGATCCGGTCCACGTGGGCGCGCGCCAGGGTGATGAGGTGGTCCTGGCACTCGTTGATCGCATCGAAGCTGTCCATGCCCTGGTCCATGCGCGCCTTGAGGCGGCGCGCTGCGGACCGCAGCAGGCGCTGTTCGCGGTAGCGGAAAGCGGCGAGCTGAAACTCCGGGTCCGCGAGGTGGTCCGGATCGGTTCTGCGGGTGACCACCGGATTCATCTCGGCCAGCCGGATTCCGGTGAGTTCGGCGAGATAGCGGGCCATCCCCCACATGTTCAGGCCGCCGAGGTCCCTGCGAAGGCGCGACAGCAGCCCCTTGGCGACCAGCTGGAGGAGCACCGGGTTGGCGCCCTCGAAGGTGGTGAAGACATCGGTGTCGGCGCGCAGGCGCGCGAACCGGCTTTCGGACAGGTAGCCCCTGCCGCCGCACCCCTCCCGGCAGGCCTGGAGCGTCTCCATCGCGAGCCGGGACACGGCGGCCTTCAAGCCCGCGGCGCGCACCTCGAGCTCCATGCGGTCGGTGTCGGGGTCGGCGAACCGGCGCGTGAGGTCGCGCACGGCGAAACCCATCGCGTAGGCGGCGGCAAGGCGGGGGAGGAGTTGGCGCTGCAGGGCGAGGTAGTCGAGCACGGGGACCTCGGCGCCGCCCGCGGGACCGAACTGGGGCCGTGCGGCGGTGTAGCGCACCGCGATCGTGAGGGCCTTGCGCGTGACCGTCTGCGAGGCGGCGGCGATGCTGATCCTGCCCGCGATCAGCGTTCCGAGCATGGTGAAGAAGCGGCGGCCGGCGCTGGGGATGGGGCTCTCGTATTCGCCTTGGGCCGTGATGCGGGCGAAGCGGTCGAGGAGGGCGTCCCTACCCACGCGCACCCCGTCGAAGCTGATGCGGCCGTTGTCGACGCCGTTCAGCCCCGCCTTGGCGCCGCAATCCTCGATGCGGACGCCAGGCGCGGTCTTGCCGTGGGCGTCGCGGATGTGGACCAGGAATGCGTGGACGCCGTGGTCCTCCTGGCCGATGCGGAGCCGCGCGAAGACGGTGGCCATGCGTCCGTGCAGCGCGGCGTTGCCGATGTAGTCCTTGCGGGCGTCGTCGTTCGGGGTGGTGATGACGAACTCGCAAGTCGCGCGGTCGTAGTCGGCGGTGGTGCGGAGGTCGCGCACGTTCGAGCCGTGACCGGTCTCGGTCATGGCGTAGCAGCCGGGCAGCGCCAGGGAGGCGACATCCGCCAGGTAGCGCTCGTGGTGCTTCGCGGTGCCGAGCTGCGCGATGCTGCCGCCGAAGAGTCCGAACTGGACGCCGTACTTGACGAGGACGCTGAGGTCGCCCAGCGCCAGCTCCTCGAATGTGGCGACCGCGCCGCCCGGATTGCCCATGCCGCCCCATTCGCTCGGCAGCGCGACCCCGCCGAGCCCCAGGTCGGCCAGCACCTTTACGGCGGCAAGGGTGCGTTCACGGTACTCGCCGCGCGTGATCTCGTCCGGGATTCGCAGTTCGGGCCTGGCCAGCGCTTCGCGGACCCGGTTCCGAATGTCGCCGTAGCCGCCGTGGATGTGCGCAGCCACCTCCTCGACCAGGCCTGGAGGCGGCTCGGGCGGGGCCGCACGCTCGTCGCCAGTGCCCGTCAGCTCCCGAAGCGCCTCCGGTCCGGCGAGTCCCAGTTCGAGCTCCACCTGGCCGAGCGTCGCGAGCGCGCCCTCGCGCCAGGGCAGCGTCTCCGCGTTGGCGAGCATCTCCGCCCCCGGCTCCTCTCCGTACAGCGTCTTCAGGTGCACCTGTCTGCGGACCGCGCTCTGGGCGACCGAAACGCCGGCGCGCGCCAGGGTCAGGCTGCTCCCTGCGTCCGACCGGACGACGGTCAGTGCGGCGGAAAGGACGGGCGGCGCGGGGGGAAGGGCCGGATCGAGCCAGTCCCGCACCCTCCCGCGTCCCTCCGGCGTGATCCAGTCGGCACCGTCGAGGGCCCCGGACACGGCGTTGAGTTCGGCGTCTTCCATCAGACCGTCCGACCACACCGCGCACAGGATCGGGAGGAAGGCCAGGAAGGTGGGCTCCGGGGAGAGTGCGGGCCGAACCGGGGAGGCCGCCCCGGGCGAGTCGGAGAGCTCGGTGGATGATGTCATGCTGTGCCGCTGAAGTTCCGGGTGTCCGTGGATGAATCCCGCTTCGCGCCTGGAGTGGCGAGGCGCCCGGGTGTCCGGAAGATAGGCAATCGCCGCCTCACCCCTTGATAATCGTCCCGCGGTCAGGCAAAGTCGGTTCTTCCGTTCCTTTCCCTACACCCCGAATCCGCCGATGGCTTCACGCGCAAACTTGTCCGACCGGTCGGGCGGCTCCCCCCTGGTGGGGGTGATCATGGGCTCCCGCACCGACTGGGACACGATGAAACACGCCGCCGACACCCTCGAAGCGCTGGGAGTCCCGCACGAGGTGCGGGTTGTCTCGGCGCATCGCACGCCGGATCTGCTCTTCGAGTACGCGGCCGGCGCGGAGGAGCGGGGACTTCAGGTGATCATCGCGGGCGCGGGAGGCGCGGCGCACCTTCCCGGGATGGTCGCGTCGAAGACGGTGCTGCCGGTGCTGGGCGTTCCCGTGCAGTCGCGCGCGCTGAAGGGGATGGATTCGCTGCTGTCGATCGTGCAGATGCCGGGTGGCGTGCCGGTCGGGACCTTGGCGATCGGGGCGGCGGGAGCGACGAACGCGGCGCTGCTGGCCGGAAGGATACTGGGGCAGGCCGACCCCGCGATCCGCGAGTCCGTGCGCGCGATGGCCGCGGCCCGCACCCAGGCGGTGCTCGCCGACCCAGACCCGAGCGTCCCCCCGCCACAGTGAGGGTCGGCGTTCTCGGCGGCGGGCAGCTCGCCCGCATGCTGGCGCTCGAGGGGGTCCCCCTGGGGCACAGCTTCACGATTCTGGAGCCGGGTACCGATCCGCCCGCCGCGGCGCTGGGCAGTGTGGTCGCCGCGGCCTATGACGACCCTGACGGGTTGAGGAGGGTGGCCGAGGCGTCGGATGTCGTGACGTACGAGTTCGAGAACGTCCCGGCGCGGAGTGCGGCGTACCTGGCTTCCCGGCTCCCGGCGCTGCCGCCCCCGGTGGCATTGGAGGTGGCGCAGGACCGCCTGGCCGAGAAGACGATGTTCCGCGAACTCGGAATCGCGACCCCCGAGTTCCACCCGATCGACGGACCCGGGGACATCGAGCCGGCGATCGCCGCGACCGGTCTTCCCGCCGTGATCAAGACCCGCACGCTGGGCTACGACGGGAAGGGTCAGGCGGTGGTGCGGACGACTGAGGAGGCGGCCGCGGCGGCAGAGCGGCTGGGGGCGGAACCCGTCGCGAACGGGTCCGGGCGCTACGGCGCCGTCTACGGACTCATCGCCGAAGCGTTCGTGCACTTCGAACGGGAGCTCAGCGTACTGGCGGTGGCGGGGCGGGACGGAAGCCGCGCCTTCTATCCCCTGACCGAGAACCACCACCGCGAGGGGATCCTGCGCACCAGCTACGCCCCCGCGCCCCGGCTCAACGGCGCGCTCCAGGCGGCGGGGGAGAGGCTCGCGGGACTCGTGCTGGACCGGCTCGGGTACGTCGGCGTGCTCGCCATCGAGCTCTTCGAGGCGGAGGGCCGCCTTCTCGCCAACGAGATCGCGCCCCGGGTCCATAATTCGGGGCACTGGACGCTGGACGGCGCCAGCACCAGCCAGTTCGAAAACCACATCCGCGCTGTGACCGGAATGCCGCTTGCACCGCCTCGGGTCGCCGGCCCCTCCGCGATGGTGAACCTGATCGGCGAAGTTCCCGATGTGAACGCGCTGGCGGCGATCCCCGGTGCCCACATCCATCTATACCACAAGACTCCCCGCCCGGGCCGAAAGCTGGGGCACGTGAACGTGACGGGTGACTGCGAGGAGGCTGTGATGGAGACCGTGGAGCGGGTCTGGGCGTTGTTGCCGGGGGCAGGGGAGCTGACACGGGCGACCGCCTGGTAGCGGGGATCGATTAGGTTATCCGTTCTGCCCAGTCCCGGGAGACGTCATGCTGGAAGAAATCAAGACCAGAATATCCGACGAAGTCGACGCGCTGACGCATGAGCTCAACGTCGAGCTTCCCGACCGGATCAAGAAGGCGGTGGAGCTCGGCGACCTGCGCGAGAACTCGGAATACAAGTCGGCGCTGGAGCGCCAGCAGTTCGTCCAGGCACGGATCGGCCACCTGGCGTGGCGCATGTCCGAGCTCTCGAAGATCAATGTCGACGACGTTCCGGCCGACCGCGTGGGCTTCGGTTCCATTGTCCGCGTTCTGGACCACGCCAGGAACATCGAGACCACGTTCACCATCGTTGCCGGGGATTATATCGACCTGGATAAGGGGCACATTTCGGTCGATTCGCCGATCGGGCGGGGGTTGATGGGAGCCCGCGAGGGAGACGACGTGACCGTGACCCTGCCCGTGGGCCCGAAGCGTTTCCGGGTCGTGGAGTTGACGACGCTGCCGCAGCAGCTGGAGTCGGACGAGTAGGGATCGGCGGCTGCCGCCGGTCGAGGGACGCCCCGGCGACCAGGGGGCGACTGAAAGGTCTCGCTCAGAACCCCGGCGGCCTCGGAATCCGGGCGACCACGACCGTGATCGGCGCCAGCGCCGGGGCTCGGAAGATCGCGCCGGCCCCCTCGCCAGTAGCCTCGAAGTCGAACACCCGCACCCCGCTGGCGCCAATCCGGCCGGTGAATCGCTGGCTGCGCATCAACGGCACCGAGGGGTCCGCCGTATCGTCGTCGTCGCCCGTCATCGTCACCGGCCAGGGATAGCGCCCGGGGGGATCGGGGTTCGAGAAGATCTCGGTCGAGGTGGGGAAGTCGTAGGTGGCGAACCGGGGTGTGGTCTCGTCGGTCAGCCAAGGCTCCGCCCCGGCGACCGTCAGCGCGGCCGCGTGGTCGGCGAAGAGCTCCGCCATGCTTCGTCCCGTCACCGCCTCGATGCCCGCCACACCCGGCAGCGCCAGGGAGTCGTTCAGGGCCAGCACCAGGGCCTCGTCGGCGGCCTGCCCGCCCTCTCCGGCCGCGGCCAGATCGCGCAGCAGGCGGTGGAAGTGCCAGCCGCTCCCGTAGACGTTGCCCTCGTCCAGCGGCTTGAAGGTGACCGCGTTGGGATCGACGGAAAACGCGCGCACCACCCGGGCCATGATCTGGAAGGTCCCGTAGGCCTCCGGACGCAGGTCGGCGAGACCGTCGCGCATGATGGTGCGGTTGACGCGGTCGCGCATGGCCGGTCCGCCGGCGCGTTCCCACGAGAGCCGCGAGGTCATCTCCTTGGCGATTTCGGCCCTGCCCTCCTCGATCCAGGTTGGATTGAAGGTTCGGACTCCCGCCGGTTCACCGCGCATCACATCGCTGCGCACACGCTTGTAGAGCGAACTCACGTGCGCCATCTCGTGGGTTATTCCCCCCATGGCCCAGAAGCGATTGTCCGCGAGCGCGAAGGCGCTGGCCTCCACGTGCATCAGCTCCATCTCGTCGGAGGTGGGGCAGTCGAGTTCTGTGAACACCATGTCGCCCGACCACACGTACGCAATCGCGCCATCGATGTCCGCGTGCACCAGGATGGCGACCTTGCCGTCGCCGTTCACGTCGCTCACGCCCCCGAAGTACCGCTCGATCACCTCGGCGCCGTGGTCGGAGTAGAAGTCGATCACGCGGTTGACGTTGGCCACGGGCACCGGCGAAGTGGCGGCGGTGTCCTCCCAGACCACGAGGTGGTCGTTCTCGGCGATGACATCCGCGGTGACGGTCCGGTGGACCCCGCACCGGCTGCCGCCGTTGCGATCGTACAGTTTGAATGTCCTTGGGCTCTGCCGGGCCGCCTGCACCTGCCGGCGGGCCACCTGCGCCTCGATACCGCGCTGCAGCATCCCGGCAAGTCGGCCCTCGGCCTTCAGCTGCGCGAAGAACTCCTCTTCCTCCTGGCGGAGCTGGAGGTGAAAGGCATGATTGGCACGATCGATCTCCGGGAGTTGGCTCAGTTCGGCATCGGGACCGGTGCGCCGAGCGGGGTCGGGCCGTCGCCGCCGATCCGCCGCTACCACCGGTCGCAGTCCGGGGGCCTGGCTCGGCGAGATCCCTTCGACCACGAGTTCGACCGGGAGAATCGCTTCACTGGAGGCATTCAGGCCGCCAAGTGTAACGCGGTAGTAGGCCGACCCCTCCGGTGCCCGCACGAAGAGGCCGCACATGGCGATCTCATGCGGCTCGGCGACCCGCACGTAGCCCACGGCGAGGCCCAGCGGACCATCGCAGACGGTCAGTCCGAGCGTGGCGGTCGCCTCTTCCCCGTCTGAATCGACGACCCGGACCCCGAACTCAAAATCGCCCGACGCCTGTGGAGTTCCCTGAAGCGCGCCTTCGGGCGTCAGTTCGAGCCCCTGCGGCAGAGGGTCGTCGCCGCTCAGGCTCCAGGCATATCCCCCACCGCTGCCGCCCCGCACCCGCAACGTCTCGGCGTACTCCAGCGTGGCGCGGCCCTGCGGCAGGGAGTCGGTCGCGATCGTTACGGGGAGCCTCGATGCGGTCGCCTCGAACTCGGCGATGAGGCCGGCGGCGGAAGCGGTGAGCGTCTGGACCGTATCGTCACCGAGCGTCCAGATCGTCTCCGCGATCCCGTTGGCCCGGGTGACCACGGACGCAGGCGCCGCCGACCCACCGCCCGCGGTCACCTCGAAGCTCACCGTGATCTCTCCGGCGGGGTGCCCGTTGCGGTCGAGCACGCGAACCGCCGGCGCGATCGGGAGGGCTTCGAAGAAATGTCCCTCCTGCGCGTCGCCGCCGGTCTTCTCCATCGCCTCGACCTCCTGGTCGACGGTGACCGAAGCCTCGGCGCTGGCGGAGCCGGACCGGGCGGTGATCGTGGCCGTTCCCGCTCCGGCGGCGGTCACGAGCCCTTCCCGCAGATCGACGGTCGCGACCGTGGGGCGCAGGCTGGACCAGTTGACCGGGGCGCCGACCATGACGCTGCCGTACTGGTCGCGCACCTCGGCACTGAGTTGCTCGGTGTCGCCGACCGCGGTGAAGGTGACCGACGAGGGGGAGATCGTCATCGAAGTGGCGACGGGGGGCGGCGGAGGCGGCGTGGGGTCGCCGCCGCACGCGGTCAGCAGCGCCGCCGCACATACCGCAAGCGCAACGGTTGTGGGGCGGTGCCGCCCCTGGCTCCGATTGGTCCGTGCGCGGCTCACGTCGGCCTCCTTCTCCTCCGCCAGAACCGTCGGCTGTGGGTTGCCGTCGACTGTGGGTTGCCGTCGATCATGCATTGCCCTGGATGATCAGTTTCCGTCGATGATCGCCTCGTACACGATCGGCCGCAAAATGCCGTTGAGCGGTGCTGCGCCATAGGGCTGCAGCTGCGTCCATGCCATGGCGATGATCTCCTCCTCGGGGTCTATCCAGAAATAGGTGTTGGCGATACCGGACCACCAGTATGTGCCACCGCCCTCGCCGACCGAAACCGCGAAGCCCAGGCCGAACCCCTGATCGCCGAGACCCGGCATGATGGGGATCATCTCTTCGGGCAGGTGGTTGCGGGTCATGAGGTCCACGGTTTCGGGGCGCAGGATGCGCACGCCGTCCAGCTCTCCGCCGCCGAGGAGCATCCGGCTGAAGCGGAGGTAGTCGCTGGCCGTGGAGGTCAGGCCGCCGCCTCCCGAGAACCAGGTGGGGGGGCGAGTGAAGGGGTCGTTGCCGGGCGCGCCCGCCGGACCGAGGCCGCCGCGGCCGCGGCGGTACATCGCCGTGAAGCGGTCGAGATTGTCGGCGGCGACGTGGAATCCGGTGTCGTCCATGCCGAGCGGCTCGAAGATGCGCTCGCGAAAGAAGACATCCAGCGGTTGGCCGGACGCCACCTCGACGACGCGCCCGAGCACGTCGGTGGAGTAGCTGTAGTTCCAGCGCGCTCCGGGATCGTCGATGAGCGGCAGGGAGGCGATGGTCGCGACCCGGGTCTCGAGGTCCGCGCCGTCGCCCATGGCCAGCGGATTCAGCCGCGCATTGTACATCGAGTCGACCGGGCTGTTGCCGAAGATTCCGTAGGTGAGTCCCGACGTGTGCGAAAGCAGGTCGCGGATGAGGATCGGGCGGCTCGGCGGCCGGTTGCCAGCGTCCTGGTACACTTCGACGTCGGCGAAGGCCGGGATGACGTCCCCCAGTTCGCCGTCGAGCGAGAGGAGGCCGTCCTCGACCAGGATCATCGCCGCGACGCTGGTGACGGGCTTGGTCATCGAGTAGATGCGGAAGATGTCGTCGGGCTCGAGGGGGTCCTCGCCGCGAACGCGCCAGCCCCGCGCGTCCCAGTGCACGATCTCGCCGCGGCGTTCCACCATGGTCATGATGCCCGCCGTCGCTTCGCGGTCGATGAACTGCTGCATTGTCGGCGCGATCCGGTCGAGCACCTCGCTCGACATGCCCACCTCTTCGGGCTCGGCGGTGGTCCACTGCTGTCCGGCCCCGGGATCCGCCGCGGCGTCGAGCGTGAACGTCCAGACCCTGGGCTCGCCCCCGCCTGAGGTTATCCCGGCCGCGACCGACACGTACTGGCGGCCGTCGACCGCGTAGGTGACCGGCGACCCGGCGTCCCGGCCCACCTCGGCCGACCACACCTCCTCGCCGGTGCGGGCGTCGAGTGCGGCCAGGCGGGTGTCGGTTCCCCAGAACACGAGATTCCCGGCGGTGCTTACCGTGCCGCCGTGGCCGCCCTCGGCAACCACGCGCCAGATTTCGCGGTTCTCGGCCGGATCCCAGGCCAGGAGGAGGTTGGACGGGCCGGTCAACTCGGGGCGCGGCGTGCCGTCGTCGCGGTCGCTGACCGTACCGGTGTTCCAGACGCCGGGCCGGTAGTCGAATTCGGGCTCCCTGGCGTAGTAGTAGTTGTTGTTGGTGGCGGGGATGTAGACGAGGCCCGTCCCGGGGTTCCAGGACATGGTGTGCCAGTTGTGTGCGCCGCTCGGGCCCGGGGCGAGATAGACGGGCTGTCCGGTCATTCCGTAGCGCGCCTCGGGCGTCTCGACGGGGCGTCCGCTTTTCGGGTCGACGTGTGTGGCCCATGTGAGGTCGTCGGCGAAGGGCTCGGCCGAGATGAGTTCGCCGGTCAGGCGGTCGACCACGTAGAAGAAGCCGTTCTTCGGCGCCTGCACGATGACCTCGCGCTCGCGCCCGTCGATCTCCAGGTCGAGAAGCATGAGGGGCTGGGTCGCGGTGTAGTCCCAGTCGTCGCCCGGCGTGGTCTGGTAGTGCCACTCGATCGCGCCGTCGGCCGGGTCCAGGGCGAGGATGGCCGACAGGTACAGGTTGTCGCCGCCGCCGGGGCTGCGGTTGTCGCGATTCCAGGGCGATCCGTTGCCGGTGCCGATGTAGAGAAGGTTCGCGTCGTGGTCGACGGCCATTCCGTCCCAGACCGTCCCCCCGCCGCCCGCGATCCACCACTCGCCGGTCCAGGTCTCGGCTGCCGCGCGCATGGCCTCGTTCTCGAACCCGTCCGCCGGGTTGCCGGGGACCGTGTGCGTGCGCCAGAGCTGCCCGCCGGTCTGGACATCGTATGCGGTGACGTAGCCGCGCACCCCGTACTCGGCGCCGCCGTTGCCGATCACGACGGCATCGCCCACGACCCGCGGCGCCCCCGTGATGGTGTAGTCGGAGCCGGGCGGGGTGGTCTGGGTTGTCCAGCGCACCGACCCGTCCGCGCGGTCGAGCGCCACCAGCCGGCCGTCGAGGAGGCCGACGAAGACCCTGTCGCCGTCCAGCGCGACGCCGCGGTTGACGTCGCCGCAGCAGCTGTGCGGACCTCCGTCGTCCTCGTGGGGAATCGCCGGGTCCCAAAGCCAGACCTCGTCGCCGGTGGCCGCGTCGAGGGCGAAGACGTAGCTGAACGCCGCCGTGCCGTAGAGCACGCCGTCCACGACGATCGGGGTGGTCTCGAGGCGCGCGCCCGTCTTGGGGATCTCCCACGACCAGGCGGTGCCGAGCCGGCCCACGTTGTCCGTGTTGATGTCGTCGAGGGGGCTGAAGCGCGTCTCGGCGGCGTCGCGTCCGTGTTTTGGCCAGTTGCTGTGCTGGGCGGCTGCCGGCAGGGCGAACGTCGCCGCGGCAAGTGCGAGAGCGAACAGGGCTGGCGGCAGCGCGCGGCCGCGTCGGCGCGGGGCCTGCGAGACGGTCAAGGTCTCCGGGTTGCCTGGTCCAGGCATGGGCTTCATACGGGCTTCTCGGTTTCTGAGTGGATGTGCGGCCCGGACTGGGCCTCGGACAAAATGGTCCGGGAGGCTCCCTTTCGCGACTTTGCCCGGGAGTCTGCGAACACCCAGGTTTGTCCACCGGCCCGTCGCGGGTAACTTTGCGAGCGATGAAACGGACCCGCCTGATTTCGACCCTATCGATCCTCGTCCTGGCCCTGGCGGCCTGCGCCGACGACCCGGAGCCACCACCCTTCGCCGTCGTAGCCGACTCGAAGCAGCTCATGCTGTCGGTCATCGAACCGGCAGCCGAGGTATACTGGGATGCGGTGGGGGTGATCATGGACATGGACGGCACCTACGAGATCAGGCCCGGGACCTCGGAGGAGTGGGCGGCCGTCGAAAACGCGGCCTTCGTGCTCGCCGAGTCCGGCAATCTCCTGCTGCTGGAGGAGCGCGCCCAGGGGCAGGATCACTGGGTGGCCATGTCCCGCGCGATGATCGACGTGGGACGAAGCGCCGCCGAGGCTGCCCAGGCACGCGATCCCGACGCCGTTTTCGAAGTCGGCGGCGACATCTACCTCGTGTGCACCGGATGCCACGCGGTCTACGCCACCGAGACCCTGCGGCCCAACTACGATCCGGGCACGGACACCCCGTGATCGAGCGCTTCCTGGTCTGGCTCGGCGAGACCCCCTGGAGCGTCGCGCTCCTGGAATCGCTCTATGCCTGGCCCTTCGTCGAATCAGCGCACGTCCTCACCCTGGGCCTCTTCGTCGGCACCACCGCGATGATGGACCTGCGCCTCCTCGGCATCGCCTTCCGCAAGGTGCCCGTCACGGCCTTTACCGGACGCCTGCTTCCCTGGACGCGCATCGGCTTCGTCATCATGACGGCGACGGGCCTCCTCCTCTTCTACTCGCAGCCCCTGCGCTACTACCACAACGTCTTCTTCCGCGTGAAGGTGCTCGTGCTCATCCTTGCAGGAGTGAACGCCTGGATCTTCCACCGCGGCGCACACCGCAGCGCCGGAGTCTGGGACTGGGACGCCAGGCCCCCCCGCGCGGCCCGGATCGCCGGAGCCGTGTCCCTCACCGCATGGGCACTGGTGGTGATCACCGGACGCCTCATCGCCTACAACTGGTTCGACTGCGACATCCAGCCCCAGCCCGCCTGGGTGAACTGGATGGCGGGGTGCGCCGTCGCGGTGGGGGGAGCGGAGTAGAGGACCATGCTCGAGCCCTTCTTCCGCTGGTGCGAAGCGACGTCGATCGGCCAGGCCGTCGCCCAGTCGGTCTGGGCGTTCCCGATCCTCGAAGCGGTACACCTGATCGGACTCTGCGTTCTGGGCGGCGCGCTGCTCGTGGTCGACCTGAGGCTGCTCGGCGCCGGCCTCACCAATCAGCCGGTCGCGCGAATCGCCCGTTACGCCAGGCCGTGGCTGATCGGGAGCCTGGTGCTGATGGTGGCGACCGGCGTGCCGCTCTTCCTCTCCGAAGCGATCAAGGCCTACTACAACACCTCGTTCTGGGTGAAGATGTGTACGCTTCCGGTGGCGCTGGCCTTCACCTTCGGGGTGCGGGAGCGCGTTGCCCGGCGGGAGCTTGCCGACGAACTGGCGGGCCCCCACGCGAAAGGCCGCCTTGTCGGGGCCGTCTCACTGGCGCTGTGGTTTACGGTGGCGGCCGCGGGGCGCTGGATCGGGTTTTCGTAGGCGTCTCGCTGACGGACTGCGCTTGTCCGGCGCCTAGTGGAAGAGCGCTGAGGGGCTGCGGAGGGGGCCGGCGGGTGTCCCAAGGGACAGGTGTGGATGGATTGTTTCGTGAGAATCCGCAAATGACTTGCGGATTTTCCCGTTTACTGTTCCGCGTGCTCGTCGACCCACCGACACCCATCGATCACGTGCGCCAAGCGCTCTCGGACCACTCGGTCGCAGTGCTGACTGGGCCGCGGCGGTGCGGCAAGACCACGCTGGCCAGGGAAATCGCCGTTTGGCGGTTGCTGCCGTGGTCTTGAGAACATCCGGCCTAACAACGCCCCCGCTCACGTCGCGCCCTCAGCAGATCCTCCTCGTACGGTGCGCCCGTCCCTGAGGACCCCAGGAAGATCTTGCTCCCGTCGGTGAAGGTCACGTCGCGCCCGTTGGCGCGCTTCAGCGAGTGGTCCTTGGCCTGGTAGCCGTCCACGATGATCTCGGTGCCGGGCTGCAGGCAGTCCCGGCGCAGCCCGCGCCGCAGCAGGACGTTGGGCGTCCCGCCCTCGACGGCCCAGACCTCGGTGGTGCCGTCGTCGTTCTCGATCTCGAGGTGGATCCAGGTGTGGGGGTTGACCCATTCCAGCCTGACGATGCTGCCCTGCAGCTTGATCGGGGCGTTCCGGTCGAACTCCGCGCCGAAGGCGTGGTGGGCCACGAGCGGCGCGGCGATCACCAAAGCACCGGCGCCCACCACAAGTCCGAGGATCGCTGCCAGCGTCCGCGCCCGGGCGGATCGCGGCGCATGCACAAGTTGTGCAACGGTCTTGTACATCTTTATAAACTTGTGCATTCCCTTACCTCCGTTCCTGTGCACGAGCGCCGCGCAGCACGTTTTCGAGCGCGTAGTTGCCTTCGTGGCACGCGTATTCGTAAACAAGTCCGTCAAGTGTCGTGAAGGGCACCTCGCCGCTCCACGGCCGGGACCACATGCGCGGATCCTCGACGGTGAACTCGTAGTTGATCGTGTTTTCGTCGGCCCGCGTGAACCGCTCGACGACCTTCATGTCCTCGGACGGAGGTATGCCCTGCAGCGTCTGGTCGGGATGAAGGTTGGTGGTCTCGACGACAAGGGTGTCGCCCTCCCAGCGGCCCCATGAGTCGCCCATCCACGGACGGATGTGCGGCGGCAGCCGCTTCGGCTCGCCCATCCGGATGATCCGCACATCGTGGACCATCTCGGTCATGATCATGATGTGGTCGGGCGTCTGCACGATCGTGTAGTTGTTGTTGTAGAAGTAGTTCGGCAGCATCGGCGGGCCCCCGTTCGACCCGAACGACATGATGCAGCGCTCGGCGAGCGGCCGGTTCTCGGGGTTGTCGTAGGCGCCGAACTGTCTGCGAAAGCTCCTCCGTTCCGCGAGGCGCTCCCGGCCCTGGTCGCTCAGATCCGGCACCCGGCCGTTCGGCGGATCCACCACCAGCGATGTCCTGGGCTCGCCGTTGAAAATCGCCACGCGCTCGCCGGCGTCGATGTAGAAGGCGTTGTACCCGCCCGTGCCCCCCGAGGCGGCATCGAAGAGGGGGTTGCCGGTGAAGACGCCGCCGACGGGCGGAGCCTCTCGGTCGGGGTCGCTGTCGGCGTAGTCGTCGACCTTGGCCTCCTCCAGGTACCCTTCGATCCCCGCCACCTCTTCCCAGGAGTGGACCGGGCCCTGTCCTTCCGGGCGCTGGATGGGCGTCACCGTCGCATTCGTCCAATTGCCCTGCAGGTCGGGGTGGCCGGCGGGGGTGCGGGGGACGACCCAGTCGCGTGTCTCGCGTTCCAGCTCCTGGGCGGCGGCCGGGTGGGCGAGCGGGACGGCCGCGAGGGCTGCGACGGCGAGCAGGGCGGCCATGCGTGCGGCGTGCGCGGGGCCGCGGGCCAGCGCCGATGCGGTGGCCAGGTGCCCGCTACGGGCCGTGCATCCCGCAGGCGCGGCGGGATGGGGCCTCACCGGTCTAGCGCCGGATCGGGTTCTTGCGAAGATGTCCATACATCAACTCCTCTACGAATTCGACGCACTTGAACTGTCCGAGGCGTGCGTTCGGATCGATGTTGCGATAAAGCGGCATGCGGATGGTCCAGGGGCGCGAATACGTCGCGGGATCCTCGAGCTCGGCCTCGTACATGATGTGGTCGGGCCCGATCATCGTGTATCGCTCGGTGACCGTCAGCCCGGCGCTGTGATGGTTCCCCGCGCGGTCGAGCCAGGCCTGGCCGTGGAAGCCGTTGGCCTCGACCACGAAGGTGTCGTCCTCCCAGCGGCCGACCGACTGGCCCATCCACGAGTCGACCTGGGGCGGCCCCGGGTCCTCCAGGTAGACCTCGCGCATGGCGCTGGCGTACTCGTAGGCCATGAAGACCTTGGTCTCGCTCTGGAAGATCTGGAAGGGGAAGGGCATGTAGGTGGCCCGCGGGACGCCCGGCAGGTAGCACTTGATCTCGGGGTCGCGCTCGAGCCACAGCTCGCGGTTCTCGTCGCGCAGCGCGAGGGCTTCGGGGAGGTAGGGGATCTCGCCGCCCTCGACGACGCCATAGCCGGACGGAACCGATCCGACGGCGCCGAGCGCGAGGACTTCGTTCGCCGGCACGGGAACGACCGGGCCGGGCTGCATGGCCAGGGCGGGACGGGCTGCGTGCGGCTCGATGTCCCAGTGGGCGTTGCCGAGTGCCTGCCAGAGCCCGTTCATGTCGGGCCTGCCGGAGGCGGTGCGGGGGATGCCGTCGTCCTGGGCGCAGGCCGCGGCCGGGGCGATGAGTGCCGCAAGGAGCGGGAGGATCAGGGTTGGGGGTCGAGTCATGCCGGTCTTTCGGTTGCGCGCTCGTGCCGGTCTCCGGTCACAATGTGCGGAATGGGGCCCGGGCGGGCCAGTGGAAAACGCCGTTCCACCGGCTCGTGCGCCGCGGGGACGGGGCCAGTCACCGGACCCCGAAGGCCAGCAGCAGATTCCCCGGCATCTGGCCGAAGGTCGAGTAGCCGCTGTTGGTGAAGAGCATGCCGCCGGCGATGACCGGGCCCGGGCCGTCGATCGAACCGCCCCTGCCGGGGACCCCGTTGGAGGTTTCAGTGACCTCGGTCGTGTCGAAGTCCCAGAGGATCCGACCGCCGCCAGCCGCGTAGGCCCGGATGTGTCCATCGAGACCGCCGGAGAACACCACACCCGGAATAGCCGTGGGCGCGGACGAGAGGGCGGCGTAGCAGCCCCGCTTCCCCTCGCAGGTGTCCGTCGCCGCGGGGACACTCCACACGACTTCGCCGGTCATGAGGTCGAGGGCGTACATCCCGGGCGACGGCTCGTCGTCGGGGTTCACGTCCACGATTACGGCGTCCCGGTCCGCCACCGGTGCGTAGGCGTACCGGCCGTCGCTCGCCATCCCCCAGTGGATGCCGCCGAGGGCGCTGCCCTTGCCGACGCGGGTGGACCACAGCAGGGCGCCGCCGTCGTCCGGGTCGAGCGCCCATACCACGCCGGACTTCTGGCCGGCCACCAGGATCTCCTTGCCGTCGGGACGGGTGACGAGCATCGGCGCCATCCCGAAGTCGAGGTCGGGACCGGGGGGATCGGGGCAGTTCTGGCGCGCCGTGGCGGAGGTGCAGGCCATGGTGAAGGCGTCTTCGGGGGTGGCCTGGAAGGACCAGACCAGCTCGCCGGTCTCGATGTCGATCGCGATGATCGCGTCGCTGTTGTCGGTGGTGGGACGGGTGTAGTTCTCGCCGGTGCCGGCGTAGACGAGCCCGCGTGCCGCGTCGATGGTGGGGCTCGACCAGACGGGCGCGCCCGAGGGAGCCCACAGCTGGGTGCCGGCCTCGCTGGTGCCTGCTTCTGCCGGATAGCCGGGGATGACGCGGTGGTACCAGAGGACATCGCCGGTCACCGCGTCCAGGGCGGCGACGGCTCCCGAGGCGGTGCAACATTCGTAGGCGGGGTCGCCCGAGACGACGACCTCCCACGACGAGATGGGGACGAAGAGGCGGCCGTCGTGGAGCGCGGGACTCCCCGTGGTGTTGGAGGTGGAGTGCCAACCCACGTGGTACTTCCAGAGCAGGTCGCCGGTGGCCGCGTCGAGCGCGTAGGCATTGGTGCGAAAGTCGACGAAGTAGGCCGTGGGCCGCCCCTCCGGACCCTCCCCCGCCACCACCGCCCCCCGCACGGCCGCGTCGGCCTCGAAGCTCCAGCGCACGCACCCGGTGGCGGCGTCGAGGGCGAGCACCTCGCCGAATGGCCCGCCCACGAGCACGGCGTCGCCGATCACGGTGGGCTTGGTGCGCACCTCCGCCGCGTCCGGGAAGGCGAAGGCCCACTTGAGCTCGAGGTTCGGCACGTCGTCGGCGCTCAAACCCGCCATCTCCGCCGCCTGGAACCCGGTGGCCTCGAGGTTGCCGCCCCATCCCATCGACGACACCGCGCCCAGGTCCAGGGCCGACCACCCCCGATCCGCGCAGAACGCCGATTCGGGCAGGATCTCGCGTGTGAAGGCGCGCCCGGTCAGGTATTCGGCCAGACGGACGCGCTGCTCCGGCGTGAGATCGGCGCCCTCGGCCTGCATCACCCCGTCTTCCAGCGAAGCCACGATCGCGCGGGGCGACAGCGCCCTGAGCATCATGACGCCGGGCGTGCGGTCCTCACCAGCGGCGGTGTGGCAGGTCGCGCAGGCTTCCGCGAAGAGCGCGGCTTCGGCTTCGCCGCTCCTCCGCTCGCGTTCCTGCGCATTTGAGGGAGCGTACGAAACCGACGCGGCCAGGGCGATCAAGGCGAACCTTGCGGACCTTGTGGAAGCTTGCATGGGAAAGCACCTGTGCTGAGTGGAGTCGCGTAAGTCCGAGTCGCGACAGGTGAGGGGCTAACCCCGGCCTTGCTCGCAACCCTGCGCGCCGCGCAACCTTGCAAGGTACACCCCTGGACCGGAACGCCACACTTTCCCCGGCAGACGCATGATACGATTCACTGCAGTCCTCCACCTCCTCCTTGCCGCCACCCTGGCCTGCGGCGTCCCCGCCCCCGACGCCCCCGCCGATCTCATCCTCACTGGCGGCCCCGTCATCACCCTCGACGCCGACAGCCGCGTCGCCGAAGCGGTCGCCATCCGCGGCCAGCGCATCCTCGCCGTCGGCACCGCCGCCGAGATCGACGCCCTCGCCGGTCCCGCAACCCGCCGCGTCGACCTCGCCGGCCGCGCCGTCACCCCCGGCCTCATGGACGCGCACGTCCACTTCGCCAGCGGCGGCGTCAGCATGCTCTACACCCTCGACCTCAGCTACCCCAACGTCGAGAGCATCGCAGACGTGCAGGCCGCAGTAGCCGAACAGGCCCGCCGCCTGGGCGACGGCGAGTGGGTGCGGGGCAGGGGATGGGACGAGGGCAAGCTGGCCGAACTCCGCTACATCCTGGCCTCCGATCTCGACGCCGTCGTCGCCGACCGGCCCGTCTGGCTCTCCCACACGATGGGCCACTACGGCGTGGCCAACTCCCTCGCGCTCGAAATGGCCGGCATCACCGTCGACACCCCCGACCCGCCCGGCGGCACCATCGACCGCGACGCCGACGGCCAGCCCACCGGCGTCCTCAAGGAGTCGGCCCAGGGGCTGGTGTCGCGGCTGATCCCGGGCCTCGGACCCGATGAGCAGCGGGCCGGCATACACGCCCTCGCCGACGCCTTCAACGCGGAGTGCATGACCGGCGGTAAGGATCCAGGCATCGGCCAGCGCACATGGGAGGCCTACCAGGATGTGCAGGAAGCAGGGGATTTGAGTGTGAGGATCTTCGCGCTGTGGCGCGCCCGCGACGGAACCCTCGATGAAGTCCAGGCCTGGGCGGAAGAGCTCGCCGCCTTCACGCGGCCCTACGAGTCGACCGGCGACGACCATCTCATCTCGGGCGGCGTCAAGCTCTACATCGACGGCAGCGGGGGCGCGCGCACCGCCTGGCTCCACGAAGACTGGAACCGCGATCACACGGGGATTGACACCGGCAACCGCGGCTATCCCACCATGGACCCCGACGAACTGCGCCGCCGCTTCCGCGCCTATCACGACGCCGGACTGCACGTCAGCATCCACTCCATCGGCGACCGCGCCATCGACTGGACGATGGACAGCTTCGTCGAGGCGCTCGAGGCGACGCCCACCCGCGGCCTCCGCCACGGCATCATCCACTCCAACATCCCTACCGGCCGCGCGCTCGACATCATGGCCGAACTGCAGCGCGACTGGGAGGCCGGCTACCCCGAGCCGTCGCCCACCTTCACCTGGTGGATCGGCGACACCTACGCAGGCAACTTCGGCCCCGAGCGGGCGCTGCGGCTCAATCCGTTCCGGTCATACCAGGAGCGGGGCATGATCTGGGCGAGCGGCTCCGACTTCTCCGTCACGCCCTTCCCGGCGCGCTACGGCGTCTGGGCCTCGGTGGCCCGCCGGCCTCTGCTGGGCGTCTACGGCGAGCAGCCCTACGGCACCGACGAATCCGTGGATGCGGAGACCGCCCTGCGCTCCTTCACCACCTGGGTCGCCCATCAGATGTTCCTGGAGGACAGGGTGGGGACGATCGAGCCGGGAATGTACGCCGACCTGGCCGTGTGGGACCGGAATCCGCTCGAGGTGGAGACCCCCGCGCTCCGCGACATGGCCTGCGAGATGACCGTGTTCAACGGGGATGTGGTCTACGAGCGCGCGACGGGCTGACAGGCCAACTCGCGGCCGACCACCGGTCCAGGCATGACCGCCCGGAACGCCCGCGGCAAGCGCGGCCCTCGTGCTTCCGCCCAAAGCGAAGCCCCCGCAGGACCCAGGGAATGACCCTGATCCTGCGGGGGCTTTAACCTGCCGCAACCCGGCGCGAAGACCGCTTACGGCGCGAAGGTTTGGATCGTGTTCGGCTCAGTTGCCGAAGCGGCGATCGCTTGCCCTTGCCGGGTTGGGCTGGGTACTGGGACTAGACAAGAGATCACCTCCTTTTTTTGGGTTGGACATCGGGCGGGACACCAAGTCCAGCTCGAAACCGTCCGCCACTCGTGGCTTCCGGGTATGGACCCGTTCGGGGTCGACACCAATGTATACAGAACGGGGTGAGGGTAGCAAGACGTTTGTTTACGGAGGTGGCGCGGGTGGAGCGTGTCGTTTTGCGCACTATTCTCAAGCCGCCTGGTACGCCCTCCGAAACGCCAGCGCGCTGACCACCACCGCCACGGCGATCCAGATGACCCCCCAGGTCATCGTCGGCACCCCCGTCAGATCCGCCAGCATGGCCGCGTCGGACTCGAGGTGGGGCCTGTCGAGGACGTCGCTCTTGATGTCGAGGATCGCGTACAGGCAACTCGTCAGCCCCAGCGTCGTCAACAGCACCCGGCTGATCCCGGCGCCGAGCTTGCGGCCCGCGATCATGAGCACCGCGCCGAACGCAAGGCCGAACGCGAGGCCGAAGCCGTTGCGGACGTACAGCGCCGTGAGCGCGAACACCAGCAGGCCCACCAGAAAGACCAGCGCCTGGTTGGGGACGCGGCGCACCCCCGTGGCCGCGAGAAGGACCACCCCCCAAAACAGGCTCCCCAGATACCCCGCCGACAGCGTAATGAACGCGTTGCCACCCCCGCAGTAGCACGCTCCGCCCTGGTAGGGATCGAGGACGATCTTCTCGATCGTGCCCCCGGTGGCGACCGAGGCGATCCCGTGGCTGATCTCGTGGAGCATGACCACGAAGATCTTGAGCGGATAGATGGCGGGCGTGTCCCAGAGCAGCCACAGCGCGACGAAATAGAGGGAGAATCCTGCGAGGAAGGTCAGCTTCCGCTTCGCGGTGGATGCTTGCATGTCATCAGCCATTGAGTCGGCTCCGTTTCCAGGGATCGAGTCACTGGTATGAGTACGCGCGAAGGGCGCCTGGGGTTGCGGCGGCGGAGCTCCCGGCGCGCGTTCGCAGGACGCCGGTCGTGATTCGGCCCACCTGGCCCGGGCCACGCCCGCCGACACTGAATTATTGGCGCACGCGGCGTGGTTGGGTAGCTTGAAGGCCGTGTCCCGGCGTCATTCTGGAGGATGTTCCGTGAAGAAAAGCACCGCACTCCCGGCCCTGTTGCTTGCCGCTCTGGCGTGCGAGGTGCCGGATGTTCGAGTCCCGGAGGTGGGCGGGGCCGCGCCGCCGTTCACGGCCGTGACGATGGACGGTGAAGAGGTCGCGGCTGCGGACCTGAGGGGCACGCCGTACATGCTCAACATCTGGGCGACATGGTGCGCACCGTGCCGGCAGGAGATGCCCGAGCTGCAGGAACTCCACGACACCTATGCGGACCAGGGGTTCCGGGTGGTGGGCGTGAGTGTGGACGACCGCGGGGCCACCGACCAGATCCAGGCCTTCATCGAGGAGATCGACATCTCGTTCCCGATCTACCACGACCCCACCTGGGAGATCATGGAGTCGTACCTGCTGCTCGGCCTGCCGGGGAGCTTCCTTATCGACTCCGAGGGCGTGATCGCGCGCAAGTGGACCGGGCCCTTCCGTCCGATGGAAGAGGACGTGCAGCGTGACGTGCGGGCGTTGCTGCCCGCCGAGCCGGCCGCCCAGCCCTGACGGGTCGCCGCGCCGGTTGCCCTCGCGGATGCTGACTCCCGTCGGGATTGCGCGGGCCTGTGACATCTGAGCGGCCGGGTTCGCATCCATCCAGTGAGGAGGGCGGGCCGCAGGTCGTAGTCGCCGGGCTGAGCCGCGATCTCGGTCTCGTCTCCGCGCTGGCCATCGGGACCGGAACCATGATCGCCGCCGGGATCTTCACGCTGTCGGGGCTGGCGGTGGGATACGTGGGCAGCGCGGCGATCGTTTCCTTCCTGCTCGCTGCGCTCGTCGCGGCGTTCACCGCGCTCACCTACTGCGAGTTCACCTCGATCTACCCCTTCTCGGGCGAGGGCTACCTCTACGCGCGCAAGACCTTCCCGCCGCTCCTGGCCTACCTGGTCGGCTGGTGCATCCTGCTGGGCTACGCGTCGTCGTGCGCGTTCTACATCGCGAGCCTCTCCACCTACTTCAACGAATTCATCTGGCATGTGCCCGTGGCGGCGCTGCCGGGGCTCGTGTTCCTGGCCGCGCTCACGCTGCTCAACATCAAGGGGACGAAGGAGAGCGGGACCTTCCAGATCGTCGTCACGGTCGCGAAGATCGCGCTGCTGGTGTGGTTCATCGCGGGGGGGCTGGGCGGATTCGACGCGGCCGCCATCACCGCGCGCTTCAGCAACGACCTCCCGATGATCGCGTCCACCGCCGCGCTCGTCTTCATCACCTTCTTCGGGTTCTCGGCGATCGCGGCGTCGGCCGGCGAGGTCATCAACCCCACGAAGACGATCCCGCGCGCGATCTTCATCTCGATGCTCGTTGTGACGGTGCTTTATGCCCTGGTGGTGCTGGTCGTGGTCGTGGCCGACCTCACCGAGTACACCGAGGCCGCGATGGGCGTGGCCGCGCGCGCCTTCCTGGGGCCTGTCGGGGGCGCCGTGATCGTGGGCGGCGCCATCTTCTCGATGATCTCCGCCTCGAACGCGTCGATCCTGGCCGGGTCGCGGGTGGCGCTGTCGATGAGCCACCGGCGCCACCTGCCGCGCTTCTTCGGCCGCATCAGCGCGGGCACGCATACGCCCTTCGTGGCGGTGCTGGCGGCGGGCGGCTCGATCGGCATCTTCGCGCTGCTCCTGCCGCTCGAGGACCTCGCGCACTTCGCGAACCTGGTCCTCCTCCTGGCGCTCTGCTTCGTCAACGCGGCACTGATCGTCCACCGCCGCCGCTTCCCCGACATCGAGCGCCCTTTCCGTGTGCCGCTGGTGCCGCTCCTGCCGGCGCTGGGGATCGCGGCCAACATCTACCTCATCCTGCAGATCCCGATGCAGGGGCACATCCAGCCGGTGCTCTTCGCGATTCTCGCGCTTCTCATCGGGCTGTTCTGGTACGCCGCCTGGCGCGGCACCCGCTTCGAGGTCCCCGACGCGGCCGGCCCCGAATCGAGGATCGTGGCGCTGCACGCCTCTCCGCGCACCGCACCCTTCCGCATCCTGCTCCCGGTCTACAACCCCCACACGGCCGAGCCGATGTTGCGAATGGCTGCCACTCTTGCCCGGCACCAGGACGGTGAGATCACCCTGTTGCGCGTCGTGCAGGTCCCCGATCAGCTCCCGCCCGAGATGGCCCGCAAGGCGATCGAGGCCGAGGACGACATTCTGGAGCGCCTGGCTGCGCTGGAAGGCGAGCTGGACGTGCCCATCACCACCGAGGTGCGGGTGGGGCGCAACGTGGCCCGCGCGATCCTGGAAGCGCAGCGCGAGGACCGCTCCCACCTGATCGTGCTCGGGTGGAAGGGCTTCACAACCCAGACGCGGCAGATCCTTGGCGAGGTGACGGACGATGTCGTACGGCTCGCGCGGGCCGACATCATGCTGGTCCGGTTCGGAGCGGAGCGGGCGGTGCCGAGGCGCATCCTTGTGCCCACCGCCGGGAGCGTCCATGCGAGCAAGGCGGTGGGGTACGCCCTCGGCCTGGCGGAGGGGGGCGGGGGAACGCTGACGGTGGCCGGTGTGGTGCCCCTGAACGCGTCGAAGCGGAAGCGCGCCGCCAAGGAGAAGTGGCTGGCCGAGGAACGCACCGGGATGCCGGAGGATGCGGCGGTCCGGACGCGGATCCTGACCGGGTCCGGTGTGGTGGAGTCGATCGTTGCCGCGGCGGAGGAGTACGACGCGGTGATGGTGGGGGCCTCGGGGGACAGCTTTTCGAGCCGCATCGTGTTCGGGACGATCCCGGAACGGGTCGCGCGCGAGGCTCCGGGGACGGTCATGGTGCTCAAGAGCCACGAACGGGTGAGGGCGTTCATGGGGAGGGTGGCGGCGGATTAGGGACTACATGCTCGAACGGGCCATGCACATGCGCCCCTGGGACGTCATCGTGGTCGGCGGCGGCTGCACCGGGCTCGCGACCGCCCTCGACGCCTCCGCGCGCGGATACCGCACCCTCCTCGTCGAACGCGGGGACTTCACGAGCGGCACCTCCAGCCGCAGCACCAAGCTGATTCACGGCGGCGTCCGCTACCTGCGCTCGGGACAGGTGGAACTCGTCTACCGGGGCCTCCGCGAACGCCATCGCCTGCGCGGAAACGCGCCGCACCTGGTCGACAGCCTGCCGCTGATCGTGCCGGCCTACCGCTGGTGGGAGCGCCCGTGGTACGCCGCCGGGCTCAAGCTGTACGACGCACTCGCCGTCGGCCGAGGCCTGGGCAGGTCCCGCCTCCTGAGCCGCCGTGCCTGCTTCAACCACGTCTCCACCCTGCAGGGGATGGGACTCCGCGGCGGCGTCCTCTTCCACGACGGCCAGTTCGACGACGCGCGCCTCGGATGGGCCCTGATCCGCACCGCCGCCAACCTCGGTTGCGTCGCCCTGAACTACGCGGAAGCGGTCGAACTGGTCGAGTCGCGGGGGAGTGTGAGGGGGGTGAGGGTGCGAGATCTCGTCGGCGGCGCGGAGTGGGTCGCCCGCGGGGCCGTTGTGGTCAACGCGACGGGCCCATTCGCCGACACCGTGTTGCGGATGGACGAGCCGCGCGTGGCCTCCGCGGTGGTGCTGGCCCGAGGGGCGCACATCGTGGTGGGCCGCGCCTTCCTCCCGGGCCACACGGCCGTGCTGGTCCCCTCCACCGACGATGGCAGGGTGCTCTTCGCGATCCCCTGGCACGGCCATGTGCTGATCGGGACCACGGACGTCCGCGTGAGCGAGCCGTCGAGCGAGCCGGCGCCGAGCGACGCCGAGCTGGACTACCTGATCGACCATGCCTCGCGCTACCTGACCCGCCCCATTGCGCGCGGCGACATCCTCTCCGCGTGGGCCGGGCTGAGGGCGCTCGCGGCGGTCGGCACGGGTCAGAACACCGCCGCCCTGTCCCGCGACCACAGCGTAAGCGTCTCCCGGCGCGGTCTGGTCACGGTGACGGGCGGCAAGTGGACCACCTGCCGCAAGGTCGCGCAGGATGTGGTCACTGTTGCGGCGGAGGTGGGCAACCTGTCTCCCGCGCACTCGATCACCGCGCGGCTGCGGCTGCACGGCTACTCGACGCGGCGCCACGTGCGGTATCCGTGGAAGGTGTACGGGGCGGACGCGGACCCGATCCGCGCGATGGAGGCCGCCGACCAGCGCCTTTCGGCTCTCATGCACCCGGGCTTGCCCTACAGGCTAAGCCAGGCCGCGTGGGCGGCGCGCAGCGAGATGGCCGTGCACATCGAGGATGTGCTGGCGCGCCGGACGCGGGCGCTCTTCCTGAACGCGAAGGCGGCGTCGGAGGCCGCGCCCGGGGTGGCCGCGGTGATGGCGCGGGAGCTGGGCCGCGGCGAGGACTGGGCCGCCGAACAGGTGGACGCTTTCAGGGCTCTGGCGAAGCGCTACCTTCCGGCATGATGAATCAAATCAGTTGGCGTCAAGCGGCAAGCCTGGCGTGTGTAGCCATCCTGTCCTGTGGCCCCGGAGGCCCGCCTGCTGCCGGCGATGATATGAGCGGAGCCGCCGACGCCCCGGTGCGCGAAATCCTGCTCGACCCCGAGCACCCGGCCTGGGACGAGCCCGCCCCCGACACCTTCGTGGCACGCTTCGAGACCAGCGCCGGCGACTTCGCGATCGAGGTGGTGCGGGCCTGGGCACCGATCGGGGCCGACCGCTTCCACAACCTGGTCCGGCACGGCTACTACGACGATGCGCGCTTCCACCGCACTGTCCCGGGCTTCATCGTGCAATGGGGGCTGGCGGGCGATCCGGAGGTCACGGCCGCGTGGATCAACCAGACGCTTCCCGACGATTCGGCCGTTGTGGCCAGCAACGTCAGGGGCGCCATCGCGTTCGCCTTCACCGAGCCGAACACGCGCACCACCCAGGTCTACATCAACGCCGTCGACAACACCCGCCTCGACGCGCAGGGCTTCCCTCCGTTCGGTCGGGTGGTGGAGGGGATGGAGGTCGTCGACCGCATCTACTCGGGATACGGCGAGAATTCCGGCGGCGGGGTGCGCCGCGGCGACCAGAGCGCGATCGTGGCGGGCGGCAACGCCTATCTCGACCGCGAGTTCCCCTTGCTCGACCGGCTGGTGCGCGCCACCATCGAGCCGCCACAACCCTGACCCAGGAGCCAACCCACATGCCCGACTCGCCCCGCAGGCCCACGAACGACGAATGCGCCGACTCCTACCACGAGTACATCGCTGCGGTGGAGGGGGAGCTGCTCCCCGCGCTCGCGGACGATGCCGAGGCCTGGCGCGCGATGCTCACCGCCGTGCCGCCCGACCGGGAGGGCCACCGCTATGCGGAAGGCAAGTGGTCGATTCGCGAGGTGGTCGGCCATGTCATCGACGCCGAGCGGATGTTCGGCGTGCGCGCGATGGCGTTCGCCCGGGGGGATCGGTCACACTTTCCTTCATTCGATGAAAACGCCTATGCAGCGGCCTCGGGAGCCGACCGGCGCTCGCTCGCCACCCTGACCGACGAGTTGTCTGCCGTCCGCGCTTCGACGCTGGCGCTCCTGCACAGCTTCGAGAACGAGACCTGGGACCGGCGCGGGATGGCCAGCGGCTTCGAGTTTACGGTGAGGAGTCTGGCCTGGATCATTGCCGGTCACTCGCGGCATCACCGGAGGGTGGTGGCGGAGCGGTACCTGGGTGCGTAGAGGGGCGGGCGCGGCGGGTTCGCTGCGTGTCCGCATCCTGGCAACTGCGGCGATCGGGGTGCTGACCGGATGCGAGACCGGCGGCGGGGAAGCACCGAGCGTTTCCGAGGAAGACGGGGTCGAGGCCGTCCGCCACACCCGGCTGGCCGACTACGAACGCCCCGTCTTCGCGGTGGAGCAGCTGGTCGTGATCGGTGCGGAGAACGGCCCGCCTGAACACCTCTTCGGCGACGTCGCCGGACTGGACGTCATGGCCGACGGCACCATCGCCGTGCTGGATGGCCACGCGGCCGAAGTCCGGACCTTTGCGCCCGACGGGTCGTTCATCCGCAGAATCGGGCGCAGGGGCGACGGGCCCGGCGAGCTCAGCGGCGAGGCTTCGCTGGCGCTTGTGGCGGTGACGCCGGAGAGCTTCGTAGTTCCCGACATCATGGGCCAGTCCATCAATCGGTATTCGCTCGCGGGCGAGGTGATGGGGTCGCGGCACTTCGACATTCAGCAGACGTACATACCGGAGTGGCGGGCGGCGAGCGACGGGATGCCGGTCGTGCGGATTTCGGCAGGTGGAGCCGAGGTGGTGGCTCGGTATGACCTGCAGTCCGATGAGGAGCTGGAGGACACGCTGGCGGTGCTCACGCCTCCGGCCGAGCCCGGAGAGCCCAACGGTCGGCAGCCGCTGTGGCAGAACCATCCCGTGTGGTCGTTCACGGAGCCCGGCGTGGTCGCCGCGGGCTGGATGTTCTCGCCCGAATTCACCGTCCACGCGGACGGTGCGCCGTTGCGGACGGTCTCGTGGGATCACGAGGAGCGGTCGCTGACCCCGGACGAGCAGGACGAGATCCTCAGGATTGTCATCCGGGGCATGGGGATGGACGACGCGGAGGTCCCTGAGGGCTTTGGCGACCAGTTCCGGGTGCCGGACCGGCTGCCCGCCATGGCGGACATCGAGGCCGGTGACGACCTGGTGCTCGTGCAGCGGGTGCGACCGGTGGCAAAGATGGATCGCCGCGTGATCTACACCTTCAGGGCGGCCGGCTTCGGCGCGCGGTTCTGGGATGCCTTCTCGCTCGGCGGCGAGTACCTTGGCGTCCTCGATATGGGTGCGCCGGCCGACGTCTACGACATCCGCGGCGACACGATCATCGGTGTCCGCGAAGACGACGCAGGTGTGCTGCAGGTTTTTCTGGCCCGGTTGCCCAGCGGGCTGCGGGCAGGTGCAACTCCAACCGAATCTCCCTGACGAACAGGCTGACACGATGAACTTCCGCGTTATCTCCCGAGCCGAGATCCTCTCGCTCATCACCATGAACGACGCGATTGACGCGATGGCCCGCGGCTTCGGGCAACTCTCTGCCGGTGAGGTCGAGATGCCGGTGCGGGTGGTGCTGACCTCGGGTGACGGATTCTCCCTCTTCATGCCCGCCCGCATGGGTGCGTCCGGGGACCGGGGCGCCAAGATCGCGTCGCTCTTTCCCGGGAACCGCGACAGGGGACTGGCGACGATCAACGGCGTCATCCTCATGATCGACGACGAGACCGGGCTCCCGGCCGCGATCATGGACGCCGGCGAGCTGACGGCGATCCGGACTGCGGCCGCCGCGGGGCTGGCGGCCCGGTTGGTGAGTCGCGCGGATTGCCGCGTCCTCACCATCTTCGGTGCCGGCGCGCAGGCGCCCTGGCAGATAGAGGCGATCCGCGCGGTGCGGCCGATCGGAGAGGTGCGGGTGGTGTCGCAGGGCGGGGATTCGGCGCGGCGGCTGGCAGACTCGCTGGAAGGGGTCGATGCGCGGGCGCTGTCCGACGCGGCCGAGGCGGTGGACGGCGCCGACATCATCGTGGCCGTGACCACGTCGGAGACACCCGTGTTCGACGGCTCCGGGCTTCCCGTCGGGACGCACGTCAGCGGGAGCGGCAGCTTCCAGCCGCACACGCGCGAGGTGGGCGACGAGGTGGTGACGCGGGCGCGGGTGGTCGTCGAGGAGCGCGAGGCCGCGCTGGAGGAAGCGGGCGACCTGATCATCCCGATCAACGAGGGCCTGGTGCCCCCGGACGTGATCGACGCCGACCTTGGCGAGATCGTCAATGGCGAGGCCCCCGAGGGCAACGCCGGGCGCGAGCTGACCTTCTTCAAGTCGGTGGGCACGGCGGTCCAGGATGTGGCGATCGGGGCCGAGGTGTTGCGCCGGGCTGAGGAGGAGGGGGTGGGGCAGGTGGTGGGGCTGTAGCCGGGGGCGCTCGCATCCGTCGGGTTGCGGGGTAAACGGACTCGGGGTTTGGCGTATCAGACAGTGTGGGGACTCTGGACGAGTGCCTGCGCCTACTCCCAGAACCCTATCTATCGGGAGGGAACCGACTGAAATGCCGAAGCTGACCACGCCGAAGACGACAACCCTGCGACCGCGATACCTTCCACGCCTCCTGGCGCTTTACGCATTGCTCGCGCTCCTTGCGGCCTGCGGCGATGCCGGGGATGGAGCGGCTACCGGCGCCGCCGGCACGCTCGACGGACCGGACGTAATTCTGAACGCCGTAACCGAGGAGGTCTTCACCGTCGGGTCCTTTGCAGGCGACGCCTGGGACACGTTCGGCAGCGTCCGGTCGGTGCACTTCGACGCCCAGGCCAACCTGCACATCTTCGACAGCCAGGCCGATCACATTGTCGTGGTTGGGCCGGACGGGTCGCTGGTGCGTACCGTTGGGGGGCCGGGCGAGGGGCCCGGCGAGTTCGACGGCGTTACCACCGCGATCGTCGGGCGCGACGGTTCCTACATCGTGATGGGGTTTTCGCACATCGATCTTCTTCAACACGACGGCGGGTTTGTTCGGCGCATCACCCTGGACCCGATGACGACGGGAATGGTCATTGCCAACATGGCGCTTCCCGATGGCCGCCTGGTAGCTGGTGCGATTATGCGCTTCGGCGATGACGACGAGGAGGCCACAGGGGGCCGTCCCATTCACATCTTTCCACTCGACGGCACCGAGCCGGAGGTGCTCTACACCGCCTGGCGGCTACCCGAGGAGGACGAAGACGGAACCAGCGTGAGCGGGTCCGCGGAGACCGGCATGCGCGTAGCCTGGTCGGCGGGGCGCGCCTTCGAACCCTTCCTCAGCTACGACCTTCTGACCAATGGCCGCCTCGCGTTGATCGACTCGATCGGGTACCGCGTCAAGCTCATCGGGCTCGACGGAAGCGTAACCGGAACCATCGAGCGGCCGATCGCGCCGCTAGCGGTCGACGATGCGATCATGGAGGCCGCACGCGAGCGCTATCGGGAGAGCATGGCGGGTGACAATTCATCGAGAATCACCTCGCGCATCCAGATCGAGCGTGAGGGGGTCGAGGGACTCACCTTCGCCGACGAGGTGCCGGTGCTGCGTCGCCTGAAGGTGGACTGGGAGGACCGGATCTGGGTGCAGCGCCGAGGTCCGACGGGCGACGACGATGGCCCGACCGACATCGTGACGCCCGACGGCGACTACATCGGCACTCTGCCGCCGGACGGACTGAGGACACCGGACGCCTTCGGCCCGGGCGGGGTTCTGGCCTACATCGAGCGCGACGAGATGGATGTGCCGACCGTCCGCGTGGTGAGGCTGGTTGCGCTGGAACCGGAAGGGTAGGGCGCAAGTCCGGTGTCAAACGTCATGGGTGTCATATCTGCATTACATAATGTAAGGTGAACATTACACTATCGAACTGATTCTCCATCAGCGATCTGTCGTTTGACAGACGATGGAGTCTCTCTCACCTTCACCTATGGCCATGAAGAACCCCCCGCACCCAGGCGGGATCGTGAGACGCCAATGTCTCGAGCCTCTGGGACTGTCGGTGACAAGGGCCGCCACAGGCCTCGGGGTGACTCGGCAGGCGTTGTCGATTCGACTTTCCCAGGCCTTCGGATCGACTCCGGAGACCTGGCTTGGGATGCAGATGGCGTACGATCTGCAATGCGCCCTTGCCCGCGCCGATGAAAACGGAGGTAGAGAGATTCGAAGCCGCCTGATGCCAGTGGACGACGTGCAAGGATGAGCAACCCCTTCGATCCAGCCCTGCTTGCCGAAGCGCGGGCACTCCAGGACGACATCCTCGTCGTGAATGGCCTCGACGCGTCGCTTCTGAACGAGGAAGTCGTCCGCACCCTGAAGGCCGGCGGCGTGCACATGAACATGTCCACGCTGCCCGATCTGTCGCTCTCGTCGCCCTTCCACCAGTTCATGCTGGATCACGCTGACGACCTCGTGCCCGTGACCACGGTCGCCGGCATACACGCGGCCCGTGCGGCCGGGAAGGTCGCGGTGGGCTACTGCTGGCAGTGGGTCGACGTGGACGAGGATCTGTCGCAGCTGGCCGGGTACCACCGCATCGGACTGCGCAGTTCCGGGCTCGTCTACAACGTCGGCAATTACATCGGCTCCGGCTGCGTCGACCCGAACCCGGGGCCGCTGAGCCACTACGGTGTGCAGGTCGTCGAGGCGCTCCAGGACTTGCGGATCGTGGTGGACATCGGCGGACACTGCGCCGAAGCTACCTCCTACGACGTGCTGGAGGTGGCCGAGGGGCCGGTGGTGTGCTCCCACACGAACCCTCTTGCCTTGCGCGACAACCCCCGGGGCATGACCGACGGTCTGATGCGCGCGATCGCAGACACCGGCGGCGCGATCGGGATCGCCGCCTTCAACTTCTTCGTGGTGTCCGAAGGGCAGGCGACGCTGGAGGAATTCCTGCGGCAGCTCGATCACATGATCAATGTGGCCGGCGTGGACCACGTCGGAATCGGCCTGGACCAGATCATCGGCCGTAACGACAGGGGACCGGTGAATCCCGTGACGCTGCCCCCCGAGGCGTATCCGCAGCGCTACGAGGACTGGATCTACGTGGAAGGCCTGCACGATTTCACGGGCGTCCCGCTGATCACGGCCGGACTGCTCGAACGCGGGTACTCCCCCGAAGACATCGAGAAGATCATGGGTGCGAACTGGCTACGGGTGTGGGAGGAGGTGTGGGGCGAATGAGCGGCCGGAAGGAACGGCCCAGCCTGCGTGCGTCGGCTGGAGGCGGCGAGACGGCCATGAGCAGGCGGACGATCCCCCGTCGGGACTTCGTCGTCGGCTCCGCGACAGCGCCTCTGGTCCTCGGGACGCTCGGATGTTCAACCGGCGATGACACCGGGGAAGGGCCGGGCGCGTCCCCGGCTGACCGCGACCCGCAGGCCCTCGATAGCGCCGTGGTGGTCGGCCCCGTTCCCCTCGCCTCACCGATCCGCGGCTTGCAGGCCGAGCGCATGCGGCTGGCCGCCGAGCGGCGGGCGGGGATCCCGGCGCGCGTGGCATCGTGGGGTGAGGAGCTCGAGCACGTGCGCTCCCAAGTCCGGGCCGCGAGGGACGCGGGCGTCAGTGCATTCATGGTCCCGGTGGTGGCGGGCGAGCACGAGCCTGCAGTGTCCGAGAACCTGCGCCGCTTCCACGAGGCGGTCGCCGCGCTGAGGGACGAGGTGGTCGCAGTCCTCGATCTCGACGGGCTCGCATCGGCGGTGGCGACCGGCCGCGTGGGCCTGATCCCCTGGTTCCAGGGCGCGAAGATGGTCGAGGCCGACCTCGCACTCTTCGCCGCCTACCGCGCCTCGGGCGCCGGCATCATGGCCCCCACCCACCTGTGGAAGATGCCCTACGGCGACGGCGCCTTCGAGCGCGCGGACCAGGGGCTGACCGCGACCGGCCGCCTGGCGATCGGCGCGATGAACCGCGAACGCATCGTGATCGACCTGTCCGGGATGGGCCCACGCTCCAGCCTCGACGCCATGGAGGAGACCGAGCAGCCGGTCATCTTCAGCCACTCGAACGCGCGCGCGGTCCACGATCACCCGATGAACGTCGGCGACGAGCACCTGCGCGCCTGCGCCGAGCTGGGCGGCGTGGTCGGCGTGAGCGCGTTCCCGGCCTGCGTCTCCGCCAGCGACAGCCCGACGGCCGACGACGTGCTGCGCCACCTGGATCATATCGTGGATGTGGCCGGGATCGACCATGTGGCGCTCGGCCTGGACTTCACCGACCTGCCCCGCAAGCGGTTCCCCTCGGACCCGGTCCCCGATCCTCCCTACAGTTTTCCTGATGGGTTTTCAGGGTTCGAGGACCTGCCGCGGCTGCGTGATCGGCTAGCCGAACGGGGGTACGGCGACGGCGACCAGGGGAAGATCCTCGGTGGCAACATGGTGCGCGTGCTGCGCCGGGTCTGGGGGGGCGGCGCGGAGTGACGCGGCGCGCGGCCTTCCACGCCGGACTGGCCAGCGGCCTCATCCTCCTCTGCTGGGCGTTTGCCTTCCAGTCGGCGGCGGGATCGGCGCTGCAGGAGACCGGGTCGCTCTCCTCCCCCTCATACGACATCAAGTGGGCCGTGAACGTCCCCGTCCCGATGCGCGACGGGGTGCGCCTCGCGACCGACCTCTACCTGCCCGACGAGGAGGGCCGGTTCCCGGTCGTGCTGGTGCGGACGCCGTACGGGACCGAGACCGCGGCGCTCTCGGAGATGGGCGCGTGGTACGCGAGCCGTGGCTATGTGTTCGCGGCCCAGGACACGCGGGGGAAGTACGACTCCGAGGGCGACTGGTATGGGCGCAGGAGCGAGCGAGACGATACCGACGACACCATCACCTGGCTCGGGACGCAGGCCTGGTCGAGCGGCAGCGTGGGGATGGTCGGCTCCTCATACGGCGGCCTGGTCCAGTGGATGGTGGCGCCGGCAGGGAATCCCTACCTGAAGGCGCTGATCCCGGATGTCGCCCCCGTTACGCTCGGCCGAACGCCGGAAGCATATCGCCGGCTGGCCGTCTACGCGCGGGGGAATAGCGCACCGTCCGAGCTGTCGTGGCTGGTCACCACCGACGGGCGCGTGAACCAGAACGGGAGCGCGTACGACTGGACCGGGCTGTTTGGCCACCTGCCGCTCGCGGAGCTGCCGTCGCGGATGGGCCGTGACATCCCCATCTGGGAGAAGCTCATCGGGAACGAGGTCGGGCTCTGGGAGGAATACCTGGAGTCGGCGGCGCGGAATCAATGGCGCGAGCCGATCACCGACTGGCCCGATCATCGCGAGCTGTACCGCGCGGTCGACGTGCCGATCCTGCAGCGGACGGGCTGGTTCGACGGTTCGACGGACCACGCGTTCTACAATCGGGCCCAGGTTCTCGAGCACAGCGAGAGCGAGCTTGCGCGGGCGCAGCAGCACCTGCTGATCGGTCCCTGGCCGCACGCATACTCGGGATCGTCCACCATCGGTTCGCTGGACTTCGGCGAGGCCTCCGTTCTGGACCTTCAGGCGCTCCGGCTGCGCTGGTTCGACCGCTGGCTGAAGGGTGTCGACAACGGCGTCGATCGCGATCCGCCGCTGCGCCTCTTCCTGATGGGGCGCAACGAGTGGCGCGAGGCGTGGCAGTGGCCGCTACCCGGGACGGAGTTCACGAAGTTCTACCTGCACTCGGGCGGCGGGGCCAACTCGAACCGGGGTGATGGGGTGCTCAGCCGTGTCGCGCCCTTGGACGAGGCGCCGGACCGCTATCGGTACGATCCGGGCGATCCGACGCCGGCGATTACTGGTGGTGAGAATGCGGAGATGGCGGGGGATGGGCCGGTGGACATCGGGTTTATCGAGGGGCGGGCGGATGTGTTGACTTACACGACCGCGCCACTCGAGGAGGAGGTCGAGATTATGGGGCCGGTGTCGGCGACGCTTTACGTGGCGTCAACGGTGCCGGAGACCGAGTTCATTGTGCGGCTGGTTGATGTGCATCCGGATGGGGCCGCGTACCCGGTCTGGTACACCTATGCGAACGCGTTCGGGACGCGGGGGATCGAGCCGGTGGGGCGGACGGAGGAGGGGCATCGCGTTTGGAAGCTGGATTTCGAGCTGCCGCCGACGAGCCAGGCGTTTCTGCCGGGGCATCGGATTCGGGTGCAGATCACGAGCGCGGCGTTTCCGTTGTTTCGGCATCTTAACACGGATGGCGACCCGGCGTGGGAGACGGAGTGGCAGGTGGCGGAGCAGACGGTGTTTCATGATCAGGAGCGGCCGTCGCATGTGGTTTTGCCGGTGAGGCCGCAGTGAGTTGGAAGAAGAAGATGCCTGACCCCCCAATCCGCCGTCGCTCGGGTCCAAGCGAGCGCCAGTAACGCCGCCTCCTCGTAGGCCTTGAAGAGGAGCCTCACAGGGGAGGAATCGCAACCAGGCTGCGCTCACGCTCCGCCGCGAACGCCAGCCGCCGCGGCCTTCAGCGCTCGGTCGAATGTCCGAATCCGCGTGACGCCGCGCCGCTGGCAACTGGCAAGGTGGCACAGGTCACGGGCACCCAGCCCCGGGTGTCGGACGGCGAGCTCGATGCCGAGGATCACGTCGTCGTGCTCCAGGGGCCACACCTCCATCCCGGCCCGGTCGACGATCCGGAGCGCGGCGGCGAGGGCCTGGGTACGTTCCACGGGCAGATACGCGTGAGCCAGCTCCTGAAGAACCTCGGACGACGTTGCGAGCGGTTGCTGTTCCGCAGTTGCCGTAGCGAAGAAGCGACGGGCCGGCTCGCGCAGCGGATGATCTCTTCCGACGGCATACATCAGGACACTGGTGTCGACGAAGATCATGGCTCGGGGCGTCAGGGCCTGGCTGAGCCCCGGCTCCGGGACGTGCGTATTACGTCGAGGTGCTGCTCCCAGTCCGGCTCGGTGCCGCACGCCATCTCGGCGTCGCGGTCGGCGAAGAACCGCCACACGTCATCCTCGGTGCGAAACGGTTCAGCGCCCGCACGATCGTCCAGGCGGTCGGCTGCGGCCGCGCGCAGCCATGCGCTCAGCGTCAGGCCTTCGCGGCGGGCAGCGGCGGCGTAGCGGGTGCGGTCAGGTTCCGAGACGATCAGGTGGATTCGCGGCATCAAGTGGTCTGTCAGATATGGGCATAATATATACGCAATCACATATATTATACACATTCCAAATCCTGGCTGCAATGCGTGCGTTCCGCCTGGTACCCCTTTGGGGAAGAGATCCGAAACCGTGACCCGGACCGTGATTCCATTAAGGCCCCGCCCACCGCATTGATCAACAAATCATTGTATTTATTTGCGCTATTGAGCATATTCTGCAAATGAAACTCTCCGAACTTCTCCAAATCGTCGAAGATGAGCCCGTCTTCGAGACCGGGTTGCTGATGGCGGGGCGAGGCCAGGAGCCGGGTCTTCCCGCGCAGTTGAGCCGGTGGACCGCGTCGAGGAAGCTGTTTCGGCTGCGTCGCGGCCTATATGCGCTGGCGCCGCCATACCGCAAGGTCATCCCTCATCCGTTTCTCATCGCCAACCGGCTGATGCCCGGATCCTACGTCAGCGGGCTCTCGGCGCTGGCGTACGCCGATGCCATTCCGGAGTTCGTAGCCGAAGTGACCAGCTTTGGGCCGGGACGTCCCCAGATTCGTGAGACGCCGCTCGGGCGGTTTTCCTATCGGTATCTCAAGCCGCAGTTGCGGGGCGGTTATCGACTGGTCGAGCTGGGCGGCGGCCAGACGGCGTTTGTGGCATCGCCGGAGAAGGCGCTCCTCGACCTGGTCCACCTGCAGCCGGGCGGAGACGATCCTGCCTGGATCGACGGGCTGCGGCTGAACCTGGACGCTCTTTCCGCCCGGGATCTGGTACGACTCGCGACCGCCACGGGCAGCCCCAAGTTGCAGCGCGCTGCCGCTCATCTGGACCGCCTGGCAAGTGACCCGGCCCTGGCCTACGAGCCGCTATGAAGGACCACCTGCGCTCCTTGGTGCGCGGCCAGGATCCCCTGGTCGGCCGCAACGTCGTTCGGGAGTACCTCCAGGCGCGGATTCTCGAGGGCCTGCAGCGGGCCGGGGCGATGGCGCCGCTCGCATTCCAGGGAGGCACCGCCCTCCGGTTCCTGTACGGTTTGCGCAGATACTCCGAGGATCTCGGTTTCGCGCTCGAGGGGCCGCGCGAACTCTACGACCTGCGTGGCTGGATGCGGGCGATCGTGCGGCAGCTCCGGCGGGAGGGCTACGAGGCTGCGGGCTCGGTCCGCGACCGAGGCACTGTCCATGGCGGTTGGGTTCGTGTTCGAGGGGTGCTCTACGAGACCGGGCTGTCGCCGCATCGGGATGAGACGCTGGCCGTGAAAGTCGACGTGGACACCAATCCGCCTGCGGGTGCCGTCACCGAAACACGGCTGATCCGAAAGCACGTGGCGTTGAGACTCCATCATCACGACCGCGCGTCACTTCTGGCGGGCAAGCTGCACGCGGTCATGTGCCGGCCGTGGGCCAAGGGCAGGGATATCTACGACCTCGCCTGGTATCTGAGCGACCCGACCTGGCCGGCACCGAACCTGAAGTTGCTCGACGCGGCGGTCAGACAGACCGATGCGGAGGCCGCGCCACTTGATGCGGGCACCTGGCGTGGCGTTGTGGCGGAACGTGTGGAGGGGCTGCCATGGGACGCGGTCGTTGCAGATGTGCGCCCGTTCCTGGAGCGGGACGAAGAGATGGTGGGGAAGGGGGATGTATTGAGGTTGCTGGAGGCGCGAGACCGATAGGGCTCTGCCGGATTCCTACCGCACACCAGGCGGCAACCGCTTCACCACGACCGACGGCACGTCCAGTCCGTCCCTCTCCACGAAAGCGACCAGCCCGTCCGGCCCGAACGCAGACGGCAGATCAGCGGCGTCCTGAAAAAAGCTGCCCAGATAGCGGCCATCGGCGGTGAGCAGATCGATCGGTCCGTCACTATCCGGCTCGTCACCCCCGCGTCGGACCCAGATTGTGCCTTCCCAACTCGTTCTCAGGTCCCGCACGACGGGAATCTCGTGATGGAACACCGTGGACTCCAGCTGGGCGCGACGACTTGGGGCCCAGTCGCGCTCGAGGTGTTCGGCTCTGTGCCGCCGCGTCACGGGTTCCGGCCGAAGCGGTCTGGTCACTACGTGGGACAACCCGCCCTCCGGTCCCAGGATGCTACTCCACCTCGCCGGTCGACACGACGGATATGCGCGCGGGGTCGGCCTGCAGCGCTGGTATCGAGATGAATGTTGGTCCCTCAAGTGGGATCTGCCGATTGAACCCGCCGTCGGCACCGAACGTCATGAAGGCACGCTTGCCCGCATCGTAGACCGCGATGCGTCCATCGCTCCATACGCTGAATGCCCACGCTTGTCCGCTGAACTCGCCGGGGCCCTCGCCTCTTCGGCCGAACTGGCGGATCAGACCACCTTCAAGGTCTACGACGGTGATCTGTGCGGTTTGATCATCGGGGACATAGAGATTGCCTGCCCCGTCGAAGTCGACAGCCGCTACCGCTCCGAAGGTGTCCCAGGCACCTCCCACAACGGACCCAACCCGGTAAAGCTCCTCGAAGTCGGCGGACAGAAAGCGATCTTCGGCGGGCAATTCGACGACTTCCTGCGCATTTACCGCGGAAGTGGTCGCCAGGCAGACGGCAAAGGCGACCGCAGTGGCGAGGCCGAGTATCGGGGGAAGGCGGCGCTGGTGCATGCGTCGTTGGCGGTGTTAGTGGCTCCGGGGTTTGTGACAGACAAAAAAGCTCCGGCCTGGGAACCTGGAAAGCTTCTCGCCCAGATCTCCGGCCCTGTCAAAGACCTCGCTCTCCACGAATCCGACGGATTCGAGCGCTTTCAAGATCTCGTCTTCGGAGTAGCACCGCTGCACAAGCTTCACAACGGCACGCTCCCATCGGTCTCCCTCATGAAAGAACATGGTGACTTCTGTCTTTCCGATTCTCTCGTCCGACAGGTAGCTGCTTCTGGCGAAACAGGCGTGGTCATCCTCGACATAGCCGTGAGATCCTCGCCATCTGATCCGGTATCCTTCCTCCATGTTGAGGTCGAACGCGAAGACGCCTCCACACATCAGAGCCCGATAGACGTTCCTGAGAACGCTCGTGAGCTCAGCCAAGCTCATGACGTGGTTCAAGCTGTCGAAGGTCGAGAGGGCTGCATGGAATTCCCCGTCGATCGTGAAATCACGCGCATCGTCGACTCGGAATGCCGCATCCGGGGCATTCTCGCGCGCGATCGCGATCATCGACTCGGATCCGTCAATCCCGGTCAATTCGAAGCCTCGTGCGGAAAGGGTGTGGGCCAGTTGCCCGGTACCGCAGCACAGATCAAGGATGCGGGCTCCTGGAGGGAGGTCATCCAAGACCAGTTCGTCCAGGACGGGCACTATGCGCGTGGCGAACGAGCCCCAGTGCTTGTTGTAGATCCACGCAAAGGGGTCATAGTCCGAGTAGCGGTCCGTCACGGGCTCACAGCGTCCGCCGCCTCCCCGCTCAGCACCCCCAGCATCTCGATGTAGAAGTCCCTGCGCGACCGCTGGTCCTGCGTAAGCGGCGCGACCACGCCCTCGACCTCGCCCGAGAGACGCCCGATGCGGCTCATCAGCTCGCCGAACTCGCGCTGCAGGTCGCGCAGTTTGGTGGCGCGGGCGCCCGTGTCGTCGTCGGCGGTGTCTTCCAGCGCGTCCTCGATCGCGTTGAGCTGGGTCACGGCCTGGGCCGAAAGATCGGCCAGTTCGAGCAGATCGCCCGTCCAGGCGGCGCGTGTGCCCGGCGTGACGTTGAGGCGCGGGTCCTCGCGGACGACGAACTGTTGGGTCGATTCGGTGCCCGCGGCCGAAAGGCGCGCCGTGTACGTTCCCGGGACGACGAGCGGGCCACGGCGGGCACCACCCGGGCCTGGCCGGGCGGCATCGTCGCCACCGCCGACCTGGTGGCGCATGTCCCACACCACGCGGTTCATGCCCTGCCGCGTGCCGCCGCGGACCGTGGCCACATGGCCGCCGCCCGAGTCCTCGATGGCGATCTCGACCGTGCCGACCTCGGCGGCCGCACCGAGCCAGTAGTCCAGGATTGCGCCCAGAGGGGGGTTCTCGCCCCGGTAGTACACATCTCCCGTGTGGGCCGAGCGACCCGCGCGGCGTATCTGCACCGCCGGCTCGACGGTGAAGAGATGGGCGCTCTCCCCAACCACCTCTTCCGTCAGCTCCTGCAGCGCGTTGATCTGATCGAGGATCCAGATGCCGCGGCCGTGCGTCCCGAGCACGAGGTCGTTCTCGCGGGGATGGATGACGAGGTCGTTGAAGGGCAGGGTGGGCATGCCGCCGCGGAGCTCGGTCCAGTGCGCGCCGCCGTCCATGGTGTAGTAGAGGCCGATTTCGGCGCCCAGAAAGAGGACGGACGGGTTGCGGAGATCTTCGCGAACGGTCCGTAGGACGCGGTCGGCTGGCAGGTCGCCGGTGATCGATACCCAGCTCTGGCCGTAGTCGTCGGAGCGGTAGAGGTAGTTGGCGTAGTCGTCGTTGCGGTAGTTGTTCCAAACGGCGTAGACGCGGGCCTCGTCGTGGCGGGAGGGCTCGATGCCGCTGACCCAGGCGCCGTTGGGAAGGCCGGGGAAGTCGGCGGCGGAGGGCTCGTCGGAGTCGGAGATGTCGCGGGCGGAAAGGTCGGTCCAGGTCGCGCCGCCGTCGTGCGAGACGTGGAGGCGGCCGTCGTCCGTGCCGGCGTAGAGGAGGCCGCGCGCGAGCGGGCTTTCGGAGACGGCCGAGATGGTGGGGTAGTAGGGGATGCCGTCGTCGAGGGAGGGCGTGTAGTCGTCGGGCATCTGGCCCATGATCGGGATGGTGCGCCGGTCGACGCCCGTGGTGAGGTCGCCGAGCGCGGTCCAGGAGTCGCCGCGGTCCGTGGTCCTCCAGAGGATGTTGGTGCCGGCGTACAGCGTGGACGCGTCGTGCGGCGAGATGATGAACGGGCCGTCCCAGTTGGCGGGCGCCATCGCGTTGCCGAGGCGCTCCTCCTCGAAGGTGCCGACCTCGCGCCAGGTCTCCCAGTTGCGGCGTCCGGCGATGTGTCCGACGGGGTCGCCGGGGCGGATGGCAGTGCGCTCGCCGGTGCGGGTGTTGAAACGCGAGAGATTGAGGTACTGGGATTCCGTGTAGACGATGTAATTGTTGGTGGTGTCGGCGAAGTTGATGAACCCGTCGCCGCCGCCCAGACGTGTCCAGTCGCTGTTGACGATGCCGTTCTGGCGCCAGGTCTCGCTGGGCCCCATCCAGGAGCCGTTGTCCTGGAGGCCGCCGTAGACGTTGTAGGGGCGGGCCATGTCGACGCTGACGCGGTAGTACTGGCTGACCGGCAGGTCCGAGATGTAGAGCCAGTTCAGGCCGCGGTCGTAGGAGATGCCGAGGCCGCCGTCGTCGGCCTTCATGACGTGGCGGGAGTCGGTGGGGTTGACCCAGACCAGGCGGTCGTCGCCGTGGAGGCTCTGGGGCGGGACGGTGAAGGTGCGGCCGCCGTCGTCCGAGAAGGAGTAGCTGTTGACCATGTAGATGCGCTGGTCGTCGCTGGGATCGACCGTGATCTGGCTGGCGTACATGGGGCGCGGGTTCCAGTCGCTCATCAGCTCCCACGTGTCGCCGCGGTCCTCGGAGCGGTAGATGCCGGCGCGGCGCTCGGTGTAGGCGGTGGACGCGTTGTAGCGGTAGCCCTGCTCGACGGCCGCGTAGACGATGCGGGGGTCGCTGCGGTAGATGGAGATGCCGATCCGGCCGATCACGTCCTCGGGGAGGCCGCGCGTGATGCCGGGGCCGGTCAGCCGTTCCCAGGTGTTGCCGCCGTCCATGCTGCGGTGGAGCGCGCTGCCGGGGCCGCCGCCGTGGAAGCCCCAGGGGCGGCGCTGGCGCTGGTAGGTGGCGGCGTAGACGATGTTCGGCTGACCGGGGTCGAGCGCGACGTCCACGGCGCCGGTGTGTTCGTCGACCTGCAGGATGGGCTGCCAGGTGTCGCCGCCATCGCTGCTGCGATACAGGCCACGCTCGTCGTTCGGGCCCCACAGGTGGCCCATCGCGGCGACGTAGACGAGGTCGGTGTCGTCCGGGTGCAGCGCGATGCGGCCGATGTGCTTGCTGTCGCGCAGACCCATGTTGGTCCAGGTCTCACCGCCGTCGGTGCTCTTGTAGACGCCGTCACCCCACGACGAACTCTGCCGGTTGGCGCGCTCGCCGGTGCCGACCCAGACGATGGACGTGTCGCGCTGGTGGAGCGCGATGGCGCCGACCGAATGGGTGCCCTCGTTCTCGAAGACGGGATCGAGCGTGATGCCGTTGTCGCTGGTCTTGTAGACGCCGCCGGTCGAGGATGCGACGTAGTACTTGAACACGTCGGACTCGGCGACGGCCAGGTCGACGATGCGGCCGCTCATGACGGCGGGGCCGATGTTGCGGGGGCGCAGGCCGTCGAGCTGTTCGGTGGTGACCTGGGCGTCTGCGAGGAAGGGGAGGAAGGCCAGGGCGGCTGTCGCGGCTGCAGACTGGATGGAGCAGCGGAGCCGTCGTGCGAGGAGATCGGTCATCAGGATGTCTCGGATGAGGGAACTGGCTTGGATGATGGGGGCCTTCAAGATTGGTGGGACGGGGGACGCGCATCAACCGACAAGCCTTGGAAGAGGACGAGCGTCATGTGGCGGTTTGCATGAAGGAACGGAACTGGGACGCCAAGGCGCTCGCGTACAGTCTCATCTTCGTTCCGGCCCTCTCCGCGGTGGTAACCATGGTGGTATTCCTGGGTGCCTGCGGATCCGACGGAGACAGCGACGGTCGGTCCGAAGCGCTTGAGGAGTGGCGGCTGGACTCGGTACCGCTGATGAGCGTCGGCGACACCGAGGAGGATCTGCTCTTCGAGGTCACCGGGATCGTGATCACGGAGCGCCACGTCGTGATTGCGCAGGAGAGCGAGGGCACGCTTCGATTCTACGACCACGGCGGCTCGCTCGAGACGGAGGTCGGAGGACGAGGCGAGGGCCCCGGCGAGTACGGCGACCTCGACTGGATGCGTCGGAGCGGCGACCATCTCTTCGCGTATGATCGGTATGGCCGTGAAGTCTCGAGATACAGCCTTGACGGCCGGTTGCTCGCTACGGTCGCTCTTTCCCCGCCTGAGGAGTACCTCGCGGGGCTATCTGCGTTGGGGGTGTTCCCGGATGGTTCGGTGCTGGCCGACAAATCGCATCTGTCCTGGCCGACAGAGCCGTCAGTCTGGCGAGAGGCTGTAACGCTTCTTCTCTTCGACCGGGAAGGTCGATTCGGGCACCGCCTGCTCGAAATGGCCGGTCCGGAGCTCTGGGGCGAGCCCGTTGGGACCAACGGGATCAGGCAGATGTTGCGTCTCTTCGGCCGAGATTCGCATGCGGCGGTCGTCGACTCCCTGTTCGTAGTTGTAGAAAACGACTCGTACGACATTCCGGTGTACGGGAGTGATGGGGTCGCTCGCGATACGCTGAGGCCTGCGATTGTGCCGGATCCGACTCCGTTGCGGCCGGAGGAGGCGAAGTTCGCTCGCCGGACACTGCTGGATTCCGAAGACCTTGGCTCAGGCCGACCTGTAGTAGAGGGAATGCTGGACGCCATGGGGCTCCCCGAGCACCTGCCTCTCTATGGCCGGCTGTCACTGTCAACACCGGACCACCTCCCGGTCACGACGGCCGACGGACTGATCTGGGCGCTCCGTTACGGAGGGCTTCCAAGCGAGGATGCGGATCCGGAAGGGCTTGAATGGTACGTATTCCGGCCGGGAACGGGCCAGATCGCCACGCTTTTCTCGGCGGACGACGTCGTTCTGATTGACGTGCTGGGCGACCTGGCCGCGGTGCTGCGCCGAACGGAACTCGACGAGGAGATCGTGGAGTTGCGCCGGATCCTGGGGAGGTAGCGGAACAGTGCCCGTGAAATCTCTCACCCTGGTCGTGACCGCCGCCCTTTCGCTGTCGGCCACGACTCAGTCCGCCCACGCCCTGCAGCAGAGCGTCGCGCTGGGCGCTCGCCTCGGCACCCTCGGTATCGGCGCCGACATGACCATCGCCGTGAACGAAAACGTCGCATTCCGCGGCGGGGCCGGATTCCTCGGATTCGATGTCGATCTCACGGGGATGTTCGGGCTCGCCTCCAACCGCAGCGCTGAACTGTCGTTGCCCACGATGGTCTACACGCTCGGAGCCGAGGTGTCGTCCGGCCCTCTCCGCGGCGGTGCCGGCCTGCTGTTCAGGTCCGGCGACCCCGTACACGAAATCACCTACCGGCCCGGGGCCACGATCGATATCGGCGGTGGCTTCTACCAGCACCCGGAAGTCCGCTCGCTGACCACCACCCTCATCTCCGGCTCGACCGCCCCATACTTGCTGGTGGGATTCCGGTCGCGATCGGCGCGGGCTTTCGACTTCGTGCTGGATCTCGGCGCAGTCATGCACTTCAACCCCGAGTTCGACATGGCCGCCACGGGCGATCCGGCGGTGCTGAACTCGCCCCGGTTCCGCGCCGACCTGGAAACCGAAAGAGGGTGGACCGAGGATGACGCCGCGAGCTTCGTCAACTTCTGGCCGGTGGTCAGTCTGGGGGTGCGTTACCGAGTGAGGTGAAGGGGGGCTCCACAACTACCCCTGCAGCCGCATCACCCCCCGCAGCGCGCCGAAAAACCGCGCGGCTTCCCGCACCTGCGCCACGCCCCGTCCCGAACCCCTGGAATGCGCCAGCAGCCCCGTGATCGTCGCGGACACATCCGCGCGCTTCCGCAGATAGCGCTCGAGCGCCAGCGTCTCCGTAAACGGGATCAGGTGGTCCTCGCGGCCGTGGATGAGGCGGATGGGGGGAAGAGGGCGGCCATCCAGAGCGCGGGAAAGCTCCAGTCCGGGATGGACCCTCCGAGCGACTTCGGCGAGAAGAGGGGCGAGTTCCCTGGCGCGGCCCGGCTCCGGGTCCTGGGCCGCATTCGGGGCGAAGACCCGGAACAGCTCCCGGTTCGGCGCCGACACCGATTCGATCACTTCGTCCTTGTAGGGATCGCTGCTCGGCTCCCATGACATGAACCCGTGGTCGCCGGCCATCGCGGCGAGCCGGCGCAGCGCCCGTGACACGTCCCGGGCGCCCTCGCACCCCGGAATGCGGTGCAGGTAGTTGGCGGCGATCACCCAGCGTCCGTATGGATCGGGGCGCAGATACTCCGTACGCCGCCGCCACTCGAACTGGCCGGTGAGCGCGAAGCGAACGGTGTCGTCGAGGCTGTGGTAGCCGCCGTAGCCGAAGACGCCCCGCGCGAGTCCTTCGGCGGCCAACTCGGCGCCGGCTGCGATCGCCTGGGTGCAGCCGAAGGACAGGCCCATCAGGACGACCCCACCCGGGCGCACCTCGGGGTCGCCGCACATGTGCTCTGCCGCGATGCGAAGGGCGCGCCGCGCGGGCGCCGGGTCGAGATCGAGTGCGCGCCACTCGGGCACGTCCGGGACGAGGACGTCGCCGCCGGCGCTGGCCACCGAGGCCGCGAGACGGACGATGGCCTCGTGGTCGGCTCCCGGGCGGGTGGCGCCGTGCAGGACGACCCAGCCGGGAAGGGGGCGCCGCCGCGCTGCGGGGCGGTATCGCCGTGCCTGCAGGGTCTCTCCCGGGCCGCCGATCGTGACGTCCGTGGTGGAGACCCCCCGGATCGGCAGACCGGAAGCGGTGCGCGCCCAACCCTGCGCGTATCGCAGTGCATCGAAGGTGGGATTGGCCATTTTCGCGGTCCTCCGAGGGGCGGCGCCCAGCCGTCTTGCCAATCTAATGGGCCCCGGCGAGCGTGGAGGCATGACCGAAAACGTACCGACTCCACCCTGGAAGGCCGCCGCGTGCGCTAGCGCAGGCGTGTTTGCGCTGTACGCCCTGACGCTCGCGCCGACTACGGCCTGGTGGGACGCCAGCGAGTACATTGCGACAGCCCACATCATGGGGATCCCGCACCCGCCGGGGAACCCGCTTTTCGTGGTGCTGGCCAGGGTATGGTCGCTTCTGTTGGCGCCGCTGGGTCTGCCGATTGCCGTTCGGGTGAACCTGCTGGCCGCGGGGACGTCGGCGGGCGCGTCGTTCTTCTTCTACCTCATCGCGCACAGGATTCTGTCGCGGCTGCGGATGAGCGAGCGCGCGGTGCTGATCGGGGCGGGCGCGGCAGTGCTGGTCGGGGCGACGGCGTTCACGGTGTGGAGCCAGAGCAACGTGAACGAGAAGGTGTACACGATTTCGCTGCTGGTGGTGGCGGCGGTGAGCTGGATGGTGTTGCGCTGGCGCGATCTGCCCGCCGGCGATGTGCGCGGGCAGCGGCTGCTGGTTGCTGCGGTCTACCTGACTGCGCTCGGCGCGACGAATCATCTGATGTCGGTGCTGCCGGCGGGGGCGTTCCTGGTCTGCATCGCGGTCACGCGCGCCGGACAGCTTCTGCAGCCGGCTTTCCTTGGGCGGGCTTTTCTGGCCGTGGTGGTGGGACTGTCCTTCAACTTCATCCTCCCGCTGCGCGCCGCCGAGCGGCCCGTGATCAACGAAGCCGACCCGCTTTGCGACGGATTCGTCGAGACGGCGGCCGCCATCTACACCAACGGGAAGACCGGATGCCCCGCGCTGGCCGCCTCCCTGCGCCGGGACCAGTACGCCAAGCCGCCGGTGACCGTGCGGATGGCACCGTTCGCACACCAGCTTCACAACTTCTTCCAGTACTTCGACTGGCAATGGTCGCGCGGGATGGATCCCGACGAGCCGGTGAGCCGGCGGCGGATGCCCTTCACGCTGCTGTTCCTCGGCCTGGGGATCGCCGGCTTCGCGACGGCCTGGCGGCGAGACCGAAGTACCGGCGTGTACCTCGTCACGCTCATGCTGACGCTGTCGTTCGGGCTCGTGTACTACCTGAACTTTCGCTACGGCTACTCGCTGGCGCCCGAGATCACCGGGCCGCGCACCCACGAGGTGCGTGAGCGCGACTACTTCTTCCTGCTGGGGTTCTCGCTGTGGGGGGTGATGGCGGGGCTGGGGCTGGCCCGCCTGTGGCTCTGGCTGGGCAACCGCACCGGGAGCATGCGGGTTGCGTCGCCCGTGCTGGCGGTGGCCGCGATTCCGTTCGTCCTCAACCTGGGCTGGGCGAACCGGGCGGGGGACTACGCCGCGCGCGACTGGGCGTACGACCTGCTGAACAGCGTGGAGCCGTATTCGGTCCTGTTCACCAACGGCGACAACGACACCTTCCCGCTGTGGTATCTGCAGGAGGTCGAGGGGATCCGCCGGGACGTGACGGTCGTCGTGGGCCAGTACCTCTACACGGACTGGTACCCGAAGCAGCTTCGCGAGCTCACGCAGCCGGGTCGGCAGCGGCCGTACGTGCCGGCCGAGGTATTGCCGTACGAGGATCGTGAACCCCCCGCGCGGCCGGTGCTGAGCCTGAACGACGACCAGCTCGCGCAGTTCGGCGACGGCCCGCTGCCGGACAGCTTCGGGGTGCCGATCGGAGGGATTTTCGTGCAGTACCCGCCGGGGATGTCGCTCGGCCGCGGGCACCGGGTCGCCCTGGCGATGATCCGCGACTCCGCCCCCGAGCGTCCCATCTACTTCGCGGGCACCGGCGGGGAAATGGCGACGCTGGCCCTGAGCAGCTGGGGCGTAAGGGAGGGACTGGCGGCCCGGTTGCACGTGCGCAACGTCGAGGGACCGCAGCCGTCCGGGTACCGCCGGGCGCCGCCCGAATTCGGTGGCGAATGGTTCGACTACCCGCGCACGGTCGAGTTGCTCGACGAGGTATACAGCTACCGGGGTATCCGGGAGCGCCGCATCTGGCAGGACATGTCGACCGAGAGCATCCCGCTCCAGTACCACCTGACGGCGAACGCGGTGGCGGCGATCGCGATCGGAGAGGGGGATGGTGCGGCCGCCGAGCGCTATTCGGCGATGGCGCGGGACTTTCTGGCGGTGTATCAGGGTGGGGAAGGGGGGCGGCGGAGTCGGTAGGGTGTAAGGTTTACATTACATTTTGTAAGGTTTATTTTCCATTCGTGGATGGGCTGCGCTTATCTCTCCCGCATTTCCCTTCCGCCCCGCCCGATCCAGGATCGACCGCATCCTCTCGATCTCCGCTTCGCTGAACTCACGGTCCTCCACCAGCGTGGCAAGGAGCAGTTCCGCGGAGCCGTGGAAAATCTTGTTCACGATTCGGCTCAACGCCCGCCCCCCCGCGCTCACCGACTCTACGAGCGGGAAGTAGCGGTAGGCGCGGCCCTCCTGCTCGTGCCTCACGGCTCCCTTCTCCTCGAGGATCTGAAGGATCTTCAGGACCGTGGTGTAGCCCGCGTCGTCGCCCAGCGCCTCCCGCACCTCCGCCACGGTGCCGGATCCCTCCCGCCACAGGACGCTCATGATGTCGAGTTCCCGGTCGGTAAAGCCCCTGCCTTCGCGCCCGTCCTGCTGGCCGCTCATCGGGCGTCGCCCTCCTCTCCCACACCCGCCATCACTTCACGCACGCGATCGCCGAAGCCCCGCGCCCGCTCCATCACCTCGTCCTCGTCGACGGTGAGGATCTCACGGTCGCGCACTACGATGCGCCCGTTCACGAGCACGGTGGTGACGTCGCTGCCGCGCGCCGCGTACACCAGGTGCGAATAGACCCGGTACAGCGGCGTCAGCCCGGGCCGCCGTGTGTCGAGGAGCACGATGTCGGCGCGCTTTCCGGCCTCCAGCGACCCGATCTCGTCCTGCAGGTTGAGCACGCGCGCGCCGCCCATCGTCGCCATGCGGAAGACGGTCTCGGCCGGCAGCGCGGCCGGATCACCGAGCATGAACTTCTGGACCTTGGCGGCGGCATCCATCTCGTCGAACATGTCGAGGTCGTTGTTGCTGGCGGGGCCGTCGGTGCCGATCCCCACCGGGATCCCGGCCGCGAGCGCTGCGGCGACCGGCGCCGCCCTCGGGACGCCCAGCTTCATGTTGCTCTGAGGATTGTGGGCGATTCCGGCACCGCCAGCGGCGACGCGCGCGAGGTCCTCGTCGGACATGTAGATCGAGTGGGCCAGGACGGTCCCCGGGCGGAGCGCGCCGATCGATTCGAGTGCTTCGACGACCCCCATGCCGGTCAGTTCGCGCGCGGTCACGTCCTCCGATGGGTCCTCCACGGTGTGGATCTGGAAGGGTGCGTCGTATTGTTCGGCCAGGCGGAACGCGGCTTCGACCGCCTCCAGCGGCGTTGTGTACAGCGCATGGGCGGCCACGGCCGGAACGACCGTGGGGTGATCCTGGTAGCGTTCCATGAACTGCGCAGCATCCGCAAGCGACTCCTCCGGCGAGGCGAAGTCCGGGGTGGGGAAGCCGATGACGTGCGGGCCGGTCACGGAGCGAATGCCCGCGTCGATCGTGGCGCGCGCCATGTCGTCCCGGAAGTAGTACATGTCGGCGAAGGTGGTCGTCCCGCCCTTCAGCATCTCGATCGATGAGAGCAGGGTGCCCCAGTAGACGAAATCGGGGGCCACGAGCGCGGCCTCGGCAGGGAAGATGTAGTCGTTCAGCCAGGTCATCAGCGGGAGGTCGTCGGCGAGGCCGCGCAGCAGCGACATGGCGGCGTGGCCGTGCGTGTTGACGAGGCCGGGGATGACCAGGTGGCCGGTCGCGTCGATCAACCGGGCGCCCTCGGGGCGGGGGTCGCCGGGCGCAAGCACGGCAGCGATGCGGTCGCCCTCGACGAGCACCGCGCCGCCTTCGAGGACCGTACCGGGTTCGTCCATGACCACGACGGTGCCTCTGTCGATGAGAATGGGGCCGTCGGGTGCGGCGGGACCGCCCGCGGGCGCGCATGCGCCGATCGCACCTGCGCAAACAGCCAGGAGCGCGAATGGCCAAGAACAACGAAGGTTTTCGTACATAACCATTTGATACCTTAGCGGAAAGAATGGGTTGCTGTCAACGATACCCTTCGTAGCGCCGGGATCGCTCTCGAGTCGCGACCTGCACAACGGGTGACTGGGTACCGCTCTCCAAAGGGGGACAGTGGATCACTACGAAGGCTCCGCGACGCGGCCGGGCGCAGGATTGCGCCGCATGAAGAAGCGGGCTGGTCCACCGGGACTGCACACCGGGTTCGTGTGCTACATTGCTTTCCAGCGAAAGCCCGCTGCGGTCCCAACCGCAGGTTGCCATGAAGGCCGCGTATCATGCCAAGAGAAACTAAGGTCGGCGCCACAAACGCCGGAAGGGACGATCCCCGCAGCGCGATCCGCCGTCGCGACCGCGGCAAGGACGACGAGTGGGCCGCCTCATTCCTGCGGCGGGCCGCCTACGGCTTCCTCGCGACGGTAGGGGAGGGCGGGCAGCCCTTCCTGAACTCCAACCTGTTCGTCTTCGACGATGCCGGCGGCCAGCCCCGCATCTACCTACACACGCACCGCACGGGACGCACGCGCGACAACCTGGGCGCCGCCGAAAAGGTCGCGTTCAGTGCGGTAGCCATGGGCCGTCTGCTGCCCGCCCCCGAGGCGCTGGAGTTCTCGGTCGAGTACGCGGGAGTCGTGGCCTTCGGCACCGGATGCGTCGTCGAGGACCGCGATGAGGCCCGCACCGCCCTGCAGATGCTCCTCGACAAGTACGCGCCCCACCTGCGCCCGGGGGTGGACTACCGCCCGACCACCGACGACGAACTGAGCCGCACCGCCGTCTACCGGATCGACATCGAGACCTGGAGCGGCAAGCAGAAGGAGGCGGCAGCAGAGTTCCCGGGGGCGTTTGCGCTGGAGGCCACGCCGGTGCCGTTTCCCGCCCGTTCACCTTCGGTCTGATGATTGTCCTGGTATGGAATCCGCGGGTGGAAAGCAGGACATTTGGGCTCACCAGAGTGGCCGCGGAAGGAGTTGTTCCATGAAGCTGACGGTCGTCATACATCAGGCAGAAGAAGGTGGCTATTGGGCTGAAATACCCAGTATTCCCGGATGTGCGTCGCAGGGCGAGACCTGCGAGGAGCTCCTGGACAACATCCACGAAGCCATCGAGGGTTGCCTGGCGGTTGACGTGACCGACATCGACCTTTCCAAGGCAGACAGGGTTGTCGAGATCGCGGTGTGAGAGCCGTCATCGGAAAGCGATTCTGCAGGATCCTGGAGTCTCACGGGTGGCAGCTGAAATGGATCCAGGGCAGTCACCATATCTATGCCAGGCAAGGGTCGCCGTGCGAGCCTCGGTACCTGTTCATGGCAATACCGATCTCAAGCGCGGTCTACAGCGTCACTTGATGAAGATCGCTGGAGTTGACGACCGGCAACTATAGTCAGTCCGCTTGAGCCGGGGACCGCTCAGTGTTTCTTCCCCGCCTACCTCACCCCGCGTTCTTCACCGCCAGCGCCTCCAGCCCGGCGTCGATCTCCTCCCGCGACACCCACCGCCCCCGCACCATCACCCCGACGCGGTCGAACAGGTTCGCGAGCTCATCGAGCGGATTCGATCCCAGCAGGACCAGGTCCGCGCGCTGTCCCGGCACAACCGTCCCGAACTTCCCGTCCAGACCCAGGTGGGAGGCCACGTACTCTCCGACCGTCACCGTTCCGCTCTTCAGGATCTCGTAGTTGGACATCCCGGCCTCGGACATGACGGCCAGTTCCCGGTGGAGCGCGAAGCCCGGCACGTTGAAGAGCTGCGGCGAGTCGGTGCCCATCAGGATTCCGGCACCCGCGTCCGAAAGCGCCTTCAGGATCCGGTCGCGGAGCCCCAGGTACAACGCGACCTCGTCCGCCGGTCCCCTGCCCCCGCCTTCCGCGCGGCGCCGCCATCCATCGCGCGTCTCGGGCGACACATAGCGCATCTCGGGCTGCATGAGCATCGCGTCGGCGTCGGGCGCCCCGTAGAGGTTGCGCCACAGGTACTGGGTGGGGACCACGTAGACGTCGTGCTCGATCGTCATTGCGATGATCTCTTCAAGCTTGGCCTCGTCGAAGCCGCGCGCCAGTCCACCGAGGCTGATCGGGCCTGCGCTCACCTGCGCCTGCACGTCGTCCGAAACGATCGCCTGGATGTAGCCGTCGAGGTGGTCGACGGTCGACATCCCGGTCTCGATCGCGTGCACAAGACCGACATCGGCCGGGACGTGTCCCGAATAGGTCAGGCCTGCCGCCTGAGCCACTTCCACCATGTGGTCCCAGGCCTCGAGCGGCACCCCGGGGTGGATCTTCTGCAGGTCGTAGCCCGCCTCGACGTGTGCTCGGATCAGGCGCTCCGCATCGGCGGGCGTCGGTGCCGAGCCACCGTTGATCGACGGCGCCCCCACGTAGAAGTTGGGGCCCAGCACGTCCCCGGCCTCGATCTCGTCGGCCAGGGGGATCTGGTAGGCCGAGCCCAGCATCCCACGGATCGACGTGATCCCGTTGGCGACATATAGAAAGAGGATGTCCTCGACCTCTTCGCGCGGCGGATTGTCCCCCGGCGGGACGTGCGCGTGCATCTCGGCGAGTCCCGGCATCAGGTAGCCGCCCGACCCGTCGATGATCGTGGCGCCCCGCGGCACCTCCACCTCGTCCGCCGGGCCCACCTCCACGATCACGCCGTCGGCGATGACCACCGTCTGGTCGGCGACAACCGCATCTGAGGTCATCGGCAGCACGTTGACGTGGGTGAATGCGGTGAGTCCCGGAATCTGCGGTGCCGGTGTCTCGCAGGCCGTCAGCGCGGCGACCGCCGCCAATGCCGCATGTCGCATGGTATTCATTCGAGTGGCCTCCGCCGGTTCGTGTTGGGCGCGGTCCGCCTTGCTTCCATCGTCACGCCGACCGCTCTTTCATCATATCGTGTCTACCCGCCACCCTTCAAAGCCGCGATCCCCCGTGCGGGCCGTCCGACCGGCCCGCCAGAGCACATCCCCGGAGCCCCGAATCACAACCAGCCCCGCCCCCGTCACCCAATCCGAACGCATCGCGTCGATCGACGTGCTTCGCGGCCTCGCCGTGCTGGGCATCCTGATCGTGAACATCGAGGGCTTCGGACGCGTGCTCTCCGCCTACATGAATCCCACCTCGGGCTCGGGCTTCTCCGGCCTCGACCAGTGGATCTGGGGCGCCGTCTACCTCTTCGCCGACACCAAGTTCATCTCGATCTTCTCGCTGCTCTTCGGCGCCGGGATCGCGATGATGAGCGACCGGGTGGCGAAGCGCGGCGTCTCCGGCACCCGACTGCACTATCGCCGCCAGTTCCTCCTCCTGCTCATCGGCCTCCTCCACGCCTACCTCATCTGGCACGGCGACATCCTCGTGTCCTATGCGCTCTGCGGCTTCATCCTGTACCCGCTGCGCAACCTGCCGGCCCGGCTGCTGCTGCTCATCGGCGGGACGGCCGTGGCCTTCGTCGTCCCGCTCTGGGGCTTCATGGGCATGTCGATGCCGTTCTGGCCGGAGGCGGAACGGCTGGCCCTGGAGGCGGAATGGGCGCCCCCGCCGGAGGTGCTCGAAGCGGAGATCGCGGCGTTCAGGGGCAGCTGGAGCGACCAGCTTCCGGTGCGGGCGCCGGTCGCCTTCATGCTCCAGACGAGCGCGTTCCTGGGCCTCTTCATCTGGCGCGCCGGCGGATTGATGCTCGTCGGCATGGGGCTCTACAGGCTCGGCATCCTGGCGGCGAAGCGCTCGGCCGCCTTCTACCGCCGCATGGTGGTGATCGGGATCGGGTGCGGGCTGCCCCTGTCGGCCACCGGAATCGCCTACAAGCTGCACCACGATTTCGCCTGGGAGAAGGCGATGTTCCAGGGCACGCTCTTCAACTATGTGGGATCCATCGGCATCTTCCTCGGGTATGTGGGACTGGTCATGCTGATGGTCCAGTCCGGCCGGCTGCCGCGGGTGCAGAGGCGCCTCGCCGCGGTCGGCCGCATGGCGCTGACCAACTACATCACCCAGAGTATCCTCTGCGCCTTCATCTTCTACGGGCACGGCCTGGCCCTTTTCGAGCGGGTGAGCGCGCCGGGGCGGGTCGGGATCGTGCTCGCGATCTGGACGCTGCAGCTGATCTGGTCCTCCTGGTGGCTGCAGCGCCACCGGTTCGGGCCCCTGGAATGGATGTGGCGGTCGGCTTCGTATATGAGACGTCAACAGATCAGGGCGTGAGCCCGGCAATGGCTCCCAACTCCCCAGCGAGCGAGCGATGAGAGAATCACCGGACAGGACACCTCTGGCGCCCCACGAAATGCTGCGCGTGATGGACGCGGCCCAGGTCATTCACGAGCGCCGCGCCGCCCTCGAGGAGCACGAGGCGTTCGACCGCGAGGCCACCATCCGCGAGATCCAGGTCATGTACGAGGAGCTGGGCGACCTCGTCGACGCCGAAACGATCGAGAAGGCGCTCGACGAGTACCTGACCCAGCGCTACGCCTTCTCGCCGGCGCCAGGCGGTCTGCGGCGCAGCCTGGCCCTCCTCTACATCAAGCGCGGCCGGGTGGCCACGCGCGTGATCATCCCCACGGCCGCAGCTGCGACCCTCGTCTGGGGCGGTTTCGCGCTTGTGGAGGGGCGCGCGCAGCGAATTCAGGAGCGTGAGGCGGCTGCTCTCGTCACCCTCGAAACCGACATCGACCGGCTCCGCGACGCCGTGCTCGCCCTGGCCGCCGAGGACCTCGTCCGCGAGCGCGCGGCCGCACTCGACCAGGAGGCCACAGCGCAGATCGCCGCCGGAAACACCGACGCCCTCCGGACCACCGCGGAGCGGCTTGAGAGCCTTCACGACCTCGTCGCCGCGGAGTATCGCTTGGAGGTCACCGGGGGCACTTGGCGAAGACACGACAGCAACCCGAACAGCCGCAACCACTACCTGATCGTCCGGGCGCTGGACGCCGACGGCAACACGGTCACCGTCCCGATCCGCAACGAGGAGTACGGCGGCACCAGGCGCGTGAGCGAGTGGGGCGAGCGTGTCCCGCAGGAGGTCTACGACCGCGTGGCCGCCGACAAGCAGGACAACGGCATCATCGACGACGAGGAGTTCGGCTTCAAGCCGCGAGGGTTCATCACCGCCGAGCGCCGCCATCCGGACGTCGGCCAGATCACGGAGTGGTAGCCATGCACACAGGCGAAGACATCCATGACAGCATGATCTCGCGCATCCGCAAGGTCCGCCGCCAGCTGGACCGCGAGGAGCAGCGCATCGACGCCCTGCAGGAGAAACTGGCCGAGGCGGGCGAACGCCGCTGCACGACGCTCCGAGCGCTGGCCGAGCTGCACCTGCCCGGGATGACCGAGGAGGCGATCGGGGGCACGCTCGCCGAGATGGAAGCCGACATCCGCGCCATCTTCGACGAGAAGAAGGACCGCCTGGCCGAAGTCGAGCGCCTCATTCCCGAGCACCGGGGCGCGGTGGCCGAGGCCGAAGCCGCGCTCGCGACCGTCACGCAGTCCCTCAACGAGACCGGCAAGGAGCGCGCCCGCCTGGCCCACATCGTCTTCGAGGAACTCCAGGCCATGTCCCGCTGGCAGAGCCTCTTCGCGCAGGTCCAGCGCCTGGAGGCCCGGGTCGCCGCTTCCGAAAAACGCCACGAGGCCGCCCAGCGCGAACAGGCCGACAAGGTCCCCGCGTACGAGCGCGACCCCCTCTTCGCCTACCTCGCCCGCCGGCGGTTCGGCACGGCTGGCGCTGCCGGAAACGCCATCACCCGGGGTCTCGACAGGTGGGTGGCAGGGGTGATGCAGTACGCCGATGCCCGCGCGAAGTACGACTTTCTCATGGCCCTTCCCGACCATGCCGCGGCGGCGCTTGCGGAAGACCGCGCGGCCCTCGCGGCGGCCACACCACCCCTGACCCGGCTGGAGGGCGAGGTCGTCGACCGCAACGGCCTGACCCCCGTGCTCGAGCGCGGCGATCGGCTCTACGCCCAGCGCGAGGACGCACGGCGGGCCCTGCGCGAAGCCGAGACCACCCTGCGCGACCTCACCAGCGAGTTCGCGGCCCTCCACGACGAACGCGGATCGTACTACGAATCGGCCATCGACGGCCTCGAAGAGTATCTCGACGGCCGCAAGCCGGACGAACTCGCGGCGATGGCCCGCGCCAGCGGCGACCCGCGCGACGATCTCCTCGTGGCGGAACTACCGACCATCGACGACCGACTCGCCGAACTGCGCGCCGACCTGGCCACCCGCAATGCAGAGCGCGACCGCATCGCCGACCGCCTCGCCGGCCTCGAAGACCTTCGCGACCAGTTCGAGACGGAAGACTGGAACGGCCGCCGCTCGCGCTTCGACGACGGGCTCGACATCAACGCCTTGCTGCTTGGCTATCTGGCCGGGAGCCACTCTCACGGGCACGTCCACCGGGCCCTGGGCCGCAGCCAGCACTTCGTGCCCATCGGCGACAGCTTCGGCGGGGGCGGGTTCGGGGGCGGCGGGTTTTCGAGCGGCGGAGGCTTCGGCGGCGGCGGATTCTCGAGTGGGGGCGGCTTCGGCGGTGGGGGAGGGTTTTCCACCGGGGGCGGATTCTAGCGGCGTGCCCCCCAACCCGGCCGCTATTCGAGCACCACGGACCCGTTAATGCCTCCGGCGCCCTTCTTCTCGTCGACCCGCGAACGCCGACTCTGGATCTGGACGGCGGTTGTCGTCGCGGCCATCTACTCCACCCTCGGCCTCGCGCGCACGCTCGTCGACTATCTGGGCAACGACTTCGTCTCCGTGTGGCTCTTCCTGCTCGGTTGCGTCCTCGTCCTGGCGACCGTCATCACGCAGGGCCTGAAGGTGCGGCCCGGGGGCGCCGAGATCGCGGTTGCCCTGGGCGTTGCTGCCGCCTACCTGCTGATCCTCGTGCGCATGTCCGTCCCGACCGAGCGCTCCCACCTGGTGGAGTACGGCGTGGTCGCCGTCTTCATCCACGAGGCGCTGACCGAGCGGGCCGGTCAGGGCCGCCGCGTGCCCGCTCCCGCCCTGCTGGCTATCGTGGCCGCGTCGCTGGTCGGCGTGATCGACGAGGGAATCCAGAGGCTGATTCCCAGCCGCGTGTTCGACCCCGTCGACATCCTGTTCAACGTGCTGGCCGCGGCGATGGCCGTCACCGCCAGCGTGGCGCTGCGCTGGGCGCGGCGGCGGGGGTCATCGCTGCTGCGGGCTGATGTGGACGATCATGGATCGGATGCTCCCCCGAGTGAAGGAACGCAATTGTGAGAAACGTGATCGCTGTGATGCTCGCTTCCCTGTTCGCCTCGCCGGCGCTGGCGCAGGACATACCTCCCTCGGGCCTCTGGGAGGGTCATGGGGAAGAAAAGACGGACGAGATCTTCTACGGCTTTGCCGCCGTGGGGATGGCCACCGGGATCGTGGTCGCCTCGCAGGTGTGCTCCGACGACAGACGCCGGCGCATCGGGCTGGGACTCGAGTCCGGGGGGATCTGCCGTGAGAGCAAGCACTGGTCACGGCTGAACGGTGCGCTCGTGGGCACGGGCGTGGGCGTGCTGGCGTGGTGGCTGTTCCGCAAGGTGGAGCCGTTCGAATCCGCGACGGAGGGAGACTTCCTGACCTTCAGGATCCCGCTGGGCCTGCCCTGGGGGCTGGGTGCAGGGCGGTCACCGTAGCCGGTACGCCATCACGCTCGGGATTTCCAGCCCGTCCCTGGCTACGCCGATGATGCGGTCCCCGCGTACGGCGTGGACCTCGAACCCGGCGGCAAGATTGACTGACAGGACATGGGTGCCGTCCTCCATGAACGCCGCCCATTCCACGAATGAACGGTCAGGCGTGCGGATTCCCAGCCAGATGCGGTCTTCGTCGTCTACCGCCAGACCGGTAAGTGTCGGCCAGACGTACGGCGCTCCATCGCGGAGCACCTCGTCGAGAGGATCCATCGCCTCGTCGACGGCACGGTCGAGCTCCTCGGCCGTAACGCGGAAGGGCGCCGTTTCCCAGGCGAACGCGGATTCGACCTGCCCCCGAAAGTCGATGATCCGGGCCCCCACGGCGTCGGAACCGGCCAGGACGATTCTCTCTCGCGCGTTGATTTCGACAAACGACTGCTGCCCGAAGGGGTGGGGGCCCACCATGACGCTGCCGGGGCGACGGTACACGAGGCCCTCGTCATCGGGATACTCGGCGAACACCTCGTCCAGGAGGCGACCCGCTTCCTCGCGGACGAACCGCAACACCTGCGTCCTCCCCTCGTCGGAGGCGTCCGGCGTGAAGAATGGGGAAGATCGGGCGATGTACCGGATTGACCCGGACAGCCTCCAGGCTGCGTCGATTCGCTGCGGGGTCGCGGGAGAATGGCCGTAGGCCGGTTCGTCGCTTCCGGCTGCGTACACGGTACTCCGCTGCAGCCGGGAATCCCACACCATGAGACTGTCGCCAGGAAGCAGTTGAATACGGCTGGGGTAGAGGAACTCTCCCGGTCCTTCGCCTTCTCGACCGATCGTCCGGTCAAGCGTCAGATCCGGAGTCAGCACCATGACCCCGTGCTCGCCGGAGTCGATGAGGTAGACACGCCCACGGGAATCCACACCCACGTCTCTAACCGCGGACAGGAACACATCGCTGCCGGACGTCGCTTCGAGTTCAGCTTCGACCCAGGGGCCGGCGGCCCACGGGCGAAAGTCGGCCGACCCGCCCATCGCGTCCGGCTCGCCCGATTCATCGGGGCTCCCGTCACCGGCACACGCGGCTGCGAGGACCACGGCGACTGCGACAGCTCCAATTTGGCGGCGGCGTGACATGCCGCTCATCGGTCATCGTCCCGTCGGGCCGTGGTGATCACTACCCTTGGTGGAATCCCGTAGTAGCCCATGGTCACCACGTTCAGCGTATCCATCATCGGGAGAAGCGCGCTCAAACCGCCCCGCAGCCTCCTGCCGTCCAATTGCACCGGCGGATTCCGGGCCACGATGTCGGCTCCGAGGCTTAGGGAGCCGGTTCCGGTACGGTCCCGGATGTAGAGACGGCCGTCCGGCCCGGTAGCGCTTACCAGCACCGAGCTTGCCTGCTGGTCCGCCGCGCTCCATTCGGGCTGCGCCGCTCGCCATTCCCGTTCCATCGCTTCCAGCTCGCGCTCGGCTGCCTGCATCTCGCGTTCGGCCTCAAGCAGCTGTTGTCTGGTGGCTTCCAACGTGCGTTCCGCCCCATCCAGCTCGCGCCTGACTTCGTCCCACAGGGGCTGGGCCTCCTCCCAGTGCCGGTCGGCTTCCTCCCAACGACTTCTCCATAATCGCCAGGCTTGGCCCATCGATTGCCATATCGATCCCCTGGTCCAAACCTGGACGGCCCCGCCGCCCGCCTGCTCCCCGTACCTCGCGACAGCAGTGTCGCGGTTGACCGTGCCGACCTGCCCGAATTCCAGCGTGTCCATCATGGCCATGAGGGACGGCAAGCCACCTTCCAGCACCTCGTCGTCGAGGAGTACGAGCGGGTTGGCCGCGACCGTGGCCGAGTCCAGCAAGAGGTACGGGGACCCGTTGCGGCCCCGAATCACGATGCGGCCGTCCTGGGCGCGAGGGATCTGGCCGTTCGATCCGACGACTTCGGGGTCCGTTGGCGGCGCCGGCGCGACTGTGGGTGCTTCCCTGGCTGCCTGAAGTACCGCCCCGACTGTCGGAGCCACACCGGCCGGTGCCGGGATGTCGCATGCCGTCGCCAGCGACGCACCGGAGAGCACGCCAAGGAGGATCACCACGGGCAGGCTCGTCTTCCCGTAACCCGCGGCCAGCGTCTTCAGCCTCCGTTCCAGCAGGCTCTCGGAGTTGGCCATGCCGAGCGCGAACAGTCCGCCACGCTGGCGCCCGGCTCCGATTTCGAGCAGCAGATCGCCGTATTCGCGGGCCGACACGCCGGATGCGATGACGCGCCGATCGCAGTCGATCTCGACGGCGGCGCCCAGTCGCCTGCACATCCACCAGATGGGAGGACTCCAGGGAAACATCACCAGGATCAGTGCGGCATAGAGCAGTGCGAGGTGGTCTCCGGCCCGCGCATGCTCCCGCTCGTGACGTACGACCGTGGCTCCGACTGCGTCCCCGAGTCGCACTACCCACCGGGGGACGACGATGACGGGCCGAGCGATCCCCACCAGGGCGGGGCCGAAGCGTCGAGAGACGTACACTTGCTCGTCGCCGATGCGGCGTCTCTCCCAGCGGCGCCGGGCCCGAAAAGAGACAAACAGTACGGTGGCGAGCACCGTAAAGCCGAGTAGGGAGGCGAGCGCCCACGCCAGCAGGGGAGCTAGCGAAACGAGCGCGGAGGATGTGCCAGCGGAGTCCGTACGAACATCGACGCCACCGTCACCCGACGCCTGCCGTGCGACGGCCGCACCGCTACTGGACCCATCCAGTGCGGCGGCCGCGGCGGCACCGATCTCTACATCATCCCCGGCACGGGTCGGCAAGCCCTCCTGCCCGGGACCGGCCGTCAACGGGACCACGACCGCGAGAGTCAGCGCACCCATCCATGCGAATCGCCGGGGCCAGCCCAATCGCTCGCAGAGCTTCTCCAGCGCCAGCCCGCCTGCCGCGATGAGGGCCGCGACGGCTGCCGCGTAGATCATCCAGATTGCCATCGGCTCCTCCCATCTCTTCGATTCCGTTGGGCCATGTCACGAAGGTCTTCGTAATTACAGTACACGGGCTCGCCCCCGTTGTCAACGACAATCTTCGTAGCTCGCTGGCGACGGCCCGTCCGCGGGGGCCGCTTCCGACCCCTTGGACAGCCGTCCGGGGTGGCAGGGATGCACGCTTTCTGACAGACTCAATGTGGATTACAGCCACAAAGTTTGCGACGCGGCACACCATGAGCGCGCCCAAACTCGCGCGGCGTGCGCGACTCCGGTCGATCGGGTGTCCGTCGCCCTGCACGGGAGGTCGCCCCATGACACGAAGGATCCTGTTCCTCGCCGCAGTTCTCGCCGCCGCCATCACCTCGACCGCCACTGCCCAGAGCGTCTGGATCGGCGGTCGCGCCGGCACCTTCGGAGCCGGTCTCGATGTCTCGGTCGCCGCCAACGACTGGTTCATCCTGCGGGCCGGGACGGGCGGACACGGCGCCTACGCCGATCTAACCTCGGTCTCCGGACTCGCGGAGAACCGCACCGGGACCCTGACGTTCCCGAACAGGATCTACACGATTGGCGCCGACATCGAGGTGGGCAACTTCCGCATCGGTGGCGGGATGCTGTACAAGGACCAGGACCCCTACTACGCGATCAAGCTCGGCGACGGCGCGACCATCGACATCGGCGAGGGGACCTATACCGAACCCGAGGTGACCCGGCTCACCACGACCCTGCATTCCGAGCCCTGGGCGCCCTACGTGCTGGTCGGGTTCGGGCAGCACACGTCGAGCGGGCTGGGCCTGTTCCTGGACGCAGGGGTGGCCTTCCTCGATCAGCCCCGGCTGTCGATGTCGGCGCGGGGCGATGCCTCGGTCCTCCGCTCGCGCCAATTCCGCGACGACCTGCGGGCCGAACAGAGAGACGTGCGTGACGATGTCGGCGATCTGGTCAGATTCTGGCCGATTCTCAACCTCGGCGTCCGCTACGGGATCGGCGGACGCGACAGCGACGACCGGCACGACCGGGACGACCGACGCCGTGGCCGACGCTAGTACCGGCACCCCGCTCACCCGCGAGGAGTCCGCGCGCTACGCCCGCCACCTCGTCCTTCACGAGGTGGGCAGGGAGGGGCAGGAGCGGCTGAAGGCCGCGCGCGTGCTGCTCGTGGGCGCCGGGGGGCTGGGCTCTCCCGCCGCGCTCTACCTGGCTGCGGCCGGCGTCGGAACCGTCGGCATCGTGGACCCGGACGTGGTGGACGTCACCAATCTGCAGCGGCAGATCCTGCACGGGACAGGTGGCCTGGGCCGCCCCAAGGTTGCGTCAGCGCAGGCGCGCCTTGCCGATGTCAATCCACATGTGAGGATCGAGACCGGGCAGGTGAGCCTCACCTCTGAAAACGCCCTTCAGATCGTCTCCAGCTTCGATGTCGTCGTCGACGGCAGCGACAACTTTCCCACGCGGTACCTGGTCAACGATGCTTGCGTCTTCACCGGCACGCCCAACGTCTACGGCTCCGTGTACCGCTGGGAGGGCCAGCTGTCGGTCTTCGCGGCCGGCGAGGGGCCGTGCTACCGCTGTCTCTTCCGCGAGCCGCCGCCGCCCGGGCTGATCCCCAACTGCGCGGAGGCGGGGGTCTTCGGCGCGCTGCCCGGCGTGATCGGGGCGGCCCAGGCGATGGAGACGATCAAGCTGCTCATCGGGGTGGGGGAGCCCCTGGTCGGGCGGCTGCAGATTTTCGATGCGCTGAGCTATCGCTGGCGGGAGCTGGAGATTCGCCGCGATCCGGGGTGTCCGGTTTGCGGTGATCGGCCGACCCAGGCCGGGCTCATCGACTACGAGGCGTTCTGCGGAGTGGGGCCGGGCGAGGCTGTTGCGGGGGTGGATGTCGGACGGGTGGAGCCGGAGGAGCTGACGGGTTTCCTTGCGCGCGAATCGCGGCCCTTCCTGCTCGACGTGCGTGAGCCGATGGAGTGGAGCGCGATGAATCTTGCGCATCTTGGAGCCGTGCACGTTCCCATGGGACAGGTGCGCGACCGTCTGGAGGAGATTCCCGCCGACCGGCCCGTCGTGGTGTACTGTCACAGCGGGGTGCGCAGCCTCGAGGTGGCGAAGCTGCTGGCCGCCCACGGCTACGACGACGTGCGCAACCTGGAGCGGGGGATTGTCGGGGTGGTGGAGTTGGAAACGTAATGTTGACATTACTATATGTAAAGTAATCATTACATAGCTGTGTGTTCCAAGCCTTGGAACTTTGGAACAACCGGATGGATTCGGGGTAAACCGACAGATGAAAACGCTCCGAATGATCCGCACCGGCCTCTTGGCGGTCCTTGCCGCTACTGTCCTCTCACCCGCCACCGCCTCGGGGCAGTCCATCCCACCCACGGCAGGCGGAGGCGAACGCGATTTCACGGTCATGTCGACCGTGTTCGGTGCGGGGCTCGGTATCGCGGTGCCCCTGGCCATGGGTGCGGAAGCCTCAAGGCAACTCTATGGAGCCGGGATTCTGGTCGGGGCGCCGATCGGGTTCTTCGGGGCAAGGGCCGTCGCACGTTCCCGGCCCATTTCCCGGGGACAGGCCCAGGCGATCTCGTGGGGCGGCCATTGGGGCGGTTTTCAGGGTTACCTGTTGGCCACCGCGCTGGACCCGGCGGAAGCTGGCGCGCGCAAGCCGGCAAGCACCGAGATTGCAGCGGCGTCGGTCATCGCGGGCAGTGCGGTCGGCCTGGCCGGGGGGCTTCTGGCCGCGCGCCGCGATATCAGCTACCGCACCGCCAATGCCGCCATGATGGGCAGCGTATGGGGCAACTGGTTCGGAGTGGCATCCTGGAAGCTTCTTGGCGAGGACCGGGACTGGTCCAGGGCCGCCACTCTGGTGCTGATGGGGAATGCGGGGCTCGTGGGCGGTGCCATCGCCGGCAATCGCCTGGAACTCACCGAGTCCCAGTCCCGCTGGATCAACCTGTCCGGATACGTCGGCGCTTTGGCGGGTGGGGGATTCGAGCGCGTCACGCGTGGAGACGGGGAGCCCGCGACCGTCGCCTATGCTTTACCGGGCAGCGTGCTCGGTCTGGCGGTGGGCGCCGTGCTCGCTCGCAGGTACGGCGGGGCGGATGAGACAGCCCCCGGGGCCGAGTCGGATGGCGCAGCCGGCGCCGGCGCGAAGGAGTCTCTGCCGGGACCGGGTGCCCTGTTGAATCGGTCGGAAGGCTCGTGGTCCCTTTCGGCCCCGCTGCCCTCGCTGGCGCGGGAGCCCACGTTGCGGTCGGACGGCCCGGATGCGCTGTTGTGGAAGATTCCGCTTGTAAAGGTGCGGTTCTGATTGGATCTTACAGCCGCGCGCCGCGCCGGCCGGGGCGCGCCAGGGACCGAAATCGTCGCATTGGTGTAGGTTTCGGAATGCGCGCATCGATCCTCTTCCGTGCTCTGTTCGCGGCTGTCCTCGCCGCCGGTGCTCTCACGCCCCGGCCGGTTGCGGCTCAGGTAACGCCCGCCGACTCGGCCGCCGTGCTGCTCGCGGCTGCCGATGACTTCGACCGGCGGGGCGAGCGCGCCGTCGCCGAAGCCCTCTACCGGCACATCGCCGACCGCTTCCCCGATACGGACGCCGGCGCAACCGCCCGCGCCCGCCTGGGCAAGGTCACCACGGAGCAGTCCCGGGCCGGTGGCGAGACGGAACTCAAGGTCTGGTCGACGGTCTACGGAACGTGGCTCGGGATCGCGGTGCCGAGTGCGGCGGGGGCGGACGAATCGGAACCCTATGGTGTCGGTCTCCTGCTAGGGGCGCCGGCCGGGTTCTTCGGCGGCCGCGCCTTCGCGCAGTCGAGGCCCGTGTCGCTCGGGCAGGCGCGGGCGATCACGTGGGGCGGGACCTGGGGCATGATCCAGGGGTTGGGATGGGCCAACGCCCTGGACTTCGGTGGAGGCGAACGCATCATCGAAGGCGACATCGAGATCGACGAGGAGGCGAGCGTGGAGGCCACGTTCACCTCGATGATCGCCGGCAGCGCGCTCGGCATCGGCGGCGGCATGCTGGCCGCCCGCCGGGAGATCTCGCCGGGCACGGCCACCTCCGCCAACCTGGGCAGTCTGTGGGGGCTCTGGTTCGGGGTGGCGGGCTCGATCCTCTTCGACCTCGACGAGGATGCGACGTGGGCCACCGCGATGCTCACCGGCAACGCCGGGCTGATCGGGGGCGCCCTCGCGGGAAGCCGCTGGCCGCTCAGCCGCTCGCGCTCCCGGTTGATCAGCGTCGGGGGGCTCATCGGCGGCGTGGCCGGGGCCGGGATCATTCTCATTGCCGAGCCGGACGACGACGAAACTGCGGTCGCGATTCCGCTGACGACAAGCATCCTCGGCCTCGTCCTGGGTGCCGCGCTCACTTCCGGGCACGACGCCGAGGAAGATGCCGGCACCGACCTGCAGGCGGCGGGGCATTTTGCACCCTCCGGCGCCCTTCTCAGCCGGTCACGGGGTGCGTGGTCTCTCTCGGCCCCGCTGCCATTGCCGGTGCGCGAACCCGCGCTGCGACCGGATGGCCGGGACGCGCTGCGGTGGAAGGTGCCGTTGCTGAACGTTCGGTTCTGACGGCAAGGGGCCCGCGACCCGCAGATCGCCACGGCCGGGCCAGATCTAGAACCCTGCCAGACCCACAATCCCCGCCAGCACGTCGTCCGCCTGGGGCAGGATCGCCTTCTCGAGTTGGGGCGAAAACGCCACCCAGGTATCGAGCGCCGCGACCCTGCGCACCGGCCCATCGAGCCATGGGAACAGCTCGTCGGCGATCCGGGCGACCACCTCGGTGCCGATGCCCCACGACAGCCCCTCCTCGTAGGCGACCAGCACCTTGTTGGTCCGCCGCACCGACTCGACGATCGTGTCCATGTCGAGGGGCGACAGGCAGCGCAGGTCGATCACCTCGGTGCTGATCCCGTGCCGCTGCTCGGCCGTGCGCGCCGCGTCCATCGTGCGCTTCACCAGCGCGCCGCAGGTCACCACGGTCAGGTCGCGCCCGGGGCGCACCACCTTCGCCTTGCCGAACGGCACCATGTAGTCGGGCCCGGGGTCGGCGCCCTTGTTGTGGACCTGGCGGTACAGGTGCTTGTGTTCGAGGAACATGACCGGGTCCTCGCAGCGGATCGCCGTGCGCAACAGGCCGCTGGCGTCGAGGGCGTTGGAGGGAAGGACGACGCGGAGCCCCGGTGTATTCGCGAAGAGCGTCGCGCCCGTCTGGGAGTGATACATCCCGCCCTTGATGTAGCCGCCGTAGGTCGTCCGCACGACGACGGGAGCGGACCAGTGCCCGGCCGAGCGGTAGTGCAGGGTGGCGAGTTCGTTGCGGATCTGCATGAACGCCGGCCAGATGTAGTCGACGAACTGGATCTCGACAACCGGCCGGAGCCCGCGGGCGGCCATTCCCAGCGCGCGGCCGATGATGTTGGCCTCGGCGAGCGGAGCGTTGTACACCCGGTTGCTCCCGAAGCGCGCCTGCAGCCCGTGGGTCACCTTGAAGACGCCGCCCTTCCCCTTCACCTCCTGCAGCGCCTCCTCGCGTGAGGCGTCGGCGACGTCCTGCCCGAAGACCACGATGCGCGGGTCCCGCTCCATCTCGCTGCGCAGACAACGGTTCAGGAGGTCGACCATGGTGAGCTGACGGTCGTCCTGGAAGGTGGGGCGGTCCTCGGTGTCGAAGTCGGCGCTCGTCGGATCGACGGTCTCGGAGTAGAGCCACCTGGTGGCGGTCTCCGGCGGCGGCTGGGGGTGCTCCAGCGCCTGGTCGGCGGCTGCCGCGACGGCGGCGGAACAGTCGGCGTCCATCCGGTCGAGTTCGGCCGCGGTCGCGGTGCCGGTCCGGATCAGCAGGCGTCGCGCCCGGCGGATCGGATCGCGGCGGTCCTGGGCCGCGCGCTCCGCCGGGGTCCGGTACGCCGTCTCGTCGTCCGAGCCCGAGTGGGAGTAGGGCCGGGTGGTGTGCGCGTGCAGCAGCGCCGGTCCCTTGCGTTGACGGCACCAGTCCACCACCTCCCGCGCGGCTCGGTGGCTCTCCATGAGGTCTGTGCCGTCGCACTCCACGATCTTCAGATCGGGAAAGCCCGTAAGCAGGCGCGAGACGTTGCCGCCGGCCGTCTGCACCTCGACGGGCACCGAGATCGCGTACTCGTTGTCCTCCACGACGAACAGAATCGGGAGCTTCAGGTTGCAGGTCGTGTTGAGGGCTTCCCAGAACTCGCCCTCGGAGGTGGCTCCGTCGCCGGTGGTGCAGACGATGATCTCGTCGTCCGCGAAGCTCCCGACGTGCTTGCGCAGTTCCGGCGCATTGGCGGCGCGCAGCCCGGCTTCGGCGGTTCCGACCGCGTTCAGGAACTGGGTGCCGGTGGGCGACGAGGCGGCGACGATGTTGTACCGGATGTCGCCGAAGTGGGCAGGCATCTGCCGCCCGCCGCTCGCGGGATCGGCTTCGGCGCCCATGCCCTGAAGCAACTGCTCCATCGGGGGGACGCCGAGCGCCAGGGCCAGCGCGCGGTCCCGGTAGTAGAGATAGAACCAGTCCGACCCCGGACGGAGGAGATCGGCCAGCGCGACCTGGACGGCCTCGTGCCCCGCCCCGGCGATCAGGAAGAAGACCTTGCCCTGCTTGTACAGCTTGGCTTCGCGGTCATCGATATGCCGCGCAGTGACCATCGTCCGGTACCAACGCAGCAGCGTGGTCCGGTCAGGAAGGTCGCTTTCGAGGTCCGACCCGATCTCGTGTTCCAGTGTCGCCATGGCGTCCCGAACGGGGATAACGGAGCAATGTCATGCTCGGAAGCTATCAGATTGGGCTCGTTTGAGTGCCCTGTCCAGAGCCCCGGAGGTTGTCACCGGCTCCTGGCATGCCGACCCGACGCAGACGAACGCTTCGCCCGCGCGGTCCAGGCGCCCTTCCATGGCCGGCAGTGCCGCCACGTTCGGGTCCCGCGGATTGCCCCCCGCGATAACGCGGTTCGGGTGCGGGTTCCGGTGAGCCGTGTCGATCATACCCCCGATCTCGGCGCGGGTGCCCACCAGCGTGCACTCCAGGCGGGGCGTGACGTGGAGCAGCGCGGCGTTGAGCAGTCGGCCCACCGCGCTGGGATAGCGCTCCATCGCGCCGCGCTCGCGGGCGAGCACCGCGTCCACGATCTCGGCGTGTTCGGACGACCCGGTCAGGGCGGCCGAGCGGGCCAGCAGCTCCACTGCGAGGGAGTTCCCCGATGGGGTGGCATTGTCCATGATGTCGCGCGGGCGGACCAGGAGCGGCTCGGCGTCCTCGGCGGCATCGTGGAACAGGCTGTCGGCGGGGGACCAGAAGCGGTCGACCATCACGCCGGCGGCCCAGGCCGCCTCGGAGAGCCAGCGCGCGTCGAGGGTGGCCTCGTAGAGCGACAGGCAGGCGTTGCCGAGCGCGCCGAAGTCCTCGAGGAAGGCGTCGATGTGGACGCGGCCGGCGGCGGCGATGCGGTTCAGGGCGTCGCCGTCGCGGACCGTCCCGAGAAGGAAGTCCGCGGCGCGCTCGGCGGCGGTGGTGTAGTCGGGGCGTCCGAGCGCCGGGCCGGCTTCGGCGAGGGCGCGGATGGTGAGCCCGTTCCACGAGGTGATGACCTTCTCGTCACGGAGCGGCTCCGGGCGGGCGGCGCGCCGGTCCTTGAGGCCCGCCAGCCCGGCTCGTAGCACTGCGTCGAGTTCGTCCCGCGACATGCCCTCCTGGCGCGCCACCGCGTCAACGTCGTGCGGCAGGTGAAGGATGTTGCGCCCCTCGAAGTTGCCCGCCTCGCTGACGTCGTAGACGCGGGACAGGAGCCGCGCGGTGTCGGGGTCGAGGGCATCGTCGACCTCCGCCGGCGTCCACAGGTAGAAGGCGCCTTCTTCGCCCTCCGAGTCGGCGTCGCGGGCGGAATAGAAGGCGCCGTCGGGCGAGGTCAGGTCCTCGAGCACATAGTCGAGCGTCTCCTCCGCGACCGGGCCGAGGTGATCGGCGCCCAGCAGGCGCGCCCGGGTGAGCGCCCGCGCCAGGAGCGCGTTGTCGTAGAGCATCTTCTCGAAGTGCGGCACCAGCCAGCGCGCGTCGACCGAGTAGCGGTGGAATCCCCCGGCCACGTGGTCGCGGATGCCGCCGGCCGCCATGCGGGTCAGCGTATGCGCCGCCATGGAGACGCCGTGCGAACCCGGAGCCCCACTGCGCAGCAGGAAGTCCAGGAAGACGGGCTGGGGAAACTTGGGTGCGCCCCCGAATCCGCCGTGCCGGGGGTCGAAGGTGCGTCCTGCGGCCGCGACCGCGTGGTCGAAGAGCCGCTCGTCGGGCGGGCCGGCCTGGCCGCTGCCGGTGTGGCGCTGCGTCGCGCCGCGGGTCAGGACCTCCGTCAGCTGGGCGCCCGCGCGGGCCACCTCGCCTCGCCGGTTCGCGTACGCATTGGCGGCGGCCGCGAGCACCTGCTGGAAGGAGGGCATGCCGTGCCGGGGCTGCGGCGGGAAGTATGTGCCGCCGTAGTAGGGGACACCCTCCGGCGTAAGAAACGCGGTCAGCGGCCAGCCGCCCTGTCCCGTGATCGCCTGCACCGCGCTCATGTAGATCGAGTCGATGTCCGGCCGCTCCTCGCGGTCGACCTTGATGTTCACGAACGAGCGGTTCATCACCGCGGCCGTGGCCGAGTCCTCGAACGACTCCCGCTCCATCACATGGCACCAGTGGCACGCCGAGTACCCGATCGAGAGGAGGATGGGCCGGTCGTGCTCGCGCGCCGCCGCCAGCGCTTCGTCGCCCCACGGGTACCAGTCCACGGGGTTGTGGGCGTGCTGGAGAAGGTAGGGACTCGTTTCGGCGGCGAGGCGGTTGGGCATGGGGGGTTATGCAGTGAAGATTTGTTGCTGTATCACAGAAGTTGTGATCGTTTTATGATGGTTGTGAGCGAGATTCTCAATCCAGGACCACTGTGAAATGACAGCTACATCCCGTGAACGGTTCTGGCAGCGGGTTCACCCGCCCCTTCCCGAACCCGGCAAGCTCGCAGGGTACTCGGCGCTGATCGACAGGTATGATCTCCAGGTTCCTGTGCCGTCCCGTGTTGCAGCCATCGCTGAAAGATACCACCCCTCGTCGACATCCGACTGGCAGATGCTCCCACCCGGTCACGCTCCGGAGGACACCCTGGGGGGACATCTCGAGTTCGCGCTCAAATGGGAAGGTGTGAGCCTCGCGGTCCTTGCCGCACTCTTCGCCGAAACCGATGGCCGCGAGATCGCAAGCATCGTGCTGGACAAGCCGACGGGCCGATACGCCCGCCGGATCTGGTTTCTCTACGAATGGCTGACGGGTGCGCAGCTGGAACTTCCTGACGCGGGGAAGGTCACGGCCGTGCTCGTGGTCGACCCGGAGCAGCAGTTCGCGGCGGGGCACGGACCGCTGTCACGTCGCCACCGGGTTCGCAACAACCTCCCCGGCACTCGGCGATTCTGCCCACTGGTGCACCGAACCCGGGAGCTGGAGCGTTGCGTTGCGATGGATCTGGCGGCGAAGACACGTGCGGTGATCGGCCGCACGCATCCGGACATTGTGAGGCGAGCCGCCGCCTTCCTCCTACTCAAGGACAGCAGGGCGTCGTTCGGAATCGAGGGTGAACGGCCTTCTCCCAACCGGGCGGTGCGCTGGGGCCAGGCGATCGCTCGCGCCGGCAGGTCCGGCCTTTCCGTACCGAGCCTGGTGCGTCTGCAGGAAACGCTGATCGGCGACGCCAGGTTCGTGAGTCTCGGCCTCAGAACCGAGGGCGGTTGGATCGGCACACGGGACCGGTCGACACTGGAGCCGATCCCGGAACACATCAGTGCCCGCCCGGATGATCTGCCCGATCTCCTGCGCGGCCTCGTGGAGTACTCGGAGCGCATCGAGTCATCCCCCCTGGATCCGGTCGTAGCCGCGGCGTGTCTGTCGTTTGGCTTCGTCTACATCCATCCCTTCGAGGACGGCAATGGGCGCATCCACCGCTGGCTGGTTCATCACGTTCTGGCCCGGGCCGGGTTCAGTCCGCCGGGACTGGTGTTTCCGGTGAGTATCCCCATGCTGCGCCGGATCACCGACTACCATGAGGTCCTGAACGGCCATTCCGTGCGGCTTCTGCCGTTCATACAGTGGCGGCCGACGGTGCGGGGAAACGTCGAAGTCCTCAACGAGGTCACGGACTGCTACCGCTTTTTCGATGCAACCCGGCACGCGGAGTTCCTGTATCGCTGCGTGGAGGAGACGGTGAGCCGCGATCTGCCGCGGGAAGTGGATTACCTTGAGAGGTATGACGAGTTTTCGGCGGCGGTACAGGAGGCGATCGCGGACATGCCGGACAGGACCATAGACCTGCTGGCTCGTTTTCTGCGACAGAATGGCGGCACCCTCTCGCAGCGGGCCCGCCGCCGGGAGTTCAGCCTCCTCAACCCGGCGGAAGTGGCGCGGGCCGAAGCGCTCTACCGCCGCTGCTTTCCGGCCGACAGGCTCAGCCAGGTCGAATGATCCGCCCCTTCCTGCTCCTGGCGCTGAAGCGCCCCGGCCTGTGGCCCGCGATGCTGTCGGCCGCCTGGGCCTTCCGGCCGCGGGGCTGGTACCGCAGGCCGCCCTTCCTGCCGCTCCCGTCACGGGCCTACATGCGGTGGCGCCTCGAGACCGCCTACGGGGACGCCGACGCCGTGCCTCCCGACGACGAACTCGCGCGCTTCATCGTCTGGTCGGCGGAGATGCGCCGCCGCATGAGGGGGCGGCGCGGCGGCCCGCTGTGGGTGAAGGTGCTCGCCGTGGCGGTGCTCGCGGCCTTCGCCGTGTGGGTGAACGTGAGCGCAGTGCAGATCGCGGGCGTCCGGGAGGCGGCCGCTGCCGCGGGGTACTGGGGGCTGTTCGGCGTCTCGGTGGTGAGCGGCTTCAATCTGGTCGCACCGGTGCCGGTGGCCTTCTTCTACCCCTTTCTGGTCGACATCGGATTCGCGCCGTTGCCCACCCTGCTTACCATCGCCGCCGGGATGACCGGGGGCGACTTCCTCGGCTACCTGGTCGGCAACGCGACGCGCGACGCGCTCGGGCATCGTCTGCGCCGCATCCGCGCCCGCCTGGAGGGATGGCTGGACGCCCTGCGCGCGCGCCACCGGCTGCTGCCGTACGGCCTGCTCTTCCTCTACGCCGCCTTCGCACCGATCCCGAACGAACTCGTGGTGATCCCGATGGCGTTCATGCGGTGCTCGCTGGCGGGAGTGATGACCGCGGTGCTCCTCGGCAACGTGATCTTCAATTCGCTGATGGCGTCGGGCGTCACATGGTTCGTGGGATGGTGGGCGTGATCGTCGTGGGGCTGACCGGGAACCTGGCCGCGGGGAAGTCGGCGGTGGCCGGGCTGTGGCGGCGGGCCGGGGTGCCGATGGCGTCGGCGGACGAGCTGGCGCGCGAGGCGGTGGCGCCGGGGTCGGAGGGGCTGGCCAGGGTGAAGGCGCTGCTGGGGCCGGGGGTGGTGGGGGCGGACGGGTCGCTCGACCGCGCTGCCGTGCGTGGCATCGTCTTTCGCGATCGCGACGCGCGGCGGGGGCTGGAGGCGATCGTGCACCCCGAGGTGAGGCGGCTGCGCGATGCATGGACGGCGGAGCGGCGCGCGGCGGGCGCCGATGTCGTCGTGTGGGAGATACCGCTCCTCTTCGAGACGGGGATGGAGCGCGAGGTCGATGTGGTGGTGCTGGTGGATGCGCCGGAGGAGGTGAGGCGCCGGCGCGCGATCGAGACGCGCGGACTGAGCGGTGAGGAGGTGGAAGGGATGATGAGGGCGCAGATGGCGGTTGCGGGGAAGCGGGCCGGCGCGGATTTCGTGATCGACAACGGCGGGACGAGGGAGGAACTGGCGTCCCGCGCGGCCGAGGTCCTCGCGCGGATCAGGCGCGGTGGGGCCGGTATCCCCGCCCGGACCGGGCCGCGGGGAAGCTGACGTGGCGCGCGCGGCGCAGGCACCGACCGGCCCCGCCCGTGACGAGCGGATCGACGCGATCGTCGAGGCGCTGCTGGCGGCCTCCCCGGTCGTGGTGACCATGCACGCCAACGCCGACGGCGACGCGGCGGGTTCGGCGGTCGCGATGGCCGCCTTCCTGACGGAACACGGAGCCGACGCGCGGATCGCCAGCCCCACGCCCTTTTCCGAGAGCTTCTCCTTCCTTTTGCCGGACCCGGAGATGGTCCTGCCCGCGAAGAGCGAGGAGGAGGCCGCCTGGTGCCGGCGCGCCGGCCTGGCGGTGGTGGTGGATACCTCCGACCCGCGCCGGATCGGCCGCATCAACTCGATGATCCGGGGGCTGCCGACCGTCGTCGTCGATCATCATCCCCCCGGAGACCGTTCCATCGATGGCCTCGCGCTTGTCGATACGGGCGCCGCCGCTGCGGGAGAGCTGGTCTTCGAACTGATCGAGCGCGCGGGCGGGCCTTGGACCGAGGCGATCGTGCGGGCGCTCTACGTCGCCGTCCTGACCGACACGGGAGGCTTCCGATTCCAGAACACCACCCCCGACTGTCTGCGAACGGCGGCGAGGCTGGTCGAACTCGGCGCCGAGCCCGAGGCGCTCTACCGGGCGGTGTATTCGCGCTTCCGCCCGCGCCGCTTCGAGTTGCTGCACGAGGCGCTGGCGACGCTGACAGTGCATCACGGGGGCCGCGTGGCGTGGATGACCGTCCCGAAGGAAGCGTACGACCGGGTCGGCGCCACGGTGGACGACCTGGAGGGCTTTGTCGACGTGCCGCGCGATGTGGAGGGGATCGAGGTCGCGATCCTGTTCCGAACGACCAGCGACAGCCGGATCAAGGTGTCGCTCCGTGCGCTGGCCCCCGCGCGGGTCCACGGGATCGCCAGGGCGCTCGGCGGCGGCGGCCACCCGCAGGCGGCGGCGGCGGTGGTCTCCGGCAAGCTGGACAAGGTGGTGGAGCGCGTGGTCGAGATGGTCGTCGCCGAGTTGCCGGCAGTCCGTGGATAGTCCTCGCGTCGCATCTAGCACCTGTTCCATCGGCTACCCGGATAGGGTGGAGGCGCCGGGAGACTCTATCTTTCGAGTATGAATCCGAGGACCAACCCCCGAGTCGGCCGCGGGGCGCGCCAGACCGAAGTGGACTTCGACGACGGGCCCGGCGTTCCGGAGGCCCTGCCGCGCACGCTGCGGGAGGTCGGCGAGCGCCTGGGGCCCGAGGCGATGGACCGGCTGTGGATCTTTCCGCCGCTCATTCGCGGGCGCAGGGAGTGGGGACTTGTCGCGGCCGGTTGTTTCGACGGCAGCGGGGCGCGCCGGCTGGTTACCGCCCGCTACGCCGCCCAGCGCACCGGCAGGGGCCTCTACCTCGAAACACGAATGGTCGACCAGGGCGTGGCGCCGGCCGACCGGTTGCCGCGTGTGATGGAGGGCGTCGTCAGGCGCGGGCCGGCGCCGCTGGGAAGCCCGAGGAACGTCGAGGTAGGTGGCGAATCCGGATCCTTCGAGGCATTCATGGAAGGATTCGCTGACGAACTGTTCGAGGAGGCGGTGATCGGTCCGCCACCGACGGAATGACGACCTGGACCCAATGACGAAGGAACGGTCATGAAGTACGGACCAGCCGACATCGATCCCTACGTGGCGATCTTTGCGCGCTACCTGCGGGAGCAGGGGTTGCCGGTGACCCGCCAGCGGGCGGCGGTCGCCGAGGCCGTGTTCTCGTCGCCCAACCACCAGTCGGTGGAGGATATCGATGCGGAGCTGCGGGACAACAACGTGCGTCTGGGCAAGGCCACGATCTACCGCACGCTGGAACTGCTCGTGCGCAGCGGCCTGGTGGAGGAGCATGACTTCGGCGAGGGCTTCAAGCGCTTCGAGCACCGCCTGTCCCGCAATCCCATACATCATCACATGGTGTGCATGGACAGCGGCGAGGTGATCGAGTTCCGCAGCGAGGAAATCGCGCGCATCGTCGAAGAGACGGCCGCCCGGCACGGCTTCCGCCCCGCGCACCACAAGCTGGTCATCTTCGGCCTCAGCCGCGCGAGCCAGGAAGCGGGAAGAGCCGTCAAGTACCGCGGCATTACCTGTCCCATCGAGACCGCCTGAAACGGCTTCCGCCCCATGCCAAACCGCAGGGATCCCAACGCCGCCACCCGCGCGGGCCCGCGCACCATCCACGACCTGCCCCCCGGCCTGGAGGGGCTGCCGTGGGAGCTGCCGCGCGTCTTTCTCGGTCTGGACGGCCCCGCCGCGACCCCCGAAGACTCCGCCACCTGGATCCTGCCGGTGCCGTACGAGGCCACCACCTGCTGGGGCTCGGGCACCCGCCGCGGTCCCCAGGCGATCATCGACGCGTCGCGCTACGTCGAGCTCTTCGACCACGAACTCGGCCGCGACGCCTCCGAGGGCGGCGTCTACACCTTCCCGGCGCTGGAACTCACCCGCGGCGACGCCGCCCGCGCCCTCACCGAACTGCGGGGCGCCTGCGCGCGCGTGTTGGAAGCCGCCGCCGGCCGCCGCATGATCATGATCGGAGGCGAGCACTCGGTGTCCTCACCAGCGATCCTCGCACACGCCGATCGCGCGCCCGAGCGGCTCACCGTGCTGCAGTTCGACGCCCACCTCGACCTGCGCGAGACCCACGACGGGAGCCGCCATTCCCACGCATGCGCCATGGCCCACGTGGTGGACGCCGTCGATCTGGTCACCGTCGGCGCGCGCGGAATCAGCGCCGAGGAGTGGGCGGCGGCCCAGGCCCGCGACAACGTCACGGTGATCACGGCCGAGGAGGTGGCGGGGCAGGCGCCGGCCCGTGGCCCGGAACCGGCGACCCGCGGGCAACCGGCCGCCCGCCCCGAGCCCGCCCCCGAACACACCTGGATCGACCGCGCCGTCGCCGCCCTCGGCCCCTCCGTCTACATCACCTTCGACGTCGACTTCTTCGACCCGTCGCTCATGCCGTCCACGGGCACGCCCGAGCCCGGCGGCGGCCACTGGTACCCCGCGCTGTCCCTCCTGCGCCGCGTTTTCACCGAGCGCCGCGTCGTCGGCACCGATGTCGTCGAGCACGCTCCGATCCCCGGGATGAACGCGCCGGACTTCCTTGTTGCCCGGCTCATCTACAAGATGATCGGGTACTGGAGCGAACCCGCCGCCCCCGGATCGACCCCCCGGTAACGCGCTCCCGAACTCATGTGTCACCTTAACGACCCGCCGCACGGCACCAACTCGCCGACAAGCTTCCGGAAGGCCCCCATGCACCGCTCGCCCGTCCGCCCGATTCTCGCCCGCACACTGTCGCTGGCCATCCTCGCCACGGGCCTGGCCGCCCCGGTCCCCGCCGCCGCCCAGCTTACCGGGCAGATCCCCGACGACGTCTGGGAATCCTTCGTCTGGCGCTCCGTCGGTCCGACCAACATGGGGGGGCGGGTCACCGACGTCGAAGGGCTTCCGAGCCCGTCGAAGACCTTCTACGTGGCCGCCGCCGCGGGCGGGATCTGGAAGACGACCAACAACGGCATCACCTTCCGCTCGATCTTCAACGACCTGCGCGTGGTGTCGATGGGCGACCTCGCCATCGCGCCGACCAACCCGGACCAGATCTGGGCCGGGACCGGCGAGGAGGACTCGCGCAACTCGATCTCGCCGGGCGGCGGGATCTTCAAGTCCACCGACGGCGGCGAAACGTGGGAGTTCAAGGGTCTGCGCGAAACGCAGGTGATCGCCCGTATCGTCGTGCATCCGCTCGATCCGGACATCGTCTTCGTCGCGGCCCTCGGCCACATCTGGGGCTCCAACCCGGAGCGCGGCCTCTATCGCACGACCGATGGCGGCGAGACGTGGGAGCTGGTCAAGCACATCAGCGACAAGGCTGGCTTCGTCGACGTCGCCTTCCGCCCGGGCGACCCCAACACGCTCTTCGCGGCCAGCTGGGAGCGCGTGCGCGGCCCCTGGTTCCTGAACAGCGGCGGCCCCGGCAGCGGGCTCTGGAAGTCCACCGACGGCGGCGACAGCTGGACCGAGGTCAGCGGCGGCGGCTTCCCGACCACGATGAAAGGCCGCATCGGCATCGCGATCAGCGAGAGCGATCCGGACATCATGTTCGCGATGGTCGAGGCCGAAGAGGAGGACGAGCCAGAGGTGGATGAGGAGGGCGAAGAAACTGGCGCAACCGAAGACGAGGAAGCTCCCGCCGCGGCGGCCGCCAGCTCCGGCGGCAACGGCCTCTACCGCTCCGAGGACGGCGGCGCGACCTGGGAAAAGGTCAACGACGCCAACAGCCGCCCCTTCTACTACTCACAGGTGCGCGTCGATCCCCACGACCCCGACCGGGTCTACTTCTCGTCGACGCCGGTGCAATTCTCGAGCGATGGCGGCCGGACCGCCGGAACTACCACCAACGGCATCCACGTCGACCACCACGCCATGTGGATCGATCCCGTCGATCCCGAGCGCATCGTCGTCGGCAACGACGGCGGCGTCGCGATCACCTACGACAAGGGCGGCAACTGGCGCTATCTGAACACGATGGCGCTGGGCCAGTTCTACGACGTCTCCTTCAACATGGACAAGCCGTACCGGGTGTGCGGCGGGCTCCAGGACAACGGCACCTGGTGCGGTCCGAGCCGCCTGTCCCGCGGCCAGCTGTCGCAGTACCACTGGGCCACGATCAGCGGCGGCGACGGCTTCGTCACCGCGCAGGACCCGCAGGACCCCGACCTCGTCTGGGCCGAGTCGCAGGGTGGCAACATGCGGCGGCTCAACCTGGCCACCGGCGAGACCGAGTCGCTGCAAAGGCCGAGCTGGGAGGATGCCTGGCGGCCGCTCCAGGACAGCATCGTGCTGCTGCTCGAGGGCGGCGCCGCGGACGACGACCCCCGCATCGCAGGCCTCCAGGCGCGCGCCACCGCCGATTCGGCCAGCCACATCATGCGCTGGAACTGGAACACGCCCTTCTTCCAGTCGGTGCACGACCGCAGCCACTTCTACGCCGCCGGCAGCAGTGTCGTGAAGAGCACCGACTACGGCGACGACCTCGAGATCATCTCGCCGGATCTCTCGTACGCCGACCCGGAGAAGATCGAGATCAGCACGCGCACGACCGGCGGCATCACCCCCGACGTGACCGGCGCCGAGACGCACGCCACGATCACCGCGCTCGCCGAGTCGCCACTCGTGCAGGGCCGCCTCTACGCCGGCACCGACGACGGCCGCGTCTGGACATCGCCGGACGACGGCGGCGAGTGGATCGAGCTCACCGCGCGCATCGCCGGCGTCCCCGAGGGCACCTACGTCAGCCGCGTCGAGCCGTCGCGCCACGACGCCGACCGCGTCTACGTATCCTTCGACGGCCACCGCACCAACGATTTCACCCCGTACGTCTTCGTCTCGGACGACGGCGGCGACTCGTTCCGCTCCATCGCAGCCGGGCTGCCCACCGGCGCCCCCGACTTCGTGCACGTGGTCCGCGAGGACCCGCGCAACGAGAACCTGCTCTTCGTAGGGACCGACCTGGGCGTCTATGCCTCGCTGGACCGGGGCGGCTCGTGGCGCCGTTTCATGGAGAGCCTGCCGACGGTGCCGGTGCACGACCTGCGCATCCACCCCCGCGACCGCGAGCTGATCGCCGGCACGCACGGCCGCTCGATCTGGATCGTCGACATCGCGCCGCTGCAGGACCTGACCGGCAACGTGCTGGCGGACGGCGCGGCGGCCTTCGAGCCAGCGCCGGCATACCAGTTCGGCGAGCCCGCGAGGGGCGGCGAGTCGTACGGCCAGGCGTGGTTCTCGCGGCCGACGCCGGGCGCGACCGGGCGGATCAGCTACTACGTGGGTGACGAGGTCGCGGCGGCGCTGGCGGAGGAGGAAGCGGGCGAGGTTGGTGATGGCCAGGAGATGACCCAGGCGGCCGGGGGTCGGGGAGGCGGGCAGGCCCAGGAAGCGCGGGGGCGGCGGGGTGCGGGTGCGGGACAGGCCGCGGCCGGACAGGGTGCGGGGAGAGGTGGCGGTCGTCCGGGCGGCCCGGGGGGTGGTCCCGGTGGGCAGCGCGGCCCCCAGGTCGAGATCACGATCGCCGGCGCCGATGGCGAGACGGTGCAGACCCTCAACGGTCCCGCCGGGGCGGGGCTGCACACCGTGACCTGGAACCTCCGGGGCGCGGCGGCCGAGGCCGAGGGGCTATCCCCCTCAGAGCGCCGCGACAGCCTTGCCATCGCCGAGCGCGCGCGCGCGGTGGCCGACTCGCTGGTCGAGGCCGGATGGGAGGAAGCGCCGCTGCGCCGCCAGATCGGGCTCTTCACCGGAGAGACCGACGTCGGCACCTTCTTCGGCGGCTTCGGCGGAGGCGGTTTCGGCGGAGGGCAGGGCGGGGGCGATCCCGAGGCCTTCCGGGAGCGTCCGGGCGAGTCCGCGGGCGGGGGAAGGGGAGGGCGGCGCGCGCCGAACTTCAACCAGATGCGCGAACTCGCGGACCTCATCCGCCCGGGAGTGGGGATGGGCGGCCTCTTCGGGCGGCGAGGACGCGGAGGCCAGGGCGAACCTGTCGACCCCGGGACGTACACCGTCACCCTTTCCATCGGTGACCGCACCCTGACCACGGAGCTGGTCGTGGAACGCGTCGGAGCGATGGCCAACGAGGACCCTGAATCCCCATGAACGACTCCATCGGAATCACCATCGCCTTCAGCGCGGGCATCCTCTCGTTCCTGTCACCCTGCGTTCTGCCGCTGGTGCCCAGCTATCTGTCCTTCGTGACGGGGATGTCGCTCGAGGATCTGCAGGAGGGCTTCGACCGGCGGCGCGTGATGGTGCACTCGCTGCTCTTCGTGAGCGGCTTCACGCTGATTTTTGTGCTGCTCGGCGCGGGCGCGACCTTCATCGGCAGCTTCCTGCTGTACAACAGCGACTGGATCGCGCGGATCGGCGGCGTGATCATCATCCTGTTCGGGCTGCACCTGATGGGGGTCTTCCAGCTCCTGCCGCTGCTCAGCGAGAAGCGCGTCCACCTGGCGAACAAGCCTGCCGGGTACCTGGGCACGCTGGTGGTCGGCGTCGCGTTCGGCGCGGGGTGGACGCCGTGCATCGGGCCGGTCCTCGGGGCGATCCTGACGATGGCCGCATCGCAGCAGAATGTCGCCGTCGGGATGTGGCTGCTCTTCGTCTATTCGATGGGGCTGGCGATCCCGCTGCTGCTGGCCGCTTGGGCCATGGAGCGATTCCTGACCGCGTTCTCGCGCTTCCGGCGGTTCCTGCCGGCGGTTCAGAAGGTCGCGGGCGCGCTGCTGATCGTGCTCGGGCTCCTGCTGGTGACGGGCTCGTTCACGGTGCTGGCGGCGTGGCTGAACCGGTACACGCCGGAGTTCCTGCTGGAGAGGCTGTAGCCGGCCGTGGACGGAACGCGCGACGCGGATTTCATCCACAAGCTACTGGAGATCGACCAACGACCGGGCGAGTCCCGGCGAGGAGGATAGAGGAATGGCGCTTGTAGCTTCCACCATGCTGGCGCTCGGCACCGAGGCGCCGGAATTCTCGCTGCCGGAGCCCGCGACGGGCGAGACCGCGTCGCTGTCGCGGTTCGAGGGCGCGCGCGGGTTGCTCGTGGTGTTCCTGTCGAACCACTGCCCGTTCGTGAAGCACCTGGCGGACCACTTCGCGGGCCTCGCGGCCGAGTACCAGGCGCGGGGTGTAGCAGTCGTCGGCATCAACGCCAACGACGTGGCGAACTACCCCGAGGACAGCCCGGAGAAGATGGTGGATGAGGTGGCGCGGCGCGGGTACACCTTCCCTTACCTGTTCGACGAGTCGCAGGAGGTGGCGAAGGCGTACCGGGCGGCGTGCACGCCGGACTTCTTCCTGTTCGACGCGGGTCGGCGGCTGGTGTATCGGGGCCAGTACGATGGGAGTCGGCCATCACTGGATGTGTCGGTGACGGGGGAGGATCTGCGGGCGGCGCTGGAGGCCGTGTTGGGGGGTGCCGCGCCGGTGGAGGAGCAGGTGCCGAGTGTGGGGTGCAACATCAAGTGGCGGGCGGGGGAGGAGCCGGGGTGGTTTGGGTGATGTAAAGCGGGTGACCCAGCGGACACGACAATGTAATGTAAAGTAGACAGAATGTAATCTCCACTTTACAGTGCGCCGCGTCCCGCAACACAAAGTCCCATCCAGCCATGGGAGCGGACAACTGGAATCCACTATCGTCCATAGGCGTCCATAGAGTTCCGTAACATCCAGTGTATCAACGTCTTAGATGGGGTTTTCTTCTACTCTCGTCCACCGGCTGCGTCCCTTGCAATCCACTGCCATCCCGGCTATGATTAGGGAATGAATAATGTTACCAACGCCCGCACTCAGCGCCGCCGAGGTAAGCCGAAGGGCCGTCATCCCCACAACCGGCTGTCCGCCGCCTTCGTGCGCTCCGCTGCGCCGGGAAGACACTGCGACGGAAACGGGCTGTACCTCTACGTCAAGAAGACCGGAACCCGCAGCTGGATCCAGCGGCTCGTCGTCCGGGGCCGCAAGCGCGAGATCGGTCTCGGCAGCGTCCAATTGGTCTCGCTCGCGGAGGCCCGCGACCAGGCGTTGGCCAACCGGAAGCTGGCTCGCGCGGGCGGCGATCCGCTGGCCGAGAAGCGCCGGTCCCTCGGCGTGCCGACCTTCGCCGAGGCCGCCGGGCGCGTCATCGAGCAGAAGCGCGCCGGGTGGCGCAGCCCGAAGACCGCGAGGCTCTGGACTCGCTCGCTGGAGATGTACGCCTTCCCGCGCCTCGGCAACCTGCCGGTCTCCGAGATCACCAGCGGCGACGTGCTGGAGATGCTGTCCCCGATCTGGCACGCGAGGCCGAAGGTCGCCCGCGCCATCCGTCTTCGCGTCCGCGCCGTGCTGGAGTGGGCCGTTGCCATGGACTGGCGGACCGACAACCCCTGCGACCGGCTCCTGCCGGTGCTCGGCCCCCAGCACGATGTCGTCACACACCGGAAGGCCCTGCCTCACGGCGAGGTCGCCGCGGCCATCGCGAAGGTGCGGGCGGCGAAGCCGGGGAAAGTGGACACGTTGGCGTTCGAGTTCCTGGTCCTGACGGCGGCGCGTGGCGGCGAGGTCCGGGGGGCGGTGTGGGCGGAGATCGACCAAGGTGCGGGCGTGTGGACGATACCGGCAAGCCGGACGAAGACCGCCCGCGAGCACCGGGTGCCGCTGTCCGGCCGGGTGTTGGAGATCCTCGACGCGGCCCGCAAGCTGTGGAACGGGGAGAGTCCGATCGTGTTCGTCAACGAACGCGGGAAGCCGTTGACCAGAAAGCGGCCGGGCCGTTTGCTCCTGAGCTGCGGAATCTCGGCGGTGCCTCACGGGTTCCGGTCGTCGTTCCGGGACTGGGCCGCCGAGAGGACGGACCATCCCCGGGAGGTGGTCGAGGCCGCGCTTGCCCATGTCGTGCAGAACAAGGTCGAGGCGGCATACCTGCGGACGGATCTGTTCGAGCGGCGGCGTCGGCTCATGGAGGATTGGGCCGGGTATCTGGAGGGCCGGTGAGCAGGCACCGAGACCTGATCTGACCTCGCGACCGGCTCAGAGGCCGTTTCGGGGCGGCTCGGAGGCGTTTCGGGTAATCTACGGGCGCTGGGATGGCCTCAGATCGACGATCTCGGGTTCCCGAGGGGTAGAGGTAGGGGGAAAACGGCGGTCGGCAGAGAGCCGCCGCTATCGCCAGGGAGGTGACGGGGTCGCCCGTTGCCCTCGCCGACTGGCGACCGAGAGGCCGGGGAGCTTGCCAGCGACGGCCCGGTAGACGCTGCCCCGGACCGTGCTCCGAGAGGCGGTTTCGGCGGCTCCGCCGAGGGCTGGCTTTCGACTGTTAAGGTCGGTCAGCCAGCCCACGCGATGTAAAACACTCGCGCTCTGGCGTGGGTGGCTCCGCCCCCCTTCGAACCCCCCGGAAATCCTGCCCGTCGGAGGAGCGCGCGGGCGGGGGCGTCACCCCCCTTCCCCTTGTCGGCCAGCCAACTGGCTGACCCGCGCGCTCCGCGACCGTGCCCGCCCGCATGGCGGCGGCCGAACTCACGGCCTGACGGCCCAAGGCGACGACCGTTGGCGTGCTCCTGTCGGCGTTCCTGCGGGAGGCAATGGCTCCCGCGCTGATACGGACGGCCACAGCGGCCGAGGTTCCCCATTCCCCCCCGCCCGCCTGGTCGCCATCGGGCGAGCGATCCGGCCGCAGGACCTCAGTCTCATTGAGGCTCAGAACGAGACGTATCCGCCCATCTGGAAGCGCTCGCAGGTTGTGCTGCCGCACTCCTCGAAGTGGAGGATGAAGCGAGCGCCGTAGCGTCGTCCGAACGTCAGGCTCGCACCGCCGGTCGGCCCAACGTAATTCCCGCTGCCATACAGGATCCCCGCGCGCAACGCTGGGCGAACGAGCCAACTGTCACGTCCGAGCAAAACCTCCGCGCCGAACCGAATGTCCGACGCGACCCGACCAGGGTAGATTATGGTCCCGCTGATGGCGTCGCCCTTGGGGTCGAAGGCTTCGGTCCGCTCGGCGCACCGGTAGTTCTCCACCATCCCGTACAGCGACACCGGTCCCGCGACCTGCCCGTTGATGCCAACGTAGTGTCCGGGACACCCACTGCTACCCCCCACGATCCCGGCTTCGAGCACGAAGCGGCCCAGTTCCTCCTGACGATCCGGTGGCTCCTGCGCTTGAACCTGCCAAGGCAACACGGCCAGCCAGGCCACCGACAGTCGGAAGACATGAGTACGCCGTGGCAACGTGCTGATTCGACCTCGCTCCACGGAATTGGTAAGCCCGACGGCGGCGCAGCGTCGTCGCGAAGCCCTGGCGAAATCACACATGGCGGCCTCCTCGCCTCATTTGTGAGCGCCTGAGTCGTTCGGGCGCCTCAATGGTCCAGACCGATACAGCCTTCTGTCCACCCACGACACAACGGGTCCAGCGTACCAGCCCTGGGCCGTGAGCTCCGACTGGCCATCGCAAACCACGCCGGTACCCTCGTGTGACGTGATCCCCCGCAGCCAGGTCTGGAACGTCGCGTCGGCCGGGACGCATAGGCTCGTGTCAGCGTAGTGGAGTTCGACCAGCGCCAGCCGGGTCAGGGAAAATGGCAACGGGCCGGACAGGGCGTTGCCGACGATCCGCAAGGCGGTCATTTCCGCCAGATTCCCCAAGTCGGCCGGCAGGCGTCCGGTCAGGCCATTGCGGGTCAGGTCGAGCGTAACCACCCGACCGAGATCGTCGGCGGACACGCCGTGCCATTCGTCCAGAACGGGAGTTTGAAGCCAGCCGTCGGAGTTCGTCCAGTTCCGTCCCCCAGAGGCCTCGTACAGGTCTTTCAGCACCTTTGCGTCCGATTCGTTGCAGTAGGGCCCTCTGGCGTCCACGATTCCGTTCAGCCAAGCGTCGAAGTCCGTGATGCCCGGGGCGCAGAGGCCAGCGTTCGCTTCGAACGCGAAGACCGCCAGCTCGTTCAGTTCGAGGAATCTGTCCGGGATCGCGCCCGCCAGCCTGTTCTGGTCGAGAATGAGAAGCGTAAGACGTTGAGGGTTGGCGAGGTCCGCTGGCAGGGGGCCGGTCAGGTCGTTCTCGGAGAGAGTCAGTTCCCACAGACGGTCAAGGTTGCCGAGTTCGAGCGGGATCGGGCCCGATATCAGGTTGCCGTCGAGACTCAGCCGTGCCAGGCTGCTCAGGTTGCCGAGCCACACTGGGATCGCACCCGTCAACCGGTTGAAGGCGAGATTCAGGTCTTCCAAGCTGCCCAGGTTGGCGAGGTCCGCCGGAATCGCACCGGTCAGCTGGTTGCCGGAGAGATTCAGGAATTCCAGATTGCCCAGGTTGCCGAGTGCGGGCGGGATCGAGCCCGTTAGACGGTTGCGCCGACCCCTTAGAAGGAGCCCGAGGGACAGATAGCGCAGGTTGCTCAGGTCGCCAATCCCCGCCGGGATCGCACCCGTTAGCCGGTTGGAGGCAAGATCCAGTGCCTCCAGATTGCCCAGGTTTGCGAGTGCGGCCGGGATCTCGCCCGAGAGTTTGTTCGCCTCGAGGAGCAAGCTCCGCAGCTTGGCGAGGTCGCCAAGCTCCGGCGGGATCTGGCCCGTAAGGTCATTGAACCTGAGGCTCAGCGATTGCAGGTTGGCGAGGTTGCCGAGTTCTGGAGGGATCGGGCCCGTAAGCCGACTATACGACAGGTCCAAAACAGTGAGTTCCGTGAGATTTCCGACCTCTGGAGGGATTCCGCCAGTGAGCCAGGTTGAGTGCAGGTTCAGGCGTCTCAGGTCAGTGAGATTCCCGATCTCCGGCGGAATCGGGCCAGCGACTTCGTTTCGCCACACGTCGAGGGTGGTGAGGGCAGCAAGGCTCCCGATCTCCGGCGGAATCGGGCCGGCGAGGTTGTTGTCCTGCAAGAGGATCTCTACTACGCGACCCGTGTGGGGATCATCCACGCGGATGCCGTGCCACTGATCGAGCGGTGCGTCCGTCAGCCACTTCTCCGAGTTCCACCAGTTGGGGCCTCCCGTCGCGTGATAAAAGGCCACCAGAGTCGCGCGGTCAGGGCTCTCCATCGCCGTCACCGCCGCGGTTCCCGAGACCGAACCCGCCGTCGCCGTGATCGTTGTGGTCCCGTTCGCCACAGCCGTCACAAGGCCCGACGCATCCACCGTCGCGACCGATGCGTTGCCGCTTGCCCAAGTTACCGCCACACCCACCACGACCTGGTCATTCTGGTCGCGCACTTCGACCGAAAGCTGCACCGTGGCGCCCAAGGCGGACAGCACGGCCGACGCCGGGGTCACCGTGACCGTCGTCGGGCGGGGCGCATCGGGAGGCGGCTCAACGGCTCCGTCACCGCAGGCTACGGCCCAAAGGGCCACCGACAGCATGGCAGCGCATGTGACAATACCCGTGGCGGTCCATTGCTCGCGCTCTACCATCCGCCAAGTCCTCAAGCGAACGCTGGCCAAACCGCACATGGCGGCATCCTCGCTTCATTGCAGGGCGTTTTGTGAGCGCCGGAGCCGCTCGGGCGCCTCGAAGGTCCAGACCGATTCTTGAAAGCTGGCGACCCATGTCAGCCCTCAATAGAGGGAGTTGCCGCCAATAGATCGTTACCTATTCATGCATCGGCATCGGCCCGTTATCTTAGCCCGCAACGTCCGCGGCGGCCACCATCTGGTCGGCTAGGGGCGGTACTAACCATGAACTTCGGAAGAACAAGCGGCCCGGCACGCGCGCCCGCTTCGGGCCGCCTTGGTGCTCACCATTCCCTTCTCTCCGCCGATCCAGCGCACTTGTCGGTGCCACCGCGCGGCGTGTCGGTGCCATATCGCTTCTTTGATCGTGCGGACGACTCGAATGGCACGGCGGCGATTGGGCCGGTCATTCCGATACGGAGCGATCAATGACACCCGGACTCACGGATTATCGGGCTTCCGCCGTAAGGTGCGCGGCCTCGGTCGCGCTCCTGCTCGGGCTGCTCGCCGCGCCCGGCTGCCGCGAATCGCCGACTGAACCGAATATACCCGAAACAACGTGGTGGTCGACGACGGCCGCGACACGGGAACGACCCCTATGAGGTGAACTCGGCAGCCATAGACGGAGACCGGCTGACCATCTCCGTATCCTTCGCCGACGGGGTGCCGGAACCACATCTTTACCCTGGTGATCTCGAAGTCGTTGACGGAGTCGGATCCGGTGCAGCTTCCGCCGTGCTCGCCTACGATGCAAACGGCGACACCTGCGAGGCATACCCGACCGAGTCCCCCGCGTCTTCGACCTCGTCCTGGTCAGGACGCGCTACCGACAGTTCTGCGGACCCGGTTCGGGGAAGGTCGTCCTGCGAATCGCCGGTGTGCCCGTTGGCAACCTCGTGTAACAGTTCGACGGATAGGGCCGGGCGGGAGGGGTGAGGTCGGGGTCGGTGAAACCGCTCTTTCAAGAGGCCCCGCGCCGATGCGCGCAGTTCGCTGGCCGCCGCCGGACAGCCATCGGCGCGATTTAGGACGCGGTTTTGGAGGCGGCCCTCCGCCGCCGAAACCGGTCCGGAAACCCAAGGGGTCTAAGGGGAGCGGAGCCTCCCCTTGCCAGACCGCCGTGTTCAACACGGCGTCGGCTTGCTGGCTTGCTGGCTTGCTGGCTTGCTTGCGACAACTAAAGGTCGTGAGCCAGTCCCCTCACTCAGGTCCCGACCGGCCTCCCCGAGGCGGCGTTCGCATGCAGTACGACAGGAAGTAAGGGGATCGCCGAACTGGAGTGCCACGCCGCCCCCGAGCAACAGACCATGGCCGGGTATTGGTGACCGCAGCATACCTTAGCTTAGCTTGCAGCAATCGCCACGCTCAGATTCTGAAGATTCGGCCCAGAAGCCAGGAAGGCCTAACGTGAGAAGAGCCACCTACCCAATCGTAGCCACCCTCCTCGCAACCCCGGTTGCAGCGCAGGACCGTCCGCTGACCGCAGACCTGACCGAGATCTACCGCGTGGGCGGCGTGAATGCGCAGGAGTGGGCTTTCTTCCAGCCCTGGTTGGAAGTGAGCTTCGATGGGGTTGGCAACCTGTTGGTGCTGGATATTCTGAATAAGCGGGTCGTCGTCATCGGTCCCGATGGCCAGCTCGTGCGCATCGTCGGTCGCGAGGGCGAGGGGCCGGGCGAATTTCAACACGTGAAGGTAATCGCGGTGTGGCGCGACGGCCGCTTCGCAGTGCCCGACACGGAACATTCGGCGATCCAGGTGTTCAGCCCGGACGGCGAGCTTGAGCGGTTCGTCAGGCTGGCTGGCGACGACAGACCACTGTCCTTTGCCCTCGGTCACGACGAGATTCGGGCCGATCCGCTGGGCGACAGGCTCATCGCGCAAGGGGTCGACCGTGTGCTTGTTGAGATGATGAACAGCATGAATCGGCTTATGGGGTACGAGGAAGACGAGACACCGCCGTGGGCCGACGACCGCGCGCTCGAAACGTTGGGCATCTCCGGCGATGTGATCGTGCAAGAGCCGATTCTGCAGGGATGGAGGGCGCCTCGCCCCGAACCGTTCTCATCCACGGCCCTGGAGGACTGGCCGAAGGTGGTCGCGTCGATGGAAGACCGGTACTTCGAGCCGGGGTTTTACTGGGACGTGCTGCCTGACGGCACCATCGCCTACTCGGACTCCTCGGCCTACGCCATCAAGTTCACACGCCCCGATGGATCGTTGCTCGACGTGCTGACGCGGCCGCTCTCGCCGGAGGCGGTATCCCAACGCATCCGGCAGGGGACGATCGCCTCCCACCTTCAACAGCTTGAGGACCGGTTGGCAGGGGGTTCCCCATCAGCCGGGCCTTTGCCGCCGCGGGATCCCGAGGAGAGCCGCCAAAGGATTCGGGATCGCACGTTCTACCACGAAGTCCCGGTGGTACGGGGGATAGCGGTCACTTGGGACGGCGGGTTGTGGATCCAGCGCCGCGGAGAGGATCCTTGGAATGACGATGGGCCGATTGATGTTTTCAGTGCGGATCGCGAGTACCTGGGCACGCTCGCTGTCGGCCAACCGGCGATGCCAGCCACCTTCGGACCCGACGGTCTTGTAGCCCATATGGAACGCGATGAACTCGACGTGCCGACGCTCGTCGTGAGCCGATTGTGGGTGGAGGTTAGGTGAGCGGATGGTGGCAGGTCGGTATTGCCCAATTCCGCCAGGGCCGCTGCGGCCGTCACCTCCTCATGGTCCGGCCAGAGGGGGCACAGCCATCCGTCGTCGGTCGCCCGTCGGCTTCGCTGGACGACGCGCGCGCTCGGCGCGAGGTTGCAAGGCGCGCAGATCGTGCGGTCCGTCCACGAATCAAATGATGGCATTCACGAATGCCGGCGGAGCTACAGCTGCTCGCCGAGCGGGGCCGGAACCCGGTGAGGCGGCCTGCTGGAACAGTTACGGGGACACCCGCCTAACGAGACCCTTCCCGAAGGAGAGAAGAAGAATGTCGGCGACTCGCAGCGAGGCATCTTCACGCCTTCCCGACCCGCAAGCGGTCGTTTCCAGCCTCTTAAGGCAACTTAAGCAGGGGCCTCGCTTCGGCCCTTCCAAGGCGGAGAAACAACATCTGGGTTACAGCGCCACGTTGCTCCTGCTTTTCGGCTACACATTCCAAGCGCATGACCTCCAGAGCCAACAGGAAGTGCGCCATTTCATAGCCAACATCGCCTCGGAGCTCACCGAGACGATGAGCGGCGAGAAGGGAGGCGTTAGCCGGGACGCCTACATATCGGGCATGTTGGAAGCGTTGGCGGGTGCTTCAAGCCTCCTTGGAACGCCCCTCCGCAGAGGATGACGAGTGGTAAGGGCGTCAAACCCGATGACGCTAGAGATGGCGCCCCGTTGTCCCGGGGAAGTGATTGGCACCGTACGTCCACATCGCCCGATGAAGGCGGTGATCACGAACGCGGCCGGTCCGAAGCGCGACGTGTGGCGAACGTTCGCGGGCTACCGACGCCGACGACGAAACAGGCGGCGCGCGGCGGCCAGCCCCCCGAGGGCAAGGTAGGAGAGGAGGCTCACGGCCCGACCTCCGGGAACCGGTCCGACTGCTCGCCCGCCGGAATCTGGCGGAGCTTCCGCACCGCGCGCGACACGTCGCGGGCATCCGACCGAATCAGAAGCCACTCGTCGCCGAACCGGGTCAGGCGGACCCAACACAAGCCGTCCCCGGCTTCGTCGATGGCGACCACCTCGCGGGCGTGTATCTTCCGCCCGTAGGCTTGCCCGATGATTCCGCTGTCGCTCACGGTATAGACCCGTCCCCAGTTCGATCCGATGCTGCACGGACGCGGTACTGTAGACCCCCACGACCTTCCCGAGCAACCCAGTACCCCCCCAACCATCCTGACCGAAATACGCACTTGTCAGGGCCGCCTCGAAGCGGTGTAGCACCGTTCCCCGCCCGAGGCGAGTAGTTTCACCGGCGCGGGGCTGCGGGCCAGGGCGAGAAATCCCGACATGCTCGTTCCTGTTCGCCGATTGGCCTTCCCGCCAGGGATTGCTGGTTCGGAGCGACCCCCGAGGGAGGTGGGATGGCGTGCACATCCCAACCTCCCCGATGCCACGCCAGGCATCGAAAAAGGTGGGTACTCCGGCCACGGCCTCCGTTTCCCGTGCGGCGCAGCCGCCCCGGAGGCCGTGGCGCAACCGAAAGCCGGACAACGGCATGCGAAGTCGCAGACGTGCACGTCCGAATCGCTTTTCCGCGCACATGCACCCCGGTTTCACACGTGCGCCTCTGGATCGGCATCGGGAGCATGCCGCCGACCCGGTAGCGGGTGCCCCGAGCTGACGGATGACCCGAGCGGGCGGGCCAAGGCTGGCGGAGATGCGCTCGACGGAGCGAGCTTCATTCATCGATACCTGTGTCTGCACCCATGAATGACGGCGAGGTGAATGATGGTCAGGCTCCCGATCCCCGTGTTGGTCTGCTGTATGATGGGCTGCGATAGTGCCGGCGGCGGCCCCGCGCCCGATCTTCCTGACGCGACTTCGGATCCGGACCTTCCTCTGGTCGCGGTGACGGAGGAGCTCTTCCTCCTTGGTGGGGGGCTTTCGGAAGAGGAATGGCAAGCCTTCACGGAGATCTCGGAGGTTCACTTCGACCACGACGGCAACTTGGTGATTCTGGACCGACGACAGAACCGGGTTGTGGTCGTGGGTTCGGATGGGGAGTTTCGCCGCCATATCTCGCGAACTGGTCAGGGACCGGGGGAGTTCCGCATGGCCATCGGGGTCGGCGTCCTCCACGACAACCGGATCGTCGTGCGCGATGTCGGCCATGACGCACTGCTCCTGTTCGGACCCGACGGCACCTTCCTTGAGCAACAGGTCGCGATTCGCGAGCCTCCCCAGCCGGTACGGTCCCCGGGCATCGTCACTTCGTCTCAGTCCGTGCCCATCCTGCTTGGCGTCTTCCCTGATGGCCGGTTGCTCACCGCTCGGCGACAGGGAGACCGTGCCGTGGACATCCACACGATCGGACAGGGCAGCAGGGAGGTTTATCGGGCACACACCCCTCCTCCGCCCGATGCCGCCGAGGGTGCGGCCGTCTCGATCCGGATAGGCGAGATGGAAGTACCGCTGCCCTCCGGAATCCTGCCCCGCAGAACGATATTCGGTCCCCCTCTGTTGGCAGCGGTTCTGGCCGACGGGGAGATAGCTGTCGTCGATTCCGTGGGGTACCAGGTCAAGATAGTGCGGCCGGACGACGGCTCGGTGCGTACCGTGCTGGAAAGGCCCATCGACCCCATGCCGGTGACGGCGGAGATGCAGGAGGCGGCGAGGGAGCGTGAGAGGGGTGGAGGGGGCGCGCAGGTGATCGCCACGGGGCCGGATATCTCGGGCGAAGCGGGCCGTGAACTGTCATCGGCGCTCGCACAGTCGCTGGTTGCCGAGATGGACTTCGGCTCCGAGGTGCCCGTCATCAGTGGGATGGGCGTTGACCACGAGAATCGGATCTGGATTGTGCGATCGGCGGAGGATGGCATATCACCGGGTCCAGTGGATGTCCTCACCCCGTCCGGCGGCTACCTGGGCACCCTGTCTGAGGATTCCTTCCGCATCCCGGACGCGTTCGGGCCTGACGGCTTGATGGCGTATGTCGAGTTGGACGAGGTCGATGTGCCCGTCCTGAGAGTGGTGCGGCTTGTGAGTCTCACGGTCGCCGGGGGCTGACAAGACGAGAGGTGCCCAAGCGATAACTGGGAGAATCCCGGCAGTCCGCTGCACGGCAGCGCGGACGCTGACACGGTCCGGGGTAACTGTTCGGTGAAGCCGTGGTGATCGTCCCCCTGAACGGATCGTGGGGGGGTCTGGTAACGCGATCCCGAATGTAGTATCGTCGAGGGCATGGCGATACGTGAGGCGAACGGACAAGCGGGCGTGGCGCTGGCCGAG
>JAJDUP010000030.1 GCA_022826565.1 Gemmatimonadota bacterium | reverse complement strand
CCCCACGACCTAACTTCAACCCTCAACCCCCCACACCCAGCGTCCCTATGGACCTCCGCTCCTCCAAGGTGATCGGCTTGGCCTGGAATCCGCGATCGGCTTGCTGGAACAGGTGGTCGGCATCGCCGGAATGGGCACTTCAAGAAGAAGTGGGATGCCGGAGACAACACATATATGAGAAGCGACGGCGGCAACCTCCCGGCTCTACTTTACCGCCTGGAGCATGAGGATGTGCGCCGCTATGAACTCATCTGCCGCTACATTCGCCGCGTGCTGCCTGGGTTCGACCGCTTTGAAATCGAGGAGCGGTACGGCAAAGTGGCGCTGCGCTGGCGTTCCAGGCACTCCGACAAGAGCTACGGCGCGCACCTTACGTCGGACGGATCCCTGCGTTTCTTTGCCCTCGTCACGCTACTGAACCTTCCCGTGGAGATGCTGCCGAGCGTAGTGCTACTCGACGAACCGGAACTGGGCCTGCATCCCAAGGCAATTGGCCTCATCGGCGACATGATCCGCGCGCTGGCTGGACGCCGGCAGGTCATAGCCGCAACTCAGTCACCCTTGCTCGTCGACGCTTTCGAACTCCACGAAGTCTTTGTGCTCGAATTGCAGGACGGGCGAACCGAGCTACAGACTCCAGACGCGGACCAGCTCCGGAACTGGCTCGAGGAGTTCAGCCTAGGCGAACTGTGGCAGAAGAACCTGCTCGGCGGACGACCTTGACGTGACACGCCTCGCCATATCCGTCGAAGGAGAGACCGAAGAGGAGTTCGTCAAAGAGTCGCCTGCCGCCCACCTCCAGGACAGAGGTGTCTTCGCCACACCCGTGCTGCTCGGTCGAGCGCGGCGCAGGGTGCAGGGCGGTGGCAACGTCACGATAACGGGTCTCGCGAACGAGATGCGACACCTGCGGTACAGCTTCGACGCGGTTACCTCGCTGGTCGACTTCTACGGATTCCGAGGCAAACGGGACATGTCGCCCGACGACTTGATTCGAGCCATCCGTGAAGGCACTGGCGGTCCTGGCGGTGGATTGGTGTTCCCATACGTTCAGATGCATGAATTCGAAGGGCTGCTGTTCTCCGACGTTGACGCGTTTGAGTTCGTCTTCCCCGGTGGTTCGATCGCTGGACTGAGGTCAGTCCGGGCCCAGTTCCACACGCCGGAGGACATCAACGACAACAAGAATACAGCACCAAGCAAGCGTATCGGGAAGCTCATTCAAGGGTACCAAAAGGCCCTACATGGCCCCATGGTGGCCGAGGTGATCGGTTTGGAGAGCATGCGGCGAGAGTGCCCACGATTCGATGCGTGGCTCCGTCGGCTCGAATCGTTGGGGTGAGAGCGGGCGACGCTTTTCGCTTGCCCCGCAAGCTTGACGAAGAGTGGAGGAAGCCTCGTTTCGCGGCGAAGGTGCCTCGCGCGTGGAGCCAAGCCCGCGTGGCACGTTCAATCTCTCCCCGTGCCTGTTTCCGATCGTTGCAGGTCGGTGCGGCCAACTCGGCCGGGACTGCCGTGGTTGCGGCATTTTCCGTCAGGTGCCACCGGCCCGTGATTCAGATTGGGCGAGCGCGTCGTACAGAACCTCCACAATGTGCCGCGCCCGCCGGTCCGTTCCTGCCTCGATCTGGGCGCGGCAACTGAAGCCGTTGGCGATCACGATCTCCTCCGGGGAGGTCGCTCGCAGGGCAGGAAGCATGCTCAACTCCGCCATGGCGCGCGAGGTGCGCATGTGCCTGGCCGTGTAACCGAAGGAGCCGGCCATGCCGCAGCAACTGGAGTCGATGAGCCTGCCCTCAATACCCGTGAATGCCGACAGTGCTTCAGCGGTGGCGCCGCCCGTTCCGGCCGCTTTCTGATGACAGTGGCCGTGGATGGTTGCCGTCGTTCCGCTGGCCCGACCGCCCGCGGGCGCGTCCTCTGGCGAAAGGCCCGGCCGCTTCGCCAGGTACTCGTCGATGAGCATCGCCTTTTCCGCCACCACCCGCGCATCGTCGCCGGGGCAGAGGTACAGTGCCTCGTCCCGCAGTGTGAGCAGGCAGGAGGGCTCCAGCCCCAGGATCGGCAGGCCGCGCCGTGCGAGCGGGGCGAGGGCGGTGATGGTGCGCCGCAGCTCCGTGCGCGCGTGGTTGAGGAGCCCGGCGCTGATGTAGGTGCGGCCGCAGCAAAGGGGCCGGCTGCCTGATGGGGCCGGGCCGGGCACCACAGCCTCCAGTCCCAACCGCCGTAGGACGTTCAGCGCGGCCCTGGGCACATGTGGGTCAAAATATCTGGAAAATGTGTCAACAAATAGACTAACGGCCTCTTCAGGAGGCTCCAGACGCTCTTCGGTAGTGCTGTTCTGCGACAGATAAATATTTGTTTCTGTCACTACCCTTCTCGCCCCATCTCCAACCAACTCCTCGTCCCGGAACGGTTTGCGGTGCCATTCGGGCAGATTCCGAGCCGCCGCGATGCCCAAACTGCGCTCGCCGAGCCACGCCAGCACCCGGCTGCGATTGCGCAGGTTGAGGAGCCAGGGCAGCCGCGACGCGAGCGGAGCAATCCGGGGCAGGGATGCGAAGAGCCGTTCCCTGACGGGGATGCCGCGACGGCCGTTCCTGAGGTGCAGGACTTCGGACTTCAGCCGGGCCATGTCCACCCCTGCCGGGCATTCGCGCTTGCAGGCCTTGCAGCCGACGCAGAGTTCGAGGACCTCGGCGACCTCATCCCCCGCCAACCCCTCCGGACCGAGCTGCCCGGTCATGGCGAGGCGGAGGACGTTGGCGCGGCCGCGGGTGGTGTCCGCTTCCTCGCGGGTGACGCGGTAGGAGGGGCACATGACGCCTTCGTGCATCTTGCGGCAGGCGCCGTTGTTGTTGCACGCCTCGACGTTGCGCGCGAAGTGGCCGCCCGGCGCGAGTGTAGCCGGCGGGCCAGCCTTCCCCGGGGGCATGACGGGCGAGTGGCGATCGGAGGCGGCCGGGACGGTTGGCAGGGAGACCGGGCGATACCCGGGCCCGTAGCGGAAGAGCTCGCGGTCGTCCATTCGGGGCGCGGCCACGATCTTGCCCGGGTTCATCATGCCGGTGGGGTCGAAGGCGCGTTTGACCTCCTCGAAGGCGCGGGCCAGGCGGCTCCCGAGCAGCGGCTCGATGAATTCGGAGCGGAGGATGCCGTCGCCGTGCTCGCCCGAATACGAGCCCCCCAGCCGCGCGGCTTCGGCCAGCACCTCCTCGGCGATGGAGCGGAAGGCCGCGATGTCGGCGGGGTCCTTCATGCTGAGCGACGGGCGCACATGGAGCAGGCCGACCGAGGCGTGCGCGTACCAGGTGCCGCTGGTGCCGTGGCGCGCGAACGAGTCCTCGACGAAGGCGCCGAACTCGGCCAGCGCGGGAAGCGGGATCGCGCAGTCCTCGACGATCGAGACCGGCTTCCGCTCGCCCTTCATCGACATCACGATGTTGAGGCCCGCCTTGCGCACGTTCCAGATCGCCGCCTGGGCGGCGGGGTCCTCGGCGCGGGTAGTGTCGCATCCCGGCCCGGTGGCGCGCACGACGTCGTCCAGGCGGTCGAGCTTGCGGGACAGCGCCGCGGCCGCGTCGCCCGCGAACTCGACGAGGAGCAGGCTGTGCGCCGATGCGGGAACCAGCGCCTCGACAGTCGAACGGAAGGCCGCATTCTCGCGCGCCAGCTCTAGGAGCGTGTTGTCCATGAGCTCGACGGCGTGCGGGTCGAGCGCGACGATGTGCTGGACCGCGTCCAGCGCCTCCAGCAGAGACGGGAACGCGCAGACGCCGAGGACGCGCCGGGCCGGCCGCCGCGCAAGCTTCAGCTTCAGCCTGCGGAAGAACGCCAGGGTACCCTCGGATCCGACGAGTGCCTCGGCCAGCGAGGCGCCGGGGCGGAGGAGGCGGTGCAGGTTGTAGCCGGCAACGTGACGGAGGACCCGGGGAACGCGTGCGTCCAGTTCGCCGGCTTCGCGGGCTGCGACGGTGCGCAGGAGTCCGGCCAGCTCACGCGCTGCCGCCGGATCGCCGTCCGCGCCGAAGGTCGCGATCCGCCCGTCGGCGAGTGTCACCTCCATCTCGACGACGTTGTCGGCCATGATGCCGTAGCGGATCGACCGGGCGCCGCCGCTGTTGTTGCCCGCCATCCCGCCGATCGTGGCGCGGCTGGCGGTGGCGACGTCGACTGGGAAAAAGAGGCTGGCAGGCGTGAGGCGGCGGTTGAGCTGGTCGAGGACGAGGCCCGGCTCAACCGTCACGGTGCGCGCTTCGCGATCGATTGCCAGCACCCTGTCGAGGTGGCGCGAGGTGTCCATCACAACCGCGCGGCCCACCGTCTGGCCGCACTGGGACGTCCCGGCGCCCCGCGGCAGCACCGGCACGCCCTCCTCGCGAGCGACCGCCATCGTCGCGTCGACGTCGTCCAGCGTGCGCGGCAGCACCACTCCAAGCGGCGCGATCTGGTAGATGGAGGCGTCGGTGGCGTAGAGGCCCCGCGTCATCGCGTCGAAGCGGACATCCCCCTCGACGTGTCTTCGCAGGCGGCCGGCGAGGGAACTCGCGCCGGCGGGCTGAATGGGCACGTGGGCGCCTCCGCTCATTGAGTTGCAGGTCATCGGTAATCTACGTGGCTCGGGCGGCGCGCGGGGCGGTGCGGCGTACCGCTGAAGGCGAAGGACCCGACGGGAGCGGTTTCAGATGTCGAAATCGCCGGATTGATGCGGTTCGGCCGGAGACCGCACCTGACATGTGCAGTCGTCGTCATGCCCTGCCGCGTATTCGGGTCGGCCCGTATGCCATGGTCCTCGAAGGATTAGAATACGTGGGCACGGACGGGCTTCTGCCGCACGAACTCGTCACCCAATGGATCAGCGGCAGAGCGACCGCAATCTTCTGCGCCGCAGGCCTGCCGTCTCCGCTGGGGCCGTGCAACCCGGCAATGACCCAGAACTCCAACTCCGCCTCGATCCCCGGGCGGGCAAATCCATCCTGAAAGGGAACACCCCGATGCAAACCACCCGTACGTGCCGTGCCCGGCGCGTCGCCTTCGCTGCCGCAATACATGCAATCCTGGTCGTCTTCGTCGCCTGCGAATCCGAGGCCACCGCTCCCGAATTGGTTTTCGAGGAGGGCATGATCGCCATCGACGCCTCCTCCCCGATCGCCCCCGCATACGTGAACCTCGATGACGGGGCCATCGTCACACCTTCGGATCCGGACACCTCCACCGATTGGCACATGGCGTTCCGGCGCTTTTCCATCCGCCTGAACGGGGGTGTGGCGGGGCCCGGGTCGGTGTCGGGACTGAACCTCGGCAACAACGCGAACATGTCCGCCGACGAAGTCACGGCCATGACGGAGCAGGACGGAATCGCCGCGTTTCAGGCCGTGACCGATGCCCACATCCCCACCTCGTCCTCCTTCATGGTGGACGGACTGGCGCCCGACCCCGGTGCCTCCTGGTTCCGGTTCGACTTCCGCTCGGGCGGCCTCGTCGCCAATCCCGGGGCTGCATGGAAGCTGCGGGAGTCGTCCGGGCGCGGGTTCGGCATCTTTCGAGTCACCGCCCTGGAGATGGAAGGAGAGCGGCCCGTCGGCGCGACATTCGAGTTCCGCAGACACGCCCCGGGCGGCACGCTCGGCGGCGCGGAGACCCTGTCCGCCGACCTGCGGCGCGGTCCGGTGTTCTTCAGCCTTGCCGACGGTCCCGCGATGAGTCCGGCCGGATGCGCATGGGACCTCGCCGTGACGCCCGGCCTGTCTATCGAGGTGAACGCCGACTGCGGAGCCGGCACCTTCCCCCTCGATGTCACGGAGGACTTCACTGCCCTGTCGCAGGCCGGCGACGCGCCCGAGTACGGAGCCTTCCTGTCGACCGTCAGCGGCGCCTTCCCGGCCACGGTGGACGACGCCAGCGGCTTCTTCTGGTACGATATCCAGGAGAACAGCCGCATGTGGCCGACCTACAACGTCTTCCTGGTGCAGGCCGGCGAGCAGGTCTACAAGGTGCAGATCACCGACTACTACGACGCAGGCGGCAACTCCGGACATCCGACGCTGAGGTATCAGCGGCTGAGGTAACTCCCCTGGCAACGTCAAACGAGATGACTGCTTCGCCGGGCCGCGTTGCCGCACTGGCGCTCGCCGGTGTCCTGTGGGCGGCATCGGCGGCCGCGCAGCAACAGGGACGCGTCCATGACCAGGCGTCCGGTGTGGCCATCGCGGGGGCACGGGTGGCATGGTCGGGGGGAGCCGGTGCCGAGGCGGCGGACGGCGAGACATTCACCGATTCGCGCGGCCTGTTTGAGGCCCCGCCGTCTTGGAGGCCGCAAGGCACCCTCGTGGTGTCGGCGCTCGGATACAGGGTGCGCTCGGTGGCGTGGCGCGATGCCGAGCGGGCCAACTGGCGCATCGGACTCGAACGCGACCCTCTCGCGCTCGACGGCATTGTAGTGACCGCAGGTGGACGGCCGCGCCGCCGCTCCGAGGTGGCGGTACCGATCCAGACCGTCGAGGCCACCGCGATCCGTGCGGCCGGCGCCCCGTCCGTGGACCGCCTGCTGGGGGAACTGCCCGGGGTGCAGGTGACGGCGGGCGTGCCCACGGGGTCGAATCTCCTCATCAGGGGCATCGGGGGGTCGCGGGTTCTCGTGCTTCTCGACGGCAAGCCGGCACCGGGCGCGCTGATCGAGAACCGGGACCTGAGCCGGATCTCGCTCGCAGGGGTGGAGCGCGTCGAGGTGGTGAAGGGCCCCCTGTCATCGCTGTACGGCTCGGACGCACTGGGGGGCGTGGTGAACGTCATCACCCGCGCCCCGTCGGATGGATTCCGGATCGACGGACGGGCCCTTTCGGGGGGAGCGGGACGCCGCCAGGCGGACCTGACAGTGAGCGGGGGCGGGCGGCTCCGCTACCGTGCGACCGGGGCCTGGCGGCAGGAGGACCAGATGCCGGGCCTGATCGCAGCCAGCGACGAGGGGTTCGCGCGGGTGTGGGATCTCCGGTCGGACTGGCGCTTCGACGCGAACGACTCCTGGGATCTCGGCGGCGGCCTGAACCTGCTGCGGGAGCGGCAGCGCTGGCCGGTCGGCGGCGGCTTCTCGGGGTTCAACGACAACACGGGAATCTCGGGCTGGCTGGAGACACGGAGACCCGCCGGCCCGGGCGAATGGACGACCACCGCGTTCGTCCAGGACTACGACCATCTGTACCGCAGCGCGCGCGGCGATGCACCGATCGTCAGCGAACGGGACGAGACCCAATGGGAGCGCGAGGGTCGCCTCGTCACCCGGTATTCCGCTACGCTCGGACAGCACGAACTCGACATCGGGATCGAGGGTCTGCGCCGGACGATTCGATCGCCGAACAAGCTGATCGAGGAACGTGTGGGGGACGGCCAGGCCGCCCTCTTCGCGCAGGACGCGTGGCGTTTCGGCGCGTTGATCCTCACCGGTGGGGCGCGCCTCAGCTGGAACAGCCGCTGGGGTTCGAACCTGTCGCCGACCGTGGGGCTGACGCGTGCCGTCGGTGACCGGCTTCGAGTGCGGGGCACGGTTGCGCGCGGCTTCCGGGCCCCGTCGTTCAAGGAACTGACCTGGCAGTTCGTGAATCTGGGCGGGGGATACGTCCTCCACGGCTTCCCGGACCTCCTGCCGGAGAGCTCGTGGAACGTCTCCGGCGGGGTGGAGTGGAGCCCGCGTCCGCAGGTGCGGGTCGATGTCGAAGCCTATTCCAATCGGGTCGCCGACCTGATCGAGCCCGGGTTCGTGGGAAACACCCCCAGCGGGCTCCTGATCTATTCGCCGCGCAACGTGTCGGACGTTACGACGCGCGGCGTGGAGGTGAACCTTCGGGCAGTTTCGAGCGTGGCCGACATCGCAGCCGGATACGCCTACCTCGATGCCCGCTCACCGGACCTGGACACCCCGCTTGACCGGCGCCCGAAGCACTCGGCCCGCGTGCGCGGGTCCTGGATGGTGACGATCCCGACGGCCATGCGGTTCGACGTAACCGCCCACTACACCGGCGAAGCTCCAGTCCTGGGGGCCGGCCGGGGCGGACCGGTCACGCAAACCGGCGTCGAGGAGCGTTTCACTGCGGTCGACCTGCAGGTGTCTGGCGATGTATGGCGCAATCTCGAAGTGATCGCCGGCGTCGACAACGTCTTCGATGCCCGCCCCGGTGGTTGGCATGGTCTGATCGAGCGGAGGTTCCGCGTCAGCGTCGCGGTCAGGGAACTGTTTGCCAACTGACGCCATGTAAGCATTAGTTTACAGAATGTAAAGCGGCGTTTACAATTCTGGGACTCGGCCGTAGCCGGAGCCCCACCCCAACCGAGGCGGGACTCCGGCCCGGTGAATCCGCCTACGGAATATTCGGGTTGTTGTTCCTCTCCAGCAGCGGCAGCGGCAGACAGGTCGTGTTGCCGTAGAAGCCGCCCTTGGGGCCTGATCCCTCCTGGAACACCACGCCGGTTGCGGGCGTGAAGGGCAGGCTCAGCCGGATCTTGGTGTAGAAGTGCTGGCCCTCCAGGAACAGTTCGCGGTCGCGCTCCTCGATCAGCTGTTCCCGGATTTCGGCGTCGCTTCCTCCCGGGAACGCCGGCAACCCGGCAGCGGCGTGCAGTTCGTTGATGATGTCCACCGCCATCTGTCCGCCCGCGGCCTCGGCCATGATGAGCTGCGCCTCGGCGTAGCGCGCGATCGGCATGGGGCTGTCCTGCACGGGGTATTTCTGCTGGGTCCACAGCGGCGTCAGGTCGTCCGAGGCGGCCGTACGCCCCTGGTTGACGACCGGCACCCGCGGATCGGGAACCCCCATGTATTCGAGGTCCCAGTAGACGCTCTCGACGCTCATCCGCTCGTCGCGGTTGTTCAGCGTCCAGATGCGGTTGGAGGAGCGGAACGACGCGGGGCTGAAGCGGGCGTTGCGGACGAACCCTGCCGGCACCTGTGCGGCGTCCGATGCGGCGCCCGAGAGGTTGCCCTGGTTCAGGCGAGCGCGTGCACGGCCGACGATCGCCATGTTGGTGATGTCCGCGGGCCCGCCGCCGCTCGCTGCCATGCTGAACTTCTCCTCCGCCAGCCCGAACATCTGCTGGGAAGTGAGCTCGGGTCCGCCATCCACCGCGGCAGTGCACATGGCCTCGCCCAGAAGCAGGTGGGCGTACCCGGAGTAGGCCGCCGAAGTGGCCATGAGCTCCGCGTCCCCGACCTCCTGGGAGACGCCGAGCGCGTTGTCCGCGGCCCAGCGCGCGGTCGAAAGGGTCGTATAGACGCCCGGATCCGCGTCCGCACAGGTGAAGCTGGCGTAGATGCCGCCCGACTCTTCGAAACTGCGGCGGTCGTACGGCCACATGCGGGCCGCCAGCTGCCCGTCGACGAGCTCGTTCCCCATCAGGCCGCCTGCCGCGACCCACTCAGCGAAGGCGCACTCGAAGTCGGCAACAGCGCTCGAAACCAGAAGCGGCGCGTTGTCGGGGTTTGCCAGGTCGTCGGCCCGGACGCGGCTGGGAGCGTCGATCTCCAGCAGGGAGTCACACCCGGCCAGCGGGATCGCCCCCACCAGCAAGGCGGCGAAGAGCCAACGCCGCAGGGATCCGCGATGCTCCGGTCTGCTGCTGTAGTGGACCGGTCGATTGATTCCGTATGTCATTGTTCTCATCCTCCCGGTCTCAGAACGACAGGTTCAGCGTCGCGGTGAACTGATTGAGCTGGGGTGTGTTGTCCTGCTCCAGAAGCGTGTACCCGAACTCGACGAAGGATGCCTCGGGGTCCAGCCCCGAGTAGTTGGTCCAGGTCATGAGGTTGCGCCCGGTCAGCGTCAGCGTCGCGCGCGACGCGCCGATGGGACCGAGCAGCTGGTCCGGCAGGTTCACGCTGGCGGAGACCTCGCGCAGTTTTGCGAAGCTCCCGTCGCTGAAGATGAAGGACCTCAACGGACTCCCCGACTGGATCTCGGCGATCAGAGCCGGATCATACTGTTCGGGGAAGAAGTTCTCGTGACACTGGTTGAAGACCTGGCAGCGCGCCCGGAGGTTGTTGTCGAACTTCGTGTAGCCGGTCTTCCAGTCCACCAGCGCGTAGAGCCGGATCTCGCCCAACAGGGTCAGGGTCGCCCCCAGCGAGCCCTCCATGTCGGGGGTCACATGGCCGAGGTACAGACGCGGCGCGATGGCGCAGGGCACCGGTGCGCCGCCCAGTTCCAGCGGTGTGCCGTCGGGCAGCTTCTTGCCGTTGGGATCGCCGCCGTCGCACATCGGGTCGACCGCGCGCGCCGTCGGACCGGTACCGTTCAGGGTGGCGCTGACCACCTTGCGGCGGAACCAGGAAGCCACGGGGAATCCCGGGACCCGCCGCTGGCTGCCCGCCGCGATGAACCCCGTCCCCTGGTCGATCCCGCCGAGATCGACGATCTCGTTGTTGTTGGTCGCAACGTTGAGATTCACATCGACGCTGATCGCATCGGACTGGTAGGCTGCGGCGTTCACCTGCACCTCGAATCCCTGGTTCTTGATCTCGCCCGCGTTCACGAACTGGCTGCCCGGGAAACCCAGGGAAGGGGGCAGGTTGCGGGACAGGATCGCGTCCCGGGTGCGCGTGTTGTAGTAGGTGAAGTCGATCCCGAGCCTACTGTCGAAGAGTCCCGCGTCGAAGCCGACTTCAATCTCCGAGCCCTTCTCCGGCTCGAGCGCGTCGTTTCCGATGAACTGCGGGGTCACCGCCGCGATGCCGCCGCCGCCAGTAATCGGGGCAAAGGTCCGGAGCGCGGCGTAGTCGGCCGGCTGCTGGCCCGACATGCCGAACGCGGACCGCAGCTTGAATTCGCTGACTCCCGGCAGGCTGAAGAAGTCCTCGTCGCTCAGCACCCACGAAATGCTCGCCTTGGGGTAGACCACGAAGTCGTAGTCCTTGCCGAAGGCGCTGTTGTCGTCGCCACGCACGGCACCGGTGAGGAAGAGCCGGTCGCCGATCTCGATGCGCTCCTGCACGAAGAGGCCGACCGTGCTGTTCTCGACGAAGTCCTCGCCGCCGAAGGTCTGGGCGAGGGCGTCGACCACCGTAAGTCCGGGAGCGGGGAAGTTGTTCCCTTCGGTCACCAGGAACTCGGTGAACCTGCGGTAGTACTGCGCCCCCGCGGTGGTTGCGGTTCGGATCGAGCTGGTGAGGTCGAAGGAGGCCGTGGCGCTGTAGTCGAAGGTCGTGTTCTCGACATCGCGCGACTGGACGAACTTGCCGCCCCGGGCCGTGTTGGCCCCAAAGAAGATCGCGATTTCGGGCGCCATCCGCTCCCAGAGCTGGATGTTGTCCTCGAAAACCCGGTCCTGGCCCAGGTTCAGACGATGGCTGAGCCACGACGTCGGCCGGTGGTTCGCGGACACGCTCAGGGTGAACCGCTCGGTGTCCTGCCAGAAGTCGAACGCCTCGGAGATGACCTCCGGCGGATAGCTGATGAAGCCGCGGAAACGGTTGTCGCGGTTGGCGGGCAGGGCGAACATCGTCGCCCACATGCGCCCGCCGCACCCCGCTTCGCAGGCCAGGTTCGTCCTGCCCTGGTTGTACCCGATCGACGCGGTCAGGTCGTAGCGCGGGTCGGTGGACAGCGTGAGGTTGCTGCGAGTGGTGAGCCGCCAAAGGCTGTTGGTGGGCTCGATTCCCTCGTTCCTCTCGAGGTCGGCGCCGAGGTAATAGCGGACGTCGTCGGTCCCGCCGCGCACGTTCACGCCGTAGCTCTGGAGGTGGCCGGTGTCGAAGATCGTGTTCCCGAGCGCCCGCTCACTCTCGAAGAGGTTGTGCTGGTAGGGCTCGCCGGTCACCGGGTCGAACCCCCAGTTGGGCTCGATCCGGGTCTCCGCATTGTGGAACCAGTTGGCGCCCTGCCGAATGGTCACTCCCCACTCGGGCGCCCCCGATCGTCCCTTCTTGGTGAGGATCTGGATCACGCCGTTGGACGCTTCGGTGCCGTAAAGCGTGGCCGCTGCCGGTCCCTTGATGATCTCGATGCTCTCGATATCCTCGGGATTGACGTCGTTCAGGCGATTGATGACGCCCGAACCGAAGCCCTGGATCGAGATCCCCGTGCCGACGCCGTTGTCGAGGCGCACGCCGTCGACGTAGATCAGCGGCTGGGTGTTCAGGGAAAAACTGGACGCGCCGCGGATGCGGATCGTCGGCCCGCTCCCCACCATTCCGGTCCCGGGAGTCACCACGACGCCGGGAGCCCGCCCGTTGATCAGCTGGCTGACATCGGGCGTCGGCGCGAGCGCGACCTGGTCGGAGGCGTTGATCGTCGCGATCGCGGTGCCCACGGCCCTCCTTTCCACTGCGCCGGCGGTACCCGTGACCACGAGCGCGTCCAGGTTGATCGCCGCGGTGACGAGGCTGAAGGTCACCCCCTCGGCGGGTGCCGTTACGGTTCGCGTCTCGGTGCGGAACCCGAGGATCACCACGCGAATGGTGACTTCTCCCGGCGACACGGCCAGGCGAAACGCGCCCTGCGAATTGGTCAACGTCCCGGCGCCGGTTTCTTCGGCGTAGACCTGGGCGTTGGCGACAGGAGTCCCCTGTTCGTCGACTACGGTCCCCGCGACGATGGCCTGCTGGGCGGCGGCTGGTCCACTCGGGAGTGCGACCGCCAGGAGCCAGAGAATCGCAGCGAAGCGCGACTGAATCCGGGACCCCGGATTCGAGATTCCTTTCATGAAATCCTCCTTCCAGCGAAAGGAACATTGGGATTGAACGTAGACTGCGGCCAAGCATGTCGGCAACGCGGGATGCAAAAATGCGCCAAAATTTGCATGCAATTTCCGGAAAGGGAGCCCGGGTCCGGAGAATGCACCCCCGTGATGCGCTGATCGGCGACCCCGGGCGGTCGGGAGACGCAAGACTTTCGGCGCAGTGTGGGCTATCTTGAATTGTCCTGAATCAGGACGGGAATGACCTGGCACAGGTGTCAAGACACCCAAGGAGGCAGGATGCGGGCACCGCCGTTTTCGGCTTGTAATCCGGGAATTTTTCCGCGCGCGGTGACGGCTCTGGTGCTGGCATTCTTCGCTGCCGGATGCTCCGATTCGACTCGGCAGGAAGACCGGATCGTGGAGCTCAGCTTCGGGCATGTGGGGGCGCCGGGATCGCTCTTCGCGCTCTCCGCCGAGGAGTTCGCGGCGAGAGTCAACGAACGCCTGGCCGGCAAGGCCGAGGTGGTCGTGTACGGGTCGAGCCAGCTGGGCGGAGACGATGTCCTGCTGCAGAAGCTTCGGCTGGGGACGGTCGATCTGGCGCTGCCTTCCTCGATCATGTCCTCGCGGATCGCCGAGTTCGGCCTCTTCGAGATGCCGTACCTGGTGGAGGATCGCGACCACATGACCCGGATCGAGCAGGAGGTCGTCTGGCCGGACCTCGTCCCTCTCGCCGAGGAGCAGGGCTACCACATCATCGCGGTCTGGGAGAACGGCTATCGACATGTCACCAACAACCTCCGCCCCATCCGCGCACCCGACGACCTGAACGGGTTGAAGCTCCGCACGCCTCGCGGGACCTGGCGGGTCAAGCTATTCCAGAACTTCGGTGCGAATCCCGTGCCGATGGCGTTCTCGGAGGTCCTCCTCGCGCTCCGCACCGGGGTGGTGGACGGACAGGAAAACCCCCTCGCCCAGATCCACGCCTCGAAGCTCAACGAGGTACAGCAGTTTCTCTCGCTCACCGAGCACGTGTACACGCCTGCCTTCGTGACCGTGTCCAGCCAGCACTGGCCCTCGGTACCCGAGGAGATCCGTACCGTGGTCGAAGAGGAGGCGAGGGCGGCACAGGCGTTCGTCTACGAGACCGCCAGGCGGCTTGACCGGGAATTGCTGGTCGAAATGGCCGCCACGGAGATATCCGTCAACTGGGCGGACAAGGTGGCCTTCCAGCGTGCCAGCGAGCTGGTCTACGACGAGTTCAGCGCCAGTGTGGAGGGGGGCCGCGAGTTGATCGACCGGGTCTTGCGGCTGGCACAACAGTAGCGTGACGCCGTCCGAGGGCTCGCGGACGGGCCGCTTGCGCCGCGCGCGCCGTGTGTTCCAGAGGATCCTTGAGGTCGCCGTACTCGCCGTGGTGGCGGCCCTCGCGGTTGTGGTGCTGGTTGGCGTCGTGTCCAGGAAGGCCGGCGCCGCGCTCGTGTGGTACGACGAGGTCGCGGCGATCCTCCTTGCCTGGCTGACCTACTACGGAGCCGCGCTCGTCGCGCTGCAGCGGGGGCACATCGGAGTGCCCATGCTCGTCCAGGTTCTGCGGGGCCGCGCGCGCACCTTCGCGGTGCTGATCGGGGAAGCCGCGGTCATCGGGTTCTTCGTCGTTCTCGCGTGGGCGGGCATGCAGGTGCAGGCGGCCCTGGGTGGCATTCCCCTTGTCAGCCTTCCGAGCGTACCGAGCGCGCTGGCCCAATCCGTCATCCCGATCGGGGCCGTGCTGTACATCATCGCCCAACTCCTCAGCATCCCCGATGCGCTGCGTGAGAGAAGGGTGAGGTTCAAGGCGTGAGCCTCGTCCTTTTCTGTCTGCTCCTCATCCTGATCCTCGTCAACGTGCCGATCGCGGTCGCGCTGGCGATCATGACCGTGGTCGCCATGCTGGCCTCCGGTGGCGTCGAGGCGCTGCCGAACGTCGGACTGGTGATGTTCTCGGGCGCTACCAAGTTCCCGCTGATCGCGATCCCGCTGTTCATCCTGGCCGGCACGATCATGAACACGTCGGGGATCTCGCGCCGCCTGGTGGCCTTCGCCTCGGCGGTGTTCGGGTTCATCCGCGGCGGCCTGTCGATGGTGAGCATCTCGGCCTCGATGTTCTTCGCGGAGATCTCGGGCAGCGCCGTGGCGGACGTGGCCGCGCTGGGGTCGATCCTGATCCCGGCCATGAAGAGGCGCGGCTATACGCGCAACTTCGCGGCGGCGGTGACCTCGTCCTCGGCCACCCTGGCCGTCATCATCCCGCCCTCCATCCCCATGATCCTCTACGGCGTGATGTCGGGCAGCTCGGTGGTGGAGCTCTTCGTCGCGGGGATCATCCCGGGGGTCATCGGCGGCCTCCTGATGATGTTCGTGGCCTACCTGTGGGCGCGGCGCGCGAACCTCCCGATGGAGGAAGCGTTCCGGATCCGGCACGTGGCCGAGACCTTCCGCGACGCCGGGTGGTCGCTTCTCCTGCCGGTGATCATCCTGGGGGGGATCTTCAGCGGCTGGGTGACGGCGACGGAGGGCGCGGGCATCGCGGTGCTGGCGGCGCTCTTCATCGGGGGTGTGGTCTACCGCGAACTCGATCTGGCCCGCCTGCGCCGTGCAATGCTGGAGTGCGGACACCAGACCGCGGTGGTCATGCTGCTGGTGGCCGCGTCGGCGCTCCTGGGCGACTACCTCACCCAGGTCCGCGTGCCGCAGCAGGTCGCCGCGGCCATCATCGGCCTCACCGACTCGAAGCTCGCGATCCTGGCGCTGCTCAACGTCTTCCTGCTGGTGATCGGCCTCTTCCTTCACTCGGCCGCCGCGATCATCCTGGTGGTTCCGATCGTGATGCCGCTGGTGCAGGCGATGGGCATCGATCCCATCCACTTCGGCCTCATCGTCACCCTCAACCTGGGGATCGGTCAGCAGACGCCGCCGGTCGCGTCGGTGCTGGTGACCGCGTGCTCGGTGGCCAAGGCCGACATCTGGGCGGTCACGAAGGCCAACCTTGGGTTCATCGCGGTGCTCATGGCCGTGCTCCTGACGGTGACGTACGTTCCGTCGGTGTCGCTCTTCCTGGTGGAGCTGTTCTATCGATGAACCGATTCACGACCAGCCGCGAGGGCGGGATCGTCACCGTGACCCTGGACCACCCCGCGAAGCTGAACGTCCTGGACCGAGAGGGCTGGGACGCCCTGGGAGCCTTCCTGGAGGAAGTCGGGGGCGATGGTTCGGTGCGCTGCGTGGTGATGCGCGGGGCGGGGGGGCGGGCCTTCTCGGCCGGATCCGACATCGGCGCCTTTCCGGAGCAGCGGAGCACGCCGGAGCAGGTGACGCGCTATGCGGCCGCGGTGGAGCGCGGGCTGAAGGGCGTGTACGACTGTCCGCACCCGACCGTGGCGGTGGTGGAGGGGCTGTGCGTGGGCGGGGGGATGATCATCACCGCCTGCTGCGACGTCGCGGTGTGCGGCGAGTCGAGCCGCTTCGGCGCACCGATCAACCGGCTCGGGCTGACGATGGCCTACGAGGAGATGGCGCCGCTGCTCGCCGCGTGCGGGGCGGGGGCCGTGCTGGAGATTCTGCTGACGGGCGAGCTGGTCGACGCGCGCCGGGCCCGCGAGGTGGGGCTGGTGAACCGGGTCGTGCCGGACGACGAGGTGGCGGCGGCCGGAGAGCGGCTCGCGCGCAACATCGCCGGCGGCGCGCCGCTGGTGAATCGGTGGCACAAGAAGTTCGTGCGACGCCTGTCCGACCCGCGCCCCCTCACCGAGCCGGAGCGCGCGGAAACCTACGAGGCCTTCCGCACCCGGGACTACCGCGAGGGCACCGCCGCCTTCCTGGAGAAGCGCACGCCCCGTTTCTCGGGGGAGTAGGGCAGGTGGGAGCAGCGCACCCATGAGCCGCGGGCCGGACCGGACGGCCGCCGCCCAACCGCTCGCCGGCGTCCGCGTGGTCGAGCTGGCCCACGTCATGGCGGGGCCGGTGTGCGGGAGGATGCTAGCCGACATGGGCGCCGATGTGGTCAAGGTCGAGCCGCCGGGGCCCGGTGACCCTACGCGTGCTTTCGCGCCGCCGCGGATGGCCGGGCTGGCCGCGGCTTTCGTCATGATGAATCGCAACAAGCGCGGCATGGTGATCGACCTGAAGTCGGAGCCGGGCAGGGCGGTGGCCAGGCGCATGCTGACGCGCTGCGACGTTGTGATCGAGAATTTCCGCGCCGGCGTCATGGAGGAACTGGGGCTGGGGTACGAGTCGCTCCGGGCCGAGAACGCCGGGCTCGTCTATTGCCAGATTACCGGCTACGGCCGAACCGGTCCCATGGCCGGTGCCCGCGGCTTCGACCTGATCGCGCAGGGCATGACAGGTCTGATGAGCGTCACGGGCGAGGGTGAAGGGCGGCCTCCGGTGAAGTGCGGTCCGCCGCTGACCGATATCACCGCCGGCATCCTGGGCGCGATGGGCGTCGTGTCGGCGCTGTATGCGCGCGAGAAGACCGGTGTGGGGCAGCGGGTGGACACGTCGCTCTACGAAGCGGGCATCGTCCAGACCTTCTGGCAGTCGGCGGTAGGACTGGCCACCGGCGAGTCGCCCCGTCCGCTGGGATCGGCGCATCCGTTGGCGGCTCCCTACGAGGCTCTGCCCACGTCGGACGGCTGGATCACGATCGGCGGCTGGAACCAGGTGAACTGGGTCCGGCTTGTGAGGGCGATGGATCTGGAGGAACTGACGGACGATCCGAGGTTCGAGACGAACGCGGACCGGATGGCCAACCTGAACGAACTTCGCAAAACCCTCGCGGCGCGGCTGCGCACGGCGACCACCGAGGCCTGGCTGCGGCGGCTCGAGGCGGCGAACGTCCCCGCGGGGCCCGTCTCGAACATTCTGGAGATGCTGCGGCACCCGCAGACGGTCGCGCGCGAAATGGTGGTCGAGGTGGAGCAGGGGGGGACCACCGCCGAGACGCTCGGGATGCCGGTGAAGTTCTCCCAGGCGCCGGCGGGAATCGAGCGAGGCGCTCCGGAGCAGGGCGAGCACACCCGGGAGGTGCTCCGCGAGTACGGCTTCGCCGATGCGGAGATCGCAGAGTTGCTCCGGTCGGGTGCCGCGGGCAGGTTCAACGCGTGACCCAGCCGTAACCCGTGGCAGCAGGATGTCCCATGACCACTCGATCGCGATTCAGCCTCTTCTCCGACCGTTACGATGGTCTGTCGCGGTTCAGGCGACAGCGTGACCGCGTGACCCCGCTGCTGCTCGCCACGGGCCTCGCCCTGGCGTGGCAGCCCGCCGCCGGCACGGCCCAGGCCCCCGACCCCGGCAGCTATTCGCCGGCCGTCCACGAGGTCATCGAGGAGCGCGGCCACCTCGTCCCCATGCGTGACGGGGTCCGCCTCTCGACCGACATCTACTTCCCGGATGGCGACGGCCCCTTCCCGGCGATTCTGACCATCACCCCCTACGACAACAACGGCCCCCGCGACCGGGCCCGATGGTTCGCGCGGCGCGGGTATGTGGTGGTGCTGGCCGACTCGCGCGGGCGCTACGACTCGGGCGGCGAGTGGGACCCGTTCATCGTCGAGCACAAGACCGACGGCTACGACCTCGTGGAGTGGATCGGGGCGCAAGCATGGTCGAACGGGAACGTCGGCATGATCGGCGGCTCCTACCTCGGCTGGACGCAGTGGTGGACCGCGAGCCAGGCCCCGCCCTCGCTCAAGGCCATCGCGCCCGAGGTCGCGCCCCCCGATCCCTTCCACAACATCCCCTACCAGCAGGGGATCATGCTCGGTCCCTTCGTGGACTGGGCCGCGTGGATGTCGGGGCGCACCGCGCAGGTGAAGGAGGAGGGGCCGTACGGAGGATTCACGAACTCACGCTGGGAAGATCTGCTGCACGCCCCCTACCTGACCATCGACGACGCCCGGGGCATGCAGGACGGCGGCTGGTGGAAGTCCTGGATCAACGGTTACCTGGCCTCCGATCCATACTGGGACGGGATGGAGTACCAGTCGCCGGAGAGCTTTTCACGCATGACGGTGCCGGCGCTCAACATGACCGGCTGGTTCGACGCGGACTTTCCCGGCTCCCCCATCAACTACCTCGGCATGAAGGCCCACGGCGCGACCCCCGAGTCCCGGCGCCCCAGCCTGATCATCGGCCCCTGGTTCCACGGCCTCAACGACCGCGTCGTCGGCGGCATCGACTACGGTCCCGAGGCGCGGATCGACCTCGACGGCTACATCACGCGCTGGTACGACCACCACCTGAAGGGCATCGACAACGGCGTCGAGAACGACCCGCCCGTGTACGTCTTCGTCATGGGACCGAACCGCTGGTACACGGCCGACGACTGGCCGCTCCCGGGGACTGAGTGGACCGACCTGTACCTCACGTCGGGCGGCAGCGCGAACACCAGCCGGGGCGACGGCATGCTCGAATGGGATACGCCCGCGGCGGACGGGTCCGACACATACGTCTATGACCCGAACGACCCCACGCCCTCGCCCTACGGCGACCACGGCCACATCCCCGGTGCCGTCGAGGCAGGCGAACCAGCGCTGCGCGGCGACGTCCTCGTCTACCAGACCCCCGCCTTCCGGGAGCCCATGGAGGTCACGGGCCCCATCGAGGCCGTCCTCTACGCATCGACCTCCGCGCGCGACACCGACTGGATGGTGCGCCTCGTCGATGTAGGTCCCGACGGCTCGGCCATGCTCCTCGCCGAGGCCATCATGCGCGCCCGCCACCGCGACCCTGACAACGACGGCCGCTTCAATGCCAACCGCCTCAGCGAGATCGAGCCGGGCCAGGTGTACCGCTACCACATGGAGTTCTGGCGCGTGACCGGCAACGTCTTCGGCCCCGGCCACCGGATCCGCGTCGAGGTCTCGAGCAGCTATTATCCTTTCTACCTGCGCAACCTCAACTCGGGACGCGACAACGCGGGCCTTGCCGCGCCGGACGAGATCGTTGTCGCTACCCAAACCATTCACCACGGACCGACGTACCCGTCCAGGGTGGTGCTACCCGTGATCCGGAGGCCCTAGACCGTGGATTTGCTGGGAATCGACTTCAGCTTCGACCGGTTGATCGAGCTGTGGAACGGCTTGGTCGGCTATTCGGTGCCGAAGCTGGTGCCGACCGTCGGCTCCGTTCTGCTCGCCGCCGTCCTGTACTTCGTCGGCGGCTGGATTCTGCGGCGCGTGCAGAAGCGGCTTGCCGCGAAGACCGAAACCGACCTCGACGACGAACTCGTGCGCACCCTGCGCCATGCGTTCAAGCTGACGGTGATCGCCTGGGCGCTGTGGCAGGTCGTCGGGCTGTGGGTGCCCATCCTCGGCGCCGAGAACGCGGATGGCGACTGGGTAGCGTACGCGACCCAGCCCCGCGACTGGGTGTGGGGGATCTGGATCGCGGTCGTCTTCTTCCCGTTCAGCCGTTTCGTCGGCCACCTCATGCGGAGCTTCGAGACGCGGATCATATCCCGCACCGGCGATACGGCGCTGGACGAAACCGCGCTGCCAATGGTCAACCGGTTCGTCCGCTTCATCGTGATCGCGATCGGCCTGCTGCTCGCGATGACCCATCTCGGGCTCGAGATCGCGCCTCTGCTCGCCGGTGCCGGCGTGGCCGGCCTGGCGCTTTCCCTCGCCGCCAAGGACACACTCTCGAATCTGATCGCCGGCGTGCTCCTCATCATGGACCGGCCCTTCCAGGTGGGAGACAGGATCGAGCTCTGGAACGCGCCCCGCGAGACCGGCACCTGGGGCGACGTGATCGAGATCGGCCTGCGCGCGACCAAGATCCGCAACCCCGACAACCTCGTGGTCGTGGTGCCGAACAACGAGATCATGCGGCGCGACATCATCAACTACACGATGTCGGGCGACGACATCCGCCTGCGCATCCCCTTCTCGTGCGCATACGAGTCGGACATCGACCGCGCGAAGGTGCTGCTGAAGGAGGCCGCCCACGAGGTCCAGGGCGTCAAGCTCGACCCGGCGCCGATCGTGATCGTGCGGGGCTTCGGACCTTCGGAGGTGAATCTGCAACTGCGGGTTTGGATTCTCGAGGCCCGGAATCGCCGCCGCATTGCGGATGAAATCACCGAGAAGGCGATGGTCAAGTTCCACAAGGCCGGAGTGGAGATCCCGTATCCCAAGCGGGAGCTGTATATCAGGCAGGGTGGGGCCCACGGGGGCTTGCTGCCGGAATAGGGGCACCCGTCTTCCGCCGTTGTCCGCCGGAAACGGCCGAAATTGGCGGACAAACCGGCCTTGCGGAGCGACGAGCGGCGCTCGGCACACTTGATACGAATACGCTGCCGTGCCATCTACCAAGTCGATGAAAACAGCCAGAACCACCTACCGACTCGCCGTCGGCATCGCGCTCGCGGCGGCCTTCCTCCTTGCCTGGGTGAGCCTCGGCGTCGGCCTCATCGGCGCGGATGGCGACCCCGCCAACTGGATGTACCTGGGCGTATTCTCCGCCGGAGCCGTCGGCACCGTGCTCGCGCGCCTTCGGCCTCGCGGAATGGCGGGCGCACTGCTCGGCATGGCGGTCGCTCAGGCGGTGGTCGCCGCGATCGCCCTGTTCGGGGGCCTGGGTCGGCCGTGGAGCGGACCGCTGGAGATAATCTTCTCGAACGGGCTCTTCGTGGCGCTGTTCCTCTCGTCGGCCTGGCTGTTTCACCGCGCCGCGACGTTGCCTGCCACCAACCTGGAGCACCAATGAACTTCGATGTGCAAAGTCACCTCGGCGCGGTGGAGCGCTCGGTGTCGTCTCTCGAACGCGACGGCCAGCACTGCAGTGCGGTCACGCTGTCGCGCAGCTTCGCGACTACGGCCGGGGACCTCTGGGACGCGGTATCCAACGGCGACCGCATTCCGGGCTGGTTCCTGCCGATCAGCGGCGATCTCGAACCGGGCGGGCGCTTTCAGTTCGAAGGCAACGCCGGCGGCGAGATCATCGACTGCGAACCGCCCACGCGCCTGGCAGTCACCTGGGAGTTCGGCGAGATGATGAGCTGGGTCGAGGTGCGGTGCGCGGGCGACCGAGCCGGGCGGGCGCGGATGACCATCACGCACATCGCGCCGCTTTCCGAGCACTGGGACCAGTATGGCCCAGGCGCCACCGGCGTCGGCTGGGAGATGGGTCTGCTGGGGCTGGCGTTGCACCTCGCCGATCCGGCCGCGCCCAAACCGGACCCGGCCGAGTTCGCGGCCTCACCGGACGGGAAGGCCCTGCTCGCGGGCAGCGGCGAGGCGTGGGGGGAAGCGTCGGTCGAGGCCGGGACGGATCCCGACGCGGCACGAGCAGCCGCACGGCGCACGACCGCGTTCTACACGGGGGAGCCGGTGGAGGGGAGCTGATACAGCCCACAAGTCACTTGCCGATTTTCAAGTTTGCGACCGATTCGCCTACCCCGACCTCCGTGCCGGCGCCCGGCACTCCGGCCACTCCGACCCCTCCGGCATCGCCCGCCGCGTCCGCGGCATCGGCTCCGCATCCTCCGACGCCAGGTAGGCGAGCATCGCGGTCATCACCGCATCGTCCCTCAGGTCCTCAAAGACGATCTTGTCGAAGGTGTCGCGGTTGGTGTGCCAGGTGTAGATGCTCGTGTCCCAGCGGTTGTCGGCAATGTTCCTGGCGCTGCGGCCGTCGCCCACGTGAAAGCTGAACGCCGGCACGCCCGCGCACAGGAAGGAGGCGTGGTCGGTTCCGCCGGATTCGGGTATCCCGGGGATTTCGAGGGTGACCAGGTCCGCCAGCTCGCTCGGGATCTGTGCCAGCCACTCGCCGAATCGCCCCGCCGCCCCGGCGAACCCCTGCATCGGGATGAAGGTGACCGGTCCATTCCCGTGATCGACGTTGAACACCGTGTGGGTGCGCTCGAGGATCTCGGGGTTGTCCTCGACGAAGGCACGCGACCCGTTCAGGCCCTGCTCCTCGCCGTTCCACAGCGCGCCGATGATCGTGCGGCGGGGGTTCGGCACCGCGCTCTTCAGGATGCGCATCGCCTCCATGACGGCGACCGCACCGGTGCCGTTGTCGAGCGCGCCGTCCGAGCCGTCCCATGAGTCGTAGTGGCCCCCGATAATCACGTATTCCTCAGGCTCCGCGCTGCCGGGGATCACCGCGAAGGCGTTGAAGACCGGCACCTCTCCCAGGAAGCGGGCCTGGGCGTCGACGCGCAGCACCGGCCCCTGGTCGTTTTCGGCCAGCCTGTACAGAAGCCCGTAGGCCTCGCAGCTCAGGTCCAGGACCGGCGCCCGGTCCGCGCGGGTGCCGAAGATCTTGTTCACGCCCCAGCCCTCTGACCACTGCGAGCGGATGATCCCGGCGGGTCCGGCCACGTTCAGCACTTCCGGCAACCCGCGTTCAGCGAACCCGGTGTTCCCCACGCGTTCGTTCCACTCCGCGATTGCGCGCTCGCGCTCCGCAGTCATGCGGGCCATTGTCTCGGGCCGCGCGAACCACTCCAGGTTGTCCGGCGCGCGGCAACTCGGCTCCGGTCGCGAGACGAGCACGAATCTGCCGCGCAGCTCCGACAGCGATGCCTGGAAGGCTCCGGGGCTGCCCGCGTCCGGCAGAATCACCACCTCCGCCTCGACGGGCCCGTCCGTGGCCGGGCTCCAGGCGGCCGCCATCCCCTCGAGCGACCGCACGCGGGGCGCCACGAGATCGATGTGGGTGATCCCCCGTTCCCAACCCCGCCATGTCCCGTACTGCTCCTTGTAGGCCTCGATCCCCCACTCCGCGTACTTCGCCAGCGCCCAGTCATTCGCGCCGGCCATGGCGGGTGACCCGGTCAGCCGCGGCCCGATCGAATCCATCATCACCTGGCCGAGCTCGTAGACCTGCGAGCGCTCGACGCCCTCCTCCCAGATCGCCCGGATCACCGTATCACCGGAGGGGAAGGACTGGGCGGCCAACGCCCGCGTACCCGCCATTTCGAGCGGAACCGTCGGTGGGGCGAGAAATGCGAAAACAAAGGCGAAAACGACTCGAACCGAGGGTCTCATGGATCGCTCCGGGATATGGAATGGACCTGCCGCGCCCGATACTATAGAGTCCAAACGGCCCGGAATCACTGGAAGTGGGACGCTGCCCCACGACGACAAGCTCCGATCAACCCCGAGGAACACACGAGATGCGCAGATCGAACAAGGACTGGTGGCCGAACCAGTTGAACCTGAAGGCACTTCATCGCCATGCCCGTTCGCGGGATCCCATGGGCGAGGATTTCGACTACGCCGAGGAATTCAAGTCGGTCGACCTGGACGCCCTGAAGCAGGACATCGAAGAGGTGATGACGACGTCGCAGGACTGGTGGCCTGCCGACTACGGCCACTACGGACCACTCTTCATCCGCATGGCCTGGCACAGCGCGGGCACGTACCGCATCAGCGACGGCCGCGGCGGCGGGGGCGCCGGCACCCAGCGATATGCTCCCCTCAACAGCTGGCCCGACAACGCCAACCTCGACAAGGCCCGCCGGCTGCTCTGGCCGGTCAAGCAGAAGTACGGACGCAAGATTTCGTGGGCCGATCTGATGATCCTCGCCGGCAACTGCGCACTCGAGTCGATGGGATTCAGGACACACGGATTCGGCGGGGGCCGCGAAGACGTTTGGGAGCCCGAGGACATCGACTGGGGAGCCGAAGACACCTGGCTCGGCGACGAGCGCTACAGCGGCGACCGCGAACTCGACGAGCCGCTCGGCGCCGTGCAGATGGGCCTGATCTACGTGAATCCGGAGGGGCCGAACGGCAAGCCGGATCCTGTCGCCGCCGCCCGGGACATCCGGGAGACCTTCCGCCGCATGGCGATGAATGACGAGGAGACCGTCGCGCTGATCGTGGGCGGGCACACCTTCGGCAAGGCGCACGGTGCCGCCGATGTGGGCCGCTACGTCGGTCCCGAACCCGAGGGCGCCGACCTGGAAGAGCAGGGTCTCGGCTGGAAGACCCGCTACGGCAGCGGGAAGGGCATCGATTCCGTCACCAGCGGGATCGAGGGCGCGTGGACGACCAACCCGGTCAAGTGGGACAACAACTTCCTCGAAAACCTGCACGGCTACGAGTGGGAGCAGGTGACGAGCCCCGCCGGCGCGGCGCAGTGGCAGCCAAAGGACGGCGCCGGCGTGGACACCGTGCCGGATGCGCACGACCCGTCGAAGAAGCACGCCCCCATGATGCTCACGACGGACCTGTCCCTGAGGCTGGATCCCGCCTACGCACCGATCGCCAGGCGCTTCCTCGAGAACCCTGACGAGCTGGCCGATGCCTTCGCTCGGGCCTGGTACAAGCTGACGCACCGCGACATGGGGCCCGTTGCGCGGTATCTCGGTCCCGAGGTGCCGGCCGTGCAGGAGCTGTGGCAGGATCCCGTGCCCGCCGTCGACCACGATCTGATCGACGCCGGCGACATCGCGGACCTGAAGGGCAGGGTGCTCGCATCGGGGCTGTCGATCTCCCAGCTCGTCTCGACCGCCTGGGCATCGGCATCCACCTTCCGCGGGACCGACAAGCGCGGGGGGGCGAACGGGGCCCGCATTCGTCTTGCGCCGCAGAACGGCTGGGAGGTGAATGACCCCGCGGAGCTGGCGAAGGTGCTCGGGGTCCTGGAGGGGATTCAGGAGGACTTCAACGGATCGCAGTCCGGCGGGAAGAGGATCTCGCTCGCCGACCTGATCGTGTTTGCCGGGTGCGCGGCGGTCGAGCAGGCGGCGAGGGACGCCGGGCACGACGTGCAGGTGCCGTTCTCGCCCGGGCGCACCGATGCGCTGGAGGAACACACCGATGTCGAATCGTTCGCCGTGCTCGAGCCGAAGGTGGACGGGTTCCGCAACTTCGGCGGTGGCAACGGCCGGCCGGCGGCGGAACTGCTGGTGGAGCGGGCGGATCTGCTGACCCTGACCGCCCCCGAGATGACGGTGCTGGTCGGCGGCCTGCGGGCCCTGAACGCCAACTCCGGCGGATCCCAACTCGGCGTATTCACCGACCGGCCGGGGACGTTGACCAACGACTTCTTCGTGAACCTGCTCGACATGGGCGTCGAATGGCAGGCGTCCGACGCGTCGGCAGACCGGTTCGAGGGACGCGACCGCGGGACCGGTGAAGTGAGGTGGACCGGCACCAGCGTCGACCTCGTCTTCGGTTCGAACTCCGAGTTGCGGGCGTTCGCGGAGATCTATGGCTGCGACGACGGACAGGAGGCGTTCGTGCGAGACTTCGTGGCGGCGTGGAACAAGGTGATGAACCTCGACCGGTTCGACCTGGACTGATCATGCGTCTCGAAGGCAAGCGGGCGCTGGTGACCGGCGGGTCCCGGGGCATCGGCCGGGCCATAGCCCTGGGACTCGCCCGGGAAGGTGCGGATGTGGCGGTCAACTACCGGCGGAGCCGTGGGGATGCCGAGAGCGCCGTCCGCGAGATCGGACAGATGGGGCAGCGGGCGGTTGCCGTGCAGGGATCGACGGACTCCCGCGCCGATGTGGAGCGGTTTGTCGCCGAGGCGCACGACGGGCTCGGCGGCCTCGACATCCTGGTGAACAATGCCGGGATCCTGAAGCGCACGCCGTTCCTCGACATCAGCGAGGACGAATGGGACGCCATTCTCGATGTGAATCTGAAGGGCTGCTTCCTGGTGGGGCAGGCGGTGGCGCGCCGCATGGTCGCGGCGGGGACGCCGGGCGCGATCGTCAACGTGTCGTCGGCAGGGCAGGCGGTGGCCGGCCCGAACCTCGCGCATTACTGCGTATCGAAGGCCGGAGTCGCGATGCTGACCAAGGAGATGGCGCTCGAACTCGCGCCCCACAACATCCGGGTGAACGCCGTCGCGCCGGGGCTGATCGAGACCGACATCAACCGGGCCGACATCGCGCAGGATGCCTTCCGCGAGGGCCGTCTCGCCCGCATCCCGCTCGGGTTGATCGGCGCCCCGGACGACGTGGCGGGCGCGGTGGTCTTCCTCGCGTCGAACGACGAGGCGCGCCTCATGACAGGCGCGTCGGTGTTTGTGGACGGCGGCCAGACGATCTGGTGAGGGCGGGATGTAAGGTCTACATTACATAATGTCGTGTGTACCATACATTCAGCGGCGCCGCAGCTCGTGACCGTGCGGATTGCCTGGCTGCGGTGCGGATTCGGCCTGGCGGTGGCGGCGGCGCTTCTGGCGGTATCCTGCCACGGCCCCGGATCGGGCGGCTCCGATACCGCGGCCCGGGACGGCGTACCCACCTGGGAAGTCCGCTTCTCCCACGTGCTGTCGACCGGCTCGGAACTCCACCTCATGGCGGAGCGCTTCCGCGACCTCATGGACGAGCGCACGGGCGGGCGATTCCGGGTCGTCATCTATCCGTCGGGACAGCTGGGCGGCGAGCGCGTGGCCTTCGAGCAGATCCAGGTCGGTGCGGTGCACATGGCGATCTCCGGCACCCCCGTGCTCTCGGGCTGGGTTCCCGAGGCGCAGATCTTCGACCTCCCCTTCCTCTTCGAGACCCGCGACCACGGTCTCGCGGTGATGAACGGTGCCTTCGGGGATTGGTGGCGCGACCTCCTTCTGGAGCGAACCGGCGTCCGCTCGCTGGGCTTCCTCGACTACGGGTTCCGCCACGTCTACAACAAGCGGCGGCCCGTCGAAGCGCCGGAGGATCTTGCCGGCCTCAAGCTGCGAGTCCTTCAGAATGCGACATACCTGGCGGCCTATTCCGCACTGGGTGTTCAGGCGACCCCGATGAACTACGGCGAGGTCTACTCCGCGCTGCAGCAGGGCGTGATCGACGGCGGCGAGGCCAACGCCATCGGGTTCGTGAGCAGCCGGCTCTACGAGGTGGCGAAGTTCTACAGCTTCACGTCCATCACCTACAACCCGATCACGCTGCTGGTGAACGAGCCGTTCTACCAGGCGCTTCCGCGCGATATCAGGGAGACCGTCGATCGCTCCGCCGCTGAGGCGCTCGCCTACCAGAGCGAAGTCGCACGCCAGATGGAGTTGGATGCGATCGAGCAGATGCGCGCCAGCGGTGTGGAGCTCTCGCGCCCGGATCCGAGGCCGTTCGCTCCGGCTGTCCGCCCGCACATCTGGGACGAACTGGCCGATCGGCTGCCCGACGGCGATGCGCTGATCGCGCGGCTGGTGGCGGAGGCGGAGCGGGCAGTGGTGAGGGGCGTCGGACCCGCGGGCATGCCAGAGGCTGAGGCGGTCATGGAGCCCGAGGCGCCGACCGGGTCGAGGAAGTGAGCAGGTGACCCGTCGACTACAGGGGCTGAATCGGGCTCTCGCCGCGCTCGAGACCTACACCGCCGGCGCCCTGCTGATCGCCGTTGCCGTCGTGGTCCTCCTCCAGGTCCTGATGCGCTACCTCTTCGCCTACCCGAACCCGTGGAGCGAGGAGGTCTCGCGGTTCTGCTTCATCTGGCTGTCGCTGCTCGGGGCGTCGCTGGCGGTGGAGCACCGGGCGCACTTCCGGTTCGATCAGGTGACCGGGAAGCTGGCGCCGCGCACGAAGCGGATGGTGCAAATGGGCGCCAGGGCGGCCGTGCTGATGTTCGCGCTCCTCCTCATCGGCACCGGCATCGCGCTCATGGGCCTCACCGTGGGAGAGCGTTCCGCGGCGCTGAACCTGCCGGTCGCGCTCGTGTATGCCGCGGCGCCGGTGTCCGGGGTGCTGATGGTGATCCACATGCTGGCTGGGTGGATCAGGGAGAACGCACCCTGATGGGCGGCCTCCTCGTCGGCGTCTTCGGCGCTCTGGTACTCGCCGCCGTGCCCATCGGGTTCGCCCTCGCAATCGCCGCCGTGATCGCCATCGTGGCGGCCGACCTGCCCCTCATCATCATCCCCCAGCAGATCGTCGCCGGGATGGATTCGTTCCCCATGCTCGCGGTGCCACTCTTCATTCTGGCCGGCTTCCTGATGGACGTGGGCGGGATCAGCCGCCGCCTGGTGACGCTGGCGCGGACGCTCGTGGGGCACCTTCCGGGAGGGCTCGGGCAGGTGGTGATCATGGCCGAGATGTTCTTCTCCGGCGTGTCCGGTTCGACCTCCGCCGACGCGGCCGCGATCGGAGGCATCATGGTGCCGCAGCTGACCGCGAACGGGTACAGCCGGGCGCGCGCCACCGCGATCGTGTCGGCTGCGTGCGGGATGGGGATCCTGATTCCGCCAGCGATCGTGATGGTGGTGTACGGCGTCATCGGCAACGTGTCCATCGGTGCGCTGTTCGTCGCCTCGATCGCACCCGCGCTCCTGATCGCCGTGGGGCTGATGGTGCAGATCGGGTGGCAGGCGCGCAGGGAAGGGTGGCCGGCCGCCGAGCGGGCATCGTTCGCGGAGGTCCGGCACGCCGCGCTCGACGCCGCGCTCCCCCTTTTCATGATCGTGGTGATCCTGGGCGGCATCCGCTTCGGGCTCTTCACGCCGACCGAGGCCGCCGCCGTGGCCGTCGCGTATGCGTTGCTCCTGGCCGGGCCGGTGTACCGGTCTCTCACCGCGGCGGAGTTGTGGAAGAAGGTCGTGCAGACCGCCATGGTGTCGGGGATGGTGCTGTTCGTCGTAGGCGCCGCACGGCTGCTGGGTTGGGTGCTGGCCGTCATGCAGGCGCCGCAGTCGCTGGCATCTTCGGTAGTCGCGATGGGTGGAGGCCAGACCGGATTCATAATCCTTACCATCCTCATCTTCCTTCTGCTCGGCGCGATTCTGGAGGGAGTGCCCGCGGTTGTCCTGCTGACGCCGATCCTGCTGCCGCTGGCGAGGGAGCTGGGGATCGACCCGGTGCACTACGGCGCGGTCATTGTTGCGACCCAAGGGATCTCGGTGTTCCTGCCGCCCGTGGGGGTGAGCCTGCTGGTGGCGTGCTCGGTGGAAGGCGTCGAGCCGGGCGAGGTCGCGCGGCCGCTGTGGCCCTATCTGGCGCTGATGCTGGCGCTGACGGTGGTGATTGCGCTGGTGCCAGGGGTCGTGCTGTGGCTGCCGGGGCTACTTGGGTACTAGCCGCGTCGATGTGCCAAGACGCTTTCTGACTCCTTGACACACCGACGTAGGTGTTATGAGCTTGCGTCATATTACAAAACGGCCCCTGTGCCACGTCCATGATCCAAGCTGGCTTCGGTCCCACGTGGTGTAGGGGCAAATCCTCAAGGTGCACGCGGATCAAGTGATCTGATCTCTGCCAAGGCGTGGCCGCCAGGTCCCGTCAGTACCTGATATCGCTCCGCCCGACCGTCATTCCGATGTTGCCGACTCGGCGCCCCATCGTGTAGTGCTCGCCGCTCCCGGCGGTCATCCCGAAGAAGTCCACGGCGGGAACGATCAGGCGATCGTCGTCGTCGACGGCGCCCTCGACGGCCGTTGTCGCCACGACCTCCGCGATGAAGAGCTTCCGCTCCGGCGGCACCTCGAGCGAGTCGATGGTGCGGCACTCGCAGTGGATGGGGGATTCCTCCACCGTGGGCGCATCGACTGCCGTCGCCGCGCCTCGCGTGAGGCCGGAGAGTGCGAACTTGTCGGCCACGCGCCCCGAGTTCATGTCGACGGTGTCGAAAGCCTCGACCATCGATGCAACCGGAACGTTCAGCACGAACTCGTCGTGGAGCTCCAGGAGTTCCCTCGCCAGATGCTCCCGGCCCGCGCTGACGCCGATCTGGGGCGGGTCGCCGTTTATCACGAAGGTCCACAGCACCGAGATCTCGTCGGGGTCGCCGGGCCGGCCGTTCACGGTAAGCAGGATGGCCGGGACGGGCGGGAGCATCGGGCCCGGCGCCGCGAGCGAACGGCGAGGGCCGGTGAGGGGCGTCTGTGGGCTGGTCTGGGTTGTGTCCGGCGACGGCCGGTGGTCGTCTGGCGACGGCCGAGCGTCGTCCGCCACCGACGGCCCATCGGGCGCGCATCCCCAGACGGCGGCGATCGCGGCAGCCGCCGATCCGCTCTCGAGGAACCGTCTTCGCGACCAGTCGGACATTGACACGCCGTTGCTCAAGGTTCGGCAGGGCCGCAGAGCGGCGGTTTGCCTTCGCCGCCCGGCTCGGCGCTTACGGTCAGCTTGCGCTGCGTCGCCGTGCCGAAGAGACCGGTCCCGTCACCGAACACGGAAGGGATGCGGATGATTCCCGAAGGGTTGAAGTTCCCGCCCCGGGCCCAGTTCACCCAGTTCCGGTCCGTGGCGGCGAATGCGACCTCCGCCGAGGCGCCTCCGGGCAGCCCGTCGTCGAGAATGCGCAGGAGGTCGGCGTCGGCCCCCTCACCCAGGTCGAACAGCCCGTACTCGCCCGGGAAGAGGACATCGGTGTCCTTCTCTCCGATCGCGAAACCCGTCAGGTACAGCGAATCGGGCGCTTCCACGTCCCGGCCCGCCAGCGCCTCCGGCAACCCCTCGATCCAGGCGTCTGAGAGATATGACCAGGTGCCGGCGGCCTCCGTCCAGTTGAAGCGGTAGTTGGTATCGGGCTCGATGCGGCAATATCCGTCCTCGTGCGTGAGTCCGATAAAGTCGAAGGCTGCGGGCACGCGGCTGACTCCGGTCAGGGTGCGGCCGTCCGGGACGACAATCTCGAGTTCGAGGGTCTCCCCGGGAGAGAACGGGGAGGGGGCAACGCTGGCCCTGTAGCAAGACCCGATATCCGGTTCGAACTCGTCGTCCTCCTCTTCGTCATCCTCTTCCCGCAACGGCGCCAGGCAAACACCTCCGCTGTCCGCTGCCTCCAGATGCACTACCGCGTTCGACGCCCCCGAAACGCGCACGATGGCACCCTCCACCTCGTCGGCGCGCGCTCCGCTGAGCGTACGGTGGAGATAGGCGTACACGCTGAGCGACGTCCCGCCGTCGTTGTGCAGGTTGATCGTCAGCTGCGCCTCCGCGATCACCACGTCTTCCGACTCCGTGATCGTTACCTCGGTCAGCGCGCATCCTCCGAGAACAGTGGTTGTGGCCAGCGAGGCCAACGACGCCAGGCCGGCGCCGAACCGCCGCACTCGTGGGCGTCCGCGCCGCAAATCCGGCGGGGCGATCATCAGAACGACACCTCGACGCCCACCGTGGGGAGGAAGGGGATCATCGACACGCCCTGGCGCGTGGGCGGCGAGGACTGGTAGTCGAAGAAGTAGAAGAGCACGTTCTTCTTGTTGTAGACGTTGATGATGCTCATGTAGGGCGTGACCGTGCCCCAGCTCTTCGTCACGGTCTTCCGCAGCGAGAGGTCGAGCCGGTGCCGTGCGGGGTATCGCGATCCGTTGCGCGGTCCGAGCACGACTGCGTTGTCGTCTTCGACTCCGAGAGCCCCGGTTACGAACTGGGTGCGATAGATGTGAAAGGTCCCGAGCGGCTTCGTGTACGGCAGACCAGTCCCGAAATTCCACCTGATCCCCGTCTCCAGTTCCCACCAGCCGAGGTCCCGGCGCAGGGAGAGATCGACCTCGAAGCGGCGGTCGAATACCGGCGGATAGGTGATCCACGGCTGGGGATCGACGCCCACGCGCGTGTCCGGGAATGACCGGACGGTCTTCAGGAACGAGACCGAGAGCCAGCCGGTGGTGTTGCCCCGGTCCCGCTTCAGGAAAAGGTCGACGCCGTACGCGTCGCCGTTGCCCGCCACCAGCGCATCGGTATCGTCGTTCGGGTCCTCGGCCGAGTTGAGGGCGGCCACACCGTCGAAATCGCGGAAGTAGCCCTCCAGCGAGGCGAACCACTGGTCGTCGTCGCCGAAGAAGGTCTCGGCTCCCAGCTGCACCTGGTCCGACAGGACGCGCGGGGCTTCGGCGCCTGCCAGGATCCATGTGTCGAGCCCGAAGGGAAACTCTTCGTCGCGGGTGGAGTGGATGAACTGGCTGTAGCGGCCCACCGCCAGGCGCACCGCCGAGTTCCTGTCCCGCAGGAAGCGTCTCACGGCGAAGCGGGGTGACAGCGTCGTTGCCGTCTCCCCCGCGTTCGGCTGCCAGTAGTCGAGTCGCAGACCACCCTCCACCAGCCAGCCCGGCGTGGGGTTCCAGTGCGCCTGGCTGTAGCCGGCAAACTCGAGGCCGTTGCCCTGCTGGTCGAGGAAGGTGGAACCGCCACCCACCAGCCCGTTGTTGTACGAGACCCGCTTCACCGACACGCCCGACTTCCAGCTCGTGGCCCATGCGGGACGCTGTTCGATATCGGCGCGGAAGGTCGCCTCTTCGACCCCGGTCTGGAACTCCGTGTCGACCTCCGGGAACGCCAGGTCGGACCGAAAGCGCGAGAATGAAGCGCGAACCGCCATCGACGCGCCTCCGCCCATGGAATGCGTCCACGAACCGCCGATCGCGTCGTTGCCCCACCACCACCGGATCGGAATCGGCGTGTCCGAGATCCCCGACAGGTCGACGATGTCCCGCCCGCTGTACCCGACGAACCGGAGCCGGCTGCCGCCCTCCGTCCAGGCCTCGAAGACGCCCTGGAGGTCGGTGAGGTGATACGGGAAGTCGGCCCAGGGCTTGATGAGTACGTCGATGTAGGATCGGCGGGCCGATGCGCGCCAGCGGGTCGTGGTGAACCCGAGCTTCTCCGCCGCGCTCTCCGGGAGAGCTCCCTTCACCGCGACACGCGTAGCCAGAAGGCTGATGCCCGCGTCGACTCCGAAGAGCCCGTCGCCCGGGTCGCTGGCGATCGTCAGCACCGACGACACCCTGCCGCCGTATTCGGCCGGAAAGCCGCCGGACTGAAGTTCGACGCGATCCACCATGTCCGCGTTGAAGACCGAGAAGATGTTGCCCAGGTGAAACGGATTGAAAATCGGGACCTCGTCGAGGAGGATGAGATTCTGGTCGGCGGAACCGCCCCGGACGTTGTAGGACCCGGAGAAATCCGACACTGTCGTCACGCCCGGGAGCACCTCCACGGCGCGCAGCGGGTCCGACTCGATCAGCACGGGGATCGACTTGAGGTCGCCGGCCTCGATCTCCTGTACCGTGATCCCGGCCGACTCCTCGAACCGGGTCTTGGCGCGGCTGCGCTCGGCCTCGACCGTCACGCCCTCGAGCTCGAACGCCTGCGCGGTCATCACGACCTCGACGGAGGTCGGGCCGGCCTCGATGCTCACTTGCTCGCGGTACTCCGCGAAGCCGAGCAGGGTCACGCCGAGCACGTAGGCGCCCGGCTCCAGGTCACGGAACGCGAAGTACCCGAGCTCGCTGGAAAGCGTATACTGCGCCAGAGTGGAGTCCGAAGCGGGGTAGAGTTCCGCCAGAGCGCCCTCGACAGGGCGGCCGTCGTCGGATCTGACCCTGCCGGTCAGTTGGTTCGTCTGCGCGGATGCGGGTGGAACAGCGGCAAGGAAGAGGAGCGAAAGCAGGAAGACCGCCCTCGTCGCGCTTCGCGGGCAAATCGTGTCCACCGTCCTCCAATTGGCCATTGTCATGTCCTGGCGAACCCGTTACAGCCGCTCCGGCGTAACTGGCCCCGCCCCCCCCCGAACCCTGCGTCCATCCGCGAGTTGCGCCCCAAAGCTAAGTAAAACGAGTTGGACTGTGGGCATGGGTGTTGATACCCTCGGCAGCCATGGCGAGTTCATCGGATCCCCGGGATAATCCGCCAGTTCACCCGCGCCAGATACTCAACTTGGCCAGAAGAACGGGATGCAGATCGAGGCCACGATCGCAAGCAGCAGGTTGAGTGGCCCCCCAACCTTCACGAAGTCCATGAAGCGGTATCCGCCCGGCGAATAGATCATCACGTTGGTCTTGTAGCCGAACGGGGTCACGAACGAGGCAGAGGCCCCGAACATGACCGTGACCAGGAGGGCGTATGGGTTGAGCCCGGCGCTCTGGGCGACCAGGATCGCCACCGGCGTGAGCATCACGGCGGTCGCGGTGTTGGCCACGACCGCGGTCATGACGGCGGTAAGCAGGTAGAACGCCGCGATCATCCCGGTCTCGCCGAGCCCCGAAGTCGCCCCCACCACGCCCGAGGCGATCCACGCGGCCGCCCCCGTCGACTCCATCGCCAGCCCCAGCGGAATGAGGCCGGCCATCACGAACACCACCAGCCAGTCGAGCTCGGCGTAGATCTCGCTGACCCGCACGCACCCCGTGAACACCATGAACGCGACCCCCGCCATGGACGCGGTGGAGATGGGGAAGATGCCCAGGCTGGCGACCAGCACGACCCCGGCCATGATCGCGGCGGCGTACGCGGCTCGCGGCCTGCTCCCCACCGGGTGGTCCACCTCGGCCATCGGAATGAATCCGGGCTCGTCGACCAGGCGATCCAGTGCGTCCGACTCTCCGCGCACCAGGAGGATGTCGCCCACGGAGAACTCCAGCTGCGCGATGCGATCGGTGACCGCGGTGCCGTGGCTCTGGACCCCGAGCACCGTCACGTCGTAGCGCTGGGCGAAGTGCAGATCCTTCAGCGTCCGGCCCAGGAGCGCCGAACCCGGTCCCATGATCACCTCCACCATGCGCCCGCCGGCCACCTTCTCGCTCGATTCGCGGGGTGTCCCTCCCTCGGGGGTGTTCAGCTTCTGCGACTCGGCCAATCGGAGCAAATTGGCCGCCGCGCCCTGGGCGAAGAGCCTGTCCCCGGCCTCGATCACGCGCTCGCCAGCCGGCAGGGAGATGATCCGGCCAGCCCGCTCGACCCCCACAATCACGACGTCGAAACGCTCTCCCCAGCGCAGTTCGGCCAGCGATCGTCCCGCCGCGGGCGAATCCGGCCCCACTCTCAGCTCGGTGGTGAACCGGCGCACTCCGTAGCGGCTCGACAGGTCCGGCGGCTGCTCCCGGCGGGGCATGTAGCGGCGCCCGACGGTGAAGAGGTAGAGCATTCCCACCGCCAGACAGATCAGCCCGACCGGCGCGATCGAGAACATGGTCAGTTCGTCGTACCCGCGCGCGACCGCCTCCCCGTGCACGACCAGGTTGGTCGCGGTGCCGATGAGCGTCACCGTACCCCCCATGATCGCCACGAACGACAGCGGCATCAGGTACATCGAGACCGGCTCGCCGGCCTGATCCGCCAGCGCCGCGAACACCGGGATGAAGACGATCACCACCGCGGTGTTGTTCAGGAACGGCGAGAGAAAGGCCACCAGCAGGCAGAGGATGAACATGCGCAGCGTCTTGCCGCCCAGCGGCGCCGTCCGCGCCCAGATCCCGATCGCCGCCACCAGTCCCGTCTTCCGCAGCCCCAGCCCGAGCACCAGCATCGCCGCCACGGTCACCGTCGCCTCGCTCGAAAGGCCGGAAAGCGCCTGGGCCGGACCGATGATCCCGCCCAGCAGGAGCACCACCGGAACCGACATGGAGAGCTGGTCGAGCCGGATCCGGTCCATGGCAAAGAGCACCAGGGCCGCCGCCGCAACCAGCAGCACGAACACGATTTCGAATGTCATGCCTTCCGCCCTGGCGCTGCCGCCCGCGTCGGGGATAACGACCTGTCCATGACCAGCGAGTATCTTAGCTCATTCGGAGGGCACAGGAGGACCTCAGCCCAACTCGTCACAAATCTCCTTCAGCGAGACAGCCTCGATGCCGCGACCGAGCGGAAACTTCTCGCGGCCGGGATACACGACAAGCTTCCGTGCGGGCTGAAGGTCCTCGCACGCGCTGTGGAAGCCCCGCGCAACTCTCGGGGCGGTGCTGCGCTTGATTCCGACCGCCCACGTCTCGCCGCCCCCGAACTCGATCACAAGATCGATCTCCGCCCCACCCGCGCTGCGATAGTAGCCGAACGAGGCGTGCGCCGGCAGGCGACCCGCGATGTTCTCGATCACCAGCCCTTCCCAACTGCCCCCGGCCACCGGATGACCCAGGAGCGCGTCCAGCGAGCCGATGCCGAGCAGGGCGTGACAGATGCCACTGTCCCGCAGGTAGGTCTTGGGGGCCTTCACGAGTCGCCGGCCCAGGTTTCCCCGCCATGAGACGAGCCGCCTGACGAGCAACAGGTCGACCATCAGATCGAGGTAGCGGCCGACCGTAACCCCGCTGAGGCCAAGCGACTTGCCCAGGCCCGCGGCATTGAAGGTCTGCCCCTGATTGTGGGCCAGCATGGTCCAGAAGCGCCGCAGCGTCTCGCTCGGTATCCGCGGTCCCAGGGCGGGGATATCGCGTTCCAGGTAGGTGTGGATGAAATCGAGGCGCCACTCGAAGCTGGCATCGTCTTCACCGGCCTGTAGGCTCTCCGGGAATCCGCCGCGATACCAGAGGTCGTCGAGACGCGCCTCGCCCACCTCTCGGCAATTCAACGGCTGCATTTCGCAGAATGCCACGCGGCCCGCAAGCGTCTCGCCCGACTGCCGGAGAAGATCGATCGAAGCCGAGCCGAGAAAGAGAAAATGACCCGTGCGCAGGCCGGCTTGCCTGCGCCGGTCGATCACCCCGCGGAGTGGCTCGAAGAGTCCCGGGACGCGCTGAATCTCGTCGAAGACGATCAGCCGATCCGCATTGCGCCGACAGTAGGCGTCGACATCCGTGAGTTTGGCACGATCAGATGGGCGCTCCAGGTCGAGATAGGTGGCGTTCCGCTCGCCGGCGATCTCGAGCGCCAACGTCGTCTTGCCGACCTGCCGGGGTCCGGTCAGTACGACTGCCGGGGCCCGCGCCAGCAGGTGTTCCAACCGCAACTTGCTCTCGCGTGGGATCATTTGCATCATAGCAATGCAAATATAACGCGGCGTGTAAGATTTGTCAGGTTATGAAGACTGACTGTGTGCCGACACCGCCAATTCATGCACGACGACCGTCTCCACACCCAACTCGTCGGTGTGGACGCCCAGCCAGTAATCGGCCCCGAACTCGTAGGTGGTGAGCCCGTCGTGGGGATTGTCGAGATGACAGAGGAACCGGCCGTCCGTATCGAAACCCATCCACCGCGGCCGCTCCGCCCGTGGCCGTTGGTAGGGCAGAATCCACACCCGCCCATCCCGACCGATCTCCACAGCGGAAAATGCCGGGAAGACATCCGCGGCGGGAACCTCGTTTCTTTCGACGGCAATGGCGGTTTCGTCCTGAAAGGGCGAGCCCGCCGCGCGCTCGAGATAGTCATCGCGCCACGCCCGCACATCGGCCCGAGTGACATCCCGGCCGGAAACGGACCACCGCACTATGCGGCGCAACCTCAACTCGTCGTCCAGTAGGCGTACCTCCGCATCGGTCGTCCGGCCCAACGCAATCGTGTGCCCTTTGGCTTCGATCACGCCGGAAGGGGTGAAGATGAGATACATGCCGATTGGCCCATACACGGTGTGGAGAAGGCGGTCGAGAGTCGCGAGCCGCTGGCCATCGCGCCCGTGTACTTCGACCTCCACGGTATCCGGCACCTGGTAGTCCCGCGTCTCGGCCCTCTTGTCGATCGTGGTGATCGAGACCCCGGTGTCCAGCACCCCGCCACGCCTGGACGGGTTGATGTAGGGCGGCTGCATCTCCACGGCCCGCACCCATTCGCCGTCGGCAGTGAAGACGTTGTAGCGCCACGGGCGGTAATCGCCGGCCCACAACGTGTCGCCCGGGAGCACCCAGAGCTTCCAGGCGCTGCGGAACTCACCGGGGCCCTCTCCGCGCCTTCCCATTGAACGCACATGCCGACCGTCCGCGTCGAAGATCCGGATCTCGGCACTCAGGCGATCGAGCACGGCCACCGAGCCGTCCGAGAGACGTCCGACGCCCCTGACCGTGCTGAACCAGGTAGCTTCGTCACTTTCGTCGTTGCCGACGCGGAAGATGGGCTCCTCGCCAAGGGTGCACATGGCATCTGAACGCGAGGGATCGGTGGTCAGTATCTCGATCCCGGCGCTGTCGCGCCTGATGGTGACCTCCTGGGACTCGGCGGGATCGGGGGCGCCAGCCAGGGCCGCGGCCAAACCGGCCACGACGGCTGCGGCGAGAGCACGGAGACGATTTGAGGCCGGCTCGGTCAATTCCCCTCCAGGACATTCAGATTGCGAACGACGTCTCCATCTCGCATGACCGCCAGGCCAAGGAAAGGCTCGTCAGGACCCTGATAGTAGCCGTTGGGTGCTTTGCCGATAAAGATCCTGTCTTCCCCTTCGGCCACCGAGATTCCCACCCGGTCATTGTCGTGGAGCATCAGCATGAGGCTCTCCTGGCTGCGATTCGAGTCGATGCCCAAGCCGACTCGATACCGGCCTTCCACATCGATCAGGCCGTACCCCGACCGCTCGAATCCCTCGGGGTCATTGACCAGCAGGCCGGTGTTCGGCCCGATGCGCTTGCCGATGTTCGGATCGGGCACCGGGTCGCCGAGGATCAGCCGGTCGAAGCCGTCATCGCTGAGAATCAGGATCCCGTTGGTCGAGTGCTGGTAGTCCCGGTACCAGCCCATGTACTGCTCCAGATCCGGAAACCGAGGTCCCCAGAGCTCCCGGACGCGGGCTTCGTCCGTGCGAACGCGATTGGCCGCCTCGGGGATCGGCGCGCCGATGAGGATCCGTTCGCGTCCGGCCTCGTCCTCGATGATCAGCCCACGCACCCGCAATGGCCGGCGTAGCCCTGGAGCCAGCGGATTGTGCGATTGACCTGCCGGGTTTCCGTGCCCATGAAGAGGCCTCCGTGGGTTGATATGCAACGTGTGACTTGTCGATGGTAGGACAGCGGGGGATGGCTCGGGGTTGCATCTCGCGGCGGTCCTCTCTTGGAAGGCCTGCTGGCTCGCGCGGCGCTAACAGCCCGTGGATAAAGCCGACTCCCGCGAGTCTCTTGTGAACGAGTTAAATTGAAGGGGAACAAGGGACTTCGGCAAGGAGGACGGCGATGGCGATGGGCAGGCGGCGCAAGGGGCGGCAACGGGAGTTGTTCGTG
>JAJDUP010000047.1 GCA_022826565.1 Gemmatimonadota bacterium | reverse complement strand
CACGAACAACTCCCGTTGCCGCCCCTTGCGCCGCCTGCCCATCGCCATCGCCGTCCTCCTTGCCGAAGTCCCTTGTTCCCCTTCAATTTAACTCGTTCACAAGAGACTCGCGGGAGTCGGCTTTATCCACGGGCTGTTAGGACTTGGTAGGTATGCCAGTCCGCCTGGAGCATGGTGGCAAAGATCCTACGGGCGAAATCCCTCGGGACATGTGCATGAAACAGATCGCTCATACTGTTTACGAAAATCATCCTCGGCTCGCGCCATCGCTCGGGCTGCGCCAGCCGTTCGGGCCAGATCCGAACCGCGAAGGGATCTGCGCGCGTGATATCGGAATCCATGGCCGGACTCCGGGCAAGATATGCGGTTCGGAGCAGCCTGTTGGCTAGCGTGGCGGCATAGCAGTTGTCGCAACCACTAGAGACCGGTGTGCATCCTGTGACAGGATTCCAGGTGGCATCGGTCCACTCGATTCCCGTGCGTGTCGACATTCGACCTCCCTGGCATACCGAATATATACCGAAAATAGCTCATCCTGAGCTTCTCGGGAAGGTGGACGGCATCAGCGTCGGGTCAGGCGACCCCCGCCACCATCCTCCCCAACCGCCTCGCCACATCCCCGCTGCGCAAGTTGCTCACATACACCTTGTCGGCCCCGATCGCCCGCAGCGCGCGGATGCTGCGCAGGCAGATCTCCTCTCCAGTGGAACCCGCCTCGAACTCGCGCCCGATCTCGCGCGCCGGCACCGGAAAATACCGCCCCAGATAGTCCAGCGTGCGGGGGTTGGCGCTGTGGTAGTGAAAGACACCGTAGACGACCGGTAAGCCGACCCCGAGGCGGGCCAGCTCCGAACGAAACCGCTCGACGCAGCCCAGCGAGTGGTGCGACACGATCTGGGTGAGGAGGAAGTCGGCGTTGAACCCGTGATCGGCAACGAAGCGGGCCTGCTGCACCGGATCCCGATGCGGGTTGGCCCATCCCCCGAGGGGCAGTCCCGGCTGATCGGCCCGGAGGACGCGGCGGAGATCCTTGCCGTGCGGGACGCAGCGCTCGGGACCGACGGAGTGGTCGCCGCCCACGACCGCCACCGCCGCCACCCCCAGCCCGGAGGCCCGCCGCGCGAACATCCTGCAGTACTCGACGGGGTGCTTGCAGGTCAGGAACGGCACCACCGCGCCGAGGTCTGCGCTGCCGCCGAGGTTGGCCGCAAGATGGGCCAGGCTCTCCTCCTCCCGGTCGCCTGCCGCGTCGTCGGTGAGGAGGATGAAGGTGTCCTGGCGGGCGAGGCGCTGGACAGCGTGGTGCATGTCAATCCACACGCTCATGCTGCGGGCGGCGTCCATGCCGAGGCGGGGCGGCCGCAGCTCGACCGCGACCAGCGGGGCGGGCTCGTGCAGGCGGCGGAGGAGGGCGCTGTGGTTGAGTGCGGGTGGGATGGGGGTTCGCGGCGTCACCGGATCCATCCTTCGAGGTGCCCTCGGCCGGAGGCCACCGGATTCACGATACCGCTCCACAGAGGTCCGCCAGCACGTCCAGCTCCAGCGGCAGGCCGACGGTCAGGATCTCCGCGCCGTCGTCGGCGATGAGCACGTCGTCCTCCAGGCGGATCCCAGTCCCCTCGAGGGCGGGCACGCGCGGACAACTCCCCGGGGCGAAATACAGGCCGGGCTCGACGGTGAACACCATGCCGGGCACGAGCGCCACCGGGCCGTCCGCATCGCGATACGCGCCCGCGTCGTGGGTATCCAGACCCAGCCAGTGCGAAGTCTGGTGGGGGAAGAAGCCTCGGTGCGCTCGCTCCTCCAGCACCTTGTCCGCCGGGCCGTCCACCACCCCCAGCCCCACCAGCCCCTCCGCGATCGCGCGGCTGGCCGCCTCATGCACCGCAGCCATCGTCCCGCCCGGCACGCACGCCGCCACCGCCGCCCGGTGCGCACCCCGGACCACCTCGCAGGCGTCGCGCCGCGCCCCCTCCAGCGGCCACGACGCCGGCACGGTGCGCGTGATGTCGGCCGCGTAGCAGTCGACCTCGGCGCCCGCGTCCATCAGCACCATGTCGCCGGCCGCGATCCGGGAGCCGTTGGCCGTGTAGTGAAGCGTGCACGCATTCGCCCCCGCGGCGACGATCGTTGCGAAGGCCGGACCGTCCGCGCCCCGGCTGCGAAACCCGCTCTCCAGCGCGGCCTCGATCTCCCACTCCCCCACCCCGCCCCGCACGCGCGGCAGCGCCTCCCGGAAGGCGGCCACCGAAATGCGCGCCGCCTCGCGCAGCCGTGCGATCTCGGCGGCGTCCTTGCGCACCCGCATCGCGTCCAGGATCGCGCCGGGATCGACCAGCGCACGCGCCCCCGCGCCCCGCCGGGGCCGCCTGGCACGGCCATCGCGCAGCGCCGCGGCCACCACATCATCGCACGCCGCCGAAGCCCCCAGGCGGTAGTGTATGACCTCGCCGCCGCAAAGCAGCCGGCGCCCTCTCTCCCCGAACTCCCTCATCGGAAAGACCGCGTCGGCTCCGCATGAGGCCTTCACCTCGCCGGGGTCCATGCGCGGCCCGGTCCAGAGTTCGAGCTTCTCGTCGCGCTCGGGCACGAAGAGCACGAAGCGGTCCTCGTCCGCGAACCCGCGCAACACCGCGATGCACTCGGGATCCCTCCAGCCGGTCGCGTAGAACAGCTCGGAGTCCGGGCGGTACCGGTACTCGGAATCGCCGCTCTTGTAGCGGACCGGCGCCGCGGGCAGAAGAATTGACCCGTGTTCGAGGCGGTCCAGAATCGCGTCGCGGCGGGCTTTGAATGGAAGCGGCGGGAGTCCCGTCACCGGCGCCCCGAACCGGTGCCGGCACGCCGCGCGGGCGGCTCCTGGATCAGGTAGTGCTCGAACCAGCTGCTCAGGCGCTCGAGGCGGTCGACCAGCAGCCACGGCTCGCCGGTGCGCGAAAGCCCGTGCGACGACCGCGGGTAGCGCACCAGTTCCACCGGCACGCCCAGCTTCATCAGCGACATGAACCACTGCTCGCCGTCGCCGATGGGCGTGCGGTAGTCCTGCTCGCTGTGGATGATGAGCGTCGGCGCGGTCACGTTCTCCACGTAGGAGATGGGGGACAGGCGGCGGTACAGGTCCCGCTGCTCCCAGGGCGTCCCGTAGAACTCGTACTCGGTGAGGCCCTGCGCATCGGACATCCCCCACCAGCTCTCCCAGTTGGTGATCGAGCGCGACGTCACCGCGGCCTGGAAGCGGTCGGGGCGGGTCGCGGTGAGCCAGTTGGTCATGAAGCCGCCGTAGCTTCCGCCCGAGACGCCCAGGCGCGAGGGATCGATCTCGGGGTAGGCCGCGAGCGCGGCGTCAACCCCGGCCAGGTAGTCCTCGCGGTCGACGATCCCCCACTCGCCGCGGGTGGCGTACTGGAAGTCGTGTCCATAGCCCGACGAGCCCCGCGGATTCGTGTACAGTACGAAGAACCCGGCGGCGGACAGCACGTGGAAGGTCGGGAAGAAGGTGTTGCCGTAGGCGGAGTGGGGTCCGCCGTGGATCTTCAGCACCATCGGATAGGACCCGCCTGCACGGAAGCCCACCGGCGGGACCAGCCAGCCTTCGACCTCGGTGCCGTCCTCGGCGGCCCAGGCGAGCCGCTCCGAGGGCATGAGCGTCACCCCGGAGAGCCATTCGTCGTTGAAGCCGGTGGCCTTCTGCTCGGTGGAGCCGTCCGTGGATCCCACGTACAGCTCGGGCGGCGTAACCGGATCGGTGGCCGTGAAGGCCATGAAACCACCCGCCGGCGAGAACGAGAAGGACGACAGGCGCCGCGCCCCGCGCGTGACCTGCTCGACGGGCTGGCCCGGCGCTACGCGGAAGAGGTGGCTGTCGCCGCCGGTTCCAGCGGCGAAGAGGATCGCCGCGCCGTCCGCCGTCCAGTTCGCGGAGCCCGGACGGAGGTCCCAGTCGGCTGTCAGGTTGCGGGGCTGGCCGCGGAAATGCCCGTCGGGCCCGATTTCGACCACGAGCAGATCGGTCTGGCTCCCCCTCTCCAGCGAGGACAGGAAGGCGATGGTGCCGCCGTCCGGAGAAACCACGGGCGCGCTTTCCGTTCCCGGATTCGAAGTCAGCCTGCGGACGGTACCCCCCCGGGGGTCCACAGCCCAGATGTCGCCCGAATTCTCGGAGTTGAGTTCGTCGTCCTGGCGCTCGTCGCCGGTGAAAAAGATGACCCGACCGTTCGCGGCCCACACCGGGTTGCCGACATCGAAGCTCACCCGCGTCAGCTCCGTCGGAGTCCCACCGTCCGCGTCGACCACCCAGAGCTGCCGCTTTTCCCTCGACAGGTAGTGCGGCTGGAAGGCGAGCTGGCCGTCGCGCTTGTAGCGGATCGAGGTGATGACCCGGCCGTCGAAGCGCTCGGCGTCCAGCGTGCGGGTGACTGCGTCGGGCGCGATCCATCCCCTGCGGGCCTCCGGCCCCTGGCCCTCCCCGGGTTCCTGGTCGTCGGGGCGGTCGGGCGCCTTCACGAAGGCGATCCGCGACCCGTCCGGCGACCAGACCGGCGGCGCGTCGACGCCCTCGATGTGGAAGGCTTCGCCCCCCGGGCCGCCCACGCGCAGGAACCACACGGGGTTGGGGTCGTCGCCCCTGCGCGACGAGAAGGCGAGGAGGGAACCGTCGGGCGACCAGCGCGGCCCGCTGGAGTCCTCGTTGGGGCTGGTGACGCGGAAGGCGTCGCCGTAGGGGCGGCCGTCGGCGAGCGGCTGCAGCCACACTTCGCGGTGGCGCCGGTTCTCCTCCTCGGCGACGGTCGTGACGGTGAACGCCACGTAGTCGCCCGCCGGAGAGACGGCGACCTCACCAACCCCCACCAGCTCGTAATAGAGTTCGGGTGCATAGCCCCGGTTCTGCCCCGCAAGGCTGCCACAGGGAATGAAGATGACGGCCGCTGCGCAGGCGGCAGCGAGCAACAGACGAGACGGTCGACCAATCATGCTGACCTCGAGTCGGGTTTCCGCCGGATGTTTACGAAGGAAAGGCCAAGGTAGGCGGCTGGCCCGATCGGCTCAAGTCGGGGACGCTGCGGGCGTCGGCGCTTCCCGCCCTGCAATACCCCATCCGACGCGCTTACGTGTCGCACGGAGAGATCGGCGTGTTACCTTGCAGGACTGCGAGAACCAGCAGCTGGAGGTGTACGGTGCGGCGCTCCGTGAAGCCCGCGGTGATCTTTCTGTGGGTCAGCCTGTTCGTGACGGGCGGAGCCCCCTTCGACGCGCACGGCCAGGTCGTCCGCGGCCGACTGGTGGACAGCGACGGCGAGACCGGCATCGGCGGCGCCATGGTAAGCCTCATGGACGACCGGGAAGCGCAGATGGAGCGCTCCCTCACCCGCCCCGGCGGGCTCTACCAGCTGGCTGCCCCGGCGGCCGGCCGCTACCGGATCCGGGCCGACCGGATCGGTTACGCAACCACCTTCTCAGACTATTTCGACCTGTCCGCCGCCGACACCCTGACGGTCAATATCGTCGCGCGGATCGAAGCGGTTTCCCTGGCCGGGATCGAGGCCGAGGCGGAGTCGCGCTGCCGCGTGCGGCCCGAGGAGGGGCTCACGGTCACGCGGGTGTGGGACGAGGCCCGTAAGGCACTGGAAGCGGCCGCCTGGACGCAGGAGCGCGGCTACTACCAGTACGAGATGCAGCGGGTCAACCGCCTCATGGACCGGGACAACCGAAGGGTCATCTCCGAGGACCGGAGCTTTGAAAGCGGCTATCGGCAGACACCGTACGTATCCCGGCCCGCCGAGGAGCTCGTGGAGGAGGGGTTCGCCCGCCTCAGACCCAACGAGTCGGTCTACTGGGCGCCGGACGCCGCCGTCCTCCTTTCCGACCCGTTCCTCGACACACATTGCTTGCGTCTGCACCGTGATGAGCGCAGGGCGCCGGGGTTGCTCGGACTGGCTTTCCAACCCGTGCCCGGCCGCCGTCTCCCCGACATCTCGGGTACGCTGTGGCTGAACCCGGGCACCTCCCAGCTCAGATGGCTGGATTTCAGCTACGAAAACCTCAACCTGCCGGACGCCGTGCAGTCGGCCGCGATCGGCGGCAGGGTGGAGTTCCAGGCGCTTCCCAACGGCACCTGGATCGTCGACTCGTGGCGGATTCGCATGCCCCACACCAGGGTCTCCACCAACCCGCTCACGTCGCGTGTCCAATCGGTCCTCGAGGGACTCTCCGTGCAGGGCGGCGACGTGCTGCGCGTGCATGGAAACGAGGGAACGGTAATGGAGGCGGATCTGGGAGGCCGCATTGCCGGGGTAGTGTTCGACAGTCTCCGGGCCGGCCTGCGGGGTGCCCGCGTGTTCGTCGAGGGGACCGGCGTCGAGGTTGCGACGGACCGGAACGGCCGGTTCGAGCTCAACCGTCTCGAGCCCGGCGTCTACACCGTGAACTACTCGCACCCGTATCTGGAGCGGTATTCGTATGTGCCCGAGCCGTTCGAAGTAGAGGTTCCCGAGGGCGCGCAGGTCCCGTCCCAGATCAACTTCGCGGCGCCCACCATCACCCGCATTCTCGGTAATCTCTGCCGCGACGAGCAGCGCCCCGACGACACCGCCAACCTCCCGGGCGGCGGCGCTCTGCGAAACGACGGGATTCTGGTCGGTCAGGTCATCGGTCCCACCGGCGCACCGCTGCCGGGGGTCATCGTCCGCATTCTCTCTCGGGATTTCGACATCAGCCAGGACGTCACGACGGTTGTGAACACGACCCTGCGGGCGGGCCGTAGCGGGGTAGCGGTCACGACCAACGAATCGGGATACTACCGGGCATGCTGGGTTCCCGTGGACACCTACCTGGACGTCTCGGTCATGGAGCCGGGAGAGGATCTCGATCCGAACCAGCTGCAGGTGGGCTACACGCTTTCGGATCTGATCAAGATGCGCGAGGAGACGGTCATCATCCCGGCCGACGCGCCATTCGAGACACTGATTCTGCGGGTTGAGTCCAATTAGCCGGATCCGGTGGCTGTCCCTTGGCCTGCTTGTCACGGGTGTACTTGCCCCGGTCGCCCCGGTCGCGAGCGGCCAGGTGGTACGCGGAAGACTCCTGGACAGCGACGGTGCCACGGGCATCGGCGGCGCGATGATCAGCCTGCTGGACGAGGGGGACCGGGAATTCGGGCGTTCCCTGACCCGCAACACCGGACTGTATCAGGTCGCCACGTCCACGCCGGGGCGATACCGAATCAGGGCGGACCGGATCGGGTACGCGACGACCTTCTCCGACTATTTCGACCTCGCCGCCGCCGACACGCTGCTGGTCGACATCGCCGCGCGCATCGAGGCGGTTTCGCTGGCCGGGATCGAGGCCGAAGCGGAGACGCGGTGCCGGGTGCGTCCCGGAGAAGGGCTCACGGTCACCCGGGTCTGGGACGAGGCACGGAAAGCGCTGGAGGCAGCGGCGTGGACCCAGGAACGGGGCTACTACCAGTACGAGATGCAGCGTGTCACCCGCCTGATGGATCGGGACAACCGCAGAGTTATCTCGGAAGACCGAAGCTACGATCGCGGCTACCGACAGACCCCTTACGTTTCCCGCCCCGCCGACAAGTTGATGGAAGAGGGATTCGCCCGTCTGACGGCGACCGAATCGGTCTACTGGGCTCCCGACGCCGCCGTCCTGCTCTCGGATCCCTTCCTTGACACCCACTGCTTTCGTCTGCGGCGCGACGAGCGGGGGGCCCCGGGGCTGCTCGGCCTCGCTTTCCGGCCCGTACCCGGCCGTCGCATCCCCGACATCTCGGGCACATTGTGGATTGATCCCGGCACCTCGGAACTCAAGTGGCTTGACTTCAGTTACGAGAACCTCGACCTCCCCGACGCCCTGCAGTCGGCCGCGATCGGCGGGAGGGTAGAGTTTCAGGCGCTTCCCAACGGCACCTGGATCGTAGACTCCTGGAGGATCCGAATGCCGCGCGTCCGGGTGGCCACCAACCCGCTTACTTCGCGGGTCGAGACGATCCTCGAGAACCTCGCCGTTCAGGGCGGCGACGTGCTGCGGGTGCACGGCAACGACGGAACGGTCATGGAGGCGGACCTGGGGGGCCGGATCTCCGGCGTCGTCTTCGACAGCCTCCGGTCCGGCCTGAGTGGCGCGCGCGTGTTTGTCGAGGGGACGGATGTCGAAGTCATGACGGACGGGAACGGCCGGTTCGAACTGACCCGACTCGAGCCCGGCATCTACTCCGTGAACTACTCGCACCCCTATCTGGAGCGTTACGCCTTCGCTGCCGAGCCCTTCGAGGTGGAGGTCCGGGAGGGGGTGGAGACGCCGTCACAGATCAACTTCGCGGCACCCGCAGTCAGCCGCATTCTCGATAACCTGTGCCGCGACGAACAGCGCCCCGACGACACGGCCAGTATCCCGAGGGGCGGGGTCGTGCGACATGACGGCATACTGGCGGGGCAGGTCACCGATGCCGCCGGGGCCCCGATGCCGGGGGTCGTCGTTCGGGTTCTCTCGCGCGGCTACGATATCAACCAGGACTCCGAGACCGGGGCAATCATCTCCTTGCGCGAGCTGCGCGGCGGCATGGCGGTCACAACCGACGCGTGGGGACAGTACCGGGTGTGCTGGGTTCCGGTCGACACCTGGCTTGACGTGTCGGTCATGCTGCCCGAGGAAAACCTCGATCTGGGCCAACTGAAGGAGACCAACACGCTTTCAGACCTTGTCCAGTTGCAAGAGGAGACTGTGATCATCCCGGCCGACGTGCCATTCGAGACGCTGAATCTGCGGGTTGAGTCCAACTAGCCCGACCCGGTAGCTTCCCCGGTGCTCGGGCCACGCCCGCCTCGCACAGATGCCCTTCCAGAACAGGAGCCAGTGTTGAGCAGACCTCCTGCCCTCAATGTCGTCCCCGGTCGCGCCGCCGCAGTCGCGGCAGTCCTTGTCGCTTCCATTCCTCTGACGCCGGGCGCATCCCGGGCCCAGACCGAACCGGACACGGTTGAGTTGGCGCCGATCGTCGTGACGGTGCTGAGGTCGTCGGTGCGCCTGGACCGGCTGCCCTTCTCCGCCTCCGTCATGGCCGGCGCGGAGCTGGCTGAGGGCAACTCGGGCCTCTTCATCGAGGAGGCGCTGCACGGGCTTCCGGGAGTGCGCGTACAGAACCGGTACAACCCGGCGGTGGGCGAGCGCATCTCGATCCGCGGCTTCGGGGCGCGGTCCCAGTTCGGCGTACGCGGCATCAAGATCCTGGTCGACGGCATCCCGGCGACGCTGCCGGACGGGCAGACCACCCTCGACCATCTGGACATCGGCTCGCTGGGACGCGTTGAAGCGCTTCGGGGCCCGGCCGCCGCACTCTACGGCAACGGAGCCGGGGGCGTCCTGCTGTTCGAGAGCGCACCGGCCGGTGCCGGCTGGCGCGATGAGGGCACGGTGGTTGCAGGTTCGGACGGGCTCTTGCGGCTGCAGGCCACCTCGTCGGGAGCGCTGGGAAGCGCCGCATACCGCATCAGTGTCGCCCAGCACAGTTTCGACGGCTTCCGCGACAACCCGACGGATTCAGGCGAGGACCCCTACAGTCAGGCCACGCGCAGGACCATCAACCACGGGCTCACCATACCGACGTCAAACGGGACCTTCGCCCTGCAGCTGAGCGTTCTCGACCTGGAGGCGCTGAACGGCGGGTCGCTCCCGGCGGAGCTCTTCGACGACGGCAGCAACCAGGCATGGGGATTCAACGTTCGTCGGCGCACGCGCAAGGACGTCAGGCAGGGCCAGGGCGGGATCAGCTGGCGCGGGGCCCTGGGCGGGATGGAAGGCACCTTTTCCGCGTACGGTGTCAGCCGCCAGCTGGACAACCCGATCCCGACCTCCGTGATCGATCTGGACAGAAAGGGCGGAGGGGTCCGCGTGGCGCTCGGCAAGGCTTGGCAGACGGCGACCGGCCCGGCCCGGGTGGACTTCGGCGCCGAGGGCGAACTCCAGAGCGATGACCGCCAGAACTTCGCCAACGACGGCGGCGAAAGGGCGGCCCTGACGCTGGACCAGCAGGAGCGGGTGCGCGCGGCGGCCCTCTTCGGGCAGTTCCAGCTGCCCCTCGCCAGCCGTCTGAACGTCGTCGGAGCGCTGCGGTTCGACCACTTCAACTTCCGCGCCGACGACCGTTTCACCGCCGCGGGCAATCCCGACGACTCCGGAAGCCGTGCCATGGCGGGACTGAGCCCGTCGCTCGGCCTCCACATCGACCTCGGCGACCACGGCCTCTTCGCCTCCCTCGCCCGCTCCTTCGAGACCCCGACCACCACCGAACTCGCCAACCAGCCCGACCGGGCAGGCGGCTTCAACCCCGGGCTCGAACCGCAGCGGGGCTGGACCGCGGAAGGCGGGCTTCGCGGTGAGCTGGGCGGGGACGCCGCCTACGACCTGGCCGCATTCTCCTCCAGCCTCTCCAACCAGTTGGTGCCGTTCGAGGTGCCGAGCGCGCCGGGACGCCGCTTCTACCGCAACGCGGGCCGGTCGCGGGTACGGGGCTTCGAGGCTGCCGTGCGCACGGCGCTGTCGTCGGTGCTGAGCGCCCGCTTCGCCTACGGCTACGTCGACGCACGCTTCACCGAATTCACCCTCGGCGACGACGACTACGCCGACAACCGCGTCCCGGGAATCGCGCCTCACCGGCTCGAGACCGGGCTGCGTGCGGACCGGGGCCCCTGGTTCGGCGAACTCCGTGTGGAGGTGCGCGACGCCGTCCCGGCCAACGATTCCAACGAGGCAAGCGCGGACGGCTTCACCCTCGTGGGTATCCGCTTCGGCGCCACCGAAGTGGGCTCCGGAAGCCTCCGGCTGTCCCCCTTCGCCGGAATCACCAACCTGACCAATGTGCGCTACGCTTCGTCGGTCGTGGTGAACGCCTTCGGCGGCAGGTTTTTCGAGCCCGGGCCCGATCGGGGCGGATATGTGGGAATGTCCATTATCTGGGATCGAGGCCGGTAGGTGAGTCGGCCACACACACGAGAATGTAATGTCAATATTACAACCTGCAATGTAAACATTACATTCTTGGATTAAAGAGCGTCGAGCGTGGTGCTACGGCGAGCATCCCTCTGCATTCTCGACCAGCCACAGACCATTCCCCACCGGACGCTCGCCCTCGGCATCCGAGGGACTGCTGACCACCCGCTCCCCCAGCAACATCGCCGACGAGCCGCCGCCATCCAGGTTGAGGGCCTCGTCGGCGCCCAGCCACAGGAACAGACTGACCAGCTCCGGGAGCGACATCCCCGCCGAGCGCGGGGCTTGCCGGCCGTCGACCACCACGAGCCACAGCATCCGTCTCTCGTTGTCGAATCCGACCGCCGTGCGGGGATGCCGCGCGGCGGCGAAGGCCGGCCCTGCAGTGACCCCCAGATCGCCGACGACGAGACCTCGGTCGAGCAGCTCGGGATAACCCCCTACAACCCCCGTCTCGTCACTGCCCTGCCCCGGCACGATCGTGTCAGGGCCGAAAGCCATGTGTTCCCCGGCCCGCTCGGGCACCCCGATCCAGGGAGTCCGGTCCGGCCCCCACGCAAAGGCGGGACGAGTCGAGAAGCGGCTCGTCGTTTCCGTGACCTCGGGACCCAGCGGGTCGCCGTTGTCCAGGCGGAAGAAGTCGCCGTTCACACCGGCGAGCGGCACGGAGGGCGCGCCGGGAACCATCTGCGTGAGCGGAGTGCGCACCCTCTCGGTCCCGGCCTCGTTCATCGCGGGCACGACCATGAGGTCGAGTTCGCACCGATCGATCTCCGCCGAGACCAGGTGTATGGCCCACGGCCCGCGCGCGGACCAAGCGAAGCGGTACAACACGCCGTCACCCAGCGCTCGCTCGCGAAGCGAGTCCGGGGCGAGTTCAGCGAGCGCAGTGGACGGGAGCGGCGGCCAGGCCGTCCCGCCCTGTCCCGGCACCTCGCAGGCCCCCAGCAGCAGGGCGACAACCGTCACGGCGATCCCCGGTACTTCACGGGATCCTGTCCACCCCCGGTTGATCATCACCACACTCCCCAAAGAGGTCAAATGCGCCCGCCGCGGATCAATGTGGCCCCAGACACCACCGCGTCAAGCCGGGGACCGGACACGCGAAGCGCTGGAACCGTGGGCCGGCATCGGGTATACTCCCCCGCCATGTCGTTCGTTACCAACACCGCGTTGCCTGCCCTGCGGCGCAGCTTCCGCGTGCTGTGCCTCTGCATTGCGGTGGGCGCGCTCACCGAAACCGAAGCCGCCTCCGCGCAGTACCGGTTCGGGATCGCATTCGGCGGGGCCGGCATGGTCGGCGTACTCGCCGAGTACCGTTGGGAGCATCGGGGGCTCGAGTTGCAGGCTGGAACCTGGCGCTTTCGGGACCTGAGCCTTTCGCTGACCGGCAAGCAGTATATCGGATCGTACGCCGTCGCGCCGTACGCCGGCGTCGGGCTTTGGGGGATCGTGGCCAGGGCCGAAGCAGGGACCGGCTACGGCCTGATCGCGCGCTTCCCCGTCGGACTGGAATGGAGTTTCGTGTCACGCCACGCGGTCGGCGCCGCCGTCTACCTCAACCGGGCACTGGCAGTCAAGCGCCCCGACCCGGAAGACCTGCGCCCCCCGCGCGGAGCCCTGATCCCGCTCCCCGAACTCAGCTACCGCTGGCAGCCCCGGAACTGACCGGCTCCATCCCCACGTACTTCAGACCGCTGCCGGTATTGAAGAGGACGACCTCGTCCCCGGCCCCGATCAGTCCCATGTCCATCAGCCTGGGCACGGCCGCGGCCGTCGCCCCGCCCTCGGGCGCGCCGAAAATCCCCGTCGCCGCCCCCATGCGGTCCACCCACTCCTGCATCTCGGTGTCGGGCACCGCCACCGCCCCGCCCCTCGACTCGCGGATCCCGCGCAGAATCAGGAAATCGCCCACGGCCCCCGGCACGCGCAGCCCCGCGGCGTAGGTGACCGCGTCCTCCCACATCCCGGCATCCTCCCAGCCCCGCTCCCAGGCCCTCACCATCGGCGCGCAGCCGGTCGATTGCACGCAGAACATCCTCGGCCGCTCCGAACCGATCCACCCCAGTGCCTCCATCTCCGCAAACGCCTTCCACATCCCGATCAGGCCCGTTCCGCCGCCCGTCGGGTACACGATCGCGTCGGGAAGGCGACCGCCCAGCTGCTCGAAGAGCTCGTAGCCCATCGTCTTCTTGCCTTCGACCCGGTAGGGCTCCTTGAGGGTGGAGAGGTCCCACCAGCCGTCCTCGTCGCAGCGCTGCCGCACGATCCGGCCGCAGTCGCCTATCAGTCCGTCCAGCAGCTGCAGGTCGGCCCCCAGCGCCCGGATCTCCGCGAGGATCGGCACGGGCGTGTCCTCCGGCACCACGACGTGCACGGGCAGCCCCGCGGCAGCCCCGTACGCGGCACTCGACCCCGCGGCGTTCCCGGCCGAGGGGATCGCCAACTCCCGCGCGCCCAACTCATACGCCCGCGAGACGGCCATGCACAGCCCCCTGTCCTTGAAGGAACCGGTGGGGTTCTGGCCCTCGTCCTTGATCCAAAGGCGCCGTACGCCCAGGGTGCGCGCGAACCGCGGCGAGGACACCAGGGGGGTGAAGCCCTCTCCCAGCGTGACGCGGAAGTCCGGGTCCCGCACCGGCAGAACCTCCGCGTATCGCCAGAGCGATGAGGTCCGCCCTGCCACGGCTTCCGGAGTGAACCGCCCCTTCAGCGCGTCCAGGTCGTAGCGGGCAAAAAGCGGCTTGCCGGCGGGCGAAAGTCCGATCAGCTGTTCGGACTCGAAGGTCTCCCCGGTCGCGGTGCACTCCAGGAAGGCCGCGCCGGGGAGGTGGGAGGGAGTCGAAGTCATACCGTTCTCTCGGGAAGGAGGTGCGGGTTGAAGGAATCGGGGTCGCGGGGCAACCTTTGTTCGGGGGTCGCGCGTCACAGTCACGACCGCAACAAAGGTAATGCGCCACGACTCGCGCGGGGCCAACGTGGAATCGTCCGTGGAAAGAGCATGGAGTGGGCCGCGGTGAGGTATCCGCCGAGCGACGCAACCGGATCCGGAGACATGGAAGCCCAATTGATTCGCCGAGCGTGCGAGGGAGACGGTAGAGCCGTCCGCGCTCTGTACGACCGGTACTCACCGAGGGTGTTCGCAGTGGTGCGGCGCATCGCCGGTGACGATGATCTGGCGCAGGACTACGCGCAGGAAGCGTGGATCCGCGCCATTCGGGCGCTCCCCACATTTCGGGGCGACGCCCGTTTTTCCACCTGGCTGCACAGGATCGCGGTGAATTCGGCCCTGCAAGCCGTCAGGAAGGCCAAAACCCGGAAGACGAGGGAGGTCGCGATGCCCGACGAGGTCGCGGTGGCGCCTCGAATGGGCGACGCGCTCCTGGAGCGCAAGCTGGAAGAGGCGCTCGACCTCCTCCCCGAGGGGATGCGGAAAGTGTTGCTCCTCCACGACGTGGAAGGCTACACGCACGAAGAAATCGGAGCCGCCCTGGGCGTGACCTCGGGCACTTCCAAATCACAGCTGTTCAAGGCGCGCGCGAAGATGCGCCGCATGCTGCGTGGAATCGAACCCAGTCCGAGGGAAGTCGAAGCATGGAGCGTTTGAAACTCGAAGATCTGGCGCGGTTGGTCGATGAGCAGCCGACTGCGAAAGAACAGGCGATTCTCGACCGGGACCCGGGACTCCGGCGAGAACTCGAAGCAATGCGTGCCCAGACCCGGGAATTGCAGCACCTCCCCGCGATACTGCCTCCCCCCGGCGGGTGGCACGAACTCGAGCAGGAGCTGGTGACGACCGGCCTGATCCGCGGTCACGCACCGGTAGCCGGGATGTGGCGAAAGTGGCTGCAGGTGGCGGCCGCCTTCGTGCTCTTCATCGGCGGGACCACCTTCGGCTGGGTCACCGCCAACGGGACCGGCCTCGGCGACGGGCTCGACCAGCAGGCGTCGGCGGGCTCGGATCCTTCCGGGGCCGGAGTGGCCTCGCCGGCGTCCCTCGAAGACGCCCGTACGGCGGTTGAGGCCGCCGAGAGCGAGTGGAGACGGGCGTTCGGGGAGTATCAGCAGCTCTTCTACGCCGAAAACGGGCAGCAGCCCCGCCGCGACCCGGTTGCGCGGCTGGCCGGGATCGAAGCGCTGGTGGCGGCGGGTGAGGCCGCCGTCCAGGAGGCTCCCGATGACGAATTCCTCAACCTCTTCTACGTCAACACGCTGATGGAGCGGCAGCAGACGCTGAGCCAGATCAGCCTGGACGCCTGGCATTGATGAACAGCACACTGCGTCCGCTCGCCCTGGTCGCCGCGTTGGGGACGGGGCTGCCAGGCCCTGCCTATGCACAGGATTCCTTCGGCGACGGGCCGCCGCGCGCGTGGATCGGCATCCTCACCCAAATGGCCACGCTGCCCGAGGTTGGCGACCCGGTCGCGGCGCTGGTCACAAACGTCTTCGTGAACGGTCCGGCGCACCGCGGGGGCGTCCTGCCCGGAGACCTGGTCGTCGCCGTCAACGGGACTCCGCTCGCGGCGTACGACACCTGGTTGAACATGTTGGCCGGGCTGGAGCCGGGGCGGCCCATGCAGGTGGGGCTGTTGAGACGCGGCGAGGAAATGGAAGTGACCATCATCGCCGACAGGCGGCCCGTGATGCTCGGCTCACCGTTCGATCTGGCCCGTCTGGACACGATCCAGGCCAGGGTGTCGAAGACCTTCGACTCCATCATGCAGATGTTCGGGACGCAGCCGAGTGATTCGGTCGTGCTGGATTTCACGAGCACCGGTGACCGCCTGCTCCAGTGGGAAGCGCGAGTGCAGGTGAGTTGGCAGCAGACGGCTGCGCATCAGGCCGCAGAACCCGAAGCTGCGCTGCCGAGGACGGCGGACGGGACCGAATCCGTGGAGGAGCGGCGGGCCAATCTGGAGGTCGCCCGCGAGGAGGCCGAATTGCGCGTGGTCGCCGACCAGGGCTCCCACCCGCTGACCGCTGGCGGCGGCGGCGAGCTGCGACTCACGGTGGAGACCCTGAGCGCTTCGAGCGCGCCGACGCCGATGCCCTTCGTCATCGAGCGCCCGGTGCTGCTGGGCGGTGCCCAGGTGCTGCCGTTGGCCAGCGAACTTGGCCGCGCCTTCGGCGTCGACGCGGGAGTCCTCGTGACCGACGTGGTGGCTCAGAGCGCAGCCGCACGGGCGGGTTTCCGCGCGGGCGACGTGATCATGGCGGTGGCCGGAGGAGCGGTCGCGTCGCTCGTTCAGCTCCGCGCGGCGCTCGCGACAACGGAACTGCCCACGGTGATTACCGTCGTACGCCGCGGTGGCGTGGTGGAACTCGTCTACCCGCCGCGCCAGGGCGGAAGAGGCCCGATCGGTTCCGAATAGCCGTCGCCCTACTCGTAGCGGAGCGCGTCGATCGGATCCAGGACCGAGGCCCTGCGCGCCGGCCAGATCCCGAAGAACAGCCCGATCGCGGCTGAGAACCCCAGCGCGACCGCGACCGCTTCGGGGGCGACGGCGGTCTGCGTGCCGAACAGGTTGGTGATCAGTTCAGCACTCCCGAAACCGCCCGCGACACCCAGGATGCCGCCGAGCACACACAGGACCAGCGCCTCGATCAGGAACTGGAAGAGGATCGTCTTGCGGGTCGCGCCCAGCGCCTTCCTCACCCCGATCTCCCGGGTCCGCTCGGTCACGCTGACCAGCATGATGTTCATGATGCCGATGCCGCCGACCAGGAGACTCACACCCGCGATTCCGGCGAGAAGCAGCGTAAAGGTCTGCGTGGTCTCATTGAAGGTCTCGAGGATGTCCGACGATTGCTGGATGCTGAAGTCGGCTTCCTCGGTGGGCAGAATACGGTGTTCGCGGCGAATCACCCTGTCGATTTCCGCCCAGGCGGGGTCGAGCTCGTCCGGGGAAGGCGCCGCCACGTAGATGGATCGAAGACGGTCCCTTCCGCCCATGACCCGGTACATCGCGGTGGACAGCGGAATGAAGATCTGGTCGTCGGGCTGCATCCACATCGCCCCGCCCTTTTCCTTCAGGACCCCGATCACTTCGAAGGGAATCCCCCGGATCTGGATGGTGCGTCCCACCAGCAATCCCCCGGGGGTCTCGAGGTCGTCCGGCACGTTGGAGCCGAGGACCGCAACGCGCCGCCGCCCCTGCACTTCTCCCTCGTCGAAGTGGCGGCCGTACGCGAGTTCGTGGCTGTGCAGGTCGAAGAAGGAGGGCCAGGTGCCGACCACGGAGTTGGACGAATTCGAGCGGGAATACGTGACCTGGAGCCGGCTCTCGATCTCGGGTGCGATCTGATAGACACCCCCGATCTGATCGCGCAGCGCCAGCGCGTCGTCCTCTTCGAGACGCCGGCTCCCGGAAGCCACGCCGCGGAACATGCCCTGTCCCGGCCGCACCGTGAGGATGTTGGTCCCCATGTTCTCGATCTGTTCCTGGACTCTGCGCTGGGCACCCTCGCCCAGAGCCACCATGGTGATCACGGCGGCGGTGCCGATGACGATGCCGAGGGTGGTGAGTCCCGAACGCAGTGCATTCGCGCGGATCGACCCCATCGCCACCATCACGATTTCCCTCAGGATGAACATGGGTCTTTCCCCGGGCTTAGAAGGGCCGGAACCGGCCGCGCATCTGGTTGATTCGATCCTGCTGCCTCGCCTGGAGCTGGGCAGCGCCGATCAGCGCCAGCTGTTCACCCTCCTCCAATCCGGCGAGGATCTCGGCGTAGTCCCAATCGCTGACCCCCATCACGACGGGACGAGGCTCGACGTTGCCCGCCGCGTCCACGACGAAGGCCACCGCCGGCCGGAAAGCCGGGTCACCGCTGGAACCGCCCATCGCCGCCATGAGACCGCCGAAGCCGCGGCCGCCGCCCGCGCGACCGCCGCCCTGGCCACCCGGAAAGGCGCGCCCGCCACCAGGCCTCCCTCCGGCGGCGGCGTCCTCGCCGTTGGGCGCTTGTTGCCCGTCCGCCGACTCGGGGGCCCCAGGGTCCGCACCGGCACTGCGCTGCCCCTCCGTGCGCACACCGCCCTGCCGGCCCGCGTCGCCCCCCTGCTCCTGTCCGCCGGCACGCCGCTCGCGCATGGCGGCAAAGAGCGCCCTCGCGGAGTCGGCACTGATCTCGCCCGACTCCATCTCGGCCCGGATCCTGGCCATGTCGGAACCCGCCATTCCGGTGCCGCCCCGTGCCCCACCGCCCGGTTCGGCCGCCATGGTACCGCCTGAGGCAGCGCCGGACCGGGCCGCAGCCTGCGCCATCAGGTCTCCCCAGGCGCTGCGATCGATCGACACCGTCTGCGGATCGAGGCCGAGCACCTCGGCCGCCGGCGCCAGCTCCTGAGGCTGCACGACCGCGTTGTTCGGCACCGTCAGAGCACCGCGCCGCTCATTCACCAGAACTTCGACCTCGGCGTTCATGCCCGGCTTCAGCAGGCCGGCCTCGTTGTTGAGGAGCACGATCACGGGGAACATGGTGACGTTCTGCTCCACCACGGCCTGCGGTTCGATCTTCTCGATCTCTCCCTGGAAGGTCCTGTCCGGAAAGGCCTCGACCTGCACGGTCGCGACCAAGCCGGCCATCAACTGACCCACATCCGTCTCGTCCACAAGCGTGCGGACGCGCATGTTGTCGAGGTTGGCCATTGTGAACAGCGCGTTGCCGCCCGACACGTTCTGCGTGGCCGACTGGATCACTTGCCCGTACTCGACGAGCTTCTCCAGGATGACCCCGGCCATCGGCGCCCGAATCGTGACGTCGTTCAGCCGCAGAGTGGCGAGTTCCAGGTTCGTCTGGGCGCGCACGAGCGCGGCCTGCGCGTTCGCGTACTCGAGCTGGGTCTGCTCGTACTCCTGCGCGGTGATCACCTCGGATTCGAGCAGCTCCTCCGAGCGCGTCAGCTGGGCGCGCGCGATTCCGATCCGGGCCTCGGCCACATCCAGATCCGCAACCGCCTGGTCGTGCGAGTTCTGCACGTCCCTGGGATCCACCCGGGCCAGGATCGTGCCCGGCTCGACCTCGTCTCCGGAATCGACGAACAGGTCGAGAATCTCGCCCGAAGCCTTCGACTTCACTTCCACCCTGAGTACCGGCTCCAACTCACCCGTGGCCTCCGCGGTCACCCGCAGATCGCGGTACTCGGCCGGCGCGACCTGAATGCCGATCTCCGGCTCTTCCTCCACGGTTTCGCAGGCCGTGAGCACCAGTGCCGCCACGACCGGAATGGCCAGGGCGGGCGCTCGACCATAGTCAAGACGTAACATCAGTTCTTCATCCCTTCGTTCATGAAGTCGCGCTCGACCAGCCCGTCGCTGAGATGGATCTGACGCGATGCAGCGGCCGCAATGTCCGCTTCGTGGGTCACCAGGATGATGGTCTGGCCGATCCTGTTGAGCTCGATCAGGATGTCGACGATCTCCCTCGAGGTGACCGAATCCAGGTTGCCCGTAGGCTCATCGGCGAGCAGCAGCGCGGGGTCGTTCACCAGTGCCCGGGCAATGGCCACGCGCTGCCTCTGTCCTCCCGAGAGCTCGGGCGGCTTGTGATCCATCCGGTCTCCCAGTCCCACCAGCTCCAGCTTCTCCTCGGCCCGGCGGCGGCGTTCCTTCGAGGGAAGGCCCGCGTAGATCAGCGGCAACTCGACGTTGTGCAGGGAGCTGGCCCTCGGCAGCAGGTTGAAGGTCTGGAAGACGAACCCGATGTCGCGGTTGCGGACGCGCGCCAGCTGGTCGTCCGACAGTTCGGACACCTTGCGCCCATTGAGCCAGTAGTCGCCGGCCGTCGGCGTGTCGAGACATCCGATGAGGTTCATGAATGTCGACTTGCCGCTTCCGGAGGGACCCATGATCGCGACGAACTCGCCGCGCGCCACCTCCATGTCGACCCCGCGCACCGCGCGCACCGTTTCCGCGCCCAGGATGTAGTACTTCCGGAGCCCCTCCGTGTGAATGACAACGCCGTTGACTCCGGTTCCGCTTCCGTGCATATCCCTGCCCGATTTTCCGTTTCTCACAGCTCTCTCCCCACGATCGATTCCAGTTCGGCCTTCGCGACTACATAGTCGTACCGGGCGGAGACGAGGTTTGCTTCAGCCTCGTCCAGCGCGACCTGACTGGTGATCACGTCGAGGATGTTCGCCATCTGGACATCGTACCGCTCGCGAATGAGCCGCAGGTCCTCCTCGGCCACGAGCACGGCTTCCGCCGCGATGGCGATGGCCTGCTCCTGCGTCTCCAGCGTCCTGAGCGCGGCGTCCACGTCCTGGCGCACGCCCCTGCGGGCATCCTCCTCGGTCAGGCGCGCCACCCTGCGGCTCTCGCTCGCCTGGTTCACGGTCTGCTCGCGCTGGAATCCGTCGAAGAGCTGATAGCTGCCCGAAATGCGGAAGTTCCAACTGGTGTTGCCCCCGTTGAAGGAGCGGTCCTGGTTGGCCCAGTTGTACCCCGAGGAAACCGACAGATTGGGAAGGTAGGAGCTGCGAGCGTTACTGAGGCTCGCGCGCGCGATCGCGGCGGATGCCTCGGCCGCACGTACGGCCGGTGACACCGACTCGGCCAGCGCAACGATCTCCGCCTCGCCGAGTGCGAGCGGGGCCGGGTCGAGATTGTCGGGGAGCGCGGGCACGACCGGTCCGTCGACGCCGACCTGCCGCCCCAGGGCGAAGCGGGCCGCGCGCAGCTGATTGCGGGTCTGGAGCAGGCTCTGGCGGGCGTTGGCGAGTTCGAGACGGGTCCGAAGACTGTCCGATCGAGTCCCCGTTCCTACCACGACGCGCGCACGGGTAATCGCCAGGCTCTCCTCCGCCCGGGCCACGCTCGCCTCGGCAACCTGGACCAGCTCGTACTGCCGGAGCGCATTGAGGAAGAGGGTGCGCGTCTGCAGCAGCACCCCGAATCGCTGCGACCGCATCAAAGCCTCGGCCTCGATCACCGCCGACTCGGTTCGGTCGAGTTCGTGGAACTTCCTGCCGCCCTGGAAGATCTGGTAGTTCGTGTTCAGGGAGGCACTGTAGAAGTCGCTGCTGCCGGTCACCACGCGCTGGGTGTTGGGGTCGAACCGATCCTGGCTCTGAACCGAAGCCCCCGATCCCACGCTGACATTGGGCAGGAACGACCCCCAGGCCCGCAGCCGCGTCCCCCCGGCGTTGTTCACACTCGCCTGGCTCTGTGCGAACTGGGGGCTGAAGACGAGCGCGAGTTCGAGCGCCGTGTCCATGCTCAGCGTATCGCCGGGTTGTTGGGCGGCCATTCCCGGAGCGGAGCCGATGAGGAGCAGCAGCCCGAATCCGGGCGTCCTGCGCAGTCGGTGGTGTTTCACGCTACCGCGCCTCCCCTTCCCCGGGACGTTCATCGTCCGAGCCGTCGCGGCGGGAGTCGCCTCGCTCGCCGCGATCCGGGGAATAACGCGCCGCAAGCAGCGAATCGTATTCGGCAATCTGGTCGGCGTTCAGGACCGCCTTGATGGAATCCTGCGTCGCCATGAGCAGATCCATGCGCTCCCGGTCGTAGTCCCGGCGGGCTGCTTCGCGGAGGGCATCCATGCTGCTCCGGAAGTGCACGATGATCTCGTCGACCGCCGCGCGCTGCTCCGGCTGCATCACCACTTCATAGATGACGGGACCGCGCTCACGCTCCGTGTCTCCCTGCTCCGCGTCCTCCTGCGTCTCTTCAACATCCGGAGTCTGGATCGCCACGACCTCCGCAGTGCCGGTTTGCGCCGGCCGGCGGGTGTCCCACGCCATCCCGAGCATGAACCCGGCCGCCAGCGTCACGAAGAGAAGAACGACAGAAATGAATCGAGCTTGCTGCGCCATCAGGGTCTGCTTCCCTCGACCAGTGCCATGAAGGCCCCGGCGTTCCCGGTCCGGTCGGCACTGAGCAGGATCTCGAAGGCGCCGTCATCCGCGCTCTCGCCCAGCATGTCCTGCATGACCAGCTGCGGCGGGGGTTCGCTGCTCCGCCGTGCCTCGGTTCCGACCAGAACGGCCGCAATCGCCGCCGCGGCCACGGCTGCCGGAATCAGGCTCCGGGACCAGCCGGAAAGCACCGCCGCCACCGACTCGCGGGCGGCCGCGCGACGCCTTGCCAGCTCGAAGGCGACCCGGTCCATGATCCGGGACCGGTAATCGTCCCAATACCCCGGCCGCTCATGGCCCGGGTCCAGGGCCTCCAGTGATGTCATCCGATCGTCTTCTCTCATGTTCGCCTCGGCAGCGTCACGCATGTCCCCTCCATTCAGCCAGGTTCGCGCGAAGCGCCTTCCGCGCGAAGTGGAGGTGCGACCGGATCGTCCCCGAAGGGATTCCCAGCCGCTCCGAAATCTCGTCGTGCTTCCACCCCTCGAGATCGTGGAGCAGGACGATTTCTCTCTGTAACTCCGTCAATTCACTCAATGCCTCTCTCAGCCTGCCTCGCAGAGCCGATATGTCCGCCATCCTCGCGGGATCGGGGTCGGTCGTCCTGGCACTGATCGGAATCTGTTCCCCGCCGCGAAGGCTCTCGCGCCGGATCAGGTTGCGCGAACGGTTTCTGACGATCGCCAGGAGCCATCCCGCGAACTTCGCGGGGTTCCGGCAATCGTCGAGCCGCTGCAACGCAACCAGGAACGATTCCTGCGACGCGTCCTCGGCATCCGCGTGCTTTCCGGTGACCGACAGGGCCACGGCGTAGGCCGCACGCTGATAGCGGCGAACCAGCTCACCGAATGCCTCCCCGTCTCCGGAACGCGCCTGGATCACGAGATCCGCGTCTGACCGACCCTTCATTCCCTGTGACTAGACACCTTGTGCGGCTTCCCTGTTGAGGCCGAACGTTGGTCGTTGCTGGTTGACAGCCGGATGGCGGGTTCCGTTAGCAGTCGATCCTGGTAGAGCACGAGGGTCCGTCCACGGGTTGTCAGGACGCGTACGCCGTTTTCGGCACCGCCGGCCGTCACCGCCTGGGACCGCGGCGTGGGGAGGCACGGCGCCGGGCGCCGGCGCCTTGTGATCGTTCCCGCCGCGCCCCGGGCGACGCCTTCCTGCCCGGGTCGGGTGCCCGCGCGACTTCCCTGACGAGGGACACGAGTTCCTCCTCGGCGACATCGTCGAGGGAGCGGGCCATCACATAGCGCGTGGCGAGGACATCATCGGCGTTGCGCCGCGGCTCGAGGCCGATGCTCAGGATCGTGGCCCCGGCATCCCGGTCGTAGCCGACGCAGCCAGCTCCCTCCTGGCGCAGCACCCACACCTCATCGTCCACCGTGACTTCGCGTTCAGGCGTCGAGACCCCGGCGGCCGGTGCGATGTCCCGCACGGGCTGCGGCGGGGCGCGCCGACGGGGAGACGCTGGTGCCGCCGCGGGCACCGGCCGCGCCGCCTTCAGGGAATCCCGGACCGGGGCGGGGGCCGGGGGGGCGGCTGGCGCCGGTGCGCTCGGAGGGGCGGCTGGCGCGGGTGCGTTCGGAGGGGCGGGCGGTGCGGGTCCGTCCGCCGGGTTCGGCAGCGCGACCGACCTGACGGGCAAGGGGGCTGGTGCGGGCTTTTTGGTGGGCTTGTCGGCCATGGTGATATCCCCCGCGACGGCGGTGCCGCGTCAGTGTCGCATGACGGGAACGGCGTCGTCGCCGAAGAACATCCGGATGTACTTCGCCTGAATCGGAGTGACCTTCCTGACCGCCCACACGAGCTCCACGTGGTTCGGCTCGATGGGACGCGTGGCCAGCCGCAGCCCCGCCTCTTGCGGAAGGCGGTTCCCCTTGCGGTGGTTGCAGCTCGAGCAGGCCGTGACCACGTTCTCCCACGAGTTGCCGCCGCCCCGCGAGATCGGAAGCACATGATCGCGGGTCAGGAACTCGCGGCTGTGCAGCTCCCGCTTGTGACGGCCGCAGTACTGGCAGGCGTACCCGTCCCGCGCAAAGAGGAAGGTGTTGGTCACCTGCCGGCGAAAGCGCCTCGGAACCTGGACGTACCTGACGAGCCGGATGACAAGCGGGCAGGGGTGCTCGGTCCGCACCGTCCGAAACGCGCGCCGGGCATCATGCTCGAGGATCTCGGCCTTTTCGTCCAGCACAAGACGGATCGCCCTCCTGGCGGGGACGATCATCAACGGCTCGTACGATGCATTCAGGGCTAGGCAGCTCACGGCGCCGACTCCAGGTGATCCGTCCGAAGGCTCCCGCGGGGTTGCGCAGGTCGCAGGCGATCCGGTTGACGATAACGAATCGGACCCTTCGGGTGAAACTGCCGGCGAGGGATTCGGGACGTTCTGGCCTGGCCGCCAGGGTCTCCGCCGCGCGGCGCTCAGAGGCGAACGCCTACATGAGGTGGATCGGATCCCGGTCGATCGAGACGCGCATGTCGGTGCCGGAAGGGTGGAAGCCGTCGGCCACCGCGATGAGCAGTTGGCCGATGTCGGACACGCCGCCGCGCAGGAGCACATGCCACCGGAAGCGTCCGTGCAGCTTCTCGATCGGCGCCGGCGCGGGCCCCAGTACTTCGGGTCCGGCAGCGGTGCGCCCGGCCAGCCACGCCTCCAGCGACTGCGCGGCGGAGAGGGCGTCCGCCTGCACGGGACTGCTCAGCACGATCCGGGCCATGCGGACGCCGGGCGGATAGGCGGGCTCGGTCCTCGCGGCCAGTTCGCGCTCCACGAAGCCGTGATAGTCGTGGGCCACGGCGGCGCGGACGACGTAGTGGTCCGGCACATAGGTCTGGATTACGACTTCGCCGGCCAGGCGCCCGCGCCCCGCACGCCCCGCGACCTGCGAGAGGAGCTGGAAGGTGCGCTCGCAGCTGCGGAAGTCGGGCAGGTGAAGGCCGATGTCGGCGTTGATGACGCCGACCAAAGTGACCCGGGGGAAATCCAGCCCCTTGGCGATCATCTGGGTGCCCAGCAGGATGTCCGTTTCGCCTGAGCGGACGCGCTCGAGGATGTCCCGGTGCGACCACTTCCCCCCGGTGGTGTCCACGTCCATGCGCGCGACGCGGCACCCGGGAAGGCTCTCGAGGAGGATCCGTTCGACCTGTTCGGTGCCGAGGCCGCGGAAGGACAGCGACGGCGAACCGCACTGTGCACAGCGCGACGGCGGCGGCTCGGTGTGGCCGCAGTGGTGGCAGATCATCCGCTGGCGGGCACGGTGAAGCGTCAAGGATACCGAGCAGCGCACGCATTCGAGCACGTCGCCGCAGCTCTGGCAGAGGGCGAAGCTGGCGTAGCCCCGCCGGTTGAGCAGGAGGATGGTCTGCTCGTTTCGCCTCAGCCGCTGCCGCAGGGCCCGCAGGAGCCGCGGCGAGATCACCTGTTCGGGGGGCGCGGGAGGACCGGACGATTCGGCCGTGCCGTTGCCGGCGGCCGATCGCCGGGGTGGTGAGCCGTCCAGTTCCCCCTTGGGCCGCAGATCCACCACATGAACGTCGGGAAGCACCCCGCCGCCAACCCGATCGGGAAGATTGAGCGGAGTGTATTTTCCCGATCGGGAATTATCCCAGCTTTCGAGCGAAGGCGTGGCCGATCCGAGCACACAGACCGCACCGGCCCTGGCAGCCCGCACGACGGCCACATCGCGGCCGTTGTACCGGGGCGTCTCCGACTGCTTGTAGCTGCCGTCGTGTTCCTCGTCCACAACAATCGCACCCAAGCGGGGCAGCGGCGCGAACACCGCCGAGCGGGCGCCGATCGCAATGAGCTTTCGGCCCGACTTCAGTTCCGTCCAGGCGTCGAAGCGTTCGCCGTCGGAGAGGCCCGAATGGAGCACCGCGACGAGGTCGCCAAAGGCGGCCCGGAAGCGGGATACGGTTTGAGGAGTCAGCGCGATTTCGGGTACCAGCATCACGGCCCCCTCGCCGCGCTCCAGCACCCGCCGGATGAGTTCGATGTAGACCAGCGTCTTGCCCGAACTCGTCACGCCGTGCAGCAGGAACGTCCCCCCTCCCTGTCCCAGCGCGCTCGTCAGGTCCTTCAGGAGCCCTCGCTGCGCGGGCGTCGGCGTCAGGTCGGGCCCTCCCTCCCCAGCCTCTCCGCTGAAGGGATCCCTGAGGACCACCTCCTCGCGGATTTCGACCAGCCCCTTGCTCTCCAGCCCCCGCACTACCGTTCGGCTGAAGCCGTTTTCCTGCATTGCGGTGAGCGCCTGCGTTCCGCCGGCTTCCAGCAGGCGCTCGAACGCCTCCCGCTGGCGGACGGCACGGCCGAAGATCTCGTCGAGTTGCTCCAGCGTGCCGACCTCGCGAACGACCCTGGCCACCAGGCGTTTGCGCGGTGCGGTCCTCCGCGGAGTCGGCAGCATCGTGCGGAGGACGATCCCCAGCGGCGCTACGTAGTACCGGGCGATCCAGCGGGCCAGATCGAGAAGCTCCTCGTCCACCGCGTGCTCGGGCCCCAGCACGGCTGCCACATCGCGAACGCGGGGCACCTCGGTTCCGGGGCCCATTACCCATCCGGTCAGGGTGCGGTTGCGAAACGGGACCCGGACCCGGGTGCCCGGCGGCGGCGGGGCGCCCCCGATCCGGTAGGTGAACAGACGGCGCAGCGGCACGGGCAGCGCCACCTCCACGAACGAACTGCCGCGGACCGACATCGCGCGAGAGCCGCCTGGGCGCGGCCCGGGGTCAGTCCTTCAGGAGCAGGAAGACATCCTGCTGCGGCTCGTCGACCGTCACCTCTGGCCCATCGGGCCCCATGAAGACGTTGAACTCGGTGCGCAGCCCGACGTCGTCGGCGATGTAGATCCCCGGCTCCACCGAGAAACCCACACCCGGCACGAGCACGCGGTCGTCGTGCGCCTCGAGGTTGTCGAGGTTGGGGCCCCGGCCGTGGATGTCGCGGTCGATCGAGTGGCCGGTGCGATGGATGAAGTACTCGCCGTATCCGGCATCGGTGATGATGCGGCGGGCCACGTCGTCGCCCTCGAAGCCGCGCAGGACCTCGCCGCGCGCGTGGCGTTCCTTCAGGGAAGCGACCACGCCGTCGCGGGCGGCCTTGGCCACCTCCCAGATCTCGGCGATGCGCGGCGGGAGCTCGCTGCCCAGGAAGCCCATCCAGGTCTGGTCGGCGGGCACGGAGTCTTCGTGGAAGGCGCCCCAGAGGTCGATGAGAAGGAGATCGCCGGCCTTGATCTGCTCGCCGACTTCGCCGGGGTCGTAGTGGGGATCGGCCGCCCTGGGGCCGATGGCGACGATGCAGTCGGCCTGCGCCGGGGCGCCCCGCGCGGCGAGCTCGTTGCGGATCCAGGTGGCGAGGGCGCCCTCCGTGATGGTCTCGCCACGCGACACGTGGTCGGCGGCGCGTGCGAAGGCTTCCCGGGCCAGATCCTTGACGAGCTGGGACGCGCGGCCATGCTCCTCGCGCTGCGTTGGTGTCCACACGGCGTAGAAGGTGGAGACGAGGTCGCCGGAGCTGCACAGTTCGACGCCGGTGTCGACGATGATGTCGCGTATGCCCGCGGGCAGGAGGTCGAGGTACGGCACGTCGCCCCGTGACGAGGTCTCGGTGGCGACCCGCTCGCACCCGGCCAGCAGGGCGCGCAGACCCGCCTCCATGCGCTGGCGGCTGGAGTAACTGTCCTTGGGCCAGTCCAGGTGGCGCCAGGAGGAGTGCTCGATGGCGTGGATGAGCAGCCGTGGCCGACCGGTGGCCGGGACGAGCGCGAAGCCCCGCCGGGTGGTCCACTCGAGGCCGAGGAGCGAGCGGCCGATGGGGTTGCGGTCCTTGAAGTCGTAGATCAGCCACGCGTCGAAACCGCGCTCGCGAAGCGCCTCCTGCACCCTGGCCACGCCCTCGGGGTTCGCCAGCAGCACCCTGGTGGTATCCGACTGCGCCCGCGTCATTCCATTTCCTCCATCGCTTCGAGTTCGGCAAGGGCGGCGTCGAGCCGCTCCCTGTCCTCTTCGCTGATGTCACCTGCGGCGCCTCCGCCGGCCCCGCCGTCCGCCTCCCTTAACCGGCGAAGCACAACGACCACCACTGCGAGTCCCATCAGGAGCGCCGCGGGCGGCATCACCCAGGCCAGCAGCCCGGTCCCGGTGCGCTTCGGCAAGGCGCGGTACTCTTCCCCGTGGGCTGCCACCACGAGCTCGACAAGGCTGTCTGCCGGCAGTCCGTCGCGGGCCATCTGGTCGATACTGTCCCTGAGTTCGGCAGCTTGCCAGGAGGGGCAGACCTCGAGCATCTGCCCCGGGCAATAGGGGGAACGAATCTTCGCGATCGCCTCCCGGGCCTCCGGATGGACCTGGTGCGGTGCCGTTTCCTGGGCGTACGCAGGGCCATCCACAGCCGGTATCGCCAGTGCCGCCGCCAACGCCACCGCCATCATCAACGGCAGCAGAGCGTACGCGCGCAGCCGCCGTGGGCCGTGGTTCCCGTTGGCTGGAACTGCGTCGAGTATCATCCTCATTGGCCTTTGTCCATCGGTGCGCCGTCCATCGGAGCGCCGTTCAACGGTGTCCGTCCATCGCTGCGCCGTCCATCCCGACGCCAGCGAGCGCGCGAATGACGGCGACGCATCCCGCGCCGGTGCGCGCCGGGTCGTATCCTCCCTCCAAGAATACCACAACCCGGCCACCGCAGCAGCGCGCGGCCACCTCCATGACCATGCGCGTGGTTTCGTGGAGGTCTTCCGGCTCCAGCAGCTGTCCGCCGAGCGGATCGCCGGCGAGGACGTCGAACCCCGACGACACCAGGACGAAGTCGGGCTCCGAGCGCTCCACCGCGGTCTCCAGCGCCATGCGGAAGACCCGCAGGTAGTCGGCGCGGGGCGTCCGCAGGCGCAGAGGCACGTTCACGGTGAACCCCTCCCCCGGCCCGCGCCCCGTCTCGTTCGCGGCTCCCGTTCCGGGATAGTGCGGGTACTGGTGGAGCGACAGGAAGAACACGTCGGGATCCTCGTAGAACGCGTCCTGGGTGCCGTTGCCGTGATGGACGTCCCAGTCGACGATCAGCACGCGCCCGGCCTCGCCCCTGGCCCGGAGACTCGCCGCCGCGACGGCGATGTTGTTGAAGAGGCAGAACCCCATCGCGCGGTCCGGGGTGGCGTGGTGCCCGGGGGGACGCGCGGCGACGAAGGCGTTGCGGAACCGCCCGGCGGCGACCCCACGCGCGGCTTCCAGCCCAGCGCCCGCCGTCCCCAGCGCCGCGTCCCACGAGGCGGCGGATACCCGCGTGTCGGCGTCGAGTGCGACCCCGCTGCCCTGCTCGCGGGCCTGGTCGACCGCCCGGCGCACGGTTTCGATCAGCGCGGCGTCGTGCACCAGCGTCAGGTCCTCTTCGCGGGCCGGCTCGGGGGCCACCTGCACCACCCGGTCGTGCAGCGCGACCAGGTCGTTCTTCAGCGCCGACGCGACCGCGCGCAGCCGGCCCTGGTGCTCGGGATGGCCCCACCCGGTGTCGTGCAGGACCGCCGAGGGGTGCATGAGGAAGGCGGTCGGCGCCGTGGCACTGCCCTCGACTCGGCCCGCGCTGTCGCTCATCCGGACTCGCGACCGACGGAATCCACCTCGCTCATCCCGGCAGCTTCGGCGCCCGTCACGCGCCGACCGGCTCTCCCTTGCGCGCGATCCGCTCCTGGATGCTCAGGATCTCGGGGCGGCGGGTGCGCATGGCGGTCACGGCGTCCACCGCCGCGCTGGTGGCCGACATCGTCGTCAGGTACGGGACCCCGTACGCGATCGCGGCACGGCGCATGGCGTAGTCGTCGTACTGCGACTTCTTGCCCAGGGGCGTGTTGATGAGCAGGTCCACCTGCCCGCTCACGATGCGGTCCACGATGTGGGGACGCCCTTCTCCGACCTTGTGAATCCGTTCACAAGGGATGCCGAGCTGGTGCATGTGGTTGCAGGTGCCGCTGGTCGCCAGCACGTGGAACCCCAGGTCGGCCAGGCGGCGCACCAGGGGCGTCACGGTGGGCTTGTCGGAGTCGTTCACGGTGACGATCACCGAGAGCCCGTGGTCGCCCTCGGGCAGCCGGTTGCCGGCGGACACCTGGGCCTTGGCGAAGGCCATCCCGAAGGAGTCGTCCACCCCCATGGCCTCGCCGGTCGAGCGCATTTCGGGGCCTAGCAGCGTGTCCACGTCGAAGCGATTGAAGGGGAAGACGGCCTCCTTGACCGCGACCCCGTTCACCTCCGGCTCGGACGGCACACCCAGATCGGCCAGCTTCTCGCCTGCCATGACCCGCGCCGCAAGGCGGGCCAGCGGCACCCCCGTCGACTTGCCGACAAACGGCACCGTCCGCGACGCGCGCGGATTCACCTCGAGCACGTAGACCTGCCCGTCCTTCACCGCATACTGCACATTCAGCAACCCCACGACGCCCAGCTCCAGCGCGAACCGGCGCGTCAGGCGGCGCATTTCGTCGAGTTCGGCGGGCCCGAGCAGGTAGGGCGGCAGCACGCACGCGGAGTCGCCCGAATGCACCCCCGCGTCCTCGATGTGCTGCATGATGCCGCCGATCACGACCTCGATCCCGTCGCAGAGCGCATCCACGTCGGCCTCGAAGGCGTCCTCGAGGAAGCGGTCGATGAGCACCGGGTGGTCGGGGGACGCCTTCACCGCCCTTGCGAAGTAATCCTTCAGCGAATCCTCGTCGTAGACGATCTCCATCGCGCGTCCGCCCAGCACGTACGACGGCCGCACCAGCACCGGAAAGCCGATCTCGCGCGCGATCACCAGCGCCTCCACCTCGCTCATCGCCGTTCCGTTCGCCGGCACACGCGCCCCGATCCGCCGACACACCTCCTCGAAACGGCGCCGGTCCTCGGCCCGGTCGATCGCGTCGACGGAAGTCCCGAGAATCGGCACGCCCAGCTCCTCGAGCGGGTACGCCAGGTTGAGCGGCGTCTGCCCGCCCAGCTGCACGATCACCCCCACCGGCCGCTCCCGCGCCACGATCTCGACCACGTCCTCCAGCGTAAGCGGCTCGAAATAGAGCTTGTCGCTCACGTCGAAGTCGGTCGACACCGTCTCCGGGTTCGAGTTCACCATGATCGTCTCGAAGCCGGCTTCCTTCAGCGCCAGCACCGCCTGCACGCAGCAGTAGTCGAACTCGATCCCCTGCCCAATCCGATTCGGCCCGCTGCCCAGGATGACGATCTTGCGCGCATCCGAAGGGTCGCTCTCGTCCTCGGATTCGTAGGAGGAGTAGTAGTAGGGCGTCGCCGCGGGGAACTCCCCGGCGCAGGTGTCGACGACGTTGTACGTCGGCCGGATCCCCCACTCCCAGCGCCGCGACCGTATGGCGGCCTCGTCCACCCCGCGCAGCGCCGCGAGCTGCGCGTCGGCGAACCCCTCGCGCTTCATGCGGCGCACCGAGGCCGCATCGAGGGACGGCAGGCCCGTGAACCAGCGCTCCAGTTCGAGGATCTGCACGAGCTGGTCGAGGAACCACGGGTCGATCCCGGTGGCGCGGTGGAGCCGCTCGATCGAAATGCCCGCCTCGAGCGCGCGCTTCAGCTGGTACTTGCGCCATGTCGTCGGCCGCCGCACCGCTGCGAGCAGCGCCTCCGGGTCGTCCGAGTCGAGCCCATCGTCCTCGGGCGTGCTGCCCGCTACCCAGCCGATGCGCCCCACCTCCATCCCCCGCAGCCCCTTCTGCCACGCCGACCGGAAGGTGCGCCCGATCGCCATCGTCTCGCCCACCGCCTTCATCTGCACCCCCAGCGTGTCGTCCACGTCCGGGAACTTCTCGAAGGCGAAGCGGGGGAACTTCACCACCACGTAGTCGAGCGCGGGCTCGAAGGAGGCCGGCGTCGTCTTTGTGATGTCGTTCGGGAGCTCGTACAGGTGGTATCCCACCGCCAGCTTCGCCCCCACGCGCGCGATAGGGAAACCGGTCGCCTTGGATGCGAGGGCCGAGGACCGCGACACGCGCGGATTCATCTCCACCACCAGCATCTCGCCGTTTTCGGGGTTCACCGCGAACTGGATGTTGCACCCGCCCGCTTCGACCCCGATCTCGCGGATGATCGCGATGGCAGCGTCGCGCATGAGCTGGTACTCGACGTCGGAGAGGGTCTGCGCCGGCGCCACGGTGATCGAGTCGCCGGTGTGCACCCCCATCGCGTCGAAGTTCTCGATCGAACAGACGATGATCACGTTGTCGAGGCCGTCGCGGACCACCTCGAGCTCGTACTCCTTCCAGCCGATCACCGAGCGGTCGATGAGCACTTCCGTGATCGGGCTGGCGTCGAGTCCCCTGCGCACCTGGGCCTCGAACTCGGCGAGGTTGTAGGCGGTGCCGCCGCCCGTCCCGCCCAGGGTGAAGGAGGGGCGGATGATGGCGGGGTAGCCGGTGTCCTCGATGATCTCCAGCGCTTCGTCCACGCTGCGGGCGAAGCCGCCGTGGGGGACAGCGAGGCCGATGCGGTTCATCGCCGCCGTGAACTCCTCGCGGTCCTCGGCCATCTTGATGGAGCGCTCGTCGGCCCCGATAAGCTCGACGCCGTGGGCGGCCAGCACGCCGTCGCGGTGCAGGTCCATGGCGATGTTGAGGGCGGTCTGTCCCCCCATCGTCGGGAGCAGCGCGTCCGGCTTCTCGCGCTCGATCACGCGCTCCACCCACTCGGGCGTGAGCGGTTCGATGTAGGTCCGGTCGGCCAGATCCGGGTCGGTCATGATCGTCGCCGGATTGGAGTTGACCAGGATGACCCGGTAGCCCTCCTCCTTGAGCGCGCGCACGGCCTGGGTGCCGGAATAGTCGAATTCGCAGGCCTGCCCGATGACGATGGGACCCGACCCCAGGATCAGGATCGAGTCGATGTCGGTGCGTCTAGGCAAGGTCTGGTGCCGCGGGGGTTCTGACCACGGGCTAGTCGGCGCTCTTGGCGGATTCCTTCCGGACCGCGGTGCAGAGGGCCATGGTGAGACCTCCCCACACGAACGCCATGATCACGATCATTGTGATCCAGGTTGCGGTGGTCATGGGACCGGTTCCCTTCGACTTCGCGGTGGTATTGTGGCGGCGGCCGCGGCAGAGAAGCCGGACCGTGAGGACCGGGCGGGGAGCGCTCTTCCGGGGCCGGATTAAGGTGCGGAAACGGGGGCCGAAGGGCAAGACGCGGGCGGGGCGCCCGGCGGGTCGTGACGGTGCCGAGGAATCGCTCCCCGCGGGCGGGCGGGCGGGAGCACACCGGGGCGCCGAGGAACGCAAACTTGGCCGCGCGGGTGATGCGGGCGCATGTTGAGACCGGTTCTGCCTGTCTCGTCCAGCTTCGGGGAAAGTCATGAAACGCCTTACCGCCGCAACCATCGCGCTCGTCCTCCTGCCGCCTGCCGCCATACAGGGCCAGCAGGAACGGTCCTACGACTACTTCTCGCCGCAGCGGGAGATGATCCAGCGGGGGGTGCAGGCGATCCTCCAGTGCAACGGACTGTTCACCAGCAACCGGACGCTGGAGCAGGTCTTCGATCAGGAGTTGGCCTATCTCGAGAATCCGGTGGGGACGGCCGGGGGCGGAGACTATGTCGTTGATTGGGAGAGGAAGGCGGTCGCAATCGGGGCGCCGGGCCCGACCCCGGTGATGCGGGCCGCTTTCCGCGAAGGGATCGGGTGCGTGATCATGTCGCCCGACCAGACGTTGGACGACATCGGGGACCTGCCGATCCTGAAGACCCCGCCACCGCCGGGCGATCCCGCCACCATGCCCTGGCCCGACGGTGATCTGGTCGAAGACCGGGCGCTTCCGGACGGCGTCGATCCCGTTGCGCTGCAGGCCGCCTCCGACTGGACCTTCGACCGCGAATCCCCGGAGCAGGTGACGCTCAGCCTGATGGTGCTGCAGCATGGCCGCATCCTCCACGAGCGCTACGCCCCCGGCGTGGACATGACCACGAAGACCCGGACCTGGTCGACCGCGAAGAGCATCGCCGTCACCCTGATCGGCATGCTCGTCGACGAGGGCAGGCTGGGGCTCGACGACCCCCTGCCCTTCGACTGGCTACCCGACAACGCCGGCTCCGCCGACACCGATCCCCGCCGCCACATCACGCTCCGCCACGCCCTCAACATGTCGAGCGGCCTCTACCCCGTGGACAGCTGGGGCATGGAATACGCGACCGGCTCGGGCTTCTCCTACTGGGCCGGATCGAGTTCGGTCGACGGAGCGCGCAACCGCTCGCTCATGCGCGACCCCGGCACCTTCTGGGACTACGAGAACTACGACACGCTGCTCGGCGTCTACGCGATGAAGCTCCTCATCGGAGACCCGCAGGCCTACCTCGAATTCCCGCGCGAGCGCCTCCTCGACAGGATCGGAATGCGCAGCACGCTCCTGAGCACGGACCGCTTCGGCGATTTCATCCTGAGCAGCCAGGTGTACACGACCGCGCGCGACCTGGCCCGCTTCGGCATCCTCTACGCGCAGAACGGCGTGTGGAACGGCGAGCGGCTGGTGTCGGAGGACTGGATCGACTTTGTGCGGACGCCGGCTCCCGCGACATCGGAGACCGGCAACTTCTACGGCGGCCAGTTCTGGCTGGTGCCGGACGACCGCACCGATGTGCCGTCGGACGCCTATTCCACCGCCGGCAACCGGGGGCAGTTCGTGGTGGTGGTGCCCTCGCATGATGTGGTGATCGTCCGCCGCGGCCTGGACTACGGGCGGCAGGGCTTCGACCGGTGGGACATGACCCGCGAGGTGTTGAAGGCGTTCAGGCCGGTGGCGACGAGCGGTCGCTAGCCACCGCCGGGTAAGGCGCATGTAGCGCCCGAGGCGCCGCGGCAGGCGTCGAATCCCCCAAGGGCCGCGCACACCCGGCACCTTCCCGACTTGCTCTCTACGACATCGTGTCTTAACATTACGACACGCTGTCGTTAGGGATCCATGATCGAACTGGGGAGGAAGAGCCACCGTGACGATTCAATCGCTACCCAATTCCGAACTCGCGGTAATGGAGTTGCTGTGGAGGAAGGGCCGCCTCACCGCCCGTCAGATCCTCGACCAGCTCTACCCGGATGCCGCCAGGCCGCAGCACGGCACCGTCCAGCGGCTCTTGCAGCGGTTGCGCGCCAAGGGATTCGTGACGCGCGACCGCGACGTGGGCGTGAACGTCTTCTCGCCGGCCATCAGCCGCGAGGAGTACGCCAGTGAACAGCTGGTATCGTTGGCGAATCGGCTTACGCTGGGGTCTCTGTTGCCGATGATCACGCGGCTGGTCGAAGACAACAGGCTGTCGCGGGCCGAGATCGACAAGCTGCGCCGGATCCTGGAGGAATAGCATGGTCGACATTCTGTTGCAGATCGGTGCGGCGAAGCTGGTGGTTTCGGCGGTGCTGGCAGGGCTGGCGTGGTTGGTGCAGCGGCGGGTGGGCCATCCCGCCGTGGTGTATCCGCTGTGGTTGATGGTGCTGGTTGTGTTGTTGCTCCCTGCGGTTGTTGCGGTTCCAGTGCTGCCTTCGGGCGGTGCAGCGCCTCCGGCTATGGCTGGCGATCCGGTCGTTGTCACTGATGCAGGGGCCGGGCTTCAGAGTATCTCCGCCAGCCCGGGAGAAAGCGGATCCGGCACGACCGTCCCTGCCCCAATCACGGCGCGAGCGAAGGCCGGAGTCGCGATGGCATGGCTTGTCGTCTCTGCCGTGCTGCTGGGGTGGACTTTGGTCCGGGCGCTCCGCTTCAGGCGATGGCTCGCACGGAGTTCACGGCCGGCACCGGCGGAACTCCGTCGCGAGGTCGCGGAAATCGGGCATCGGCTGGGCCTGGTCCACCTCCCGGAAGCGCGGACGACAAGTGCGCATGTATCCCCCATGGTGTACTGGGCGGGCGGCAGAGTCCGGCTCGTGGTCCCGTCCTTTCTCCCGGGCAGCCTCCAGCGGCAGGAGCTCCGCGCCGTGCTGGCCCACGAGCTCGCTCACGTCCACCGGCGCGACCACCTGGTGCGCTGGATCGAATGGCTGGCGTGCTCGGCATTCTGGTGGAATCCGGTGGCCTGGTTGGCCCGCGGCGAGCTGAGGGCCGCCGAAGAGGCATCGTGCGACGCGCTGGGTGCGGCCGTGCTCGCGTCGACCCCCCGCGCCTATGCGAAGACGCTTCTCCGAGTGTTGGAGGTGCTGTCCACGCCGTCAATGCCCTCCACACCCGCATTCGCGAGCGGTGTGGCGAGCGGTCGCGGCGCCGAGTCGATCGCAAGAAGGCTGAGAATGCTCGTCGCGGAGAGGGCGGGTCACGAGGCCCCTCGTTGGATCCGCGTGACCGGCCTGGTGGCAGCGGTCTCCCTGCTACCTCTCGGCCTCGTGTATTGCAGCACCGCGGTCCGGGCGACAGCGACGGCGCTGGAGGAATCGCCAGGGTCGCTCCCCATCGCGAGGTTCGAGATGGTCGCCGTGGTCGACCTCAACCGCACGGATCCGCGCGCAGCAGAGCTGAACGAGCTTTGGCAAGACGAGCCGGAATACTCGTACTGGATTTTCGACTCCCGGGACGGCGATATCGGTCCGCTTCCCCTCTCCGACGCGGCGATGCAGCCAGCTGAATGCCGGTTGGAGCCGAGAGCACCGGACGCAACCGCACGCGACCATGCCCTGGGTGCTTGCACCGTGGCAATGTCGAATCAACTGCGGCGCACCGGGGATTCCGCCGGCGGGAGCGTTTGTGTGGTATGGGGAAGTCGGGCCAGCGATTGGAGCGGGTTGTGCGACAGCGATTGGGCCCGTGATCGACGCCGCGTGCGCGAGAGCGGGCCCGGCAGGGAGTCCAAGCAGTTGGTCGTGACCCACATCGGCACCACGCAATCATAGTCGGGGAACGCGAGATGAGATTTGTGACTGTGACGATGGCCGTCGCCCTGGCGACAGCCTCCTGCGGAGATCAGAGAGCTGCGGTGGACCTCGCGTCCGAGGCGCGGGACAGCGCTGGCGTGCGCATCGTCACCAGCGCGCGCCCCCCGGATGGATCCGGGATCGGCTGGCAGGTCGATTCGGTACCGCTGCTGTCGATCGGGGCGTTCGAGGGCGAAGATCCGTATCTGCTCCATCAGGTCCGCGACGCAACGGTGCTGTCCGATGGCCGCATCGTCGTCGCGAACCGGGGTTCGCAGGAGTTGCGGGTCTTCGACGCGGCCGGAGTGCATCTGGCCACCTGGGGACGACGTGGAGAGGGCCCTGGCGAATTCAACAGCCTCCTGGCGGTCGCAGACTGGCAGGGAGACTCGCTGGTCGCATGGTATTCGCAGCGAGAGCGTCTCTCCGTCTTCGACCTGGACGGGAACTTCGGCCGGACGGTGATCCCCGGAGATCCCGCCGACGGACGGGACACGCCTGAAGAGGTATCGGCCGGCGGCACCATACTCGTATCCAGGTTCAGCCCGGGTACGGGCGCGCGCCCGGATGGTCTGGTCCGTTCAGAACGTCAGTTCGAAATCATGGACGCAGAGGGGCGTCCGGTTGCGCCATTGGGACTCCACCTGGCATCCGAGAGCTACACTTCAACGTCCGCCGACATGATGATGGTGATGACGCTCCCATTCGCGCGGTCGGCACGTACCGCCGCGTGGGCCGGCCGGTTTGTCGTAGCCCCCAACGACGACTATGAAATCAGGGCCTTTGGGCCGACCGGAGTGCTCGATCTCATCGTCCGCCGCGACCATGCGCTGATCGCTGCGACCCCTGCCCACAGGGACGCATACATCGAACGGCTGGTGTCGGCCAGACCCCCCGAACAACAGGCGGAGCGGCGGCGGGCTCTGCAGGGGCAGCTGTCGGAAGTGCCCTTGCCCGAGACTCTTCCGGCCTTCGACGAGATCCTGGCGGACGCCGTGGGACATCTCTGGGTCCAGGAGTACGACCTGCCGGGAGAGGAGCGCCAAAGCCCCCTTTGGACGGTGTTCGACCCCGAAGGACTTGTCCGCGGCTTCATGGAGACGCCGGAGGGACTGGACGTTTACGAAATCGGCGCGGACTACATCCTCGGGCGGGCTACCGACGATCTCGGCGTGGAATACGTGCAGGTGTGGCCGCTCAGTCGCTGATCAGCGTCCGCGAGCGGCCCTCCGCCGCGCCTGATCCTCACCCCGCACCTCCAGCACATCCCCTACGGTCCGCAACCCCTCGATCACATTCTGGATGTGCTCGGCGCGCGGCAGCCCGATCAGGTCGATGCCGCGCTGGACCGCGTCGCGGTGCACGCCCCGCGCGAACGCCTTGTCCTTCATCTTCTTGGCCACCGACTTGGGCTTGAGGTCGTCGATGCCGTTCGGCCGCACCAGGCAGCAGGCGTAGACGAGGCCGCTCAGCTCGTCGCAGCCGTAGAGGACCCGGTCGAGTTGCGACTCGGGGACGACATCGGTGCGGTCCGGGTAGGCGTGGGCCTCGATCGCGTGGACGACCGCTTCCGGATAGCCGAGTTCGCGCAGCCGGGCGACTCCGATGTGCGGGTGGTCGTCGGGGTGCTTCTCCCAGTCCAGGTCGTGCAGCAGACCGGCCAGGCCCCACAGCTCTTCGTCCTCGCCCATCATGCGGGCGTAGTGCCGGACAGCGGCCTCGACCGCGTACATGTGCTTTCTCAGCGCCTGGCTCGCGACCCATTCTTCGAGGAGCGCGACTGCGTCGGATCGGGTGGGCATCATCGGTCCTTGGGTGTTGAAAACGTGACTTGTAATGTCAAGATTACAAAGTGACAAGTAAAGATTACATTTGGGAGTGGTTGGGCAAACGAATCGACCGACTCACACCGAACTCGAAGGACACAGGTGAGAGAGGGCGCACCGGTTGCAGCGCGGCTTGCGGGCGTTGCACACCTGCCGCCCATGATAGATGAGCAGATGGGCGAGCATCGTCCAGACTTCGCGCGGGAAGATCTTCATCAGATCCTGCTCGATCTTGACGGGCGACGCCTCCTTCGTGAAGCCCATGCGGTTCGAGAGTCGCTTCACGTGCGTGTCGACGACCACGCCTTCGTCGATCCCGAAGGCGTTGCCCAGGATGACGTTGGCAGTCTTGCGGCCGATCCCCGGGAGCGCGGACAGCTCCTTCATGTTGCGCGGGAGTTCACCGCCGTGTTCGTCGATGAGCGCCGTGGCCATGCCGATCAGGTTGCGTGTCTTGTTGCGGAAGAAGCCGGTGGAGCGGATGACGTCCTCCAGCTGCTCGGGGATTGCGGCTGACAGCGACTCGGGGTCCGGGTATCGGCGGAAGAGCTCGGGCGTGACCATGTTGACGCGGACATCGGTGCACTGCGCCGAGAGGACGGTCGCGACGGCCAGTTCGTAGGGGGAGGCGTGACGGAGGGCGCACTCGGCGTCGGGATACTCGGCCAGCAGGATGTCGTAGATCTCGGCGGCGCGGGCCTTGCGGGCCTTCAGCGATTCGCGCCGGCCGGGCTTGCGGGGACGCTTGGTGGGAGTCATGCGGGGTTCAGAGGAGGGCGGAGGGGAGGTTTGTGGGGGGCGGAGCGGTGCCGGACAGGTCGGACGTGGGCGGGTGCAGCGCGGGGCGTTTTCGTGCCATGAGGCCGAGCACCAGCCCCGCCAGCTTGAAGACCTCGGCAGGGGTGCGCAGGCCGAGGAGGCCGTCGAGGTCGGCGCCGGGCAGGGCGGTCGTGAAGTCGCCGCCGCCTTCCCGGGCGGGGCCGGCGGCCCACTCCGGGAGGGTCTCCACGGGCTGGGGCGGTACGGGGACGGTGCCGTATCCGGGGCGGTCGCCGCGTACGCCCGTTACCAGGGCGAGGTGGAGGGTGCCGCCGGGGTCCACCGCCCAGAAGAGGCCGTCGACGGATTCGGGCGCGGGGGAGGCGGCGGGTGGGGGCGTGCCGGAGGCCGGGGAGGTGCCGGGCACGGCGGGTGTGGCTGGCGCGGAAGACGTGGCGGGTGGGGGGGGCGGGGCTCCCGCAGGCGCCGCGCGGTGAGGCGACGGCTGGCCGCGTGCCGGGGGGTCGCCGGGGCTGCCGTCGTCGCCCTCCTCCAACCACACCAGGTGCTGCGGCAGCTGCACGTAGCCGGCGCGCTCGTGGAGGGTCCCGGGCCAGGTGTCGCTGCCCGCGGGGGAATCGGCTTGGGAGTGATCGGCCCGAGGTGTGCTCAGGAGGCGGCGGAGGGTGTCGGCGCGCACCAGCGCCACCGCGGGGCCGGCAAGCCACATTCGGTAGGCGAAGTAGAGGACATTGCCGTGATCGTGGGCGGACTCGGGGGAGGCATCTTCGTCGCGGAGTTCGGCCAGGGCGGCCTGGGCGGCCCCCAGCATGACGAAGGCGGCCGGGTTCGCCGGGTCGACGCCGCGCTCGCGGGCCTCGTCGGCCACCGCGGGAAAATGCCGGTCCGTGAACTCGGGGTCCGGGAGGAGCAGTTCGTACGGCGTGAGCCGGGCGTAGGCGTCGTGAATGGCCACGCTGCGAGCGCGCGGGACCTACCCGCTGTCAGCGTCGCCGCCGGCCGTGGCCGCACTGTCGCGTGCCGCCTGGATCTTGCGCACCAGCCAACCGTTGAGCGCCAGCAGGACCAGGAGCACGATCCCGAACTGAATCAGCACCGAGCCCACGTTGTACGGCGAGAAGAGCGTCCAGGTCTCGGCGGACCCGAAGTTGCCGCCGCCCGCGGACCACAGCCACCACAACATCAGCACTACGGCCTGTACCAGCACGAGGCGCATGGCCCAGTCCCACCACGCGCCGATGCGCACGTCGGAATCGCCCGTGTTGATGAAGGTATTGCGCCACTTCCTGACGCCGTACTTCAGCACGGCGAAGGCGAAGAAGAAGCCGGAGAGCATCAGGCCGACGCCCCAGACCCAGTCCTGGTTCTGGAAGATGCCGATGCGAAGCGCCGACGGGACGCCGAAGAGGAAACCCGCCGAGCCCACCGCGATGATCGCGTGCTTTCGCGTCAGGCCGAGGTCGATGAGGATGCGCGACGCGAGTTCGATCATCGCCACCAGGCTCGACCAGGCAGCGAAGACCAGGGCGAGGAAGAAGAGCGCCATGAAGAATTGGCCGCCCGGAATTTGCGCGAAGAGTTGCGGCACCCAGATGAAGGTCAACCCCTCGTTACCGGCGCCCACGATCTCGCCGGCCGCCTCGGGCATCACCGAAAAGATCGTGCAGAGCACCATGATGCCGGCGAGAAGCGACATCGAGTTGTTGCCGAAGCCGATCACGAAGGCGTTCAGCGCGGTGTCCTCGCGCGCTCGCATGTAGACCGCGTAGGAGAGCACCAGGCCCCATCCGGCACCGGTGTCCCAGGCGTTCTGGGTGAGCGCTTCGAGCCAGATCCTGACGTCGCCGAGCTGGCTGAAGTCGGGAGTGAAGAGGAAGGCCAGGCCGGCCGACGCACCCGGCAGCGTCAGCGCCTTGATCGCGAGCACCACCACCAGGACGATGAGCGAGGGGATCAGGAAGCGGGCGGCGGTCTCGATCCCGCGCACCCCTTTTGAAACGACGAAGACGCCGAGCCCCACGGCGATTGCGTGGAAAATGAGCGCCTGCGGGGTTGAATTGAAGGCGTCCCAGAAGCTGCCTGGGACCGAGGTGGGGATTTCGCTGGTGAGCGTCGCGACGAAGAAGCGGATCGTCCACCCCATGACGACCGAGTAGTAGAACATGATCGCGACGGCCACCCAGGCGATCCACGCCCCCATCCACGCGAACTTGGGCCCGATCGTCTTGATGAACGAGCCGATGGTGCCGCGGCGCGTACCCTTCCCCATCCCGAATTCCAGGATCAGGAGCGGGACGGACCAGAGCAGCAGGAAGACGGCCCACGCCACCAGGAACGACCCTCCCCCATTCGAAGCCGCAATGCGGGGGAAGCGCCAGATGTTGCCCGTGCCGACGGCCATGCCGAGCATGGCGAGGAGCATTCCCCAGCGGGAGGTGAAGACCTGGGATCGGGTGGACACGTTGGGCGGCTCCTGGTTGAGTGCGTTGTGCGGGCCTGCCGGGCGTGGCGCCGGTGGGAGCCTCCGGTGTTGGGCCCGGTCGCGGCTTCCGTGTGCGGCCAGGGAATAGGCTATCGTGAAGGGTGCCGGAGCGCCAGCGCTTCGGTGCGGGCGGAGAAATGCTTCAGGGCTGCTCGCGGTGGATGAGGGCCGCCCATGGTCTTCCGGTGATGGCCTTCGCACTGAAAGGAGCCGCATGGCGATGTCGGCGCAGGATGCCCGGGCCCGCTTTCGTGCTGCGTGGTGGCTCCGGAATCGGCATGCTCAGACCCTGGCCGGGCGGTTCCTGCGTCCGGAGACCACGGTTCCCCTGGAGCGGCGGAGAATCGACACCCCGGACGGGGACTTCCTCGACCTGGATTTCGCTCCGGCTCCCGCACCGAACGCGCCCATCGTCGTCGTGCTGCACGGCCTCGAAGGATCGACGCGGCGGGAGTACATGAGCCTGATGCTCCGCGAGCTCTTCGAGCGCGGGCTTCGAGGCGTGGGCATGAACTTTCGCGGCTGCGGCGGAGAGCCGAACCGCAGCGCGTGTTTCTATCATTCCGGGGAAACGGGCGATCTCGCGCATGTGGTCGACGTGCTGCGGAAGCGCTACCCCGCGCTCCCGATCGGAGGTGCGGGGTTCAGCCTCGGCGGCAACGTGCTCCTGAAGTACCTGGGCGAGCGGGGAGATGAGGCGCCGATCGCCGCTGCCGTGGCCGTGTCGGTCCCCTTCGATCTCCCGGGCTGCGCGCAACGCCTGTCGAGCGGCGTCATGCGGCGTACCTACGGTGCCCATTTTCTTCGCTCGCTCAAGCGCAAGGTGAGGACCAAGCGGCATCGGCTCAACGGCGAAGCCGACCCGGAACGCGTGCTCGGGGCCCGGACGCTGAGAGACTTCGACGACGCGTTTACGGCCCCGCTGCACGGCTTCGCCGGAGCCGAGGATTACTACGCCCGCTCCGATGTGCGGCGCCATCTCGCGCAGATTCGCGTACCGGCGCTGCTGGTTCAGTCACGGGACGACCCCTTCCTCCCCCGGGGTGCCGCTCCGGACGCGGCGGTTGAGGCAAATCCACGCCTGGCGGCGGCGTTCACCGACCGCGGGGGGCACCTCGGCTTCGTCGAGGGCGTGTTTCCCTGGCGGCCGGGTTTCTGGGCCGAGAGGGAGGCAGCGAGGTTTCTGGCGCGTGAACTGACGGCCGGCGGGCTGCCCGGGTAGCGCCCCCCTACAGCCGCTCCCGGATCCAGCTCACCACGTGGTCGAGGCCGACGCGCACCTGCTCCAGGGTGTCGCGGTCGCGGATGGTGACGCTGTCGTCGTCGCGGGTCTGGCCGTCGATGGTGATGCACCACGGTGTCCCGGCTTCGTCCTGGCGGCGGTAGCGCCGTCCGATCGAGCCAGCCTGGTCGTAGTCGGCGGGGATGCGGGCGCGGCGCAGGTCGCCCAGCAACCCGGTCGCGATCTCGGGAAGGCCCAGCTTCTTCATCAGCGGGAATACGGCGGCCTTGATTGGCGCCAGTCGCGGGCTGAGTCCCAGCACCACGCGCTGCTGTCCTCCCACCTCCTCCTCGCGGTATGCGTCGACGAGCGCAACCAGGGCCGACCGTCCGACCCCCATCGCCGTCTCCACCACATACGGCAGATAGCGCTCGCCACCGGCGGGGTCGATGTAGATGAGGCGCTTGCCGGAAAACTCCTGATGCCGGCCGAGGTCGAAGTCGGTGCGGTTGTGGACGCCCTCGAGCTCCTGCCAGCCGAAGGGGAACTCGTATTCGATGTCGACGGCGGTCTTGGCGTAGTGCGCGAGCTCGTTCGGGCCGTGCGCGTGCTGCCGCAGCTTCTCGGAACGGATGCCGATGTCGTGGTGCCAGGCGATGCGCTGGTCGAGCCAGTAGTCGAACCATTCGTCGTCGCTGCCGGGCTTGACGAAGAACTGCATCTCTGCCTGCTCGAACTCGCGGGTGCGGAAGATGAAGTTGCCCGGGGTGATCTCGTTGCGGAAGGCCTTGCCGAGCTGGGCGATCCCGAAGGGCACGCGCTGGCGGGAAGTCTGCTGGACGTTGAGGAAGTTGACGTACGAGCCCTGCGCGGTCTCGGGACGCAGGTAGACCACCGAAGCGTCCTCTTCGACCGGGCCCATGAAGGTCTTGAACATGAGGTTGAAGAGGCGCGGTTCGCCGAGGTCGCAGTCGGCGTGGGCGCCGGGGGCGACCGATGGCTTTCGCGCACAACCGGCCTGCTCGATGTGGTCGGCCCGCCACCGCTTCTTGCAGGTCTTGCATTCGAGGAGCGGGTCGGTGAAGCCGGAGACGTGCCCGGACGCCTCCCAGACGCGCGGGTGCATGAGGATCCCGGCATCCAGGCCCTCGATGTCGTCGCGCCCGTGCACCATCGCCGACCACCAGGCGTCGGCGACGTTCTTGCGGAGTTCGACGCCCAGCGGGCCGTAATCCCACACCGAAGCGGCCCCGCCGTAGATCTCCGACGACTGGAATACGAAGCCCCGCCGCTTGCACAGCGAGACGATTTTCTCCATGCGGTCCGCCACGTCACGTCCCCCGGGGTGTCTGTTGGGTGCATCACGCGCTGCCCCGGACGGGGCGCGCAGCCAAATCGCGCCCGAAAGTTACCGAAGACGCGGAAAGTCGCCAGCCAGCGGGACGCGCAGGGGCCCGCGGATGTGACTGATGAGTCAGGAAGACACGCTTGTGGGCCAACCGGCGCAAGTGGTCCCATCCAGCTATTCTTCCGTCCCGAGTCCACATATAGCATGTCTGGCAGGACTGGAGGAGATGCGGTATGTTCGAGTCGGGCGGCTTCCGATGCCCCCCTTTCGGAGAATGCAATGGAATCGTGGGAACTGTTTGCCACGCTGGGCGCGACGCTGGCGGCGTGGGGCTCCATGCTCGGGCTCATGTGGCGCATGAACGTGAGCGTACGCCGGGACATCGCGGGTCTGCGCGATGAATTGCGTGGCGAGATCGGGGGTCTGCGCAATGAGTTGCGTGGCGAGATCGGGGGTCTGCGCGATGAGTTGCGCGGCGAGATCGGGGGTCTGCGCGATGAGTTGCGCGGCGGGATCGCGGCCGTGCGCGACGAGGTCACCAGCGCACGTAGCGAAACCGCGGCACTCGGCGATACGCTCTCGGAGAAAATCGCGATCAACCGCAGAGGATTGGCCAGCTTGGGCGAAGGCCTCGCGGAGTTCCGGGGCGAAACGCGGGGGGAACTCCGGGGAATAAACGCCGCCCTGCTGGTGCTGCGGGAGGACTTCCGGGCCCATGTGCACGGAGCCCGCGCGGGGTAGACCGGGCTGCGGACTCAGTCTTCCGCGGCCGGCAGTCCCACCGCAGCCGCACTCCACTCCCACAGGCGTTCCTGGGCCTCATGTTCACGCGCCGCTCTCGACGGACTCTCGGGAACCCCCTTGTTGAGGTAGGCCCCGCTCAGGTTCTCGTCTCTGCGCCCGGCGGCGAGCTTCGCGAGAATGGGGGCTGCCTTCTCGGCATCGCTTGCGAAGACGTTGGCCACGGCACCCGTGCCCGGGACCGCGCCCATGTAATCTCTCAACAACCCGGTGTTGTAGACCCCCGGATGAAGCGCGACGGGCTCGATGTCGGTACCAGCGGCGCGGCGCGCGAGAGCGGCCGTGAAGAGGACGTTGGCCAGTTTGCTCTGCTGGTAGGCGCGGGTCCGTCGGTAGCGCCGCGACTCGAAGTTGAGGTCGTCGAAGTCGAGCGGAGGGCCGGAATGCGCCGCGGAAGAAACGGTCACCACGCGGCTCTTGCCCGGGAAGCGGTTCAGCAGAGGCAGGAGGAGGTGGGTGAGGAGGAAGTGTCCGAGATGCGTGACGGCAAGCTGGATCTCAAAGCCGTCGGCGCTCAGGGTGCGGCGGGGCGGGAGGACGGCGGCATTGTTGACCAGCGCCGCGAGCGGGAGGTCCAGTGCGAGGATCTGCCGGGCGCCTGCGCGGACCGAGGCCAGCGAGGCGAGGTCGGCGACTACCAGGTGGTGCTCCGCCTGGCCGGGGAGGTCGGTGAGGGTGGCCAGCGCCTCGCGACCCCGCCCCTCGTCCCGGCATAGAAGGATGACGCGATGCCCCTGTTCGGCGAGGCGCCGGGCCGCCGCGAGGCCGATGCCGCGGTTCCCACCGGTCACGACAATGGTTTTCATGTCAGGGTTTCGGGGGAGGAGTGGACTGATTGCAGCCCTGCCGCCGCAAGGGTTTGCCGGAGTCGGCAGCGGCGGCATATTCATATGCACCCCGGAGGCGCGGCTGCAACGGACGCGTTGGAATGGTAACGCTTTTTTCCGCCCTCCCGGTTCACCCGAATGCGAGGGAACGTATGAAGCTGAGCTTTACCGATAGAGCGCGTGAAATGGTCGTGTCGTTCATGGACATGGAAGAGGACGGGCCGCAGGCGCTGCGACTCGCGGTGGAGGGCAGCCCGTTCGCGCCCAACTACGAGCTGACGCTGGTCGAGTCGGCCAGCCGGGGAGAGTCCGACATCGAGGTCGACCTTGGCGCCTTCACGGTTTTGGTGGACGAGTCGAGCGTGAAGCGGCTGGACGGGGCGAACGTGGACTTCATCGAGACCATCCAGGAGAGCGGTTTCCAGATTACGCCGGACCCGGATGCGGTAAAGGAGGCGATGGACTCGGGCGGGCCGGGGGGGAAACTCGCCGAGCGCGTCACCCATGTGCTGGATACCGAGATCAACCCGGCGATCGCGGCCCACGGCGGCGTGATCAACCTGATCGATGTTCAGGGGACTGAGATCTTCATCGAAATGGCGGGCGGGTGCCAGGGTTGCGCGATGTCCCGCATGACGCTGCGCCAGGGCGTCGAGCGCATGGTGTCGCAGTCCGTGCCCGAGGTGACCGCGATCCACGACGTCACCGACCACGCGAGCGGGGACAACCCCTACTTCACGTGAAGCGGCCCCCCTGCGGGCTCGCGACTGCGATTTGCCGCGAGTGGGCGCGCTGAGCCGGGTACGCACCCCGCCGACATGCCGCAGCGAACGCTGATCCGCGACGCCACGGTCGTCCTGCCGGGCGAGACCGCGCGCACTTCCGTCCTCATCGAGGGCGGGCGGATTGCAAGGGTGGACGCCGCACCGCACACCCGCGCCGACGAGGTCGTGGAGGCGGCGGGGCTGCACCTCCTGCCAGGCGTGATCGACGACCAGGTTCACTTCCGCGACCCGGGCCTCACACACAAGGAGGACCTGCGCACGGGGAGCCGGGCGTGCGCGGCCGGAGGCGTGACCTCGTTTCTGGAGATGCCCAACACCGTACCGCAGACCGTCACGGTCGAGGCCCTGGCTGCGAAGCTGGACCGTGCGTCCAGACGCTGTATCGTCAACTACGGCTTCTATATAGGTGCTACGACCGAGAATTTGGATGAACTTGTACGGGCGACGCGTACGCCCGGAATCAAGATCTTCATCGGATCGAGCACCGGGAACATGCTCGTCGACGACCAGGAGTGCCTCGAGGCGATCTTCGCCGAGACCACCCTGCCGATCACTGCCCACTGCGAGGACGAGGCCACGGTGCGGGCGAATGCGGCCGCGCTGACGCCGCCGCTCGCCATCGAGGACCATTCCCGCATCCGGGACCACCGCGCCGCGGTCACGGCGACGCTGCGCGCGATCGACCTGGCCATGCGTCATCGGCACCGCTTCCACGTCCTGCACGTTTCCACGGCGGACGAGGTGGCGATCCTGGCGAAGCAGAACGACCTCATCACGGCCGAGGCCTGCCCCCACCACCTCTTCCTCGATACCTCGGACTACGCCCGCCTCGGCACTTTGGCGCAGATGAACCCCTCGCTCAAGACCGCCCACGACCGCGCGGCGCTCTGGCGGGGCCTGGCGAGCGGCGCCATCCAGATCCTGGCCACCGATCACGCGCCGCACACGCTTGAGGAAAAGCGAGCCCCCTACCCTGCCTCGCCGTCGGGCGTCCCTGCCGTGGAGCTCTTCCTGCCCCTGATGCTGAACGAGGTGAACCGGGGGCGCTGCACGCTGCAGGATCTCGCAGGCTGGATGAGCGACGGCCCCGCGCGGATCTGGGACATCGTCGACAAGGGCCGGATCGAGCCCGGGTACGATGCCGACCTGGTCCTGGTGGACATGGCGAAGGAGCGACAAGTGCGAAACGAGGACCAGCATTGCATGTGCGGCTGGACCCCGTGGCACGGAACGAGGCTGCAGGGGTGGCCCGTGCGAACGTGGGTGGGAGGCCGGACGGTGTTCGCCGATGGGCGCGTGGCAACGGAGCCCCGTGGCCGAGAACTCGTCTTCGACCACCCCCGGGGGGGGTACTGGGCCACGCGGGATTGAGCGGGCACGTTTCCGCGGAAATGAGCGCGGACGCGGACATGCTCGGCTGGGACATCGTTGAAGCCAGCGCAAGTGTAATAACGTAATGCAAACATTACATTATGTAATGTGGTCTTTACATTATCTCGTCTCTGAGGCCGGTTCCAGCGTTCCTACAAGCGGGTAGTGATCCGACCCGAAGGTATCGTCCAGGCGCCGGTACTCACAATTCCAGCCGGGCGGAACCCGAAACATCAGGTGGTCGGAGTGGCGAAGCCAGCCTCCGATCTCAAAGTGGTGGGTTGGCTTGGGGTCCGGCTGCGCCGGGAGGGGAAAGTGCGCTCGGGCATGCTGATAGGCCTTTTCGCGCCGACCACCGACCCAGGTGTTGAAGTCCCCGCCGAGCACCCTGGCGGCTCCGGCCCGGGAGCCCGGGAAACTGCCGAGGAGGGCGGCCATCTGACGGCGGCGCGCACTGCCAGGCGTGCGCCACGCGCGGAGCCAGGGCGCACGGTTGTCGAGATGAACCGAGCAGAGTTCGACGGTTTGGTCGCCGATTGTCAGGGCCGCCGTGACCGCCACTCGCCGCTGGCGTTCGAAAGGGAGTTCGATGGCCGTTGGAGACGAAAGGGGCACGTTGGCGAGGATGGCGTTGCCGCGGTCTTCCGGGGGGTCGGCGGCGGGACTCCCGTTCCGCATCGACGGAACATAGACGAGCGAAAGGCCGGCCCCGCGGGCAAAGGAACAGATGTCGGTGCGGTGTTCGCCGGCCGGGGTGCCCGCGATGCGCCTGGCCCAGGCGGCCGTTGGAGTCTGCGGCGGGATGGTCGACCCGGCCGCAAAGACCTCCTGAAGCAGCAGGACGGCGGGCCGCGTCGCGCGTTCACGCGCCTGGGTCATGTGATCCCACAGGGCCCGAATCGCCCCGCCTCCGACATTGGCGTTCCATACCGCGACCGTGAGGGGCCAGCGCACCGTGGCGCGTGCCGTCCCGTTGCCGACCCGGGCCGGCCCGACCGCGGCCCGCCAGCGCCGCAGTACGGGGAGGTCTCCCGGCGGGGCGGCCGGCGCCCACGCGACGGGCGGCGCGGGACAGCCATCCAGGTCCACGCACTGCCTCCACAGGTCGCTCAAGGCTCCACAGCCCTCCTGTTACATTGGTCTCCACGTGCCGACGGTGCTGCACGCCCGTCGACGACCTGTCCGTAACGCTCGCACCACCCACCCGCGCCCACCACTCCATGAACGATAGCAACAGGCCGATCGTCCTGATCATCTGTGACGGATGGGGCGTCGGGGCGACGGACCCGGCGGGGGTCGAGCGCTGGGGCAACGCGGTCGCCATGGCCCGCACTCCCGTACGTGACAGGCTGCTCGCCGAGTGCCCCTGGGGCTTCCTGGCGACCTCCGGTGAATCTGTGGGCCTGCCTCCCGGACAGATGGGCAACTCCGAGGTCGGACACCTGAACCTTGGCGCGGGCCGCATCGTGCATCAGGACGTCACGCGCATTTCGATGGCAATCCGGGACGGCTCCTTCTTCGAGATCCCCGCCCTGCGCGATCTGGGCGCCGCGCTCACGGGCTCGGGCGGCGCGCTGCACCTGATCGGCCTCTGCTCGGACGGCGGTGTCCACAGCGACATCTCCCACCTTCACGGGCTGCTGGACTGGGCGGCCCGCGCGGGAATCCCGGCCCGGGTCCATGTGGTCACCGACGGCCGCGACACGTCGCCGACCTCGGGGCTGGGGTGGATCGAGGAGTTGGAGGCGCGATCGCGATCGAACGGAGGCGCCCGCGCGCGGCAGGGCGACGCTCCAGCGCCGACCGAAGACCGTGAAGACACGATGGGCGCCGCGGCCCTGCGCATTGCCACAGTATCCGGTCGCTACTTCGCCATGGACCGCGACCGCCGCTGGCCGCGGACGAAGCGCGCCTACCGCGCGATGGTCGATGGCGAGGGCCCGCGCGTAGACAGCGCCTCCGGGTACGTCGCCCGGTGCTACGCGGAAGGCACCACCGACGAATTCCTGCCACCGGTTGTCGTGGCGCCCGCCGGAGAGGCCGGTTCCGGATCCGGTGACGGCGTCGGGGGAAGCCACGGCATCCGCCCCACCGACGGAATCCTCTTCTTCAACTTCCGCGCCGACCGGGCCCGCCAGCTCACCGCCGCGCTGATGGATCACACCTTCCCCCACTTCCCCCGGCCCCGGGGCCCCTGCGCCCGACTCATCGCAATGACCCGCTATGAGGACGACTCCCCCCACCCCGTCCTCTTTCCTCCCCGCTCGCTGGCGCGCGTTCTCGGCGATGTCCTCGCACGCTCCGGCCGCACACAGCTCCGCATGGCCGAGACGGAGAAATACCCGCACGTCACCTACTTCTTCAACGGCGGCATCGAGGAGCCCTTTCCCGGCGAGGACCGCCACCTCATCCCGTCGCCGCAGGTCGCCACCTACGACCTCAAGCCCGAAATGAGCGCGCTGGAGCTCACCGACGCCCTGGTCGGGCACATCGCCGAGGGGCGGCACGACTTCGTCCTCGTCAACTTTGCCAACGCCGACATGGTGGGTCACACCGGAAGCATCCCGGCGGCGGTCGCCGCTGTCGAGACGGTCGACGCCTGCGTCGGGCGAGTGTTGGAGGCCGTGGCACAGGCCGGCGGCACCGCTCTGGTCACGGCCGATCACGGCAACGCCGAGAAAATGCTCGCCGAGGACGGGAGTCCATTCACGGCGCACACCACATTCCCCGTCCGGCTCATCCTCTCCGCGCCGCCGGGAGCCGCTCCGCTGGCCGTGAGCGACGGGATCCTGGCCGATGTCGCCCCCACCGTCCTTCATCTCCTTGGTCTCACTCAACCCGCGGAGATGACTGGGACGTCCCTTTTGGACCGAGCGTAGCGGCCAGGGTGCTGCGGGAGCCGCTGCTGCGCAAGCTCCGCAGTTGATCGTGTGGTGGCAGTTGACGGACGGCCATCCCCGTATACTTTGTGTTGTTAGATATCTTGCAAGCCAAAGTAATGACAGGAGGGCGACTGTCGTGTTTCGCACGCCGAAGGAACTCGTGGCCGCGTCGTCGCGGCCCATGATCCTTGGGATTCTGGCCGGGGGCGAAAGCTATGGCTACGAGATTCTCAAGCAGGTCCGGGTTTTGTCGGGCGGACGCATCGAGTGGTCGGACGGGATGCTCTACCCGGTGCTGCACCGACTGGAACGCGATGGCCTGATCGAGGGTCGATGGGCGCTCACCGAAGCTGGTCGGCACCGCAAATACTACCGTCTGACGTCGAAGGGAAAGGGTCAGATGGCGCGTGACCGCGAGAGCTGGCGCGCCGTGCACGGAACACTCGAGCTGCTGTGGGGAAAGAACCATGCCTGAGTCGAGAGCCAGTGATATTGAACGGCTGGTGTCCACCTGGAGGCAACAGGTTTCACGAACATCCTCGTTGTCGTTACATGAACTCGACGAGTTGGAAGACCACTTGCGTGCACGGGCAATGCTGGAGACCGAGGTCGACGTTGCGGTGACACCGCGACGAGCGGTGCGGATCGCTGTGGAGGAGCTCGGGGAATCCAGGACGTTGGCCCGCGAGTTCGTACGGGCCGGCAGACCCCGCTGGCGCATGCTTATGGCAGCAGGATGGGGGCTGTGGGCAGTGGCCTGGGCGTTGCCCCTGTCCAGCTTTGGTGGCAGAACGGTGACCTTGGCCGGGCTCTTGCGTTCCGACCTCGCAGACCTGGCAAGTCGAGGATCCCTCACATCACTGCTCGGGCTACTGGCGTTCACAGTGCTGAATGTGCCGATGATTCTGACGCTTTGCCGTTTTCACAGCGCGCGGCTGAGGATCGGCCGCTTGCGAATGGCCACCTGGCTCGTGACGGCAAACGCCCTCGGGGTGCTCGTCATCGGAGGCGGGTCCGTCGTGCGTTGGCTGAGTGCGGGAGCTGCGCTGTCGGACGTACCGCTTGGCAGTGGCTGGTGGCTGTACACTGCCTCGCTGGCGTGTGTCGCGGCAGCGATGTGGATGCGGCTGAGCGACGTTCGACCATTCAGGCGGGGGCGGTCACGGAAGCAGGCGTAGAGCGCGAGCAACACGCCGGCCGCAGCGAATGGCCGGTCCGGAGCGCGCCGGGACCTTGCCCGCCCCAGTCGGGGCGTGATAGTCTGGGCGTCGGCCATTGCGCCGGCCGGGACCCGCCCATCGACCCCAGGAACAGCGATACGCACTTGAGGGACAACCCGTACACCCGAATGGTCGACAGAGTGACCAGCAGCCTCGGGCGGTTCATCTCGTGGATGGCCCTGCTCATGGTGCTGATCGGCGCCTACAACGCCATCGCGCGCTATCTGGGACGCTTCATCGGCGTCAATCTCAGCTCCAACCTTTACCTGGAGCTGCAGTGGTACCTCTTCTCGCTGATCTTCCTCCTCGGCGCCGGGTACGCGCTCAAGGAGAACGCCCACGTGCGGGTCGACGTTGTCTACGGCCGGCTCGAGGCGAGGGCGCGGGCCTGGATCAACGTGGTCGGCTCGGTGCTGATGCTGATCCCGTTCTCGATCTTCGTGCTGTGGGTGTCATGGCCTTCGATCCGCAACTCGTGGGCGGTGCGCGAGATGTCGCCCGACCCGGGGGGGTTGCCGCGCTATCCGCTGAAGGCCGTGATCATCGTGGCGTTCGTGCTGCTGCTGGCGCAGGGGGTGTCAGAGCTGGTGAAAGACGTGGCAATCCTGCGGCGGGGCGCGGACGCCGAGGCCGATGATGACGCAGCCCACCCCGGGGGAATCGGACTGTAATGGAAGCGAACATCCTCGCTCCGCTGATGTTCGTGGTGGTCTTCCTGATCATCTTCAGCGGGTATCCCGTCGCATTTGCCCTGGGCGGCGCGTCGCTGATCTTCGCGTTCATCGGCGTCGAACTCGGCATCTTCGACTGGAATCTCCTCTTCGCGATGCCCGAGCGCATCTTCGGGGTGATGTCGAATTACGTCCTCCTGGCGGTGCCGTTCTTCATCTTCATGGGGCTGGTGCTGGAGAAGGCGAAGCTGGCCGAGGACCTGCTGACGACGATCGGCACGCTTTTCGGACGGCACCGGGGTGGCCTGGCGCTCGGAGTCGTGGTGGTGGGGGCGATGCTGGCCGCCGCGACCGGTGTGGTGGGGGCATCGGTGGTGGCGATGGGCAGCATCTCGCTGCCGGTGATGCTCCGCTACAAGTATTCGGCGCGGCTGTCGTCGGGGGTGATCCTGGCGTCCGGGACGCTGGGGCAGATCATCCCGCCGAGCATCGTGCTGGTGGTGCTGGCCGACCAGCTCGGCATCTCCGTGGGCGACCTCTTCATCGGCGGGCTGGTGCCGGGGCTGATGCTGGCCGGAATGTACGCGCTCTACGTGGCGGGCGTGGCGATGGTCAAGCCCGAAGCCGCGCCGGCGCTTCCGCCCGAGATGACCGATGTCGACTTCAAGGTGCTGATGCGCCGTGTGGCGGTGGTCATGCTGCCGCCGCTGCTGCTCATCCTGATCGTGCTGGGGTCGATCTTCGCCGGGATCGCGACGCCGACCGAGGCCGGGGCGATCGGGTCGGTGGGCGCGATCCTGCTCGCCAGCGCGCGCGGCCGCATGTCGCTCAGCGTGCTGCGGGATTCGTGCGTGGGCGCGACCAAGCTCACCACGATGGTGATGTTCCTGCTGATCGGGTCGACCGCCTTCGCGCTCGTCTTCCGCGGCCTCTACGGCGACATCTGGATCGAGGACCTGCTCACCACACTGCCCGGCGGCCGGATCGGGCTGCTCCTGGTCGCCAACCTGACAATCTTCATCCTGGGATTCTTCCTGGACTTCTTCGAGATCGCGTTCATCATCATTCCGCTGCTGGCGCCCGCCGCCGCGCTCATGGGAATCGACCTGGTGTGGTTCGGCGTGATGATCGGGATGAACCTGCAGACCTCGTTCCTGACGCCGCCCTTCGGCTTCGCGCTCTTCTATCTAAGGGGTGTGGCTCCCCCGGAGGTGAAGACGACAGACCTCTACCGTGCGGTGATTCCGTTCATCATCATCCAGCTGATCGGCCTGATGCTGATCATCCAGTGGCCGCAGCTGGTGACGGGGCTGGTGCCCTGAGGCGTTGCGGGCGCACAGTCACCGGAGAGTCGTCAGAATGACAGGCAAAATGACGACTGCCCCGTTATTCTGACTACACCGACATTCCCGCGGGGAAGGCGAAGCTCGCAAAGCGCAATTCGGCGGTGCCGAACCACTGGTAGGACGCCTCCTTGAAGTTGCGCCAGTGGTCGTACACCTGGCGGTACTGCTGGTCGGCGGCCGCGTAGTCCTCCAGGATTTCTCCGATCGTCGTGCGCGCGACGCTCATGATGTCGTCCGAGAACGACCGCATCTGGGTGCCGCCCTCAATGAGGCGCTGCAACGCGCCCGGGTTCTTGGCGTCGTAGTAGTAGAGCATCCGGCGCGCCGTGGCCTTGGCCGCGACCTCGAATACCGCCTGGTAGTCGCTCGGGAGCTGATCCCACGCCTGCTGGTTGACCTCGTACGAAACAGAGGCCGACGGCTCCCACCAGCCGGGGTAGTAGTAGTAGGGCGCGGCCTGGTGGAGGCCGAGCTTTTCGTCGTCGTAGGGGCCCACCCACTCGGTGGCGTCGATGGCGCCGCGCTCGAGCGCCGGATAGATGTCGCCGCCGGCCAGGACCTGGACCGTGACGCCCATGCGGTCCATGACATCGCCGCCCAGCCCCGGGATCCGCATCTTGAGGCCGCGGAGATCTTCGGCCGAATTCACCTCGCGGCGGAACCATCCGCCCATCTGGCCGCCCGTGTTGCCGCCCGGGAAGGAAATGATGTTGAAGTCGGAGAAGACGCTGCGAACGACATCCAGCCCCCCGCCCTCGTTCAGCCACGCGTCCTGCTGCCGCGCGGTCATGCCGAACGGCACGCCGGCGTCGAAGGCGAGCGCCTGGTTCTTGCCGGTGTAGTAGTAGCTCGTGCTCTGGCCGACCTGGACCGTGCCCTGCTGCACGGCGTCCATGACCTGCAGGCCCGGCACGAGTTCGCCAGCCGGATAGGCCCGGATCTGGAAGCGTCCTCCGGTCAGCGCGGAAGTGAGTTCCCCGAGCATCTCGCCCGAGCCGTAGATCGCGTCCAGGCCGCGGGGGAAGCTCGAAGCCATCCTCCACATAACGCGCGGCTGCGTAACGACTGCCGGGGCCCCACCGGACTCGCCGCCGCCGGTCTCGCCGCCACACGCAGTGACCAGGCCCGCGCCGACCACGCCCGTGGCCGCGGCGCCGAGGAATTTTCGGCGATCGACCGATTCATCGCTTTTGCCGGAGGTGTTGGCCGGAACGGCCTTGTCGACAGTCTTCTTGCTCATCGCAGTGCTTTCCGTGAAAGACTTCGTTCTTCGCCCGGAGTGCTGGCCGGGACCGATCGTCAGCCGTAAAGATTAGCACAAATGCGGTTCGCCCGGCTAATGTGACGGCCCGGCAACACCGCTGGACGCCGACACCCCATCAATGGAGGAACGCCCTGACCAGCCCATCCGCCCGCACCATCGCTCTGGCATTCGCCCTGGCGGCGGCTTCAGCCGGCTGTGAGCCCGCCGGGCCCGAACGTGACTGGGTTATCGCCGAGTCGGCCGATCTCTCCGCACGCGTCGACGCGCTCTTCGCCGGACACGACGAACCGGCAGGTCCAGGCGGGATCGCGGCACTGATTCACCGGGGCCGCGTTGTGTCTCTCGACGGCTACGGTTCCGTCAACCGGGAGTTCCGGATCCCCTGGACCCCGGATGCCCGCTACCGGATCGCGTCCATTACAAAAGGGTTCACCGGTCACGCCACCCTTCTGCTGGCGGACGCCGGAAGGCTTGACCTTGACGACCCGGTACAGGAGCACCTGACCGATTTTCCGACCTTTCCCGTGCCGCTCACCATCCGCCACCTTGTCACCAACACCTCCGGGATATGGCAGGACGAATGGCTCCTGCCGATGGCGGGTGTCACCGGGCACGCCACCCTGGACGAGATGTACGCGCTCACCCGCCGGCAGGACACGCTCAACTATGTGCCGGGAACCGCCCACAACTACATCGACACCAACTGGCGCATGATGGCGCGGGTCATCGAGAACGTGACGGGTACGTCGTGGCAGGAAGCCCTGCGGGAACTGATCTTCGATCCGCTGGGCATGGAGCGGACCCTCGCACCCCCCGACGTCGCGCAGGTATTCGACGGCCAGGGAACGACGTATCTGTACGCAGGTGAAGATGTTACCTCCTTCCGTTTCGAGTTTCCCTTTCAGACCTCGGGCGATGGATCGCTCATCACCACCTTCGACGATTTCCTCCGCTGGCCCCTGCATCTGCGCGAAGGTTTCGAGGACGGCACCGCGATGTTCGACCGGCTCAAGGGCCCCACCCGGCTCGCCAACGGCGACGACCTCGCCTACGGGTTCGGCCTCGGCCAGGAACGGCACCGCGGACTGCGCGGCTGGGGGCACGGGGGCGCCACAGGCACCCATTGGGCGTTCTATCCCGAAATCGACCTCATCGTCGCGGTCTTCACCAACCACCTCGGCGCCCTCTCGGCAAGCGCGCTCCACACGCAGATGGTGGACGCATTCCTCGCCTCGGACCTCGGCTCGGGCTATTCGGCGCCTGGAGAGATGGGCCCTGCCCCTCTCACGTTCGAGCAGCAGCAACTCCTCGCCGGCACCTTCGTCGATCCCGAAACCGGGGACTACCTGCGCTCGAGGGGGGAGCCCGGCTCGCTCACCCACCAGTTCTCGGGCGCCCCCGCCCCGCTGCAGGACCTCGGCGACTGCACCTTCCGGACGGTTCGAAACGTGCATATTCCGCCCATCGAGGTGGTGGCACCGGGCTGTGACTCCGCGCCGCCCGCCGAACTTCAGGTCCACTGGAGCGCGTGGGACGCCCCGCGCCGCTTCCTCCGGGTGCCGGCCGCCGACCCCGGAGCAGGCCTCCCTCATCACCCCCCCACCGATTATGTCGGCCCTTACTACTCCGACCAGCTGCGCGTGCACTGGCACGTGGAGAACGAGGGAAACCAGCTGACCCTGCGCATTGGCGCCGGCGTCCAGACCGCGCAGACGTTCGATCTTCTGGCCACCGCCCCGGACGCGTTCATCGCGGAGCCTCACCGCCCGCCCATGCTGGACCTTCTCTCCCTGCCGCCCCTCGCGATCAGGTTCCAGCGCGACGGGCGCGGCCGCATATCCACGCTGCACGTCTCGCTCGACCGGGTTCGGGGCGTGCGCTTCACCAGGAGGTAGCCGATGGCGCGCACGGTCGTCGTCACCGGAGGAGCGAGCGGCATTGGGCGCGTGATCGCGCAGCGGTTCGCGGACGCCGGCTACAGGGTCCACATCTTCGACATCGATGCCGGGGCCGTGGAGCAGGCGCTGAGCGAGAGCGCCACCTTGTCGGGCACGGTGGGGGATGTATCCGAACCCGCCGACGTTGCCCGCGGCATGCGCGACGCGACCGCAGCCATGGGCAGGGTGGACGCGCTCGTGAACGACGCGGCCATCCCCGGTCCCCGTCTTCCGGTGGAGGAGATGCCGGACGACGAATGGGACCGCACGATGCGGGTCAACCTCTACGGCCCCTTCTTCTGGACAAGGGCAGTGGTGCCGGAGATGAAAGCCAGGCGCGAGGGCTCGATCGTGAATATCTCGACGGGCAGCGTGCGGACCCTGCCGATCAATCGCTCGGTCTACAACGTGTCGAAGTGGGGGGTCGAGGGACTGACGCAGACGGCGGCGCGCGAGCTGGGGCCGTGGAACGTGCGCGTGAACGCGATCCAGCCGGGGATGGTCAACAACGAGCGCATGCGCATGATCGTCAAGCGGATCGCGGACCAGGAGGGGCGCTCGCCGACCGAGGTCGAGGACGAGTTCCTGCGGTTCATCTCGATGCGCTGCAAGGTGGAGCCCGAGGACATCGCCGACATGGCTGTGTTCCTGTGCTCCGACGGGGCGAGCCGGGTCACGGGCCAGGTCATCGCGGTCGACGGGCACATCGAATGGGAGCAGTAGGAAATGGGCGGCAGCATGGCTGAATGGGCGGTCTCCCCGCAGGCCGCAGCGCTTCACGACGACGCGCTGGTGTGCGACATGGTCTTCGTCTGGGAGCCCGACCACGGGAACGACTCGCGGCTCTTTCCGCGCTGGCGAGCCGCCGGGGTCGATTTCGTGTCCGTGCACCCCGCGGGCGACCGCCACAACATCGGCGAGGCAATGCGGCGGATCGCTCGCTGCCGCCGCCAGATCCTGAGCCGGCCCGACCGCTACGTGCTGGTCAACACCGTCGACGACATCCTGACCGCCAAGCGCGACGGGAAGCTCGCCGTCGGCCTGCATCTGGAGGGGTTCCGCTGCCTGGAGCGCGACCTCAACCTGATCGAGACCTACTACAAGCTCGGGGTCCGCTTCGTGCACCCCATCTTCAACCTCGTCAACTCGATCGGCGGGGGGTCGGCGGACCGCATCGACATCGGGCTCACGCAGTTCGGGATCAAGGTCGTCCACGAGATGAACCGGGTCGGCATGCTGGTGGACGCGGCCCACGCCGGCTATCGGACCACGCTGGAGATGATGGAGGTGTCGCGCGCGCCGGTCATCTTCTCGCACCTCGGCTGCCATTCGATACGCGAGCACTTCCGCAACGTCCGCGACAACCAGATCCAGGCGTGCGCGGCCGTCGGGGGCGTGATCGGGATCACCAGCGCGGGCTTCTACCTGGGGGATACGAGCACCGAGACGTACTTCCGCCATCTGGATCACGTCGCGCAGCTCGTGGGACCGCAGCATGTCGGTATCGGCCTCGACAACCTCGACAAGCCCGGTCTGGAGTTCCTCAGGCGGTTCATCGACGCGAGGCCCGACGAGTGGCCCGGCAAGGAGCAGGGGTTGTGGGAGCCTCTCGCATGCTTCGAGATCGAGCAGCTGCCCGAACTCACCGACCTCATGCTGCAACGGGGATATGCGGACGACGATGTCCGCGGCATCCTCGGCGGCAACTGGCTGCGGGTGTGCAGCGAAGTGTGGAAGGAGCCGCGCTGAGGGCTCTCTGAGCGGCTAAGGTCGACGTTTCTGCACAAATGCATGCATATATCCTTGCGAAATGTGTATACATACCCGTACACGTTAGACTCTGGCGTCCCCGACTCGAGCGATGGCGATCGGCCTGAATCGAGCAACGAGGGTCGTGGACGCTGCGGTGGCGCAGGCGTTCGTTGGAGTTGGCCATGGCGGGACCGGCCGAAGCGGGACCATTCCTCCGGCGACCCCTCGCGCGCCTGAGCCCGATTCGGGAACCCCCATCAGGACCCTTCAACGGGAGGAGTGTATCGCTATGCAAAGTCTAAGGAGACTCCTGTCAACAGGCTGCCTCGCCCTGGTGGCCGCCTCGCCCGTGCTCGCGTTGGCGCCGGTGGCCGCCATGGCCTCGTCCAATGCGGCTGACCGATCGGTCCTGAAGACGCCGACGTTTCTCGCGCCACCCCTCCAGGAGGTGGTAACGGGAATCGTCTTGTCGGCGCGCACGGGCCAGCCTTTGGCCGGCGCGCAGGTAGTCGTCGAAGGGACCGGCCAGGGCGTGGCCACCAATTCGTCGGGCCGGTTCCTCATCACCGGCGTTTCCGGGGCCACCGTGACGCTGCGCGTGGTCCTGATCGGCTACCGCGATCACACCGAGGTCTTTCAGGCCGGGGATGCGACGATCCAGATCGAACTCGAGGAGACCGCGATCAACCTGGACGCCATCGTCGTGACCGGCACGGCCGGCGGTTCGCAAACGCGGGCGATCGGCACGACCATCGCGCAACTCGACATGACCGAGGCCCTTCAGGTCGGGCAGTCGGGCACCTTCCAGGAGATGCTGAACTCGAACGTCTCGGGGCTGAACATGGCCAGCGGGCCGGGTAATGTCGGCACCGGTGGGGCCATGAAGATCCGCGGTATCGGCAGCGTGACTCTGGGAAGCAGCCCGCTGGTCTACGTCGACGGGGTCAGGATCGACAACAATTCGAACGCGCGCATCGGGAGCGATCAGGGGAACGGGACCATGCGCGGAGGGTCGGTAAGCCGGCTGAACGACCTCAACCCGGAGGAGATCCAGAGCGTCGAAGTCATCAAGGGCCCGGCTGCCGCGACCCTCTACGGAACCGAAGCCTCTGCCGGCGTCATCCAGATCACCACCAAGCGGGGCCTGGCCGGAGCGCCGCGATGGGAAGTCACCGTCAGGCAGGGCGTCTCGTACCTGTCCAATGCCGTGGACCGCTGGCCGGCGGTATACGACAAGGGGACTGCTCCTTGTCCAAACTGCGAGATCCTCCCCAGCGGCGTCCGCAAGTTCGAAGTCCTCAAGTCCGAAATGGCTCTGGGACACGGCATCCCGTTCACCTACGGGCACGACCAGACCTACGGGATCTCGTCGAGCGGCGGCACGGACCTGATCCGCTATTACATATCGGCGCAGATGGACCGCGACGAGGGATTCGTCGACTGGAACCACCAGAACAAGTACTCGGCGCGAGCAAACTTCGAGATCACCCCGAGCGAGCAGCTCAACATCTCCACGAACATGGGCTTCCTCCGCTCCAAGTCCCGCTTCAACGGCGGAGGCCCCTTCCCCATCGAGTTCGTTTCATCCATCTACTGGGGCACGCCCGCCGCGGCCGAGGACGAGCGGCGGCGGGGCTGGAACTGGACGCCGCCGTGGGCCATGGAGACGGTGGACGTCACCGAGGGCATCGACCGGATCATCGCGAGCGGCACGGTCCGTCACAATCCGTTCCCCTGGCTCGTCCATCGCGTGACCGGAGGTGCCGATTTCGGAAACTCCGTCTCCGGGCGAATGGTCCCGCGTTCTCCGCTGGGCGCCGCCGACTTCTTCGGCTCGATGAGCCTGGGGCATGTGGAAACCACCGAGCGAGCGGTCACGCAGGCCAACCTGGACTACGGTGCGACGGCGACATTCGACCTTCCCTTCTTCGGAACCACTTCCGAGACCTCGTTCGGCGCGCAGTACTACGTCAAGAAAACGCACGAGTTCGGCGCGGTGGGCGACCAGTTCCCCGCCCCCGGTCCCGGCACGGTCTCCTCGGCCGCCGTGAAGACCGGGTGGGAGGACTTCATCGAGAACAAGACGTTCGGCCTCTACGTGCAGGAGCAGCTCGGCTGGAACAACCGGCTGTTCGCAACCGTGGCCTTCCGGGGCGATGACAACAGCGCCTTCGGCGAGAACTTCGACTTCGTGCTGTACCCCAAGGTCAGCGGCTCCTGGGTTCTCAGCGAGGAGTCCTTCTTCAACACATCACTGGTCAACAACCTGAAGCTGCGGGCGGCTTGGGGACGGGCAGGCCGGCAGCCCGATGTCTTTGCCGCGCGCCGTCTCTACGCGCCCATAACCGCCGGCGGGGATCAGCCGGGCCTGACCACCGACGCGGTGGGCAACCCGGACCTGAAGCCCGAGGTGGGCGAGGAACTCGAGATCGGGTTCGACGCCAGTCTGATGGATGACAGGATCGGGCTGGGCTTCACCTTCTACAACAAGGACACCAGGGACGCGATCATCGCGCGGCCGGTGTCGCCCTCGAGCGGATTCGCGGGCACGCAGTTCGTGAACGTGGGGCAGCTCAACAATCGAGGGATCGAGGTGGAGGCCAGTGCGACCCTGATTCGCAGCGACCAGCTCGACTGGGACATCGGCTTCAACTACGCAACGAACAACAGCGAAGTTGTCGATCTCGGCGGCCTGCCCACGATCTTCCTCTTCGGCCAGCGCCACCAGGAAGGGCTGCCCGTCGGTGCCGTCTTCGTCGAGAACGTGGTCTCGGCGGCGTTCGATGCCAACGGCAACATCGTCAACGACCAATGCGAGGCCACGCCCGAACAGGGTGGCGGCATGGTGCCGTGTTCGATGGCGCAACCCGTCTACCGAGGGCCCTCGGTCCCCACCTGGTACGGTGGCGTCAACACGTCGGTTCGGTTCCTGCAGGACTTCCGCCTCTTCGCGCTCGTCGATTTCTCGGGCGGCTACACCAAGATCAGCGGCGATCTGGCCGCCTCGCACCTGCTCTTCCAGAACTCGCAGCAGATCCTGGAGCGGGAAGATGCCCAGCTGGCGGCGATGAGCGAAATCGTCGGCAACTGGCTCCAGGCCGGCGTGCTCAAGGGCGGACTGGCGAAGCTGCGCGAGCTTTCGCTCTCGTACACGCTGTCCGACCAGATCGCATCCCTGGCCGGCAGCGACGGTGGATCGCTGACAATCTCGGCACGCAATCTCTTCAACCTGTGGGAGGCCCAGTCGGGAACCTTCGGCCGCAGGGAGATCGACGTCGAGCTCACGAGGCAATGGAACGCGGCACGCGAGGGAGGCGTGTACCACCAGACCTCGATGCCGCCCGCCACGACCGTGGCAATGACTCTTCGCCTCAACTATTGACCACCGCAAATGAAAGGAGAGACGGGAATCATGTATACCCGAGAAATGAACGGTGCCCGCGGGCGGAACCGGTCGCGCCTTTCCGCGGTCGGTCTGGTCCTCTTGCTCACAATCCCCAACCTGGCGTGCGAAGACCTGCTGCAGGTGGAACTGCCAACCAAGGTCGCCGCCGAAAACCTCGAGAATCCCTCCGTGGCCCAGGTGCTGGTGAACAGCGCGATCGGCGAATTCGAGTGCGCCTTCAGCCAGTACGTCGCCGCCTCGGGACAGCTGACGGACGAGCTCCGGCACAGCTCCGGCTGGCTCGTCATGACGGAGTGGGACCACCGCAAGATCGGACAGGACCGGGACGTCAGGGAGTGCAACACGAACTTCGGCTACGGCGTTTTCACGCCGGTGCAGAAGGCGCGTGTCTCGGCCGAGTCATCTCGCATGCGCCTCGAAGGGTGGGACGACGCCGACGTCCCCGAACGCAACGACAAGATCGCAACCGTCGCGGCGTACGGCGCCTTCTCGCGCGCCATCCTGGGTGAGGCTTTCTGCGACATGACGATCGACGTCGGACCCATCATGTCCCAGACAGAGATGCTGCAAAGCGCCGAAGCGGCTCTGGGCGAGGCGATGTCGCTCGGCCAGGGAGCCGGACGGGCCGATCTGGCCGAAGCAGCGCGGATCCGGCGCGCAGCCGTGCGCCTGGCCCTCGGCGACAACGCGGGAGCCATGTCCGACGCGGCGGCCGTCTCCGACGGCTTCCGCTTCGACGCCAACTACTCCTCGGCCGACTTCTACCGCTACAACCGCATCTACCAGCACAACCACGTGGACGGCTTCATCTCGCCCGAATTCAATGACGAGAACGGCCAGCCCACCGTCGACGGCGAGAACCCGACCTTCGGCGGCGTGGTCGATCCGCGGGTGGAGAGCACGCTGGCGGGAATCGGACAGGACGGCTCGCCCTTGCGGCACATCCACAAGTACCCCTCGTGGACGAGCCCCATCGCCATCGCGAATTCGGCCGAAGCGAAGCTGATCATCGCCGAGGTCGAGTTGGGACAAACCGCGGTCGACATCATCAACGAATTCCATGCGGCCGCAGGGCTGCCGGCGTACGAGCCCGCCAACGTGGGCGACAACGCCGAGATCATGCGGCAGGTAATGCAGGAGCGTACCCGTGAACTGTTCCTGGAGGGACGGCGCCTGTACGATTTCCTGCGCCACGGCCTGCCCTTCGCCACCGGTACCCACCCCTACGACGGCAACACCTACGGCACCACCGAGTGCATTCAGATTCCGCGCAGGGAGCGGGACTCGAATCCGAACATCGGATAGCCGGCGACACACCATAAGCCCCTCGCAGGCAGGCGGGGCCACCCCGAACGGGGTGGCCCCGCCGACCAGCGGACGACTTCGCAACCAACGCGCAAGCCCATCCAACCGGAGAGTGACAATGGCCAGGAAACTCGCACGCCTGCTTCTGCTTGTCGTGTTCGCAGCCTCCTGCGGCGTGAACGCCCAGGCGCCCGACGCGGGCGACTATTCGGACGCGGACTACGATGTCGACGTTACGCGCGGCGTTCTCGTGCCCATGCGCGACGGCGTCGAGCTGTCCGTCGACATCTACGCCCCACGGGGTGTCTCGGACCCGGCGCCCGCCATCCTCACCTCCACGCCCTACGACAACAACGGAGCGCGGACTGGCGCCGTCTGGTTCGCCCAGCGCGGCTACGTGGTCGTCGCGGCAGACGTGCGCGGGCGCTACGACTCGGGCGGCGAGTGGGACCCCTTCAACCCGCTCCACAAGACCGACGGCTACGACCTCGTCGAGTGGATCGCCGCGCAGCCCTGGTGCACCGGCAAGGTCGGCATGATCGGCGGCTCCTACCTGGGTTGGACGCAGTGGTGGACGGCCAGTACCGCACCGCCGAGCCTCGCGGCCATCGCCCCCAAGGTCGCCCCGCCCGACCACTTCGAGAATCTGCCGTACCAGAACGGCGTGCTCGTGGGCGGATGGATGCTCGATTGGGCCGCCATGCTCTCGGGCCGCACCCAGCAGATCGCGGGCGAGGGCGGCTATCTCGGCTGGTCCGAGAACCGCCAGGATCCACCCCACACCCCCTACATCGAGATCAACGCCTCGCGCGGCCTCCGCGCGGGCCCGTGGTTCGAGGAGTGGTACCGCAACAACCTCTCGACGGATGACTACTGGCAGGGCATCGCCTACCAGACCCCCGAGTCATACTCGAACATCACCGTCCCCTCGCTCTCGTACACGGGATGGTTCGACGCCAACTACCCCGGATCCCCAATGAACTACCTGGGGATGAAAGAGCACGGCGCGACCCCCGAGGCCCGGCGCCCCAGCATGGTCATCGGCCCATGGGTCCACGGCATCAACACGCAATCCTCCGGCGGGATCGACTACGGCCCCGACGCCGTCATCGACGTGGACGGCTACGTGGCCCGCTGGTTCGACCACTTCCTGAAGGGCGAGGACAACGGGGTCATGGACGACCCGCCCGTCTACGTCTTCGTCATGGGCGAGAACAGGTGGCACGCCGAAGAGGACTGGCCCCTGCCCCAGACCGAGTGGACCAACTACTACCTGACCAGCACCGACGGCGCCAACTCGTCGGCCGGCGACGGCCTCCTCACCACCGCGGCCCCCACCGACGAGGGCAGCGACACCTACGTCTACGACCCCCTCGACCCCACCCGCGACCCCTTCGACACCTGGCCCAACAAGAACGGCCACATCGACGGCGCTCTCGACACCCGCGCGTCCGCAGCCGGCGAGGAGGTCCTGGTCTACCGCACGCCGCCGCTGCAAGAAGCCGTCGAGGTCACCGGCCCCATCGAGATCAGGCTCTACGCCTCCACCTCCGCCCGCGACACCGACTGGTTCGTGCGGCTCGTCGACATCGGCCCGGACGGCTACTCCGCCCTCCTCACCGAGGCTGTCATGCGCGCCCGCAACCGCGACCCCGACAACGAGGGCCGCTTCAACGGCGCCCAGCTCAGCACCATCGAGCCGGACGAGGTCTACGAGTACACGCTCCGCTTCTGGCGCGGAACCGGGAACCGCTTCCTGGAAGGCCACCGCATCGGGATAGAGATCTCGTCGAGCTGGTACCCGTACTACCTGCCGAACCTGAACAGCGGCGCGGACAATGTGGCGATGGTCACCCGCGACCAGGCCGTGGTGGCGACCCAGCGCATCCATCACGGCGGTGCGCGCGCATCGCACATCGTGCTGCCGGTGATCCACCGTTAGTCGTGTTTACATTACATCTTGACATGTTTCCTTTACATCATCGCACGATGCCGCTGATCGCGGTGATCCTCGCCACGGCCATCACCCCCCGCCCCGCCCACCCCCAGCCCCCCGATCCCGGCGACTATTCCCGCGCCGAATACGAAGTCGATGTCACCCGCGGCGTCCTCGTCCCCATGCGCGACGGCGTCCGCCTCTCCGTCGACATCTACGCGCCTCGGGGGTCGCCCGGCCCGCACCCCGGCATCCTCACCCACACCCCCTACGACAACAACGGCCAGCGCGTAACCGCGACCTGGTTCGCGGAACGCGGCTATGTGGTCGTCGCCGCCGACGCCCGCGGCCGCTACGACTCGGAAGGCGAATGGGACCCCTTCGGCGCACTCCACCGGCTCGACGGCCACGATCTCGTCGAGTGGGTCGCCGCCCAACCCTGGTGCACGGGCAAGGTCGGCATGATCGGCGGCTCCTACCTCGGCTGGACACAGTGGTGGACCGCCAGCACCGCCCCGCCCAGCCTCGCCGCAATCGCCCCCAAGGTGTCGCCCCCCGACCCCTTCGAGAACCTTCCCTACCAGCACGGCGTGCTTCTCGGCGGCTGGATGCTCGACTGGGCGGCGGGATCCTCCGGGCGCACCGCGCAGCTGGCCGACACCGGTTACTACAACGGCTGGCCGCTGCACCGCCCGGATCCCCCCCACACCCCCTACATCGAGATCAACGAGGTCCGCGGCCTGCGTTCGGCCCCCTGGTTCGAGACCTGGTACCGGCAGAACAGGTCCACCGATCCCTACTGGCACGCGATCAAGTACCAGACCCCCGAATCGTACTCGCGCATCACCGTCCCCTCCCTCGCCTTCACCGGCTGGTTCGACGGCAACCACCCGGGATCGCCGATGAACTACGTGGGCATGAAGGAGCACGGCGCGACCCCCGCAGCCCGGCGCCCCAGCCTTGTCATCGGACCCTGGACGCACGGGATCAACACCCGCACCCTCGGCGGCATCGACTACGGTCCCGACGCCGTGATCGACATCGACGGCTACGTCGTGCGCTGGTTCGACCACTTCCTCAAGGGCATCGACAACGGCGTCACCGACGACCCGCCCGTCCATGTCTTCGTCATGGGCGAGAACCGGTGGTACGCCGAAGACGACTGGCCGCTGCCGGGCACCGAGTGGACCGACTACTACCTCGCCTCCGAATCCGGCGCCAACTCCATCGGCGGCGACGGACTGCTCACCACCACGCCCCCAGCCAGGGAGGGCCACGACACCTACGTCTACGACCCGCTCAACCCCACCCGCACCCCCTTCGACAGCTGGCCCAACACCAACGGCCACATCGACGGCGCGCTGGACACCCGCGAATCCGCGTCCGGCGACGAGGTGCTGGTCTACCGCACACCGCCCCTCGAACAAGCCGTTGAAGTCACCGGCCCGATCGAGGCCAAACTCTACGCCTCCACCTCGGCCCGCGACACCGACTGGTTCGTGCGCCTCGTCGACATCCACCCCGACGGCTACTCGGCGCTCCTCACCGAGGGCGTCATGCGCGCCCGCAACCGCGACCCCGACAACGAGGGCCGCTTCAACGGCACCCAGCTCAGCACCATCGAGCCGGACGAGGTCTACGAGTACACCATCCGCTTCTGGCGCGGCACCGGGAACCTGTTCCAGGAAGGTCACCGCATCGGGATCGAGATCTCGTCCAGCTGGTACTCGTACTACCTCCCCAACCTCAACACGGGCGCCGACAACGCCGCGATGGTGACACGCGACCAGGCCGTGGTGGCCACCCAGCGCATCCATCACGGCGGTGCGCGGGCGTCGCACATCGTGCTGCCGGTGATCCGGCGGGAGCGGTAGGAGGAGGAAGAGAGGGCGGAGTCACTGGCGGCGGCAGCGACCGGGGTCACGGGCGGCAGCCGCATCCGGGCCACCGCGAGGGGATGAGGCAGCCTGCCATCGCGGCGGGAGGCCCACACATGGCTTTGTCGGCCAGAATCCGGCCAATTTGGCGAACAACCGAGGCGTGATTGCCAATTTTTGCCATTCCCCCTATCGTTCGCCATGAAGACCATGAACATCTCCCTGCCGCCGACACTTCGGTCGTTCGTGCGCGAACAGGCCGTCGAGCGTGGATATGGAACTTCCAGCGCATACATCCGTGAACTGATCCGGCGCGACCAGGATCGCCAGCACCTCCGCGGCCTGCTGCTCGAGGGTGGAGAATCGCCGCCCTCGGTGACCGCCGACGAAGCCTATTTCGAGTCCCTCCGGACTGGAGTCCGCAGGCGCTCACGGGTGTGACTCCCAAACCCGCAGTCCTCCGGGAAGCGGCCCGACGGGACGTGGACGAGGCCATCGCCCACTATCTGGAAGCGGGTGGACCGGATATCGCACTGGGCTTTGTCGGTGCGCTTGAGGCGGCCATCCACCACATCTCCTTGAATCCTCGATCGGGGTCGACTCGATATGGACATGAACTGAACCTGCCAGGTCTCCGATCATGGGCACTCAGGTCCTACCCCCGGATCGTGTTCTACATGGAGGGACAGAGCCGAATCGACGTATGGCGCGTTCTCCACTCCCCACGCGATATCCCCGAATGGATCGGCGAGTCCGAACTGCGGTAACCGCCGGAAGGGACTATCGTGAACAGCCCGCCGCACGCCGAAGTGCGCGCCACCATTGAAGACAACCCCCGCCCAGGGAGGCCAGCAGTGACTGCCCCAACCGTTTCCGCGCCGACCGCGCGATCCGCCACCCGACCGACCGTGCGCGCCGCCCTCGCCGCGGCCGCCCTCGCCCTCGCCGCGGCCCCCGCCGCCCCCCAGGAGCCCACCCGCCTGGTGCGCCAGCCCACGGTCAGCGCGACGCACATCGCGTTCGCGTACGCCAACGACCTGTGGATCGTTGACCGGGCCGGAGGCGACGCAACGCGCCTCACAACCTTCCAGGGCCAGGAGACCGACCCTCACTTCTCCCCGGACGGACGGCACATCGCCTTCAGCGCCCAGTACGACGGCAATACCGATGTCTACGTCCTGCCCTCCGAAGGAGGGAACCCCAAACGCCTCACCTGGCACCCGGGCGCGGACCAGGTCGTCGGCTGGACGCACGACGGCAGCCGCGTCGTCTTCAATTCGGGACGCACCAGCGCGCCGATCCCGTACTCCCGCTTCTTCACGGTCTCGATCGACGGTGGGCTCCCCGCGCAGATGCCGATTCCCCGCGGCATGACCGGTTCGTTTTCGCCCGACGGCGCCCGCTTCGCCTACCAGCAGCGCCAGCTCAACGACCCCGAATGGCGGGGCTACCGCGGCGGTCAGGTCAACCCGGTGTGGATCGTCGACACCGACGACTGGGCGCTCGAGGAGGTCCCCTGGGACGGCAGCAACGACCTCGACCCCGTCTTCCTCGGCGACGAGGTCTACTTCCTCTCCGACCGGGACTGGGCCACGAACATCTGGGCCTACGACACCGGCACGCAGGCCGTCCGCCAGGTCACCCGCCACGCCGACTTCGATGTCAAGAGCCTCGACGCCGGCGGTGGCGCGGTCGTCTACGAGCAGGGCGGCTACATCCATCTGCACGACCCCGCCAGCGGCGCCACCAACCGCGTCGACATCACCGTGCGCGGCGATTTCCCCTGGCTGCGCCCCCACTGGGAGGATGTCGGCGGCGCGCTCCAGAACGCGTCGCTGTCCCCCACCGGCGTGCGCGCGCTCTTCGAGGGCCGGGGCGAGATCTTCACCGTTCCAACCGAGGACGGCGACTGGCGCAACCTGACCCGTTCCCCGGGAGTCGCCGACCGGAGTCCCGCGTGGTCCCCCGACGGCCGCCACGTCTCCTGGTTCTCGGACGCGTCGGGCGAATACCGCCTCATGATCGGCACCCAGGACGGCCTCGGCGAGCCCCGCGAGATCGCCGTCCCGAACCCGACCTTCTTCTTCACCCCGACCTGGTCGCCCGACTCGGAGCACCTCGCTTTCACCGACGCCGACCTCAACCTCTGGCGCGTCGAAGTCGCGAGCGGCGATGTCACCCTCGTCGACACCGACCAGTACGCGCACCCCATCCGCACCGTCGATCCCGTGTGGTCCCCCGACTCGCGCTGGCTGGCCTACGCCAAACGCCTCGACAACCAGTTCCACGCCGTCATGGTGCACTCGCTCTCCGACGGCAGCACCCGCCAGCTCACCGACGGCCTCTCCGACGCGCTCTCCCCTGCCTGGGATGCGGGCGGCAAGTACCTCTACTTCCTCGCCAGCACCGACTACGGGCTCAACACCGCCTGGCTCGACATGACGTCCTACGAGCGGCCGGTCCGCCGCGCGCTCTATCTGGCCGTGCTGCAGTACGACGAGCCCTCGCCCTTCCTGCCCGCGAGCGACGAAGAGGAGGCGGAGGACACGGAGAATGAGGAGGAGGAGGGGAGTGAGGGCGATGATCCGGGCGACGCCGACGGCCCCGGCGCGGACGGCGGCGACATCCGCATCGACTTCGAGGGGATGGACCAGCGCATCCTCGCGGCCGGGATCCCCGCACGCGACTACTCGGGTCTCACGGCGGGGCCGGACGGCGTCGTCTTCTTCGCGGGACCGGGCGAAGGCGGCGCGTCGGCCATGGCCGCCCTGACGGGTCCCGGCGCGGGCACGCTCTACCGCTATTCGCTGGAGGACGACGAGGCCACGCCCTTCCTGTCCCCCATCCAGGACTACACCGTCTCCGCCGACGGCCAGAAGCTGCTCTACCGCAGCGGTCCGTCGTGGGGCGTGGTCGGCACGTCGGGAAGCCCGAACGTCGGCGACGGCCGCATCGATACCGCGGTGCGCATGCGCGTCGACCCGCTCGAGGAATGGCGGCAGCTCTTCCGCGAGGCGTGGCGCTATCAGCGCGACTTCCTCTACGTCGAGAACGTCCACGGCGCGGACTGGCCGGCCGTCCATGACATGTACGAGCCCTGGATCGATCACGTCGGCCACCGCTCCGACATGAACTACCTCCTCGACGTGCTGGCCGGCGAGGTCGCGATCGGGCACTCGTACGTCTTCGGGGGCGACACCCCCGATGTCGAGACCGTGCCCGTCGGACTCCTGGGTGCCGACCTGGAGGAGGACGCGGGACGGTACCGGATCGCCCACATCTACACCGGCGAGAACTGGAACCCCGGGCTGGAGTCGCCGCTGAGCGCCCCCGGGATCGATGTCGCCGAGGGCGACTATATCATCGCCGTCGACGGGGTTGAGCTGCGCGCGCCCGCCAACCCCTACAGCCTCTTCGAGGGCACGGTCGGGAGGCAGGTCGCGCTGCGGGTCAGCGCCTCGCCGGACGGCGAGGGGTCGCGCGTCGTGCAGGTCGTCCCGGTGGCGAACGAGGGCGCGCTGCGGTCGCGCGAATGGGTCGAGGACAACCGCCGCAAGGTCGACGAGATGAGCGGCGGCCGGCTCGCCTACGTGTGGCTCCCCAACACCGCGCAGGGCGGCTACACCTACTTCAACCGCTACTACTTCGCGCAGCAGGACCGCGACGGCGCGGTGGTCGACGAGCGCTACAACGGCGGAGGCTCGGCGGCCGACTACATCGTCGATCTGATGAGCCGCGACCTGATCGGCTACTTCAACAACCCGGTCGCCGACCGCACGCCGTTCAAGCTGCCCGCCGCGGGGATCTGGGGCCCGAAGGTCATGATCATCAACGACGCGGCGGGGTCGGGCGGCGACCTGCTCCCCTACATGTTCCGCTTCCGCGGGATCGGGCCCCTGGTGGGGACGACGACGTGGGGCGGCCTGGTCGGGATCTGGGATGTGCCCCCGCTCATCGACGGCGGCCTGGTGACGGCGCCGCGCGGCGGGTTCTTCGACCTGAACGGCGAGTGGCGCGTCGAGAACGAGGGCGTCGCGCCCGACATCGAGGTGCGGCAGATCCCCGCCGATGTGATCGCGGGGCGCGATCCGCAGCTGGAGGCTGCCGTGGCCGAAGCGATGCGGCTGCTCGAGACGGAAGCCGTGCAGATCCTGGCCGAGCCGGATCCGCCGGTGCGGGCGAGGAGGCCGGGAGGAATGTAAGGTCGGATCAGTGCTCGATCGGGTAGACCTCGATCAGAGTTTCGTCAAGAGCGCCCTTTGCCCTGACGAGTACCTGGTCGTCCGAAAAATCCAGAACGTGCAGGCTCACGGGCATCGCGAGTCGCTTTCTCCGTTCCCACGCCTCGCTGAAGCCGACCCAGATGACATGGTCCTGAAGGGGGTCAGGGTACTCCCGGATCCACAGAAGGCCGTCGGCGCCGCCCTTCATATCGGAAAAACCGGGAAGGGTGGGGCGGGCCGGCAGGTCCTCGAGCAGGCGCAGGTGAAACTCCGCTATGGACAAGAGGAAGTTCCTTCCGCCGATGACAATCTTGCCCGGCTCTGTACCTTCGAAGTTCGCCCGCAAGGTATCTCTGACGAACCGCACCCAGGCTTCCTCCGCGCTCTCCCGGGGCTGCTCGAACGAGCGTTCCGCGGCGGTCCCGGCGTCGTCGTAGCGCGTGATCGCGATCGAGTCGGTCGTCGCCAGGTAGGCGTAGCGGTCGGTGACGGCAGAGACGGCAGTCCGTCCGAAGATCACGGGTAGCCCGCCGTGCCTTTGGCCGCCATCGCTGAGAGCCTCCCTCGCCGCCCACTCCTCTTCACCGGGACGGGTGCCCTCGAAGACGACCTCCCCGTCGGAAAGACGAACGATCTCATATGCCACCGGCTGCCGGATCTCCATCGGACGGACGGCTTTGGGCCCAGGGAATCCCATCTCCGAGGTTTCGAGCAGCACGCTGTTTCCGAAGGCTCCAACCATCATGACGATGCGTGAGCTTGACACCGACATCGCGTTCGGGTTGACCCTCGTATCGCCGACGTACCCCCCGGAGGCGTCGAGCAGGGTCAATCGGAACCGGTTCGAGTCCCAGGTGATCAGTCCGTCCGCGTGGCGAGCGATCCCGGACAGGTTTATGTAATCGCCAGGACCTTCTCCACGCCTGCCCTGCCGGGAGACCAACCCGCCCGCGGCATCCAGGATCAGGACTTCGCGCGACAACCGATTCGCGATCGCGATGCCGTCGCCGAAGAAGACCGCTCCAATGTTCCCATCCAGCGGGAGGGACTCGTCCAACCCCACCACCAGGCTCGGTTCCGCGGCGATCCGAAACGACTCGTCACCAGGCCACGGTGCGAACAGGTCCGCGACCGCAGCGCCACCCGTGGCTTTCGGGTCCGACGGCTCGTCCAGACAGGCGGCGCAGAGCAACAGACAGGAAACCGCGAGCGCCGGTTTCGGTGGCGGTCCAGCGAGTCTCATGTCTTCCTCCAGCCTTCGAACGAGTTGGACCGTCCCGGTCTGCCTGGTGCCTCAGCAATGCTCGGGTTTGCCGGCCACCACATCAACTAAAACGTTAGGAATCACGTCGGGTCAAGTCCGCATGGACGTTGGTAGGAGACCACGACTCGTCCTGCCGGACCTACTATCCCGGCAGACGCACCACCGCGACGCGCTGCAGTTCGACCGAGTCCGTGATCACTCCGATCGCCGTTGAATCCGTCATCTGGAACGGGGTGAACCGTTCAGGGAATACGACTCGCTCGGCGCGGGCGGCTCCATCGGTCGGATCCACCGACCACCAGGCACTGCCGTATCCCGGCGGATGGGCCAGGCCATCGAACTCCTGGATCCATACGCGGCCGGCGGCGCACAGCAGGCTCACGCCGAGCGGCGTCTCCGCCGGCAACCGGTCCCCGGCGCTTGCGACAGCCGCCTCGGCGGCCCGTTCGATCTCGGCCGGGTCGACATTATCGTCCCGCGTTTCGGCCTGCATCCTCGATCGGATGTGCGCCACCAGCTCCTCCGTCCGGAGCGGCCTTGGTTTCCAGGGGACGGGAATCGGCTCGTCGGACGTACCAGCGCCGCCGAAAAACCGAAGATGGCCGGCCAAGGGATCGAGCACCGCGACCCTTCCATCGGGACACGCATCCCAGAGCGGAACCGGAGCCAGAGCCATCAGACCAGTGGATCGGGTGATCGACCCTTCCAGGTCCGTGGCGAAGTCCACCAGGACCACCGGGTCCGAACCACCATCGGCAACGCGCACGATTCGGCCGGACCACATGTCGTCGGGGAGATTCGGGCCGGCGGCATAGTCGGCCACCAGGGTCGCGCCGGCCTTCGCGACCAGGCGAAACGGGTCTCCGAAGGTGACCGTCCGGATGTCGAGGCGGGCCCCGCGCCGATAGATGGGCATGGGAGTCGTCGACACCAGGTCACCCTGTGCGTTGAAAACCGCCAGACTGGCCGAACCGAGATCCCAGACGGCGGCGGCCTGGTCCGAGGCCGTCGCCGACAGCGCCTGAGGGTTCCGCAGTTCGCCGGGGCCCTCTCCCGCGTTGCCGAACTCTGCCAGCAGGCGGCCGGATGGATCGTAGGCTCGGAGGTACGGTTCCACTTCCGTAAGGGCCCAGATCACACTGCCCGACTGGACGATATCGCGAACCCCCCACAGGGATTCGCCCGCCTGGAAAACCGTGAGCGCGCTGGAGTCGATTCGCGACGTGGACGATTCCGGCGAGCTGGTATCGCATGAAGCGAAGGCCAGCACCGCCAGCGAGGGCAGCACCGCGTGCGTGACGCCGGACCGGCCATGCAGAAGAAGCGCCGCAGCGGCGGCGAGAGTGGCAACGGTGGCGGCGGCCGCGAGGTCGGGCGGCGATCCGGCTCCCACCGCCGGCCCGGACAGGAGCAATCCCGCCGCGAGCGTGAGCGCCGATGCAACGAATCCGGACAACACTCCGAGCACTTCTCGCCCCTTCCTGGCGCGCATCCCCGCCTCGTCCGGCAAGGCGGACATGATCGCGTCCACCTGTACCTCATCGAGAGGCGGGGCTGCGGTACCGATTCCCCGGATCGAGGCAATCAGGCCCCGCATCTCGACCTCGGCGGATGCGGCGGCTCCGTCAGCCGGATTCGTCCCCCCCACGGGACCATCCTCCACGATCTCCGCGACCAGCCGGTCCACCGTCTCCGGGTCCGGGATCGATGGTTGCGTCCGGCGCCACCTCTTCAAGACTCGAGTCCCTCTCATGTTCCTTGTCCTCCGTCGTCATGGATGAGTGCGGCGAGGTCCTCCATCCGTCGCAGCTTGTTCAGTCCCCGGTGGATCAGCGAGCGCACGGACACTTGCTTTACGCCAAGCCGGCGCGCTACCGAAGCCGTGCTTCTCCCTACGATCAGGCGCAGGATGATGGCGTCCCGTTCCCGCACGGTGAGCCGTTCCAGTGCCGTGTACAGTGCCGCTGCCCTCAGGCGGCTCTCGATCTGCTCGGCGGGACCGACCGCCGGGTCGACAATCTCGCCATGGGCCTCCAGCCTGACCCGCCGGGATCCGCGTGCCCCGCGAAGCTGGCCGCGGCACACGTTCCTGCTGACCGTAAGCACCCACCCGAACAGCGACCCGGTTCCCGAGAAGCGCCTCCGCATCCGGTAGATCCGGAGCCAGCACAGTTGAAGCAGATCCTCGGCGTGATCCTCGTCCCGGGCGTAGCCGCGGATCATCCCCATCAATCGCGGAGACATCGAGCGCACCAGTTCGCGAAACAGGGCGTGGTCACCGGCGCGGAAGCGTCCGTGGTCGAAGTCGGCGGCACCGCCCGCCGGGCTCGAGGGACTCATGCGCGGCCCCGGCGGAGCACAACAATCAGAACCGCGATCAACAGCAGCGGCACGGACACCGGGACGACAAGCAGCAGGCTCGGAGAGACCTCGTAGTACGCCACCAGCTCGTGGGCCATGTCCGTGGAGATCCAGAAGGCGGCAAAGAGGATTCCCCCGGAGAGCCAGCGCAGCGCGTAACGCGGCCAGTCGGACAGTCCCAGCGTCAGCCGTCCCGCCAGATCCCCCAGCACCCCCGCCAGGACCACGAAGACCGCGTTCGAGATCGCCACGAGAAACACGGCGTAGTCAGTTGCTGCCCGGCGCAGAAGTGAGGCGGCCTCCCGGCCGGTCGCCTGCGCGGCTGCTTCCCTCCCGGACTCGGCAGCGCGGAGGGCGGCGAGCGGGAAGTGCCCCTCGGAGCCGAACGCCTGCGCAACGAGCGGGGAGACGAACGCGGCGATCATGTAGGTCGCCAGGGATAGAGCCCCCAGGCGGGTCCAGTAGTGCGGGGAAGCGTGCCTGCCTGGGCCGAAGCACGCGGCGGGCCTGGTCACCGCGGCCGCAAACACGGCCGGCGGAAGGATCTGCGCCAGCATTGTGGGCAGCCGCTCGAGGAACATCGCGAAGAATCGCAGGACTGCGTCCGGCTGGCCACGGAAAGTGGTCGCGGAGTACGTGACATACACGCACAACAGCGCTGCGATCCAGAACGCCAGGCGCCGGGCGAAACCGTGTTGTTGCCTACGGTGTAGATCGTTGCTGATCATGAGCATCCTCCGAGCTCGTGGGCTCGTCCCGATTGCAGGTCTTGGCGCGGATCGGGGGCTTACAGGAGAGGATGCGGGAAACCCGGCGTCCGTTGCGAGAAGCCGTTGTCGGCCAGAATGGGGCTGAAATGGCGAACAACGGGCATGCGGCGGAGTTTGTCCGCCAAGACAGGGCCGAAATGGCCGACAACGAGGTCTTGAATGTGGTCTTGCGACCGCTAATGACCGTACTCGCCTTCGCCAGCCTCGTGCTCGGTTATTGGTTCATGGTTACGGCCGTGCCTCGCGGGGAGCGGGTGCAAACCGTGGTGCCGGCGTTGGTGGGGGCGGTGCTTGGGGGGCTGGTTTGGGCTATGTGGCTGGAGCCGCTGGTGCTTCCCTGAAGGTCCCTCAGCCGGCCATCCGCGGCTCATACCGTTCAACCTTGATCCGGTCCTCGTGCATCCGCGCCTGGGCCAGGTCATACGCCGCTTGACAACGCATCCAGAACTCCGCATTGGACCAGCCGGCTTTCTCCAGGCGGATCGCCATGTCCGCCGAAATCGCCGCGTGGCCATTGAGAACACGCGAGAGCGTGTGACGGGCGACTCCCAGGACTTCAGCCGCCCGGGTGACAGAAAGGTCCAGCGGTTCAAGGCAGTCCCATCGGATGCTCTCGCCAGGATGCGGAGGGTCTTTCATCGGCATTGTGGCAGTTCCCCTGTTAGTGGTAGTCGACCAGGTCGACATCGTAGACATCGCCGTCTTGAAAGCGAAATACGATCCGCCAATTCGCAGACTCGTAAACGCTCCAATAATCCTTCAGCGCACCCTTCAGCGGGTGGATCCGATACCGCGGAAGGTCCAGGTCCGACGGCTTGTTGGCGGCATCGAGTGCCAACAGTATCGACGACACCCGTGCGACCAGGTCCGGTCGGATCTTCTTTCGGTCGCCGCGCTTGTACAGCCGATTGAGACCATTGTGTCGCAGCGTGCGAATCACCGAACAGTGTACCGCCATGCGGTACACATAGGCAAGACTGAAGTCAGCAGGACTATTTCGCGCACGGGTTGGCTTCCTTTCCTGGAGACAGGGCGTCGGGACGGCGGAGTTGATGAGGACAGGCGAACCTGTGCCCATGTCAGGGGCGATTGAATAGCTGGATGGGCAATGATTTTGTAACGTGTTGCTAATACTGGTGTTACGCCATCATATACAATTGCTGTTCCCTTATCAGTTCGTGTTTCTTGAACGGGATGTAGATCGACGCTGCCGAACGCCCTCGGACGTGCCAGCGTCCTGCGGCCAAGTCGGAAGTTACCCGCCCACGAGTGGAGACCACCCGGCCGGAGCCTCTCGCCGCACCTGGCGCGACCGTGACCAGAACTTGGCAATCGGGTCCCCGCGGCACCCGCCACAGACAACCTTCCTGAATTGTGATCAATCTAAAACTTGCAGGTGGGCTTCTCGATCTGGCCCACAAACTTCGCCGCCCGCTCTCGTCAGACGACCCGCTCTCCACTGGCAAGAGCCCAACTTCCAGCAACGCCACCCCCGCTTCAGAGCCAATGGATGGCCAAGAGGTGCCACGCATGGACTTCAACGCGCTCACCGCCACCAGCCGCTTGGTAGTCGCTGTCTCCACACTCGTCACCTCGGGCTGCGACCGACCGTTGGGAGAGGGCTCCAGAGCGACGGACGCTGCGGCCTCCGACACCGTCACCGCGGTTGTCACCTCGACCATCGGCAGTACCGGGATCGAGGGCACCGACGAGTACGTTTTCGCCGATGTCCAGTCGGTGGCCGCCGACCATGCCGGATTGATCTACGTCGCCGACCGCATTCCGCCATCGGTTCGCGTGTACGGACCCGCCGGGGACTTCATCGCATGGATTGGACGTGAAGGCGAGGGCCCCGGCGAATTCATGGGTTGGCCGAGCGACATCCTGGCCGACGAAGGCAATCTCTACGTGCGGGGACAGCGTGTCACCGTCTTCACAGCGAGCGCCACGTCCGAGTATCCGGATTCGGTGGTGACCACATGGAGGATACCGCCCTTTGCCAATTTGGGTCACGAGAGGGCTCGATTCAACGCGGGAGTCTATTACTATCCGGGCTACACGTTCCGCCGAGACGAGTCCGAACACTATTTCTACGTAAAGTTCGGCCCCAATGGGGTTACGGGCGACACGGTGCACGTACCGGCCTTCAGAAACCTCACGGGGGGACGCCCCGCATTCTACATGGTCAGCCAAGGGAGCGGCCGAATGGTCGATGGCTTGAACATCGCCCCGTTCGCCCCACGCGCGGCTTGGGATATGACCGGCCGCGGCACGATTATCGCCAGTGACGGCGACGCCTACCAGATCCAGGAATTTGACCAGGACGGCCAAGTCATCAGGACCATTGACGGCCCCTCGTCCGGTCGGCGGGCGGTATCCGGGGCGGAGCGCGCCGACAGCATGGCGGCGCTGGAGCTGCGCATCGATTCCATCCCGGTTCCCCTAGCAGCCCGTGGATAAAGCCGACTCCCGCGAGTCTCTTGTGAACGAGTTAAATTGAAGGGGAACAAGGGACTTCGGCAAGGAGGACGGCGATGGCGATGGGCAGGCGGCGCAAGGGGCGGCAACGGGAGTTGTTCGTG
>JAJDUP010000019.1 GCA_022826565.1 Gemmatimonadota bacterium | reverse complement strand
CACGAACAACTCCCGTTGCCGCCCCTTGCGCCGCCTGCCCATCGCCATCGCCGTCCTCCTTGCCGAAGTCCCTTGTTCCCCTTCAATTTAACTCGTTCACAAGAGACTCGCGGGAGTCGGCTTTATCCACGGGCTGTTAGGGAGCGGCGGACTTGGCGCGCTCCTTCTTTTCGAACTACTAAGAAATCCTTAGTAGTTGCCCGCTCGTCCAACTCATTCTGCGCGAACACGTTGCGAAGATGCATAATCACGTTTTCGCTCGATGTGACGAAGATTTCCGCCATCTGCCGTTGCGTCAACCACACGGTGTCCTGGTCGAACCGCACGTCCAGCCGGACATCGCCATTCGGCGCCTCGTAGACGACGACCTCGCCGCCCGGGCGGGGTTCGGGAGTGGCAGTCACTTGGTCGGCTCCTTTCCTCGAAGCGGCACTCGCTCATGCGTGAAATCATGATCCGTCGCAGGAGACGCTGGAAGTTAACGATTCCGCATCGCCCTTCCGAAGTTTGCCCGATTACTCCCTGTGCGGCTATGCGCGTCAGCTCCCCGCGGCAACCGCGGCACCCTCAGCGGACTCGCCTCCAGCACCTGACCCCAGATCCTCCGTCCCACCGCGTCGCCCTCCCGCAGGATCGCGGCCTCGTCCATCGTCAGCACCTCGCGGTCGCGCATCACGAACTGCCCGTCGACCATGACCGACTCGATGTCGCCCGGATGCCCGCTGTGCACCAGCGCGGATATGACCCGACCCGCCGGCACCAGGTGCGCCCGTAGCATGTCCACAACCAGCAGATCGGCCTTCTTCCCGACTTCGAGCGTGCCGAGATCGTCCGGCTGCTGCACCGCCAGCGCCCCTCCCTGCGTGCAGTCCGCCAGGATGTCTTCGGGCTGAGGCGCCAGGCCGGGCACCTCGTCGCCGTCGCGGTTGCGCCGGATGCGCTCGGTCAGGAGCGCGATCCGCATCACCTCGAAGACGTCGTTGGTGTTGTTGTCGGTGCCGAGCGCGATGGGGCAGCCGGCCGTCCGCAGGGCCGGGATGGGCGGGCTGATTCCGCGGTTCGCCGCCATCCCCGCCTGGTGCGCGATGATGGTGCCGGACCGGCCGAGCAGCGCGATCTCGTCGTCGTTCACGTAGCGGGCGTGGGCCGCGAACAGGCGGGGGCCTAGGAAGTCGTGCCGATGCAGGTATTCCGATGGCCGCAGGCCGTGGTGCATGACCATGAACTCGTACTCGGCGCGGCTCTGGTTGAGGTGAATCGTGTAGCCGAGATCGTGGGTCTCGGCGAATTCGCGCACGGCGGCCAGCAGCTCGGGGGACGATGTCTCGGTAAGCGCCGCCGCCGGGAACACCGAGACCCGGCCGTTCCGCGCCCCGTGCCAGGTGCTGAACAGGTCGCTGATCCGCTGCATCCCCTCGTCGCGCAGCCTCTCCGAGAACCGCGGCGTTTCGCTGACCGTCCGCGCCATCGCCTGAATGGACATCGGACCCGGCACGTTCTCGGCGTCGCGGATCCCCTCCGCCAGCACGCACCGCAGCCCCGAGTCGGCCAGCACCGCCGCCTGCCGCCCAACGTTGCCGGTGTACTCGACGATGGTGGTCGTCCCCGTGCGGATCGCCTCCAGTGCCGCGACCTGCACCATCAGGTTGCCCTCCTCGCCCTCAAGCAGACTGGCCGGCGAGATCGCCAGGTTCGCCGTGTTCGGGAAGCCGAAGTCCTCGTTGAACCCGCGCGCAATGACCGCCCGCATGTGCGCATGAGTGTTGATCAGGCCCGGAAAGAGCGCCTTCCCCCGTCCGTCGTACCGCTCGGCCCTCGGATACAGATCGAGCACCTCGTCCGTGGGACCGATGGCGGCGATCCGGTTGCCCTCGACTGCCAGCGCGATGTCGTCCTGCACGGCGTCAGGGTTGGCTACGGTAGTGTTTGTGAAGACGACCGTGGCCTCCTGGGCTCCCCGGGTCATGCCGGTCGGCGCGTCGTCATGCAGGTGCGCCTGCAGGGAATCCCGCCTCAGCAACGCGGCTGCCGTGCCGGCCCCGGTGGCGGCCAGCCATTTCCGGCGCGAGAGGCCTGCGGAGCTGCGGGAGGAGTCGGGCGTGGGAGCCGGGTTGGTTCGGGTCGGGGTCGGCATGATCATGCGCCTCCGCGGCGTTGGTGGAAGAGGTCGTTTGCGTATGTCCGAGTATGTGTCTCGACTGGGTGCGTATCAAGCAGGATCTCGAAGGGCGCGGGCGACAACGGGCGCGAGTACCGCGGAATCGCGAGCGTCCTCACTCCACGCATCAACAACCTGGCCCCGTCCCCACCGGCCATCGGAGGGAACGGGGCACTTACGGTCGTTTTGTTGTCTTGATACTACGGCTGTTTGTCCAGTGTTATACGCTAGTTCAGATTGCTACAGCCGGTTGTCTCGCCTCTTGTTATTGATCCTCCCTTCCGGCGAAGGCACCCGGGCCAGGTCGGGCAGTCTCAACCACACGATCTATTTGAACGTCCGGATTGTCCTCGGTGACTTCCATTTGGAGGCCACCTACCGACAAACGAACGGGAATTTGCGACAACGTCGCTTGTTGCTCAGTCCCCGCGCTGTGCATGTTGATGCTTGAGCGATTCGACACTGCCGGTCTTGCGCCTCACCACGTGCCTCACGGCCAGCGCCAACGTCGCGAGTAGCACACCCAGCGCCGGAAACACCGACACCTGGATGAGCGGCATCAGCCAGCCGTAGGCAGCAGACCATTCGTGGAAGGACTCCGTACGCGAGGTGGTCAGCTCGACGGCGACGACGAGAGCCACGGGTAAGGCCACAACGGCACTTCCCAGCACGATGTATGTGCTCCTGCTCATTACAGGCACCCGAAGCCGCAACATGCGTTGTTGATCTCCATGGTTCCCGATATCGCGTCGCAATCACAGGTTATCGTGACGTCCACACAGTGGACCTTCGGAAACGACGGTGATTTCGTGACGGTGCAGCAATCCCCATCCTGGGCACAGACTGGAGATGGTCCGGCCCCCGCTGCTACGACCCATAGTGCGACGGCAATGATCCCCAGCCTACCTGTTGACAGCACCAAGTTCTTCAACTTCAACCAATTGGATTCCATCGATTTCCTCCTCGTTCCATATCAGCATTCTGCCGACAACGTGATTGTCGAATACTCCTTGTACTACCGGATACCCCGTTAGCTTCCAGGATTGCTTGAGCCTGCCCCCGGAGTCGTAGTGTTCAATGGACCGGAGCTTCTGGAACTCCCGACCCATGTCCACTCTGACCACAAGCCCGCCAAGGGTCAGGAATCCCCTGGTGCCGAGAGGCAGGAAATCCTGCATCGTGGTGAGATTGAAAGGATGTGCGCCGAAAGGCGTATCAATCTGGATCGCCTCTTCGAGCATGCCCAGCAAGTCATCATGGATGCAGCGCTGAAAGATCTGCTGTGGCTCGGCGCCCAACCTCCAGATAGTCGACGGACCCGTAAACGCCATATGGCCCTCGCGAAGCCGCGGTGCCGGGGTAGCGCCCCTGCCAGGATTCTCCGGCAGACCGAAGTCGTCACTGGAATTCACCGTCCGCAGTTGGCCGTCCATCGTTGCTTCGTGAACCGTGGCCTCATTGGTCGCGATCAGTATCCTGCCGTCTGCAACAACGGCATGTTTGGGCCGCGCAAAGATGGCAAGACGGTGCTCGGATCCGCCGGGGCCGAACACGATCAGGGAAGGCGGGTTTCCGTCTACGACCACAACATGGGCCGAGTCCAACCGCCCCAGGCCCACTGGACTATTGTACTCCATAGGGCCGGGACCGTGTTGGCCCCAACTGCGGACTTTGCGGAGATCCTGATCCAGCTCGACGACCTGCTTCTCATACCTGTCGTGAATGAGCCAGCCGCTGGACGTCTGGGCGACCAGACGAGGGTAGACTTCCTCGTTGCGCGCGATAACCCGTGCGGCCACATCCGATCGGTCGAGATCGCATGCTTCGGTGTACTTCACCGGAATCCTCGCGGTGAAGTCCTGGGCTCTCGCCACTACGGCACTGGTGGCGACCAGGGCGAGAACGGCCGCAGATGTCCTACCGAGTCGAATACGAAGCAGCGGGACCACGATACGGCTGGTCACGTCAGTTACCCTCGCCGTCTTCATTCGTCGCCACAGGTGTCGATGTTGAAGGTGCCACTGATCTGGCCTTCGCAGGTGATCGTTCCCGTGAAACAGACACTGATGGCGCCGCCTTCCCCGATGTCGAAACCGATCGTTCCTTCGGCAGTGCACTTGATGTCGACACTCCCACTCTGCGGAGCTACTGCGACGGCCTTGTCAGGCGATGTCACCGCAAAGAGCAATGCTACGGCTCCGATCTGAAAGAGCTTCGTCAGGTAGTTCATTGGTGTTTCTCCTTTGCTTTTGGTTCTTGGTAAGGTTTGGTCCTTTTCAGGAAGTATGGTCCCGGTCACCGGGATGCGGTGGCATTCGAGGTGCTCGCGCCAGGCAGACTCGCAAGTGCAGCCTCAAAGTCTCCGAGGAACACGCGCCGGTCCGTGACGAACCCCGGCGTCCCCGTGACGCCCAACAGGCCCGCTAATCTCACGTCCTCGTCAATCCGCTTGGTAGTCGCATCGTCTACCAGGCATTCCCGGAATGCCTTGGTGTCTTCGATCCCCAAGCCAAGGGCCCACGCGTCCCAGTCGCCTCGGGACATCCACTTGTCTTCGCTGAGAAGGCTGGCATGCGCCTCGGCGAACACACCGAATCGCTCGCTACAGATCGCCGCCTGTGCACCCAAGCGAGCATGAGGATGGATCACTTCGAGAGGAAGATGGCGGATCACCACATCGACCTCCTCGTCCGCTATCGATTCGAACACCTTCGTAGCGCCGCTCCGACAGTAGGCGCACTCGTAGTCGATGAACTCCACGATCGTGCGGTGCATCTGAACCCTGTCTCCCTCCAATCGGCTCGACGCTTCGATGAGCGCAGGCCACGCCTCGGCAAGCGCTCGGTTCGTTCGCCAGCCATCAACGGCGGACTTCGCACGGCTTACCGCCTGACCCTGGAGTAGCGCTACCGCGAGTGCGACCAGAATGGCCACGTTGACAATTCGGTTGATCTTGCCCTCAGACTCCCGGGTCGACGCTTTCGAATGTCTCATCCGGGCATCCGATCTTGGTCCAGAGCTACTGCTTCGGACCTCTGCACGCGCCCGTAGAGGGCAAATCTCTTCGTCTTCATGTGGTTTGTTGCTCCTTCCTGGGAGTGGTATGTGAGTGACCCCGGCCATGCGCAGGGCCGTTTCAAGTTGAACGGGCGCCGGCTTTCTGCCCGTTGCTGTTTGAGACAGCTCACTGCCACGTAGCGTGCAAACCGGCGATCATCAGGACACCCGGGCCGACCGGGCGGTTCTCCCGATCCACCTCACTGCCACCCACTCACCAGCCCACCGGCAGATGGCAATGGTTCGGCCCGATCGGTCTCGACGCCGTCCGACGGTGTCAAGGAATGCTGGGCCACCTCGAGCAACCGGCTCCCGTGGCCCTCTTCCACCACACGTCCATCCTGGTCCAGGGCGAACACCCACGGAGTCCGCGCCCCGAGAACATTGCCTCCGCCCTCGGTCCCTCCCAGCGTACCGACCTTGACCGACCATTGCTGGTCCCGCGCGTACCCGATGGCCTGGGACAGGGAACCGGGAGACACGGCCAGAATGCGAGTTCCGTCACGATACAGGTTGGACAGCCAGGCGGACCACTTCGGCGCGATTCCGTTGGAATGGACGCAATCGGGATCAAAGATCAACAGGAGGCTGGGACGTCCATCACCAAGTTCGGCCACCGTGCCGTCGGAAAGCGGGACCGAAACTGCCGACAGGTCGTGGCCGGCCTTAACGAATCCTCTGTCGGGATCCAGGCTCGACAGCCGCTGGGCCGAGTTCGCCAGCTGAGCGATTGCCACGGCGATGAGCACGGTAATGATGACAATATCAGCCCGGGCGCCGGAACGCTCCTGCGAAGGACACTCCGGACGGCGTTTTCGATGACTCATGTCTCACTCCCTCACTTTCTGCTGCAGGTACGGAAACCCTTTTCACGGGCTCCCTCTCGACATGAACTGGGGACAGCCATTGGCGCCGCCGCGTGCAAAAGCCGGCTTGCAGCTGGCCAACCGGTCGCCTCCGAGGCGTTCGCCCGAACCAGGGAGATTGCACGTTTCCGCAGCAGGCATTGTCTCTCAATACGTAGACCAACATCCGCACGGGCCGTTCATCTCAGTGTTCGGCCCTCAGGCTCAGAGGACCTAAAGCGTTGCGAATAATCACCATAGGACTTATTCTGTTGAATCTTGTGTTGGCAGTCTCCCAGTCATCGTGGGAAGTGAAATCCGGGAGAGGTTGGGTGAACTGCTGCAAAGGGGAGGGGCCAGAGGCTTATTGCTGTTCACGCTGTTGCTGGTTCGGCCCCTACTGCGATACCAGCTCTGAGTGCCGCGACACGTGACCCACGGAACCCGTTTTCCAGGCAGATGAGGAATGGCGTCGAGACCCCTTGAGAAAGCACTCGCACGCGAGCCTCGCGGAGTGCTGGTTTGGTCGGCAACCGTCGTGCGGGCCATGGCCCCGTTGTACTTGCTGTGGCTTGCCTTCAGGATATGGTTGTTGCTCCGATGGCCGTTCCACGAACGCATCGAGTCGCTGCTCTGGTGGCTTTGGATGGCCACGAGTGATCTGTCCCTGGTCCTTCCGTTTCTTCTCTTTGCGGCGGGGGTGGCGTTGGCTGAGGTTACGGGATCCCGGGCTCATCTCCAACGAATCGCCCTTGTCGTCGGGATTGGTCTAGGCGGGCTTTCCTATTCCCTGGGAGCATGGGTCGCGCCAGAGTTGGAAGACCGATACCTCGCGCGCATGGAGACCGACGCCGGCGAGATGCGCCGATTCGGACCGGCAACCCCGCCGGCGATCCTGCGAAGCCTGCGTTTGGCGGAAGCACGCCCACCGGAAGAATACAACCTCGACGTAGGCACTCCACACCAGACTCCCCCGAACGTGCTCGAATGGCGATTGCACAGCCCTGTGGCTCTTGCAGTCTTCGGGATGATCAACGTCTTCCTCGGTGTTCTGTCCGCCCAGTTGACTGATGGCCTCGGCAGAGCCGCCCGGCGCAATGTTCGTCTGGCCATCGGGGTGCTCGGTGGCCTGCTGTTCTTCGGGTGTATGGCGCTCGGGTCTCCGATTCAAGCCTTCCTGGACGATGGAACGTTGCGATCGGGTATCCTGGGCGCCTGGGTGCCTCTCGGATTGCCTTTGGCCGAATTCCTTGTATTATTCTATATGGTTCGCGGGAGGAAGCCATGAGCTCCGCGCTCGCCTCTGTGACGTTTCCTCTCACGACTGGGGAAAATCCTTTTCGCACCCCGAAAACTACAGGGCCCGGAGCCGGTTCTCCGGATGATAGCACCGGGATTGACGGAGGTGGGTCTGATACGTTATCCAAGGGAAACGTGGAAACCATCGACATCGCCCGGTTCCGTAGTGGTGATCCCACTGCATTCCGCACCGTGGTCGAGCAATGCGGCCCGCTGATCAGGAGCGTCGTCGCGTCCTATGTGCGGGATCCTTACGATCAGGATGACTTGTACCAGGAGATCTGCGTCCGTGTATGGGAATACCGTGCGCAATTCTCGGGGCGGGGGTCTCTCGCAGGATGGATCAATACCATCGCTCAACGATCGTGCTACAACTGGATAAAGGCCCAGAAGACACGGGAGTCTCGCGCAAGACAGTATTCGGACGATGCAACGGTCAGAGCGGACGCGGCTCAGTTGTTGGAAGATCCGTCGCAACTCCTGGCGTGCACGGATTTCATGAGCCAACTGAGACAGAGCCTTGCTACTCTTCCGCCAAGGCAGGCGGACACCTTCATTCTTGTCCACGTTCGAGGCTTCACTACCAAGAAGGTCGCGCGGACGCTCGGGATTCGGCGAGCAACTGTCCGGTCCAACCTTCGCCACGCGATCAAGAAGCTTCGGCAGAAAATGGGAGACTACGAGAATGGCCTGTCCTGATATGGCAGAAATCGCACAGGTGCGGTCACTGGAGAGCGATTCGGCGACGGTTGAGCACCTGAAGCACTGCAAGTCCTGCTGGTTGGATTGGCAGATCGTGCACGGCACCCGGTATGCACTTGATCCGCCCGGGGAAGTTCCCCAGTATCTGAACGCGCGGGTAATGGCCGAAATCACCCGCAGGTCTCAGCTGTTGGAGAGGAAGGCGGCCTGGTGGGAACTGTCCATCTCGGGAGTCCTCGTCGCGGTGGCCACCTTTGCCTATCTCGTTCTATGGCCAGGAGGCCCGGTGGGGCCGTCCATGGTTCCGTCGTTGGTTTGCGCCATCATCGGCGGTGTCTCGGCGACACTCTTCTTCCGGAAGCAGGACGAAAGCAGGCTCGCGCCACAACAGTGACCCTGGCTACCGCTTGCAGCTGAGGCCGGGACGTCCTCGCCGACTGTGATTTCCTCGCGTATGATTCAGGGGATACCGGTCAGCCGTCCACCGAACAGCAGCGAGGTTCAGATGCGTTTCGTCTCCGTAGCCTTCACCGTTTCCGCCATGACGCTCGCAGCGTCCATCGGCTCCCCGCTCGCCGCGCAGCAACAGCCACTCACCTTCATGGACGTGCAGGAACTGAAGCGCGCCGGTTCATGGACGCCAAGTCCGGACGGAGCGTGGATGCTCTACACCGTCACCACGCCCGACTGGGAAGCGGCCGAGTCCCAGACCGACATCCACCTGGTGTCGCTGAGCGACGGCGTTCCGTCCGACCGCCGTCTCACCTACACCGACGACAAGAACGAGACGAGCCCGACCTGGTCTCCCGACGGGTCGTTTTTCCTCTTCGCGTCGAACCGCGACGGTGACGACACCCAGCTGTTCATGATGCGCCACGACGGCGGCGAGGCCCGCAAGATCACCGACACGGCCGAAGGCGTGTCCGGCTTCGCGTTCAGCCCGGCCGGACGCTGGCTGGTCTACCGGTCCGGCAAAAACGGCCGCGAGCAGCTCTACCGGCTCCCGGCGCACGACCTGACAGGGTCCGAACCCGAGCAGCTCACCGACGGCGAAGCAGGAGTCGACCAGTGGGACTTCACCGCCGACGGCAGCCGCATCTACTTCACGCGCGCCGACTCGTTCGACGAGGACGAGGTGAAGCGGCGCGAGCAGGGCTTCACTGTCGATATCCGCAACTCGGTGACGCCGCTGTCGAGCCTGTGGAGCGTCGAGGTGGCGAGTGCCGAGGAGCGCCGCGAGACGGACGATCCCGCGTACAGCGTCAACAGCTTCGTGCTCTCCGACGACGGCCGCTGGATCGGCATCACGGGAGGCTCGCCGGAGCGCTACGAGCGCAACATCACCGCCCAGCGCCTCTACGCCGACCAGTACCTCATGGAGGTCGCGACCGGCGACATCGAGCGCCTCACCAACAACTACGAGGTCGGCGAGGGCGGGCTGAGCTTCTCGCCCGACGGCCGCCTGATCGCGTTTTCGGCGCCCGACAACATGGAGCGCTACACGATGACCGACAACCGCGTCTACATCCGCGAGGTCGGCGACCGCGGGGGCGCGTTCCGGAAGCTGGGCACGGACTTCGATCAGAGCTCGAGCGTAGGGTTCTGGTCGGACGACTCGAAGACGATCTACTTCAACGCCGGCGTGACGGTGACGACGCAGCTGCACGCGCTCGACGTGGCCACGGGCGCGGTGCGGCAGCTCACCGAGGAGCGCGCCGCGCTGTCGGTGAACCGCGACGACGACACCGGCACGATCCTGATCGGCTACAGCGACCCGAAGACGCCGCCGACCGTGTTCACCGTGGCGACCGTGGACGACGTGCCGAACCGTTCGGCCTGGACGCAGCTGGTGGACGTCAATCCGCACGTGCGGGACATCGCGCTCGGTGAAGAGGTCGAGGTCAACTGGCGCTCGTCAGACGGCAAGACGGTCGGTGGGGTGCTGGTCTACCCTGTCGGCTACGAGGAGGGGACGCGCTATCCGCTCATCGTCGCGATCCACGGGGGACCTGCGTCAGCCGACGTCCTGCGCTTCAATGGCGGGTACAGTGCTCAGGTCTACGCCGGCGCGGGGTACGCCGTCCTCAAACCCAACTACAGAGGCTCGCGGAACTATGGCAACGCCCATCGCACGGACATCGTGGGGGACTACTTCACGATGGGGTACGAGGACATCATCACCGGCGTCGACTACCTGATCGATGAGGGGATTGTGGACGGCGACCGGATGGGTGCGCTCGGCTGGAGCGCGGGCGGCCACTGGTCCAACTGGATCCTGACGCAGACGGACCGGTTCAAGGCGATCAGCTCGGGCGCGGGCACGATGAACTGGATCAGCATGTATGCGCAGAGCGACGTGCAGCGGAACCGGCAGTTCTACGTGGGCGACGGGTTCCTGTACGAGGACTTCGACACGTACTTCGACCAGTCGCCGCTCAAGTACATCAAGAACGCGAAGACGCCCACGATGATTCATGTTGTCGAAGGCGATCCGCGGGTGCCCAGCCCGCAGTCGGTCGAGCTGCACATGGCGCTCAAGAAGCTGGACGTGCCGACGGAGCTGTTCATGTATCCGGGGCGCAGTCACGGGATTCCGGATCCGCGGAATCGGCTGGTCAAGGCCGTGAGCGAGATGGCGTGGATGGACTACTACGTGAGGGGGATCGGCGAGAAGTTCGAGTGGCGGCAGGTGCTGGAGACGCTTGAGGAGGGCGAGGGACCGGCGGTGGTGTCGGAGGATGGAGGCGGGCGCGGATCCTACGGGCCCTTCAAGGGTTCGGCGGCCGCCGCTGCCGCCGGGTTCATCGGTGATGCGTTGTGATCAACAGCACCCCGTCTGAGCCTCGGTCACCATATCTGTGAAACCCTTCCACGCCACCAAGGAAGCGTAGCGAATAGATGTCGTGCGAACTCGTGTAGAACATCCAGCCTGCGGACTCCGGATCGATGGGTATGCCGTCCATGACAATCATCGCACACACCCTTCTGCCCAACTGGATCTGGGTGACAAGGCGCAGACAACCCGTTGAGGTGGGATCGCCGGCCTTTGGCGGAAAGTACCGCACTTGGGGCAGCCTGCGCACCCGGAGGATGTGGTCGAGGCTTTGGTACATGTCCCGGAGGTCCTCGATCTCGCCCGGACCGATGAACGCCTGCCGGGTTGTCCCCACGGGGCGCCAATCCAACTCGCTGAGCCCCACGACCTCGACCTCGATTCCCTCGAGAGAGATCGGTCCTGCAGTCAGCTGGAGGGAGAGAACCTCCGCGCCGTTGATCGGGACCTGCGCCTGGAATTCTTCGTACCCGAGGCGGAATACCCGGATGACATGCGTCGCTGCCGGAACCTCGTCCAGGCGGTAGTATCCCAGACTGTCGGTGGCCGTGGTCAGACCGAGCCCGGGCAGGCTGACGATCGCGCCTTCGACAGGGAGGTTGCTCGAAGCGTCGACGACCTCGCCCTCCAGGGTTACCCGGTCCGCATCGCTTGCAACCTGTGCGCGCAACTCCGCTGGTCCCGGATCGACTCCGACGAGCGTCAAAGCTGCGCAGACGAGGATGGTCCGGCCCGCCAGCAAACTCGGACCACGAATTGTCTGAGTTGCATCAGGCATTGCGATCTCAATCCCCTGCTTGGCTACGGGAGGTCGTTCAACATAGCGTCGAACTCCCGCAAACATTACAAGTCGCGGCCCGCCCCGGGTCGGCACCGTCAGCGCTCACCCCCCGTTGTCCGCAGCCACGTACTGATCCCACCTCGGCGGCTCCACCCCCATCAGATGCCTCACGAAGTAGTCATTCCGCTTTCTCGCCCCAAAGTCACCTCCCGACCCGTGCCCGCCACCCGGAAACAGCAGAAAGTCGAAGTCCTTGTCGGCCTCGATGAGCGCATTGACGACCTGAAGCGTGGACGAGGGGTCCACGTTCCTGTCCAGTTCGCCCACGACCAGTAGCAGCTTGCCCTGCAGCCGCCAGGCGTTGTCCACATTCGATGACTCGGAGTAATGGGGCCCGATGGGCCATCCCATCCACGCCTCGTTCCACCAGATCTTGTCCATCCGGTTGTCGTGGCACCCGACGGACGAGAACGCCACGTCGTAGAAGTCGCCGTGCCAGAGAAGGGCCGCCATGGAGTTCTGTCCGCCGGCCGAGCCGCCGTAGATCCCGACCCGGGTCACGTCGTAGTAGTCGTACTCGCGGGCCACGGCCTGGTGCCAGAGGATCCGGTCCGGGAAACCGGCATCCTTGATGTTCTGCCAGGCCACGTCGTGGAAGGCCTTCGAGCGGTTGTTGGTTCCCATGCCGTCGATCTGGGCCACGATGAACCCCAGCTCGGCCACGGATGTTCTGCTCGTGTGGGTGCCGAAGGTCTTCGGGACGTGTGACCCGTGGGGTCCGGCGTAGATGCTCTCGATCACCGGATAGCTCCGGTTCGGGTCGAAGTTGGTGGGGCGGATGATGATCCCCCAGATGTCCGTCACGCCGTCCCTGCCCTTGGACACGAAGACCTCGGGGTACTGCCAACCCGTGGCCAGCAGCGCCGACGCGTCGGCTCGCTCCAGCTCCATGACCAGGGACCTGTCGGCGGTCCTGCGGAGCTCCGCGATGGGCGGCAGGTCCACTCGGGACCACTGGTCGATGTAGTACTGATGGTCGGGAGAGAAGGTGACTTCATGCATCCCGTCGGCTTCGGTGTACGCGACCAGCCCGGTGCCGTCGAAGTCGATGCGGTAGTAGTGGACGAAGTAGGGATCCTGCTCGGGGTTCATTCCGCTCGCACGGAACCAGATCTGGCGGTTCGCCACGTCCACGCTGTCCACGCCCCGAACCGGCCAGGCGCCCTCGGTGATCTGGTGCTTCACCTGCCCCGTCTCGCCGTCGAGCATGTAGAGGTGATTCCAGCCATCGCGCTCCGACATCCAGATGATCTCCCTGCCGTCGTCGAGGTCGTGGCGGAACCGCTTGTTGGAGTAGTTGAAGAAGGTCTCGGGCTCCTCGGAGATCACCGCCCGCGTTCCGCCGGTTTCGGCGTCGATCTCGATGACCCGGTAGATCTGGTGCCCCCGCTGGTTGTACTCGAACACGACGTGCTCGCTGTCCTCCCGCCACTCCAGGCGGGAGAGGGTGTAGGCGTTGGGAAAGAGGGCGTCGTCGATGATCATCTGCCGCCCGGACTCGATGTCCAGGATCACCGGGATCTCCTTGTCGAGCCGGTCACCGGGCTTGGCGTAGAGGTAGGTCGCGTGCTCGGGCTGGAGCTGGTCGTCGGGTGAGGATTCGACGTAGTGCACCACCCGCTCCTGACCGGGCACCACCCTGTAGACCGCGACCTTCCTGGAGTCCGGCGACCAGACGATGGACCGGTCGGTGTAGGTGTTTCCGGGCGTGCCTTCCCAGGTGAGCATGGTATGGTTGCCGGGGTCCGCGCCCACTTCGCGGTAGGCCACGTTGTAGTTCTGGATGAATACCTCGCGCGTGCCGTCCGGCGAGAGGATCGGCTCGGTGCTCAGGTTCCGCCAGAGCTGTCCGGGACCCGCCGACCAGGAGACGCCGCTGGGGCCGACGCCGCCCTGCCGCTGGGGCGCCGCGCCCTGGCTTTCGCACTCGTAGGTGGTAAGGTCGCACTGCCATGTGAGCTCCGTCGCGACGAACTCGATGGCCCTCTCGTCGTCGGTGAACTCGACGCGGTTGAAGGGGAGTTCGAGGGCGGAGATCGCGTCGTCGGCGAAGGCGGGGATGGCGGAGAGGGCTGCCGCGAGGCGCTCGTGATCGAAAGCGGGCCCCTGGGCACGGGTCTCGGCGTCCACAAGGACGAAGTTGTGCCCTCCTTCGACCGTCTTCCGGTACCAGAAGCGGCTGGACTGTCCGATCCAGGACGGGCGTTCGGCGATGTCGACGACCAGGCCCTGGAGGCGATCGCCGAGGCCATCAGCGCGCACGTAGTCGGCGAGCGTGCCTTGGGCGGCCGCAGGGAGGGGGGTGCAGAGCGCGGTGAAGGTCAGGAACAGGGGGAGGCGATGGGGGAAGCGACGACCTGGCATGGCTGCGAGTCCTTCTGGATGTGGACTGATGGTCCGGGCGACACGGAGACTCCCCGGTAAGTTGTGCCAGGAGCCGCCGCGCCGCACGCACGCAACCGATCAGCCCTGCGGTCGCAGCCTCACCGCCTCCCGGATCCCGCTGGTGGTTTCGACCTCCAGCTGGTCGGTGGCACCATAAGCGGCAGTCATTGGCCCATCCCAGTCCCGCAGGATCGACCGGATTCGACCGGTGAAGGGGTCGGTAAAGACTGAAATCGACCGAGGGTCGGTATCGTCTATCGTGACCTCGCCCTCGGGCCCGGTGAGGACGATCCGCTCCAGGGAGTCCTCCCAGTCGGCTTCGATGGGAATGGCGAAGAAGAAGTACTTGTTGCCGTACACGTCCATTCCGGGAGTAAAGGACAGCGAGAACTCGGTTCCTCCGCCGCGGGAGACACCCTCAATACGATAGGGGCCGGTCTGGTCCGGAAGCCTGGCGGTCGCGTACATGGAGTGGACCGGCTCCAGCCGCAGTTCGTCGCCCAGGACGCCGCCCCACAGCACAAGCATCTGCGACTGCGGCTCCACGCCGGCCAAGAGCGCCCGCGCTCCGGCGCCTTCCTTTGCCTCACGGACGCGGATGACCTTCTCGTAGTAGTAGTCGCTCAGCCAGCCCTTGTTGTAGCAGTACCCCATGATGTCACGGCGGCTGTCCGGCGACACCAGGGTGCCGTCGCGGAAATCGAATCCCCAGACCCCGATGCTCCCGTTCGGATACGGGAAGTCCGGCTCGGTACCGAGCGCGCCGCCGCATGGAGCGTGCCGGAGATCCAGGTTGTGGCCCACCTCGTGGGCAAGCTCGGTGTCCCACGGTTTGCCGAAGCTCACCCATCCGTTCAGCCTCGCGATCCCGCGGACGTACCCCTCGTCGCTGTCCGCCACCGCGTACCAGTACCCCGTGGCCTGCTCGGCGTGGTACACGGCCTCCAGCTCGAGGATCAGGGGCCACGTGTTGTCCTCGTCCGTCAGATCGAGCGACGTGACATAGCTGTCACGCGACTTCGCGCTGAACTCCCCCAGCGGGAACGAGTACCTGAACAGGCCCACCTGCGGACTTTCCGCGCCGATGTCCCCAATGCTGTCGACCCACGGAAGAATCGACTCGTCGGGATTGCCGGCATACAACACCGGTACCACCGTCAGCTCGAATGGCGGCACGTCGATCACATCGAGGGGCTTGGAGCCGACCTCCGGAAAACGAGTCCGGCTGCCCTCGGCACGCGGCACCGTCTCCGCGGGATCGGCCACCACCACCAGCTCGGTGCCCGGCACGACGTGTTCGGCTGGGATCACCGCATTGTACGAGGTGCGCAGCACGCCTTCGTCCGCCGCCGTAGTCAATCGGTCGTCCGCGCTCTGCATGACCACGCGATGGACCTCCTCGCCGCCGCGCGTGAGGGTCGCGACGACCTCGGGCTCGAAGAATGCGTGCACATGGTCGCTCACCAGAAACGCCCGCAGAAGCGCCTCCCGGCCCGAAAGGAGCGGGACATCGCCGCCCGGCCGTTGAATCGCCTGCGTCAGGTACACCATCGGCAGCGACAGATGGACCGCTCCGGGGTTGTTGCAGGTGGCCCCGTCGGCGACATCCAATCCGTCGATCCAGGACTGGAAGGTGGCAGACGGGGATGCGCACATGCCCGTGCTTGCGTACCGCAGCGCCCTCAGGCCCGTCATTTCGGTCATGAGGAAGGGCAGCGGGCCATCCATGTCCACGTTGCCGCTGACCCTGAGCGTCTCCAGTGCGTCCATGGAAGCGACCGAGACGGGGATCCCACCGACGAGGCTGTTATCGCCGAGGTCCAGGGTCTCCAGCTTCCGCAAATTGGCGATTGCCGGAGCGATCGATCCACTGAGCCCGTTGGCGGGCAGCACCAGCCTGCGCACGAGCGTATCTCGGCGGTTCACGGTGACACCGTTCCAGCTGCTCACCCGGGTGTCACTGTCCCATCCGCTGTTGTTCGACCAGGAGTCCCCGCCCACCGCCGCATGGAACTCCTCCAGCGCATACCGTTCGGTCAGTGTGGGAGGACACCGGAGGCCCCGCGCGTCCCCGATCGTGCCGAGCCATTCCTGGAATTCGTCGTCGAGGTGGGGGCACACGTAGGTAGAGGAGATGTCGAGAAAACCGAGGGGGAGATTGAGCATGCTCCTCGGCATCAGGCCCACCAGATCCCTGTTGTTGTGGATGTCCAGGTTCTCGAGGCTGATGAGGTTGCCGAGTTCGGGCGGGAGCGGACCGGACAGCTTGTTGCCGCGGAACGACAGGCGGATGAGAGAGGTAAGCCGGCCGAATTCCGGAGGGATCGATCCGGTGAGCTTGTTGTTACGGGCACCCAGATACTCGAGCGACGACAGCTGGCCGAGTTCCGGAGGGATGAATCCGGTCAGCTGATTGTCGCTCAGCGTCAGATTCTCGAGAGCGGGGAGATTGCCGAGTGCGGCAGGGATGGTTCCCGACAGCTCATTCCGGAAGAGCCAGAGCGTTTCCAGGGAGGAGAGGTTGCCGAGTTCCGGAGGGATGGGGCCGGTGAGTTTGGCCCGGGGAATCAGCAAGTCCTCCAGCGCGGATAGTTTGCCGAGTTCGGGCGGTATGGAGCCGGTGAGCCCGTTGGTGCCAATGGACATGTCCTTCAGACTGGAGAGATCGCCGAGTTCCGTGGGTATCGGCCCGGTCAATGCGTTATCGAAGATCCACAGCACCTCCAGTTTGGACAGCTTGCCCAACTCGGGCGGAATGCTCCCGGACAGGGCGTTCCTCATCAGGAACATCTCTTCGAGCGAAGCGAGGTCCCCGAGTTCGGGCGGAACCGGATTATGTTGATCGGGAATGACTGTAACATACCATACGATAACGATTTACATCATTAGCTACTCGGATGGTGTATCACTTCAAATACGCAAGTTTGATCGAGAATCCCTTGCACCTTATGGGAGTTTCGCGGACAATCGCACGAACCTGCGGTGGGGTTGCGTCGAAGGCGACGGGCGAACTGCGGAGCGCCTCCACGGCCGCCGGGGCGGAAGAGCGGTGGAAACACAGTGGTTTCAGCCTAAGTCGAGCCAAGTACAGCCGCTCGCATCGATCCGGTAGGCTCGAATCCAAGTCAGGAGGTCGTCCTCAGCCTCATTGAGGCGTCGGTCGAGAAGGAAGAGGGTGTCTCGCGCCACGGTGTGAACCGGACGCATTTCGTTCGAGTAGGGCACGGGGGCATCGACGCACGCAGTCGTCCGATCGGGGGCGATGATGCTCAGGTATACTTCCGATGTGATGTTCCCGGCAGGCAACTCTCCGTCCAGCGTGGAGTCGTGATGCAGCACAACCGTGCTGCCGTCCGACATGCGGTAGAGCCCATACATCGCAGAAGCCGCCTCAAACATCTCCGTCATCGAGCTAAAGGATTCCAGGTCATCGAATACCTCTTGGACGTTGGGCGGAACGCCTCGGCGCGTCGTGTTGGGAAGAAGGAGGGTGTCCAGAAGCGCGCCATCCAGTGTGGAGAGGTAGATCTCGTTCAGACCGCTCATGCCAGACAGCAACGTATCCGACCACGCCACGGCACTGCCAAACGACTGAAAAGCCGCGAACCTACCGAGACCTTCCAATGATCGCTGATAGGGCGCTGGAAGGGGAACGACATAGTCGATCACCGCTTCGGGGTAGCGCCAGACGGCCGCGATCGTCCCGTTCGCAGGGTCTCGGGTCGGAAACACTACCCCTTGGTCCACCACCGATACACCGCCCATCCCCACCCGACCGCTGAAGGACTGCGCGCCGAGGGAGGTGCCGTCATCCTTGGAGAAGAGTTGTAGGAGATTGCGGCGGTTTCCAGCACCAACCACAACTGAATCGCCCAGGACGAATGCGGTCGAGATGGAGCGGAACTCGCCGGGGCCGCTCCCCGGACGACCGTAGAACTGCCTGAGCTTGCCGTCCCGTTCGTATCTGAGGATCCGGTTTTCGAAGAAGTCCGAGATCAAGAACGAGCCGTCAGCAGTGTCCACTACCAAACTGAAGGGGTTGCCAAGATAGAACCGATCGTTCTCGTCGAGGAGAACGCTATCGACAACCGTGACGGCAGGCCCGGCTGTCGCGCGGTCCACACTGGGATCCGGCTCGCTCCCGCATCCGACGCCGACCAGCATTGCGGACGCAGCGTAGCTGCCGCGAGACAACCAGGCCCACCGTATCACGAGTCGCTACTCCCGGTCGACGACGACGATGATCGGATCCATCACGTAGCACCAGCAAGAGGGATCTTCGATCGGGGTGCCGCAGATGTCCCGGCACTGAGAGACGGCATCGAAGTACGTCCAATACCCAGCTTCCCCCTGCGCTGATTCCGACCCCGTGAACGTGAGCAGTGCAAAGAGCATCATGCCCAGCCCGGTCCGAGCGAGTAACCTACCGATTCTGGTCTTGGGTTCCATCTCCTACCTCCGTGGTTGAGTTTGGTGTCGATGTCTGTCTGCGGGATACTGAATGCGCCCAGTCGGACGCCATGAGTTCGATCGCTTGTTCGAGAGGCTTGTCGCGTGTTTCTGAGAGAAGTGGGCTCTCCTGTAGGCCGAATAACCGGGGCGACTGATAGACCAGCGATCCGTCCGAGAAGACCAGTTCGACCGGCAGCAGCCGAGACTCCACAGGTGTCGAAAGGGTCGCCGACACCGGGAGCGGTGCCAGACGGAGCCGCTCCCATCGCTGTGGAGGTCTGGAAAGAACCAGCATGAATTGGTCTGGGTTCGTGGCTCGCCAATCGAGCCACTGCGACAGGAGCGAGGTGCATGAGAAACACTGCGACGGATCCAACACGAACGCGACTACGGGTCCAGATCGTGCCGATGCTTGGGCAAGCGTCTCTCCTCCCTCCACAACCCAGTCAGCCGGTGACTCTGGACCGCCATCGCATGCCGCGAACATGCCGACTGCGAATAGGAAGAGGCAGATGCCGAAACGGTCGCCGCCGCGATAGGTTGGACGGTGCCATCGGCTGAGAAGGCGTCGCTGACGCGGGCGGACCCTACGGTAACCTCTTGCAGGACAACAGAATCCGCTTGTCGCTCGGGTCATAGGGGTCGGGTTGCGAGTGTGCTTTCGCCGCAGGGAGGGGGGTTCCTCCGTAGCTTTGCGATGCATCTCGTGGTTGGAAGATTCGTGGAGGATGGATCAGGAACGAAGCACGGAAGGTAATGAACCTCATCCGAGTGTCAACTCCTTTGGGCCGGGATGTTGGGAGCGGGATGTTGGGAGCAAGGTGGTGTGCCCGGTTTTCGAAGAGCGAATCGGCCCTCAGCAGCTCGATTCGGCAACTCGGTCTGGTCCGCACGGGCCGCAACCCCAAGACCGGTGAACCCTTCGAGGTCCCGTCCCGCAGAGTGCCGGTCTTCCAGTCCTCGACACCCTCCGAGAGCGCGTGGACCCATGAACGGCCGAGGATCGCGACACCAAGCCGAGCGGTGGGAACCGCAGCTCGGGGTGGATCGCGGATCACCGAGGGATGGGTCTGCCGCAAGACGCGAGGTGCCAGAGCCGATCCAGCCACCAAAAACCCGTTACCGGCTCGGACCATGATCGCGATTTGGCCCCCGAGGCGGCGGCCTTGTCACCAGCCGTCGCCGCGCGGTCTCACGGCGCCAGATGTCCCGTAGTACTCGGTCAAGCCTGTCACTTGCTCGTCGAGCCGCTCGATTTGCCGCCTCAAGGTGGCGTTCTCCCCGGTCTGCCGCTCGACTTGCCGCCGCAAGGCCTCGACCTGTTCGGAGTGCCGCCGCTGTTCCCGCTCGTACTGC
>JAJDUP010000014.1 GCA_022826565.1 Gemmatimonadota bacterium | reverse complement strand
CGACCCCACGACCTAACTTCAACCCTCAACCCCCCACACCCAGCGTCCCTATGGACCTCCGCTCCTCCAAGGTGATCGGCTTGGCCTGGAATCCGCGATCGGCTTGCTGGAACAGGTGGTCGGCATCGCCGGAATGGGCAATGACCGCTCCTCGCCGTTTTCGCTGTAGAAGGCAAAATCCATCTCAACCTTTTGATTAGTGAAAGCCATGTACCAGGAAAGCGCGCCACGATGGCCACCCATCTTCTCCGTGGCGCCAGCCAGGGTCGGGTCCGTCCATCCAAGCCAGTAAACGGTCCGCGATGGGTTGTGGGAATGCGACGGCGCAACCTCCCGGCCTCTCAAGTAGTTTGCCACCAGAGCCCGCAATTGCTTCGGTTCGTGTCTGGACTCCCTCACGAGCTTGGCGAGCGCGTCGCGGTATTCCGTCCGGTCTGCCGACACCAACGCGTGGACGCCGCCATCGCCGTCCTTCTCCAAGACGCGGCGCATCTCCTTCAGGATGGCGCGATGGTCGTCGAGAAGCGCCTTGAAGCTCTCGCTACCGGGACGAAACCACCTCTCGACCATGTCGAGATACTGTCGGATGAAGGCCTGCACGTCCGGAGACGGAAACCCCCCATCCGCAAGGACCGAACCGATGGCTTCGCGCACGGAGTCCCAACCGACATGGGCGATGCCCGGGAAGTTCACGCTTCCGTCCGGCGAGGTGGTCAACAGGACGCTCCTCACCGTGTGGTCCTTGTGCTTTCCAAGTAGCGTCTCTTCGTAGCCCATGATTTGGTCAAGATGGTGGGGATGCGCGGGTTCCGGCTTGTTTTCGACGGCGATCAAGCACTTCTCCTTCTTGAAGAGGATCGTGACGTCGACGTAGTCCCGTTCTCTCCAGACCTCGACATTCCCCGCCTCGAAGCTGGTTTTGGGAAGACGCTCCAAGTCCGGCGCAAGTCGCCCGTTGACGTGGTTGACGAACCATTTCAGGAACTGCGAGCCGATACCGTGCGTGTCGGCGGGCCGGAGCAGCCACGCCAGCACGTTGCTGTGACGTATTTCGTAACCTGAGTAACGGAGAACATCGAACGTGTTGAATTCCCTTGCCTCCACGAGCTCCCGATGGTATGAAAGAAACCGGGGGTCGTCGATCAGGCTCCGCAGATCCTCTTTCATGCCTATACCTTCCTCCGATATGGACCCTGGACAAATCCCCTCGCAATCACCGGCGCAGGTTTCTGAGCCGCAGGTCTCGCAAGCGGCGGGATGATGTAGCTGGGAATCGGCCCGTGAAGTGTCAGTTTGTAAGCCCCATCGGATGAACCCTACCGGAAAGACGGCGAATGGCCAACGTGCTGAATGAGATCCTCGGGATTGCTCCGCATCAAACCGGGCTTACTTCTGGTCTGAAGCGTCTAATTGCCAATCCCAAACGACTCGGTGTCGTCAACCTCTGGAAGGCTCTGACACCGGACGAGCGGATGGCGGCCGCGATGTCCTATCTCGCCGAGGAAGCGGGCGAGCGGAAGCGGTTGAACCGGATCGTTGCGAGGGCCCGCAATTTTCGGCCCGCAACCGTCCAAAAGTGGCCGGAAGAGAAGCTCGTCAAGGCGATCCGGCATGTTCCGCTCAACGACCACAAGGTCGCCAGCGCTCTGCTGACGTGCCACCACCTTCCCGGACAACGGACCATGGTCATCGCGTTTCTGGATGGGCTGGGCGTCGCCCACGATCAGGGCAAGGTCGAGTCGTTGGCTGAGGTAGACGCAGAAGAAGAGGTAGTGCGGTCTGCGACACGCGAGATCGTGGAGGAGTTTGGTTTGCAGGCGGCGGCTGTCTATTTGTTGACGCTGCGGTTCTTTGGCGCTCCCGCGGGCGAGTCGGGGCGGGTCTGGCTCCAGGAGCTGCTTGAACGGCCCGGCGCTGAAGCGGCTCACGAGGCGGACGAATCGGCAGCGCCCGACGAGGAAGCCGGCGAGGGTCACGCGGAGAGCGACCAGGTCGAACAAGAGGATCCTGCCCGCCAACCCTCGTTCACCACGCTCGACCGATTGCTGATCCTGGCTGCGGTGGATACTGCCCAAGGGATTGAGGGAGCGCTCAACGAGGATCAACTGGATGACGTGGTCGATGAACTGGTCAAGCTGAACGGGCGGCGCCACCAATCCTACTTCCATGCCGGCTTTCGGGACGTGCTTTTCGACAAGCCGGTCGGCGAGGAGTTGCCGGCGGCGAATCAGTCGCGACTACAGTGGTATTGGACCGGTGCAGTCCAGGGATGGGCCAGGCGCGAGAGGTGGGACCGCATCGTTGGCGAGTACGCGACCAATCCCGTAATCGGCGAACTCGGCAGCGGATCGACTGAGGCTTCCGTGGCTGCTGTGCGGCACATCGCCGAAGCGCTCCGACAGGAAGGCCAAACGACCGAGATCGCCCAAGTCGTGAAGGTGCCAGCGCTGGTTCAACAGCCGGGGCTCTTCAAGCTACTGCTCGATGCGGCTACCGAGCTTCTGGCGAAGGGTGACGCGGCCAAGGCGCTGCCACTCTTCGAACTTCTCATGAAGACCCGCAGGGAGCTTGAGGAGCGGGGCGTGTCCCCGGCCGAGCGGGTGCTCCTCGACGCTCACCGCCGCATGGCGCACTGTCTTCGGCACCTTCACGAGCATCGCCGGGCCCAAACGTTGTTGGGGGACCTGTTGAAGCACGATCCCGATCCGAATATCCATGCCATGGTGCACGCCGACCTGGGGCTGCTGGCCAGCGGCTTCGACGCGCTGGAGGAAGTCGTGCTGCCCCTGCGGCGCGACGAAATGGCCGACTTCGTGAACAGGCTCGCCAAGGGTGTCGAGCATTTTCGGGCGTCGGTCGACATCGAAACTGCGTATTCGGCGCACGGCCACTACTGCCTGGGCGTATTGGCGCTCGGACGCGCTGTGGACGACCACAAGTTCGCGGACGCCGAGCGTCACCTGCAATCCGCACGCATCCGTTTTTCGGAGACTGCGGATTCCTACTCCAACAGCCTTGTCGAACACGCCAACCTGTACTTCGGTATCGCCAAGGCGCAGCAGCTCTCGTCGAACAAGCTCGCGCACTCGGCCGACGTGATGACCCGGTCGATGGCCTCAGGGGCGCGCATGCCGGACTACCTGATTGAGCCGACGATCGAAGCGCTTGCACTGGCAGAGGACAAGGAAGACCTGCACGGTGTCGTGAGTGCGATCATCGACACACAAGGCGGTCGTGTCCTCGACGAGTTGGGAAGGTGCGAATCGGCACTCGATCATTGTCCATCGTTGTGTCACGCACTCACGGTGCGCGCGCAGGGCACGGGAAGAACCAGCAGCGCGCAGGCGGCCGATCTGCGCTCGGCGCTCCGCGGATTCCTCAAACAGGACGAGCCGGAAGCTGCAACAGAGGCCCTGGATGGACTCGACAAACTCGCTCAGGAAGGCGTCGGCGTGCCGGAGTTCCTTAATCTGCTGGAGGATCGGTCCCGGTATGAGCCCGCCTGGGACTGGGACGACGCGACGATCGCCCGGGCCAGATGCCTTGAGGCTCGCGGCAAGTACCTGGATGCGGTTCATGTCCTGCAGGACCTGTTCCACCGTCTGGCGACTCAGGAGCGCGAAGCCGGATTGGACGACGCCGCCGGGGTGCTGGACCGGATTCGCGGATACGGGATTGATCCGTCGTCCTACAGCAACCTGACCGACCGATACAACGCGCTCGCGGCGCAGGAATCCGAGGCGGTTACGTCAGCGGACGGCAGGTCGGCGCGGCCCGTGAGAGTCCTCGTTGTCGGCGGCGGGGAGCAACAAGCGCGGGCCGAGGACATGGTGCGCGAGAAGCTGCGGGATACCGATCCGCACGTCCGCGTGACCTTCATCCAGACGGGATGGAGCGAGAACTGGCGGCGCAAGTTCGGCGAGATCGAAGGAGCGATGGCAGACCACGACGCGCTCGTCATCATGCGCTTCATGCGGACGCATCTCGGGAGAAGAATCCGAGAGAAGTGGACAGGCGGCCCGTGGCGCTCCTGTTGGGGCGGCGGACACGGCGCAATCGTGACCGCCGTGACCAGAGCAGCGGCGGTGGTTCGATAGGGTGACAGCCAAGAGGATAACTGGAATGGAGATCGGTTACGTGAGCAAGCACTGGACGGGGCCGTGGGCACGCTTGCTTCGGGCCCGGCGGCGCGGAACCGGCTGTCGCCTCACGGCAGCTCAGGTGCGCCGCGTTTTGCGGGACACCCCCTCGATCCGGAGGTGTATGGAGTGCGGCGAAACGAGACCCTGGACCGGCCCCGCGGATACCCCGGTCTGTCAGCGGTGCCCGTGATGGGGGAGATCCTGCATGGCTACTCAGTGGCCCGGGTCAGTCTGGGCGACGATCGTGACCGGTCGGGACGACTGAACCGTCGTCTAAGGGTCGGGGGCTCGCAGCTCGTCAGGGGCTCTTGTCGGCTTCCATTGGTCCTTGTTCCCACGGCCATACACGGACGGCCCGCGCCGCTAGCTCCTGGGATCTGCGCAGTAGCGTAGCCTCATCCCAAACAGGCTCCGCAGCCAGTCTCCTGGTCAAGCTGACCGGGCTCCTCCGGTACCATTCCTTCTTCGTCTCGAACGACTGGTGCTCCCCCGGCGCGTCGTTGGCACCACCGACGAGGGCCAAGTTGGCGAGCCGGTAGCGCCACGCCAAGTGCGTTTCCTCGGCGTCGGGACCAAGCGTTTCCCGCCAGGCATCGGTCAGCAGATACGGCATCACGCGTTCGGTCCAGAGGGCTGCTCGGCTCGGCGCGCCCTCCGCGTCCTCGTCCTCCATGAGCGCGCAGAGCACTGCTAGGCGAGCTTGCTTGCCAAACCACATTTCTCGTGTGTGGATCCCGCGGACGAGATCCTCGTCGTCGGGCACGCCCGCATCCTGTCGACGGAGTTTGCGGATGCGTTTCATCCAGTCGTCCAGATAGGCCTCCCGATCTACGGGACCTCGGGCGGCGAGACGGGCGAAGGCGGTGTTCAGGCCGGCTGTACGGCCGGTGAGCCAGAGACGGGTGATCCATGTGCCAACCGCTCCGAACATCCGTGCGGTCTGTCCCACGGTCGAGATCGGGTCGCCGTCGGCGGGGCTCAACTCATGCAGAAGGCGCAGGGTGAACGGTCGGTGGGTGTGAAGCCCCATCGCGCGCAGGTGGCGGAGCGAGGACTGGATGGCATCGTCAGGATGTGATCCCGCAGTGCCGGTGAGCACTCCATAGAGGTGGGCGAGATGCGCGAGTTCACGGAACAGGTCCGGTCGACGGTCTTGATCGTCCCAACCTTCCTCAATCGCCCATCGGCGGAAGACCTCGTAAGTCTGGTCGATCGCGGTGATCGTGCCGGTGCGCCAGCGCATCAGGTCGCGGAGGAAGAGATCGACAGGCCCCGAGTCATGTTGGGCGTGTAGTGCGTCCTCGATCTTCAGCCAGTACCTCTTATACAGCTCTTGCTGCTTGGCGTCCGGGAAGCCCATGAGCAGCCAGTTCTTGACCTTCTCACCCTCTGTTAGCGGTTTGCCGGTAGCATTCAGGCTCTCGAATATCTGCTGTGGATCGTCGTTCTCGCCCACCCCGAGACTGACGACACGGAAGCGCTCCAGTCCGGCCATCAGCGTGTCGGCACCATAATGACCGACCAGCTCGCGCACCAAACGCCAAGCACTCGTGACCGCCCCCTTGCCCTGCGGCTCGCCCCGGAGAACGCGCTCGAACTCCTGCTCATCACCGTCCTGAAGACGGAGCTTCCGTCGCTTCTCCGACGCCTTCTCCTTCCGGTTCCGCAGCCGGTCGCGGATTTCCTCCCGCGTCCACTCGCCGTACTGGTCGCCATCGTCCATCTGGTCGGCGATGCAGGCGAGCAGGAGACTCACCGTGGTCAACCGCTGCTGGCCATCCACGACACGCTGGGTCGTGAGCACCCCCGGGGGCTGCCCGGGTGGGCAGAAGGTGATCAGGGAACCACCGTAGTGCGCCCTATCCGAGTTGGCGGCGGCCGCTATTGACTTCAAGTCCGCGGCCAGCCGCCTTATCTCCGCCTCGCCCCAGCTGTAGCGACGTTGCCACTTGGGAACATGGTACTGGACCTTGCCGTCCAACAGCTCTAGGAATCCCACTTCATCGGCTTGCACTACGAGCCTCCGGTCCAGGGCCACATCGTCAGTGCATCGCGCGCCAGTTCCTCGGCGCGCAGCCTCATGGCGTCCTCGTCCCACCTGGGGACGCCAGCGAGCCGTTGGGTCATCAATACCGAGCTCTTCTTGTACAATTGCTTCTTCGCCTCGAACCTACGGTTGCTCAGAGCTGAACCCCATTTGCCGCCGCAGAGAGTCAGATTGCCGAGGCGGTGGAGATGCCGTCCGTGAATCTCCTCCGCCCGGTCGCCCAAGTCCTTGCGCCAATCCTCGTTTAGCGTCTGCGGCATTATGTGTTCGACGGTGAGTTTCCCGCAGGACGGTGCCTCCCCCCAAGCCTCACGGTCCATCATCGCGCACAGCACGGCCCTGGTAGCCCTGGTGTCTTTGCCCCCGTACTTGGGGTTCAGGCGGATCCCCTCGGTCACTTCGGAGTCGCTCGGCACCGCATTCCGTTGATCTTGTACTCCCACCATCCGCCGCCGCCAGCACCGGGCGCGATCCGGCTCGTCGTCCGGGACGCTCGCGCTAGCCAGTTTGACGAACGCCTTTCCCAGGCCGGTGAACGAGTGGCCGGCAAGCCACAACCGGGTGATCCAACTGCTCACGTAGCCGAGGGTGTGAACGAGCCGAGTCGGGTCCCGACCGGATTCTCCTGCTTGCTTCGCGTCCCAAAGAAGGCGCAGGGTGAAGGGGCGGTGGGCATCAATCCCCATCGCACGGAGATGTTCAAGCTCGCGCTTGACTTCTTCCGAGGGCTGAGTAGCGGCCGTGCCGGTTAGTTGTCCGTAGAGTGAGGCCAAGCTCGCCAGCTTGGCACACAGTGCGGGACGGCGTTCCGGATTGTCACGCCCCTTGCGAATCGCCCACCTGCGAAACTCGTCGTACGTCCGGTTCCCGGCGACTAGCCTGCCGGTCCACCACCGCATCACGTCGCGCAGGAACAGGTCGATCCGCTCCGCATCGTAGCGGGCATCCAGCGCACTCTCGATGGCCAGCCAGTGGTCGCGGTGCAGCTCGTTCTGGACATCCTCCGACAGGCCCATCAGAAGCCAGTTCTTGACCTTCTCACCCTCCGTCAGCGGCTTGCCCGTGGCGTTCAGGCTCTCGAAGATCTGCTGCGCGTCGTCACGGTCCTCCAGCACGATGGAGATCACCCGAAGACGATGGAGGCCCTTGATGAGGGACTGGACGTTCTCGGACCTCACGCGCTTCCTCACGATCCGCCAAGCATCGGCCACATGCCCGTCTCCGGATCCGGGGGAGTCGCGCTCGATAATCCGGCGGTATTCCTCCTCGTCGCCGTCCTGCAGCCGGAGCTTGCGCCGCCTGTCCTCCGGCTTTTTCGGATTCGTCAGAAGGTCATCCCGGATGTCCTCGGGAGTCAGGTCGCCGCCCGCACCATCGGCACCCAGCGTATCAGCGATGCACGCAAGCAGAATGCTCACGGTGGTTAGACGTTGCTGCCCATCCACGACACGATAGACCTTCATCACGCTGGAACTCGACTCCTGCACCGTGATCATGGTCCCACCGTAGTGAGGTCGCGCCTGGTTCTCGGCGTCGGCGATCGCCAGCATGTCGTCCATCAGGCGATGGATCTCGGTCTCTCGCCAGACATACCGACGCTGCCACCGCGGCACGAGATACTGGACCTTCAGGTTGAAGAGTTCGAAAAAGGGGGTTTCTTTTGCTTTCATTCCGGATTTTGCGATGTGTTCGCAGGGGATAGTCGAGAGTGGGCTGGTGGTGAAACTTACGAGGTGTCAGCTACCGCAGCCACTCTTGGGTAGGCTGTAATCGGATGCAGACGGATTCTCTGAGGCGTCGGGGCATGGGCCGAGGCTCACCCTCCCGGACCTCCGGCGGCGAGGAGAGAGCGGGTGTGCAGTTCCGCCCAAACTACGCAGTGGTTCTCACCACAATCGCCAGCGCTCCTGAGCTCGACGCCGATCACGGGTTATCAAGTCGTCGTCCCAGTTTGCTGAAGTGCGTGGCGCCCGCCCGTTCGATTTTTCCACGTATTCCTTTTCCAGGAATTCGGTGAGGCGGGCGTGGGCGACTTGGAGGGGACCGCCTAGTGAGCTGCCGAGCTCCGACCAGAATTGGTCGTCGCAATCTCGTAGACGGAAACTACACCAGAAAGTGCCCGGCAATCTCGATGCAAGGCACGGATCCGAGTCTCCCAATGGATCATGCCCCAGATGGGAACCGGGAAGCGGACGTGGCGGGCCTGTAATTGATCGGGCGTTCTCGCCTGAACTCTAGGTTCCAAACAGGCTGAACCAGGTGAACGCTCAAAGCCGCTTGATGTGCGGCTTCAAAGCAGATTCCAGCTTCGCCATCGCCACGGCCAACTCTTCGTACACCGCTTCCCACTTGTCCTCGTCCCGGTATCCGCCGGTTGTGTACGTCTTCTTGATTCGGCAGGCTTTTCGGCCCTGCATTGGTTGCCAGTCCAGTGGCGCACCGAACGCGGCCCTCGATCGCCTCCTTCTTGCGAAAGAGTGCCTCGAAATCCCGCTGGTTCTTTTCAGCGTCCCTGTTTTCGAAATACAACTCGACACGAGCGCTACCCACCGCGACCACGTAAACGAACATTACTCCAGGGCGCCCTGCACTTACGGCGACCCATGTTTCCTTACTTGGGCTGATGTGCGCGTGCAGTTGCGTTTTGGCCTTCGCGTGTTCGAGCAATCCCTGGAAGAAACGGTAGCGCAGCAACTGAGAAGCAGACATTTGCTTCGTCCGCGTCTCCCGGGCCGGCTTCGTGCTGGGTCCGGTCGCCACGCTCGTCCTGCCAGGCAACTCGGCCGCTATCGGCGCCTGCGCGCGGATGAACTCTGCGGCTCCCGCACGATCCGGTTGGACTCCCGTCACCTGTTCCACTTCCTCGCGGAACAGGTCGAGCAACAGCGACTCCTCTGGCCGCGAGAGTAGCTTGCGCCACACGGAAGTATACTTGGACGCTGCTTCTTGCTCCTGGCGAGCCGCCTCATAGTCGCGCTGAGCCCTGTTTCGGGCATCGCCGGATTGCACATCGTGCGCCAGGAGGTAGTCCGAGAGTGTCTTTGCGGAAGCGGCCGGATCATCGCCTACCAGATCGACCAGGGCGAATCGCCGTTCCTGATAGCTCCCTTGTCCCGCCGGAAAGAAGAAGCTCCAAGTCCGTCCGTCGGTGAGAACCGCGATGGGAACACCTTGGTGAAAGCAGTATTCGAAGAGCTGCTTCTCCCCCTTCCCGTCGGCCTTCCCAAGATCCTTGACCTCCAAGAGAACCGACGGTTTCCCGGGCGGATGACAGAGCGCGTAGTCTGCCTTCCTGGTGCCGATCTTGAATTCAGGGGTTACGACGTGAACGTCGAAGACCGGCCAGGCGAGCTCGTGCAGGATGCGGCTTACGACGCCGCGGCTGATTTCGGCCTCACTGCGGAAGCTGCCTGCGGCGATACTCTGTTTCAGGTCCGCTATGGTCGATGTGAGCGTTTCAAGCGAAGCCAAGGGTAGCTCTCAAATGCGTGGCGGGGGAACGGGAACATCGGGCGGCCATCGTCGCCGAATCTAGCCCAGTGGAATCCGGTCGCGCAAAAGCCAGATCATCGGTGGCGTGCGATCTGCCGTGAACTCCCGGCGGCCCGACGCATTCCGAAGGAACCTGCTGCGGGATTGCGATCGAATGGAGGCGTCGCTGATTCCGATCGCCCGGCACAGCATGTGGGAAGAGGTCGGAAGAATGGTGCGGATCCCCTTCTCGTCCACCGTGCTTCAACGACGGCGGGGGTATCGCCGCGTGCTCCGGCACTTCTCCCGGATTCGCCTTGCCCCGATGATCCCGGTCGACAACGACGGCATGCGCGACCTCCTCGAACTCAAGAACATCGCGCTTCTGTACGAGCTTTGGACCTTCTTCCGCCTGGTTCACGAGATCTCGGCGGTGTTGGGGAGTCCGCCCGTTCGATCGGGGCAGCCGGCCAGCGATCTCTTCCAGACCGACTTCGCAGCCGGCGGGACCTTCAAATGGGGTCAGAGCGTGCGCCTGGTGTACAACCAGCGCTTCTCCAGGTCACGGAGGAGACAGAGGCACTCCTACTCCGTGCCGCTGATTCCCGACATCGCTCTCCAGGTCGCGGGCGGGCCGAACGCCGGCCTCCACCTGTTCGATGCGAAGTTCCGGGTCCGAGCGCTCGCCGACGTGGGGGTCGCCGCGGACGGCAAGGACGCCGACGACGACAAGGCCCGAGAGCGGGCCGGTTCGTTCAAGCGTGCGGACATCTACAAGATGCACGCCTACCGCGACGCGATTCCGGACGCTCGATCGGTGTGGATCCTGTACCCGGGTGGGGAGTTTCGGTTCTTTGGGGTGCCGGGTGGGGGCGGGCTGGCCGGCGACCAGGTGGGTTCGTCGGCGGAGGGGTTGCCGGGAGAGGTCGAGGGGGCGGGGGCAATTCCGGTGGGGCCAGTGGTTGGAGGGGAGGGGGGTGATGGCCCGTGGATGGTGGCTGAGAGTGGGGGCGTGCTGCGGGCGACATTGGCGCTGATGCTCGCGACGTAGAGTCGATGCCTTGTGGGACCCATTCCACCTGTACCGGAGGGTCGGTCGCAAGAACAGTTCCGGCGAGCCACCAAAAACCATCCGGTGCGATGAGGGCGTCCGGAGCGTCGTCCGTTGCTTGTTTTCCTACCTCAAATGAGGTAGAATAATCGGCAACGATCGCCACGAGATACCGAGAGAGATACTCGTATGTTCAGAACGTCTGGAAAAGGCCTCGAAGATGAAGGGCGCTGGCGATCACAAGTAGTTCACGTTGCCAGTGAGGTGGACGCTGAGCTACGCTACCTCGGCTTGAGCCGGGAAGAGCTGGAAATCGTGGCCGACGGCGCGGCGTGGGGACGCAACAGTGGAAGCCGGTGGGATCCACCCGGTTACGCGGGCTGGAATCAGTACGGTGTGAGTACCCGCTTCCTACGAAAAGCGCTCATCGAGGATCGCGCGCCTCAGCACCGATGGCGCATGGATAATTCCGGAGGGCTCTGCAAGACGGTCGACCCCAAGCAGATTATGGCGATCGTTGTTTCGAGCGGGTCACCAGAGACAGGTGACCCGGACAAGAACCCCACGACGTTGAACCCCAAGGGCGTTTATTCACGGCAGGGGCTGCGAGTAAATCGGTCGCAGATGGACTTGTTCGAGGATGATGACCGGATGTGGCCCCACCGGCCCCGGACTTGGCTCTGGTTCCTGCTCATCCATGTTGACGGGGATACGGCGTACATGGAGCTCAGCTTGCCCGTCGACATGGACGAAACCGGAAGAGTGGACCGTTGGCTCAAGCGAATCATCGTTAAGTCGCATCCACCGCCGGACGAAGGCAACCAACCGAAGGATATCCTGGACGACGACATCGACATCGATGTCCAGCCTCGCGCAGGCTAAGGTTGGGGTCGCCCTTTAACGGCAAGCGGCTCCAGCAGGCCCGTAGGCGCAGGGGCTTCTCCCGAAGGCACCTTGCGCATGATACTGGAATCGCGGAGCGGACACTCGGCTATAACGAGTCAGGCAAGCACCCGCCAACCAAGCAACACTTGGAGAGAATCGCGAGAGTGCTCGACTTCCCAACCGCGTTCTTCTTTCGTGATGACCCTGAGCTGATCGGGCCAGAGGGGGTGAGCTTCAGGTCGATGAGTCGCATGACAGCCGGGCAGCGGAATCGGGTGCTGGCCACCGCTGAACTCGCGATGGAGCTGAGTGCATGGCTAGATGAGCAATTCGTTCTGCCAAAGGCCAACTTCCCCGATTTGCGCCATCAAACCGATCCCGAATCAGCAGCAACAGCCCTTCGGTCATACTGGTCTCTCGGCGACCGGACGATTCCGAATATGGTTCATCTCCTAGAGAAGAAAGGTGTTCGGGTCTTCTCGTTGGCTGAAGACGGCGACGATGTCGACGCCTTCTCTTTCTGGAGTGCTAACAGGCCTTATGTATTCCTCAACACGATCAAGTCGGGGGAACGGGGGAGATTCGACGCCGCCCACGAGCTTGGTCACTTGGTCATGCACCACCACGGAAGTCCCACGAACAACCGCGAAGCCGAGACGCAGGCCAACAGATTCGCCTCCTGCTTTTTGATGCCGAAGGCGAGTATCGTTGCCAACCAGCCCTTCCTGAAGAACCTGTCCAGCCTGATTGAGGCGAAAGCGGAGTGGGGTGTGTCCGTCCTCGCACTTGCCCACCGACTGCATGCGACTGGGATGCTATCTCCCTGGCATTATCGGCAGGTTTGCATCGAAGCTCAGCAGTTCGGCATGCGGAAGGAGGAACCGAACCCCATCGACCGCGAAAGGTCTCAGGTACTTCACAAGGTTCTGACCATACTCTGGCAACGGAAAGTGACACCGGATCGACTAGCAACCCGTTTCGGCTGGCCGAGGTCTGAACTCGATTCGCTGACATTTCAGCTCATGCGTCCGAATCGGGATCCTGCGGAAGAAGCAGATCATGAGCCTGGAGGACGCCTGCGTTTGTCCTAGTTACCACACCTCATCTTTCCATGTCCTGCCACCCCACCCCGCTCACGGCTCAACCCTGGACGGCTCGGCTCGCAAACGGCGTGGATGACTTCGTCGGGATATACAGTCGACCTAGCAGAGGCGCTCCAGGCCTGCCGCCTCGGCGGATTGGTAAGGGTCTGAATCCCGGCAGGAAATCACGTAAAGTCTTACAGGGCTGCACGATCTGCGTTTCCTGCCGTTGTACTGGACCCTGCTGGACCGTACCGCGAAAGCGGGAAGGTCGGACGTGAATGGCGGGAGTGTCGCGGCCACGCGTGCCCTTCTCCGAAGGTCTCTGAAACCGACATTTCGGCCACGTCCCCCAGAGGCTTGGTCGTCCGGTGCGCATTAGCGGGCCGACCTGTTGGATCGCCGCGCCCGAAGTTCTCCACGCAATTACGTCATGCAGCGACCGACCGCCGTTGGTCGCTATCTGCAAGCGCTGGCTCATGCACGAAGGCGCTCGGGGCCGCGTTCGGGCGGTCCACGCACATTTCGGGGTAGATACGGGTCGTAGAATCGCCCCAGATCGACGATCGCCGGTCTCCGAGGGGTAAGTGGTAGGGGGAAAAAGCGGTGCGCGGCAGCGCGCGCGCCGTCACCAGAGTGTGACGGGCCAACCGTTGCCGTCGCCGTCTTCGAGACAGACGGCCAACGAGGCCGGAGAGGAGGCGAGAGTGATTCGCCTGGATCAGTTCGCCGCCAGCGTCCGCAGAGCAAGCCGCACGCTCCGCCGGGATCTCTCGGGCGAGGCAACGTCGAATGGAAGGAAGACGATCTTCAAGCCGTCGAAGAACCGAGCGGTGAGTGGACTGGTGAAGTCTCCGCTCTGTGGGTAGACCAGAGCCACAGCCCGGCACTCGTACCGCTTGCCGTAGGCGTAGAGCTGATACAGGTCGGAGCTGGCAATGCCGCGGATCGGACCGGATTCTCCCTTGCCGATGTGCTTCCACTTGGCGTCGAGGATGAACCGGACGGCGTTGCGTGGCTTTCGGAGTGAGATGTCCGGCTTCGTCGCGAAGACGGGCTTGCTTCCGATCGAGGCCATGGGCTTCCCGGGCCTTTGGGCGCCCAATTGGAACTCGGCCTGGTAGCGGCGAAAGCTGTCGGTCACGAAGTCCTCGTACACTTTCTCCATGGGGAAGAGCAGCGACTGATTGACATGCCGGCCGGACCAGGTCGCGAGCCCCCGGTTGAAGAGGAAGACCTCGACCCA
>JAJDUP010000054.1 GCA_022826565.1 Gemmatimonadota bacterium | reverse complement strand
AGACGGTGCTGCGCTGCTATCAACAGGCCGACGCTGGACAGCTCAGGAAGGCGTTGGAGAGCCGCCCGAGAGTTCGCGCCTGACCCAAGGCGTTCGGCGGGAATCGAAAAGCGGGAATTAGGGGTAGGAGTCCCGTAAGCTCAATCTTCACAGTAAGATGTGAGCCCGATAGCTTCCGCCGCAGTAGCAGACGTACAGCCTCGATTTGTCGAGGTGCGCGGTGGTGTCGGCGCTGATCTCGCGGTGAGGCAGGTTCACGGCCCCGGGGATGTGCTCGCGGGCGTAGGCTTCGGCGGACCGGCCGTCTACCACGACCAGCGGCTCGTTGCGGGAGAGGGCTTCGTAGACGTCCCAGGAGTCGGTTTCGAAGGCCAGTTTCTGCTTGTAGTGGTTGAGCTGATCGATGTTCACGGTGCAGCCGGGTTCGGGTGATTCGGGCGGATCGGAGGGCGTGCGTCGAATCTACAAGGAACTTGACAGGTGGGGAGGCGCGACCCCGACTATGCTTCGGGCCGTTCGCCGCGCCTGCCCCGGGACGGTGCCCGCCGTCCCGGCGTTGACACCACCCGATCGCTCACTTTCGCGAGGAATTCCCATGGCATCCGAGCCAGCCGGAAGCGCCCACGGCGTCCGCTACGAACCCGACGAGAAGCCGCCCTGGCCGCTGGCCGCGGGGCTCGCGCTGCAGTACTCCGTGCTGGCGGTCGGGGGCGTGGTGCTGACGGTGGCGATCGTCCTTCGCAGCGCGGAAAGCAGCGCGGGATACCTGGCGTGGGGGGCATTCGGCGCGCTTCTGGTGAGCGGGGTGGCCACGATCGTGCAGGCGTGGCGCGTGGGGCGTCTGGGGTCCGGCTACGTGCTCATGATGGGAACGTCGGGGGCGTTCATCGCGGTGTCCGTGGCAGCGCTGCAGCAGGGTGGTCCCGGGCTGCTGGCCACGCTGATCATCGTCTCGTCGCTCTTCCAGTTCCTGCTCGCGGGGCGGCTGTCGATTCTGCGGCGGATTCTCACGCCGACGGTGGCGGGGACGGTGATCATGCTGATCGCGGTCAACGTGATGCCGTTCCTCTTCGACTTCATGGACAACGTGCCGGAGGGGAGCGCGCCGCTGGCCGCGCCCGTGACCGTGATGGCGACGCTGGTGGTGACGCTGGCGATCATGCTCAAGTTCACCGGCCCGGTGCGCCTGTGGGGGCCGCTGATCGGGATCGTCGCGGGGTGCATCGCGGCGGCGTCCTTCGGGCTGATCGATGGCGGGCCGGTGAGGGAAGCCATGTGGGTCGGCGTGCCTGCGGCGGGCTGGCCGGGACTGGGGTTCGACTTCGGGCCGGCGTTCTGGGCGATTCTGCCCGCCTACACCTTCGTGACGCTGGTGGGCGCGATCGAGACGATCGGGGACGCGGTGGGGATCCAGCGGGTGTCGTGGCGCGAGCGGCGGGCCACCGACTACCGGGCGGTGCAGGGGGCGGTGGCGGCGGACGGGTTCGGCAATCTGCTCTCGGGGCTCTTCGCCACGGTTCCGAACACGACCTACTCAAGCAGCGTGTCGGTGGTGGAGATCACGGGGATCGCGTCGCGCCGGGTGGGGGCGTGCATCGGTCTGATCTTCTGCGTGCTGGCCTTCCTGCCGAAGGTTACGCAGGTGCTCCTGATCATCCCCGATCCCGTGATCGGCGCGTACGCCATGGTCATCATCGCCGTGCTCTTCATGCTTGGCACCCGGATCGTGCTGCAGGACGGGATGGACTACCGAAAGGCCACGGTCGTGGGGTTCTCGTTCTGGGTCGGGGTGGGCTTCCAGAGCGGCCAGATACCCACCGACGGCCTGACGCCCTTCCTGCAGCAGCTGCTCGACAACGGGATGACGTCAGGAGGCCTGACCGCCCTCGTGCTGACGGCGTTCATGGAGCTGACGGGGCCGCGGCGAATGCGAATGCAGACGGAGTTGCGGGTGGAGTCGCTGCCGGAGATCCAGCGGTTCCTGGAGGGTTTTGCGGGCCGGCGGGAGTTGGGGGGCGCGACGGCGGGCCGGTTGGCGCACGCCGCCGAAGAGACGCTCCTGCTCCTGATCGGGGAGGGAGCGCAGGAGGGCGAGGGTGCCGAAGCGACCGGCAAGCGCCGATTGCGGCTGACTGCGCGAACCGAATCGGGAGGCGCGGAGCTGGAGTTCCTGGCCGCGGGCAGCGAGGGCAACATCGAGGATCACCTGGCAGTGATCGGCACGCACGCGGTCGACGCCACGGAGGAGCACGAATTCTCGCTGCGGCTCCTGCGGCACCTGGCGACCTCGGTGCAACACCACAAGTACGAGGACATCGACGTGGTGACCGTGCGGGTTGACCCGGTGGGATAGCGGCCAGAAGCTAAACTACCCTGGGTATCAGCCCCTTCCGGTCGGTCGGGTAGTTGACCCGGTACGGCAGCGGCCGACGGTGAACGGGGACGAGAGATGTTTGCCATGAGTTCTTGTACCAGGACGGGCACGGGCGACGCCAGCTCCACCTCCACGACCTCCCGTGCGAGAGGGCCCCGCCTGGTTTTTCTCCCAATTCTCGTGTCATGCGCCCTCAAGACGGCTTTCCTCTTGCCGTCACCCCTGTGGGGGCACGTTCCGCAGGCCGAAACCGACCGGCCGGCGGGTGACTCCCGGACCATCCCCATGACGATTCCTCGAATCTCGGGGCCCATCAGGTTGGACGGGATCGTGGACGAGGCGGCATGGGAGGCCGTGGAGCCCGTCCCGATGATAGTGTTCGCCCCCACGTACCATGGCCCCTTCACGGAGCCCAGCGAAGTTCGTATCGTCCACGATGACCGCTTCCTCTACGTGTCTGGCCGCTTGTTCGATTCCGATCCGGAGGGGATCCGCGCCAACACTCTCTACCGTGATCGGTACAGCGGCGACGATGCCCTTGCTGTCATCGTCGACAGCTACAACGACTATGAAACTGCAGTCATGTTCCTGACGAATCCGGCAGGGACGCGCGTGGATCGCACGGTCTACAACGATGCCCAGATTACCGTCGGCGGCGGACTGCCCATGAATTCCGACTGGAACTCGTATTGGGATGTGGCAACCAGCCGTACCGACGAAGGCTGGTTCGCCGAGTTTCGGATTCCCTTCTCCACACTGGGATTCCAGGTGCTGGACGAAGAAGTGACGATGGGCCTGATCATCTACCGGATGATCGCGCGCAAGGACGAGCGGCACCTCTTTCCGGACATTGATCCAGGTTGGGGAGGGGTGGCGTTCGTGAAGCCCTCTCAGGCTCAGCGCATCGTCCTCCGGAACGTCCGACAGCAGACCCCCGTCTACACGATGCCCTACGTGCTGGCAGGCGTGCGCCGGACCCCGAAACTCGCGGATGGCCACCGAGGCCCGCATTCGGTGTGGGATGCCGAGCAGGACGCCACCCGTGAAGTGGGACTCGACATCAAGTATTCTCCCACCTCCCGCCTGGCGCTGAACCTCACCGCCAACACCGATTTCGCACAGGTGGAGGCTGACAGCGCCCAGATCAACATCGAGCGCTTTCCGCTGTTCACTCCAGAGAAGCGCCAGTTCTTCCAGGAGCGCTCGGCTACCTTCGACTTCAACACCGGCGGGCCCTTCAACCGGCTATTCCACAGCCGGCAGATCGGGCTTCACGAGGGCGAGATCGTGAAGATCTACGGCGGCGTGCGCGCGGTCGGACGGATCGGGGGCACCGACTACGGACTCCTGAACATGCAGACCGGGGCGCATGGCAGCCTCTCTTCCGAGAACATGGGCGTGCTGCGGCTGCGCCAGCAGGTGCTGAACCCTTACTCCACCGTCGGCGCGATGGTTACCAGCCGATTGGGTTCGCACGGCCGGGACAACGTCGCGTATGGACTGGACGCATCGGTGCGGGTGGTCGGCGACGAGTATGCCCTGCTGCAATGGGCGCAGAGTTTCGACGAGGCGACGACGGACGCCACCGGCTTCGAGACCGGACTGATGCGGGCCCGCTGGGAGCGGCGGCGCGATGAGGGATTCACCTACTCTGCCGATGCCGTCCGGGTGGGATCCGACTACAGGCCCGGCCTCGGATTCCAGCGGCGCACGGGCTTCACCCTTGGCGGCCTGGAATTCGCTTACGGCGAGTATATGGACGCCAGCGCGATGTTTCGCAGGCAGGGCGTGCGGCTGACCGCCAGGCAGTTCACCCGCAATTCGGACGGGACGCCGGAATCGAGGGAGATCTATCCCAAAGCAGAGGTCCAGTTCAAGGGCGGAGCCAGGCTCGATGTGGGTGTCAGGTCGCAGTTCGAGAGCGTGCGCGACCCGTTCCCCATTGCCGATGTGCAAGTCGCGGCGGGTGAATACTGGTTCCACGAGGTTGCGGCCAATTTCACGCTGTCCCGCAGCGATGATTTGCGCGGCAGGTTCACGACTTCAGCCGGCACCTTCTACGACGGAAGCCGGATCGGTGCATCGGCCGGTCCCGTGTGGAATGTCTCTCGGCATCTGGAGCTCGGGATGGCATACTCCATCAACCGGATCGAATTCCCCGAGCGCGGCCTGGCAACCACGACGCATTTGGCGCAACTGAAGGTGGAGTTGGCGCTGGACACCCATCTTTCTCTGAGCACTTACACCCAGTACAACGGCGTGGACGACCTCACCAGCATCAACACACGCATGCGTTATCACTTCAGCGAAGGCACAGATCTCTGGCTTGTATACAACGAGGGCCTTCACACGGAGCGGGACCAGAACATGATTCCACGTACGCCGTTGTCCTCGGGGCGGGCATTCTCGGTGAAATTCTCGAAGGCGCTTTCGTGGTGACGGCCTGTGGCGAAGGAGGTGACAATGTCCCGCCATGACGCGGAGCCCATCGCGATTGTCGGCATGGCCTGCCGTTTCCCCGGGGCACCCGGTGTCCCCGAGTTCTGGGATCTGCTCGAAGCCGGCGTAAACGCCGTCACCGAGGGGGTTCCGGGATCCGGAGTCGGGCGCGCGGGACAGCTCTTTTCCGACGAGAAGGTCGCCAGGGGCTGCCGGTACGCCGGCTTCCTCGACCGGCTTGACGAATTCGACGCCTCGTTTTTCCGCATCTCCCCGGTCGAGGCCCAGCGGCTGGATCCACAGCAGCGCATGATGCTCGAGACGAGCTGGCAGGCGCTCGAGGATGCCGGGATCGATCCCGATCGGCTGAAGGGCAGCCGCACGGGTGTGTACGCGGGCATCAGCAACTACGACTACCGGGCGCTGGTCCTCGACGCGGGACGGCCGACGGAGCCGGCCGCAAGCCTCTACTCGGTAACGGGCACGTCCTTCAACACCGCCATCGGACGGGTTGCCTTCGCCCTGGGGCTGAACGGGCCGGCGATGGCCCTCGACACCGCATGCTCCTCATCGCTGGTGGCGATCCACCAGGCGGTGTCCGGGCTGCAGCGGCGAGAGGCGGACATGGCGCTGGCGGGAGGCGTTCATGTGATCCTGTCGGCCCAACTCTTCGAGATGCGCGCGAACGCCGGGATGCTGTCGCCGGATGGACGGTGCGCCACCTTCGACGCAGGTGCGAACGGCTACGTGCGAGGGGAGGGGTGCGGCATCCTGGTCCTGAAGCGGCTGAGCGAGGCCGAGGCGGACGGCGACCGTATCTGGGCCGTGATCCGCAGCACCGCTGTGAACCAGGACGGCGCGACCCCGGGCCTGACGGTGCCGAGCCAGGAGGCGCAGGAACGGTGCATCGAGGACGCGCTTCTGCGGGCCGGGCTCCGGCCCTCCGATGTGGACTACGTGGAGGCGCACGGGACGGGAACGGAAGTCGGGGACCCCATCGAGGCGCGCGCCACGGCGGCGGCGTACGGCAGGGGTCGCGACCCGGACCACCCCGTCCTGATCGGGTCGGTGAAAACGAACATCGGCCACCTGGAGGCCGCGGCGGGCGCGGCAGGCGTGATCAAGGCCGTCCTTTCGATCGGGCGGGGGACGATCCCGAAGCACCTGCACTTCCACAACCCGAGCCCGCAGATAGACTGGGATCGGATTCCCCTGCGGGTGACGGATGACCGGATGAAGTGGCCGCTCCGTGCCGGCCGACCACCGCGGGCGGGGGTGAGTGGGTTCGGGTGGTCGGGGACGAATGCTCACGTGTTGCTGGAAGGCCACGAGGCGGCCGGTGGCACTCTCGGGGATGGGCACACGGCCGGCCGCCGTTGGCCCGTCGGCCCGGCGTTGCCGGTCGCCGTTTCGCCGTCGGAGAAGAGCGCGGATGGCGGGCCACTGACCGCACCGCGGTCGGCAGACCTCTCCGCCCGTGTGACACGCATCCTGCCCCTTTCCGGCAGGTCCGAAGAAGCGCTGCGCGAGTCGGCGCGGCGGTATCTCGATTGGGTCGGGGAGGGGGCCGGGAAGGCTTCTGCCGACAACGGTGCCGGTGACCCACCTCTCGCCGACATGGCGTGGACGGCAAGTGTGGGACGGACCCACTTCGACCACCGGACCGGCGTGGTGTTCCGCGACGCCGAGTCGTTGTGCGAAGCTTTGCGAAAGATCGCCGATGGGGATGAGACGCCGGAATCTCGCAAGGCAGCGACCGTGGCGTTCGCCTACGGGGGGCAGGCCAGCCAGTGGCCCGGCATGGGCGCGGGCCTCTACGCAAGTGAGGCGGTGGTGCGGGCGGTCCTCGACCGGTGCGACGAAGTGCTCAGGGAAGAACGTGATGCTTCGCTGCTCGACGTGATGTTCGGCCGTTCCGCTGCCGCGGGCGACCTGGACGATCCGCGGTGGAAGCAGCCGGCGATCTACGCGCTCGAATGCGCACTTGCGGCGCTCTGGTCGAGCGTCGGCATCCGGCCGCAGGTGGTGCTGGGTCACAGCCTGGGCGAGATCGCGGCGGCGCACACCGCGGGCGTGTTCGGCCTGGAGGACGGCTTGCGCCTGGCCGCGGTGCGAGGCGAGCTGGTCGGCGCCCTGCCCGGCGAAGGCGCGATGGCGGCGGTGTTCGCGCCGGCCGCCCTCGTCGCGGAGGCGCTGGACGAGCACAATGCGGCCTCACGCGGCATCGGCCTCTGTATCGCCGCCGACAATGGCGCGCACCAGGTCATCAGCGGTCCGGCGGCCGAGGTCGGCTCGATCCTCGAGCGCCTGGAGGCGGCCGGGACTCGGGTAGCGCGGCTGCGGAAGAGTCCCGCCTACCACAGCGCCATGATCGAGCCGGCGCTGGACGATCTGGAAGAAGCCCTTTCGCGGCTGGCCTTCGCGAAACCGTCGCTTCCATTCGTCAGCAATCTCAGCGGGCGGCTGGTCGGTCCGGACGAGGCGCTGGATGCGGCATACTGGCGGCGGCAGATGCGCGCGCCGGTGGCGTTCCGCGCCTGCGTCGGGACCTTGGCGGAACTGGGGGTGGGCGCGGTCGTGGAGATCGGTCCGCACTCGGTGCTCGGGCCCATGACCACGCTCGCCTGGCCGGATTCGCCCGGGAGTCCCGCGCCGCCCGTCACGCTGTCGAGCCTCAAACGGCCCGGACGCAATGTCTCGGCGACGGAGGCGGAAGACGCCTTCTTCGCGGCGGTCGCTGGAGCGTACGAGGCGGGGCTGCCGGTACGGTTCGACGGGCTCTTTGCCGGCGAGTCACGGCGCAGGATCTCGGTGCCGGGCTATCCCTTCCGCCGCGACCGCCACTGGATCGACGCACCCCGGCGGAGGCGCTCGAGTGCCGATCACCCGCTCCTCGGCAGCCGGCACGAGTCCGCCAGCGGCGAGATCAGCTTCGACACCGAGCTGTTCCCCTCCGACCCTGCATGGCTCGACGACCACCGCGTGTTCGATCGCGTGGTTGTGCCCGGGGCGCTCTATGGCGCCATGGCGGCATCGGCCGGTACCGCCGAGAACCCCGGCCCGGCCGTCGTCGAGGACTTCCAGATGCAGAGCGCCCTTGTCTTCGCGGAGAGGGACGAAGCGGACCCGGGCGAGGAAGAAGGTCGTCGGCTTCAGCTGCTGCTGAACCGCGCCGAAGAGGACGGGTCACGCCGAGTCCGGATACTGAGCAGGGATGCCCGCGACGAAGAATGGACGCTGCACGCGGAAGGCCGAGTCCCGACAGGGGTCGGTGCGGATCTGTCGGAAGTCGCCGCGCCGCTGGACCTGGCACAGCTCAGGGCCGATCTGGCGCCGGTGGATCTCGCGGCCTATTACCGTGCCAAGGCTGACGTCGGGATCGATCTCGGCCCCTCATTCCGCACATTGGCGGCGCTTTGGGCCGCGCCGGGCGAAGCACTGGGCGAGGTTTCCCTGCCGGCATCCACCGACGGCGGCGGGTTGGCGTTTCATCCACTCCTGCTGGACGGTTGCTTTCAGGTGATGGGTGCGGCCCGGGAGGCGTTCGGATCCGACGAGGACGTCACCTATCTGCCCTTCGGGTGGGAGCGGCTGTCGGTGCCGCAACAGCTGCCGGACCGGCTGCTCTGCCATGTCCGCCTGCGGGAGACGCCGGAACGTGCGAGCGCCGAGCTGCCGGAGGTGCTGAGCGCGGACATCACCCTCTGCGACATGGGCGGATCCCCGATCGGCACGCTCGATGGGTACACGGTGAAGCGGGCGACACGGAGTGCGCTGCTCCCCGCGGTGGAGGGGGTGGAGGAACTGCTCTACGAGGTGGTGTGGCGCGACCGCGCCCTGCCCCCGGGCATGCCGGCGGCGGATTTCCTGCCGAGTCCGTCGGCCGCAGCGGCTCGCTCGCTGCCATTCTCGCGGTATCTGGCCGCCGAGGGGGTGCGGGTCGAAGACGAGACCACCCTGCAGGAGGAGATGGAGCGGGTGTCGTGGTGCTACGCGCTGTCGGCTCTGGAAACACTGGGGTGGGAACGCAAGGCAGGAGCCACGGTCGATCCGGAAGAGTTGCGCGAGCGCCTGGAGATTCTACCCGAGCATGGGCACCTGCTGCGTCGCGTGCTCGAGGTACTGGCCCGTTCGGGCGTGCTGAAGGCGCAGGACGAGGGTTTCATCGTAACGATCGGAGCCGACGAGCCCTTGCCCGATCAAATGCCGAGCGATTCCGAAGTGTTTCTGACCGACGTGGCGGCGCGCCTGCCGCACGCGACGAACGAGATCGGGCTGTTTCGGCGCTGTGCCGGCGCACTGCCCGAGGTGCTTCGTGGCGATGCGGATCCGCTGTCGCTGCTGTTCGGCGATGCGGAGCCGACGGCTGCCGATCTCTACCGCCGGGCGGCGGTCTGGAGGGCGGCGAACCGGATGCTGGGAGAGGTGTTCCGGACGCTCGTTGACGAGTTGCCGGAGAGCCGGCGGATCCGCGTGCTGGAGGTGGGCGCGGGGATCGGCTCGGCGACCGAATACATCCTGCCCGAGCTTCCTGCAGGCCGGTTCGACTACATGTACACCGACATCTCCGCGGGCTTTTTCGCCGAGGCGGAAGCGCGCTTCAGCACCGGGGATGCCTCCATCGACTACCGGGTGCTGGACATCGAAAAGGATCCGATCGAGCAGGGGTTCGAGGCCCACGGTTACGACCTGGTGGTCGCGGCCAACGTCCTGCACGCCACGCGCCATCTGGACGAGACGCTCGCCCACTGCCGCGCGCTCCTCGCGCCGTCGGGGCTGCTGGTGGCGCTTGAAAACCAGCGCGGCAGGGGCTGGATGGATCTGATCTTCGGACAGTTGGACGGATGGTGGCGCTTTGCCGACCGCTACCGCTCGAACCACGCCCTCGCAGGGCCCGATGTGTGGCGTCGGGCGCTCGCGGATACAGGGTTTGCCGAATCGGATGTGCTCGGCCTGGACCTGCAGGAAGTGGCCGGTCTGCCGGATCGGGGGGTAATCGTGGCGCAGGGTCCGGCGGAGATCGCCTTGCCCGAGGGCGTTTGGGTCGTGGCGGCCGACCGGGGCGGCATCGCGGCGGGCCTGGCGGCAGAACTGGCCGCGCAGAACCAGCGGGTGGTCCTGGCGGGCGACGATCCTGAGGTCGCGGCGGCGGTGGCCGAGAGTGAGGCCGGGGTCGTCGTGGCATCGATCGAAATGGAACGGCGCGAGTCGTGGCGATCACTTATCGAAGGCCTGCCTTCCGACGTGCCCTTCGCCGGCGCGGTGCATCTCGTCGCGCAGGACGGTCACGGAGCGGAGGCGACGACCGAGGACATCGCGGCGGACGCAAAACGGGCCACGGCCAGCGCCTTGGCGCTGGTGCAGGGCATCGCCGACGCGGATGCCGTACCCGAGAAGGGCCTGTGGTTCGTAACCCGGGGCGCGCAGGTCTTCGAACGGGAACGCACCGGGCAACTGGCCGGCGCGCCGCTTTGGGGCTTCGGCAAGGTGGTGGCGCGTGAAGCACCCCAGCTGCAGCCGCGGATGCTCGATCTCGATCCCGAAGCGGTGGAACCACATGCAGTCCTCGCGCACGATTTGCTGTTTCCCGATTCGGAGAACCACATCGCGCATCGCCGGGGGCGCCGGCAGGCGGCCCGGCTCGTTCGTTCGGGCGCCGGTGTGGAGCGCCTTGCTCTGCCGGAGGGTGCGGATTGGGTGCTGGCGCCCGGCGAGGGCGGGGCGATCGAGGCACTGCGGGTGCAACCGCTGGCGCCGCGTGCTCTGGAACCGAAAGAGGTGCGCGCCGCGGTCGACGCCTGCGGGCTCAATTTCCTGGACGTGTTCCGGGCCATGGGCCTGGTCGAGGACGAGGGGATGCTCGGCGAGGAATTCTGCGGCCGCATCGTCGAGGTCGGTTCGGATGTAACCACAGTGGCGGTGGGCGACCGCGTGGCCGGATTCGCGTTCGGCACCTTCGGACCGGAGGTGGTCACGCGCCATGAATTGGTGGCGCTGGCGCCGCCGAACGCGTCGGCGACGGCGCTCGCCACGATCCCGTCGGTTTTCGTAACGTGCGTGCTGTCCTACGAGCTTGCGGGGCTCAAGGTCGGGGACCGGGTGCTGATTCACGCAGGGGCGGGCGGAGTCGGGCTCTCGGCTATCCAGTTGGCCCAGGCCGCGGGCGCGGAGGTGTTCGCCACGGCGAGTGCGGGCAAGCGAGACTATCTCCGCTCGATCGGCGTCGAGCACGTGCTCGACAGCCGCTCGACGGCTTTCGGCCAGGACATTCTGGACGCGACGGAGGGCGCCGGGGTCGACGTCGTGCTGAACAGCCTGACTGGCGAGGGGTTCATCGAGGCCAGCCTCGCCTGCCTCGCAGGCGGCGGCCGCTTCGTGGAGCTCGCCCGGCGGGACATCCTGACAGAGGACGAGATGGCCGCGCTGCGGCCCGATGTCGCCTATTCGATCCTCGATCTCTACACCCTGAAGGAGCAGGATCCGGCGGGGCCGGGCGCGGCCCTGACGGACGTGCTGGCGCGCGTCGAGGCGGGGGAGCTTTCGCCGCTCAGGCACACCATCTGGCCCATGGCCGAAACGAGCGCTGCGATGGGCTACATGCGCGCGGCGCGGCATATCGGCAAGATCGTGTTGACCACGCCTCCGATCGCGGGAGGGCGGCTGCGGCGGGATGGCACCTACCTCGTGACCGGCGGGCTGGGCGGCATTGGTCTGGCCCTCGCCGAATGGCTGGCGGAGCGCGGCGCGGGGACGGTGGTGCTGAACGGTCGCAGGGCTCCGGATGCGGCGGCGGAAGAAGCGATCGAGGCGCTGCGCGCCGGTGGCTTCCGGATCGAAGTCGCGATCGCGGACGTGACGGACACGGGCGCTGTCGATTCCATGCTGGAACGGATCGACGCGGCGCTGCCCCCGCTCGCCGGCGTGATCCACAGTGTCGGCGTGCTATCGGACGCCGCCCTCGGCAACCAGAGCTGGCAGAGCTTCGAGACCGTTCTGTGGCCGAAGATGCTGGGCGCCTGGCACCTTCACAGGGCGACGCTGGAACGCGATCTGGACATCTTCTGCCTGTTCTCCAGCGTAGCCGGTGTCCTTGGCAATCCGGGCCAGGCAAACCATGCGGCGGCCAACGCCTTCCTCGATCAGCTCGCCGCGCACCGACGTGCGCTGGGGCTCCCCGCGCAAGCCATCGCCTGGGGCGCCTGGTCGGGACTGGGCGAGGCGGAAGAGCAGCGTGAACGTATCGCCGGGCGGCGCGAGGCGTCCGGTACCGGCTGGTTCACGCCGGAACAGGGTTTCCTGGCATTCGAGCGCCTGTTGCGGGAGGACGCGACCGGCGCCGTGGTGGCGGCGGTGGACTGGCCGGTTCTCGGTGAGTCCCTCGAAGACCGTCCACCCCTGCTGGAGGAGCTGCTCATCGTAGATGCGGATGACGACGGCGCGTCCTCGTCGGACGACCTGCTTGCATTGCTCGCTGCGACACTGCCGGCAGAGCGCGAGAGTCGGCTTGTGTCCTTCTTGCAAGGAGAGGTCCAGGCGGTCCTGAGACTACCCTCGGCGCCGGCGCCCGCGGTTGGATTCTTCGACCTGGGGATGGACTCCCTGATGGCGGTCGAACTGCGAAACCGTCTCAACCGGGCTTTCTCCGAAACGTACGCGGCGCCGAATACGCTGGTATTCGACTACCCGACCATCACCGATCTCGCCGGTCATCTGGTGGACGCGCTCGGCGACGCGGAATCCGTCGCTGATTCGGCACCCATCCCCGAGCCGACGCCCGCCCCCGAGCCAACGGCCGAGCCGACCGCGCCAGCGGCGCTGACTCGGAAGGACGATGGGATCGCAATCGTCGGCATGGCCTGTCGATTCCCCGGCGCCCCGGACCTGCAGACGTTCTGGAGACAACTCGAAGCCGGCCGCGATGCCGTGACGCACGGGCGGCAGGATGGCGGTGCCTGGGCCGGGATCGCGGGCGACCCCGAGACCGGGGCCAACGCCTGGGGCCAGGGTGGGTTCGTTGAAGGGATCGACCGTTTCGACGCGCGTTTCTTCGGCATGACGCCGATCGGCACGCGCCTGATGGATCCGCAGCAACGGCTTCTCCTGGAAACGAGTTGGCGGGCGCTGGAGGACGCGGGAATCGATCCGGAGAGGCTGAGGGGCAGCAGCACGGGCGTCTACGCGGGCGTCGCGACCAGCGAGTACCGCGACCTCATGATGCTGGCCGGCGGCCAGGACCTCAACTATCTCGGCACCGCGAGTTCCATGGCGCTCGGCGGGGTCGCCTTCAAGCTGGGGATCATGGGGCCCACGATGCCGGTGGTCCTCAACTGTGCGGCGTCGCTGGTCGCGGTGCACCACGCCGTAGCGGCCCTGCGCCAGGGTGAAGTGGACCTGGCGCTGGTCGGAGGCGTGAATGCCGTCTTTTCGCTCGGGTTGACCAGGGAAATGGTCGAGTTGGGGATGCTGTCGTCGGAGGGCCGGTGCAAGACCTTCGACACCTCGGCGGATGGGGCCGTGCGGAGCGAGGGTTGCGGGATGATCGTCCTCAAGCGGCTTCATGAAGCGGAGGCCGACGGTGACCGGATCTGGGGAGTGGTTCGCGGCACGGCGGTGAACCAGAACGGGGCGACCGCCGGACCGACGGTCCCCAACGGGCGAGCGCAGCAGCGCGTGATCAGGGACGCGCTCGATCGAGCGGGCGTCGCGCCTGGAGAGGTGGATTATCTGGAAGCCCATGGAGGGGGATCCACGTTGGGGGATCCAATCGAGGTGCAGGCGGCCGCCGCCGTCTACGGCGAGGGACGCGAGGCGGACCGTCCACTCCTGATCGGCTCCGTAAAGACCAACATCGGCCACCTCGAGTCGGCTGCGGGGATCGCGGGGCTGATCAAGATCATGCTGTCAATGAAGCATGGCGTGATCCCGAAGCACCTCCATTTCAGGAACCCGAACGAGCATGTGGATTGGAACGCGCTCCCGGTGCAGGTGACGTCGGAGGCAACGCGCTGGCCAGGGCATGCGGATCGGACGCCACTTGCCGGCGTGAGCGCATTCGGGATATCAGGCACGAACGCGCATGTCGTCGTGGAGGGCTACGGACCGATCCATGACCCCTCCCAAACGAGTGGCAACTCGGGCCAACCCGCCGGGTCCCCACGAACCATCGACATTGCAATGCCGGGGCCGCTGACGAAACTGTCCCCTCCATCAGGCCCCTTCGACCCACGCACCGCGCGCGTCCTGCCGATTTCAGGCAAGTCGGACCAGGCGCTGCGCGAGTTGGCGGGACGGTATCTCGCCTGGCTCGACACCCACGGCCACGATCTCCAGGCCGAGCGAGATTCTGTGGACTCCCTGTTGTCGGACATGGCGTGGACGGCGAGCGTAGGACGCGACCACTTCACGCACCGGGCGGCTCTCGCATTTCGTGACGCCGACTCGCTGCGCGAGCAGTTGCATGCAATCTCAACGGGGGACAGGGCGGCCACGTCAGCGACGGCACGGGCGGTCGCTGCGACGCCGAAGGTGGCCTTCTCCTACGCGGGCGAAGGAAACGCGCGTGCGAAGACGGCGAAGCATCTGTACCGGACCGAGCCCGTGGTACGGGCCGTTCTTGACCGCTGCGACCGCGTTCTGCGCGACGAACTTGGCGGCGTTCCCCTGCTGGATGTGACGCTCGACCAGAGCGGTGCGAGCGCGGACGAAGACGATCCGGCCTGGCGGGAACCGGCAGCCTTCGCGCTGGAGTGCGCCCTTACCGCGCTCTGGGCGAGTGTCGGTATCCGGCCCCAGGTGGTGTCGGGACGCGGGATCAGCGCGTTGTCGGCGGCGTGGAGCGCAGGGGTGTTTGGCCTGGAAGACGGACTTCGCCTGGCCGCCGCACGAAGTGTGGATAGCGTGGAAGCCCCGTTCCCCGAGATCGAGTTTTCGTTACCCTCGCTGTCCATCGTGAATCCGGGGACTGGACGAGTGCGCAGCCCGACGGAGATTCTCGATGCAGCCTACTGGCAAGGGCAGTTGCGTCCGTTGGAGGCCCCACGCCGACCCACCGCCCAGGCGCTTGCGGCGCTCGATGTCGATCTGGTTCTCGAGATCAGTCCCGGATCGGGGTCAGGCCCCATACCTCTCAACGATTGGCCGAACGGCACGGAGCATGCAGCCGACACATTCGAAGAGTGGGTGGCGGAGGCGTACACCGAAGGCCTCCCGGTTTCCTTCGCCGGGCTTTTCGCGGGAGAAGCGCGACGCCGGATCTCTGTGCCCGGCTATCCGTTCCAGCGCAAACGCTACTGGTTCGAACCACTACGGTGAGCCGGACACCTGCCGCCCGGCCCGGACGAGTCAAAGACTGGCGCCGTCAGCCCGCCAGAGAGTCGAGGTGCGAGACGAGCTCACCAAATGTCCCGATCTTCCCGCAGTCCTCCGGCGGAATCGACACGTTGAACTCGCGTTCCACAATCCTCATGAATGCGACTGCATCCATCGAGGAAATACCCGAATCGGAGAAGCCTCCGGACAGACTCGGCTCATGATCGAGCGCCAGGTGTTCATCGATCAGTGCTCTCAGACGACTCTCGGTTCCATGCATCGGTTGTGGTTCCAGTCTTTGGTTGTGCGGGAAAACTCGCTTGTTTGTCAACGACACAAATGGTAGGCGGTCCCCTCACCGAAGTCAAGCAGATATTTCACAATTGCACCTGTCGCAGGAATGCCGGGGCCCGGGAACTGCTCCCGGCTTGCGATCCTCGCCGCATGGGACCGATAATCCCCCGTCTCCCCAAAGCCGCCCGTCACGCCCTCGTTCATTGATGTGCGCCCATGACAACGGTCCAGACGCGAACGCTGCAGGAGCTCGCCACCGATGCGGCCACCCGGTACGCGGCGGCCAATCCGGCGAGCGAAGCGAGCTTCGAGCGTTCCACGAGATTCCTTCCCGGCGCGGACACCCGCACGGTCAACCATTACGCGCCCTTCCCGGTGACGATCGTCCGGGGCGTGGGCGCCCGGCTGTACGATCTCGACGGGCACGAGTACGTCGATTTCCTGAATGACCATACGGCGGGCCTGTACGGGCACTCCAACCCGACCATCCAGGCGGCGATCGCCGGGGCGGCGAAGGACGGGCTCACGCTCGGCGGGCCCACGCCGAACCAGCAGCGGTTCGCGGAGCTGATCTGCGGGCGCTTTCCCTCCGTCGAGCGTGTCCGGTTCACGAACTCCGGGACGGAGGCCAACCTCATGGCGGTCAGCCTCGCACGCGCTGTCACCGGGCGCGGCGGGGTGCTTGTGTTCGACGGCGGGTACCATGGCGGTCCACTGACATTCACGGGGCCGGATCGGCGTCTCAATGTTCCGTTCCCGTGGGTCGTCGGGCAATACAACGATGCGGAGGCGGCGCGCTCGATGATCGAGGAACAGCCGGACCGACTCGCGTGCGTGCTGGTCGAGCCCATGCTCGGGGGCGGCGGTTGCATCCCCGGGACGCGGGCGTTCCTCGGCGCGCTCAGGGACGCGACGCAGCGCAGCGGCGCGCTGTTGATCTTCGACGAAGTGCAGACCTCGCGCCTCGCGCCGGGCGGCCTCCAGGAAGTGCTGGGCATCCATGCGGATCTGACCACCTTCGGCAAGTACCTCGGCGGCGGCGCCTCGTTCGGCGCGTTCGGCGGCCGCGCGGAGCTGATGGACCGGTTCGATCCGCGCCGTCCGGATCATTTCAGCCATGCCGGCACGCACAACAACAACGCGCTCACGATGGCCGCTGGCCTCGCGGGACTGCGAGACGTGCTGACACCCGCCACCGTCCGCCGGTTGAACGACCGCGGTGATGCCCTGCGCGATGCACTGAACGGCGTCGCCGCGCGGCTGCATGTGCCCGCCCTGGTGACGGGCCGCGGTTCGATCATGACGGTGCACTTTCAGCGGGCGCCCGTGCGCTGCCACGGCGACACCGCCGCGACCCCGCAGGCCGCCCGCGATCTGTTCCACCTCGAGATGCTGCTCGCGGGGTTCTGGATCGCGCGCCGCGGCTTCATGTCGGTCTCACTTGCCCACGACGACCAGGACTGCGACAGGCTGGTCGCCGCTTTCGAGGTGTTCCTCGAGCGGTACGGGACCGCCATCGAGAGCGCGTCGCCGCGAGCCCGCAGCACAGCCGGCCCATCCCGATCCCCGTACGGACGCCACCCATGACCCCTCCCGACACGCGCCTGGGCCTCCGCTTCCAGGCCGACGAGTCGCCCAGCTACCCCGTATCGTTCGGGCTCGCATTCCAGTACGTACTGCTGAACATCGCGGGCATCGTCATCACGGTGGCGATCGTGGTGCGCGCGGGCGGCGGCAGCGAGAGCTACCTCACATGGGCGGCCTTCGCCGTCCTGATCGTCTGCGGGATCTCGACCCTGATCCAGGCGCGGCCGATCGCGGGCAGGATCGGGGCCGGGTACATCCTGCTCATGGGCACGTCGGGGGTCTTCATCGCGGTGTCGGTGGCGGCGCTCGAACGGGGCGGCCCGGCGCTGCTGGCCACCCTTATCGTGGCCTCGTCGCTCTGCCAGTTCCTGATCTCGTCGCACCTGTCGCTGCTGAGGCGCATCATCACGCCGACGGTGGCCGGCACCGTGATCATGCTGATCGCGGTCACGGTCATGCCCATCGGCTTCGACCTCCTCTTCCAGGCGCCGGAGGGTGCGGCCCCCGCGGCAGCTCCGCTCACGGCCCTGGCGACCATCGTGATCACCATCGTGATCGTGCTGCGGGCGAGGGGCGCCCTGCGGCTGTGGGGGTCGGTCATCGGAGCCGTCGGGGGCTGTCTGGTGGCGGCCGCGTACGGCATCTACGACATGGGCATCGTGGGCGACGCACAGTGGTTCGGCGTCCCGGCGGGCGGCTGGCCGGGCTTCGATCTGAGCCTGAGTCCCGCGTTCTGGGCGATGCTGCCCGCGTTCATCTTCGTCACGCTCGTCGGCGCCATCGAGACGATCGGCGACGGGATGGCGATCCAGCGGGTGTCATGGCGCAAGCGGCGGGCCACCGACTTCCGTGCTGTCCAGGGCGCGGTGGCGGCCGACGGGGTGGGCAACCTCCTCTCCGGCCTCCTCGCCACCGTCCCGAACACGACCTACTCGAACAGCGTCTCGATCGTCGAGATCACCGGGATCGCCGCCCGGCGGGTGGGCGTCTGCATCGGGCTGACCTTCATCGCGCTCGCCTTCTTCCCCAAGGCGACGGCGGTGCTGCTCGCCATACCCAATCCGGTGGTCGGCGCCTACATCATCGTGCTGATCGCGATACTGTTCGTGCTGGGGCTGGAGATGGTTACCCAGGACGGCATCGACTACCGCAAGGCCACGATCATCGGCGTCTCGTTCTGGATCGGAGCGGGGTTTCAGAGCGGCCAGATCCCGTCGGAGTACTTCGGCTGGGCCGGGCAGCTGCTGGAGAACGGAATGACTTCGGGCGGGCTTATCGCGATCCTGCTGTCGGCGTTCATGGAGCTGACCGGGCCCAGGCGCCGCCGCATGGAGACCAAGCTGAACGTCGGGGCGCAACCGAAGATCCAGACATTCCTGGAGGAGTTCGGCGCGCGCTCGGGTCTGGGTGACGACCTGGTCCACCGCATGAGCCTCGCCGCCGAGGAGACGCTGCTGGTCCTCCTCGACGAGATTGCGGAGGACGATGCCCTGGGCACGCGCCGCCTGCGGGTGACGGCCCGGGCCGAAGGGGGCGGGGCCGAGCTCGAATTCCTCGCCGCCGCGGGTGAGGGCAACATCGAAGACCGCATGGCCTTCGTCGGGGGCAGCGTGACGGAGGTGCCCGTGGAGCATGACTTCTCGCTGCGCCTGCTGCGCCACATCGCGACGTCGGTGCGGCACCAGAAGTACCACGATACGGATATCGTGACGGTGCGGGTGGATCCGGTGGGGGCGTCGTAAGCGCCTTCCCGGCAAAAAGACGTTTCAGCTGAAACGTCGAGCACTCACCGGCGAGCCAAGCATCAGTTCCGGCTGCGCCGCAGCAGCCTCCCCGGCCTGGCGTTGGTCAGTTCCCCGTCGTCGATGACGAGCGTGCCGTTGACGAAGAGATAATCCACGCCTTCCGATTGCAGGGTCGCGTCCGCGCCGAAGTCGGCGCGATCCCGCAGGCGCGCCGGGTCGAATACCACCAGATCAGCCGCCATCCCCGCCGCGACGACCCCGCGGTCCTCCATCCCCAAACGCTCTGCGGCGAGCGATGTCATCCGGCGCACGGCCTCTTCCAGCGAGATCACACCGTCCTCCCGCACGTACTTGGCGATCACGCGCGGGAAGGCACCGAAGGCGCGGGGATGGGTGCTCGACACGGAGGCCGGGTTCACGGGGGAGGCGTCGGTGTCGATCATGACGTACGGCGCGCGCAGGGCGGCCCACTTCTGCTCCTCGTTCATGCTGAGCGGGTTGACGCTGACGCCGCCCGCCTGCACGAGGTCGAAGAAGGCGTTCCAGGGGTCGGTCCCGAGTACCTCCGCCGCTTCGGCGACGGAGCGGTTCACGACCCCGGGGTCGACGGTGCCCGGCGCCGAGACGATCAGCACGTTGTTCCAGTCCATGCCCACGTGCTGGTACCAGTTCTCCCACTCGGAGTCGGTCTCGACCTCTTCGCGCAGCCGGGCCCGCAGATCGGGGTCGCCGAGGGTGGCGAGGAAGGCGCCGGTGCCGCGCGCGTAGTGGCGCGGGTGCAGGAACGAGCCCAGACCGATGCCGTTGCGGATGTAGGGGTAGATATCGGCCGTGACGTCCATGCCGGCGGTGCGGGCGGAGTCGATGAGCGCGAGGGCCTCGTCCATGAGGGGCCAGTTGCGCTGGCCGGCCGCTTTCAGGTGGTAGATGTGGACGGGGACGCCAGCCCCTTCGCCGATGGTGAGGGCCTCGCGGATGGCTTCGAGGACCGCGTAGCTCTCGTTCCTCATGTGCGTGAAGTAGATGCCGCCGTACTCGCCGGCCACCGCGCTGAGTGCGACCAGCTCGTCCGTGGATGCGTAGATCGCGGGCGGATAGATCAGGGAGGTGGACACGCCGACCGCGCCGTCCTCCATCCCTTCCCTGACAAGTGCCTTCATTTCTTCGAGTTGCTCGGGCGTGGGGGCGACGTCCTCGTTGCCGAGAACCACGCGCCGCACCTGGGTCAGGCCGACGTCGTGGACCACGTTGATGGGGATGCCGTAGCGCTCCATGATCGCGAAGTACTCGGAGTAGCGGCGCCAGCGCAGGGTGTCGCCGTCGATCACGGGCGGATTGGCGAGCGTGGCCTCGCTCTGGGGCGCGGCCGAGCCGCCCTCGCCGGAGAGGTAGGTGGTGATGCCCTGGCGCAGCTTGCTCTCGGCGCTCGGGGGGTCGGTGATGAGGACGAGGCTGGCCTGGCCCATCATGTCGACGAACCCGGGGGCCACGACGCGGCCGGCGGCGTCGATGGTGCGCGTGGCCGGGCGGCCGGAGAGGTCGCCGACGGCGGCGATGCGGTCGCCGCGGAGGCCGATGTCGGCGCCGGTGGATGGGGCGCCGGTGCCGTCGACCACGCGGGCGTCGGTGATGAGGACGTCGAAGGGGGTGGGGTCCGGTGGGGGAGGGGCGTCGGTGCAGGCGGCGAGGAGCGCGGCGGCGATCAGGGCGGCGGTCGTCGTGGTGCGGCAGTCGGCGGTCATGCGGTGATCTCCGGGTCCGGGAGTGACCTCCAGCTCGGTGGCGGTTTGCAGACATCGTATCGGACCCGCGCCGGGGGGGCCATAGTAGAAACAGGCAGCTCGCGCGCTTGTCATGCAGAAGCACCGAGACGATCGGTCGCGGGACTCCGATCCAACCCTGAACGCACAGACCGGGCGAATGCGAAGCCTCCACCTCATGCGCGACGCCGACGACAATCCGGGGACGGACCTGGCCCACCAGGTCGAGCCCCTGATGCTCTCGATCAAGGGCGGATCGTCGACGGCGCTCGGCCAACTGATGGACCTGTGCTGGCCCGAACTCGTGCGCTACGCCGCGCGGCAACTGCAGGACGTGGAGATCGCCCGCGATGTCGTGCAGGAGGCGTTCATCCAGGTATGGGAGCGCCGGCGTTCATGGCGCCCGCGCGGGTCGGCCCGCGCCTACCTGTACCGGATCGTCAGGCACCTCGTGATCGACGAGAAGCGGCGGTCGGGGGTGAGGCGGCGGTGGATGGAGCGGCAGGAGACCGCGGACGTGCCGCATCCCGCGACCCCCGCCGAAGTGCTGGACGCAAGGATCCTGGCCGACGCCTTCGAAGCCGCCGTGGCCTCGCTCCCCGAGCGGCGCCGCGAGGTCTTCGAGCTGGTCTTCCAGCGGGGTCTCACGCACGCCGAAGCGGCCGCTGTGATGGGAATCTCGGTGCCCACCGTCGCAAACCAGATGAGCGCCGCGCTGCGAGCCGTGCGGCAGGCAGTGAAGGAGGACTAGATGGACGAATTGCTGTTGCGGCATCTGCGCAGGCAGACGAGCAGGGAAGAGGACGCGGTGGTAACCGCCTGGCTGGAGGACTCACCGGAGCGCGAGCGCCAGCTGTCCGAGCTGCGGCGCCTGGTCGAAGTGGGGCATGTGGCGGATCGCCGGGTGGACCCCGGTGAGGCGCCGAGCGCGGAAGACGTAATCTGGCGCGCGGAGGCCCGGGCAGCGCGGTCGGGGCAGCGCCGCGTTGCGCGTCTCGGATGGAGATTGCGGCCCAGGCGCCGGCGGGTTCGCTGGAGCGACACCCTGGCGGCTGCGGCGGTGGTGGTGGTGTTCCTGGGAGTGTGGCAGGTGGTCGTTCAGCTGAGAGGCAACAGTGCCGCCCCCTCGATCCAGCAGTTCGCCTCGACCGATTCCGACGAGACCGAGATCGTGCGCCTGGCCGACGGAAGCGTGATCCGCCTCGGGCCCGACAGCTGGTTCACTGCCTCCTGGCGTACGGAAATCCCGGAGGGAGCGGCGCGCGAGGTGACCTTCCGCGGCGAAGCCTTCTTCGCCGTTGCAGGCGACCCGGCCCGGCCGTTCCGCATCACGACCGACGCCGGGACGGCCGAGGTGCTCGGGACGCGCTTCCACCTGGCCGCCGGCGAGGAAGATCTCTCCGTCGCGGTCGTGGAGGGACGCGTCGCACTCGCCGGGCCGGATCATGAGGTGCACGTTGGGGCGGGGCAGGCGACGAGGCTGCTGCGGGGCCAGCCGCAGGATGTCGTGGCCGCGCCTCCGATCGAGACCGTCGCCGTCTGGCTGGACGACTTCCTGATCTTTCACGACACACCCCTGAGTGTCGCGATGCAAGAGGTCGAAGCGCGCTACGGCGCCGATGTGGTGGTGGACGACCCGGCGCTCCTCGACCGTACCCTGACCATGTGGTTCGAATCGAAGTCGCTCGAGGAGGTGATGACGGTGGTGTGCGGCGTTGTCGGCGCCCGGTGCAGTGTCGGCGGAGGGGTTGTGAGGGTGGAGAGCCCCGATTCGGGAGACGGCTCGTGAGCGCCGGGGCGATGGTTCGGCGCATGTCACGGGCCGCGCTCGCCCTCCTGCTCCCCACGGTCTTTCCGGCGGTGCTCGCGGCGCAGGACACCCAGGTACTGGCCTCACTGCGAGGTGAGACCGGCGTCGATCCCGCCCCGGGAACCCTCCTGGCGACCCGGTCCAACTTCTCCGCCGACCAGGCGCTCCTCCCAGACGCCCTCGTCCAGCTCGCGGAGCGCTCACAGGTGCAGATCGCCTTCAGCCCCAGTCTTCTGCCGAGCGGACTCCGGGTCGACTGCGACTGTGCGGCGCTGAATCTGGCCGGCGCGCTGGACCGCATACTTGCCGACACCCACCTGGGCTACGTGGAGTTGGGATCCCAGGTCGTCGTCGTACCAAAGGCGGGTTACCGGATTCTCGATCCCGACGGCGTGTTGCGCGGCCGGGTGCGATCCGAGGTAGCCATACCCCTCGAGGATGCGACCGCTCGCCTGCGGGCCCCTGACCACATAGCGGAGGAGCTGACAACCGGAACCGATCGGCTCGGCTATTTCGCCTTCCATGACCTTGCCCCCGGCGACTATTTCCTGACCGTCGAACGGATCGGATACGCGCCCCACGAGGCCCAGGTCACTGTGGCCGCGGGCGACGACTTGCACATGGCAGTTACACTCGCGGAGCAAGCTATCGCACTTGAGGGTGTGCAGGTCGAAGGGGAACGCAGCCGCCAAAGGGCCCGCTTCGAGGATCTCGCCGGGGCCACAATTCAGGAGATTGGCCGAACCGCACTCAAGACGATCCCGGGAGTTGCTGAAGCGGATCCGCTGCGCACAGTCGAGGTGCTCCCCGGAGTCACCCGTGTCTCCGACATCGCGGCGGCCTTCAACGTCCGCGGCGGGTCGGCGGACCAGAACCTCATCCTGCTCGACGGCGTCGAGCTGTTCAACCCGTTTCACACCATGGGTCTGTTCTCGGTGTTCAACGCGGACATGGTGGGGCGGACGGAGTTGCAGTCCGGCGGTTTTGCGGCCGAGTACGGTGGCCGGGTGTCGTCGCTGCTGCGCATCGAATCCGATCTCGGCGACGGAGAATGGGGGTTCGACGGTGCGGTAAGCCTCCTGGCCTCGCGGGCAGCGGTGAAAGGCGGATTGTCCGATGTCGCCAGGGAGCGCCTCGGGCTGGCCAATGCACGTTGGAAAGTCTCGGGCCGCCGCAGCTACCTGGATGTGCTGACTGACCCCTTCCTGCGGATCGCCTTCCCGTATCAGTTGAGGGATCTACAGGCCGCATTCGAGGGCTGGACCGATGGCGGTGACCGGGTGCACATCACCTCCTATGTGGGCCGGGATATCCTGAATGCGTCTGAAGCGGCGCTGTTTGGGGATCAGGAATCTGATCCGACCCCTGAAGCGGATGCGCTGTGGCTTTGGGGCAACGAGGCGGTTGGCGCTTCCTGGACTCGCCCGATGCCCGACGGTCAGGTGCTGGAGGTGCGCGGCTCGGCTTCTCGATCCCACGGCAACTTCGAGTTTGCGGAATTCGGCGACGTGCGGTTTGCAACCCGGGTGAGCCAGTTGTCCATGGCCGCGGATCTGGAGCGACGGCCCGGCCCGCGCACGAGCTGGAAGTCAGGCTTGCTTGTCAACCGGATGGAATACGAAAGCTTGGGAGAGGGCGGGGTACCCCAGGCCTTTCCCCCTGGCCGGGGAGATGGAAAGGGGATCGCCGCGTACAGCCAGCTCCACTGGAAGCCCAACCCCCGTTGGCTGGTAGAGGGCGGCATGCGCCTGGATCAGTGGTGGCCATCGGACGCGGCCGGTTCGACCGCCGCTTCGCCGCGCATCGCCGTGAAGCGTTTCCTTGGCGGTGGGCGGTGGGCCGTGCGCGGCGCAGCCGGGCGCTATACGCAGTTCCTCCATTCCGTACGGGACGAGCAGATCCCACTCGGCCTGGATGCCTGGATACTCACGGGCAGCAAGGCGCCGCCCCTGGTATCGGACCAATTGCAGCTGGGCGTGGAGGGATGGCTCGGTGATGGCGACACCTGGTACGCCTCAACCGAAGTGTATCGTCGCAGCTTCGATGGTTTGGTCGCCCGGAACTGGGCGGAGGACCCGGCCAACCCGAAGGACGATCTTGTGGCGGGCGACGGATGGTCCTACGGAGCCGACGTTCTGGTGCGGAAGGACAGGGGTGTCACGACGGGCTGGGTCTCGGTCTCGCTGCTCAAGGCAGTCCGGAGGCTCCCCGATACAGACGCGGGAGTCGTTCCGCCTCTCATGAAGGAGCATCCGGCCCCCTTTGATCGCCGGCTCGATGTCGACCTGGTCGTCCGTCACGAACTGCCAGGCGGAGTGACGGGCGGACTGCGCTGGAACCTGGGCTCGGGACTGCCGTACACGCTGCCCCTGGCGGACTACTGGATCAACCGACGGCAACTGATCGACCTGAAGGTTGAGCCCTTTGCCGGCTCAACGCTGCACCTCGGTCCGAGAAACGGCGAGCGCTATCCCCTCTCGCACCGCCTGGACCTGAGCTTCCGCAGGACCTGGGAGAAGAGCTGGGGCCGGGTTACGCCCTACCTCAATGTGATGAACATCTACAACCGCAGGAACATCCAATACTACTCCTTCACCCACAGCTTCGAGGGAACCCGTCGCACCGAAGGGTTCCTGATGCCCATTCTGCCCACAATCGGAGTGGAGGTTTCGTTCTGATGCGTTCAATCATCTCGCGACAAGACCGTATGGGCCTCGCCGCATTGCTCCTCGCGCCGGGTTGTGACCTAGCCGAGGTCGAGATCATTGCCCCGCCCCCGGCACTGGCGGTGGCGGAAGCCACAGCGGTTGTGACGGTCGACCCGGCCAACCCCTCGCAGAGCAGCACTCACATCGTCGCCATCCTGACCGACTACCCCGAGGGCGAACATCCCCGGCCACTCCACGGGGCTACGGTTCGGGTGACCGGCGAGTCGGAGCAATCCATGCAGTTGCGGGAGGAACCGGATCCGGCAGAGGACTGCGTGAACCGGGACTTCTTCGGATCCTGTTACCAGGCCGCTTGCCCCATCGGGGACCTTTACCCCGGGTGAAGAACTGCATCTCGAGGTCAAGCTGCCGGACGGCGGCACGATGAGTGGGGTCAGCCACATGCCGGGCATGTTCTCGCCCACCGGCCTGTCGCTCGAAGGTGGCCGGTGTCGCTTGACCCCGAACACCAATCAACGCATCACCTGGCCACGGGTGGAAGGCGCCGTGGCGTTCGTCGCGGAGGCGGTGATCGACGGCCTCGGTGAACTGAGCACCGACGATGACCCGTTGTACCTGACGGTAGCGATGATCGGCGGTGATTTGACCGGGATTTCCGTGCCGCGTGGCTTCCTTTACGAACTCAACCAGGGGCAAAACGACGCTGCGCTTGCCCGCGTGCTTCACGCGGGCCTTCCGGCAGGAGCCACCGCGGACATCGCCCTGGGCGCGGTCGATCGCAACTGGACCAACTGGATCCGCGAGGGAAGGATCCATGTCAACGGCGAGGTTCGGACTCCTTCCGTCTTCGGCGACGGCACGGGGATGTTCGGAACCGCGGTGCGCTGGAAGATCGGTGTGGAATCGCGCGAGGCTGGCAGGGAGGACAGTAAGGAAGAGTTCCCGCTGTGTGGCGGGGGAATCGACTGATGGGCAAGGTGAAGAACGTCTCTTCAGCCGTCGTTGTTTGCGCGAGGTTGTTGGTCCCGGTTCTCTCGCCGGTACCCCTGCCATTGACGCTTGCTGCCCAGGACGACGAGGTGCTGGTGGCTCTGAGGGGCGAACTCGGAATCACCCCCGGCCCCGGCAGTCTGCTGGCGACAGTCTCACGCCTCTCCATCGAGCGGGCTCCGCTTGCAAGGGCTCTATCCGAGCTCGCCGAGCGCTCGCGGGTGCAGATCGCCTTCAGCCCCAGCCTGTTGCCGAGTGGACTGCGCGTGGATTGCGACTGCGCGACGCTTCACCTGGCCGGGGCGTTGGACCACCTCCTCGCCAGCACGGATCTGGGATACGTCGAACTGGGGTCGCAGGTCGTCGTGGTACCGAGCGCCGGTTACGGTGTCCCCGATCCGGACGCGGTCCTGCGCGGCCGGGTCAGGTCCGAAGTCGCGGTGCCGATCGAGGACGCTACGGTGCGACTGCTGCTCGCGGCCGACACGGCGCGCCAACTCATCACCGGAACCGACCGGCTGGGCTTTTTCATCTTCGATGGCTTGGCCGGAGGCGACTACATCCTGAAGGTCGCCCGGATTGGATATGGCGGGCACGAGTCGGAAGTCGCGCTGGCGCCCGACGCCGACTTCGGCGTGGAGATCACCCTGAACGCACAGCCGGTCGCAGTGGAAGGCGTGGTTGTGGAGGGGGCACGGAGCCGACGGCGCGCGCGATTCGAGCACTCCGCCGGCCTGACGGTACAGGAACTGAACCGTGCGGAACTCAAGTTGATTCCGGCTGTCGCGGAAGCCGATCCTCTCAAGAGCGTAGAGGTGCTGCCCGGTGTGACGCGGGCGTCCGACTTCACCGCTGCCTTCAACGTCCGGGGCGGATCCGCGGACCAGAACCTCATTCTCCTGGACGGCGTGCCCATCTTCCACCCCTTTCACGCTTTCGGCCTCTTTTCCGTCTTCAATCCCGATGCGATAAAGTGGGCCGAACTCAAGTCGGGAGGATTCCCCGCGCGGTATGGCGGACGTGTTTCGTCGGTTCTGCACATCGAATCCGACATGGGTGACGCCGAGTTGGACGTTGACGCCGCCGTCAGCCTGATCTCGAGCCGGGCGACGGTAAAGGGCAGCCTGCCGGGGCGCATCTCGAACCGTCTCGGGCTCGTGAGCGCGCGCTGGCAGTTCGCCGCCCGTCGAAGCTACCTGGACCTGTTGACCAGACCCTTCCTCGCCGCACCCATACCCTACCGTCTCCAGAGTGCCCAAACAGCGTTCGAAGGCTGGACGCGGGACGGCGACCGGGTGCGCATCACCGCCTATTCCGCACGGGACATCGTGAGTCTCCGGGACGCCGAGGTTCTTGCCGGCAACGGCGATCCCGAGGACTGGGAAGCGATCCCCGACCGGCGTTGGCGCTGGGGCAGCGATGCGGTCGGCTCTTCCTGGACCCGCCCGCGCGGCGACGGCGGGGCCTGGGATGTGTACGGCAGCGTGTCACGCTTCAGGGCAGACCTCGAGCTCTCGCCCCATGGGGACGTGGGCGTGGGCACCGGGATTGGCCAATGGCTGCTCGGCACCGACCTGGAACAACGTCCCACGGCCGACACGCGCTGGACATCCGGACTCGCCGCCTACCGCATGGACTACGACCACGACATCCATGGTGGGGCCCCGGACTACGCATTTCCGATCGGCGTCGGGGATGGCTGGGGATCGGCGGCCTACACACAGATTCACTGGCGCCCTGCCCGTTGGCTGGTGGAGGGTGGCCTGCGACTCGACCACTGGAGTCCCGGTGACCACCCGGCGGCCGTAACTCTTTCGCCACGGATCGCGGTGAAGCGCTTTCTTCGCGAGGGTACCTACGCACTCAAAGCGGCGGCCGGTCGCTACACGCAGTTTGTCCATTCCCTGCGAGACGAGGAGGTGCCGATCGACATTGATTGGTGGATGCTCGCCGGGAACAGAGCTCCGGTGCTGGTGTCGGATCAGATTCAGGGCGGGATCGAGACCCTTCTCGGGAGCGATGCGTGGTTCGTTTCCGCGGAAGGATACTACCGGACCTACGATGGCGTTGTGGCCCGGAACTGGGCGGACGATCCAGGCGATCCCGCAGACGATCTACTGTCCGGCCAAGGAAAGGCCTATGGCGCGGACTTCCTGATTCGAAGGAGCCGCGGGAAGACCACCGGCTGGATTTCAGCGTCGCTGCTCAAGGCCACCCGCACCTTTCCCGATACCGACTCCGGCCTCGATCCCGCTCCCCTCATCGAGTACCCACCGGTTTTCGACCGCCGCCTGGAATTGGACCTGGTGCTGCGCCGCGCACTGCCCGGTAACCTCGAGGCGGGGCTCCGCTGGAACTTCGCCACCGGGCGGCCATATACCTCTGCTGTCGCGCTGTACTACATCTACGACCATCAAATAGGCGACCGGCGCTTCGATCCGACCTATGCGCAGGGCGTCTTCTTCGGCCAGAAGAACGCCGCGCGCTATCCGGCCTACCACCGGTTGGACATCATCCTCCGCAAGACCTGGCAAAGGAGGTGGGGAACCGTGACCCCGTATCTCAGTGTGATCAACGTCTACAATCGCAAGAACGTCCACTACTACCAGTACAACTACATGGGCATCCCGCCGACCCGCACCGGATTCTCAATGCTTCCCATTCTGCCGACGGTCGGTGTGGAGGTGTCGTTCTGATGCGATCCCAGGTGTTTGTGATTCCGGCCCTCTTCGTTTTCGGAGGTTGCAAACTCACCGATGTCGAGATCGTCCCTTCGCCGGAATTGGTGGTGGCGGCGGTCACAGCGGTGCTGACGGTCGACGACCCTCTCCAACCCGCGCAGGCGGAGTTGAGCGTCGTGGCCCTGATCACACGCAGTGAGCGTTCGCAATCGTACGAGATTCCTGGTGCAGTGGTGCGGATTATCGGGGAGCACGGCCAGTCGATGCTGCTCCAGGAAGTGCCCGACCCGGTGGCCACCTGTCTGGCCCATCGGACAGATGGGGCCCGTCACCCGTCAGGGGGTTCCTGCTACATCGGCCGGGTATGGCCAAGTCCCATCACACCTGGAGAGCAGCTCTCGCTGGAAGTTGCCCTGCCGGACGGTCGCCTGCTGACGGGTGCAAGCCGACTGCCCGGGTTCCTCTCTCCCACGGGGCTGTCCCTGACGAATGGTCGCTGCCGCCTGGAGCCTGACACCGGGTATCGGTTTTCCTGGTCGCCCGTTCCCGGAGCCAGTGCCTTTGTCGCCGAGGCCCAACTGGTCGGCCTCGGAGAACACTGGTCTCGCGACGACCCCCTGTACCTTCCGGTGGCTCTCCGTGGTCGAGACCACACGACCATGGTGTTTCCAAGGGATTTCCTCTATGAGCTGGTTGAGCGTGAAGAGTGGGAATTGCATCGCGTGTTGCATAAGGGGCTCCCGGCAGGCGCCGCTGCCGATGTCATGATCGGAGCAGTGGACCGGAACTGGGCGAACTGGATCCGCCTCAGACGTGGTCTTGAGGGTGAAGTCCACGTTCCCTCCGTGTTCGGGGACGGGACAGGCTGGTTCGGGACGGCGTTGGGCTGGAAGGTGGGGATCGAGTCACGCGAGACCGACCCGGAGGCCGACGACGATCTCCCCCTCTGCGGCCCCCCAACCGCCTGACGCAACACCAGTCAGCGAAATCCCGCGTCCCGCCTCACTCTTGCGCCGCTTCCGCGCAACAAAAAACGTTGCGCGGCCCCGCGCCGCCCTCCGCCCCTACCCTCCAAGCACGTTGAACTGCCTGGTGAATTTCACGATGAACGACCGCGCGAGCGTCCCGCTCTCGACGAACCGCCCGCCGTCCGGGTTCAGCCCGATGGGGAAGTCGAACCCCTGCACGTCGTTGTACACGATGAAGAGCCCGGTTCCGGCGGTGTTGAGCCAGCCGAAGCGGAGATTCGCCGACCAGCTGTCGACCTGGTTGCTGTACTGGACCAGCGACTGCAGGTAGATCCGCGGCGTGAAGAAGTATCCGAAGTTCATGCCCAGGAGGGCGGTCTGGAACTGCCCCTGCGGCAGATCGACGTTGAAGTAGTTGATGCGCGCCGATGTGCTGAACGAGGCATTCGGACGGAAGGTGAGCGAGCCGTTGCCGCCCCAGCGCGTGCCGGTGAGGAAGCTGCCGAAGTTGATCCTGGAAGTGGCCGACAGCCTGGCGGCGGCGTTGCTGTTGAAGACGAGCTGGGACTCCCACCCCTGATGCGTCCCCTCGGGGACTACCACGTCCGTGCCGAGGATCCGGAAGGGCTCGTAGATGCCCTCGACGTTGAAGTTGGCGCCGGTGTGGATCTGAGCGCCCGACGGCCACTCCCAGTGTGAGTCGATGTGCAGGCGGGAGGACTCGACGAAGCCCTGCTCGATGCCGGTCTTGCGGCTGCGATAGGTAAAGAACGAAACGTGCGGACGAATCTCGCGCAGCCACGACGGGTGGACTCTGTGCATGACGTAGTACTGGTAGTACCGGTAGCCCCGCCGCGGCAGGAACCCGACTTCGGGGTTGAAGCCCTGGCCGATCTCGCGGGCCGTTCCCGTGAACGTCCAGGTCCGGCTGCTCCAGTTGCCGGACAGGTCCCACGCGTAGCCATCGCCCGGATCCTCCGGGTCGTCGGTGGCGGAGACGAAGCTGCTGAGAGTGAATGCCTCTCCGACTCCGATGGCGACGTCCGCCGCGTAGGTGCGGTTGAAGTCGCCGTCCGGGCCGCTCTTGTTGACGAACAGGCCCCCGACCCGCGAGCGGTTCGGCAACTCCTTCGCCAGACGGGCAACCGAGTAGCCGTGCGCGTCCTGCAGCCCCGTCTCCCCGCCGGTCTGAATATGCAGCAGTCCCAAGTTCAGCCCAGCGGCGCGGCCGGACAGCCGCGCCCCACCGGTGATCGGCACCGGCTGGCCGCTCGCGATCCCGATCCTGCGGCTGAAGAAGAGATCGGCACCCCCGCCGCCCACGCTGAAGAACCCCGCATTCTCGAGGAAGAACGGCCGCTTCTCGGGAAAGTTGAGCGAAAAGCGCGTCAGATTCAGCTGCTGGTCGTCCACCTCGACCTGGGCGAAGTCGGTGTTGTAGGTGACATCGAGCGTGAGGCCCTGCGTGACCTGCAGCTTGACCTCGCCGCCGAGATTGCCGTCCTGAGAGAAGCCGGTGGCGGCGGTGTAATCGCGCCCGGTCGACCCCAGCACGTACGGCGTGACCGTGGCCAGGCGCCGGAAGGGCGGCTGCAGCCCCTCCAGATCGCCCGCATAGTTGAGCCGGTAGAGATTGAACTCGCGCGGCACCGGGGTCCAGAACGACTCCTCGTTCAGGCGCCGGATACGGCGGATGACGTTGAATCCCCAGGTCTCGCTGTTTGCCCCGTAGCGCAGGGTGTTGAAGGGGATGCGGAACTCGGCGTACCAGCCCTCGCCGTCGGTGGTCGTCGCCACCGTCCAGCTGCCGTCCCAGTTCTTGTTGAAGCCGCCGCCCGATCCCGACTGGAAGCGCTGCCGCGAGTTGAAGCCGCCCCCCTGGAAGCGGCCGCCGCCGCGCCCCTCGTTCGCGACCTGTCCGTCGTACTCGATGCCCGTGGGCGTGGTCCCGAAGACGAAGCCGTTCTGATCGTCGTTGTAGGTGTCGAGCACGAAGACGATCGCGTCGCTCTGGTTCACCTCGTAGTCGCGGATCCGCTCGCCGTAGGTGATGGCGTCGGCCTGGCTGTCGAAGGCCCAGACGCCGACGTAGAGCGCCTCGTCGTCGAAGATCACCCGGACCTCGGTGCGCTCGCTGGCGGGCTGTCCGTCGAAGGGCACGCGCTGGGTGAATCCGGTCATCACGCCAGCCTGCCGCCAAACCGCCTCGTCGGGACGGCCGTCGATGATGGGGGCCTCGGTCACCTCCACGGCCGTGGCGGTCGTCGGCATGGCGCCGTCCGAACCCCCGCCCGCGGATCCGGCTTCGGAGTTCTGTGATAGGACGGGATCGGCGAATACGAGCACTGTCGCAGCGGCAATGATCGCTGGGGAAGATCTCATGAAGCGGCCTGATGTGGGGTGCGGGATAGACCTGTAAATCTCGTTCCGCCCCCGGGATTTCGCCAGTTACATCGGGCGCATGTGGGCCCCGTCGCGCTCAGGGACTATACACGTACACGACCGGCAGCCGGGCGACGTCGGTGATGGCCGTGTCCGTGTGGTGGTAGATGTTCATCCGTCCCGTGCCGCAGTCGCCATAGCGGTCGCAGGTTACCGTCCCGACCAGGCCGCTCATGGCGGTTGCTCCCACCGCGTCGCGCAGCATCGCGCGGTCGATGAACAGCCTGTCACCCTCGTCCACCGCAACGGACTCGATGGCCGAGAGCAGCATGGTTGTCGCGTCGTATGCGTGCGCCCAGTACGGCGACTGCGGGAAGCCGCCATGTGTTGCCTCGAATGCGGACAGCACCTGCTCGCCACTCCGTCCCGTGACCTCGTTGACGTTCGAGCCGTAGTCCGATTCCGGCCCGGCGAAGTACATCCCCTCCGATTGCGGGGTCTCGAGGAAGGACGAGACCAGCAGCGCAGCCGCCGAGATCAGTGTCGTTCCCTCAAGTCCATCGAAGCTCCGCGCTTGCGCGGCGAACGCCGACCCTTCGTTGACGAAGAGCGGGAAGAAGATGGCGTCCGGTCCCGCGGCCGCGAACTTGGCGAGGACATTGGCCATGTCGGTCTCGCCCTTCCCGATCGCGGCCCGGACCGGAACATCTCCACCGAGAGCCCCGAACGCGTCGGCAAACGCCGCCACCAGGGCGGTTGTGTACGGGTCGCCGTCGTGAAGGGTGCCGACGCTCCTCAGCTCCAGCTCGTTGTACACGAAGTCCGAGAGCGCGCGCGCCTGGTGGAGGTCGTTGGACGCAATGCGAAAGTAACCGGGGTGATAGTCGGCGTCCGGGTTGCCGGCCAGGTTGGAAGTCAGCCTCGGCGAGGTGTTGCTCGGTGAGATCATGACCAGGCCCGCGCCGCTGACGACGGGCGACGCGGCGACGGCGGCGGCCGAGCAGTTGGTTCCGATCAACCCTGCCACCTGCGGGTCTGCGACGATTCCGCTCGCACCTGCGCGCCCGCCCGCCGGCGAACAACTCGTGTCGACGGGGTCACCGAGTTCGACCTCGCGTCCGCGAATGCTCCGCATGTCCTCGATCGCGAACTCGGCGCCTTGCCGCGACACGGCCCCCAGCGTCGGCGCGACCGTGACCGAGGCCAGCATGCGGATCCGGACGGCATCGCCCGCCTCCAGGGTGACCGCCCCGAGCGGTCCCGGCTGGAAGCCCGGCGTGTCGGTCAGGGTGTTGCAGGACAAAGTTGCCAGGAAGACGACAACTGGCGCACCAACAGACATCACTTGCTTGCTCATCAGATCGGCTCCTTCAATCACACGCTGTCATTCGACGTGGCCCAATGCGGTTGACCACCAACATCAGGAATCCTAACCGGTTGGATCGGGTGGGCAACTTCCAGCCGCCCCGGCAGCCGCCGTTTCGGCGCCTACCGCAGACTGACTCGCGGTGGTATGCTCGGGCGCTGCGCCAGCCCCCAGCTCGTCTGATACACCAGCCGCACCACCTTCTCGAGCTTCTCGTAGTTGATGCGCTCGGGGATGTCGTCCGGCCGGTGATAGTCGGGGTGCAGCCCGGTGTGGTAGAAGAGCGCGGGCACGCCTCCCTGTATGAACGGCCAGTGATCGCTGCGTCGCAGCAGTTGCAGGGGATGATTGTCGTAGCGATAACGCATCTCCAGACCGGTGGCCTCGTTGGCGCGCTCGACTTCAGCCCGCAGATCCGGGCTCCGCAGCGTACCCAGGATGTTGATCGCGTTCGCGTTCGACTCCGCACTCTGGACGTCGAGTCCGCGGAACCGCCCCCCGCCGCCCACCACCACCTCCTCGTTGCGGCCGATCATGTCCATGTTCAGCACGGCAACGTGACGCTGCCGTCCGCGACCCGCAGGCGATTGTCTTCGCCGACCTCGGTCTGCGCGACGTTGAAGTAGTGGTAGTAGGTACCCCCGGGGCCGACCGGCACCAGACCCAGCCGTCGGAAGCGCGACTTGATGAAGGCGCTCGCCACCCGTCCCTCGGGCGACCCGGCCAGGCGTCCGCGCAGCTCGTCACCGGCCAGGAAATGCAGGTCGGCGCTGAGGTCCGACTGGCGGATGGTCTCGATTCCGGGCGCGGTCTCCTGTGCGTGGAGGGATCCGGGCGCGACGGTGGCCATGGCGGCAACGAAGGTGGCGGCGCAGAGAACCGGACGGACCAGCGACTTCATGAGATACCTCCAGGGCGGGGGACGTGTTCAACCGCAACCTATGCCCCGGGAGGCCCCGGCGGCGAGCCCGCCGATTGCGGACCCGGCTCCACGGAGCAATTCTGCATACAGCGCCGGTCCGCCGGCCCATGCAGCCGACTCCACGGCCGTTTCGGCCGACATCGCGGCCCATGTCGCCGGCCCACCGGTCCACGTTGTGCGAGCCCCCGGACCCGGAGAGCCATCATGCGCCAGAAGTCGATCCTCACCGCACTCCAAACCCTGCTCCTCCTGGGCCTGCTGGCCCCCGTCGCCGAGGCCCAGCCCGAGCGACGTCCCTACCTCTTCAAGGACGCCCGCGGCGAACTTGCCCAGGCCCGGGTCCGCGGCGACGCCGAGGTCGTCGTGGTGATCGCGTCGATGCCGGGCCGAAATGCCCGCGTGGCCGCCGCGATCGAGGCCATGGGCGGGCGCATCGGCTTCCGCTTCGACCAGGTGGAATACGTGCGGGCCTGGGTGCCGGTGCAGGGCGCCGAGGACCTCGCGGACCATCCGGACGTCCACAGCATCGACGTGTCGATCACGAACCGGTCGCGGTCGTTCGGGCTGGCCGGGGGGGCGCCGGAAGACGACCTGCCGCCTCTGCCGGGAGCGTCCGCAGGGTCCGCGCCAGACAGCCAGACGCCGGACACAGTCTGGCCGCCCGTCCTCAGCGACCGGCCTCTCGCCGACCGCTACAGCCCGATCGGCGACTTGCGCGCCATCGAGTTCCGCGAAGAGAACCCCACCTTCGACGGCCGTGGCGTCACGATCGCGCAGATCGACATGTTCCCGGACATGCTGCTGCCGGAACTACAGACCGCGTACACCCTCGACGGTCAGCCCGTGCCCAAGATCGAGGTCTACCGCAACGTGCTCGACCCCGAGATCGAGGACGACGGTCGCTGGATCGACATGGACGACATGGTCGAGGCGTCCGGCGGCACCTTCACTTACCGCGACTCGACCTACACCGCCCCGCGCGACGGCGTCTTCCGGATCGCGCTGTTCGACGAGTCCAGGGCCGATTCAGCGGGCGTCTTCGGCTTCCAGGGGCTCGATCTCGACGTCAACCGCGACGGGAATCCAGAGGGATCCAGTCACTTCTTCGCTGTCTTGTGGGACGAGTCCACCGGAGACGTGTGGGTAGACACCGACCAGGATCGCGACCTGACCAACGAGGCCACGCTCGGGGAGTACGATGAGCGAGGCGAATTCGGCGTCTTCGGCACCGACGACCCCGACACCCCGGTGCGCGAGTCCGTGGGATTCGGCGTGCAGATCGACGCCGACAAGGAGCGCGTCGCCCTCAACCTCGGAATCGCGCGGCACGGCACGCTGGTCGTAGGCGCGTCGGTCGGCAGCCGGGGCGAAAACGGCCGCTTCGACGGCGTCGCGCCGGGCGCCAGGCTGGCCGCCGTGGGCGAAGGCGGCTCGGCCTATGGCCAGACCGAAGCGACGATCGTGGCCGCGGCCCACCCCTCGGTCGACGTCATCTACTTCGAGCAGAGCTCCAACATCACGCACAACTACCTGCTGCGGGACGGCCGCCTGGTCCCCTCGGTCATCGCGGACCGCCTGGTGGAGCGCTACGGCTCGTCGATCCTCTCGCCCACCCACAACTTTCCCGTCCTCGGCGCCATCGACGACATCGTGATGGGGCGGGGCGTCATCGGCGTGGGCGGCCACGAGGGCAAGGACAACTTCTTCATGAACCACGGGGTTCGCGTCGAGCACGACGACATGCTGCTGATCACCGGCGGCTACGGCCCGATGGGCGACGGGACGCTCAAGCCCGACATCATCTCGCCCTCGAACTATGTGAGCACATCGCAGGGATTCGTGGACGGGCGCGCGATTCCGGGCCTCTTCGAGCTGCCGCCGGGCTACACGATCGCGGGCGGCACCTCGACGGCCACGCCGACCGCCTCGGGCGCGGTCGCACTCCTGATCAGCGCGGCGCGGCAGTCCGGCATGGAAGTCGAACCGTACATCATCAAGTACGCCGTGCAGCGCGGGGCGCGGTACGTGCCCAACATCGCCGCCTACAAGCAGGGCAACGGCGTGATCAGCGTGGCCGGCGCCTGGGCTATCCTGCAGGAGCTGCACGCGGGCGGCATGACGGTCGACATCGAGAGCCGCTCGTCGATCGTCACGCCGTACAGCCACATGCTGCCGACGCCCCACGAGGGCTTCGGTCTCTACGAACGCAGCGGCTGGAAGAAAGGGGTGCGGCGCGAGCGCACGGTCACGCTCACGCGCAACTCCGGCCCCTCGGCCCCGATGACCTTCGACGTCAGCTGGGAGGGCAACGACCACGGCACGTTTTCATCTCCGCTGACGGTTGCCCTCCCGCTCGGCACCCCGGTCGAGCTGCCGGTCACGGCGACCCCGTCCGACCACGGCGTCCACACCGCGCACCTCACCCTCGACCACCCGGACGTCACCGGCTACGCCCACCGCATGCTCGCGGCGATCGTGGCTCCGGAGCCTCTCAACGCCGCCGGCGAATACACGGTGACGAAAGAGGTCAAGGTCCCGCGCCCCGGCATGCAGAGCCACTTCTTCGACGTGCCCGAAGGCGTGACGGCGCTCAAGGTGGAGGTCGGCTGGGAGGAGCGTGAGGTTGCGCTGGCGATTGCCCGCCCGGATACCCGCTACCAGCGGGGCGAGATCGTGCGCACCGGCGGGGCCGGGATCACACAGGTGATTCCCGATCCGGTTCCCGGGACGTGGGAGGTGCGCCTGGCCGACATCGCGGACACCCGGACCTTCGACTGGCAGCAGGCCAAGAAGGACGAGCCGGTGCCGCCCACGCCCGCGACGCTGACGGTTTCGGCGCTGGCGGTGGATGTGGAAGGGGTGACAACGCAGGTCGTCGCTGACAACGGGAACGGAGCCGATAACGGTGCGGCCAACGGCGCCAGCCACCAGGTGTGGATGACGAACCGGATGGCGGCATTCGAGGGCGCCGCCGTGACCACGCCGGTGGGCAGCGCCCGGAGCGAGGGGCGGACGATTCAGCCCCGTGAGCAGCAGGTCTTCGAGGTGGAGGTGCTGCCGGGCTCAACCGCGCTGATGGTGAACACGCGGGTGATCGGCGAGGGCGACCTAGACGTCTACATCTTCGACTGTACGGGCGACGCCTGCTCGGCCGCGCGGGCCGATGGCGATCCGGTCGGCGACGAGTCGCTGGTGGTGCACGATCCGGCCGCCGGGACGTGGAAAGTGGTGGTGGACGCGGCCGCCGTGCCGGACGGGGGAGCCTCGTACGAGTACCTCGATGTCGTGTTCAATGGGGCCTACGGCACCGTCGGCACGATCGACATGCCCCAGGAGCGGGCGTCGGGCGCGCGATGGACCACGACGGCGAACGGATGGGTGGCGCCAGCGGCTCACGCCGAGGGGCGCGGGCCGTACCTGGCGGTGGTTGTGGAGGGTCAGGCCGGCGGCGAGCGCTACTGGGTGAGCGTGGGGGAGGTGGCCGTGCGGTAGCACACGTGCCCGGGCGCGGGCTCGGCGAGCGTAGCGGTCCAGCGCGGATGCATCGGTGCTCGAATAGCCGAGAGATTTCCGGGACAGGACACTAGAGCTCCCTGGTCCGGTCCATAAGCTCGGCGACCGTCTCGCACTCGATGATCGCATCGGCGAGCACCTCGGTGCGGTCCAGATCCGATGGTGCCTCCAGCACGTGGGATAGTACCGCAACCCCATCGGGACCGAATTTCCGAAACGCCAGTTGGCGCAGCAGCGACTCTCGTCCTTCCTGACGTCCTTCCTGGCGTCCTTCCTGACGCCCTTCCTGACGCAATTCCTCGTCCCGCTTCCGGAGGTTCTCGGCCAGCCAGGTCTCTTCGTGTCGGATCATCGTCTTCCCCTTCTTCCTGGATTCGGGCTCCCGGGTCTCAGCCTCCGGGATGCGCATCCATGGTTCTATCTGCTGTCTAAGCGCGCCAAACCCACGAACCATGCCCTCGTCACCGGACTCCCGCGCAAGTCGCCAGAGCTCGGCAAGACGAGCCGCGTCCCTCGCCCAACGGGCAGCTTCCCATTCGGCCAGTACCGAGAACCAGCTGTCGGGACGCTGGTCCAAAGGCGGAACCGTCTTCAGATCGACGAGAATATACTTGCGGCGAAGCTGGAAGCCAAGTGCCTGTGCGAGGGTCGCGTCGGCGCCAGGCAAGAGCCAGTCTGCGAGGTCTGTGGCGGCGTTCCAGGGTGCCGTCCCGTTGTAGATGACGATTGGTACAGCGATCGGTGGGCCACCCCCCGAGCCGACATCGCCAGCAAGTTCCGCTTCCCGAAGCATCAGGCCGACGTACTCCTGTACCCGAAAGGCCATGTTGCTCACCGGCGTAGACTGGAACTCGAGCGCCAGGTACACGGGGTGGCGGCCATGCTCCCGCAGCCGGGCCCGCCACAGCATGTCGGCGTGCCGCTGCCGGAGACCCTCGCGTTTGACGAAGCTGGGGGACAGCATCCGAAGAGTTGGCCAATCGACCCGCTTCGCGAACTCGGGCAGGATGTAGGACACGAGGTCCTCGGCCATGGCCGCGCTGGAAAAGAGCAGCTTGTACGCTTCATCGTGCTTCGAGCGGGGAGGGTTGGCGGCCAATCTGGTCGAACTCGGGGGCTGGGATCGGGTGGCCCGCTGGGCATTCATAGAGGGTGCCTGGCGTCGGGCGTGAAGGGTGGCCCCGATTGGCGGGCGTTCCAATAGCTGTATGGGACTGATTTCGGGTGCGGCCCCACCTGTCCCATCCGGACATGCGAATGTCCCTGGTCATTTCCGCGGGACCGTAGGCGTGCCCACGGGAGGAGAGTACGAAGTGCCCTCGCGTATTTCTTGTTGACATCCGTTCGTCAACCCTGTACACTGCATGCACGACAAACTCATCGAGACCGGCTGAGGGACAGGCCCGTTGAAGCCGGGGCAACCTGCGGGAAGTGGCATTCCCGCAAAGGTGCCAACTCCTGCGATGGACCCTGAGTCCTTCGTAAAGATGACCGCCCACCATCCTGCGGGGTGGTAGCCGGAAGTAACAGGGTGTCAAATCTCCGGAGTCCGATGAGGCTAACTCGAGACTCGGAGAGGTCATCATGGCCAACTGCTCTGCCGCTCGCGTTGCCTCGCATGCTGCGCCCGCGCCCCCGGCGCCCGATCCGACGACGACCGTTCGATCGGGAGTCGTGCGCGCCGACATTTCCTTCGATCACCTCGGGGAGCGCTCCGTGGAGATCGCGTACGAGGCCCAGGGATCGGCGGCCGCGCCGGCGACCATCGTCCTCGGGGGGATTTCGGCGGGACGTCACCTGGCGCCCACTGCCGCCGACCCTTCGCCCGGATGGTGGCCCGGGGTGGTGGGCGACGGCGCCGCCCTCGACCCCGCGCGCCAGCAGCTCATCGGCATCGACTACCTCGGCGGCGACACGGAGGACGGCCTCCTCCGCCCGGTGACGACCCACGACCAGGCACGCGCCCTCGCGGCCGTGCTCGACCACCTCGGCATCGCCGCCGCCTCCTTCGCCGGCGCCTCATACGGCGGGATGGTGGCGCTGGCATTCGCCGAACTCTTCCCGGCGCGCGTCGCGCGGCTCGTCATCCTCTGCGCGGCCCACCGCACGCACCCCATGGCCACCGCCATCCGGTCCGTTCAGCGGTCGGCCGCGCAGCTCGGCGCCGACACTGGCCAGGCGGGCCGGGGCCTCGCGCTCGCCCGCGCCCTCGCCATGACCACCTACCGCAGCACCCAGGAGTTCGAGCAGCGCTTCGACCCCGGCCCGCTCGGCGTCGGCGAGCCCGGCGAGCCGCCCACCCGCTTCCCCGTCGAGGACTACCTCAACGCGCGCGGCGCCGACTTCATCACGCGGTTCGACACCGAGCGCTTCCTCGCGCTGTCCGAATCGATCGACCTGCACCGCACCGACCCCGCCTCGCTGCTGCCGCACGCCCTCCTGGTGTCCTTCGACACCGATTCCCTGGTCCCGCCATGGCTCGTTGACGAGCTGGCCGCTCGCAGCGGACGATCGCACGAACACGTCACGGTGCCGTCCCTCTTCGGGCACGACGCCTTCCTCAAGGAAGTCGGCGCGGTGGCAACGCTCCTCAAGACAGGCACCCCGGAGGTGGTCCGATGAGCAAGCTGAACGGTTCCCGTCCCCTGTCCACCGTGACCCGCACCGTCCGGGCCGGCCTCGGCGCCGACACCACGCACCGCGCGGTCATGCCGCCGATCCACCTCTCCACCAACTTCTTCTTCGACGCGCCGGGCGTGTACGGGAAGTACGACTATACCCGCACGGCCAACCCGACCCGCGACCTCTCCGCCGAGACCATCGCTGAACTGGAGGGCGGGTGCGGCGCGGTCGTGACCTCTTCCGGGATGTCGGCGATCGCCGTGGCCACGCGCCTCCTCTCGGCGGGCGACCTCCTGCTCGCGCCCCGCGACTGCTACGGCGGCAGCTACCGCCTCTTCTCGGCCGAGGCCAACCGCGGCACGTACCGCGTCGAGTTCGTCGATCCCTGGGACCCCGAATCGCTGCAGCTCGCCCGTGAAGTCCGGCCCCGCATGATCTGGATCGAGACGCCCAGCAACCCGCACCTGCGCATCACCGACATTGCCGCGTGGGCCCGCCTGGCGCGCGAGATCGACGCGATCTGCGTCGCCGACAACACCTTCCTCTCGCCGGTAAACCAGCGCCCGCTCGAGTTCGGCGCCGATCTGGTCGTGCACTCGACGACGAAGTTCCTGAACGGACACAGCGACGTGGTGGGCGGCACCGTGGTGGCGGCCAACGAGGACCTGCTGGAAGAAGTCGCCTGGTGGACCAACGCCATGGGCGTGTCGGGCGCTCCGTTCGACTCGTACCTGACGCTGCGCGGCATGCGGACCCTGCACGCGCGCAGCCGTGTACACGAGGAAAACGCCCTCCGCATCGTCGATGCGCTGGCCCGCAGCGATGCAGTGGCGCGCGTCAATCACCCCAGCCTGCCCGATCATCCCGGGCACGACGTTGCGTCGCGGCAGCAGACGGGATGGGGCAGTCTCATTTCCTTCGAGCTGAGGGGGGGACGGGCGGCGGTGGACGCCTTCGTGGACGGGATCGAGCACTTTGCGCTGGCCGAATCGCTGGGGGGCGTGGAAAGCCTGGTCACCCACCCGTGGACGATGACGCACGCGTCGATGGACGAGCCCGCGCGGGTCGCGGCCGGGATAGGCCAGGGACTGCTGCGCCTGTCGGTGGGGATCGAGGCGGCCGAGGACCTGGAGGCGGATCTGGAGCGGGCCCTGGGCCGGGCGGCAGCCGTGAGCACAACGCCGGCAGCGGCGGCTACGGTACTCGCGTGATGGAAGCCGCCCTGAAGCTCCGGGCTCGAGGGCGGGCGCGATGCTCGCGGCCTGCCGATATCCACGTCCTCAAGTTCGGCTCCTCCGTCCTGGCCTGCCCGGAGGACTATCCCGTTGTTGCCGGGGTGATCGGCCGCGAGGTCGCCCGCGGACACAAGGTGGTCGCCGTCGTCTCGGCCATGGGCGACACCACCGACTCCCTGGTGGCGGCGGCCCGCTCGGTGACGCCGGCGTCGCACGACCGGCTGATGGGCGCGCTGCTCGCGACCGGCGAGGAGGCGTCGGTGGCGCTGCTCGCCCTGGCACTCGCCGCGAACGGAGTCCCGGCGGCGGGGTTGAACGCATGGCGCCTTCCCGTGCGGACGCGGGGATCCCTGAGCGATGCCGACCCCGTCGCCGTCGACACGGGACAGATCCGCGCGATGTTTGCCAGTCACGACGTGGTCATCTTCCCCGGGTTTATCGGAGTGGACGTGACGGGAGTTCCTTCTCTCCTCGGGAGGGGCGGCTCGGACCTCACCGCACTCTTTCTGGCTGACGCAATGGGGGCCGAGGCAGTCCGTCTCGTAAAGGATGTGGACGGCATCTTCCCCTCGGACCCGCGTCGTCTCGCGGGGGCGGTTTCGCGCCGCCCGGGAACACCCGGTTCGCTGCACCGCGGGGGCGCCAACGAGCGTCCCACGGCCGGTCCGGAACCCTACTCCACGCTGACCTGGTCGCAGGCGCAGGAGATTGGCGGTGCGGTGGTGCAGTCGAAGGCGATCGATTTCGCGGAGCGCCGGGGGCTCGCGTTCCGCGTTACCGGGCTGACGGGGAAGGGGACGAACGTCGGGGAGCGAGGCCCGTGGCAGACGGCGCGCTGACCGGCCCGCAGCCCGGTGGTCCCGCTTCGGGACACGACAGGATACCGGCAGCCGTCCTCGGCGCCACCGGGATCGTGGGACAGCGCCTGGTGCGGATGCTCGAGGGACACCCCCTCTTCCGTCTGGCGGAGGTCACCGGCTCCCGGCGGCGTGCCGGCCGGTTATATGCGGAGACGACCGCATGGGCTCTGGGCGGCGATCCCCCGGCCGCGGCAGCGGGACTGAAACTCATGGCTCCCGGCGAGTTGCTGCGGAGCCGGCTGGTGCTCTCGGCCCTGCCGTCCGGCGTAGCGGCGGAGACCGAACCGGCCCTTGCGCGGGCCGGGCATGTCGTGTGCACGAACGCTTCGGCCCATCGGATGCGCCCGGATACGCCGCTCATCGTCCCCGAGGTCAATGCCGAGGCCATCGGCGGCATCGCAACCCAGTCGTGGTGGGCCTCCGGGGGGGCGCTCGTCGCCAATCCCAACTGCGTCGTGGTGGGGCTGGCCATGGCACTCGCCCCGATCGAGAGGGCATTCGGCATCGAGTCCGCGACGGTGATGACGCTGCAGGCGCTTTCCGGGGCGGGGCTCAGCGGCCTCAGCGCGGTCGAAGTCGCCGGCAACGTCATCCCGTCGATCCGTGGTGAAGAGGAAAAGATCGGTCCCGAGCTCAACAAGATCCTCGGGACCGGCATCGAGATCGCCGTAGCGGTGAATCGTGTCCCGGTCCTCGACGGCCACACGGCCCACGTCTTCTGCAGGCTGCGCGACCCGGTCACCCATGTGGAAGCGGGTGAGGTGCTGCGCGGCTTTCGGTCGCCGTTGGAGGCGGGCGCGCTACCGTCCCTTCCGGCCCGGCCCCTCGTCGTGCGCGGCGAACCCGACCGCCCCCAGCCCCGCCCGGACGCGGGCGCCGAGGCGGGCATGGCCGTGACCGTCGGTCGAATTCGCCCGGCTCCTCCTCCGCACCACCTGGCTCTGGCGGTGGTCGTCCACAACGGGATACGGGGCGCGGCCGGGGCCTGCCTCGCCAACGCCGAGCTGTCCCTGGCCCACCTGGGTCCGGAGGCCCTGACACCGGGTGGCGAACCGAGATATGATCGCAATGTAATGAAAACATTACAAAATGTAATGTCGATGTGACATTTCAATCGATTTTGTCCGCCAGGTTGCGGCTGTTTTGGCCGACAAGCTCGTGGATGGCCGGCTGCGGCGGACCCCCGGCTCGCCCGCCGGTTCAGGCAGGCGTACCTTCCCGCATAGCCAACGGATCCTCCGCGCCCAAACCGGATCCCCAGCCCCGACGAATCCGGCGATGCAACCCGTTCCCTTCGAGCTCTTCGGCACCGCGCACAACGTGGTCATGGTGCTCAATGTGGCCGTCGCCGTCGGCATTGTGTGGGTTGTCCGCCGTTTCGATTCGGAGCGCGCCAGGAGGACGGTGTGCATCGGCGTCGCCCTCATTCTCATGGCGACCCAGATCGCGAACTGGTGCCACAAGTACATGGTCGACGGGCGGGCGGTCTTCATCCAGGAACACCTGCCGCTGCACGTCTGCGGGATGTCGGCCATCCTTGCGGTGGTGGTGCTGCTGACCCGGAACCGGCTCGCCTACGACCTGGTGTACTTCTGGGGGCTGGCGGGAGCGACCAACGCGGTCGTCACCCCGGCGCTCGACGCGGGCTGGCCCGAATTCCACTTCATCCAGTACTACATCTCCCACGGCGGGATCGTGGTTACGGCGGTGCTGATGACCTGGGGTCTCGGAATGCGGCCGACGTTCAGGTCCCTTCTCAGGGCGTTCATCGTTCTGAATGCGTTGGCGGTCGTGATGACCGGCTTCAACCTGCTGACCGGAGCCAACTACATGTACCTGAGCGAACCGCCGGTCACGGACTCCCCGTTCCTGTTCTTCGAGTGGCCCTGGTACGTCCTGTGGCTGGAAGTCGTCGCGCTCGTGTTCTTTGCGCTGTGTTACCTGCCGGTCTACCTGGAACGGCGATGGGGCCGCGCGGGCACGGGCGCGCCATTGGGAACCGGCCAGCAGCCTGGGCTTCGAGGCGGTTAGCCACCGGGGTCGGGTGCGCGCGCCTGGTGCCGTGCCCCGGAGGTTCGCGGGTGGCCGAGAGTTCTCCCGGACACGGCACTAGGATTGGACGGTTCCCGGGGCTATTCTTCTGGAATCCCGCCAACCGCAGCAGAAGGATTCGCACAAGATGACCAGATCCAGGCTCACGTTTCTCGCATCATTGCCGTTGCTCGCCCTGGTCAATGCCTGCGGCGGCGGAGACGCCGGGCCTTCCACGCCCTCCGAGCCGCCGCGCCCCGCGACGATCACGATCAACCCGGCCTCGGCATCGCTCACCTACATCAGCCAGTCGACGGCCTTCAGCGCCACCGTGCGCGACCAGTACGGGGCCGCGATGGCCACGTCGGTCACCTGGACCAGCTCGGACGAAGGCGTGTTCACCGTGGACGGCAACGGACTGGTGACCTCGACCGGGAACGGGGCGGGCACGCTCACCGCGGCCGCGAGCGGATTGACCGCGACCGCGGACATCAGCGTGCAGCAGCGCGCCGCGGCGATCAAGGTGGTGGAGGGGAACAACCAGGAGGCGCTCCGGGGCACCAGGTTGCCGGAGGCGGTGGTGGTGCGGCTGGAGGACCGGGGCGGACACGGGGTGGCCGGGGTCGAAATCGGCTTCGCGCCGACGGCGCAGAGCGGATCGGTCAGCGTCGAGTCGGTGACCAGCGATGATGCCGGCCAGGGATCCACGGAGTGGACGCTGGGCAGCAAGTTCGGCACCCAGGAGCTGGTGATCTCGGTGCCGGGCGGCATCCAGAACCGGGCGAGGGCGAGGGCCACCTCGGACACGCCGCTCCCCGACCTCAGCGTCGAGACCTTCACGCTTTCGCGGACCGACTTGACGGATCTGGAGGATTTCGAGGTGCACGCCACCATCACCAACAAGGGCGACGCCGCGAGTCCGGACACCTTCCAGGTGCAGCTGACGGTGGACGGCGTGGTGCTCGAAGCTGTCGACGTCGCGCGCCTCGACCCGGAGGGGAGCACGGCGCTCAACTTCACCGCCGGCCCCCTGGAGTCGGGCTCGCGCCGCCTCGCGCTGGTGGTGGACCCCGACGGCGGGATCGACGAGTGGGACAAGGAGAACAACACCTGGACGGAGAACCTGACGATCCTGCGCCAGGAGGTGATCTCCGTCGGACACACCTCCAGCATTTCAGCGACCCTCGACGAAGTCCTGCACTTCCGCATCGACATCGAGAACGGATCAAAGGAGGCGCTCAACGTCGAGGTCGGGGCAGCGTCGGGCCAGGACCCCGACCTCTTCGTGAACTACGGTTTTCGTCCCGATCACCACTACAAGTACAGCTGTCTGAGCGGAGCGCAGCCGGGAGACCGCGAGCTCTGCCAGCTGCTTCCCGCGCGGTCCGGCAGCTACCACGTGGCCGTACACGCGTACAGCGCCTTCAGCAACCTGGAACTGAAGGTCACCGTGGGCGGGATCGAGGTGGAGGGCTACGACATCGACGTGGTGTTCATCGAGCACGGGTCGGCCGAGCAGGACAAGGTGATTCTGGACGCTGCCAGGAGGTGGGAAACCGCGATCGTCCAGGGCGTTGCAGACATCGACCTGGCGAACAATCCCATCGGGCCGGGCCGGTGTGGCAGAGACTCGCCGCTGACCAACGATGTGATCGACGACGTGCGCATGTTCGTGCGCATCGATTCGATCGACGGACCGGGCCGGATCCTGGCCCGCGCGGGGCCCTGCTTCAGCCGCATCACCAGGTTTGAGGGCTATCCCGACATCCCGCGTTCCGTGATCGTCGGTTCCATGGAGTTCGACGAGGACGATCTGAACCGTCTGTCGGCCCAGGGAATTCTCGTGTCAACGGTTTTGCACGAGATGGGGCATGTCCTCGGCTTCGGTACCCTGTGGGATCAGTTCGACCTGCTCCAGGATCCCTCGACCCAGGGGAACCCGAGTGCCGACACCCACTTCACGGGCCCGCTGGCGACACGGGCGTTCGAGCGGGCTGGGGGCCGCAACTACCGGGGCGGTGCCATCGTGCCCGTTGAAAACGGCGGCGAGCAGGGCTCGGCGGATTCGCACTGGAGGGAGTCCGTCCTCGGGAACGAGTTGATGACGCCCTTCCTGTCGGCCGGTATCGAGCCGTTCAGCGTGATCACGATCGAGGCCATGGCCGACCTGGGGTTCAGCGTGGATCCCACCGTGGCGGACAACTACCGGGTGTCGGCCGCCGCGGCCGTGGGTGCGGATCTGGATCCGGAGTCGGTGATCGACCTGAGCAACGATATTGCCGACTATCCGATCACTTTCATCGACCAGAAGGGGCGGATTGTAAGGACGGTGTACCCGCGGCGGTGACCGGCCCCTACTTCACCACCAGGATCCTCTGCGTCACCGGGTACAGCCACTCCACGCCGCGTTCGGTGACCACCGCGTCGTCCTCCAGCGGGATTCGCACCTTGGCGCCGCCCCACTCGGGGTTGGCGGTGTAGGCGAAGAGTTCAACCGCGATCAGGGTGCCCGGGCGCAGCTCGTAGGTCTGGCGCGTCGGGTTGAAGAACGCCAGCGACGGGCCGATGCCGTGCCCCCAGTTGCCCACCGAGTGGGGCCCGATGACGACGTCGGTGACGTCCGGGTCGTCGGTGGGCTGGTTGAACTCGATGCGGTTGAAGCCGGCGGCCTCGATCGCGGCCCAGGTGGCGTCGAGGGCCTGCTGCGCGGTGGGCGCGGGCTTGATCGACGCCTTCATGACGTCGCGCACCTCTTTGGCGCGCTCGAAGGCGTGGCGAATGCCCGGCGGCGGCTCGGTCTCGCCCTCGCGCAGCACGTACGCCACGCGCTTCATGTCGGTGTAGAAGTCGAGGAAGCCGACGCCCCAGTCGATCATGAGCAGGTCGCCGCGCTGGATGATGCGGTCGGAAGACGTGGCCTCGATGCCGGTCGGGCCGGTGATGTAGACCGACGGCATGTCGAAGGATGAGTCGAGGCCGCGCGCGAGGAGCTGGTCCCACATCCACCAGGCCACGTCTTCAAGGGCGGTCACTCCGGGGGTGATGACCTCGTTGGAGAAGGCGCGCTCGGCGATCTCGCGGCTCATCTCGCCCGCTTCGGCGAATGCGGCGATTTCGATGGCGGTGCGCGTCGCGCGGAAGTCCGAGACGAAGCGCTCGGCCGAGACGAGGCGGTCGGCGTAGGGGGCGCCGAGTTCTTCGCGCAGGTGCAGGTAGGAGGTGTGCGAGAGGCCGTCGGCGCCGCCGATGGATTCGGCCATGTTGACGCCGATGCGGTCGGGGTCGCGTTCGGCCACGTAGTCGCGCAGCGAGGCGGCGCTGCCGAAGTGGTCGTAGACGCCGCACTGTTCGAGCATGTAGCCGCCCACGCCCAGCGCGGCGCGCTCGGTGCGCTCGCCCCGGTCGGTGAAGACGTAGTACGCCCAGTCGCCGACGTAGCCGCGCCCGAGCGCGTCCCACAGGGGGTCGAGGAGGCCTTCGCGCATGACCACGATCCACATGTCGAGGTCGTTGTCGTGCATGGCGCCGGGCAGCACGAGGTCGAACTTTTCGGCGCGGATCTGACACATGCGCTCCCAGCGCCGCCGGGCCTCCTGGCCGTCGAGGGGTGCGGGCCACGCGGCGGCCAGGGCTGCCGCGATGGCAATCGCGAACCTTCCTCCGCTGCCGTGGCCACGGCGTGCCGCACCGTGCGACGACCGCCCGGCGCGGCTCCGGCCGCCCTCTCTCACCCCCCTCATCGTACCGCCACCCAGCCGGAACGGACGGTGCCACCCTTGTCCGATTCCGCCGTGACTCGCACCGCGCGCTCGCCGCCGGTGGAGCGCACCACCCACGTCACCGTGTGCGACCTCTCCGTCGCGGCCTCCAGGAACGGGTTCGACCCCGCGAGGTGCGGGATCACCGTGCGGCCGCGGCCCTCCACGATCTGGAGCCCGGGATGCGTCAGCGTCACGGACGGCGCCCGCACCACCTGGCGGTCGATGCTGCCGTCCGGGCGCTCACGCCCCACCGCGCCCCGGTCGGTGAGGCTCGTCGGCAGGAACCCTGTGTTGGTCACCGTTGCCGCGACCCGGAAGGTCCCGTCGCCGAGGGCCGTCACTGCCGGGTCGCTCACCTCGATCAGCGGGCCCTGCTCGGCCAGGTAGAGGATCCAGTGCAGCTGCTGCTCCGTCTCCGCTTCCAGAAACTCCGGCGGCGGGTTCTGTCCCCAGAACTTCGAGTGCCAGCCCCCGATCTCGACGGCGCCCAGCTGCGGGTGGTCGTACGGCGTCCAGTCCGAGAAGTAGCGGCCGCCCAGCTCCTCGTCGTTGAAGCGGTGCTGCTCGGCCTCGCTGACCTCGCCGTCGCCGTCGTAGTCGGTCACCCATGCCTCGGGGCCGGGCGAGAACTCCGGGACCCATCCGACTATGCCGTGGTCCCAATAGCCCCACGAGATCAGCGTCCCGTAGCGGTGCTCGGTGGGATGCGTGGCGCTGGGGACGACCGGGCGGCCGGTCGAACGCGTGTACTCCTCGCCGAGGTGGACGATCAGCGACAGGTCGATCGGCGGGAAGAGCGACGGCGCGGACGCCGACGGGAGCCGGTAGACGAAGCCGCCGGAGGTGTGCCCGTGAAAGATCCCGGTGATGTTGCGGTGCGCGTTGATGAACTCCGCCGCGGCGCGCGTCTCGGGCTCCGAGAGCGGGTAGTCGCCGGCGCCCGGCTGCATGTGCACGCGCTCCCAGTTGCGGGGGAAGTTGCGGTTCATGTCGAGGCCGCCGAGCCCGTCCTCGTTGATCGTGCCGTCGCCGTCGTTGTCGACGCCCTCGCGCATGGTCGAGAAGCGCAGGCCGGCGCGCTGCATCTCCGGGTCGCGCACCATGATGCGGTCGTCGTCCGGGTCGGCCACCCAGATGCCGTCGGGGTCGGGGATGCGCATCTGGGTGATCCAGCCGTCGCCGTCGAGGTCCTCGGGGGGGTCTTCGTCCGCGGCGCCGTCCTCGTCGTCGTCGAAGGGGTGGGGGGTGCTGCGCAGGAACTGGTCGTCGATGAGCGCCAGGTCCGAGCCGTCGGGGTTGAACTTGGGGCGCACGTAGAAGGCGCGGGTGTCGAGGAGCGCGGTGACGCGGGGGTCGTTGCCGTAGCCGTTGAGGAGGTGGCCGATGAAGTGCGTGGCCACGGCCGATGCGGTCAGCTCGCCGGCGTGGATGCCGCCGTCGACGTAGAGCGCGGGTTTCTCGGCGGCGGGGCCGGTTGCCTCGTTGGTGATGGTCATCAGCATGAGGGGCTGGCCGTAAAAGCTCTCGCCGACCTGGTGCAGTTCGGTCAGCTCCGGGTAGAGCGTGTGGAACTCGCGCAGGATCTGGTTGGTCTCGGCAGCCGTGTAGAAGCGATTGTAGTCGACCTCGCCGGTGGGAGAGACGAGGCTGGAGGACTGGGCGGCGGCGGGCGAACCCGCGACGATCGCGGCTGCGAATCCGGCCAGGGCCAGGCGGCACATGGACGGCCCATCGGCCGGCAGCGGCGTGGCCCGCCCGCGGATCTCGACATGGGCGCGGCGGCAGGCATCAACAGTTCTTGGGGTGCGTCGGTGCATCGTTCCTCTCAGGAGGGTGTCCAGATGATCCAGTAGTCGTCGATCGAGTCGTCGTCGGTGGCCAGCTCATTCGGCCCGGGCGGAAGGCCGTTGAGCTGAAAGATATAGGTCAGGGCGTCGGTCACCTGCTCGCGGGTCAGGCTGCCGGGGTTCCCGTGCGGCATCCGCTCGTAGATCCAGTACCAGAGGCGGAAGACCGAGGCTTCCTCCCATCGCTGCAGGAACGCGGGCTCGGTCCAGTCGGCGGGCACGTGGCATTCGGTGCAGATTTGTTCGAAGACCCGGCGTCCACGCATGGCCTGAGCTTCGGAGTAGATCCCGTCGGTCGTGTTGGGCTCGTCGGCCTTGGTCCGTGGCCGCGGTGCCGCGCCGGATCCGGCAGAAAGCTCGGGCTCGGCGGCGGGCTCGGGTGCAGATGCCGGGGCAGGGGATCCAGCCTGGCATGAGGAGGAGAAGAGGGCGGCCGCGACGGTTCCGGCAGCGATCAGGGCCCGTGAACGGCTGCCGGATTCATACCAGCGCGAAGGAAAACGACGGGAGCAGATCGGCTTCGACGTCGTACGTGGTTCCAATCGTCGCCTCCACCAGGGGGGTGAGCGTTCCGGTCGAGACAAGGTAACCCGAGCCACCCTCGCCGCCACGCTCCGCGCCCGCGGTCACGCCGTAGCTGGCGGTACGCTGCGCAAGCGGTCCGTTCAACTCCGCGAGCACATTGGCCGGCCCGTCGAGGACCGCCTGTCCCGTGCCCGTGGCCAGGCGTTTACCGCCCACCGACAGCGAGACCCCGAGATCGCGCAACCCCTCGACCGAGTCGGCGGGCACGGGCCCGATGCGCGGACCGACCACCAGGCCGGCGTGCAGCCCGAAATCAGCGACCGCATCGGCCGGGTGCAACCGCCAGCCCGCGTAATGGCAGTCCACGAGCTCGGCGCCCAGCGCGGCCCATTGGGGCTTTGGGTACCGCCCTGCGGACGCGGCGGACCCGTCGAAACCGAATACCATCTCGACCTCGATCATGAGCGCCGCGCGGCATCCGGCGGCGATGCGCACCGGTCTCCGGTCACGAACTCTTCCGGCGCCGGCGCCCACGCCGAAAACGGTTTCCGCGTAGACCGGCCCCACGATAGGCTGGTCCAGGCCCCATTCCGACCAGATCTCCCGGTTTGTGAACCCGACCTTCCATCCCCTCCAGCGCCAACCACGCTGAATGCGACGCTCAGCGATCAGCGCGCCGATGTGGTAGCCTTCGTCCAGCGTCAGCCCATCGCTGATCGAAGGCGGCTCCACGAAGGCTCCCGTCGCTGCGGCGTGAAGGAGGGAGTCCGTCAACGCGTAGAGCCGCGTTAGTGGCACGGGATCACGGAGCCGGGTCATTGATGGAAGTTCACCGATCACGCACTCCTCAACAACACAGGGATCAGAATGGACGCGTTTCTGGAGCTGTTTTCCTTCGACGGACGGGCGAACCGGGCCCGCTACTTCTGGCATGTGGTACTGGACGACCTGGTAGTCGCCACCATGGCGGCCATGACGGTGTTCATGGGCATGTTCACCTCGCTGGTCACCATCCCGCTCGTCGGGGTCGGGCTGGCGGCTGCCTGGGCGGCCCTGGCGATCACGGTCAAGCGGCTTCACGATCTCGATCGGCCGGGGTGGCACGTGTTGCTCTTCATGATCCCTCTGTACAACATCTATCTGGCCATTGTTCTCTTCGTGGTCGGGGGAACGGTCGGCGACAACCAGTACGGACCCGATCCGCTGGGCGGACCGTACGGGACGCGTCGCCAACTGACCTGACCTCGGGGCGCTTAGCTCAGTTGGTTCAGAGCGCCTGCCTTACAAGCAGGAGGTCGGCGGTTCGAATCCGTCAGCGCCCATTTTGACCGGAACTTGCCGGGCTTTGTCCGGGTTCCATAATCTGTAACTATCGCGCTCCGACTTTAGCAGGTGCTTTCCGATGTCAACCTCTGTCCCTGCCCGCTTGCTCTTGCTGTTGAGCGGACTTCTGCTCGCCTCCTGCGGCGGCGATGAGGAGTCAACCGTCGCGCCGACCCCGCCGCCACCACCTCCCCAGGAACCCAACCAGCTGCCGACCGCCGGCTTCACCATCGACGTGGACCGCGGACAGGCCCCGCTGGATGTCACCTTCGACGCGGCCCCGTCCAGCGACCCGGACGGCAGCCTCGTCGCCTACAGCTGGGAGTTCGGCGATGGCGGAACTGCCACCGGCGCGCGCGTGACGCACACCTATGTCGGCGCCGGGCTGTTCGAGGTCGAGTTGACGGTCAGGGACGACCGGGACGGCGAGGCGTCGGCGACCGGCGACGTAACTGTGGCGAGCCCGGCCGGAAGCGGCCCGAACGTCATCCAGGGCACCGTGTGGTTCGACCGCAACATGGACGAGGCCATCGACGAGGACGAGCGTACCCTGGAGGGCTTCCAGGTCTTTCTCGACCTCGACGCCGACGGCGCGTACGACAACGGCGAACCGCTCACCTTTACCGCGGCCGACGGCACGTACGAGTTCGCGGGCCTCGACGCCGACCGCAGCTACCGGGTCTCCCAGATCCTGGAGTTCGGCTGGAGCAGCACCTTTGCCGGGCCCGCGGCGCCCGGGGCGGGTGCACTGCCCCCGGACGTCGCCGCCATCGTCAACGGCGAGGACGCGGACATCGAGGACTTTCCCTTTCAGGTCGCGTTGCGCACCAGCGAAACCCGGTTCCAGTTCTGCGGAGGCACGCTGATCAACAGCCGCTACGTGCTGACGGCGGCGCACTGCGTGTTCGGGGCTGCGGCAAACCAGATCGAGGTTTTCATTGGCAGCGCCGATCTCACTTTCGGCGGTGAACGGGTGACAGTGCAGGCGGTTCGCTCCCACCCCGGGTTTGGCCAGACCCTCGACAACGATGTGGCACTCCTGCGCCTGGAGGGCTCGCATCTCCGCCCCAGGGTTTACCTTCAACGACCTGACCAACCCGATTTTTCGACCCCCGGTGATACCGCCACGGCCATTGGATGGGGTCAGATCGGGGAGGGTACCGACGGATTGGATACCGACATCCTGCAACGAACAACCGTCCCCATCATCACCAATGACGAATGCGACAAGGTGGCCGGCGCCTTCTTTTCAAGCATCACCACGCGCGTGATCTGTGCGGGCGGAGAGCGCCTCGGGCGGGGAACCTGTTTCGGTGACAGCGGCGGTCCTCTGATGGTCCCCTACGAGGAATCATGGATGGAGATCGGGGTCACCAGTTTTGCGGTAAACCGGGACCAATGCGGGAACATACCTGCCGCCTACGCGCGCGTCTCGGAACTCTACGACTACATTGTCGCGGTGGCCCGAATCGAGGATTCGCTGGCCTACGAAGTCGACTGGAGCGAGGGGACGACGGCGCGGGTGGATTTCGGCAACCTCCACTAGGTACTATCGGTAGTCGTTTTCCAACTGGCGCAGCCGGGCATTGTGCAGTCCTGGTTGCCTTGAATCACCTCATCCGGGATCGCCACACAGCCAGGAGGTTGGCGGTTCGAATCCGTCAGCGCCTTTCGTGGCCATCGACATCTGCCTACAATAGTGGCCGAATATACTGTCCGGGTCGTATTCCCACTTCTGCAGGTGTCTTCCGATGTCAAGGTCAGTCCCCGCCATGTGGCCGCTACTCTTCAGCGGTTTGCTACTCGCCTCCTGCGGCGGCGATGAGGAGTCAACCGTCGCGCCGACCCCGCCGCCACCACCTCCCCAGGAACCCAACCAACCGCCGACCGCCGGCTTCACCATCGACGTGGACCGCGGACAGGCCCCGCTGGACGTCACCTTCGACGCGGCCGCGTCCAGCGACCCGGACGGCAGCCTCGTCTCCTACAGCTGGGAGTTCGGCGATGGCGGAACTGCCACCGGCGTGCGCGTGACGCACACCTATGACGGCGCCGGGTTGTTCGAGGTCGCGTTGACGGTCAGGGACGACCGGGACGGCGAGGCGTCGGCGACCGGCGACGTAACTGTGGCGAGCCCCGCCGGAAGCGGCCCGAACGTTATCCGGGGCACCGTGTGGTTCGACCGCAACATGGACGAGGCTATCGACGAGGACGAGCGTACCCTGGAGGGCTTCAAGGTCTTTCTCGACCTCGACGCTGACGGCGCGTACGACAACGGCGAGCCCCTCACCTTTACCGTGGCTGCCGGCACGTACGAGTTCGCGGGCCTCGACGCCGACCGCAGCTACACGGTCTCCCAGATCCTCGACTTCGGCTGGAGCAGCACCTTTGCGGGACCCGCGGCGCCGCCGGCGGGTGGGCTGCCGCCGGACGTGGCCGCCATCGTCAACGGCGAGGACGCGGACATCGAGGACTTTCCCTTCCAGGTTGCCCTGCGCACGAGCGATACACAGTTCCAGTTCTGCGGGGGCACGCTGATCAGCAGCCGCTACGTGCTGACTGCGGCGCACTGCGTGGACGAGGGTAGGACAGCGAACGAGATCGAAGTTCTGCTCGGCAGCGCCGATCTGACTTCAGGGGGCGAGCGGGTGAACGTCCAGGCGATTCGTCGCCACCCCGAGTACGGTCAGACGATCGACTACGACCTGGCCCTTTTGCGCCTGGAGGGATCGCATCTGCGTCCGCGGGTTTACCTGCAGAAGCCGGACCAGCCCGAGTATTCGATGCCCGGCGACACGTCTACCGCGATCGGGTGGGGGCAGATAGGCGAAGGCACCGACGGCATGGATACCGATATCCTGCAACGTACCAGCCTGCCCATCATCACAAACGAGCGGTGCGGCCTGGTGGCGGGTTTCCTGTCCGGTGGCATAACGGATCGGGTCATTTGCGCCGGCGAAGAGCGCCTTGGGCGCGGCCTCTGTTTCGGCGACAGCGGGGGTCCGCTGCTGGTCCCCTACGAGGAATCATGGATGGAGATCGGGATCGCCAGCTTCCTGGTCAATCGCGACCAGTGCGGCAACATCCCCACCGCATTCGCGCGGGTCTCCGAAATGTACGACTACATCGTCGCCGTGGCGCGCATCGAGGATTCGCTGGCGCACGAGATCGACTGGAGCGAGGGCACGACGGCGCGGGTGGATTTCGGCAACTTCCACTAGGCTGACGGATGCAGGCGACTCACCGCCCCGCGGCCGCCAGCACCGCCTGAATCGCCGCCAACGTCGCCTCGGTCCGGAACTCGATCAGCCTGCGGCCGTGCTCCAGCGTCTGCTCCACGGGCAGGATGCTGATCCCGTTGATCGACGCCTTCCCCGCATCGATCCGCTGCTGGAGCCGGACGTATTCGGGGTCGTCGTGCATGATGATCGAGGTGATGTAGTAGTCGTCGTGAAGCCCCTCGAAGCGGGGATCTTCGTCGATGCCGAGCACATCGCGCTGATAGGTCAGCACATCGCCGTAGTTGTAGTACTCGGGGATATGCGCGATGAGGACGTCGTCCCCCGCCCAGGCCCCCGACAGCTCGTCCGCGACCGCCGTCATGCCGCGCAGATTCCCGCCGCTGTCACCCATGATGAAGATGCGGGTGAAGCCCTGCGCCTTCAGGCTCGTTGCCATGTCGCGCAGCACGGCCATGAAGGTCTCTTGCGAGAGGCGGATACCGCCCGGGGTGGAGGCGCGCTCGGGGTCGCCGGGCTCGATGGTGACAATGGGCGCGACGAGCGTGCCGCCGAGCCGCCGCGCGATCGATTCGCCCATGACGCGCAGCACGTGGTTGTGCTTGCCCGTCGTGAGGTAGGGGCCGTTCTCCTCGATCCCGCCCGTCAGGATGAGGGCGGTGTTCGTGCCGGCGGCGAGAAGGTCGCGGACCTCCAACATCGTGAGCTCCTCGATCCACACGTTGTCGACGGCTTCGATCGGGCGGGGGAAGGTCGCCATGTCCTTCATGCCGTCGCGCTGTGCGTGGAGGGGTGCGGGTAGGAGGGCGAGGGCGGCGAGGGCGATGGTCAGGCCGGCGAAAGCGGGCAGTGTGTGTCGCATCATGGTTCCGGTCTCAGGTGACATAGCCGTGGAGCTGGCGGATCTGTTCGTCGTCGCCGAGGACGATGACCTCGTCCCCTGCCCCCAGTTCGGTGCTCGCGTCGGGGTTGAAGCGGACTTCGTCGTGCGTGCTGTCCTGCTTTCGGATCGCGATCACGAGCAGGCCCGTCTCGGCCTGAATCCCCGCCGCGCGGAGGGTCTTGCCGACGAGCGCCGATTCCGGGCCGATCGTGGCATAGTCGACGCGGCGTGCCAGGTGCCGGCCGGGCGCCGTGACGTCGAGAATCGACGCGACGGACGGCCGCACCAGCACCGAAGCCACCCACACCGCACCGGTCACGTTCGGGCTGACCACGTGGCTGGCGCCGGCCCGGTACATCTTCGCGGTCGCCGGTTTGCCCTCGGCTCGGGTCACGACGACGAGATCGGGGTTCAGGTGCCGCGCCGAGAGGCATACGTAGAGGTTGTCGGTGTCCGCCGAAAGGCAGGTGACGAGTCCCTTCGCCCGCTCTACCCCGGCCTCCCGCAGCACCCGGTCCCGGGTCGCGTCGTCGGAGACGATGAGCACCTCCGGCGATACCCGTCGCAGCGCCTGCCTCGCCTCCTCATCGCGCTCGACAACGACGAACTCCTGCCCGGCCTGCTCGAGTTCGTGGACGACCTGGAGTCCCATCCTCCCACCACCGCACACGATGATGTGGTCCCTGATCTTCTTCAGCCTCTTCATGGTCTTGCGTCTCACATAGTTGTTGCCGAGGTCCATCCGCACCATCGATGCGGTCACCAGGGCGAACCACATGCCGAGCCCGGTGATGCCGCCGATCAGCAGGAAGCTCGTGAACCAGCGGCCGGTGTTGCTCAGGGCGTGAACCTCGTGGAAGCCCACCGCCGTGATGGTGATCACCGTCATGTACAGGGCGTCGTCCCAGGTCCAGCCCTCGATTACCCTGTATCCGACCGTGCCGCCGACGATCAGGAGTACGAAGAAAAGTCCGACGACCAGCACCTCCGTACGGCGGAAGATCACGGGCGCGTCAACCCTGTCGCTCGAAGATCAGATCGCGCACGCGCACGCCGGTGACGGTGAAAGCGGTAATCCCTCCCGACCCGTCCCGCACGAAGCGGAGCTCGGGGAAGATCCGCGGATTGCCGACGAAGGTGTCATCGCCCGTCGGAGTGAGGATCTGCGGGTCGTTGCGCCAGTGCTCGGCGACCAGCCGCCCCTCGTGATCGATCACGATGTCGTAGGTGGAGTCCAGCTCCGGGCTGCGGTAGGACCCGGTGTACTGGCGCGCCTGCGCTTCCGTGAGCGGCGGGTGCTCGGGCTCTTCTTCAGGCGCCGGGGGTTCGGGCGCCTCCGCCATCCGGTCGCCGATGAAGACCTCCGCCACTTGGCGGGCCCTTCCCGCGGGGTCGCAGTCCGACACGTTGCAGAAGACGACGACCGACAGATCCTGATCCGGGAAGCGCACGAAGTTGGTGCGGTAGCCGGCCCACGAGCCGCCGTGTCCGAAGGTCGGGAGGCCGCGGTAGTCCGCGACGCTGAGCCCATGGGCGTAGCCCAGGACTTCGCCGTCGTTGAGGACGCCGGGCTGGACCATCGTCGCGAGCATCGCGTCGCCGCCGACCTGGCCCGTCTCGTAGTTGCGCATCCAGCGGATGAAGTCGTCGATGTTGGTGTGGAGCGACGAGGAGGCCAGCGCGGTGAGCTGATTGGGCTGGCGCTGGAAGCCGCCGCCGTCGGCGATCGGACTGTACGATTCGGCCCGGCCCGGGACGACCTCGAGGTAGTCATCCGAAAAATGCGTCCGCGTCATCCCCAGCGGCTCGAAGATCCGCGAATCCGTGTACTCGCGGAAGCTCATGCCGGACTGCACCTCGACGACGCGCGCCAGGAGGTTGTAGCCGGTGTTGGAGTACGCGTACTCCGAGCCGGGCGTGAAGTTGATCGCCTGCTGCCGGTAGAGCATCCGCAGGATCTTCTCGAAGGAGATGACGTCGGTGTAGGTGATGCCGGCCAGCATCATCGCGTGCGGCCAGTCGCGGATTCCGCTCGTGTGGTGGATGAGGTGGCGGGCGGTGATGACCTCGCCGAAATCGGGGGCCTCGGGCACGAAGGTGCGCACGTCCGCGTCGAGGTCGAGCCCGCCTTCGGCTTCGAGGAGGAGGGCGGCCATGGCGCCGAACTGCTTGGAGATCGACGCGATGTCGAAGACCGTCTCCGGCGTGATGGGGATGCCGTGGTCGAGGTGCGCGGTGCCGTAGCCGGCGCGGTGGACGACCTCTCCGCCGAGTGTGACGGCCACGGCAGCGCCGGGGCGGTCGCCCTCGAGGTCGGCGAAGATGGCGTCGACTTCGGGGTTGGCGGGGCCGCCGAGCGTGCCCGATGACGGGACGCAGGCGGTAGTCAGGGTGGTCGAAAGGGCGGCCAGAGCGGCCAGCCCGATGGAGGTTCGCCGTGTCATCGCTTTATAGCCTTTCCGACAGGATTCGCTGGCCTGGCGGCGCGGGCCTCCAGACTCGACGAGTCAGGATGACGACGCGGAACAGCTATTGCAAGCGGGCCGCTGTGACGACGGCTACCCGCCCTTCACGAGCCGATAGCGGACAATGTACTGCACCCCCAATTCGTCGCTCTCGACGCCCCACATGGCGTCGGAGTCAATGGCCCTCACCCGAAGATTCAGCGGCGTGAGCGCCCGCGCCAGCGGTTCGCCGCCCGCATCGAGGATCCACCACTCGACCATCCGGTCTCCGGTCTCGGTTTCCACGGGATCGAAGCGTCGCAACCAGATCGTGCCGTCGCTGCCTGCGGAAACCCCGCCGATCGGTGGTACGTGGGAAGGGTGGTAGACGGCCTCGCGGATTCTGCCCTCGGAGAAGCGGCTCATACGCTCGGCGATGGCCCGGACGGCCGAATCCACGCGGTCCGAGGGCAGCGGCGACGGCGTATAGGGAATGTCGCTGGTGAACAGGGTGTCTCCCTCGAATCCAATCAGGGTGACCTTCACCGCGGCCTGGCCAGCACCGGTCCAGGCCCTGCGGTCGACCACGAAAACGCCACGTTCCCGTGTGATCGACAACGGACTGTCGACGAAGGGCTGGCCCGAGAACGTGCCGCTGAAGCCGTCGCTACCCATGAGCGCCAGTATGTCGCGTGGTTCGTGGCGCCGGTTCCAGATGGACGCCAGAACGTTGCCGGCCGTGTCGATTCGAACGAATGGACCCTCGGTCAACTGGCCGGTGGCGACCAGGTGCAAGGGAGTACTTGCCTGGGCCGTGAAGGTCCCGTCGCGCAGCGGAGCCGACGGGCGAAGCGAAGCTCCGCCGGGACCCTCGATGCCGACCCTGGGCGACGCCGTTCCCAACCACGTGCCACTTGGATCGAAGTAGCCGACTCGATAGCTCCGTGAATCCATGATCCACAGGGAATCACCGAAGAATCCGATCCGTCCGGGCTGGAGGAATTCGCCCGGCCCCTCACCCCGGCGGCCCACCGAGCCCGCAGGTGTTCCGTCGGCGCTCCAGCGGCGCACAGCGCCCTCACCAAGGTGAACGGAGTAGATGAAGCCGTCCGGACCAGGCAAGACATTACCGACCTGGCCGAAGATGTACTCGGGATCGTCCAGCGACCCGATCCTCGGCTCCGGGCCGGTCACGATCCAGGGTTCGCTGCCGAAGGGGTCCGAGCCCGGGTCACCCAGGCAGCCGCCAGCGGCCAGCGACGCCAGGAGGAGCCCAAGGGAGACTCCCATGTCTGCCCGGCCCCGTATAGAGGAGGCCGACCGGCAGGCCTTTGGAACGAGGGGAGACCGGGACCACGGGGCCACTCGGCAACCGGACGGGACTCGGATCATCTGGTGCGACATCTCTCTTCCCTGCTGTTGCGACGGTAGCGGATTGCGGTGATGATACGCCGAATATGCGCAGTACCCGACTATGACCGCGGAGACATTGAATGGCCGGTCGATTGCACGGAATGGGCCCGAACACACCTGGCAGGGTTCGGAGAGCCCGATGTATCGAATACACTCTTGCAGCCCTCGTGTTCCTCTGGTGGAACCCGGGGCCGGCGTCGGCACAGGCAACCCTCGAAGGCACGATCCGCCACGCAGCATCGGGCGAACCGCTCGCGGGGGCTCAGGTCAGTCTGCCCGCGCTCGGCCTCGGCGGGATCACTGATCCGGGCGGACACTACGAAGTCGGCGACGTTCCGCCCGGCACCCACGCCGTCGAGATCACGCTGATCGGTTTCGCGGCGGAGGCGCGGGAAGTCACCCTGGCCGCTGGCCAGACCCTCCACCTCGACCTGGAACTGCACGAGACCGCCGTCGCCCTCGAAGGCCTTGTAGCCATCGGCAGCCGCGCCCGGCCGCGCACGGTCACGCAATCGGCTGTGCCGATCGACGCGATCGCCTCTCAGGATTTCATCGAACAGGGCGACACGGACCTGAACGACCTGCTCCGCACGGTCATCCCGTCCTTTAACGTCAACCCCCAGGCCACGGGAGACGCGGCCCGGATCATACGGCCCGCGAGTCTGCGCGGACTGGCCCCCGATCACACCCTCGTGCTCGTCAACGGCAAGCGGCGCCACCGCGCGGCGGTGATCACCTGGATCGGGGGTGGTTTCGCCGACGGCGCCCAGGGCCCCGACATTTCCTCGATTCCCGCGATCGCGGTGCGCCAGGGCGAGGTACTTCGGGATGGCGCGTCGGCGCAGTACGGCTCCGACGCCATCGCCGGGGTCATGAACTTCACGCTCAAGGACGCACCGTCGGGCGGCAGCGTGGAGGTCCGCACGGGGACCTTCTGGGAGGGTGACGGCGAGTCATACGGCGTTGCCGGCAACATCGGACTGCCGCTCGGCGAGGGTGGATTCGCCAACCTGAGCGCCGAATTCGGGGCCTCGAATCCGACCAGCCGCAGCGTGCAGCGGGACGACGCGGCCGCGCTGATCGCCGCGGGAAACACGCACGTGAAGGACCCCGCCCAGATCCACGGCGCGCCCACCATCGACAATGACCTCAAGCTGTGGGGCAACTTCGGGCGCTTCCTGGGCGATGGCCTGCAGCTCTACGGGCACGCCAACTACGCGAGCGAGACCGTGACGGGCGGGTTTTTCTTCCGGAACCCCAACACCCGCGCGGGCGTGTTCAGCCTCGACGGCGGCAAGACCCTGCTCGTCGGAGACGTCCTCGACGCCCAGGACGGGGTGCTGGACGGCTCCGCCGGCTGCCCGGTAGTCACGATCACCAACTGGCTGCCCGATCCGGACGCGCTGGCCCGCGTGCGGGCAGACCCCAACTGCTTCACCTTCCAGGAGCCCTTCCCAGGGGGGTTTACCCCCCAATTTGGGGGGGATGTGATGGACGCGTCCGTCGTGGCGGGCGTCCGGGGCCACACCCCTGACGGTCTGCTCTGGGACGTCAGCGCCAGCTTCGGCCGCAACGCGATCGACTTCTTCATCGAGAACACGGTCAACGCGTCCCTGGGACCCGCGTCGCCGTCGCGTTTCGACCCGGGGATCTACCAGCAATCCGAGGTGAACCTGAACGTCGACCTCAACTACACCGTCACCGACATGGTCAACGTCGCCGGCGGCGCCGAGTTCCGCGACGAGCACTTCGAGATCGGGATCGGAGAGACGGACTCGTGGCGAATCGGTCCCTTTGCGGCGCAGGGCTTCAGCGCCGGTTCGAACGGCTTCCCGGGCTTCAGCGACATCGCCGCGGGAGACTGGCACCGGACCAACTTCGCGGCCTATGGGGACCTGGAGGTCCGCGCCCGTGACGATCGCTGGACGGTCGGTACCGCGCTGCGCGGCGAGCGCTTCGAGGACTTCGGCACAACGGTGAACTGGAAGGTGGCCGCCCGCTACGGCCTGTCGGACGCCTTCGCGGTCCGCAGCAGCGCGAGCACCGGCTTCCGCGCACCGACGCCCGGCCAGCAGAACGCCTTCAACGTCTCCACGCAGTTCGACCGCACGCTGCGGGAGCTGGTCAACAACGGGACCATTCCCTCGACCTCCAGGGTCGCCGAGATCAAGGGGGGCAAGCCTCTCGACGCCGAGAAATCACTGAACACCAGCCTGGGGTTCGTCGTCGACGCCGGTGTGTTCACGGCCTCGGCGGACTACTTCCGGATCGCGCTGTCGGACCGGCTGGCGCTAAGCAAGGTCTTCGCGCTCGACGCGGCGGAGGCCGAGCGGCTGATCTCGGAGGGGATCACGAGCGCAAGGAACCTGGCCAACTTCCGCTTCTTTACCAACAACTTCGACACGCGCACCCAGGGCGTCGACGTGGTGGCGTCGTTCGCGCCCGAAGCGATGACCGACACCGAGTTCAGCCTGGCCTTCAACCACACGAGCACGGCGGTGACCCGTCACGACCCCGAAGTTCTCAGCGAGGTCCGCATACGCCAGCTCGAGGATGCTCTGCCCGGGACGCGCTGGACGGCATCGGGCCGACGCGCCTGGGGCGGCGTTTCGGCGCTGGCGCGGCTGAGCTACTACGCAGGGTGGTTCGACTCCCGCGACGACCGCGACTACCCTGGTGAGTACCTGGTCGACCTGGAGGCGAGGTACGTGGTGAACGAGTCGACCACGCTCACGATCGGCGGGCAGAACGCGCTGAACCAGTACCCGGAGGAGAACCCGAACGCCGCTGCCGTTGCGGGCAACCTGTACAGCCCGGCGACGCCCTTCGGAGCGAGCGGCGGGTTCTACTATGTGAAGATGGGATATCGCTGGTAGGGAAAACACTCCGCGCTCAGGTATCGCGGGGGCAGCCGGTGGGGTAGGCGGGTCGACTCCCGACTGGACTCGCCAGCCAGGAGTTGCCTTGGACGGCGGGTTCAGCGCGCGGAGCCCGAACCGCGATTGACCGGCGCGGGCTCCTCCCCCCGATGTCGGCTAAGGAACTCGTCCGCGTTCTCCGGCAACAGGAGACTGTCCGAGATCTCGGCGATCTCCTCCGCTTCGACCCACGCGCGCTCCAGCAGCCAGAGCTCCCCCTCGAGCGCCCGCCGCTCCTGTTCCTCGTGGAGCGCCATCTCCAGGGCGAGCCTGGTGGTCTTGGGCATCTTGTCGATGTAGCCGGGCACGCCCTTCTTGTCCTCGTAGGCGTTTCGCCCGGCGACGTCGATGAGGAAGCGGTCGGGGTGCCCCACGTGCTCGATCTTCTGGACTGCGCGCTGCACCGTGTCCTTCTTGCCGCCCGCAACGTTGATCCTGGGCAGGATCGTGCTGGCGAACCGCCTCGCTTCCTCGCCTTCATGCCAGGTCGTCTTCTTCCCCTTCCTGATCTGGATTCTGAAGCCGAGCTCGTCGCCAGCGGAGCGCAACCGGGTTCCCTGCAAGTCAGGCTGCTTCAGCTTGATCACCTTGCCGTCGTCGGGATGCAGTTTCACCAGGGTGCGAGCATTCCTCCATATGTTCACCCAGTTGGGGATTTGGGACGCCATGAACGCACTGATGGCACCCGTAGCCATTCCCCCGATCAGCACGCCACCGACCACCACCGCGCCGGCCGCGCCATACAGGATCTGCCGTTTCCTCCTCCGCCCGAACTGGTCCCCATAACGCCACGCGGCAAACTCCGGGCGCATCGGCTCGCCGATCCGAACCAGCGTCAGCCCCTCGGGGTGCCGCGCGAGGCCGATGTTGTCGGTCGAAACGCGAATCCGCGTGCCGCGAAAGATGCGCTCGCAATCCTCAACCGCCTCCCAGCGCTCCTCCAGCGGCGTCAGGTTCCATCGCTCGCACTTCGTGCAGACCACCCACAGGCGCCCCCGGGCGGCGTCGAAGGCAAGTCGGCGCCCGATGGGGAACGACTCGACGACCGCGTTGGCTCCCAGGGGCTTGCGGCAGAACATGCATGTGGTGTACATAGGATTCGGGCGTGCTCAGCTCACGAGGTCCGAAGGGATCCAGTGGGGTCCGGTGCGATGTAGATAAAATATTGTTATAGCGTATCTTATCGGAATCAATGCGGACTCCGGTGAAGACATCTCGCACCGATCCCTTGTCCCGGCAGGCTGCATGCTGTATCGTTTAGTATCGGTCATTTTGTGATAACTGGAAGGGTAATTCGTGAAGCGTCCCAAGAAGCTCAGCGCCGCCTTCGTGAAGACCGTGAAACGGCCCGGTCGCTACGGCGACGGTCGAGGCGGCTTCGGGCTGTCCCTGCTCGTGAAGCCGACCACGACCGGACGCCTATCCAAGACGTGGAGCCAAAGACTGCGGATTCATGGGCACCCCGTCAACGTCGGTCTCGGTGCCTATCCGGTTGTGACGCTGGCGGAGGCCCGGGAGAAGGCATTGACGAACCGGCGGACGGTCGCTCAGGGCCGCGATCCGCGCTCGGGTGGCATCCCCACATTCGCCGAGGCCGTGGAGACGGTGATCGCGATTCACCGGCCATCGTGGCGGTCGGGGGGCAAGTACGAAGCCCAGTGGCGAGGAACACTGCAACGCCACGCTGTGCCGCAGATCGGCCACAAGCGGGTCCACGAGATCACGACCGCCGACGTGATGGGCGTGCTGCTCGCCAGCGACTTCTGGAACCGGAAGCGCGTGACGGCGCGGGTTGTGCGGCAACGGATCGGGGCCGTGATGAAGTGGGCGGTGGCGCAGGGATACCGCGAGGACAACCCGGCCGGCGACGCGATCAGCGCGGCGTTGCCGAAGAACGGCGTCCGCGTCCGTCACCAACGGGCGTTGCCACACGGCGACGTGGCGGCGGCGTTGGAACGGGTGCGCGCGTCCGACGCGCTCCCCAGCACCAAGCTCGCGTTGGAGATGCTGGTCCTGACGGCGTGCCGGAGCGGCGAGGTGCGTATGGCGAGGTGGCCGGAGTTCGACCTGGAGGCAGCGATCTGGACGATTCCGGAGGACCGGACCAAGTCGGGGCGCGAGCACCGGGTGCCGTTGTCCTCGGGTGCCCTCACGGTGTTAGACCAAGCTAAGGCACTCGGGGACGGTGAAGGTTTGGTCTTCCCCGGTCGGCGGCTGCGGCCGCTTGGGGAATCGACGATGTCGCTCTTGCTGCGCCGCTTCGGCATCCAGTGCGTTCCCCACGGAATGAGGTCGTCGTTCCGGGATTGGTGCTCGGAGACGGGCGTTCGGCGGGAGGTCGCCGAGGCGGCTCTGGCCCACGTCGTGAAGAACAAGGTCGAGGCTGCCTATGCGCGTTCGGACCTGCTGGAGAGTCGCCGGGAGGTGATGGAGAGGTGGAGCGAGTACTTGGCCCGAGGCGGGAGCGCCCAGAGATGAGGCCATTCCGGGTCATGGAGGAAACGCCAACCGCGACGGATTGGATGTCCAGAGGAACAGGGTGCGCTAGATTCCCGTTCGGCGGCCCTTGGTTCACGGGGGCCGCAGTTGCTTGCCCCACTCCGACAGGATCCACGAATGACTGACAGCCCGACCTCCGATCGTTACGTCATGCGGATTTCCCGAATGACGGTGGATAAGCTGGGGGTCCGCCTGTACGATCGGGTGAGCGCGGTTGTCGCCGAGCTCGTCGCCAACGCGTACGACGCGGACGCGGAGAACGTCGTGGTTCGGGTCCCGCTCGCGACCCTTCTGGCGCGCAAGAACCGGGAAACGGGGGAGGTGGAGGGCTACGGCTACACCATCGAGGTCGCGGATGACGGGCACGGTATCACCGAGCGAGAGGCCAACCGCCATTTTCTGAAGGTCGGAAAGGATCGGAGGGCCGACCCAGATCAAGGCAAGCGGTCCAGGCGGAAGCGGCGCTCGGTGATGGGACGGAAGGGCATTGGCAAGCTCGCACCCTTTGGTATCTGCAAGCGCATCGAGATCCTCTCCGCCGGAGGCGACGAGACGGAGGATGGCTACGCGGTTTCCCACTTCATCATGCCCTACGACAAGATCCTCGCGGACGATGACAGGCCGGTCGCGATGGAAGTAGGTGACCAAGATGGGACCTATCGATCGAAGCGGGGGACTACGGTTCGGCTGATCGACTTCCTGCCGAAGAGGGTTCCGAATCAGGAGATCTTCCATCGGCAGATGGCGCGACGATTCGGACTGCGCCAAAACGACTTCAAGGTCAGCGTCGAGGACACGCGGAATCCCGGGGAGAACCCTCCTTTCGAGATCGGATCCCTTTCGATCCCCCTGATGGACGGCACGAAGGTCGATGTATCCGCGGAACCGGTGCCGCTTCCAGATGAACAGCGTGACCTGCCGGTGTCGGGGTGGATGGGACTCGCCAAGGGAGCGTACAAGAACGAGGAGATGGCTGGGGTCCGCATCTACGCTCGCGGGAAGATCGTGGCCACAACTCGGGCGTTCGGACAGTCAGCGGGGTTCACCGGCGAGTTCACGGTGCGCTCCTACCTCGTAGGAGAAATCCACGCCGAATGGCTCGACGAGGACGAAGGGGAAGACCTTGTTACCACGGATCGACAGGACATTCTGTGGGAGTCCGATTACGGGCGAGCGTTTCGAGAGTGGGGCGCCGAATGGATCAGGCGGATCGCCGCTGCATCCCGGAAGCCTCGGCGAAAGAGGGTTGAACAGCTCTTTCTGGAAGTGTCCGGGCTGGAAGCTGAGGCCAAGAAGCGCTTCGCCGACCACGACATCGTTTCCACAGCCTTGGAATTCGGAAAGCAAATCGGTCGCTTCGCCGCCGAAGACGAGCTCGGGGACCAAGAGTATGTGGATGGATTGACTCAGGTCGTCCTCTCCGTCGCGCCACATAAGGCTCTGATGGACGCCTTCGAAGCCTTCAACCAGGAGATGTTCGGCGAGGAGGGCGGGATTGACTCCCTTCTGGATCTTTTCTCGAAGACCCGGATTGCGGAGATGGCTTCGTACGCTCAAATCGCGTACGAACGCGTCAGGGCGATCCGTAAGCTTGAGAAGGTAGTCGAAGAAGGTGGGGTTGAGGATGTACTCCAGCGAATCGTCGCCGATGCTCCGTGGCTGATCGACCCGAGATGGACGCCGATCACGGCGAATCAAAGCCTGAAGCTGTTCGCGAAGCAGTTCGCGGCGTACTACAAGGAGCGACACGGCGAAGAGGTGGTCTTCTCTATCAATCACGGCGGCAAGCGACCGGATTTTACGCTCGTGAACCTCAGCCGCGGGCTTCGCATAGTCGAAATCAAGGCGGTGGGACGACGTTTCGCCAACGCCGACTGGGACCGACTCCACAACTATCTCGAGGCGTTCCGTGATTTCTTCGCCGAAAACCGCGAGCTTGCGTCGGACTTCCGCGACGAGTGGGTCGTTGACTTGGTTTGCGATGACGTGCGGATCACCGATCGAGACAAGAATACGGCGTACAGATACTGGCGAGATGCCGAGAACCGAATCGAACGAATCTCGTGGAAAGACTTCCTCGCCCGCGCCGTGAAGGCCAATGAGACTTTCCTGGACGCCGAGGATCAAGTCCGCGAAGAGGAGAGACGCCTAGCCACCGATTCGGACTCGTCGTGAGAGCCGTCAGCCTCTTCTCGAACTGCGGTGCCGGCGATGTAGGGTTCGCGTCTGCTGGGTTCCGGTTTCGCGTGGTGTCGGAGTTGGTTGAGAAACGCTTGGAGGTCGCTAGGCTGAATCATCCAGACGCTGTAGCGGTCCCTGGGGATCTTCGGAAAACGTGGCCCGTCGTGGTCGATTCCTTTCGAGAGGCCCACGGTTCGGAGGCCCCAGTGCTGTTGTCCGGCTGTCCGCCGTGCCAAGGCCTGAGTTCGGCCAGAGGGGACCGGGGGAAAGAGAACGATCCGGACGCTGGCTCTCGGGACGGTCGCAATCTGCTCGTGTTGCCGATCGCCGAAGTCGCCAAGGAGCTACGGCCAACATTCGTTGTGGTCGAGAACGTGCCGGCGTTTCTTCGGCGCAGGGTTTGGGATCCCGACAGCACGACTCCCCTGTCTGCCGCCAAGATCCTCTGCAATCGACTGGAGTCCGACTACCGCGTCTACGCAGCCGTCGTCGATCTATGCGAATTCGGGATTCCGCAGCATCGTTCGCGAGCGTTTCTGACCCTGGTGAGAAAGGACACCGACGCCATTCGTGTGCTCAAGAGGACCGGACGTGCGCCGTTTCCGTCGCCTACCCACGGAGGCCCGGATTCCCCGGACTTCGTGACGATTGATGACGCCCTGAGGGAATCGGGCCTGCCCGCGCTCGATGCGGGATCCGCTGAGGGAGCAGCCTCGAACGGCCATCCTATGCACCGAGTTCCCGTCTGGCTTGACCGGAGATACGAAATGGTGGCCGCGATCCCACCCGGAAGCGGCGCGAGCGCATGGGAAACGGATCGCTGTGGGCTATGCGACGCGAAGGGCATCGCCTCCACCGAGGCCGTTTGTCCGAAGTGCCAGAGCCGACTGCTTAGACCGACCGTGCGAAACGAGGATGGGTCGTGGCGGTTGGTCAAGGGGTTCCGAAGCTCCAGCTACCGCCGGATGGATCCCACCCGGCCGGCTGCAACCATAACGACCGCGAGCGGACACATAGGGAGCGATCGAACCCTGCATCCGTGGGAGAATCGGGTTCTCAGCCCGGCGGAATGCGGTTGGCTTCAGACCATTCCCAGTAGTTTCCAGTGGGGAGACTCGATGGACAAATGGGGGCCTACCCGTGTCCGTCAGATGATCGGCGAAGCTGTTCCACCTCTGTTCACGATGCTCCACGGCAGGGTCCTCGCAGCCTTAGCGGAGGGTTCCGATGTACCAGAAGCTCTCTCACAGGAAGACGGACGGTGCCAGAAGGCGTTGGCGAAGCTGGATGGCTAAGGCTGGGGTGGTAGCGTCATCTGGAGGAGCAAGACGAGCGACTTGGCCTTGGCTACATCCCCGTCGATAGCGGCCTGCTGGGACATCCCCTAATGTTGGTGTTCGAGGCCGTCGGACGGACGTCTCGATCTTGGCGGTATGGAGGCATATGCCAGAGTCCAGCATCCTTAACCGTACCGGTGGCGACGAATCTCGCCGGGGCGTCAACCCGGAACACAGCAGCCTAGACCCGCTCACGGTTCGTGAACGAAGCGAACGAATGAGCCGAATCCGGTCCAAGGACACGAAACCGGAGATGCGGGTTCGGCGGCTCATACACGGCTTGGGGTATCGCTACCGTCTTCACGCGAGCGACCTCCCCGGCCGTCCCGACCTCGTATTCCGCCCGCGACGTAAGGTGATCTTCGTTCACGGTTGCTTCTGGCATCGGCACGAGGGCTGTTCGCGGAATCGGATCCCGAAGTCGCCCGAGCGTCAAGAATTCTGGCGGGCCAAGCTGGACGGGAACGCCCGCCGTGATCGAGTCAACCAAACCGCACTCCGGGAAATGGGCTGGGACGTTCTCGTGATCTGGGAATGCGAGACCAAGGATGTCGATCGCTTGGCCAAAGAGATCACGGAGTTTCTGGGGTAGTCCCGTACTCATCGGTGAAGGTACGAAGACGTGCTCTGGCCTCCGCCTCGCTACGCGGCCAGAAGCCGGGTGGCCCAGGGCCTGCCGGGATGAAGGGTATCCCACCAAGGCCGCAATCCCTGTAGCCTCCCCTTTCCCGGGTCGTGGAGCCCGAACCCCTCGATGCTGACGTTCCAGCAGGGCCGGTAGTACTCGATCAGGAACCGCTCCGCCATGGTGATCCACAGTGGGACAACCACGAGGTAGCGGCATGTGAAGTCGTCCACGCGAAGATTGGCGGCGGCTTCGAGCGAGCCCGTATGCTGTCGGATCCGGCTCTGTAGAGCGGGTGCCGACTCATCCGATGCCGTTCCCCCCTTCCTCGCGCCGGGGGGCACGGCCTTGCCCACGTAGATCGGACGGGTCGCGTCCGGGGAGCGAAGCGTGGCGTAGGGTCCGAAATCGCCATCGTAGAAAAGCGCGTATACTCCGGGGCCTCTGAACCGCGTTGACAGCGGCAGCCTAACGGCGCTCCGGCCCATAAGCTCCCTGACCAAGCTGACGGTCAGGTTCCGGTAGTCGAGCGGGTCGTACGGCTGGGTCTCAGGCATGACCGGGGGCCAAGCTCGCGGCGATGCTTTCCGCCAACGTGACGGCGAGTCTCATGGGCACGGCGTTGCCAAGCTGTCTCATCGTCTCCGTCCAGCTTCCGGTGAAACGCCAAGCGTCTGGAAAAGTCTGGACTCTCGCCGCCTCCCGCACGGTCAGGTAGCGCACGGTCCCGTCGGAGAACGCGATCATGTTCTCTCCACCGGGAACCCCGTGGACACCGGCCTTTAGCGTCTTCGCCGGCAGGTCGAGCGGGCTTCCCGTGTGTCCGGGATAGGCGCGGGCTCCCGGCTGAAACCTGTGGAACAAGGCGTCCGGTTTTTCGTCGGGTGGGCTGGGTTTCGGTAGGTCCGCTATGGAGTCGCGAAGTGTCCTCCACGGCTCCGCATCCGGCGGGAACAGCGTGGGCAGCCTGTTGATGGCACCCTTCAGCCTGGCCGGACGTTGGGGTTTCTCTAGATCGCGCTCCTCCCAGTACTCGCCCGTAACCCATTGATCGTACTGGAGTCTTTCGCGGGAGTGCGTCGGCTCCGGGAAGTGCCACTCGGTGTCGAGGTCATGCCGGAACCCAACGATGAAGACGCGTTCGCGCGTCTGCGGCACCCCGTAGTCGGCCGCGTTGAGAAGGCGGCGGACGATCTGGTAATGAAGCCCTTCGCGACTTCCGCGAGTGTGAACGTCCTCTAGTCGGCCCAGGTGATCCTCCCAAGTGTCGCACGAGCGCCGGGGAATCTCGGGATGCTGGAGCCGCAACTCAATGTAGGCCAAGTAGTTCCTGAAGGCCTTGCGGGTCAGCCCTTTGACGTTCTCGAATAGGAAAGCGGCAGGCTGAGCCTCGCGAATGGCGCGGATGAACTCGGGGATCATGTCCCGCCCGTCGTCCATCCCTCGGTGCTTACCGCCTATGCTAAAGGGCTGGCACGGGGGACCACCCGCCACGAGCTGGACCGAGCCGAGCGACCCGTAGTCGCATTGGCGCGCGTCACCCTCGATGACCTTCCACTCCGAGACCCCGGCGACGGTGTCATGGCGGATGTTCTCCCGCAGGGTCGCGCACGCGTCACGGTTCCAGTCAAGGAGCGCTACGTGCTTGAAGCCCACAGCGTGCGTTCCGAGCGCAAGTCCGCCTGCTCCCGTGAACAACTCAAGTGAACGCAACGTCTGTTTCCCTCCCAGGCTCTGGGAATGGTTGAGTGAAGGGTCCTGCACTGAACGATAAACTCTGGGGCGGCGGGGAGACAATCTGAGCTGGGCCGGTCGCCCGTGTGGAAGGTCCCCTAAGGATCGAGTCCCTTGCTGATTCCACTGCCGACGACCCTCAACGGCTCGGCCCGGAGTCGCGGTCCGGCCCGCGCGGCCTCATCTTTTCCACGAGCCGCCTCGGCGGATTGGGAAGGGTCTGAATCCCGGCAGGAAATCACGTAAAGTCTTACAGGGCTGCACGATCTGCGTTTCCTGCCGTTGTAATGGACCCTGCTGGACCGTACCGCGAAAGCGGGAAGGTCGGACGTGAATGGCGGGAGTGTCGCGGCCACGCGTGCCCTTCTCCGAGGGTCTCTGAAACCGACATTTCGCCCACGTCCCCAGAGGCTTGGTCGTCCGGGCGCATTAGCGGGCCCGACCTGGCGGCTCGCCGCGCCCGAAGTCCTCCACGCAACTACGTCATGCAGCGACCGACCGCCGTTGGTCGCTATCTGCAAGCGCTGGCTAATGGACGAGGGTGCTCGGAAGCCGTTTTCGGGCGGTCCACGCACATTTCGGGGTAGATACGGGTCGTAGAATCGCCCCAGATCGACGATCGCCGGTCTCCGAGGGGTAAGGGTAGGGGGAAAAAGCGGTGAGCGGCAGCCCGCGCGCCGTCACCAGAGAGTGACGGGCCAACCGTTGCCGTCACCGTCTTCGAGGCAGACGGCCAACGAGGCCGGGGAGGAGGGGAGAGTGATTCGCTTGGATCAGTTCGCCGCCAGCGTCCGTAGAGCAAGCCGCACGCTCCGCCGGGATCTCTCGGGCGAGGCAACGTCGAATGGCAGACCGACGATCTTCAGGCCATCGAAGAACCGAGCGGTGACCGGACTGGTGAAGTCTCCGCTTTGCGGGTAGACCAGCGCCACGGCCCGGCACTCGTACCGCTTGCCGTAGGCGTAGAGCTGATACAGGTCGGAGCTGGCAATGTCGCGAATCGGGTCGGATCCGCCCTTGCCGATGTGTTTCCACTTGGCGTCGAGGATGAACCGGACGGCGTTGCGTGGCTTTCGGAGTGAGATGTCCGGCTTCGTCGCGAAGACGCGCTTACCGCCGGTCGAGGCCATGTGCTTCCGGGGCCTTTGGGCGCCCACTTGGAACTCGGCCTGGTAGCGGCGAAAGCTGTCGGTCACGAAGTCCTCGTACACTTTCTCCATGGGGAAGAGCAGCGACTGATTGACATGCCGGCCGGACCAGGTCGCGAGCCCCCGGTTGAAGAGGAAGACCTCGACCCA
>JAJDUP010000013.1 GCA_022826565.1 Gemmatimonadota bacterium | reverse complement strand
GCGCCGCTACTCGCTCACTCCAAGGTGATCGGCATGCTCTGGAATCGGTGATCGGCATGGTGGAATCACTGATCGGCATGCTCTGGAATCGGTGATCGGCATGGGATGGAATCACTGATCGGCATGTGCCGGAATCAGCATCTTGAAGTTCGACTTGGCGCCGGTATTGTGGAATTGATAGGCCGCGCAATTCCGCAACAGGTACGTGACCGTGCGAGCGGTCTTCGCTTTCAGGTTAGGGGGTTTGGCATCCGACTGTCCCGCTTCGACAATCCGGGCTTCCGAGTGCCCGCTCTTGAGGTGGGTCCAGTACGCGTCGTCGGCACGATCGTCGCGAGAGTACCGAAACGCCTCATCTGTGAAAACCAGCCGATCCGGATGGGCGTAAGCGAGAGTGAACCTGTACTCGTTCAGGCCGGTGGTTGTCCGCATCGCGATCTCCGCTTCCAACCGCGGCGTAGTCTCGCTCCCGCCGTGCAGCTGGTCGTCCGCCCCGCCCTGGGTGCTGACGAACTCCCCAAGTCGCCGCGCCTTGAGCATCCAGCTCAGCATGTTGAAGAACTGAACGAAGTTCGATTTCCCGGAGCCGTTGGCCCCAATCAGCACACTCGTGCCCTCCCGCGGGCGGAGCTCCACGTCCGCGAGGGACCTGAAGCCGCGGATGTGGAGGCGTTCGATGCGGGCTCCCGCGTCCCAGACGGGAAGCCAGAGATCGCAGCCGTTGAAATACATGGTGGGCATTTCCTGAGGATCGCGCGGATGGCGGCACGTGCCCCGTTCCCCCTCGTCCTCGAAGGGCTTCCACCACTTGCACCATCCGCAGACCGGGTCAACGCCCTTCCGCTGCGGATCAACGACATTGTGATGTAGGGTGGCCATGGCGCTCCTGACGCAACTGTGGGCTCCCGCAAGCCATGCTCCTCAAGGGCAGCGGAAACGTGTTCCCAATCTAACTTGGAGCGCTACCCCACGATCGGATCGACGGCTTGCCGCTACAAACCTGCGCTTGCCCGGCTGACTGACCCGCTCTCTCATCCTGCTCGAGCCGATCCGAGTCCAGGAGTACATACCGCCGACTAATGGACCGGGGGTCGGGATGCCTCTTCAAGCGGCGCCGTGCGTAGTCGACAACCTTGCGGGAATCACCCCCGGTTGCCGGGTTTACGTCCAGGTGGAGGTGAAGCCCCTCGTCTTCGCAAACCCGGCTGAGAAACTGTACAAACGCCCTATCGCTCTTTCCCTCGACTACGATAAGGATGACGCGTCTGCGCTCGACACCACCCCGCCGCGGCATCGAGATTCACCCGAATCTCGGGATGCCGCCAAGCACGCCTGCCCGATATTTGGGATAGAGATGGACATCGCGCCGCAAACCTCGTACGTCCTGGGCGCCGTGTACCCTCGTGGCACCGCTGTCGTCTTTTTCGATGATGAAGATCTCTTCCTTCTCCAGTTCGTCGAGCAAGCCGACGTGGTGTGAAGTCATGAGCAATTGGGCGTTGCCCGGATTGCTCTCCCGAGACCGGAACCAGCCGATGATCTCTGCGACCAATTCCACATGCAGATCGCCATCAATCTCGTCGAGGACGGCGAGACCGGACTCATCGAGGGCGAACTTGATCAGCGGCAGGAGATGGAGCAGACGTCGCGTGCCCCTGGACTCGAAATCCAGGCTGATCGGGGCGTCCAGTCCACGGTGATGGAATCGGATGTCCGGGCCACCGAGGCCATGAGCAACGTCGATGTCCTCGATTCCCAGGTCGCTCCGCTGCATTTGGACCCGGGCCCATCGCCTGAAGGCCGGGATGGTCTCCAGCCAACGTACAACAAACGGTGTATTGGGGGATGCGGTTTCGTTTCCGACGATGTTGGTCGCGGTAACCCAGGCTCTGATGGTGTTCGCGAAACGGGACGCAACAGGAACATTGAGGATCCCGAGAGTAGCGATTGCGGATCGGTTGGGCTCCACCGCTCTCAGCCGACCATCCCTGGCGGTTAGACCGAAATCGCGCGAAACATAGGTGCGTGCTCCAGGGATCCGCCGCTCGAGCAGCCTCCGGCGGCGCCCTCTGGGGTAGTGCACCAGGGCTTCCTGATTTACGAAGAGGGGGCCTTCCGTCCCATCGTCCGCTGGGTGACGTCCGACTTCGAGTTCATACCGAAACCTCCTTGGAGTTTCGCCCGGCTTGAGGAAATCTGCTTCTCCTTCGATGCAGAACCGTGTCGAGTTCCATTTGCTGCAATCCGAGAGGAACGGCAGCAGTTGGACGGTATCGATGGGAGACGACACTATCCTCGCGAGATCCACCAAAGCCCTCAGCAACGTCGTCTTGCCGGACCCGTTGGGACCCATCAGCACCGCGACGGTTGGAAGCCGGACATCCAGCCTGGCCTCGCTCTGCCGGAAGCACGTCAGATCCGGTGCCGTGCGCGGAATCCGCAGATCGAGAGCGACCTCTTCGCGTATCGATCCGTAGTTGGATACTGAGAATGTGTGAATCATAAGCAGGTTATAACAGTTTTTCGTTGTAATCACATAATAATATCGTGTGATTGCTGAATTCGCAAGCACGGCTGGGAGTGGGAACGCACCGTTGCCCGATTTCGTTGATCGCAGCACCATCTCAGTATGGCACTCGACACCAACTCCTCTGGGCCACCCCTCGACGAACTCGGCGCCCACGTCTCCGTCGCCGGCGGCATCCACAACGCGCCCGGCCGGGCCGCGGACATCGGCGCCGTCGTGTGCCAGGTCTTCACCAAGCAGCCCAACCGCTGGGCCGAGCCGTTGATCGCGAACGACATTATTGGCCGCTATCGCGCAGCCGCGGCTGGCCTCGCATTCGTCGCCTCGCACGACTCCTACCTGATCAACCTGGCCAGCCCGCAGCCGGACTTGTGGCGCCGTTCCGCCGACTGCTTCACCGGGGAGCTTCAGCGCGCGGCGCAACTGGGCCTCGACGCCGTCGTCACCCACCCCGGCAACGCCACCGACGGCGATCATGCCAGCGGCATCGAGCGTAACGCGGCCGGACTTGTCGAGGCGCTCGAGGCGACCCCGGGCGGACCGCGCGTGTTGCTGGAGCTGACCGCGGGAGCCGGCACCTCGATCGGCGGGTCGTTCGAGGACCTGGCGAGCATCATCGCGGCGATCCCCGAGCCCCATCGCGCCCGCGTCGGCGTCTGCTTCGACACCTGTCACGCGTGGGTGGCGGGCCTGGATCTCCGCGAAGACTTCGAAGGCGTGTGGCAGCGAGCCGACGACACCTTCGGCGTCCACCGCATTGAACTCTTCCACCTCAACGACGCAAAGACCCCCTTCGGCTCACGCCTCGATCGTCACGAGAACATCGGCGAGGGGACGATGGGGCTTGCGCCGTTCCGCCAACTCATGAACGCCGCGCGGTTCCGCAACGTGCCCAAGATCCTGGAGACGCCGAAGGGAGACGACCTGGTGACGGCCGACCGCAGAAACCTGGCGGTGCTGCGCGGTCTTCGGGAACGGGGATGAGAAGGCGACGGCTACAGTCGCCAAGGAACTTCGCGGGACTCGCCGGGCAGCAAAGCCACCGAAGTTGCGCAGGCCTCGGGCGGCCGGCACGAGCACGCGTCAGCGATTCCGCCGCCGCTCTATCCGGGCCGCGGCGATCTCCACCAGCCGGCGCATCTCCGCAATCGGCTCGTCGTGGTCGTCCACCTGCAGCCGCAGCACGACATCGTTGTTGAGCCACACGCCGCCGTCCTCCTGCACGATCAGCATCGCAGCCGACTGCATGCCGCGCGTGTCCCCGCCCGCAGCCTGCCCCGCCTCGAGCGCCGCCTGCAGCCGCAGCGAGAGGTGACCCTCGGTCGACTCGAACGCCGCGACCATGTCTTCCACCACTGCGGGGCCCGCCAGGATGTTCCCCTGTGCAGAGCAGTACTCGCCGATCCGGTGCCCCGCCCAGTCGCTCGCCCGCGGGCCCGTGTGCGTGGCGACCTCGCCTCGGGCGTTCATGATCGAGAACTGGCGGCCCTGCTTCGTCCACCGCTCCGGGTCCGGATCCGGGTCACGCGCGACGATCTCCCGCACCGCCTCGGCGGGCGAATACCCCTCGCGCAGAAGAGCCAGCCCCTGGGGCCCGTAGCTGACGTCGACGACGGCCTGCGTGGCGACCACCCCTACCCCGGCCTCCCCCCAGATCACCCCGTTGCCCACCGAGAAGACGCGTGACTGCACCGCCACCCCCACCTCCCCGGTCGCGGGATCGTAGCCCACGATCGAGAAGGTCCCCACCGGCGGCCACGGCGAACCCTCCTGGGCCAGCACGGGTACGGATCCGGAAGCGGCGACGGCAAACGCGACCGCGGCAAAACGCATGAACCTTCTCATCATCCACCCTCCTGCACAGGGTTGAAGTGTCGGATTCCGGTCCCAATCTGGCACTCCGTCCCCGGAATCGGCTAGCTTGCTGACCATGTCCATGATTCCGATGCGGCCCCTCGGGTTCGGCGAGATCGTCGACGGGGCCCTGCAAATCTACCGGCGCGACTTCGGCCTGTACTACCTGATCGCGCTGGTGGCGACGTTCCCGGGGTACGTGCTGATCCTGGCCTCCGGAGTGGACGCTGCCGCGATCGCTCAGAGCGGGGATGGCAATCCCTTTGAAGCGCTTGGGGCGATGGCAACCTTTTTCGGGGTGATGCTGGTGTCGGGCGCAATCGCATGGGTGGGCATGGTGGCCGTTGCGGCGGCGATGGCGGACCGGATCGGGGAAGGCCCGACGACGCTCGGGCGGGCATATCGCGTCGCGCTTCGCAGTTTTCCGAGTGCGGCAGGGGCGACGGTCATGGCGCTGATCATGTACCTGTTCGTGGCTTTTGTGGTGATGTTCGGGTCTCTCGCGGTGATTGGCGTGCTGCTATCGGGTGCCGGGCTCGTCGGCAATCTGGTGGGCTTCCTGCTCACGCTGTTGCTGGTTGGCCTGGTCACCGCGTTCTGGCTGGCCGCGACGTTCGGAATCCTGCCCGCAGTGATCATCGAGGGCCGCGGGGCGGTGAGCGCGCTGGGGCGTTCGCTCAGCCTGTGCAGAGGCGGCTGGCTGCGTGTGTGCGGAATCATGGTGGTGGCGATGATCATCAACGTCGTGCCGTCAATCGGGGTCAGTGCGCTGTTCGGGATGGGCGACCTCTTCGTCTCGCCGGACGCGATGGACCAGATCAGCTCCACGGAGCAGTGGCTGATGAACACGATCGACCTGGTGGTCGGGCCACTGACGACGCCGTTCCTGGTGGGAAGCATCATGGTGCTCTTCCACGACCGGAAGGTGCGAAGCGAGGCTTTCGACCTCGAGACGCTGGCCGGGGCGATGGACACCCGGTGACGCGTCTCCCGGCGCGATGACGAGATCCCCGGGCCCGTGATGCGACTCTTCGCGCGGCACCAGCCGCCGCAGGAGCCGCTTCCCTCGGCGGAGGAGGTGTCGGGAGTCCTGCGCGAGATCCTCGCCGACCCCGACTTCGCGACGTTCGACGCCTCCTTGCGGCAACAGGCCATCGAATGGATCCTGGAGACGCTGTCGCGGGTGTGGGCGTGGATTCGGCGGCTCATGGGCGAGGACGGCACCGGCACGATGGAGATCGTCGTCGTCGTCGTGGCGCTGGTGGCGCTGCTGATCATGGTGCGGGTGGCGTCGAGGCACGCGCCGAAGTGGATGGGCCAGGCCGAGAAGGGTGACGACGCGGACGCTCCCCGGGCTCCCGCTACCGCGCACGAATGGCTGAAGACGGCTGACCGGCGGGCGGGTCAGGGCCGGTTTCGGCCGGCGGCCACCGCCCTGTACCAGGGATTCCTGCTGACCCTGGAGCAACAGGGCGCTCTGTCGTTTCATAGCTCGAAGACCCCGGGTGACTACGCCGACGAGATCGCCCGCAACGACGCGGGTTCAACCGAAGACGCGGCAGTCGGCGGCAGGTTCCTGGACTCGTTTCAGGACTACTCGTTCGGCCAGGAAGAACCGACGCCGACGGGGTACGCCACCCTGGCCGAGTTCGCGAGGAACGCGGGTTGTCCGGCGACAATCCCCGAAGCCGAGGCGCGGGACCCATGAACGGGGCTGCGGAAGCGACGCGGAAGATGCGCAACCAGCCGCTGTTCCGGGTCGTCGTGGTTCTGTTTGCCGCGCTCCTGGCCGGCTTTTTGTTTCGGCCCGAGGGTCAGCGGTCGAACACCGTCCTGCGCAGCTTCTTCAGGACAACGCCCGACGGCGTGGCCGCTCTGGCCCGCGGGATCGAGCGCCTGGGACGGCAGGTCGAGCCCCGGATTACTCCGCTGGTCGATGCGGATGCGGTTCGCGGCACCGTCGTGCTGTTGCGGCCGCGCTTGCCTCCCAGCCCCCGTGAGATCAATGCCCTGCTCGAGCATGTGCGCACCGGAGGCGTGTTTGTCTACGCTCCTCCGTATCTGACCGGACGCCGGTGGACGGAGCGGACGCCGCTCATGGACTCGCTCGGGATCTGGTTCCGGTTCCGCCCGGTGACGGAAGAAGTTCGGGAAGAGATGCTGCTGGAGCCTCGGTGGCGACAGCACGCTCTTACGGAAGACCTGCCCTCGCCGCGGGCGCCGACACACGGATTCCGGGTCTTCGGCTTTGTCGATGGTGACCCGGCGAACGACTCGGCGAAGGTGGCGTCGTCGATCCCTCTGCTGACGGCAATGGACGACGAAGTCGAAGAGTGGATCGTTGCCGCGGAACTCGCACTGGACGATGGGCGCATCGTGGTTCTCTCGGACGCCGAACCTCTATCCAACGAGGAGGCGGTGGATGATCCACTCGCCGCCCTCGCCGTGCGCGCCGCCCTGGCCTACACCGCCGAGGCCGACACCGTCTTCTTCGCCGAGTACCACCAGGGGATCCGGGGCCATCGCACGCGCGCAGAAGTGGTGAGGGGGTTCTTTCTGGGAAGTCCCGGCGGCCGGGTGCTCCTGCACCTGGTCATCCTCTCGTTCCTGATTCTGGCCTGCCGGGGACTCCGCTTCGGCGCTCCCACGCCGGCGGTGGCCCCGCCCGACCGCGAACGCAGGTCACCGCTGGAACACGTCTCCGCGCTCGGCGATCTGTACCGCAAGGCCGGGGCTGCCAGCACGGCGGCGCTGCTCCTTCTCACGCGTCTGGCGAGAGCCACTCGACATCCGCCGCCGCGCGACACGGCGGAGGCGGACACGCTCCTGCGCCGACTCGACGCCGGGGGAGACGCCGACACGCCCCTGGCCCGGGCCCGAACGGGCCTGCACGCGGATCCGCCGGACCTTACGGCGGTGGCCGCCGGAATCGATGAGTTTCTTGCAAGGAGAACCAAACCATGAAGAAGCCCGATGGGGCGCTGCGCCTCCTCTCGGACCTCGAGCAGGTCGTACTCGGCCAGCAGGTCGTGCTGCGACAGCTCATGATCACCCTTCTCGCGCGCGGCCACGCACTCGTCGAGGGGGTCCCCGGCACGGCCAAGACGCTCGCGGTCCGGGCCATCTCCAGAGGGCTCGGCCTCGACTTCGGCCGCGTGCAGTTCACCCCCGACCTCATGCCGACCGACCTGGTCGGCGTTAACATTCTCGGGGACGCCGGCTTCACCTACCGGCCCGGCCCCGTCTTCGCCGACCTGCTGCTCGCCGACGAGGTCAACCGGGCCCCGCCCAAGACCCAGGCGGCCCTTCTGGAGGCCATGGAGGAGCGCCAGGTGACCGTGGACGGCACCACCCGTGCGCTGCCTGCCCCGTTCACCGTCTTCGCGACCCAGAACCCGGTCGAGTACGAGGGGACCTATCCGCTTCCCGAGGCGCAGGTCGACCGCTTTCTGATGAAGATCGTGATCGGCTATCCTCCCGAAGAGGCCGAGCAGGCCATCCTCGACCGCCACGAGGGCGGGTTCCGGGCCGATGACGAGCTGACCTACCCGATGGGCGACCCGATGACCAGCGACGAACTGCTCGGCATGCGGGCGGCCGTGAACGAGGTGCACATGGACGAGCGGGTGCGGCGGTATGTGACCGACATCGTGCGGGCGACGCGGGACGATGCGGCCTTCGTACTGGGCGCGAGTCCGCGGGCCGGCGTGGCGCTCTTCCAGGCCGCCCGTGCGGAAGCGTACCTGCGCGGACGCGACTTCGTGACCCCCGACGACGTCAAGTCTCTCTCCTTCCCCGTGCTGCGGCACCGCGTCGTGCTGACCGCCGAGGCCGAGGTCGAGGGGCGATCCTCGGACGATGAGCTGACGTCGCTCCTGGAGACGCTCGAGGCTCCCCGGTAGTGCGGATCACGCTGTTCCCCGGTGGGCGCACCCTCGCGCTGCTCGGCGCGGCGTCGCTGCTCTTCCTGGTGAGCACGCCGCTCGCGCTGGCCGTGGACGCCGTCGTGCTGCTGCTGGCGCTGGTGGACGGCAGGCGCACGCGCGCGCCTTCGGCCCGGCGCGAGGTGCCGCGCATTTCGGCGCTGGCGGCCGTGACCGACGTCGTGATCACGCTGGAGAATCCCACCGACCGGACGGTTACGGTGAAGGTGACCGACGACCTCGACCCGTGCCTGCGGCGGGCAGCCGGTCCCGGTGGCGTGGATGGCTGGGAGGATGGAACGCCGGCCGAGATCGTGCCGGGGGATTCCGTGCGCTGCCACTACCAGCTGACGCCGCGCACCCGGGGCTTCCTGCCGCTGGGCGCCGTCCACCTGCGCACGCTCTCGCCGTGGGGTCTCGCGTGGCGCCGTTCGAGCGTCGAGCTGTCCCACACCCTTCAGGTGCAGCCGGGCGTGCGGGATCTGCTCCGCGACCGCAGCGGGCACACCCTCCGGAGGCGGCTGCGCACTCCCGGCCAGCGCCGCACCCGGCAGTGGGGCGAAGGCCGCGAGTTCGAGAGCCTGCGCGACTACGTGCAGGGGGACGACCCCCGCTCCATCGACTGGAAGGCGTCGGCGAAGCGGCGGAAGTACGTGGTGCGGAACTACGAGGCCGAGCGAAGCCAGAACATCGTCCTGGCGATCGATGCCGGTCGGCAGATGCGCGAACGGCTGTCTCCCGTCCGGGAGCGGATCGACTACGCGCTCGGGGCCTGCATGATGCTCGCCAGCCGCGCCCAGAACTTCGGCGACCGGATCGGGGTCGTGGTCTTCGACGACCGCATCCGCCATGTGTCCCCGCCGCGGCGCGCGGACCCCCCGTCGCTGGCCAGGGTGCTGGCCGGGGTGGAGACGCGCCTGGTCGAACCGAACTATCCGCTGGCCTTCGCCACGCTGGGCCGGACCTTCCGCAAGCGGTCGCTGGTCATCCTCTTCTGCGACATCATCGACGGGTCGGTGTCGCGGGCGCTTGTGAATTCGTTCACAAGGATCGGGCGGGCCCATCTGCCGCTGGCGATCGCCATCCGGAACCCCGCCCTGGAGGCAGCTGCGACGCACCAGGTGGCGGAGGCGGAGGACGCGTACTACCGCGCCGCCGCCGAGGAGCTGGTGCAGGCGCGCGCGACGACGCTGCAGGTCATGCGGCAGTCGGGGATCATGGTGGTGGACACGCCTCCGGGCGACACCCTGGTCCGCACGCTGGACAAGTACGTGGAGATCAAGGAGCGGGGGCTGCTCTAGCCCTCCCACCAAGCCCGAAGTACAGCACCAGGAGCACCGCGGTCGCGCTGCCGAAGGCGAACTTCGCCACCGCCGGCAACTCCAGCGGCGAATAGAAGCCCTCGATGAGTCCCGCCACGACGAGCATGAGCGCCGTGCCGGCGATGAGTGAGAGGAATGCGCGGCCCCGTTCCATCAGCGCCTCCGCGCGGGTGCGCCTGCCCGGCATGAGGAGCGCCGACCCCAGTCCGAACCCGGCGCCTCCCGCGATGCATATCGCCGTCAGCTCGATGAAACCGTGGGGGAAGACCCATGCCAGGATGACGCCTAGAACCCCCTCGTTGGTCCAGGCCCCGAGCGCGGCGCCCAGGCCGACTCCGTTGAGCAACAGGACATAGAGAGTACCAGCTCCCGCCAGCAGTCCTCCCGCGAATGCCAGGAAGGTGACGCCGACATTGTTCGTCATCAGGGCGGACGCGAAGACCGGCATGTCGGACCCCTCGACGTCTTCCTCCAGGTATCGGGCGTTGATGTTGCCCTTCTCGGTGTTCTCCGCCCGGGTCATCATCCCCTGCCCCGCCAGCGCTCGCCCCAGAAGCGCGTTGTCGCGCACCGCGACGTAGGTGAGCGCGCCGGATCCGTAGAAGAGCACCGTCGCCAGGACGATGGGCCGCCAGAACAGACGCACGGCACGCGGGAACTCCGCAGCCACCCAATGGCCCAGCGAGACCGCCACCTGGCCCCGCGCGCGATAGAGCAGGTTGTGCCCCGCCCCGGCCCATCGCTGGACGGTTCCGAGGAGCCCCGGCGAGGCGCCGTAGGTACGCGCCCGCGCCATGTCTGCCGTCACTCCGCGGTAGAGCTGTCCGAAGGCCCGGACCTCGGCCTCCGACAGCCTCTTCAGCCCGCGCTTCCGGCCCTTCTCCACCAGCTCCACGTACCTGGCCCATTCTTCGCGCTGTTCACGGGCCATGGTCGCTGCCTGCAGGCTCGCGCCACCGCTCCGGGCGGCGTGCCTGGGTGCTTCGGCCTCGTGCAGCGCGACCAGGTTCTCGTCGGCGGTGCGCCAGGTCTCATCGGCATCGTCTGCCAGCGCGAAGCTGAGCGCGTTGAATACGGACGCGGCTACCCGGCGGCGGATGTCTGGATCCAGTCCCTCCCTGCGGGCCATGTACCCCGCAAGCAGCTCGAATTGCTCCACGGAGAGCACCGGCCGTCCCACTCGGCCGGGTGGCGGTGCGTCGGCGCCGAGGAGCTCGCTGCCGCCGGCGTCGCGCACCACGATGGTGCCGGCAACCAGGTCGCCCAGTCGCTGCGCCCGCCTGTTGACCAGGATGCAGACGGCACCGGCCAGGCCCGATCCCACCGGCTGCAGGTCCACGATCCTGATCAGGTTGCGCAGCACCGAGCCCTGGAAGGTCAGAGGCTCGCCCCCCGCGTGGATGACACGCAGCCCGATCGCGCGTTTGCCCGGGGTCCTTCCTCCGCTCAATCCCTCGAAGAGCATGAAGTATCCCCACTGCGCGATGAAGGTGGCGAAGATGAGGATCGTCGCGCTGAACGACTCCATGATGTCGCCCAGCGCCCCGGCGTAGTACATGCCCAGTCCGAGGACGAGAAGCGCGCCGAGCAGGATGGCGACATCGACCGCGAAGGCCGCCACGCGGGAACCTAGGTCGGCGAGCACGTAGTCGAGGCGCACATGCTCGGGGGTATCGACCGTGACCCGCCGATGGAGGGCCGCGGGCGGAGAGGGTGTATTCATGGCACTGTGGGCTGCGGACAGCCAGTGCCGGAGGAGGGACTTGAACCCCCGACACGCGGATTATGATTCCGCTGCTCTGACCAACTGAGCTACTCCGGCAAGCGACACGAAAGCTCCAAGTGGGCCCCGCCCTTGTCAAGCGGTCGGCGCGTGCCGATTCGGCCGGCGCGGTGCAACGGCCCGCAGCCGAAGCGCCCCGCCCTTGTCAAGCGCCGCGGGCGGCCCCTTATTCGGGGCATCAACGCCTGCTACGGAGAACGGCAAATGGATTTGGGTTTCTTCTTCATCCCGGGGCTCGCCGCCTTCGGGCTCATCGGGATCATGAGTTCGCTTCGGATCCTCTGGGAGTATGAACGTGGGGTGGTCTTCCGTCTCGGCAAGCTCACGCGCGCCAAGGGGCCGGGGCTCGTCTTCCTCGTTCCCTTCGGGGTCGAACGCATGCGCAAGATGGACCTGCGGATCATCGCCCTGGACATCGCCCCGCAGGACACGATCACGAAGGACAACGTGAGCTGCACGGTCAACGCAGTTGTCTACTTTCGCGTCATAGACCCCTCCAGGGCCGTGGTCGAGGTGGAGGACTACTACTTCGCGACCAGCCAGATCGCGCAGACCACGCTGCGGAGCGTGGTGGGACAGTCCGAACTCGACGAACTGCTGGCGCAGCGGGAGCGGATCAACGAGATCGTGCGGCGCATCATCGACATGGAGACCGATCCGTGGGGGATCGAGGTGACGGCCGTCGAGATCAAGGACATCGATCTGCCGAAGGAGATGAAGCGCGCGATGGCCAAGCAGGCCGAGGCCGAACGCGAGCGGCGCGGCAAGGTGATCGCGGCCGAGGGCGAGTTCCAGGCTTCGCGGAAGCTGTCCGCTGCCGCCAAGGTGATCTCGCAGCATCCGGTGGCACTGCAGCTGCGCTTCCTGCAGACGGTGGTCGAGGTGGCGGCGGAGAACAACTCCACCACGCTGTTCCCGATCCCGGTGGACCTGTTCGCCCCCTTCGTGGAGAAGGCGACGGGCGTGCCGGGCGGCGGGTTCCCGAAGTCGCTCAGCAAGGCCGACGCGGAGGCGCTGGCGGCGGCGGCGGTGGACGCGCTCGGCGCCGGTTCGGGCGAGGTGATGGAGGCGCTGGAGGCGGGGGATGCGGAGAAGGTGCTGGAGGGGGCGAAGCGGGCGCTGGGTATGGGGGAGGCGCAGGAGGAAGAGGACGAGGCGTAGCGGCTGCGGCTGGCTCGCGCCTCCGGCCACGTGCCTCACGCGGGCGGCCGCGCCAGGAAGCGGTCAGTAGGTGGGGTCCTGGCTGTCGCGCCCCCTTAGCCACCGCAGAATCGACGGCCCGTCCGACTGCGTGGAATCCGCCGGCAACTCAGGTTCGGTGATCCGGTAGAGAAACTCGCCATCGCGGATGAAGCCGTATCGCTCGCGCGCGACGCGTTCGAGCAGTTCGTCGTCGTTGCGCAGGGCTTCGATCCTGTGGCCGAGCGAGTCGATCTCCTGCCGCATCGCGCTGATTTCGGCGCGCCTGGCGGCCAGCTCGGCATCGGCGCGGCGGGCCTCCAGGATGGAGTACTCGCCCCCGGCCACCAGGAAATAGAGGGCGAGGCCGAGCACGCCGAGCGAGATCAGGCGATGGGTGGAAATGCGCTTCATCACAGCACCTCCCTGCCGGCGTAGCGGGCCCGGGGGCCCAGGGTTTCCTCGATGCGGAGCAGCTGATTGTACTTGGCGACGCGGTCGGTGCGGCTAGGGGCTCCGGCCTTGATGAGGCCTGCCCCGGTCGCGACGGCCAGGTCGGCGATGAAAGTGTCCTCGGTCTCGCCGGAGCGGTGCGAGATGATCGTGCCGAATCCGGCGTTCTGCGCCATTCCGACCGCGTCGATCGCCTCGGTGAGGGTGCCGACCTGGTTCACCTTCACGAGGATCGAGTTGGCCGCGCCGGTGCGGATCCCGCGTCCGAGTCGGTCCAGGTTTGTGACGAAGAGGTCGTCGCCCACGATCCGGCAGCGTGATCCCACGCGCCGCGTGAGAGATGTCCACCCATCCCAGTCGTCCTCGTCGAGGGGGTCCTCGACGCTGACCATGCCGAAGCGGTCGATCATGTCTTCCCAGAAGGCGACCATGCCGTCGGTGGTCAGCGTCTCACCGGTCGACTTGTGGAATGTGTAGCATCCGCCGGAGAAGAACTCCGAGGCGGCCGCGTCAACGGCCAGGACCAGGTCCTCGCCGGGCCTGTAGCCCGTGGCCTCGATCGCCTGCATGACCGCTTCCGCGGCTTCCGCATCCGACCCGAGATCGGGCGCGAACCCGCCTTCGTCACCCACGGCGGTGCTCTTGCCGGCCGCACTCAGGACACCCTTCAGCGCGTGGAACACCTCGGTCCCCATGCGCAGGCCCTCCGCGAACGATGCCGCCCCCACCGGCAGGACCATGAATTCCTGGATATCGACGTTGTTGGACGCGTGGGCGCCGCCGTTGACGATGTTCATCATCGGGACGGGGAGGGTGCGCGCGTCGTCGCCGCCGAGGTACCGGTACAGCGGGAGTCCCGCCTCGGAGGCCGCCGCGCGGGCCGTCGCCAGCGACACGGCCAGGATGGCGTTCGCGCCCAGGCGCCCCTTCCCCGGCGTGCCGTCCAGCTCGGCCATGGTGCGGTCGATGTCTCGCTGCTCGCCAACCTCGCACCCGCGGAGCGCCTGCAGGATCTCGCCGCGGATGTTCTCCACGGCCTCTTGAACGCCCCGGCCCAAGTACCGTGCCCCGTCGCCATCGCGCAGCTCCACCGCCTCGTAGCGTCCCGTCGAAGCCCCGCTGGGCACCGCCGCGCGCCCGCTGTGGCCGCTCTCCAGCAGCACCTCGGCCTCGACCGTGGGATTGCCGCGCGAATCCAGGATCTCGCGCCCGCGGATGTCGACGATGGCCGGCATCGGGCCCTACCCCTCCCCGTTCAGGAGCGAGGTGATCGCCTCCCGGCACTCGCGGGACAGCCGGTTGCGGTCCCTCACGGTCAGCCCCTCGGTGCTGATCGGGCAGCCGACCGAAACGGTGGCGGTGCCGGGCGAGATCAGCCAGCTCCCCTTTTTCATGATCCCGCGCGTTCCCTCAATGGCAACGGGAACCACCGGCACCTGCGACTTGATCGCCATCATGAAGGCGCCCTTCTTGAAGCGTCCCATCTCGCCGGTGGGGGATCGCGTGCCTTCGGGGAACATGATGATCGTGCGTCCCTCTTCCAGCAGCTCGTCCACTCTCTGGAGGGATTCGATCGCCGCCTCCCGGTCGGAGCGATCGATGGCGATGTTGCCGACCTTCTGCCAGGCTGCACCCACGACCGGGATGCGGTTCAGCTCCTGCTTGCCGACGAAGCTGAACTTGTGCCGCAGCGCGGTCCCCAGCGCGAAGATATCGAACCAGCTCTGATGGTTCGCCACCAGGACCTGTCCGCGCCCCAGATTCAGCCGCTGACTGTTCCTGACGATCAGCCGGGCCCCCGCACCCTTCATGCAGATGGATGTCCACTCGCCGGTCAGCTGGTCGGCGCGCTTGCGGAAGTGACTGGGCCACGCGAAGTAGTAGAGTACCGCGCGTCCGCCGGAGTAGAGCGTCGCGGCCACCATCGTGGCGTAGGCCCATGCGACGCGGATCACGGCGCCAGACGGGTGCGAGACGTGCCTGGACGCGATCCGGACCCGGTGCGGCGGGCCGTGCGTTGCACCTGGTGGCTACGCAAAGTGGTCGTAGCCTCCGCGGCCGGCGGCGGTGCGTCCGCCCTCGCCGTCTTCCAGAACGACGCCCGTGCTTCCCTCGACCGCGCTTCCCTCGACCGAGCCTGCGTCGACCGAGCCGATCCGGGTGAGTCGCACCGACAGCTCACGTCCCAGGTCCAAGATCCCTGCCTCCTTGCCTGCCGGGGCGGTAAACATCAGTTCATAATCTTCGCCCCCTTCGAGGGCGAGGTTCAAGTCCCCCCCTGCGGCGGCATCGACGGGAACGGCGTCCTGCAGGATGCGGAGTCTGGCTCCGGACGCCCTCGCCACCTGTCCGGCATCCCTCACGAGCCCGTCGGAGATGTCGATCATCGCGCGGGCCAACCGCCGCTCCGCGAGCGCCTTCCCGAGCGGAACGCGATTGGGCGGAGAAGCGAAGCGTGCCCTCGCTGCCGGTGCCGGCTGGCCGCCCGCCGACCACGCGGCCACGGCGGCCGCGGCACCGCCCAGGACGCCGGACACCCACACCTCCTGCCCCGCCTCCGCCCCGCTCCGCCGGCACGGCTCCCGCGCCCTGCCGACGGCGACCACGTCGACCACGGCCGGGCCCGGCGACCGGCTGACATCGCCGCCGACCACCGCCACCCCCACCCGATCCCCCGCCCGGCGCACGCCGCGCTGGAGCTCCTCGCACAGCGATGGGTCGCCGGCCACCGCCAGCGAGACCAGGACCGCCTCCGGGGCCGCCCCCATCGCGGCCATGTCGCTCAGCGCGGCCGCGCCGGCCCTGAACCCCGCTTCGGCGGGCGCGATCCAGTCGAAGCTGAAGTGCACACCCTCGACCATGAGATCCGTCGAGATCGCGATGCCGCCGCGAAGGACGGCCGCGTCGTCCCCGGGCCCCTGAATCACCGCGCGGCTCCCCTTCCAGCCGATGGCGACAAGCCGCTCGATGAGACTCAGCTCGTCCACATGCGGACCGCGCTAGCGGGGCGGCGCCTGGTCGAAGGTGACGAACGGGAACGGCAGTTCGGTGACGGGCTCCGCGTCGACGTCGAGCGCGCCGGGAATCGCCTCCACGACATCCGACGGCATCATGGACGCGCCCAGCCCGGTGGCCGACGCGGCGCGCCCCGTTACGTGCAGCGCCAGGCCCGACGCCTCGACCGGGGGCGCGCCCTGTGCGAGGAAGGCGCCCACGGCCCCGGTGAGCACATCGCCCATGCCCGCGACGGCGAGCGCGGAGGTGCGCGCGGTGGTGCTGACCAGGTGCCTCCCGTGCGGATCCGCCACCAGGGACGGGGCGCCCTTCAGCAGCGTGACGAGGCCGCGGGAGGCCGCGAAGGTGCGCGCCGCGCCGAGTCGGTCGTCCTGCACGACGGCGACGGATGTGTCCGTCAGGCGGGCCATCTCGCCGGGGTGGGGGGTGACCACGATCGGCGCCCCTCCCGGCAGGGCATCGGCGGGGGCGCGGGAGAGGAGGGTGAGGGCATCCGCGTCGAGTACGGCGGGGCGGCTGTCGAGAGCCTGGAGTGCGACTTCCAGCTGGCGTGAGGCGGCGTCCCCGGTCCCCAGTCCCGGGCCGGCCGCCAGAGCGTCGCCCGCCCCGACGGCGTCCCGCAGCGCCGCCTCGTCCCCGGAGTCGACGAAGAGCGCCTCCGGGATGTCCAGAATCAGGTCGCGGGCGTCGCGCGAGGCGCACACCCGCACCAGCCCGGCGCCGCAGCGGAAGGCGGAGCGGGCGGCCAGGATCGCCGCGCCGGGCATGGCCGACCCTGCCAGGATGGTGATGGCGCCGACCGCGTTCTTGTGGGTGACGGGTGGGCGGCGCGGCTTCCATCGCGACACCGATGCGGCCGTCACCAGTTCGGCCCAGTCGGCGCCGGGTCCGGGCGGAAAGGCGATCTCGACGGCGACGACGCGGCCGCAGTGCATCCGCCCCGGATGGAGAATTGTGCCGAGTTTCGGCCACCCGAAGGCGACCGTGAGGTCGGCCCGCACCACGGCTCCCGGGACCGCGCCGGTCTCGCCGTCGACACCGGAGGGCGCGTCGAGCGCCACGATCACGCCCCGGGCGGCGTTGGCAGCCTCGATGGCCGCGGCGTAGCGCGAACGGGGCGCGCCGCGAATCCCGGTCCCCAGCAGTCCGTCCACCACGACGGCCGCCTCGCGCAGCACACGCGACGAGGAATCGTCATCCGAGTCCGCCGCCGCTTCGCTGCCCCCCCCGCCATCCGGCCGGAAACGGACGGTCGGCAGGTCCCACCCGTGCAGCACGGACTCCACCGCGGGACGATTCCCCACCACGACCGCGGTGACCCTCCTTCCCCACGCCGCAAGGCACCTCAGGCACACCAGCGCGTCTCCGCCGTTGTTGCCCGACCCCACCAGTGCCACAACCGGCCCGTCGGGGAAGAGGTGCTGGACGATCAGTGCGGTCTGCCGCCCGGCATTCTCCATGAGCGCCGGCTCCGGCACGCCGCGCTCCTCGATGGAAACCCGGTCGAACTCAGCGGCCTGGCGTGAGGTCGGCGCCCGAACGCGCGGCCTGCTGAACGGCTTGCCCGGGCAGACCGGGACCATGCCTATTTGTAGCTCTGCCCGATCGACCGGCCGAAGGTGATCTCGCCGTTGTCAATGCGGATGTTGAAGCCGCAATCCGGGTTGGAACAGACCCAGGCCTTGTAGCGGATCGGAGCTCCGTCACGGCCGTAGTCGGACATCGGCAACAAGACACCACCGCCGCACTTCTTGCACGCAGGAAATCCGTTTTCCACCATCGCGTCAGCCCCTTGTCCTATTGGTTCCGCAGCACGAGATAGTCGAGTGGCAACCCTTGCATCGTGTCCCGGGAATCTCCCCGGCGCGACACTCGTTCCTCACTGATATTCAAACTGTAGCTGGTCTGCAACCATCCACGGGTATTCGGCGTCGAAAACGTCCTCGAAATCGAAGACGCCGTGGAAGTCCTCGGGGCGGTCTTCGGGGCGCTTGACCAGAAGTCCGATATCGACGAGAGCGAAGACGATGTCACCCAGATCGTCAGTCGAATGGACGCCCCAGTGTTCCAGAACCGTGCGCGCGAGCGGGCCGTACTTGTCAATCGCCAGTCCGCAGGCACCCTCGGCCAACTCGCGGCCCGAAATGTGGCGCCTCTCCTCCAGGCCCGAGATCACCTGGCGCAGCGCATCGAGCAGGAAGGCGTACGCCTGCGGGCGGAAGCGGGGGTGCATCTCCCGCAACCGGGACATTGCATCGGCGGATTCACAGGTGCTCATGGTACTGGGAATTTACACCGTCGCCCGAACTCCGCCAATTCAGCGAAACAGGGGGAAGGTCTCGCACAGCTCCCGGACGCGCCTGCCGATGCTCTCGATCCGCTGCGCATCGCCGGGACGGTCCAGGATGTCGGCGATCCATCCGCCGATCAGCGTCATCTCGTCCGCGCCCATCCCTCGTGTGGTGAGTGCCGGCGTGCCGATGCGCAACCCCGATGTGACGAAGGGCGACCGCGTCTCACCGGGGACCGTGTTCTTGTTGACCGTGATGCCGGCGCGTTCGAGCGCCTGCTCGGCGTCCTTGCCAGTAAGGTCGCGGTCCCGCAGGTCGACCAGGATGAGGTGCGTGTCGGTCCCGCCGGAGACGAGCTGCACGCCCCGTTCCGTCACGGTGCGGGCAAGGACCCGTGCGTTCTCCACGATGCACCCGGCGTAGTCCCGGAACGAGGGCGCCAGGGCCTCGCCCAGCGCCACGGCCTTGGCCGCGATCACATGCATGAGCGGTCCGCCCTGAATGAACGGGAAGACCATCCTGTCGATGATCTTCGCGTGCTCCGCCCTGCACATCGCCATTCCGCCGCGCGGGCCACGCAGTGTCTTGTGAGTGGTGGTGGTGACGACATCGGCGTGTGCGAACGGGCTCGGGTGATGGCCGCCGGCGACGAGGCCGGCGAGGTGGGCGAGGTCGACGAGGTGGATGGCGCCGGCCTCCCGGGCGATCTCGCCGAAGGTCTCGAAGTCGATGGCGCGAGGGTAGGCCGAAGCTCCGGTGACGATCAGGCGGGGGCGCTCCCGCAGCACCGTCTCGCGGACCACGTCGAAGTCGATGCGGCCGTCCGATTCGCGCACGCCGTAAGCCGCGACCCTGAAGAGGCGGCCGCTGAAGTTGACGGGCGAGCCGTGCGTGAGGTGGCCGCCGTGGCTGAGGTTCATTCCCACAATGGTGTCGCCGGGATCCAGGAAGGCGAAATAGGCGGCCATGTTGGCCTGGGCACCGGAGTGGGGCTGCACGTTGGCGTGATCGGCGCCGAACAGCTTCGTCGCGCGGGTGCGGGCGAGATCCTCGACCTGATCGGCGTACTCGCAGCCGCCGTAGTACCGCTTCCCGGGCAGACCCTCGGCGTACTTGTGCGTGAGCACCGTCCCCATGGCCTCGCGCACCGCCGGGGACACGAAGTTCTCGCTGGCGATCATCTCGAGCTGGCCGTGCTGGCGGGACGTTTCGCCGAGCACCGCGCGGTGGACCAGGGGGTCCGCACTTTCGAGGTGTACCATTCGCCGCTTTCTCAGGCTGTAAGGGACCGGCCGATGACCAGCCGGAGGATCTCGCTGGTTCCTTCGTAGATCTCGGTGACCTTCGCGTCCCTCATGAGCTTCTCGACGGGGAACTCGCGCATGAAGCCGTAGCCGCCGAAGATCCGGACCGCCTCCTCCGTGACCCAGGCGGCCGTTTCGCTGGCCATCAGCTTGGCCATGGCCGAGCGCGCGGTCACCGGAACATCGCCGGCGCGGCCCGCGGCTCTCTCCTGCCACGCGCGCGCACCCTCCATGACGAGCGCCCTCGACGCGGCGATGCGGGTGGCCATGGTGGACAGCTTGCTCCTGATCGCGCCGAAACTGGCGATCGGCCGGCCGAACTGGTGCCGCTCGCGCGAATAGACGATCGCGTGTTCCAGCGCTGCACGCGCGATCCCCACCGCCTGCGCGCCGATTCCCAGCCTCCCCAGGTCAAGGGCCTCCAGGGCATACCGCAGGCCGTGCGAGGGGTTCCCGACGAGGCGGTCGCCGGCCACCCGCACGCCGTCCAGTTCGACCTCGACCGTCTCGGAGGCCCGGAGGCCCATCGTCTTCTCGCGTTTGCCGACCCGGTAGCCCGGTGCGTCGGTGTCGACCAGAAACGCTCCGATCGCGCGCCCGCCCGCATCGGGACCGCCGGTTCGGGCGAAGACGAGCATCACATCGGCAAGTCCGCCGTTCGTCACCCATTTCTTCTGGCCAGAGATCTCCCACCCGCCGTCGACCCGGCGCGCACGCGCGGTCATCGAAGCGGGGTCGCTCCCCGCCCCGGCCTCCGACAGGGCGAAGCCCGCGATCTTCTCACCCGACGCCAGCGCCGGGAGCCACCGCGATTTCTGCTCGCCGGTCCCGTGGTCCAGCAGAATGACGGGAACCGGACCGTTCTGGATGTGGATCGTCAGCGACAGTGCGGCATCCCCGCGGGCGAACTCCTCGAAGGCGACCAGGTAGGTCGGGAGATCGAGTTCCAGCCCGCCATACCGCTCCGGCACCATCATCCCCAGGAAGCCCAACCCGGCCAGCTTGTCGAGAACCTCGCGATCGAATGCCCCCTGGTGATCCCACTGCCCCGCCACAGGTACGATCTCGCCTTCGGCGAAATCGCGCGCGAGCTCCTGGATGGCCCTCCGATCCCCGGTCAGCATGCTCAAGGCGATTCGTCGTACGGGTAGAAGCCGTGGCCCGTCTTGCGTCCCAGCCAGCCGGCAGCCACGTACTGGCGCAGGAGCGGACAGGGGCGGTAGCGGTCGTCGCCGAGTTCGCGGTGCAGCACCTCGAGGATGTTCAGGCACGTATCGAGGCCGATCAGATCTGCGAGCGCGAGGGGGCCCATCGGATGGTTCATGCCCAGCGTCATCACCGTATCGATGGCATGGGCCTCGGCGACGCCTTCCATCAGCGCGAAGACCGCCTCGTTGATCATCGGCATCAGGACGCGGTTGGAGACGAAGCCCGGGAAATCCCGCACCTCGACCGGGGTCTTCCCCAGCTTCCGGGCAAGCTCCATGACCGCCGCGGTTGTGGCGTCGTCGGTTCTGAGCCCGCGGATGACCTCGACCAGCCGCATGACGGGCACCGGATTCATGAAGTGCATCCCGATGACCTGCTGCGGTCGTTCCGTACGGGCCGCGATTTCCGTGATGGAGATCGAGGACGTGTTGGACGCCAGAATCACGTCCGGAGGCGCGATGTCGTCCAGGTCGGCAAAGATGCTGCCCTTGAGTTCGGCGATCTCGGGCACCGCCTCGACGATCAGATCGGCCTCTGCCGCCCGTGCAAGCGACCCCGCCGGCTGTATCCGTCCCACAGCGTCGTCACGGTCGGCCGCGTTGAGGCGGCCCCTGGCCACCTGCCGGTCCATGTTCCGGGCGATCGTCCGCATTCCGCGATCCAGCGCCGCGGAATCCGTATCGAAAAGGGTGACGGGCAGGTCCGCGAGCGCGCACACGTGGGCGATGCCGTTGCCCATCGTGCCCGCGCCGACCACGGCGATGCGTTCGATCAGCACGCAGTCCTCCACCTGTGGGCCAGGCACCCCACCGCCAGGAGGAGGCCCGCCGTGGCTGCCAGCCCGCCTTCCAGCCCGAACGCCCCGCCGGTGAGCAGCGGGTTGCCGGCGGCCGTCACCTCGATGAGCGGCGCATCCACCAGCACGAGTCCGCTGACCGGCAGGTCGGCGACAAAACTGGTGGCGAAATTCCATCCGGCGTGGAGCCCGATCGCCCACCAGAGACTGCCCGTCACCAGGAGGATCATTCCGAGCAGCAGACCGGCCAACGCGATGTTGACGAGGGCCAGCGCGCCCACATGCGGATTCGATCCGTGAAGCGCAGAGAATGCCACCGTGGTGAGCACCAGCGCCGCAACGCTCCCCCAGCGCTCGGCGAGGACGCGCAGGGGGTAGCCGCGAAAAAGGAACTCTTCCGCCGCCGCCGCGCCCAGGATTACCACCGCCGTCCAGACCGCGGTCGACAGGTACTGGACCAGGGTCCCGTTGTCGGAGCCGTACCGCAGGCCGCCTGCCGTGATCGCCAGGACGACCACCGGGACCACGATGACGACCCCCAGAAGAAAGCCGCCGCCTGAATCGCGCAGCGCCGCCGCCCTTTCCAGCCCCAGTTCGACCAGCGGCCGTCGGCCGTCGAGGCGCAGAGCCACCGCGGTGGCCCCGAGCGCGGCGACGAGCATCACCACACCCTGCACCGCCATGCTCTCAAGCGGGCCGCCGGCCACGGACGCCAGGACCAGCAGAAGTACCGCGAAGGCCGCGGCGAAACCGCCCAGGCGGATCAGGGTGGGGACGACTCCGTCCATTTCAGCGTGAACCGGACGGCGGTCGTCAGGCGCGGCGATCACGCCCCAGGATCTGACGCGCCACCACCAGACCGATCCCGGCCTTGACCAGCGCGCCGACCAGGAAGGGCTGCACCGCGGCCATGAAGAGGGCGCCCGCCGCCAGGTCCGTCACGACCGCAAGCCACCCCGAACCCATGAGGAAGATCACGACCGTTCCCGCGATCATGCCGGCGGCCGTTCGCAGGAGGTCACCCTCGCGACCCGCAATCCAGCCCACCAGAGCCGCCGCCATCGGGAAGGCCATCAGGTAGCCGCCCGTCGGTCCGAAAATCCAGGGAAGTCCCGCCGCGCCCATCGCGAAGACCGGCACACCGGCCGCGCCGAGGCCCAGGTAGAGCAGCTGCGACGATGCCCCCGCCACCGGACCCAGGAGCGCCCCGGCAAGCAGCACGAAGAGGGTCTGGAGCGTCATCGGAACCGGGGTGATTCCGAGGGGAACCGCCACGTAGGCCCCGACGGCGGTGAGAAGCGCGAACAGCGCCACGGCGACCGGCAAAGCCACGGGCCGCGCGCCAGGGGCGACCGGTGCAAGACTCCAGATCCTCGCCTCTGATTCGATCATCAAACGTCCTCTTCAGTTCTTCCGTACGGCCAGGGCGACGGCGTTCCCCCCGCCCAGACAGAGCGTTGCCAGTCCGGTGTCGACGTCGCGGTCCGCCATGGCGGCCAGCAGGGTCACCAGGATTCGCGCCCCGGATGCCCCGATCGGATGGCCCAGCGCCACCGCCCCGCCGTTGACGTTCACGCGCCCCGGATCCATCTCCAGCGCCCGCATGTCGGCGATCGCCTGAACGGCGAACGCCTCGTTCATTTCCACCAGCCCGTACTCGTTGACGCTGGTGCCTGCACGCCTCATAAGGTTGCGCACCGCGACCACCGGCGCAAAGAAGAGGTCGCGCGGTTCGGTCCCGCCCGACGCGTATCCCGTGATTGCGGCCCGATAGGCCAGCCCATGCGCCTCGGCGTATTCCTGGCTGGCTACGACGAGCGCCGAAGCACCGTCGTTCAGCCCCGGCGCGTTGCCGGCGGTCACGACCAGCTCGTCCAGCCCCTCCGGCGCGTCACGCGGGAAGGCCGGACGCAGGCGGCCCAGGGCTTCCAGCGACGTGCCGCGCCGGGGGCCCTCGTCGGTGTCGACCACGGTGTGGCCACGACGCGTCTCCACGCCGACGGGCACGATCTCGGAGGCGAACCGACCGTCGTCGATCGCCGACACCGCCTTTCGGTGTGACGCGAGCGCAAAACCGTCGGCCTCGGCCCGGGTCACCCCGGCCTTGGCCGCCGTGTACTCGGCGTGTCCTCCCATGTGGCACATCCCGAACGAGCACCATAGCCCGTCATGCACCAGACCGTCCTGAAGGGTGCGGTCGCCGAACTTCACCCCGCCCCGCAGCCCGCGCACATAGTACGGGACATTGGACATCGACTCGAATCCCCCGGCCACCACCAGCCGTGCGTCGCCGGCCCGTATCGCCTGCGCCGCGAGCATCACCGCCTTCAGCCCGGACCCGCACACCTTGTTCACGGTGAAGGCGGGGACGCTGGCGGGAATGCCGCCATTCACGGCGGCCTGGCGGGCCGGTGCCTGTCCTTCGCCCGCGCTCACCACGTTGCCCATGATGACCTCGTCGACATCGGCCGCGTCGATGTCCGCCCGCTGGACGGCCTCGCGCACGGCGATGGCCCCCAGATCGGGGCCCGACATCGGACTCAGGCCCCCGAGAAAGCGACCGATGGGGGTGCGTACGCCATCGAGGATGACGGGTGTTGTCGCCGGGCGGCTCACGCGGTTTCTCCCTGGGTCTGGCGGCGATTCGGAGGGGCTGCGACAGACATCATACCAACGACCGGGAGCGGCGCGGAAGACCGGCGCCGGCGAAGAGGTCGCGCTGCCTGCGCTGCGACTTGCGGGGCCGGTAGCGCCTGAGCGAATGAAGATCGCCGATCCCCATCATCTCCGCGCGGTCGAGGAGCCTGAGCAGGATCCTGGCGGTTGCGAGAGCGTCGCCGTAGGCACGGTGCCGCTCATGGATGGGGATATCGAAGAAGTCGGCGAGCGCGTCGAGGTTGCGCCGGCGCACCTCCGGCGCGAGACGGCGCGCGAGGCTGATCGTGCAGAGTCGCTTCACCTCCGGCACGTCGCCGAGGGCATCGCCCAGCTGCGCCCGCACCCAGCCCCAGTCGAAGGTCGCGTTGTGAGCGACGAAGACCCGGCCCGCGATGCGGCGGAAGACCTCTTCCGCCACCTCGTCGAAGGCGGGCGCCTCCACCAGCATGTCGTTGGTGATCCCCGTGAGGCGCGCGGTCGCGGGGTGCACGCGGCGCCCCGGATGCACCAGGGTGTGGAAAGCGTCGGTTACCGCCCCGCCCCGCACCTCGACCACCGCCACCTCCGTGATGCGATGGCCGGTTTCGTACCGCCCACCCGTCGTCTCCACGTCCACGACCGCGTAGCCGAGACGGGAGAGCGGTGTCCCGGGGCGGCGCGCCCCCCCACGCCGACTCCACAGACCCCGATCGTCGACGTGGAAGCGGTCGTCGCCGCCGAGCAGGGAGAACACGGCCGCCGAGGCCGCGCCGGGATTCCCCTCCATCCCCATCACCTCGCGCGCGATGTCGGCCGTCTCCGCAGGACCCCGACGCAGCATCGACCAGGCGTGCTGCAGCAGCGATCGCTGACTTGGCGCCGCCCTCATCGCCGGCCGCGCGCTAGCGCGTGCGACAGGCTCTCGAGCTCGACCAGCATGCTCACGTTGCGGAGCGCGACGTCGCCCGGCAGGCGGAGCGGGACCGGCGCGTAGTTGAGCACGGCCTTGATGCCGGCGGCAACCACGCGGTCCACCAGCTGCTGGGCCACCAGGGCCGGCACGGCTACGATCACCAGATCGGTCCCGTCGTCGCGCAGCGCGCACTCCAGATCGTCCTCGCCGCGGATCGTGACGTCGCCCAGCCGCGAACCCACCTTGCAGGGGTCGTTGTCGATCACCGTGGTGATGTTGAACCCCCGCTTGCGGAACGGTTGGTATTCGAAGAGCGCGGTCCCGATGCGCCCCGCGCCCAGCAGCGCCACGCGCCAGGTGCAGTCGAGTCCTAGCACGGTGCGCAGCACCCCTGTCAGCTCTGCGACCGAGTAGCCCAGTCCCCGCTTGCCGAAGGAACCGAGGTACGAGAGATCCTTGCGCACCTGCGCGGCCGTCGTCCCGCCACGCTCCGCCAGGACGCCACTGGCGACATTGGCGATCCCGGAACGGCCGAAGTCCTCCAGGTAGCGCAGATAGAGGGACAGGCGCCGGATCGTGGCGTCGGGGATCTTGTTTGTGAAAGTGTTCACAAGTTGAAGCTAGAAGCGTTGTGCGGGGAGCGTCAACGCACCGCTGAGCCACAGGTAGTCCTCCGGTGACAGCTGCTCCGGACGCACGGTCGGCGACAGCGTCCGGGCCGCGAGCGCATCGCGGATGGAGGACGCCGGACAGCGCAGATCCGGGTGTCGGCGCAGGATCGTTCCGAGCTGCTTGCGCCTCCAGGAAAAGGCGGCCCGCGTGAGCGCGCGGACCCGGGCGGCTTCCTCGATCGTCACGCGCGGCGGATCCCTGGGCGTGATGCGAATCGCGGCCGAATCCACGCGCGGCACCGGCCTGAAGGCCTGGCGCGGGACTCTGCACACCTTCGTCACGCGCGCGTGAACGGCGACCCCCACCGACAGGGCGCCATAGACGCGCGTACCGGGCCCCGACATGATTCGCGCCGCGACTTCGGCCTGGACCGTGAGCACGATGTCCGCCGGGTAGGGCAGCTGCAGCAGACGGAAGATGATGGGCGTCGTGATGTTGTACGGGATGTTGCCCACGACCCGGGTGCGGCCCCAGTCGGCGGTGAGCGAGGGGAGGTCGACCGAGAGGATGTCGCCGTGCACGACCGTGACGCGGGGGTCGTCGGAGTAGCGCGCGCCCAGCGTGGCGGCGAGGTGGTCGTCGAGTTCGACTGCCGTGACGGCGGCCCCGGAACTCGCGAGGTGGTCGGTGAGCGCACCATGCCCGGGCCCGATCTCCAGGATGGACCGGCCTTCCCCGATGGCCCCGGTCGCAGCCTCGGCAATCTTGCGCTGCAGGTTGGGATCGATGAGGAAGTTCTGCCCGAGCGAGCGCTTGGCCCGTTTGCGCCTCTTCCTGGCGGGACTCATCCGGGACGATGCGCGGCGCCGGCGGGCGAGGCGCCGTGCGTCTTGCCGATTTCGGCGGTGATCATGCGGTGCGCAGAATGACGGCCGTGCGGTCGTCGGCCGGAATCGATGGCACAGCTTCCCGGGACATCTCGAAGAGGAGGTCGAGGATGTCGCCGGGCGCCCTGTCGCGGTTGGCGGCGACGGTGCGAAGGATCTGCTCTTCGCCGCTGCTGCGCCGGACGCCGGCAAGCCTGTCCGAGAGACCGTCGGTGAAGAGCAGCAACAGATCTTCCCCAGGTGACCACCGAACGGTGCTCTCGCCGTAGGGCGTCTCCCCGATGCCCATGGGCGGGTCGGTGGCAAAGAGGCGGCGGGCACCCCCGTCCGAACCGACAATGAATGCCGACGGGTGCCCGGCATTCGTGTACGCGATCTCGGGCCGGCCGGGCGCGAGCACGCAGTAGCAGAGCGACAGGTACATCTCGGTGGACTGGAGTTCGTCGCCGATGGCGCGATCGAGGTACTGCATGACGGTTGCGGGGGCCGCGCCCTGCTCCGCATAGATCTCGGCGGCGCTCATCACCAGCGCCATGATCAGGGCGGCGGGGAAGCCGTGTCCGGAGACGTCGCCGATCATGATGCCGACCCTTCCCCGGGACAGCTGGATGACCTGGTAGAAGTCGCCGCCGACGGAGGCGGTGGGCACCACGCGGGCCGCGGCCTCGATTCCCGGAATGCGCGGGATCGGCGGCAGAAGCTTCAGCTGGAGGTCGTGGGCAAGCTCCATCTCGCGGGATTCCTGCCCGCGCGCCATCTCCTCGCGCAGCCGCCGGTTCGCCTCGAGGGCAGCCCCAAGTTCGGCCCGGTTGGTCTCTGCCTCGCGGGCCAGCAGGGCGGAGCGGGCCACCATCGCCGCCACGATCCGGGCCGCGGGGCTGGCGGGGTCCAGGCCCGGGATCGCGAAGTCGAAGGGCGGGTCGGCGTCCTCCATTCCGCCGGCGCGTCCCGCGTCGTCGCGCAGCACCAGCGTCACCGCATTACCGGCCGAATTGAAGTGGACATCGTCCATCAGGGCCCGCATCAGGAAGATGCCGCGCCCGTCCGATCGCATGAGGTTCTCGGGGAGTCGCGGATCCGGCACGCGGTCCGGATCGAACCCGCGTCCCTCGTCGGCGATGCGCGCCCTGACCTCGCCCGGTTCGACCTCCAGGTCCACCCGGACCCGCTTCTCCGGATCGCCCTCGTTGCCGAAGAGCATTGCGTTGGAGATCGCCTCGGTGAGGCCGACGCGGAAGTTGAAGAGCAGCCGCCGCTTTTCGATGCGTGCGCGGGCGCAGCACTCGACCGCGTGATCGACCGCTTCCTCGATGACCCCGATGCGGTTGGGCAGGTCGAAGACCAGGTCGCCCGCACCGGCAGGCGTCCGGCGAAGGCCGTCCGCGCTCATGGGTCCGCCAGGAGTTGTCCGCGCGCTGCCGGCAATCCGTAGCGAGTGCATCGCCGCCCAAACACCGCGGGGGTCCCTTCCACGCCGCTAATCCGCCAGGGCCTCCTCCACGCTGCCCCGAATCGTGAAGAGCGTGTCCAGCTTGGTGAGTTCGAAGAGACGCATGAGATCATGACTGAGAGAGGTCAGCTGGAGCGTGCCGTCCACCTCGCGCACTCGTTTGGAAAGGCCGACGAGCACGCCGAGCCCCGAGGAGTCGATGTATCCGGTACGGGCGAAATCGACGATGAAGTGGCGCGCGCCGCCTGCGAGCTCCTCATGCATCATCTCCTTCAACTCGTGGCGGTTGCCGACGATCAGCTGGCCGTCGACGTCGACGACAAGTGTGCTCCCGACCCTTCTCACTGTGAACGACATCTGTCCTCTTTCCGGGGAGGCGGCCACTCCAATTCATCGCCTGGAGACCCGGGACGGCCGTCCGGGAACCGGGTCGCCGGTCGAACAACGAACATAAGCAACCGCGGCGATCCGGGGCGTGCAAGTACGGCGGCCACGTGCGCCGCCCGCCCGGGAGCGCACGGCGTCCCGGATTCAGCCGCGCCCCCGGGTTCAGTCGCACCCTGACATCAGGGCCGTGATCGCGGCGATGTGGACGATGTCGGACACCGACGCGCCCCGTGACAGATCGTTCATCGGCGCCCCGAGTCCCTGGAGGATCGGGCCCAGCGCCAGCGCCCCCGCCAGCCGTTCCACCAGCTTGTAGGCGATGTTCGCCGCATCGAGGCCGGGAAACACGAGGACGTTGGCCCTGCCCGCGACCGGTGAGCCTGGCGCCTTGCCGCGCGCCACCTCGGGAACCAGCGCGGCATCCGCCTGCAGTTCGCCGTCGGCGGCCACATCGGGCTGCAGGGCGCGAAACCGCCTGGCCGCCTCCCTGACCCTCTCGACCGACCGCCCGCCCGCGCTTCCCAGCGTGGAGTACGAGAGGAACGCGACCCTCGGCTCGTCGCCCACCACCTGCCGCCGCAACCGGACGGCTTCGCCGGCGATCTCCACGAGCTGCCGCCCGCCCGGCGCGGGAACCACCCCGGCGTCCGTGAAGGTGAGGACCTCCGTCCCCTTTCCGCGAAACCCGCGCACCTCCATGAAGAAGGAGGAGGACAGGGTCCGGACCCCGTCGCGGAGCCCCACTACCTTCAGCGCGGTGCGGACCACCTCTGCCGTGGTGTGCGCCGCGCCGGCAACGACCCCATCCACCGCTCCCGCGCGGAGCATCGCCGCAGCTCGTTGCAGTGCGCCCCCCGCATCGGGGTCGCCGCCCTCTCCCCCCACAAATACGGGCTCGACCACCGACCTCCGGGCCAGGATCTTCGCCGCGGCCGCTACCCGCGGATCATCGCCCTCGGGAAACGCGATTCTGCGGCTCAGCCGCCCCGCGCGCGACTCGAGCTGCTCGGCGAAGGTCACGAAAAGCGTCGCCGCAGCCGCTTCAGCACCGGGGCCGAGACGAAGCTGCCGACGTCACCGCCGAGTGCGGCCACTTCGCGAACCAGCGACGCCGAGAGGAAGGAATTCGCCACGTCGGGCGCCAGGAAGACGGTCTCGGCGCCGTCCCAGAGTTCGCGGTTCATCTGCGCCATCTGGAATTCGTATTCGAAGTCGGAGACCGCCCGGAGGCCTCGCACGATGAACTGGGCATCCATCCGGCGAGCGAAATCCACCAGCAGACCCGAGAACGACACGCACTCGATGCGGTGGTCGTCGGCGAAAACCTCCCGCATGATCTCGAGCCGCTCGGGGACGGGGAAGAGGTGCCGCTTGGACTGCGACGAAGACTCGGCCACCGCCACGATCAGCCGGTCGCACACACGCCGGGTGCGGCGCGCCACGTCTTCGTGCCCCCGCGTGACCGGGTCGAAGGAGCCGGGGTACACCGCCACGATGGAACGGGGGGTCGTCATCGGGAGCCACCTCCTGTGTCTGTCACCCTGGTGAGGGCGGTGTCGCCGTAAATGCGCTGCTCAACGGTAACGTCCGGGGGAAGGGTCTCGCGCCGATCGTGCTCGATCCAGAGTTCCCGGGCGAACGGCGCGGCGCGGTAGCCGGCCAGAAGCCGGAAGGCGTAGCCACGGTCGTAGGGCGGGTCGGCGAGGGCAAGGTCCCAGGGCGGATCGGGCGGGGTGCGCAGGTGGCTCATGGCGTCGCCGCGAATGACCGTCGCCGCCGGGCCCGCGTCCAGCGAACGGATGTTCCGCTCGAGGGTCCGGATCGCGCGATGGCTCCGCTCGACAAAGGTCACATGGGATGCGCCCCGGCTGAGTGCTTCCAGCCCGAGTGCCCCGGAGCCCGCAAAAAGGTCGGCGACCCGGGCCCCGCGGATCCGGTTGCCGAGGATCGACATCCAGGCCTCGCGCACCCGGTCGGTGGTCGGGCGGACGCCCTTTCCGGGCACCTTCGCCAGCCTTCGGCTTCTCCACTTCCCGGCTATGATTCGCAAGTCACGTGGCCGCCCGAATGTCCAGGGCCTTCGCCTCGACCGTTGTGTGTCCCTGGTAGGTATTCTCGATGAGGTTGAAGGCCACGTCCACCGGGCCGGCGGCCAGAGAGCCTGCGGGTATGGATTCCGCCATGCCGAAGCCGATGCCGTTGAGCGCGGCGCCGTTGTGGGAGATGCGGAACTTCAGGTGTCCGCCCTTCACGGTCCGAGTCGATTCCAGCCGCACGCCGCGGGCGACAAGTACGGGTTCGGGATTGGCGCGGCCGAAGGGGCCAAGGTACCTGAGGAACCGGTTGAAGTCACGATCGATCTGCGGGAGTCCGATTTCCATGTCCCCGCGCAGCTCGGGAACCGGCTCGCCACTCCCCATCGCACGGCGCGCGGCACCGAGGAACGCTTCGCGGAATGCGGGGAGCCGATCGCGGTGGATGTCGAGTCCCGCCGCCTGGTGGTGGCCGCCGAATCGTACCAGATGGCGGGAGCAGTTCGCGATTGCGGCGTGCAGGTCGAAGGAGGGGATCGAGCGCGCGCTCCCGCGTCCCGAGTCGTCTTCGAGGGCGATGACGACGACCGGGCGGTGGACCCTGTCCACAAGTCGTGACGCGACGATCCCGATTACCCCCGGATGCCATCCCTCCCCCGCCACGACCACTCCCCGGTCGCCGGCGGGTTCGTACTCGGCCCGTATCACTTCGAAGGCCTCTTCTGTGACCTGCTTCTCGAGCTTCTTGCGCTGCCTGTTGTCCGCGCCCAACCGGCGGGCGAGCCGGCGTGCCTCGTGCTCGTCGCGCGTAAGGAGCAACTGCAGGGCCGCTCCGGGGTCGCCCACCCTTCCGGCCGCATTGATCCGGGGCGCCAGGTCGTACGCCACCCGCGTGGAGTCCACGGGCCGGCCGGTCACGATCCCCGCGTCCGCCATCAGTGCCCTCAGGCCCGGGCGCGCGGTGTCGCCCAGCACGCGGAGTCCGTAGCGGGCCATCGTTCGGTTCTCGCCCTTCAGGTCGACCTGGTCGGCGATCGTCGCCAGAGCCACGAGATCCAGATGGATCCAGCTCTCGTCCTGCGGTCTGCCGAGAAGCCGCGCCATGATCTGGCCGATCTTGAAAGCCACACCCGCGCCGCACAGGTGCTTGTTCGGGTACGGACAGTCGGACCGGTTGGGATTGACTATGGCGAAGGCGCCGGGAAGACGGGAATCCGGCCGGTGATGGTCCGTGACGATGACCGTCATGCCCGCGTCTGTGGCCTGGCGGACGGGATCGTGGGCCACGATGCCGCAATCCACGGTGATGAGTACGCTCGCGCCCAGAGCTGCCGCCCGCGCCACGCCCGCTGCGGACAGGTCGTAGCCGTGGCGGCGGCGGTCGGGTACGATGGCTTCGGCCCGTCCGCCCAGCGAGCGGATCCACGAGGTGAGCAGCGCGCTCGCGCAGATGCCGTCGGCGTCGTAATCGCCGTGGACGACAACCGTTTCGCCCCGCTCGACCGCCTCGGCAAGGCGGCCCGCGGCAGCCCCGGCGTCCAGGAGCCCCCCCGGATCGTGCAGGCCGTTCAGCAGGGGGCGCAGGAAGGACTTGGCGGCTTCCGGCCGGTCGTATCCCCGGACCGCGAGGAGGTGGCACAGGGCGGGCGGCAGTCGCAGTGCCTGCGATAGTGCCTGCACGGTTGCCGGTTCAGGTGGCGGAGCGAGTTTCCAGCGACGCCGGGGGATGTCGGTGGGCCACTGCTGCCGGCCGACGGGGCTCACCCGCCGATCGCCGTCTCCGGTGATGCGTCCTCCGGCGCTTCCATCGGGGCGGTGACGATCACGCCGCAGGCTTCACATCGGACCAGCGGGGCCGAGGTGCGGATTTCATTCTGCACCTGCAGCGGAATCAGCGAAAAGCACGACCCGCAGGCCCCATCCGCCGTCATGGGGGCCACCGCGTCCCGGCGTCCTCCGCGAGCAAGGTTGTCGTAGACCATGAGATAGCGCTGGTCGAGACCGGTCGCACACAGTTCGCGCTCCGTCTCCAGCGATGCGAGCTGGGCGCGCGCGCCTTCCTGCTCTGCCAGGATCTCGCTCTTCCGGGGGCCGACGGCGGACTGTGCCTCCTCCAGTCCCTCGCGCTGAATCTCGAGTCGGTCTTCGAACCTCCCGATCTGGTCGAGCAGGCTGACGACATCCAGTTCCTCCTGGTCGAGGGCTCGGCGCACAAGTCCCAACTCGGCTTGAACGGCCGCTTCCTCGCGGATCGTCCGGACCATGTTCAGGCGTTCTTCGAGCCGCTGCACCCGCTCTCGCTTGCCCTCCGCGGCAAGGCGCAACCGGCGCTCTTCGAGACGAAGCTCGCGGACTCTGTTCGATGTGACTTCCACTTCGTCCGCCAGGCGGCGAACCGGCTCGTCGACCGCCGCGATCGTGGCGTCGAAGGACTCGACCTGCTCGCGGGTCTCCCGGATTCGTTGATCAATGGTTTGCAGCTCCAGCAGTCTGCTGGAGACCAGGCCGGTATCGACCGTCACGGTGCGCCTTCTCCTTGGCGTTGAGGGTTGCCCGCCGCCCGGTGCGCGGACCTGCGCCAGTCGGAACCACGGGATTGTTTCTCCTTGATCAGATCCTGCTTTTGCCGCAGCAGCCTGAGGGTGTCCGCCTCGTCCGATCGGGCGATCTCCGCATCGAGCGCTTCCAGGCGGCGGTCGAGGGCCGTGTTTTCGATCTGCCGCACGGCGTCCTCGAAAATCGATTCGGCGGGCTCCGGCACCTCGCGGTCGCTCATGAGGTCTTCGAAGTGGCGTACCGCTTCCGGCATGGTTTCTTCCGGCGGGGCCGTGAGTTCCGGATCGTTGATCAACTCTTCGAAGATGGCACGGTATCCCGCGTCCTCCAAGTCCGCCGGCCCGATCCGCTCGGCCGCCTTGTCGATCCAGTCCCGATGCTTGACGAGCAGCAGCAGCAACTGGCGCTCGACGCCGAGGCCGTGAAAGCGGGGAGCCGGACGCTGCCGGACCGGGGCGGAGCGCCGCGGGGGACCTGGCCGCGGGGCGCGCGCCTCGCGCAGTTCGTGCTCCAGCGTGTCGATTCTCACGCCCGTTCGTTCGGCGACCGTGGCCAGATAGATGTCGCGCTGCCGCGGATCGGTCACGGCCCGCAGCGTGGGCAGCAGCCGGTCGAGAGCCTTTCGCGTACTGTCGATCGAGCTGAAATAATCGCGCTCCTCCAGAATCGCGATCTTGCGGTCCAGGACATCGACCGCCTGCGCCAGAAACGCCTGCACGGCCTCCGCGCCGCCCGAGCGCGCCACCGAGTCGGGATCTTCGCCGGCGGGGAGGGTGACCACCGATGCCTGCAACCCCTGCGCCAGGAGGATGTCCGCCGCGCGGAAGCTGGCGCGCAGCCCCGCCGGGTCGCTGTCGAAGAGGATCCGCACCTGGGTCGTGTATTGGCGCAGCAACTTCGCGTGTTTCTCCGTGACCGATGTGCCGAGGGGTGCAACGGCGTTCCGGATGCCGACCGCAGCGAGGGAGACCGCGTCCATGAATCCCTCGACGAGGAGCGCCGCGCCCCGTCGGCGGATGTGGTTGCGCGCCCAGCCGAGACCGTACAGCTCCTCTCCCTTGTGGAAGATCGGGCTCTCGGGCGAATTGAGATATTTCGGGGCTCCCTTGCCGGACGGGCCCAGGAGGCGGCCCCCGAATGCCAGAACGCGCCCGGTCACCGACTCGATGGGGAAGACGATCCGGTTGCGAAAAGCATCGTACGGCCGCTCGCGGTTCTCGCTCTTCTTGACGAGACCGAGCTCGAGGAGAATCCCCTCGTCGAGGCCGTGAACGGCCGCGGCTTCCCGAAAGGCCTCCCACTCGTCCGGCGCGTAGCCCAGGCCGAAGCGTTCGCCCGCCTCGCGGTCGATCCCGCGCCCCTCGAGGTAGTCGCGTGCGCCCTTCCCCCCCTCCCACTCCCACAGCCGTTCCCGGAAGTAGGCGGCCGCGTACGCCGAAGCCTCGTGGTACGGGCGCCAGGGGTCGTCCCCCCGCTTGTCCCGCCGCACCTCGCGCACCTCCACCCCGCACCGGGCTCCGACGTATTTGACGGCATCGACGAAGCTCATCCCCTGGTGCTTCATGAGGAACGAGAACACGTCCCCCGATTCGCCGGACGAGAAGTCGTGGAAGAACGCCTTGGCGGGCACGACGTAGAAGGACGGAGTCTTCTCCTTCTTGAAGGGGCTGAGGCCGCGGAAATCCTTGCCGGCCTTCTTGAGCTGGACGAACTCGCCGATGACTCCGACGATGTCGGCTCGCGCGCGAACCTCCTCCACTACCCGGTCCGGAATCATCCTACTTCATCCTCACAAGCGTCACGCCGTAGCCGCCTTCGGCAGGCTCGCCGGCGCGAAACTCCGCCACGCGCGCGTCGCGGTCCAGCACACTCGTGACCCGTTCGCGAAGCGCGCCGGTGCCCTTGCCGTGTATGACGCGCAGTTCGCGCAGATCGGCGACCGAGGCCTCGTCGAGCGCGCGCACGAGCGAATGTTCGGCCTCGTCCGCGCGCTGGCCGCGCAGGTCCAGCTCCGTCGCCGGATCCGGCGCGAGGCCGCTCCACGCGGCTCGGGTGCGTCCACGCGCGTCCGTCTTGCGAGCGCCCCGCACCTCGCCCCCGCCATCCGCCACGGCCGCGACCCGGTCGGCGTCCACCCTCATCCGCACGCCCCCCACGTTCACGACCACCCGGCCGCCCTCGACGGCCACCACGGTCCCCCGCGTCCCCGACTCCGTCAGCCGAACCACACTCCCGGGCGCGGCGACGGCCTGCTCCGCTCCCGGCACCCTCCCGCGTCCTGACCCACCGCCGCGCCGCCTCGCGCCACCATCCCGATCCGGCCCCTCGAGCGCTCGCGCCGCGCTCTCGACCGCCCGGCGCGCGTCCCGGGCCGCCTCGTCCAGCGACACCGCCTCGGCCCGTTCCGTGAGATCCGCGATCGCCCGCTCCACCTCCCGGCGTGCATCGAGGAGCAGCCGGCGCGCATCCCGGCGCGCGCGATCCGCGTGCTCCCTTTCGGAGCGGCCGAGCTCCTGTTCGCGGGCCTGCAGCTCCGATTGCAGCTGCTCGGCGCGCCGCCGTTCCGCGTCCAGCCGCGCGACCAGCTCCGTCACCCTCTTCTCCTTCGCCTCGAGACTCTTCAGCACTTCGTCCAGCCGCGCTTCGGCGCCGTCACGGTACGCCTCGGCGCGATCGAGCACATCGGCCGGAAAGCCGAGCCCGCGCGCGGTCGCGAGGCCGTAGCTCCGGCCCGGCCGCCCCTTGGTGAAGTGGTAGGTCGGCGCGAGCTGCTCACCGTCGAAGCGGAGCGACGCGTTGACGATCCGGTCGCCGGGAACGGCCAGCCGCTTCAGCCCCCCGAGATGCGAGGTGATCACCGCGGTGCACCCGCGTTCGGCGAGGACCTCCACGACCGCCCGCGCCAGCGCCTCGCCTTCCTTCGGATCGGTCCCGGCGCCGGGCTCGTCGATCAGGACGAGGGATCGCGGCCCCGCGCTGGCCAGCACCTCCTGCAGGTTGCGGAGGTGTGCGGAGAAGGTGGACAGGGAGTCGGCGATCGATTGCTCGTCGCCCACATCGGCGAAAAAGGAGTCGAAGACCGGAAGCCGGGTGCCCGGCCCGACCGGGGGCACCACCCCCGACTGCGCGAGCGCGGAGATGAGGCCGACGGACTTGAGGAACACCGTCTTGCCCCCGGTATTGGGGCCGGTGACCACCACGACGCGCTCATGCGGATCGAGGGCGAGGTCGAAGGGGACCGCGTCCACTCCGCCTGCGAGAAGCAGGGGGTGGCGTCCGGCGCGGATCTCGAGCTGCCCGTCGCTGATTTCGGGCACGCAGCCCTTCCAGCGGCCGGCGGCCCGGGCGAGGGCCACCCGCTTGTCCATCTCCGCCAGTGCCCTCATCGACCGCGCGAAGGCGGGGGCGAGCGGGCGGCAGCGCTCCGTCAGCGCGCGCAGGATCCGCTGCACCTCCCGTGCCTCGGCCCGCTCGAGCTCGCGGACCCGGTTCATCATGTCGATCGCCGAGGGCGGTTCCATGAAGACCGTGGCGCCGGAGGCCGACTCGTCGTGTACGTATCCTCCGACCGCCCGCTTCCCCTCCCGCCGGACCGGGATCACGTAGCGTCCCTCGCGGATCGACACCGACGCTTCCGGAACCCGGTAGCGGTCGTCGACGTCATTCAACAGGCTTTCCAGGTGGGATACGACGCGATTGTGGGCTCCCCCCAGACGCGCGCGAATCCGGCCCAGCTCCCGGCTCGCCCCGTCGAGGACAAGCCCCTCCACGTCGACGCTGCGCAAGATCGCGGCTTCCAGTTCGGGGTCGGCCAGCAGACGCGAGCCAAGCTCGGCCAGGGACGGCAATCCCTCCGTCTCACCCGAAAGTGCGCGCAGGACTATCCGTCCCGCGGCCAGCACGACCCCCAGACCCGCCAGCTCGGCAGCGGTAAGCACCGAGCCCTCCACCGCCAGGCGGCTCGTCGGGCCGTTCGACTCCGGGAGCGGCGGGAACGACCAGTCCTCGCGCGCCGACAGGAACGCCTGTGCCTCCCCGACCGCGCCCAGGCGCTCGCGCACGGTGATCCCGTCCGCCGCCGGCCGCAACGCGAGCACAGCTTCCCGGCCCGCCCGCGTACAGGCGAACCCGGCGGCGTACTGCAGGGCTTTGCCGAACTCCAGGACCCGCAGAGAACGGCCGGACATCCTAGTGTCCCGTCCCGGAAGTTCGCGTGCTACCGAGAGTGCCGAGGCGCCGGGCTGACATGTGGTTGAAGTTTCGCATCTTGTTGCGGTGGTTGTGGTTGCATGTTCGACAGCTCGATTTCCCGCTGAATGATTCCCGCCGGTCTCGACTTCAGCCGCGAGCCCGGCGGCGGCCTTCCAGAGTCTTCCGAAGCTGTCCTTCGTCGGCTCTCTGATAGCACCGGAGCACCGTCTTGGCCGTCTTCCAGCCGCCGAGTTGGCAGAGCACCTTCAACGGCTGGTCCATCAGGTCGGAGGCGAACTTGCGCCGCAGCGAGTGCCAGCCCCTGCCGGGCTTCGGCTCCAGTCCCGCGAGCCTCTCGGCCCGGTCCCACCATCCCTGCGCCAACGCGGCTCCCATGCAGGCCGACGGATCCCGGGGCGCGGGCAGCACCGGCGCATCTCCAGCGAAGGGCATGGCACTCCGCACTTCCCTCAAAGCCGCGAGGGCATCGTCGGTGACCGGCGTGACGTGCTCGTAGCCGGTCTTGTCGTGTTCGGCGCGCCAGACGATGGCTCCGCCCTCGAAATCGATGTCCTGCCACCGAAGCTGGCGGATGGCACCTACCCGGTGGCCCGTTTCGTGCGCGAGCACCAGCGCCACATGGAACCGCCAGTCCACCCGCCGCGACACCTTCAGAAGCGCTCCGTACTCCTCTTCTTGGAGCACCACCCGGTTCGGGTTCTTCTCGCTCGGCGTTCTGAGCCCCCTGAGCGGATTCCGGTCGAGCAGCAACCGGCCCCGCTCGTCGCGGGACTTCGTCGCCCAGTTAAGGACGGCGATCAGGAACTTCAGGTCGTACTCGACGGTCCGATCCGCCACCGGCCTGCCACTCGGTCCGATCCTACCCGCGCGGCGCTCCCGGATGAATCGGTCCCAGTCCCTCTGAGACAGGGTCGCCGGGTCCCGGGACCGTCCGAAGAGGTCGAGGAACATCAGCATCGACGTGCGGTCGTGCTGCCGGGTGTGCGCGCCCTTCGCGGGCGTCACCTCCTCACCGTAGATGTCAAAGAGCCGCTCCAGTGTGAGTGGCTCGGGCTTGGCCTCCGCGTCGCCCCCGATCTCGGGGCCAGCGAATCCGGCGGCGAATTCGTCCGCCTGCCGCTTCGCGCGCCGCCAGTCACGGTGCTTGAGGGACCGGGTGAGCCTTCGCCCGTTCTCTCGCCACTCGATCTGGAACATGCCGGTCTTCGGGTCGGGGAAGATCCTGACCCGGTTCCGGCCCCATTCGCCAGCGCCGTACGAGCGCCGACTTCGTTTCGTGCGTGCCATCGTTCGATTCCTCTCGATAGATGGACTGCACGATCTGCGCGAACGAAGTATCGCGGAGAGCGGGTTTCTCCGCCAGTGCGAGCAAGGGACCGAGTTTTCCGGCATCGACGGGAGGTCGATCCAAGACCCGAAATGGATGGGTCGGTGCCCGGATGGAGCCGCACATGTGCAACAGACCCGATGTGCACGGAATCGTCGTTTGGACGTGCATTTCTTCTGCAACGCAAGTCGTTGTCCGGCTTGCGGCTGCGCCACGCCCGCCGGCACGGCGGTGCCGCGCCGGAAACGGAGGCCGTGACCGGAGCGACCCCCCTCCCTAGACGCTTGGCGTGCCACGGGGGAGGGTTGGGATGTGCACGCCATCCCAACCCTCTGCGGGAGGTCGCTCCGGGTCCAGCGGTCCCTTGCGGGAAGGCGAAACGGCAAGCCGAGATGGGTCCCGTCTCGACTGCGGTTGGCGATGCCGTAAAGCCCACCGGCCAGCCGGTTGGCCAACAGGCCCGCCACCTCCTCGAAGCGGCGCTCGACACCCTTCCGGACGGATCGCTGGCTGGGAGTACCCCGCGGCGGCCGGGGGGAGATGGGGCTGTCCGGCTCCATCCTCCCCGGTGCCGATTGAGGCACGCCGAAATGGGGGGTCGCTTGTCCATCCACGTCAAAGGACTGCGGATCGGCATCGGCGCCCCGCCGACCGTAACTTAACTGCATACGCGTCGGCGACTTGCATGACCGAGGCCGTGTCCGGCCGAACGGCGATTTCGTCTCCGGCGACCTCCAAAGTGAACCGGACACGCAGGACTTGCCACCAACACCCGCGTCCGACGCTCACTACAGACCTCTCGACAACCTTGCCGAATCGCCGTGCGGTGAAGCCACCCGGTCATCGCTTCCGGGGACGCGGCGAACCGTTCGCAGGCTACGGACGGCGTTGATGAAACAGGCGGCGGACGGCGGCCCGCACGTCGGTGGACAGTCCGATGACGGCGACGGCCAGCGCCCCGAGGGCAAGGTAGGGGAGCAGGCTCACGGCCCGACCTCCGGGAACCGGTCCGACTGCTCGCCCGCCGGAATCTGGCGGAGCTTTCGCACCGCGCGCGACACGTCGCGGGCATCGGAGCGGATCAGGAGCCATTCGTCGTCGAACCGGGTCAGGCGGACCCAACACAGCCCGTCCCCCGCTTCGTCGATGGCGACCACTTCGCGGGCGTGTATCTTCCGCCCGTAGGCTTGGCCGATGATTCCGCCGTCGTTCACGGAATGAACCTGACCCCCTTCAAGGTGTACTCTGCCCACCGCTTGATCCGACGGCTGGGCGGAACGCGGCACTGTAGTAGGCCGCCGACAGCTTCCCCGAATAGGCTGGTCATCGGGATGCGCCGTCAAGGGAGAAGGCGGGGTGACGCCCCCGCCCGCGCAATCCAGCGCGGCGACGATCTCCGGGTCAGAGGGGGCGCGGCCCCCCGCCAGCCTCCGCAGGGGACGCACGGAGTGTCGCCCCGAGTATGCTCTGCTTGCCACATAACAGTGGCTCAAGCCAGCGCGCCGCCATCGGAAAGGAGTCGGGGGTCGCCCCGCTAGGCCGCTTGCGGGCTAACCCCAGCCTCGTTGAGCTTGCAGACCAGCGGTGGACCCGCAACCGGCCATTCCATTTGCTACCGACAGCACGACAACGAAGTTGCCCAAGGACCATGGCCCGCGCTATTGTTCGGTTTCGTAGGCCGGACCGTTTCCAAGAGGAACCGGCGCACTGGGAGGAACACTCTAACGATACACGGTGGAACGAGATGAAGAAGCTGTTGGCAAGTCTGGCGCGGGTCGGGTCTTTGGGTCTGATGACGGTGTTGATGGCGGGCTACATGGCGTTCGGCGCAGCGTCGGCGTCGGTCGTACCCATGGTCGGCGGCTCGGTCACGGGCGGTGCATCGCCTTGCGCGAGCATGCTGCCGGGTGAGACCTCACCAGCACCTACGCCGCAACTCGACGCGACACATGCGTCGAAGGACGGGACGGTCGACCTAAGGGCCACCGATCTCCGGTGTTACGAATCGTTCGGTCCGCCGCCGCCATACGAGGATGGCGAGGGGTGCTTCACATACCACTTGTGGTGCTTTTGGGACGATGAACTCGTTTTCTGGGGTCACATGGTAGTCTGCGAGGACGACGAGATCCCCGGACACGACATTTCCAATTCCAACTGAGCCCATGTGTTGGTGACGGATTGGTCGGCCACTAAGTCCATTCCCCGCAGTTTCCGCCTGACGGGAGCGCGTGTGAAAACCACTAACCTCCTCTGGATCGTTCTGTCCCTCGGCATCGCAAAGCTATTCGTGGTCCCGGGTCTGTCGGGCCAGAAGGTGGTCGAGGTCACAGGCGACGACCGACAGATTGATGCGGACTTCCCGGAGGTTTACCGGGTCGGGAGCCTCGACGGAGAGCCGTGGGAGACCTTCGGTCGGGTGGGCGCGGTGGCCTTCGACGCCCAAGGCAACCTCTATGTGTTCGACCATGGTAGCGATCCCTTCTCCGATCTGCGGATTGTGGTGTTCGATGGTTCCGGTACCTTTCGGCACGAGTTTGGTTCCGCCGGCGAGGGGCCAGGGGAGTTCAACCGCGTGGGGAGCTACACAGTCATGCGCCACGGCGCCACCATCGTCGGTGACATGGGTCATGGCGCATACCAGATCTTCGATGCATCCGGTGCCTTCGTGCGGATGGTACGCCCGGCGACCGGCGCATCCCCCATGGGGTTCATGCAGCGGAGTATTGCCGTCTCCACACCGATTCAGCCCGATCCGCGCGGCGGCGCAGTCTACACGATACCCCCGGAGACAGGCTTCGGCGTCGGTGCGGTGGGAGTCGGTCGGTCGCAGCCGACAGAGCGACCCGTCGTCCGCATCGGACTCGGGGGTGAAGTCGTCCAAGCGGATACCGTTGCGCGAGGTTGGGTTCCGCCGCGCGATCAGGGGCAACGCCTCTTCACCGGTTCCTCCGGGATCACGGTTGAGGGGCGCAACGTCACCCCCGGCCGCACTTTGAGTGGACTCTCCAGGCCTTCCATCTTCGAGCCCGAACTCCTGTGGGGCATCCTGCCCGGAGGTGACCTTGTGTACTCCGACTCCTCAACCTACCTGTTGAGGGTCGCGTCGCCTGAAACCGGAGAGGTGGTGCGAGTCGTCACACGGCCTTTCGATCCCGAGCCTGTCACTCCGCAAATCCAGGAAGACTATAGAGAACAGCGCAGCGCGAGGCGAAGAGATCGCAGGATCAGCGAGGCGGCTGCGCGCTCCTCGGCGAACTCGGGACCGGCGCGGGTCTCCCTTGCCCTCACGGAGGCACCATTCTACCACGAAATCCCCGTCCTCCGGGAGTTGAGCACGACTTGGGAGGGCCGGATCTGGGTCATGCGCCAAGCTGGCGCGCTCCTGGGCGACGAGCCGATCGACGTGTTGACGGAGGAGGGCGAATACGTCGGCACGTTTCCCGCCGACGCGACCGCAATGCCAAGTGCCTTTGGGCCGAATGGCTTGGCCGCCTTCATTGAGCGTGGCGAGCACGACGTAGTGCGCGTGGTTGTGCGCCGATTGCCCGAGAAAGTGCGCTGAATCTGGGTTACCGAAGCGGAGTATCGGGCTGGCCCGGCGGGTGCCGAGAGCCTGACGTGGTCGCTCCGCTACGGGCTCGGAGGCTGGCCGCTTTCGGGCTTTTTTGAGGAGTTTCGGGAGTCGGTGGCGGACAACCTTCACGCCGAGGTCGCACGTCCAATCATTGGGCTATGGCCGCTTCGCCCCGTGGCCTTCGACTCACTTCACACGAGGATGTCCTCGATGAACGCCAGCAAGTTCGCCCCGATCTACTCGTCCCTTTCGATGGCCGTCTTGGCCGGGCATCCCGCCCTCCTCGCTCAGGAGGTCGTCGAAGTCACGGGCCGTGACCAGCGGATTGAGGCCGACTTCGAGGAGGTCTTCCGGGTCGGAGTCCCCTACGGCGAGGAATGGGAGACGTTCGCAACGGTCCGGAAGGTGGCGTTCGACGGGGAAGGCAACCTCTACGTGTTCGATGACTGGGCCGGCAATGATCTGCGCACCGTGGTCTTCGACCGGTCGGGAGCGTTTCTTCGCGAGTTCGGCACCTCGGGTGAGGGGCCCGGGGAGTTCAAGTATCCGACCAGCTACGGCGTGATGCGCGACGGCACCACCGTCGTTCGTGATCTCGGACACCAGAGCTACCACATCTTCGGCCTCTCCGGAGCGTTCGAGCGCATGGTCCGCAATAGAGTCGGAATCACGCAGGACAGCGGGGGTGGGGTGGGAGTGACCACAATCGCGACATCGACGCCCATACAAGTGGACCCACGCGGCGGGGCCGTGTACACCTGGGGCGCTGTGAGCCTGAATGCGCCGGCGGGGACATCGCCCCACCGTGCGATTTCCCGGCACAGCCTCGATGGGGAGGACGTGCAGACGGAAACCGTGGTCGAGGCGTGGCAACCTCCCCGTGAGGCCCCGAAAGACCTGATCAAGGTCTCTGACAATGCTTCGGTCGCCGAGGGCACGGACAGGCAGATGGCAAGCCTGCTGGGGGGCCTGAGCAAGGGCCTTACCCGCCCCCCTCACTTCGAACCCCTGCTCTTGATGGGCTTGTTGCCGGACGGCGGCATCGTCTATTCCGACTCGTCCGCGTACACACTCAAGGTGGCCGCACCGGACGACGGGAGTCTGAGCAGGACCATCACCCGGCCGATCCACCCGCAACCGGTGACGCCCAGGATCCAGGAACTGGCCCGGCAGAGACAGGGAGAGGCGCAGGTGACGCCAGCGCAGATACAGTCCGCCTTGGGTGGCTTGCCCGGCTTGTCCGGCATCGACTTCAACACCATCAGATCGGGTGCGGGAAGGGCTGGCGGCATCGTGAGCGGTGGTTCCTTGGGTGGTCTCTCCTTGTCTCTCGGTGAAGAGACCTTCTATCCCGTAGTCCCGGTCATTCAGGAACTCTTGACCAGCTGGGAGGGGCGCATCTGGGTCATGCGCCAGGGAGACGAAGTGTTCGAAGACGGTCCGATCGACGTGGTCACCGCCGATGGCGGATACGTCGGCACCTACCGGCCCGGCGCGACGGAGATGCCCCACGCCTTCGGCCCGGACGGACTGGCGGCGTTCATCGAATTGGACGAGTTCCGCGTGGCCAGCGTGGTGGTGCGGAGGCTGCCGCCCGAGGTGCGGTGAACCCCGGTCGCTCGTTCGGCCAGCCTCAAGCCACCAGTTGTCAAGCACGAACGCGGCTCGCTCTCGTCGTCGCCGAGATCGCTGCCCGGCGTGTTTAGCAGGCGGGTTGTTGGTCTTGGTTTCTACTTTTCGTTCATTCGGCGACTGGTCGGCGACGAGCGCGTTTTGTCCCGACCGCAACGCGCCAGCGCGACCTGGAACCTAGTGAGTTCTTGGCCGACCGAAGGGCAGCACGCCGCGAGCGGTGCCGGATAGCGGGTGGGCATCACTCCCTTAGAGTCCCGCCATCCAAGTCCGTTTTTCCCGCTTTCGCGGCGCGGTCCAGTAGGATCTACTCCAACGGCAGGAAACGCAGATCGTGCAGTCCTGGTTGACTTTAGACGATTTCCTGTCGTGATTTGGACCATAGGCGCTCTGCCGGGCTGGCAAGGCGCTCTGAGAGGCGAATAGCACCGCTATTCGTCCGAAGAGCAACGCAGAGCGGAGTCCCGAAGACGAGAATGTAAGGAAAACATGACATATTGTAATGTAAATGCGACAATAGGGCTCGGCAAGCGTAGCGGTCCGGCACGGATGCATCGGTGCTCAAATAGCCGAGAGATTTCCGGGACAGGACACTAGGCGAGCACCTCCCTGACGATCGCGGACGCCCTCTTCCCGTCGAAGCGGCCGCGGATCCGCGGCATGAGCACCGACATGACCCCGCCGATGTGGCCGGCCCCGTCGGCAACGATCTCCCGCACCAGGGCCCTCACATCGTCCTCCGACAGGTCGGGCGGCATGTAGCTCCGCAGCACCTCCTCCTGCTCCTTCTCCCTGTCCGCGAGATCGGTGCGCCCGCCGCGCGTCATCTGGGCAGCCGCGTCCTGGCGCTGCTTGATGGCCCTGGCCAGAACCGATCGGACGCCGTCGTCGTCGAGCGGCTGCCCGGTCTCGATCTCCCTGTTGCGCAGCTCGGCAAGCGTGGTGGACAGGACGAGCGTGCGCACCCGGTCGCGTGCGCGCCGCGACTCGTTGAGGTCCGTCCTGAGCGTGTCCTTCAACGATGACTTCAAGATCTCCTCCGCTGATCGGGCTTCATCGCCCCGAGGGCCTTCCAATATGCACCGGATCCGCAGACGGCGGGTTCATGCAGGTGCTGATGAAATGACGATTGTCCCATCGAACCATATCAAACACCCGGCGGATGGGATACAGTATGGACCCGCGGTGACCGGAGGCTGAAAGGAGCGAGATGAATGGTATAACGGAGTGCATGGTCGAAATCCTGCGCCGGAGCGGTCCGGGCGCAATGTCGATACCTCGGCTGCGGGCCGAACTCCGGAGGCGCCGGCCCCCGATCGCACTCTCGCCCGAGGGGATCAGGGAGGTGGTAGAGGAATCGGAAGGTCGGCTGGTCCAACTGGAATTGGGGATGAACGACGTCTCGGGGACCGACCTCGATGGCTGGGTACTGTTGATGCGCCGCGAGGACGCGCCTGCGCGAGGGAGGCTCGCCGGCTTGCTGTGGCAGAGCCTGGCCGCGCTTGCCGAGGACGTCGAGGTCGACTCGCACGTCGAGGTTGCGCGCTGGATCCTGCACGCGGAGCGCGCCAGCAGGGTCTGCATGTCCAGCGAGGGGATCCGGTATCGCGGCAGCCGGTAGGCGGGGGCCCTGAGGCTTCCTACCCGAGCGCTTCCCTGACACGCGACCAGAAACCGCGGCGTTGCGAAGGGTCGACGCGGTCGGGTGGACGATCCTCGACCTCGCGCAGGTCACCGATGATGCGCCTCTGCTCGGCGCTGAGCCGTGTGGGCACCCACACGCAGAGCCGCACGAGGAGGTCCCCGTTCCTGCGGCCATGCAGTTCGGGAACGCCCTCCCCCACGACCCGGACGACCTCGCCGTTCTGCGTGCCGGCCGGGACCTCCACCCAGGTCCTGCCTTCGACGGTGGGCACGGCGACCCGGTCTCCGAGCGCCGCCTGCGCGAAGGTGATGGGAACATCCACCGCGAGATCGGTCCGGTCGCGCGTGAAGCGCGGATCCTCGGCCACGTCCAGGAGCACCACGATATCGCCGCGCGGTCCGCCCCGGGGGCCCACATTGCCCTCCCCGCGCAGCGTGATGTAGTTCTCGGACGAAACACCCGCCGGGACCTCGACCTCGATCTCGCGATCGACCCGGACCCGGCCTTCGCCGCGGCACGTCCGGCAATGCTCCGAAATCACGGTGCCCTCACCGCGGCACTGGCGGCACGGAGTCACGCTGACGAACCGGCCGAAGACCGAGCGCTGCTCCACCCGCTCCTCGCCGGCCCCTTCGCAGGTCGGGCAGCGCAGCGGGCGGGCGCCGTCCTTGACGCCGGTCCCGCGGCAGGATTCGCAGCCGTCCAGCACCGCCACCCGGACCTTGCGCGCGACGCCCGTGCGCACGTCCTTGAGCGTCAGGGGCAGGGTGAGGCGCATCGACTTGCCGCGGCTCGGCCGGTTGCCCCGGCGGCGCCCGCCGAAGAGTCCTTCCAGGCCACCGAAACCGCCGAAGTCCCGCATGAAGATCTCGAGCGCGTCGGAGAAGTCCATTCCTCCCGAGAATCCGGTCGGCCCCTTCACGCCCTCCTTGCCGTAGCGGTCGTAGCGGGCGCGCTTGGCAGGGTCCCTGAGGACCTCGTATGCCTCGGTGACCTCCTTGAAGCGCTCCTCCGCGTCTTTGGATCCGGCGTTGCGGTCGGGATGGTACTTCAGGGCGACCTTCCGGTACGCCTTCTTGATCTCGTCCTGGCCGGCGGTGCGTGGGACCTGGAGGAGCGAATAGTAGTCAGCCATGTGTCTCCGGCGGATTCAGCGAGCTCATCGGCGGCGTCCGGTGACCCGCGTTCAAGGCTCCAACATGCGTGTAACCAGAGATGAAGTGTAATCGACAATAGCGATCACCTTCTCGTAGGGCATGCGGGTGGGACCGATGACGCCCAGGATTCCGCGCAGGCCCCCGAACCGGTATCCGGAGGTGACCAGGGTGAACCCGGCCAACTCGGGTCCGTGTTCGCTTCCGATCGTGACGAACGGGACGCCCTTGTCCGCGCGGGTGCCGAGCACCTTCGCCAACAGCTCCTTCTGCTCCGTCAGCGCGATCAGCTCGCGGAGCCGTTCGTTGGTCGAGAACTCCGGTTGCGATGCGATGGGCGAGGTCTGGCCCAGCACGACCTGATCCGGCCCCGGCTTGCTCGCGGCGAAGAACTCGTCGCTCGACTCGATGAAGATGTTGAGCATGTCCTGGGCGGCGGGATCTTCGACCGCGTCGCGCAGGCGGGCCCCGAACGAGCGGCGTATTTCGGTGAAGCTGAGCCCGCCGAGCCGCTCGTTGAGGACACGCTCGATGCACTCCAGGACATCCCGCGGCGCTTTGCCGGGAAGATCCACGTACGCAGTGCGAACCATCCCGGATTGAATGGTCACCACCATGAGGATCTTCTGCGACGAGACCGAGATGAGGTCGATCTTCTGCAGGCAGGCGTTGTCGAGCTGCGGCACCGAGCCGACGCCAAGCTCGTTCACAAGGATGCCGAGGGCGCGCGTCGCGTTCGTCAGAATCCGCTCCAGGGTGGACTCGCCCGCCAGCACCTCCTGTTCGATCCGCGCCTTCTCGGCGGCAGTCAGCGCTTCGGGGCGCACCACCCGGTCCACGAAGAAGCGATACGCCAGATCGGTGGGCACCCGTCCGGCGGAGGTGTGGGGATGGGAGAGGTATCCGTCCTCTTCCAGATCGGCCATCGTGTTGCGGATGGTGGCGGGCGAGACCCCGAAGTTGAAGCGCCGCGTCAGCGTTCGGCTGCCCGCGGGCTCGGCAGTATCCACATAGGTGCGTACGACCGCCTCGAGCACGCGCCGCTCCCGACTGGAGAGCGAGTCCCGTCGCGTAGAGTGTATCGAGTGGCGGTCCAGGCCCATGATCATTGCACCCCATGGCAGGTGTCGGGTCGCCGAGGTCTCCTGGTTGATCCAGCAATTGATGCGTCCTCGCCGGACGCTGCGCCCCGGTACGCTACACCAACTTTCCGTACTTGAAAATCTCCCGTCCGGCGGCCCCGTCAACCGGTTGCCGCCTCCGCCTGCTCCTGCGGCGTATGCCCGTGCCCGGTGTTTTCCAGGGCGGCCTCGAGTTCGAGGGTGAGTTCGTCGAGCACCAGCCACCCGTTCGGGGTGAGGCGCACGGAATCCCCGGCGTCCGCCGCGAGGCCACGGTTTCTCCATGTCCCCAGCAGAGCCGCAGCCGGGCGGCCGACGGCGTTCGCGTCCACCCCTTCGGCAGTACGCAGCGCCAGCCAGAGTGCTTCAAGGCGGCGCTGCTGCGAGGTCAATGCCTCGCTGCCCGCCCGGCCGCTGCCGTCCCCCTCTACGCGACGCACGTACCCCGCCCAATCCCGTTCATTCCACCACCGCCGCCCGCCAACGTATGAGTGCGCTCCGTTGCCCAGTCCGAGGTAGGGGGCGCCGCGCCAGCAGGCGCGGTTGTGAAGCGATGCGAACCCGGGGCGGGCGAAGTTCGACACCTCGTAGTGCCGGTAGCCCGCAGCCGCCAGTGTCTCGGCGGCGTACAGGTACTCGTCGCGGTAGCGTGCCTCGCCCGCCATTGCGACCCGGCCCTCACGCACGAATCGCGCGAGCGGCGTGGCCTCTTCCACGGTGAGCCCGTACAGCGAGACGTGGGGGACGTCGAGGTGCAGGGCGCGCTCGATGTCGTCTCTCCAATTGCGGCCCGCACTCTGCGGAAGCGCGAAGATCAGATCCACCGAGAGGTTGGCCACACCGGCCGCTTTTGCCCTGTCGACCGCCTCACCGGCCTCCGCGGCGGAATGGAGGCGTCCCATCCACTGCAGGGCCCCGGCGTCGAAGCTCTGGACGCCAAAGGAGATGCGGTTGACACCGGCCGATGCCCAGCCGCGCGCGACCTGATCGGTGAACGACTCGGGGTTGGCTTCGACCGTCCACTCGAATCCGGAACCGCGCATTCGTTCCCGCCCGACCACGTCGGCGAGCGCCCCGACGCTCTCGGGATCGAGCACCGACGGGGTGCCTCCTCCGACATAGAGCGTCTCAAGCTCATCTGCCAGCGCCGCCTCACCGCTGGACTGCAGCGAAGACAACTCGCTCCGTATCGCATTCAGCCAGCGCGCACTGTCGGGACTTCGGTCCACCGTGACTGCAAAGTCGCAATAGCAGCACCTCCGGGCGCAGAACGGCGCGTGGACATACAGGTTGCGGAGGCCGCCGGTGCGGAGCGAAGCCGCTCGGCCCCCGGACCGGACCGTCACGCCGCGCCTTCCCTGACCACGGAGGTTCCCCGCCCCGGAGTCTTCATCACGCGGCCGTCCCGGGTCGGTGTCAGGTAGCCCCGGATTTCGAGGATGGTCAGGACGGGGGCGATTTCGTCCGGGAGCCGGCCGGCCAGCGCGGCCGCCTCGGCGATAGTGACGGGGGCCGCCGGGAGCGCGGCGAGGAGTTCGCGCAACTCGGGTTCGTCGGGCAGGGCGGGGGCATCGTACAGGGCGTCGCCCGTACCCACCCCCAGGATGACCCCCGCGCCGTCGGCGATGAGGCGATTCGTCCCCTGGCTCGTGGGCCGGTCGATCGGCCCCGGCACCGCATGGACTTCCCGGCCCAGGTCCAGGGCGATCTCGGCGGTGATCAGCGCGCCGCTCCGATCAGACGCCTCGACGAGGACCGTGTCGGTGGCGAGGGCGGCGATGATCCGGTTGCGACGCGGAAAGTGATGGGGCGCCGCACCGACTCCGGGGGCGAACTCGGATACCACCACGCCGGTCTCGCGGATCCTGCCATGAAGGGCCCGGTTCCGGGGCGGCGACACCACGTCCACACCCGATCCGAGTACCGCCGCGGTGGGTCCTGGCAGCGCTCCCCGATGCGCCTCGGCGTCGATCCCCATCGCCATTCCCGAGACCACGCAACGTCCCCGGCCCGCGAGATGGGCACCGAGGCCCCGCGCGATCCTGCGGCCGTACGCCGTCGCCCGGCGCGACCCGACGATCGCGACGCAGGGCATCCGAAGCAGACCGGCGTCGCCGAGCGCAAAGAGGACGGGCGGCGGGTGCGGCAGAGCGTTGAGGGGGCCGGGGTAGTCCCGGCCACCGTAGACCAGAACGGTGATTCCGCCGGCCAGACAGCGCCTCCGAATCCCCTGCGCTGCGCGCTCGGCCCGGCTCCGGGCCGCGGGGTCGTCGAACGCTCCAGCCCCGCCCCGCCTGTCGGCGGAGCTGCCGCCCGGGCGTGAATGGCCCGCCCGCGCCACGGCCGCGAATTCGGACGGGCTCGCATCCAGCGCAGCCGCGGGGCTCCCAAAGTGGTCCACCAGTGCCCGAAAACGCCCGGGGCCGATGCCCGTGAGCCGATCCAGCGTGAGAGCTTCGATCACTCGTCCTCCAATGCCGTCTCGGCTTTGCGCGCATCCTCGAGCCGGCGCCAGCACCCCTCCAGCAGTGCGCCGAGGCCGTCGCCGGTCACCGCGCTGATGTGATAGGCGTCCCACGCGCCGGGCGCGTCCACCACGGGCGCGGGGTCGCCGGCGGGGTGCAGGTCCATCTTGGAGAAGACCACGGCGAAGGGCAGCCGGGCCAGCCGCGGCGAATACTCCTCCAGCTCGCTGCGCAGCCCCGCCAGCGTCGCGGCGGGATCCTCCTGGTCGACGGGAAGGAGGATGGCCAGCGCCCGGGTTCGCTCGATATGCCGCAGAAACTGGTGGCCCAGCCCCTTGCCCTCGTGGGCGCCTTCGATGATGCCGGGGATGTCGGCAACGACAAAGGAGCGATAGTCGGGCAGTTCGACCACGCCGAGGTTCGGGGTCAGCGTGGTAAAGGGATAGTCGGCGATTCGGGGCCTGGCGTGGCTTATCCGGGACAGCAGGGTGGACTTGCCCGCGTTGGGCTCGCCGACCAGGCCGATGTCCGCAAGCAGCTTCAGCTCGAGGCGAATCACGCGCTCCTCGCCCGCTCCGCCGGGCTCCCACCGACGAGGCGTCTGCCGGGTGGACGACGCGAAGCGGGCGTTGCCCCTGCCTCCCCTGCCACCCCGCGCGACGACCAGCGTATCTTCCGCCTCCAGGAGTTCACCCAGGACCTGGCCCGTCCCGTCATCAAGTGCGATGGTGCCGGGGGGCACGCGCAGTTCCAGGTCCTGCCCGCTCTTGCCCGTGCGGTTGAACCCCCCGCCGTGCAACCCGCGCTGCGCCCGGTGGTGGCGCCGATAACGATAGTCGCTCAGCGTGGTCAGTCCGGCATCGACCACCAGGCGCACGTCACCGCCCCACCCCCCGTCCCCACCCGCCGGACCGCCGCGCGGCACCCCCTTCTCGCGCCGGAAGGCTTCGGCCCCGGATCCCCCGGCGCCTCCCCTGACCTCGATCCTGACGGAGTCTATGAACATTCCAGCACCTCCATTCGGCCCACCTCGTCGCCCAGCGTGTTGACCACGGCGGGCTCGGCAAAGTCCGCCAGCGCGCCCGCTGCCTCGGCCGACAGCATCCCCGCGCGTCGCAGCACCGCCAGAAGCGCGGGCGGAGCCGATCGCCACGCCCCGTCCTCCACCTTGACGGCCGCCCCCAGCCCGGTCTCCACATCCCCCGCGAGGTAGACCGCCTCGGCGCCCACCTTCGCGAAGACCCGCCCGCCTTCCACCTCCATCAGGCGCGTGCAGAGCCGCCCCGTGCCGGCCACCATGAAGGGGTGGCGCATCATCGCATCCACCACGCGGCGGGCCGGACCATCCCGCACCGCAGCCTCGGCCAGGCGGGCCGCACCGAGGGCCAGCCGTTCAACCGGGACCGCGAACGTCACCACGCCGCATCCGTCCACCGCCGACGGCATCCCGGTCGGCGCCACGCCCGTCCACCGGGCCACCTCGGCGCGCATCCGCTCCTGCACCGGATGTTCCGCGCGCTGATATCCGTGCAGCGGCCATCCGTGAAACGCCGCCAGCGCGAGCATGCCGGCGTGCTTGCCGGAACAGTTGTTCATGATCGGAATGCGGGGCGTGCCCGACGCGGCCAGGGCCAGGTCGCGCTCCCGCAGGAGCGGCGGGTGCGGCCCGCAGACCAGCAGGTCCTCGGACACGCCGGCCTTCTCGAGCATCGATCGGGCGACCTCCAGGTGTCTTTCCTCCGAATTGTGCGACCCGCAGCACAGCGCAATCTCCTCCTCCGTGAGCCCGAAGTGGTCGGCGGCCCCGTCCGCGATCAGCGGCAGCGCCTGAAACGGCTTGGCCGCCGACCGGAGCAGGGTCTCACGGCCAGCGTCGCCCCAGCTCCGCACGCGGCGTCCGCGCGCGTCGCATACCACCCCGTGTATCCGGTGTGTGGCCTCGATGACCTCTCCCCGGTATACGGTGATGGCCAGCGAAGGGGAATCTGCAGCGATCACAGGGGCGCTTCCATGGCTGGATGAGCCTGATTGAGCCGCTAGCGCGACGGATCCGCCCCCTCGCCCGGCTCGCCGCCCGACGCTTCCACCTGGCCCAGGGGTGAGCCCGCCAGCGCAAAGAGGTCCTCGGGGCCCGATGCGGCCGACAGCAGCTCCAGGGCTCTGTCCAACTGCGCGTCGCTCGCCGCGATCCGCAGGAAACTCCCTCGATCACCCCAGGCCTGAACTGCGATCTCATTCCCCAGGAGGAACGCCATGGAGCGGCGCGCCCGCAACAGCGTGGCCATGGGAAGATTCGCCTCGCGCTCCTGCAGAGACGTGTGGAAGCTGGCCAGATCGTCGTCGGTAATCGGGAATCCGGGCTCGAGGTCCGGGTGTGCCTGGAGGTAGCTCACCGCCCAGCTCTGCAGCGCCGTCACGAAGGATCCGCCGAAGTTGATGACCTCGCGGAAGGCCTCGCGCTCGTCCGCACTCAGGGTATCCTGCATCACCCAAAGGTCGGGCACGATCCCGCCCCCGCCTCTCACCAGACGGCCTCCGGACGACCTGAACTCGGGCTTGTCCTCGAGGCCCGGGCGCTCGGCGACCTCACCGCGAACGGTGAGCACGCCCCGTTCGCCGCGGGCTCGCTGGTCGGCCACGTCCATCTGGATCGATCGCCCGGAAGGGGTGAACCAGCGCGCCGTGGTGAGCTTCAGCACGTTCCCCCCGGAGAGCGGGAAGAGCGACTGTACGGACCCCTTGCCGTAGGTGGTCGAACCGATGAGCAGCGCCCGGTCGTGATCCTGCAGGGCTCCCGCGAGGATCTCCGCCGCGGACGCGCTGCCGTACTCGACCAGGACGACAATCGGCAGGTCGGGATAGCTCTGCCGGTCGCGCGCGGCATACCTCTCGGGGGTCGAGGCCCGGCTCCGTATCTCGACGATGTCCATGCCGGGATCGAGGAACAGGTCCGTCAATCCGACCCCCTCGGTCAGCAGGCCGCCCCGGTTCCGGCGCAGGTCCAGTACGAGAGATGTCATGCCCTCCGCCGCCAGTGAATCCAGGGCGGCGCGCACCTCCTGCGTCGTCGTGCGGTTGAAGACCAGCAGCGGTACGTACCCCACCCCGTCCTCGAGCATGACGGCGAAGGGAACCGACGGCACGTGGATCAGCTCGCGCTCGACCTCGAACGTGATGACCGCCCCCGCGCCCGGCCGTCGAATGCCCACCTGCACCGTGGTGCCGGGCTCGCCCCTCAGCAGGTCGACCGCCTGGTCCGTCACCCATCCGTCGAGCGACCTCCCGTCCACCTCGACGATGCGGTCGCCGGGACGCAGGCCCGCCCTCGCACCCGGCGTGCCGGGAATCGGCGCCACGATGGTGATGTAGCCGTCGCGGTCGATCACCTCCAATCCGACCCCGCCGTATTCGCCCTGGGTGCGGATGCGCTCGTTCTCCCACATTGCGGCCGGGAGGAACCGGGAATTGGGGTCCTCCAGACGATCGACGACCCCCGTGATGGCCGCCTCGTAGAGGCTGTCGAGGTCGACCTCGCCCACGAAGCTGCTCTCGATGCGGTTCATGACCTCTTCGAAGACGCGCGCGTGCAGGTAGACGTTGGCGCGCATGCCCACGCCCCGCTGCAGCAGCCAGCCCCCGCTCGTCACCGCGAACACGGCAATCAGCGTCGGCACCAGCACGGTCCTCGCTCTTGTCATTCTGCCTCCATGTCCATCGCTAAACCGCACCCCCCCGGAGTGTTTCCGGAAATCGGGCGACGATCTCGCGGCGAATCCGCTCCCCGACCGCTTCGGGGCTTCCGTCGGCGGGCACCAGCACCGCCCGGTCCAGCGACTCGGCGAGTTCAAGATACCCTGTCCGAACCGCCCGGTGAAAGGCCGCGCCCTCCGATTCGAACCGGTCCGGCGACTTGCCCGCGCGCATCTGGCGGGCCATTCCCTCATCCGCGGCGAGGTCGAGGACGACGTACAGGTCGGGCGCCACGCCCCCCGCCGCGTAGGCGTTGAGCCGTTCGATGCGGCCGAGATCTATCCCCCGGCCGTGGCCCTGGTACGCGAAGGTGCTCAGGTCGAAGCGGTCCGAGAGGACCCACTTCCCCGCGGCAAGGCTCGGCGCCACCACTTCCCTCACGAACGCGGCCCGCGCCGCCAGGATCAGCAGCAGCTCCGTCTCGGGCGGCACCGGCCCCGCGCTGCGCAGGACCAGGTCCCGGATTCCCTCCCCGATCGACGTGCCCCCGGGCTCACGCGTCACGACCGATGGGACTCCAGCCTCTTCCAGCGACGAAGCCAGCAGCCGGATCTGGGTGGTCTTCCCTACGCCCTCGGCGCCTTCAAAGGCGATAAACCTGCCGCGGTTCATCGGCATCCCTCCGGCCGGCCGCCCCCTACTCGTAGTACTCCCGGCCCAGGTGCGTGATCTGTTCCTCGCCCGCAATCCAGCGCAGCGTGTTCTTCAGCTTCTTGTGCTGGATGAAGAGGTCGTGCTCCGGATACAGTCCCTCCGGCGTGTGCGGGCTCTTGAAGTAGAAGGACAGCCACTCCTGGATGCCCCCCATTCCCGCGCGGCCGGCCAGGTCCAGGAAGAGCGCCAGGTCGAGGACGATCGGGGCGGCCAGGATCGAGTCGCGGCAGAGGAAATCGACCTTGATCTGCATCGGGTACCCGAGCCATCCGAAGATGTCGAGGTTGTCCCACCCCTCCTTGTCGTCGCCACGGGGCGGGTAGTAGTTGATCCGCACCTTGTGGTAGATCTCCCCGTACAGTTCAGGGTACATCCTCGGCTGCAGGATGTAGTCGAGCACTCCGAGCTTGGACTCTTCCTTGGTCTTGAACGACTCCGGGTCGTCGAGCACCTCGCCGTCGCGGTTGCCCAGGATGTTGGTGCTGAACCAGCCGTGCACCCCGAGCATCCTCGCCTTCAGCCCCGGCGCGAGGATCGTCTTCATGAGCGTCTGGCCGGTCTTGAAGTCCTTGCCGGCGATGGGGACGCCGCGCTCGCGGGCCAGGGCCTCGAGCGCGGGGACGTCCGCCGACAGATTGGGCGCTCCGTTCGCGTAGGGCACGCCTTCCATGATCGCCGCGTAGGCGTAGATCATGCTGGGGGCGATGGCTGCATCGTCGTCGCGCAGCGCCTGTTCGAACGCCTCCACCGTCGCGTGGGCCGATCCCGCGCGCTGGAACACCTCGGTCGAGCCGCACCAGATCATCACGGCCCGGGCGCAATCGTTCTCGGCCTTGAAGCGGCGGATGTCCTCGCGAACGGCCTCGGCCAGCTCCATCCGGTTCGCTCCGGTCTTGCGGTTGGGTCCGTCCAGCCGCTTCACGTACGCGGTGTCGAAGACGGCCGGCATCGGCTTCACGGACTGCAGCGATTCACGGATCGGGTCGAGGTGGTTGGCCCGGTCGAGCACGCCCGCATTCACGGCGCTGTCGTAGGCGTCGTCCGGGATGGGGTCCCAGGCGCCGAACACCAGCTGATCCAGTCCGGGCAGCCCGACGAGATCCTTGATCAGCGGCGCGCGCTCCTCGGTACGCTTGCCCAGGCGGATGGTATTCATCTGGGTGAGGCTGCCGAAGGGGCGGGCCAGCCCGCGCCTTACCGCTTCCACGCCGGCCACGACGGTGGTCGCCACGGCCCCGAGCCCGGGGAGGAGAACGCCGAGACGTCCGTCGGCCGATGATACCCTGGGAGGCTGGTCCACTGTCGCCTAACCCTTTCCGGCGGTTGGGCCGCCGTCGTCGAGAGGAACGCCGGTGCCCCGCTTGTAGACCCACACGATGCGGTGCACGGCAGTGATGTTGGTGAGTACCGCCACGATCACGATAACGGAACTGAGCACGATTCCGTCCCAGTCCAGACCGAAGAGAAGCGACGCGAATCCCAGGAGCACGATGCGCTCGCCCCGCTGCATGAGGCCCACGGAGCAGTCGAAGCCCAGCGACTCCGCCTTGGCCCTGGTGTAGCTGATCATCAGCGAGCCGCCCATGGCAAGCGTGATGATGTAGATCATCCAGATGTCGAAGAGCTCGAGCTGGTACGCGTTGTAGAGCGTCATCAGTCCGAGGTACATGGCGATCTCGGAGATGCGGTCCAGGGTGGCGTCGAAGAAGTTCCCGAACTTCGAGGCGAGGCCGGAGACCCTGGCCACCCGGCCGTCGAACACATCGCTGAGGCCGCCGAGGAGCACGAGAACCCCGGCGGTCCGCACATGGTCCTGCGAGTACATCAGCGCGGCGCCGAGGGTGATCACGAACCCGGCGAGCGTAATCGCATTCGGATGTACACCCCGCCGCACGAGCCACTGCGTGACCGGCTCGATGGTCCGGTAGGCCGGCCCGCGAAAGGCCTTGATTCCCTTCTCTCTCGGGGGCGAGTCCTGCCCCTTGCGCTGGTTGCTGGAAGTCACGGCTCTCAGGAAGTCAGGATGATTCGGGATTTCGCGCCCTCGCGCATGCCCTTCTGGATGGCGGCATCAACGCGGACCATGATCTTGTCCAGGTTGGCCTGGGCCGCAACCAGACTCTGGTACACCGAAGACGCCTGGAGCTTTCCGAGCGTGGCTTCGTAGTGCTCCATGTCAGCCTTGTCCGGCTCCCTGCCGCTCCGCACGGCGGACTGCAGCGATGCCTCGGTCTTTTTCAGCTCGTTGCGGAGCTCGACGATCTGCCTGTCGTCGTCCGCACTCTGCATCGCCCGGGTCATCGTCCGGTATTCGGGTGTGCGGCCCAGGGCCCGGCCGAGCGACTCGGCCAACTCGCTAATGTCCGTCATGCGTTTTCTCCGGCAAAGGTCTCCGACCAAAAACATAGCGTGGTCGTCCCGTCAGGTCCTTGTGCACCTCGACCGACTCGAGACCGCTCGCGCTGCGAAGCAGCTGTGACACCACTGGACCCTGCGTGCATCCCACCTCCACGCCGAACCAGCCTCCCGGGCGGAGAGCCTGCGGCAGCGCCCCGGCAAGTTCGCGGATCGCCGCCAGCCCCCGATCCTCCGCGACCATGGCGCCGCGAGGCTCCCACTCCCTGACTTCGGGTTCGGCGCTCTGCCACTCTGCTTCGGTGAGGTAGGGTGGATTGGAAAGCACCAGATCGAACGACTCGTCCCTCACCGGCTCGAGCAGCGAGCCGTGCCGGAAGTCGATCTCGGGACACCCGGCGGCGGCGGCGTTGTCCCTGGCGACCTCGAGCGCTTCGGCGGCGAGTTCCGTCGCCGTGACCGAACGCGCGCGGCCCTCGGCGGCGAGCGCGATGGCGATGGCCCCGGATCCCGTGCCGACGTCCAGCGCCGAATCGAAGACCCGGTCGCTGCCAGTGACGTCCGCGAGCACGTCGAGGAGGTACTCGGTCTCGGGGCGCGGAATCGCGACCCGGGGGTCGACCTGCAGGGTCAGGTTGCGGAAGGGCGCCGACCCCAGGAGGTACTGGAGGGGTTCCCGTGCCCCGCGGCGGCGCAGCAGCGGCCGGCAGGCGGCGCGCTCGCGTTCCGAGAGCGGCCGGTCGAAGTGGAGATACAGCTGCAGCCTGTCCATCCGCAGGACGTGGGCCAGCAGATACTCCGCGTTGAGGCGGCCGTCCTCGACGCCCCTGTCGCTCAGGTAGGCCGCGCTCGCGCGCACGATCTCCATGACCGTCCAGGTTCGATGCCGCGTTGCGGACACGGCGGACGATGACCGTCGGCTCACGACTGCCCCGGCGCTCCCCCGAGGCGCTCCTCGTCCCGCGCGAGTCGGAGCGCGGCGACGAGTTCGGCCAGGTCGCCGTCCAGGATGTCGCCCAGCTTGTACAGGCTCAGGCCGATCCGATGGTCGGTGACGCGGTTCTGCGGGAAGTTGTAGGTGCGAATCTTGGCGGAGCGGTCGCCCGACCCGATCTGCGACCGGCGCTGGGCGGCCCGCTCGGCCTCGCGGGCGGCGATCTCGCGGTCCAGGAGCCGCGAGCGCAGCACCTTCATGGCCTTGGCCTTGTTCTTGTGCTGGGACTTCTCGTCCTGGCAGGTGACGACCAGCTCCGTGGGCAGGTGGGTGATGCGCACCGCCGAGTCGGTCGTGTTGACGGACTGGCCTCCCGGGCCCGACGAGCGGAACACGTCGATGCGCAGGTCGGCGGGATCGATGGCCACATCCACCTCCTCCGCTTCGGGGAGCACGGCCACCGAGGCCGCCGAGGTATGGATCCGGCCCTGGCTCTCCGTTTCGGGAACGCGCTGCACGCGATGCACGCCGGACTCGTAGCGCAGCTGCCCGTACGCCCCCTTCCCCCGCACGGTGAAGATCGCCTCCTTGATCGACCCGGGAATCCCTTCCGACACTCCGGCCAGGTCGACCTTCCACCCCCGCCGCTCGGCCAGGCGGCGGTACATCCGCATGAGGTCGGCGCTGAAGAGCCCCGCCTCGTCCCCTCCCGTCCCGGCGCGGATCTCCACCACCGCGGGACGATCCTCGAGCGGGTCCGGGGGCACCAGCGCTGCCCGCAGCGCGTCCGACGCCGTCTCCAGCCGGCCCTCGAGCGAGACGATCTCCTCTTCCGCGAGCACGCTCATCTCGGCATCGTCGGACTCGGCAAGCAGCTCGCGCGTGTCCTGAAGCTCCGCCTCGATGGCGACCACGCTCCGCCCGGCCTCCACGGCGGCCGCCAGTCCGGCCCGCTCCCGTCCGAGTTCCCGCAGACGATCGCGGTCGCGAATCACGGCGGGATCGGAGAGGCCGCGCTCGATGTCGCGGAAACGCTCTTCGGTTTCGGCAAGGCGCCGGGCAAGGCGAGGGTCTATCGGAGGTCTCCGGGCCAAAGGGACAAGCAGTGAAATGTAATGCGTCGTTCCGTCAGCCTCGGATCCGCGCGCTGAGCGGGGCCCCGACCGCCCCGGCGACGAACACCACGAAGCACGCGAGGCCGAACACATCCCCGAGCCGCGCGAAGAGGGTGGTCCCGGACCGGGGGAAGACCTGCAGGACGGCGACGTCCGCCGCCCCGGGCTCCAGCGCAAACCCGTCTCCGTCACCCGCCGGGGAGACCGCGAAGCTGTAGCCGGTCGCGCCGGCCTGGATCAACGTCATCCGGTTCTCGATCGCCCGCAGCCGCCCGAGCGTCGCGTGCTGCCAGTAGGCCCAGGTGGTGCGGAAGGGACGCTCCGGGTCGAGCCAGTCGTCGTTGGACAGCACCAGCAGCCAGTCCGCTCCCGCCCGGACCAGTGATCGCGCCGTCTCGCCGTAGGCGGAGTCGTAGCAGATCATGGTGCCCGCCGACCACCCCTCGGCCGTCAGCGGCCGCGGATCCCCGCCCGTCGCGTATCCACGGTACGGGATTCCCAGCGCCGCTCCCGGCCAGGCGTATCCCTCTAGTCCCGGAACCAGGCGTGTCTTGCGGTATGCCTCCGACGGCGGCCGTCCCGGGGCCTGGAGGAACGCTGCGTTGTACCACAGGGTGTCGCCGTCCTCGCCGACGGCGGCGTCCATCGCGCCGCTGATCACCGGCACGTTCAGAGCCTCGGCGAAGGCCTCCAGCTCGATCCCCGTGGGGGTCGGGCCGCGGGGCGCCAGGTCGCCCGGCACGCGACGGATGGACCCGCCCCCCGCCGCCAGACCGGAATCCCGCGCCGGGTCGAGGAGGGGAGCCGCGAGAAACCGCTCCGGAAAGACCACCAGGTCGACGGGCTGGGCCGCGATCAGCTCCAGGAGCGGTGCCAGCCAGCGATCGAGCCCCCCATCGTCCCTCCCCGGCTGCACCACCGCCACCCTCGCCACCGCCTCGCCGTCGACAACAGCGGCTTGGCGAAGGTACCCGGCCGGAACCGGGGCGACGACCAGCAGCCCGGTGAGGACCGCGCGCCGAAACGGGAAGGGGCGCAGGCGCAGGGTGGACACCCAGGCAAGGCATGCTCCCGCCGCGAGGGTCCAGAACCCCAGGAGCCGGGCGCCGAGGAGTTCCGAGCCGGCGGCCAGGGCGGGATGCCACGCCAGTGAGTTCCCAGTGTTCAGCCACGCGTACGGCACGCCGGGCACGCGGGCCGCAATCCACTCGAACCCCGTCCAGCAGGCGGCGAGCGCCAGGGGGAGGGGCCACCGCTTGCGGCCGTGCAGGAAGGTCGCCGCCAGGCACGCGGCGCCGGCGACCAGGCCGATGAGCACCAGTACGAGCAGGTAGGTGGGGACGGCCAGCGAGGTCCTCCACGAGAGCGCGGGAACCATCCAGTACAGCCCGATGCCGTGGGCGATGAACGCCGCCGTGAACCCGTGCCGGAAGGGAGCCAGCGGCGCGGCGTCAGGGTCGCGCACCGCGCGCGTGAGCGCCACGGCGAGCGGCGTGAAGGCCACGAACGGGAGCAGCGGCCCGCCGTGGGGAGAAAACGTCGCACCCGCCGCGACACCGGTCGCCACCGCGAAAGCCGAGTTCTTCAAGCCCGCCCGATGTAATGTATACTTTACATTTATCATGTTTACATTACATTTCTCGCTTCCAGCGCTCCACCCCGGCGGTTGTTCCCCGGACGAACGGCCGTGCTCTTACCCCTTCGGCGCGCCCGGCCGACCCGGCCCTTCGCCGCTCAGGTCAGCTTAACCTCGCGGCCCTCGCGCGCCGAATCGTACGCGGCCTCGATGAGCCGCATCAGTGTCTCCTGCTCATTGGGCAGGCGCGCCGCCGCCGTACCCGCCGCGACCCTGACGAACTCGTCGAGCAGGCGCCGGAAACCGTTGGTGAACAGGTCCTCGCCTCCGCGGGGGATCGGCTGCCGCGGGGTCACGTCCACCGTGCGCCCGCCGACCTGTCGGTAGATGGACAGGGGCGACATCCGGGCCCCGCCCTCGGAGCCGAAGATCCAGAGCCGGTGCCGGTCCTCGGGCGCGTGCAGACGCCAGCTCGCGGACAGGGTCACGGCGACGCCGTCTCGGGTGACGGCGAAGAGGTGCGCCTCCTCTTCCACATCGAACCCGTCGCCCCGGGTCGTCGCCGACACGCGGTCCACCTCCGGGTATCCCAGCACCCACAGCGCGAGATCGAGCGCGGGAACGCCCAGATCCATCAGCGCCCCTCCGCCCGCTTCAAGCGCCCGCCGGCGCCAGCCCGTCCGGGGCCGGCGGACGGCACGGTTCAGCCAGCTGACCCGGACTGTCCCCAGTTCCCCCAGCGCGCCTTCGGCGACCGCCGAGCGCAGTGCCCGCACGTTGGCCTGGTAGCGGTGCGACAGGCCCAGAACCAGCCCGATCCCCGTCTCGTCCGCAGCCTTCACCAGCTGGCGCACTCCGCCGGGCGACAGCGCCAGCGGGCGTTCCACCAGGACGTGCTTGCCGGCCTTGAGACAAGCGGCGGCGAAGTCCTCGTGCAGGAAGCTGGGCGCACATATCACGACGCCGTCGATGTCGTCGGCGGCGATCATTTCGTCGTCGCTCATCACCCGGGCCACGCCGAAGCGCTGGGCCACCGCCCGCGCCTTCGCGCCGTCGAGATCCGCCAGCGCCGTCAACTCCACGTCGTTGCGTTCGGACAGGATCGGCAGGTGCATGAGCTGACTGATCGCACCGGTCCCGATCACCCCGACCCTTACCCGCGCCCGCCCGGTTTCACGCATCGATCAATCTCCCGGTCAAGTCGTAATCGTCGGCCGCCACGATCTCCACCTCGACGATGTCGCCGGGCCGCGCGCCGTTCCCGGAGGCCAGGAAGGTCTGTCCATCCACCTCGACAGCCTGGCCCTGAGTGCGGCCCACGGCGTCGTGGCCGGGGGTTCCGGGGGTGAGTTGGTCCACGAGCATCCAGTCGCGGCTTCCGATTCTCTGCAGATTCGATTCATATGACAGCTCCCGCTGTCGCTCCATCACCATGTCCAGCCGTTCCGCCTTGATCTCCTCGGGCACCTGGCCTGGCATGGCGGCGGCCGCCGTGCCCTCTTCCACCGAGTAGGCAAACGCCCCGACGCGGTCGAAGCGGATCTCCTCGAGGAAGTCCATCATCACGCGGACATCGTCGTCGGTCTCGCCCGGGAAGCCCACGATGACGGTGGTGCGCAGCGTGAGATCGTCGATCTCGTCCCGCAGCCACCGCACCCGCTCGCGCACGGTGTCCTGGCGCTCGGGACGGCGCATGCGGGCGAGGATGCGGTCGCTGCCGTGCTGCAGCGGCATGTCCAGATAGGGCAGCAGACGCGGTTCGCGCGCGATCAGCGACACCAGCCGCGGGGTGATCCCCGACGGGTACATGTACAGGAGGCGGTACCAGTCCACTCCGGTCCCTTCCAGCAGCGCCTCGAGGAGGTCGTGCAGCAGGGGTGCCGAACGGTCGTGCCGCCACAGGTCGCGCCCGTACCAGGTGGTGTCCTGCGAGATCAGGTTGAGCTCGCGCACGCCCTGCTCGCCCAGCGCACGCGCCTCGGCCACCAGCGTGGACAGGTCCGCCGAGCGGTGCAGGCCGCGCATGTGGGGGATGGCGCAGAAGGCGCAGCGGTGGTCGCAGCCCTCGCTCACTTTCAGGTACGACACGTGGCGGGTCTCGGTGGCCAGTACGCGCAACGGCTGTTCCATGGTTGGCACGAAGGCGTCTCCGATGAGGCCGCGGGAACGCAGTTCGGGGACCAGGCGTCCCATTTCGGCGATGCCGAGGAAGAGGTCGACCTCGGGAATCTCCGCCGCCAGTTCGTCCCGGTACCGCTGCACCATGCAGCCCACCGCCACCACCGCGCCGACCTGGCCGCGCGCCTTCAGCTCGCAGGCGCTCAGGATCGTGTCGATCGACTGCTCCTTGGCCTCCGCGATGAAGCCGCAGGTGTTCACCACCACCACTTCGGCGCTTTCCACATCGCTCGTCACCCTCGCGCCCGACGCGGCCAGCGCGGCCATCATGTGCTCGGAATCGACGGTGTTCTTGTCGCACCCCAGCGTCACCAGGCCCATCCGCGGACCGTCCTCGGGGCCGATCGCGAAGGACCGCGGGTCGACGGCCTGGACATCGGCGCTCACATCCTGCCGGACCGGACCGGCGCTGACGGGAAAGACGGGGAGGTCCCGCGTGCGCAGCCTCATCGGTCGCCGCGCCTTGCAAATCCGGCGCCCGGCAGCTCCGGCTGCTCGCGCGGGCCCGTCAGCGGACCGCCGGGGCGGGCTCCGGGGCCGCGTGGACTCATGACGCGCGCTCCCTGCGGCACCTCGAAGACGAACGTCCCCGCCTGGATGTCCGGGTCAAGGTCGACATCGCGGAGCGTCAGGGTGCGTATCTTGTTGTCCTCGTGGATCTCCAGCCGCCGGATCACGTGGCTCTCCACGTCCAGCCACAGCCGCGCCGCGCGGTACCCCGTCGGCGTCAGGGGCGTCAGCGAGACGACGCGGCAGTCCCGGCCGTCCACCGCTTCGATTCCACCCGTCTCGGCTTCGTACTTCGCACCCGGATCCTCCAGGAACTCGCGGAAGAAGTCCTCCCGGCCCGGCGAGTCCGACACCGGGTGCCGCATGACCTGATCCGCGACGGCGCTGGGGTAATACACCCAGATGTAGTCCCCGTCGGACACCACCATGTCCCCATCCGGATCGGTGAACCGCATCGAGAACAGGTTCGGGCGGCGGTGGCACACCTGCCCGGCGCTCTCGATCGATCGGCGCAGCGGCCTGACCTCGATGACCTGCTCGAAGTCCGCACAGATCGCCTGCACCTCGCGATAGTGTGCCGCCGCCTGCTCCAGCGGTCGCATCGACTCCTGGGCCACCGCGGCCGGGGCGGACCAGGCCAGCATGGCCAGAGAAAGGCCCACCCGCCTCAGCCGGGGCATATCTCGTCCAGGGTATCGAGCCCGATCAGCACCTCGCGCGGCCTGGAGCCGTCCGGCGGGCCCAGGACACCGGCGTCGTGCAGCTGGTCGACGATGCGGGCCGCGCGTCCGTACCCGATCCTCAGCCGCCGCTGCAGCAGCGACGTGGAGCCGGCCTTCTGCTGGATGCACGCCATGGCGGCCTCGCGGAAGAGGTCGTCCCAGTCGCCCCACGCCGTCGCCTCCTCCACCCCTTCGCCCTCCCCCTCCAGCGCCCTGATCTGCTCGAGGATGTCGCCTTCGTCGCCCTTCACCCGCGCCTTGAGCGCCTCCAGAGTGTCCGCCTGCTCGCGGTACCACTTCATCAGCGCCTCGGTCTCTTCGGTGGAGATGAAGGCGCCCTGCATGCGCACGGGTTCGCTCTGGCCCGGCGGCAGGAAGAGCATGTCCCCGTACCCGAGGAGCGAATCGGCCCCATTCTGGTCGAGTATCGTGCGCGAGTCCGTCTTCGAGGCGACGCGGAAGGCGATCCGGCAGGGGAAGTTCGCCTTGATCAGCCCGGTGATCACGTTGACGCTCGGGCGCTGGGTGGCCACCAGCAGGTGGATGCCGATCGCGCGCGCCTTCTGGGCCAGCTGGGTCAGCGGCTTCTCCACTTCGGCCTGCACGGTCATCATCAGGTCGGCGAGCTCGTCCACCACGACCACGATCCAGGGCAGTGCGCCGCCCTTGTACTTCCAGCTGTCCGGCTCCTCCTCGGGTCCGTCGGGCTCGGGAAGCCTGAGCTCGACCCCCTGCTCCACCCGGTCGTTGAACTCCTTGAGCGAGCGCACGCCGTTAGCGCTCAGCATGGTGTAGCGCCGCTCCATCTCCATGACGGCCCACTTCAGCACGCCGGCGGCCTCCTTCGGATCCGTGACCACCGGATGAAGGAGGTGGGGGAGGTCGGCGTAGGCCGAGAGCTCCACCATCTTGGGGTCGATCAGGAGCAGCCGCAGCCGGTCGGGACCGTGACGGTAGACCAGGCTGGTGATGATGGTGTTGAGGCACACCGACTTGCCCGAGCCCGTCGCGCCGGCGATCAGCGCGTGGGGCATTTTGGTGAGGTCCGTGACATACGGGTTGCCGGTGAGGTCCTTGCCCATCGCGAGCGGCAGCGCGCCGCGGGAGCGGAAGAAGGCGGGCGCCTCGAGAATCTCGCGCAAACGTACGATCTCCGGACGCGGATTCGGGATCTCGACCCCGACCGCCCCCTTGCCCGGGATCGGCGCCACGATCCGGACGCTGCGCGCGCGCATGGCCAGCGCGAGGTCGGCGTCGAGGTTGGCGATCCGGTTTACCTTGACGCCGGGAGCCGGCTTGACCTCGTACTGGGTGACTGCCGGCCCCGTCGTGCGCCCCGTGATCTCACACTCGATCTTGAAGGTCTCAAGCGTTTTGACGAGGACGCCGCCCAGGCGGTCCAGCTCCTGCTCCATCCCGTACCGGTTCTCGTGCTCGGGGGCGGTGAGCAGGCCGAAGTGCGGCCGCGGGTAGTCGGCCGGCACGTCGCCGCCCCCGGGGTCCTCGAGCTCGTCGTCCCGAAGCTCCTCGAAGTGGCTCCCGGTCGGCAACGGGACGAAGCCGGCGTCGTCGGCCGCCCCTTCATCGTCCTTCCCGGCCGCGACCGCCGTTGCCGTCTGCTGCGGACCGGTCGATGCGACAGCCGCACCCGGGGTCTGCGCGTCCTGCCCCGCCCCGGCCTGATCGGCGTCGGGCGATTCCTCGCCGAGATCCCCATACGGCACCTTCCGCGCCGCGGCCTTCTCCTCGGCGGCCCTTCGCACGGCTTCCTTCCGCGCCCTGGCCGCCCGCCGGCGCTCCGCGAGCCGCTCCAGCCACCCCCTGGTCGCCGTCCCGGTCCTGATCGCGCCCCATTTGGTGCCCGCGAGGAGCTTTCCGAGCCCGAGCGCCGGCGGACGCAGCGGATTGAAGCGGAACGCCGCAATCGAGGTCACCACCACACCCGCGGCGAAGATCACCCAGGCGCCCAGCCAGCCCGTGGTGCGGCGCAGGGGCGCCCCGATCACCGTGCCCAGCCAGCCGGTGGCCGATTCGCCCCCTTCGACGAGGAAGCCGCCGAACGGCAGGAGGATGACCAGCGCAAGGGCAAGGATCCACAGGCTGCGCCGGGGGCCCTCCGACCACCAGCCGCCGACGGACGCGCCGCCCGCCAGCAGCCCCACGGGAACGGCCACGCAGCCCAGGCCGAGCCAGTTGAGGAGAAAGCGGTTGACGATATCGCCCAAATCGCCCATGGGGTTGCCCGCCGGGAAGATATCCGCGACGCGCGCGCCCAGCAGATCGAGCGGGAAGAGGGCGGCCGCGATCAGAAAGGCAACGACGGCCAGGAGCACGGCGAGCGTGCCGCCGAAATCGCGCCCGGATCCCCCCGGCCGTGATTTCTTGCGCGGTCCCTTTCCGCCTCTTGCAGCCCTCCGCCGTCCGGCCGCCGCGCCACCCTTCCTGCCTCGTCCGGCGGACCTCGGTGGGGACACGCTACCGCGATGGGGCAGTTATGACTCGATCGCACATCATAGGTACAATCTTATGCCTGTCGGCCCCTGCGCACAGTGCCAGATCGCCTCCGAGGCCCACATCGACCAGGGCCTTCCCCGCCTCGGTGTCCGCCAGCATCTCGCCCGATACTTCGTGCAGCCCGGCCAGTTCCACCGCCGCGCGCGCCCGTTCGTCCATCGCCACAGGTCCCGTCCAGCCGTTCAGCACGCGGCGCAGGATGTGGCCGGCGCACACGGTGTCGTCCATGGCGAAGTCCCCTGCCTTTCCCGCGCACACGACGACGACGGAGGCGTCGCCGCGGATCGCATCCGCGACGGCGCCGAGGTTCAGAAAGGACGCCGCCAGGACACGGTCCGCGCCCACGGCCGCCATCAGCGCCCTGGTGCCGTTGGTGGTCGTCATCACCAGATGCCTTCCCGCGACGGCTTCCCGGGTGAACTCGGCGGGCGAGTTGCCCAGGTCGAAGCCCTCGATGCGGAGCCCTTGCCGCTCGCCGCAGAGCAGCGCACCGTCGCCGTCCAGGGTATCCCTGAGCCTTCCGGCCTCCTCGATGGAGATGGCGGGCAGGACCCCGCGCGCTCCGTTTGCCAGCGCCTCGACGATGCACGAGGTCGCGCGCACCACGTCGATCACGACGGCGGTGGCCCCCTCGACCGACTCGGGCCGCACCTCGGCGGGGGTGAAGCAGACGCTTAGCTTCACCGGCCTCGCGTCCGGTCCTGGAAGCGCTGCACGAAGCTGGTGTCGACGTCCCCCTGCCTGAATTCCTCGTCCCGGGTGATCGCCGCGAGGTAGTCGATCGTCGTCGGGATGCCCTCGACCACGAAGGACTCGAGCGCCTCGCGCCCCCGCACCACCGCCTCGCACCGGGTGTTGCCCCACACGATCAGCTTGGCGAGGAGGGAGTCGTAGAAGGGCGGAACTCGATAGCCCGTGTAGATATGCGTGTCGACGCGCACGCCGGGGCCGCCCGGCTGGTGCAGGGTGCTGATCAGTCCGGGCGAGGGGGCGAAATTGCGTGCCGGGTCCTCGGCGTTGATGCGGAACTCGATGGCGTGGCCGCGGTGCTCCTGCTCCCCGGGAGGGAAGGACAGCGGTTCGCCTGCCGCGACCCGGATCTGCTCCTTGACGAGGTCCAGCCCCGTCGTGGCTTCGGTGACGGGGTGCTCCACCTGGATGCGCGTGTTCATCTCGATGAAGAAGAACTCGCCGGATCGGTCGAGGAGGAACTCTACCGTTCCGGCCCCGATGTAGCCGATCGCCGCGGCCGCCTTGACCGCCGCTTCTCCCATCTCGGCCCTCAGCTCCGGGGTGAGCGCAGGGGAGGGCGACTCCTCCACCAGCTTCTGGTGGCGCCGCTGGATCGAGCAGTCCCGCTCTCCCAGGTGCACCACCCTGCCCTGCCGGTCGCCGAAGACCTGGAACTCGACGTGGCGGGGCCGTTCGATGCACCGCTCCAGGTACATCCCACCGTCGCCGAACGCCGCCTGCGCCTCGGCACGGGCGGCCGCGAAGTTGCGGCGGAAGGAGCCGTCGTAGCCAGCGATGCGCATCCCCTTGCCGCCGCCGCCCGCCGCCGCCTTGATCATCACGGGGTATCCGATCTCGCGGGCGACCCGGTGCGCCTCCCCCTCGTCGTCGATGATCCCGTCCGAGCCCGGCACCACCGGAACGCCCGCCGCGCGCATCGTCTCGCGGGCGACCGCCTTGTCGCCCATCGACCGGATCTGCTCCGGCGTCGGCCCCACGAACGCCAGCTCCGAGCGCTCGCAGATCTCGGCGAACTCCGCGTTCTCGGCGAGGAAGCCGTACCCCGGATGCACCGCCTCCGCCCCCGTGATCTCCGCCGCGGCGATGATCCTGGGCACCTTCAGGTACGACTGCGCGGCGCGGGCCGGCCCGATGCACACGGCCTCGTCGGCGAAGCGCACGTGCAGCGACTCCTGATCGGCCTCGGAGTGCACCGCCACCGTGGCGATGTCGAGCTCGCGGCACGCCCGCACGATGCGGAGCGCGATTTCACCCCGGTTGGCGATCAGCAGCTTTTCGAACACGCGGCCGCTCGGGTCAGGCGGGTTCGACCCGGAACAGAACCTGGCCGTAGTCGACCGGCTCGGCGTTGTCGGCGCAGATCTCGACGATCCTCCCGGCGACCTCGCACTCCAGCTCGTTCATCAGCTTCATGGCCTCGATGACGCAGAGGACGTCGCCCGCCGCCACCGCCGAGCCCACCTGGACGTATGGCGCGGCCTCGGGGGAGGGCGCCCGGTAGAAGGTCCCCACCATCGGCGACGTGACCTCGATCAGATTCGTGGCCGGCGCTTCCGGCGTGGGCGCCCCGTCGGCGGGCGGCGGGGCGGCGGGCTCGGTGCCCGCGGCAGCGGCCGGAGCCGCCGGAGCCGCCCGCACGGCCTCCGGCACGATCATGCCGCCGCTCGGCGACTTGGCAAGCCGGATCCGGGTCGTCCCCCGCTCGATTTCCAGGCTGTCGAGAGAAGAATCGTCGACCAGCCGGACCAGTGCCTGCAGGAGCTCGATGTCGATCATCCGCTTACCCGCGTCAGGTATTTGTCTTCACGCCGGTCGATCTTCAGGGTGTCGCCGATATCGACGAACAGCGGCACCTGCACGACGGCGCCCGTCTCCAGCGTGGCCGGCTTGGTCGCGCCCTGAGCCGTATCGCCCTTGAAACCGGGGTTCGTGTCGGTCACCTCGAGTTCCACGAAATCGGGGAGTTCGACGCTGATCACATTCCCGTCGTGCACGAGCCCGTGGCACTCCATGTTCTCCTTCAGGTACTTGAGCTGATCCTCGCCGAGCATGTCGGCACTGATGGGGATCAGGTCGTAGGTCTCCTGGTCCATGAAGTGGTACAGTTCGCCGTCCGTGTAGGAGTAGTTGACCGGCCGGCGCTCCAGGCGTACGCTGGTCACCCGCTCGCCGGCGCGGAAGGTCCTGTCGACCACGGCGCCCGAAAGGACGTTCTTGAGCTTGGTGCGCACGAAGGCGCCGCCCTTTCCGGGCTTGACGTGCTGAAAATATGTAATCGTCCACAGCACGCTGCCGATCTCGAGCACCATGCCGTTGCGAAAATCTGCGGTACTGGCCATGAAAATGGGTTCCGGTATCCTCTTGTTGCCGAGCCGCGGGGATTATGAAGCCGTTGCGCTCCGCCTGACAAGATAGTTGTTAAGACAACGAAAGCCCGAAAGATAGCTGTCAACCCCGAAACCGGCGACCACGCCCACCGCCGCCGGGGTCAGGAAGGAGTGCCGGCGAAAGCTCTCGCGGCTGGCGGGGTTGCTCAGGTGCACTTCCGCGAAGGGCTTCGAGGTCGCGAGGAGTCCGTCGAGGAGGGCGACCGAGGTGTGGCCGAGCCCCGCCGGGTTGATCAGCACCCCGTCCACGCGGTCGCGGATCTCGGCGAGGTAGTCCAGGATCCGCCCTTCGCTGTTCGACTGGAAGGACTCCACCTCGGTGTCGACCTCGCGGCCGAGCGCCTCGAGGGCCCGGTCGATGTCCGCGAGCGTGCCGGTCCCGTATACCTCCGGCTCGCGCACTCCGAGAAGGTTCAGATTGGGGCCGTGGACGACGGCAATTCTCATTGGGTGGTCCTTTCGCGTGACTCGACGCGATGGGGGCGACGAGCGCCCGAAAGGTAGATTTTGCGCGACTGGAGTGTCAACGCGCCGCCGTTCCTTGAAGACGGGTCCGCGAAACCGTTAGCTTCCCTGTCCTTGCAAGGAGGTGGCACCTGCCATGATGGAGCAACTCAGAAGAAGCACGAAGTGGATCATGATCCTCGTGGCCCTGGCCTTCGGGGGACTCATGTTCTTCGAATGGGGCATGGATATCACCGGCCAGACGGCCGGGTCCTTCGGCGAGATCGGCCGCGTAAACGGCGTCTCCGTGAGCTATGAACAGTACATGGCGTCGTACCGCAATCTGTACGACCAGGCGGCGGCCCTTCAGGAGGAACCGATCACCAACGTCCAGAACTCCGATATCGAGGATCAGGCCTGGGACGAGGTGGTCAACTCCATCCTGATCCAGGAGGAGCTGGAACGCCGCAACATCCTCGTAACCGACGAGGAGGTGCGCGCCGCAGCGCTGACGAGCCCGCCCCCCGACCTCATGGCGAACCCGGCGTTCCTGACGGACGACGTCTTCGACATCACCAAGTACCAGCAGTTCATCGCGACGGCCGACAACCTCTTGCAGCTGCAGCTGGAGGCCTACTACCGCGACATCATCCCGCGGGGCAAGCTGCTGCGGCAGGTGTCGCTGGGGATCCACCTCTCCGACGCCGAGTTGTGGAGCGCCTACAGGGACCTGAACGAAACAGCCAGCGTCAGCTACGTCTCCTTCGATCCCACCGAGCGCGTCGCCGATGACGAGATCGAGATCACGGACGCCGAGATCTCGCGCTACTACACGGACAACCGCGAGGACTTCCTGGTCCCCGCGAGCGCCGGCGTGATTTCGGTATCCTTCAGCAAGGCCCCCACCGCGGCGGATACGGCTGCCGTGCTGGCCCAGGCCGGCGAAATCAGGCAGTCGATACTCGACGGCGAGGACTTCGGCGAGGCAGCGGCGCGCGAGTCGGCGGACGAAGCAACCGCGCCCGGCGGCGGCAGCCTGGGCGTCTTCTCCCAGGGCGACATGGTCGCCCCCTTCGACTCGGCGGTCTTCGCGACGCCGCTGAACCGCATCACCGGGCCGGTGCAGACCTCCTTCGGCGTACATCTCATCGAAGTCCTCGAGCGCTGGGGGCAGGATTCCGCGCAGGCGCGGCATATCCTGCTGCCCTTCGAGAGGACCGAGGAATCGGAGATCGACATGCTCGCCATGGCGGATTCTCTCGAAGAGCTCGGCGAATTCATGCCCCTGGCGGATGCGGCGGAAGTCCTCGGACTGGAAGCCGACACGCTCGATCTCATCGAGACGCTCCCGATCATCCCGGGGGCGGGCGATGTGGCCGAGGGCGGCGAGTGGATCTTCGATCCGGAGACCGCTGTGGGCGACGTCAGTCCGGTATTCGAGAACAGCGCTTCGTTCTACGGCATCGAACTGGTGTCGATCGATCCGTCCCGCTACCTGACGGAGGAGGAAGCCGAGGCGGCGATCCGGGGCACCATCGGGGTGGACAAGAAGGTTGCGGTCGCGCTCGAGGAGGCCCGGGAGTTCGCCGCCGAGGTGCACTCGGGCCGCTCGATGGCCGAGGTGGCCCGTGAGTACGGCGTCGAGGTGCGCGACGCGGGGCCGTTCTCGCGAAACGCTTTCGCACTGGGCCTGGGGCAGCACAATGCCGCCGTCGGCACGGCCTTCGGTCTGGACGTTGGCGAGATCTCCGACGCCGTCGAAGCCAATCGGAACGCCTATGTGATCGAGAAGACCGGTTCGGAGCCCGCGGACAGCCTCGCGTGGGTCGAACAGATCGACCAGCAGCGGTTTCGGTCGGTAACCGTGATCCAGCAACAGCGCCTCGCCCAGTGGATCGAAGCTCTGCGGGCGACGGCGAGGATCGTGGACCGGCGCGAACAGGTGCTGAATCCGCCCGACGACCAGCAGGGACTTCCGCTGCCCCCCGTCTTCTAGCTCCAGCCGCGGGGCGCGCGCGCCTGAAGGCTGATTGCCGGTCCCGGGTCGGTTACGGCAATCCGGGCAGGCCTACCCAGTTGTCAGCCTGCGCGGAGATCCCTCCTCTTGCCCGTCGGCGCTCGACTGCTCTTCCCCCGACGGAAGCTCCTTGTCCACGCGCACGGACGACTGGACTTCCCGGACCGAGGATTTGAATTCCCTGATTCCCTTGCCGAGAGAGGTCCCGATCTCCGGCAGCCGCTTCGCTCCGAACAGGAGCAGCACGACCAGGAAGACCAGGATCATCTCTCCCATGCCAAGACTGAAAGGCATATTTGCTACCTCCTCTGCCCGGAGCCTCCGGAGGGGCTTTCCCTGTCCGGCGAGCCGGTTACGTGGTGGACGGACAAACTAACGGAAAGGCGACGCGCGGCGAAAGAACGATGTCCGGCGGCCCCGGCATCCCCGCGACCTGTCTCGGGGCACCGAGGCCGGCCGCCGGGCGTCCTGCCGTCAGATCCAGGACCGGGCCGCAAATCCGGCCAGGGCGATGCCGACCAGGGTAAGGACGTTGAGCGCAAAGGAGATCGGCCCGATCGTGAAGCTCACCGAGACCAGGTCAAGGTAGAAGGGGCCGACCGACGCCGACGCCGACGTCGTCAGGAAGGAGCGCGCCGCGCTCTCGGGCAGGAAGATTTCTGCAAGCCTGGTGAATAGTCCGCCGAGGAACAGACCGAAGACGATCGCCACGAGTCCCCGCGGAACCCGCCGAGCCTGGCGCATGATCATCTGGAGCGATCGGTCACGTACAGAACCGCCTCGTGGAGGGCATCGAACATCGGGCCGGGTGGAAGCCCGCCGATGGCCGCCTCGGCCGCGCGCGCGCAGGCCACGGCCTTGCTTCTGGCGTACTCGATTCCACCGTGTTCGCGCACAAGCGAGATGACTCGGCCCACCTCCTGGTCACCCGGCTCTCCGAGCGTGAAGACCTGGCGCACTTCGTCCACCTCTACAGGCGACATGGCGCGCAGTGCGCCGACCAGCGGCAGCGTGACCTTTCGCCCGCGAAGGTCGAGTCCGGCGGGCTTGCCGGTTACATCCTCGTGTCCAACGTAGTCGAGCATGTCGTCGGTGATCTGGAAGGCCATCCCCAGGGAGTGGCCGTAGTTCCGCAACGCGGCGCGATTGGCCGGACTTCCCGCCAGCGCGCCGATTTCACACGCGGCGGCCATCAGCGAGGCGGTCTTGGCGGCGATCAGGCGGAAATACTCGTCCTCCGAGTAGGTGATGTCGTCGTAGGAGAGGAGCTGCCGCATCTCGCCCACGCTCATCCGGTTGGCCGCGGTCCCCAGCACGCGCACGGCCTCCAGATCGCCCAGGGCCGCCAGCTCGGTGACCGCCCGGCTGTACAGGTAGTCGCCCATGATGATCGCGATCTGGTGGGTCCAGGCCGAGTTCACGGTCGGCATCCCGCGGCGGAGAACCGAATGGTCGACGGCGTCGTCGTGCACGAGCGTTGCGATATGCACAAGTTCGACCACGGCGGCCAGGGTTACGGCATCGTCATGACGCTCGCCCTCGATCTCGCTGCAGAGCAGGACCAGGGTGGGCCGGAACATCTTGCCAGGCACGCGCATGAGGTAGTCGTTGACCTCGTCGACCATGGAAAAGTCGGCAACCGCGATGCGGCGCAGTTCGTCCATCACGCGGTCCAGGCGTTCGCGAACCGGCGCCTGGATTCCGGGAAGGCCGGCTGGCGCTGTCCCTAAAGCCGTAGTCCGATTCATAAAGTCCCAGAAGCGCGTCGTTTGCCGCGGTTCGCGTGCGGCCTCCCGGGCCGCACGGGTTGCGCGGGCGAGTCAGCCGTCGTCGCACACAAGATAGCAATGGACCGGCCAAAATGGCATAGCACCGTGACCGGCGCGACCGACACTACCCGCCCCTGGCCTCCAGGTACGCCGACAGGCGCCGACCGAGAATCCGATCGCGGGACCAATCGCGGATACCCATCGCCCTTACCGTCGCTGGCGCGGCGACCTGGTCGGGACACATCCCGATCACCTCGGTCCCGGACACCCGTCCCCGCGCGTCCCGCACCTCGCGTTCGATCGCCCGGAAGACGTCGTTCGGGTCGGTCCTGGCCGGATCCTCGATATTCATGGAGATCTGGGTGCGGCGCTGGCGGGCGAGCCGCAGGGCCAGCGCCCTCAGGCCCGGGAAGCCGCCGCCCGCCTCGCGGATGCGCGCTGCGATCCCCCGTGCCCGCTCCAGGGAGACACCTTCGATGTCGACGTTCCACGCAAGCAGCACCCCCCGGGCGCCGACGCAGGTTGTCCCGGCGGTGGGATGTGCGACGGGATGCATTCGCCCGCCTCCGGGTTCCCTGCCCACGAGGTCCGCCTCGGGATGATCCCCGGCGCACCGCCGAATCCCGGCCAGGGAGCGCCCCGGAGGCCGCGAAGCACGCCCGTAGAACACGACGGGGATTCCCAGATTCGCGATACGGTCGCCGACCCGGCGGGCCAGCCGCACGACATCGTCCATCCCGATCCCGTGAAGGGGCACGAAGGGCAGCACATCCAGCGCCCCCACCCGCGGATGCACCCCGGCATGCGCGCGGAGGTCGATCCGGCGCAGGGCCAGCTTGGCCGCGGCGACGGCTCCCATCTGGACCGCGCGCGGCGATCCGATCACCGTCACCACGGAGCGGTGGTGATCCGGATCCATGGTCGTGTGGAGCACCTCGCACCCGGCCGAGGCGAAGGCCGCCGCCGCGGCACCGACGAAATCCGGATCGCGCCCCTCGCTGAAGTTGGGAACCGCTTCCACGACCTGGCGGCCCGACGACTCCGGGACATTCGAGCGGCCGCTCCCGATGCTCACGCGGGCCTATCCACGGACCGCCGCCGGTACGCCGCTCACCGCGGTCATGTATTCGTCACTTCCCGGCGGTCCCTCCGACGCGGTTCAGGTTGGGGTTTCCGGGCTGGGTCTGGTAGGCCCAGTCGAAGACGATCAGCTCGTCACCCTCCTGGTCGAGCCCGGTAATCGTCGCCCGTAACGCGCCGAATCGCACCTCGCCATCGTCTCCACGGACACGGAACATGTACGTGTAGCCCGGATCCAGCACGACCCTTGCCGATGTGTATCCCGAGGTCGGCGCGTACTCCCACGACTCGCAGTCCAGATCTGCTCCCGGCCCGCACTTGAGCGCGGTGGTCCAGCGGGCTTCCGGATAGATGCGCGCGTTCGGGCCCGGGACCATCCACAGCCCCTGCGGGTCGGCCTCGAGACGGAAGTGCCGGTGCTCGCTGTCGCCGGCCATGACGGCCTGCACGTCTTCGGACTCCTGAAAGCGGAAGCCCGATGCCGAGGGCACGTCCTGGTGCGTGTACATGATGTCGCCGGCGTAGTCCAGCCTGGGGGTGCAGTCCACCGCTTCGCTGCCGTTGCTCTCGTGCCCCTGGTCGTCCAGGGACGTGACGAAGTATGTGGTGGTGTGTCCGTTCTCGGCGAGAAAATCGACGAACCCCGGAGAATCCGTCTCGCCCACGAAGAAGTACCCGCCTTCGGCCGAGGCATAGATCCTGTATGCCAGGAAGTCGTCCTCCGCTGCCGGCGAATCGTCCCAGCGCAGATAGGCCGCGCCGTCCAGCGCCACGGTCTCCAGAAGCTCCGGAACGGCTGGCGGTATGGGTTCCGGCACCCACACCTCGACGGCATGGTCGCTCGCTGTCTCCAGCCCGCTGTCCAGGTCGACCGCCGCCACGTAGTACTCGTAGTTCACTCCGCCGCGCACGTTGATGTCGCGGTATACGCACTCCGATTCGATGCAGCTGGTGATTTCGGCGATGAAGAAGTAGTCGATGTCGCTCACCCGCTTCCCGTAGACCCGGAACGGTTCGCCGTCCCAGCGGGAACCCATCCTCCAGGTCAGGTCGACGCCCCGGTTGTAGTAGGACGCGGCCAGGTCTCTGGGCGCGTCGGGATCATCCGTCAGGAAGGTGAGTTGACCGTCGCATGCGGCCAGGGCGAGCGCACCCGCCGCGGCCAGCAGTCCGCGGGCAAGCCCGCGCAGGCGCCGGGAGTGGCCAGGATTCCGTCCAGGGGTCGCCAGGGCCTGATTGATTGTCGTGGTCCGCTTCATCTGTTTCCTCCCGCTATTGTCTGAATCGCGAATTCGCGCGGCTCCGCCCCGCGGTGGACGCGACATGATGCATTTGCCGTACCGCACCCCTTGAGCGCCGCGATGGAGCCTGCGGGCGGCTTTTCCGGCCGGCGCGCGATCCGCGGCTGTCCTCTCCCGGGGACGCCCCGGGGTCCCCGATGCGGACACCCGAAGCTCGCGCCGGTGCGGCCGACCCCTATCGCGCGAGTTCTGCTCCGCCCCCCGTGCGCTGCTCGTAGTCGAAGTGGAGGTCGCGGTTGTCGGACAGCGCCACCTCGAAGAGGAAGGTCCAGTTCCCGGTTGCCGTCTGGCGGAAGGAGAAGTCTGCCTCCCAGCGGTGCATCTGGCGCTGCAGGCTGATCATGTGATCGTTGAATGCCCCCGTCACCACATCGTAGGAGGTGCGCCACCTCACCGACCACTTTTCGGTCGGCTGGAAGTTGAGCGTGCCCTGAATCATCTGGTTGTCGCCGCCTGCGACACCCCGGGTCCGCGCGAGCGAATAGGAGATGTTGGCGTCCCACTTGCCGACCTCGCCCTGCTGCCGCCGCGGCTGTGTTCGCTGCCTGCCCCCGACGGGCACGACCGTCGACTCGCCGAGATCCTCGTCTTCGAAGCCGGCCGGATCCGAACGGTCCTCCTGTTCGTCGTCCGGGGTCTGCGCGGCCGACTGAGCGGTATCCGCCGCCGACTCACCACCCGCCAGCTGGCGCAACCAACGGAAGACGGCGGTCTGGCTGCCCATCGAGAAACCGAGATTCACGTTGGATATGTACGGGGAGAAGGCCCTCGCGCCGCCTGCGGGCCCGCCGGTGTCGTCGAAGACGAGATGTTCCAGCGACACGGTCAGGCCCCGCAGGTAATCGGAGCTGATCTGGTGCGAAAGGCTCAGGTTGTCACGGAACCCGCGCGTGAAGTGCCCGAGCTGGCTGGCCTGCTCGAAATCGTACGTCACTGCGCTGGTCCGCAGTGCCAGGACAGTCACCTTCTCCGACTGCGGCAGACGCCTCGGTCCCCCCGAGGGATCACTGGCAGCGGCCTCGGCGGCGGCGGAATCCGCCTCTTCGTCGTCGACCCGCATCTCCCAGGTCTGGTTGAGTCCGAAGATGAGCTCGCGCTTGGGCTGGACCGCCTGGTTGCCGAAGGTGGCCTGCTGCACCGCGTTCGGCGTGACCTGGGGCGACCACGCGAAGTCGAAGCTGGGCGTGACCTTGTGACGTAGACGCCCCCCCATGTAGAAGCCGTAGACATCCGACTTGAGCTGGGCCCCGAAGGAGATGCGGCTTGGCGCCGACACGAAGCCGCCCCCGGCGACCGTGCTCGTGTCGGAGCTGATCGCGCGGCCGGAAATGGCGAGTTGGGGCGTTATGGTCGTGGAGCCCACGAGCGTCTGCTGGTAGTTGAAACTCGTCGACCAGGTGAGGTCGTTCTTCGCGAAGTCGATATCCTCCAGAACACCCGGCGCGAAGAGGACCGAGCGCTGCAGGTCGCCGACGCTGCCGACCCCCGCGCGCCGCATCGGCATCGCCATGGGGTCGAAGAAATCGGCAGGCAGCCCGCGATTGATGTCTCGATTGTAGTCGAAGCTCTGCGCGATGGAGAAATTGCCCGCCGAAAGGTTGAGCGACAGACCCCCGCGCAGGTTCTCGCTATCCGCCATGCTGAGGCTGAACGGCTCCTCCGACATCATCATCCGGGCGGGCTGGTCGCGGATGGACCTCGAGGCCCGGGCCGAAGCCGACAGCGTGGCGTTGTTGTAGAAGCGCGCGCGGTTGAAGGCGGCCGGCAGGAGCGTGATGGTGGAGAGCGAAAAATTGGCAGTAGGGAGGGTCATCTCCACCCGGTCATCCGACAGGAACTGCCTCCGGTTGGCGCTGAGCGAGAGCGTGCCGAAGTCGAAGCGGCGGTTGAAGCCGCCCTCCGAGTCGATGGACTGCGTGACCTCGCGCGGATCGAAGGAGTTCTGCCGCACGAAGGCGGCGCTCGAGGCGTACCGGCCCGAAAGCCGCAGCTTGCTCCGCTCGGAGATCTCCCAGTTGTAGTTCGCGTCGAAGGCCGTTTCGGTCCCGCCCTCGACGCGCCAGAACTGACGGAAGTTGATGTTGGAGTCCATGAACTGCCGCAGCCATCGGAACTGGGTCTGCCCGGTCACCGCCGTATAGTTGCCGCTCCACCAATCCACGCTCATCTGGGCGTCCACGTAGTCGTTGATTGCCCAGTAGAAGCCCACGTTGGACAGGCGGCGCGCGTAGCTCCCGGAGGTCCGGACGATGTCATTGACCGAAAAGCGGATCGGCAGAAGGCCGGAGCGCCGCCCCTGCTCCGTGCTCTGCGCGATGAACGGAAGCCACATTACCCCAACGTCCGCGAAGTAGAGCAGCACGTTCCTGGCGACGAGGGTGCCGCCTTCGGACATCTTGATCTCGCGCGCGACGAAGTGGTAGTGCGGCTCCTCGTGATCGCAACTCGTGAACATGACGTCGTGCCCGAACGACATGTCCGCGTTGACCCAGGGGAAGTCGCCGCGCACGATCCACTCCCCCAGCCCCGCGTCCATCGTCGTGTTGACGTCGGAGGCCGTGCCCCGGTCCTCGTTGAGATCGAAGATGATCCTTCGCGTCAGCACCTCGTCGCCCTGTTCGGGCCGGTACCTGGCTGTATCGCCGAGGGTCACCAGTCGTCCCGTCTTCTCGTCGAAAACCAGTGCGGAGTCGGCCGCGAGCTCCAGCCCCTCGCGGGTCATCACCGCCTCGGTGCCCTCGTTGCCGTAGAGGGTCAGCACCCTCGACCGCGTCTCGAAGTTCGCCGCCTCGCCCCGGTACTGAACGAGGTCGTAGCCGGGCAGCGCCAACAGCTCGAGCAGCGTGGAATCCGAGGTGGAGACCATGTCCAGGTTGTTGTCGTCGGTCGTCGTATCGGGGGTCAGGCCGGTGGTGTCGCCGAGTCGCCGGGTGAGGCGCTCCAGCCGCTCCCGGATCACGTCCTGGAGCGAATCGCGCACCTCCTGCGCCGACGCGGGGGCGCCCGCACCGGCGAGGGCGAGCGCCAGTCCCAGCGCCGGAACGAGCCAGCCCGGGCGAAGACGGCGGGTCATGCTATTCCTGGTCCTCCGGCTTCAGGTCGGTGTCGCCCTGGGCGGGATCCCCGTGACCGTAAGGGGCGGCATCGTCGCTCACGCCATCGTCATCCGTCGCCACGGAGTCCTCCGGGGGGGTCGGATCGGCTTCCTGTTCCCTGCCCTCGCGCCTCCGCCAGATCAACACGGACAGGAGGATGCTGAATTCGTACAGGGCGATTAGAGGTACCGTCATGAGGAGGGTGACGTTGATCATGTCTCCGGGGGAAAGGAAGCTGGCGAGCAGCAGGAGCACGACGATCGCGTGGCGGCGCTTGCTCTTGAGGAAGCCCGGCGTGATCAAGCCAAGCACGCTCAGTACGAGGACGAGCACCGGCAATTCGAAGACGATCCCGAAGGCCAGCAGCATTTTGACGACGAATCCGAAGTAATGGGTTGCCGTCAACTGCGGCGTCAGGTAGTCGGAGAGAATTCCTTCGAAAAAGAAGAGAGTAAGAGGCAGCGCGAGGAAATACGCCATCGCCACGCCCGCGACGAACAGGACCAGACCCATGAGCATCGCCGGGATGATCGCACGTTTCTCGTGGGTTTCGAGCGCCGGGGAGAAAAAACACCAAGCCTGGTATACAACAACCGGTGAAGCCAGCACCAACCCAACGGTAAGGGCGAGCCGGAGAAGGAAGAAGAACGGCACTTCAGGGGACAGATACACCAGTTCGAAATCGTCTCCGTAGAGCTGGACCGCCGGCCTGATGAGGAGATCCACCACATCGAAGTACATCACCAGAAGGAGTCCCGCCACCGAGCAGAGGATCACCGCCAGAAGCGTCCACAGGATCCGCCAGCGCAGCTCCTCGAGGTGGTCGAGGAAGGGCATCTCCGCCTTCGGATTGGCGCCTCGCGCCAGGATTCCGTCCCGCAGCCGTCTCATCGGTCTTCCTCCGGCGGGGCGGCATCCTGCCCCAGCAACAGCTCAACCTGGAAGCGGTTCCGCCTGACGCGGCGTTCCTTCACATTCAGCTGGTCCACGGCTTCCTGGAACTCGTCTATGTGCTGGAAGTTCCTGTACACTGACGCATAGCGGATGTAGGCGACCCGGTCGAGCGGCTCCAGCCCCTCCATCACGGACTCGCCGATCACCTGGGAAGCAACCTCGACACGTGCGGAACCCGACACGGCATCCTCGATCCGGTCGACGAGCGTCTCGACCTCGGAGGGCGACACGGGACGCTTGGCGCACGCCACCGCGATGCTCGCCCGGAGTTTTTCACGTAGAAAGTTCTCAGCGCTGCCGTCCCGCTTCAACACCTGGAGCGGGCGCTGCTCCACGTTCTCGTAGGTGGTGAACCGACCGCCGCACCGCAGACACTCCCGGCGTCGCCGAATCGCCCGGCCACCTCTGGCGGCACGGGTATCGACCACCTTCGTGGACCCGGACTCGCAGGAGAGGCATCGCATCCGGGGCTCTCACCCATGCCGGCGCCGGTGCCGAACCGCCAGCGAGCCGGTCCGGCCACGACGGGTCAGGGAATCTCCTCGAGCCGCTCCCGGGCTCGCGGCGTCAGCGCATGATCCGGGTAGGAATCGACCAGCCGCTGGAGGTATTCGCGCGCCCGTGCATCGTCGTCGATGGCGATGCACAGCAGCCCGGCCTGGAAGAGGGCCCGTGGGACTTCCTCCGCCTCGGGAAAGAGGTCGGGGATCAGCAGGTAGGTGTCGATCGCCTCGTCCAGCTCGTCCTCGAGGGCCTTCAGTTCGGCCAGGTGCAGATAGGCGCCCGGGGCGAAGTCGCTGTTGGGGTATTCCTCCAGGAACGTCTCGAAGCCCCTGCGCGCCGTCCCGGAGAGTCCGCGATCGAGCATCTCCACGAGGGCCTGATAGGCGTCCTCGTCGGGGTCGGAGAACTGCGTCTCGGGGGAGTCATCGGCCGCCTCCTGCGCCTCCCCTTCCAGGGTGTCGACAGGTGCGGGGCGGGACACGAGCGCGATCTGACGCCGCTGGGCGTTCAACTCCTCGGTCATCTGGGCCAGGCTGTACTGGCTCTGCCCGACCAGCTCCCCCATGACGAGCTGCTGGTTCTGGATCGCGAGCAGGCGGTTGTTGACCTCGCCGCGCATGTCGAACAGCATCTGCGCCAACTCGGCCACCGAGTCGAGCGCCTGCCCGTTCGCCCTGTCGACCGATCGCATCAGCGCGGCCATCGCAGAATCCTGCCTGGCGGTCAGCCGACGCAACTCGTACTGCAGATCCTGCAGGTCGCCCGAGGTCGCGCAGCCGGCGAGCGCACCCGCAAGAACGAGGAAGGCCACGCCCCGTATCCGGCCAAATCTGTTCGACACTACGCCACCGCCTTGAGCATCCGTCATCCCGATTCCCGATCCGCGCGCGATCCCGCCGAGCGGACCGACTGCCAGGTCCGGCCCTACCGGCCGATGCCGTCACCGCCGGCGGTGATTACGAACTCGACCCTCCGGTTCCGGGCCCAGGCCGCCTCCGTGGATCCCTGAGCGGCTGGCTGCTCCTCGCCGTAGGACACGGAGGTGAAGCGTCCACCGTCGAGCCCGAACCCGGTCAGGAATTGGATCACCGACTCGGCGCGTTCGTTGCCCAGGGCGATGTTGTATTCGGAGGTGCCCCGCTCGTCGGCGTGGCCTTCCATCCGCAGCTGCACCCCGGGATTGTCGCGCAGAATGTCCAGCTTGGCGCGCAGGCTGGTCTCGGTGTCGGACCGGATCGTGGCCTCGTCATAGTCGAAGTAGACCGTCTCCATGAGGGTCCGGCGGGCCATCTCGGCGGCCCGCTGCCTCTCGCGCTCGGCCGCTTCCCGCTCGCGGCGAAGTCGAGCTTCCTCGGCCTCGCGCGCCCTGCGGATCGAGTCCTGGCGCATCCGCTCCAATTCCTCGGCGGTCGGGCCAGTCGGTTCGGGAGCCATCTGCGGCTCGGGCTCGCTCCCGCACGCAGCGAGCAGAATTGTTGTGGCGAATGCGGCGAGAACGAAACGACGGTTGGTCATACCTGCTCCCGGGTAGTGAAGGAAAAGACTATGGAACATCTTGTGGAATCACGTCCTGGACCTGTTTGTATATAGGGGATCGACCCCGCCCGATCAAGTAGCGGCAACGCAGTTTTTCCGTCGTCATCCCCCGCTCCCCCCGTCCGGGTCCGATGCGCCCGACAGTCAGCGATTCCCGGCACCCGCCGGCCCGGCGGCCAGGGCGGGTGACCAATCCGTGTCCGAGGCCCGCACGCTCGCGACCACCGTGCGCGTGCGTCGCGTGCCTGAGTCGACGATGAACACGCCGAATCCGTTGCTCCGCTCGCCGGCGAAAACGATGTGCCTGCCGTCCGGGCCCCAGCTGGGATCCTCGTTGTTCCCCTCGGCGGTCAGCTGGATAAGGCGGTTGTCACCCACCTCGGGATCCGCCACGAAGATGTGATATCGGTTCATCACCCGCCTGCGGTGGATGCCCCCGGCGAACGCCACCTTGTTGGATACGGCAGACCAGTCGGGATCGGCGAAATAGCCCCCCTGGCCGTACCGGTACGGCGACAAAAGGGTCGCTTCGCCGCCGAGGGCCGGTATCACGTAAACCTGAGGCGTCGCTTCCCCCAGGCGGCTGGAAACGAAGATCATTCGGTCGCCGTCGGGCGAATACGAGGGCTGGATGTTGTTTGCCGGCCCCCCGACCAGCTGAGCCAGGCAGCACTCGTCGCGGAGGTTGTAGCGAAACAGCCCCGCGCCCATGAGGCTGAAGGCCAGCTCCTCCCCGTTGGGATGATAGGCCGGCGTGATCTGCTGATCCGCGCGGCCGATTTCCACGGCTCGCTCGCCCCCGTCCGCCATGTCGAGTTCGTAGATTCTCGGCAGGCCGGACTTGTAGGAGACATAGGCGGCGTGGCGCCCGTCGGGGGCCCAGGTGGGAGAGATCGCGATGCTCTCGTCCCAGGTGACGCGCCGCAGGTTTTCCCCATCGGAGTCGACGACGTACAACTCCTTCGCGGACGGGTTCCCGAAGGGACGCATGGCGAAGAGGATGCGGCTCGCGGCGGGACCCGGATCACCGGTCACCCACTCGACGATCGAGTCGGAGATGCGGTGCACTGCCATGCGGAAGTCCTCGTCGCCAAGGGGCGGCAAGGGAAAGCGGCCGCGCTCGACGCTGGTGAAGACGATGTCGTGGAGCTCGATGGACAGGAAATGGCGCCCTGCAAACTCTCCGATATCCCCCACCAGAACCCAGTCCGCGCCGTACTGGTCCCAGAGGCTGTACTGGATCCCCTCGTCGGCCAGGCCCTCGGGGAGCGAGTCCAGGACGACGAAGCGGTCGCTGAAGTCGAGATCGCGGGCGATGATGGACTGGACCTCGGCGATCACCTCGCGGCTGGTTGCGGGACCCGTGAAGGGGAGGATGGCGAGGGGCGGGATGTAGAGGGTCTCGTAGGCGAGCCCGAGCTGAATCCCCGGGATGGCGACGTCGTCCTGGGCATGGGCGGGGGGAGGGGCGAGAAGGAAGCCGGCGAGCAGGGCGATCAGCGGCAACCCCGGCGCGGGGCGGCAGCCGCGGCGCGCGGCATGAATGACCGGCCGGGCCGGGCCGTCCGTCCGGATTGCATGTCCCGTTTTCAGCATGTCGCCTCCGCGTAGCGTCTCATCTCCCGCTCCCCGTCCTGAAACGATCCGGGGCGGAACCTGAACTGCACCGGCAGCACTTCCCAGGGATACCCGTCGGGCAGCGGCCCCAGCCGGCCCGGTCTGCCCGCGCATTCGATCGCGCCCTCGGCGGCAGTGTCAAAGATGAAACTGTTCGACGAACTTGCCACGCCGATGTCGGTGATGCTGCCGTCTTCCTGGATCATGAACTGGATCACGGCCACCCGGTTTCCCGCTTCGGGCGCCCGGAAGCAGCGCTCGATCTGGCGGATGATGTTGTCGTAGTAGGCCGGGTAGTCGCGCCGCAGTCCTTCCATGCGTACGTCGATGTTCTGGCCTCCCTCTTCGGCCTCCGTCTCCTCGGACTCGGCCGGGGTCGGTTCCTCGGCAGCCGGAGGGGTTTCCTCCGGTTCCGGCGGGGGGGTCTCGTCTGGCTCCGGGGGGGGCGTCTCGTCGGGCTCCGGGGGCGGGGGTTCTTCCTCCGCGGGGATCGGCGCTTCCTCCTCCTCTTGCGGCGGGTCTTCGGGCATCTCCACCGTCAACTGATCCTCCGGAACGGGCGGGACCTCCTCCTCGGGCTCGGGGGCGGAGATGGGCGGTGCCGACACAACCCGAATCTGGACCGCTTCGAAGACGATGGGCTCGGGTCGCAGCGCGGGAATCACCCAGATGAGGAGCACGAAGGCGACAACATGAATGGCGAGCGAGAGTCCCAGCGAGCGGCTGTCCAGCGGATCGTCCGGACCGCTGTGAATCGAGTTCGTCAGGTGGCGCCAGCTCATGGCACCTCGTCCACCCCGATCAGATAGAGCCCGACGCCCTCCTGGCTTGCGACGGTGCTCACGATGTTGAACACAATGCCATACCGGGCCGCCGAGTCGGCCCTCACATAGACCGCATCCTGCTGATTCGCCCGCAGCATCTGCCCCAGAATCCCGGCGACATCCTCAGTCGCCACCAGCGTTTCACCGAGGAATACGGATCCGTCTTCACGGACGCTCACGATAATGTGCTCGTCGGACGCCTCGATCGATCCCACCTGTCCTTCCGGCAGATCCACCTCGACACCGCCCTGCAGGACCGGCGCGGTAATGATGAAGATGACGAGCAGGGTGAAGGCGACGTCCACGAGACTCGTGACGTTGATCTCCGCCCGGACGGGGATCCGCCCGCGCTCCCGGTGCCGCCGGTCGCTCATACGTGGCCGCCCTTTGCCAGTGTCCCGATGAACTCGCTGGCGAATCCCTCGAACTCACCAAGGATGAGATTGATCTGCGAGGCGAAGTGGTTGTAGGCGATCACCGAGGGAATGGCGACGGCCAGTCCGGCGACCGTGGTGATGAGCGCTTCGGCCACGCCGGGAGCCACCGCGCTGATGTTGGTGGAGCCGTGCTGGGTGATGCCGATGAAGGTGTTCATGATCCCGATCACGGTGCCCATCAGTCCGAGGAGCGGCGAAACCGACCCGATGATGGCGAGCCAGTTCAGTCCGCGCGACAGGTCGTCGATTTCCTCGGCCTCGACCTTGTCGATCACCATGCGGAGAGCCTCGAGCTGGGTGCGCGAAAGCCCGCGCGTCTCGGAGGCCCCGGTAAGCGCGCCGGGGCGGAGCTCGTCGAAGAAGCCGAGTCCACCCTGGAAGAGGCGGGTGTAGGGGGACTCGTCCATCGTCTGCACGGCCGCGAAGGCGTCGCCCAGGCTGGAGACCGATTCCAGGTGCGCGACGAACTCGTCTCCGTCCTGGCGGACCTCGCGGAAGTGGCGGACCTTGGCGATGATCACCCACAGGGACAGCACCGAGAACAGGAGCAGCACCCCGAGCACGATATGGGTCGGAGGGCTCGCCCCAAGGATCATGTCGAGCACGCTGCGGGGCGGACCGGCCTGCAGGAGAAGGGCGCCCGTCATGCCACCACCGCCGGGCGTGTCGACGCGATGTGTTCGAAGGTGCGCCGGAGCCCCTCGCGCAGTGCGAAGCCGGGAGACCAGCCGCGTGCCCGCACCCTCGCCGTGCTCAGGTGACTGCGGCGCGACTCTCCCGGGCGGGCATCCCGGTGGACGCGGCCCACCCGAACCCCGGCGACCTCCTCGAGCACTTCGGCCAGGGTGTTCACGCTCGTGGGGTCCCCCGTCCCCACGTTGTACGCCCTGGCGTCGATCCCGGGCGCGTCTTCGAGGGGCATCGCCGCCGCCAGAACGTTGGCGCGGGCGACGTCCTTCACGTAGACGTAGTCCCGCAGCTGTTCCCCGTCACCGTAGATCACCAGCGGTTCACTCCTGAGCAGGCGGTTCGAAAAAATGGCCACTACGCCCGCTTCGCCGCTTGGATCCTGCCGGGGACCGTAAACGTTGCTGTAGCGAAGCGCCACGTACTGCAAGCCGTGGACCTTGCGGTAGTAGCCCAGGTAGTGCTCGCCGGCAAGCTTGGAGACGCCGTAGGGCGAGACAGGTCGTTTGGGCGCGGTCTCGGGGGTCGGGAACTCGCCGGGCTCGCCGTACACCACGCCGCCGCTCGACACGAAGACGATGCGCGACGTGCCCGCTTCGCGCGCCCCCTCGAGAATGTTGATCAGCCCGGCGATATTCACGCGGGCGTCGGTGATCGGATCCGCGACGGACACCCGGACGTCGATCTGCGCGGCGTGGTGGTTGATCAGGTGGAAACCCCCGTCGCGAACGAACCTGCGCGCCTCGGGGTCCGCCACGTCCATCTCCACGAACTCCGCGCCCAGGGGGACATTGACCACGCTCCCCGAGGACAGGTCGTCGAGGACCCAGACACGGTCGCCAAGCTCCACATGGGCCTCCGCCACATGGCTTCCCACGAATCCGGCGCCGCCTGTAACCAGCACTCTGCGGCCTCTGGGGGGCGTCATTTCCGGTGTTGTCCTGTGTCCCCTCGTCCGTTTTCGCAGTGACGGTCATCCCCCCGGGGGACCCGTCCATCCGGGCGCTGCACGCTATATGGTAACGAAACCGGCGACGGGACGAGAATTGCCGTCCCCTGCCCCCGCCGCGGTTTGCCCGTATATTGCCCCGCCAACGGTCGGACAACCGCCGGTTGACTCACTGGAGAGAGCCGCATGATTGCTCGAAGCAGGCACCATCTGCACGACTATCTGCAGGGCCGCATGACCGGCACAAGTGCAGGCGGCACGGCCGAGCAGCCCCCCCCGGGGGACACCGAGCCGATCAAGACCTACCTCGTCGAGGTGCGTGGGAACGGCGTCGCCGGGAGAGATCCGGATTTCAGCGTCGTGAAAACGCTCAGGGCGCTCGTCTCCGAGCCCTATCTCAAGGCCGGCTTCCCCGCCCGCGTCCATCCGGCCAGGGAGCGTGGGCTCGTGACGATCGAGGGCCGCTACCGGGGCGGAACGCCGGTCTCCATGTACGCCGACTGCCGCGATCCGCGCCACTGGCTGATCCACACGCTGGCGCCGGGCCGCACGGCGGATTGGGCGATAGGGCGCATGGCCGCCGTCGGCACGCGGCTGTCCCGGGTTTCCATGCCCGGTCAACTGCTCGAGAAGCTGGCTGGACTGGGTCTGCTCGAAGGCCTCATTCTGAGTCACGACCGCCGGCAGTTTGACGAGGGTGGGGGATACGGCGCCGAGGGGTTCATGTCGATGCAGCTATGGGGCGGTCAGTCCGGCCGGATACTGTCGATGATGAGCCGCGAGCGCTCGTTGAGCGACTCCGTTTCCCTGTCGCGGGTGCACGTGAGGTACTGGCCCGACGAGGACGACCGCGCGGCATCCTGTCTGGCGGAGATCGATCGCGACGGACGCATGGTGACGCGTGGCACTTCGTACGAGGGACATCTTCACCTGGTGAAGGTCTTCAGACGCCTCTACACGAGGCAGATCGAGAACCTGGAGTCCCATTTCCGCGTGCGAGCCGACGGCGACGCGGGGAAACTCGTCGGCCGCTGCCTCACGATTCGCCCGGCGCGCCCCATCGGCAACTCGGCGCGCTTCTGCGACATCGCCTTCTCCGGAACCCCGCCATTCAGGCTCTGGGGAGTCCCGGCGCAGACATCCGGGTCCTTCACCCGGGTTCGTGCCCTCGATCTGGATGTGGGAGGCGCGCTGGACTGCGAGGTCACGCCCGAGTTCCTCCGGGTCTTTCTCCTTTCAGGAACGAGTGCGAACTCGGTCGTCCGCTTCCTGACCAACCTGCAGCACTACTTCCACTCCGGAGTCCGGCTTCTGGATCAGGATGGGCAGGATGTCCTCGAACTTTAGACTGCAGATCACCAACCTCCTGATCGGGATGTGCCGGGGAACCCCGGGACTAACCGCCGAACTCCGAGAGCTCGGGTATCGCGAGCAGTGGATCACGTCCGGTTTCCCCCGCGACGTGGCCGGCAGGAGTCACCCCGTCATGGTGCTGGCATCGCGGGAGACGCGCCACTCGCTGTTCGTGGAGGTCGCCCCCGGGCCGCGAATCGACTCGGACAGGCTCCTGCAGTACACGGGAACCACCGCCGTGGAACTTCGGCGAGGCACGAATCTGTCCCGCGAACAGACCGAGACCTATGGTATCGCCGTCTTCGGGCTGACCGAGCACAGGGATACCCTGCGGGAGAGCATCGAGGAGAGCGGGGTCAGGGCGGCGTTGCTGCTCTGCGACGCTGAGGGGATCAGGCTGGACGTCAATCCTTTCATGCAGGCCGCGCTCGCCAACATCTTCCGTCCCCTGCTTCCGATCAGTTGGGCGGGCGTACCGAGATGGATTCCGTTCGATCACGAATCCGGCCCGGCCGACATTGCAGCCGCGGTCGTTCCCGATGTCGTCGCCCGCCTGCTCGCTGGCGAGACCAGGATCGACATCGCCGAGGTTTGCCGGGAACAGGTTCTCTGGAAGCTCACCACCGAGGCGGGGAAAAAGAGATTGCGGGCAAGTGTGAGGGGAGCACTGGCCGAGGCGGCTGGCCGGGAGATGCGGAAGTACTTCAGCGTGCGCGGCAGGTTCGTTGAAGCGGCGACCACCAGCAGCGACGACGGTGTGCCGCTGGAGCACCGCATTCTGAGGATCGTTTCGCGGCGCCAGGTGCAGCTGCTGACTCGTCTTGGAGGGGATGATCGCAACGCGGAAGACCGGTAGCCCGGGCGCGGCTGATCAGCTCGCGGATTCGCCCGGCCCCGACAGATCCAGCGACAGGATGCAGGCGTCTTCGGCCGGATCCCGATAGTAGGCGCGATGGACGCCGATGCCGCGAAAACCGAAGCGCTCGTAGAGCCTGATCGCCCCGGTATTCGAGGCGCGCACCGCCAGGTACAGGCGGCGCACCCCGTGTTCCACCAGGGTCCGGGTTGCGTGTTGGAGGATCGCTTCCCCGACGCCCCGGCCCCGGTGCGCCGGGCTGACCGCCAGGTTGGCCAGCTCCGCCTCGCCCGTTGCGCGCACCAGCACCGCATAGCCGATTACCGCATCGCCGGCGACGCCGACCAGCAGGTCGCTTTCCTCGCGGTGGAGGATGTTCCTGAAGGTCTCACTGCTCCACGGCCGCGGGAACGCCGCCGTCTCGATCTCGACGATCGCCGCAAGATCACGCCGCCGGGCCGGCCGCACCGCCACCCCGCCCCTCACCCCGGCCTCCATTCCCGCACGTAGTCGGGCTCCCAGGCAGGGGCGTCCACCGCCGACCAGTCGCAGCAGCGCAGCACCGCGACGGCTCCCGGAACGCCGGCGGGTGGAGGTCGCATGGCGTACCCGGCGGCGCGGATCACGGCCTCGTGGCACACGGCGCCGTCGCCCATGAAGATCGTGCCGCGCGGGGGCCGCCCGTTGATCACGTCCAGGATCGTGCCGCCGTGCGGCGCGATCGCCTCGTCGGCTCCGTCGGCACGGACATCGTAGCAGCCTCCATACACACGGCCGCCCCTTGCGTCGAAGAGTACGTAGCGAATCTCGCCTTCGCCGCGCGGCAGCGGCTGCGCTACCGCCGCCGCGCGCAGACTCGACGCCGCATACAGCGGCACCTCCAGGCTGCACGCCAATCCCTTCGCCGCGGCCGCCGCCACCTTCACCCCCGTGAACGACCCGGGTCCCGCGCCGACCGCGACGCCGACCAGGTCTCCCGGCCCCAACCCCTGTTCGGCCAGCACTTCCTCGATCGCCGGGATCAGCCCGACCGAGTGGCGGGACGGCTCCGGAAGCAGCCTTCGCCCCACCACCGAGCCCCCCACCGCGAGCGCGACCGACCCCAGCCGGCTGGAGGTCTCGATTCCCACCACCGGCCCCCTCGGCGCGTCCTCGGAAAGCCGGGAGCCCGCGTCGGGATGCGTCGCCCGCTCGTCGCCCGGTGCAGCCTGCCCGCCGCCCGCCGCATCCCTCGCCCCGCTCACCGGACGCCAATGGGGAAGGCAGGGACCGGCGCCGGCTCCCCGAAGCACTCCAACTCGACCGTGCGCTTGCCCGGGTCGGCGGCGGCGTACCCCAGCGTTACCTCCCAGCGGTCGGCGGGGAGCTCTCCACCCGCGCGGCCCGGCCACTCGACCAGCACGATCGCCCCCTCGTCCCCGACGATCTCGTCCCAGCCGATTCCGGCAAGCTCGTCGACCGAACGCAGGCGGTAGAGGTCGGCGTGCACCACCGATTCCGCCGCCGGCAGCTCGTAGCGAAAGACGATGTTGAAGGTCGGCGACGGCAGGGTCTCGCGGACCCCCGCCCCCCGCGCCACCGCCCGCGCGAGCACGGACTTGCCCGCGCCCAGCGGCCCCCGCAGCCCGATGAACACGGGCGGACGAATCTCGGCACCGATCCGACGCCCCCATGCAACCAGGTCGTCCTCGCCGAGCGTCATCCGGATCACCGCCCGGCAGCCCTCCCCGCCCCACCGCTCATCCGGCCGCCTTCAACTCGAAGAGCTGGTCGCGCAGCGCCGCCGCGCGCTCGAAGTCGAGCTCCTCGGCCGCCTTCGCCATCTCCTCCTCGATGATCTTGATGAACTGCTCGGCATCGATCTCGTCGGTGTACCCCGCGGGCGGCTCCGCCACCTTCGCCACGGGCCTGTCGCGCGCGTCGGCCACCCGGGTGGAGAGCTCGATCTGCTCCACGCTCTTGCGAATCGTCTTCGGCACGATCCCGTGCTCGTCGTTGTGGGCGAGCTGCACCGCCCGTCGCCGCTCCGTCTCGTCGATGCACGCGCGCATGGACTCGGTGACCTGGTCCGCGTAGAGGATCGCCCGGCCATTCGCGTTGCGCGCCGCCCGCCCCACCGTCTGGATCAGCGACCGTGTGTTGCGCAGGAACCCCTCCTTGTCGGCATCGAGGATCGCCACCAGCGACACCTCGGGCAGGTCGAGCCCCTCGCGCAGCAGGTTGATCCCCACCAGCACGTCGATCCGCCCCAGGCGCAGCATCCGCAGAATCTCCATGCGCTCGATCGCGTTGACCTCGGCGTGCATGTAGCGCACCCGCACCCCGACCGACTGGAAGTACTCCGAAAGGTCCTCGGCCATCCGCTTGGTCAAGGTGGTGACCAACACCCGCTCGTCCCGCTCCGCCCGCTCGCGGATCTCCGCCAGCAGGTCGTCCACCTGGCCGCGCACCGGACGCACGTCGATCGGCGGATCCACGAGCCCCGTCGGCCGGATGATCTGCTCGGTCACGACTCCCCCCGTCTCCTGCAGCTCGTAGTCGCCGGGCGTGGCGGAGACGTAGATGACCTGGTGCACCAGCGACCGCCACTCGTCGAACATGAGCGGGCGGTTGTCGATCGCGGAGGGGAGCCGGAAGCCGTGCTCGACCAGGGTGAGCTTGCGCGAGCGGTCGCCCTTGTACATCGCGTGGATCTGGGGCACGCTCACGTGGGACTCGTCGACGATCAGCAGAAAGTCCTCCGGGAAGTAGTCGATGAGGCAGGCGGGCCGCTCGCCGGGGCGCCGTCCGCTCGTATACCGGCTGTAGTTCTCGATGCCCGGACAGGTTCCCATCTCCAGCATCATCTCGAGGTCGAAGTTGGTGCGCGTCTCGATCCGCTGCGCCTCCAGCAGGCACCCCGCGTCCCGGAAGGCGGCGACCTGGGCGGCCATCTCGTCGCGGATCAGCGGCGCCATCTCCTCGATCGTGCGGCGGCGCGTCACGTAGTGCGACGCGGGGTAGATCGCCGTCCTGTCCAGCGCGGCGATCCTCTCGCCGGTGAGCGGATCGAACCGCGTGATGCGTTCGATCTCGTCCCCCCACAGCTCGACCCGCACGGCCTGTTCGTCGTACGCCGGGAAGATCTCGACCGTGTCGCCGCGCACGCGGAAGGTCCCGCGCTCGAAGGAGATGTCGTTGCGCTTGTACAGGATGTCGACCAGCCCGCGCAGGATCTCCTGCCGTGGCGCCTCTTCGCCGACCTTGAGGTGGAGCATGAGGCCCCGGTAGTCCACCGGATTGCCCAGGCCGTAGATGCAAGAGACCGACGCCACCACGATCACGTCGTGCCGCTCGATCAGCGACGACGTCGCGCGCAGCCGCAGCCGCTCGATGTCCTCGTTGATCGACGCGTCCTTCTCGATGTAGGTGTCGGTCGCGGGGACGTAGGCCTCGGGCTGGTAGTAGTCGTAGTACGAGATGAAGTACTCGACGGCGTTCCCGGGGAGAAGCGATTTCAGCTCGCCGTAGAGCTGCGCGGCGAGCGTCTTGTTGTGTGACATGACGAGGGCCGGCCGGTTCATCTCGGCGATGACGTGGGCCATGGTCAGCGTCTTTCCCGTCCCGGTGGCGCCGAGAAGGGTCTGGCACTCCGTCCCCTCGCGCAGTCCGCGCACGAGTTCCGCTATGGCGCCGGGCTGGTCCCCTTCCGGCTCGTACGGAGCACGGATCTCGAAGTCAGGCACCCGCCCCCCCGTCCGCAGGAGCGGTCGCTCCGCTGCGGCGCTCCACCGCGCGTGCCGCCATCCCCGCCACTCAGTTCTTCCGCTTGTCGAAGAGCTCGCTCTCGCCGAAGCTCTCGCGCCGGATCACCGACGTGACGCCCTTGACCCGCTGCACCGCCTCCATCACCCGCTTGAGGTGGTTCAGGTCCTGCACCTCCACGACGAAAGCGGCCGTCATGCCGCCGTCGGTGGCGCGCATGTCGGCGTGCTGGATGTCGGTGGCGGTCTCGCTGATCGTGCGCGCCACGTCGCCGAGCAGCCCCCGCCGGTCGGACCCGTGCATGTGGAGGTGGACGAAGAAGCGGTCGTCGCGCTCGGCCCGCCACTCGATCTCGACGCGGCGCCCGGGGTCCTGGTCGAGGCTGAGGACGTTGGGGCAGTCGGTGCGGTGGATCGAGATGCCCCTGCCGCGCGTGATGTATCCGATCACCTTGTCCCCGGGGACGGGCTGGCAGCACTGCGAGTAGCGCACCATCAGGTTGTCCACCCCACCGATCGTCACCCCCCGGTTGGACTTGCGGATCTTCTCGGCGATGCGTTCCAGCGCCGACGGCGTCCGCTTCACCACCTCCGCCGGGTCCTCGTCGGGGTACAGGCCCTTGATCACCGCGGACGGGCCGATGTCCCCGCGGGCGAGCGCCGCCAGCACCTCGTCGAAGCTCTGACGACCGAGTTTCCGGGCGACCTTCCGCATCTGCTCGTCGCTCGGCTTCGGCCGACGCGCCTTGCGGAGTTCGCGCTGGAAGAACTCCTGCCCGAGGCGCAGCGCGGTGTCGTATTCCTCCCGGCGGATCCACTGGCGGATGCGCTGGCGGGCGCGCGAGGTCTTCACGAACCCGAGCCAGTCGCGATTGGGCCGCTGGCGCTGGTTGGTGATGATCTCGACCGAGTCCCCGCTCTTGAGCTTGCGCGACAGCGGCGCGATCCGCCCGTTCACCTTGGCGCCGGCGCAGTGCAGTCCCACCTCCGTGTGCACCGAGAAGGCGAAGTCGATCGGCGACGAGTCCACGGGCAGCTGCTTGACCTCGCCCTTCGGCGTGAAGACGAAGATCTCGCCCTGGAAGAGGTCCATGTGGAGGAACTCCATGAATTCCTCCGGCTCGCTGGCGTCCTTCTGCCACTCGATGACCTGACGGAACCAGGTGAGGGCGTCGTCGACCTGGCTCCCCTTCCCCTCCTCCTTGTAGCGCCAGTGCGCGGCGATCCCGTACTCCGCGGTGCGGTGCATTTCCTCGGTGCGGATCTGGATCTCGTACCGGCGTCCGCCCGTCCCCAGTACCGTGGTGTGGATGGACTGGTACATGTTCGACTTCGGGGTGGCGAGGTAGTCGTGGAAGCGCTCGGGGATCGGAGTCCAGCGTCCGTGGATGATGCCCAGCGCCGCGTAGCACCCCTGCACGGAATCGGTGATGACGCGCAGCGCCATGAGGTCGTAGATGTCGTCGTAGCTGCGGTCCTGCGTGATCATCTTGCGGTGGATCGACCAGAGGTGCTTGGGACGCCCCGTGACCTCGGCCACCACCTCGGCCTCTTCCAGCGCTTCCTCCAGCGGCCTCCGCATCTCCAGGATCAGCCGTTCGCGGGCCCGCCGGCGCTGCCGCACCAGCTTCCGCAGGGCGTCGTAGGCTTCACGATCGAGAAACTTGAACGCGAGATCCTCGAGCTCCCACTTGATCGCCGCCATCCCCAGGCGATGCGCCAGCGGGGAGTAGATGTCGCGCGTCTCCCGCGCGATCGGCCGCTGCTTGCCGGGCGGCAGATACTCCAGGGTGCGCATGTTGTGGAGCCGGTCCGCCAGCTTGACCAGGATCACCCGCGCGTCCTGCGCCATCGACAGCAGCAGCTTGCGGTAGTTCTCGACCTGGCGCTCGGTACTCGACCGGAAGCGCACCTTCCCGATCTTGGTCACCCCGTCCACGATCGCCCCCACCTCGTCGCCGAAGATCTCGCGGATCCCCTGCAGCGACACGACGGTGTCCTCGACCACATCGTGGACGAGCGCCGACACCACCGTGCCCGTGTCGAGCTGGAGTTCGGCGAGGATCGTCGCGACCTCGACCGCGTGATTGATGTAGGGTTCGCCGGACGCGCGCCGCTGCCCCGAGTGCGCCTCGGCGGCGAGTTCGTAGGCCGCGCGGACCGCCTCGACGTCCAGTTTGTCGGCGTACGCCTCCATAGCCCGGGCCAGTGGCCGGGGCAGTCCCCTGATCGTGTCAGTGCGTGCGGCCGCCGCCGTCGTCGCCATCCCTGTAATCTACCCCGGAGTCCGCCCAAATCGCATGCGGCCCGTGCCCCCGGCGCGTACCTTGGGCCGGTGACCAGAGATTCCGACCGCCCGCCGCCTCCGTCGGGACGCTTCCCCGGCGCCCGTATCGACGCCCTGGCGCGCCGCGACAAATGGTACCTGGGCGGCCTCGACGGCGTGGTGTGGGCCCCTCCGTTCCCCCGGTGGCTGCACCGCCCCGGTTTCTGGGATCCGGCGCACCTGCTGCAGCACGAGGTCGGGCCGGGGTTTGCCGTGGCGCTGCTGGATGCGGAGGGGTGTGAGATCCCGCTGCGCGAGGGAGGGAGTGAGGCGCATCCGCACGGGCGGGTCTGGCGGCCGGGGAGGATGACGTCCAGCTGGGTGTCCGGTGCGCTCGCGGCGAGAGAGGAGCGCCGCGTCCGCGCGGGCGGGGTGCTGGAGTCGGCGTGGTCGCTGCCGGCGGCGCTCGGCGCGCACGGGATCGTCGCATTCACGGCGCAGCCCGCGGAGGCGGTGGAGGACATCGCGGCCGATGCCGACGGCGTGAGCTGGGTGCGCACGGTCACCGACCGAGGGGGCCGCTGCATGCGCGTGCGCATGACGCTGGGCGGATCCGTGCCGGCGGCCGACTGGCGCGTCGTACACTCCGAAGGCGGAGCGCGTCCCGACTGGGGGCATTCGCCGTTTGCCGAGGAGCGGGCGGCGCCACCGGGTCACGAGGGCGAGTGCGGCCCCGGCGGCGACCCTACGCCCACCGGGTGGATATGGATCGCTGCAGCCTTCCCGCTCGATGCGGTGACCCTCGTCTCCCTCCGGCTCCGACTCGTTCCGCTGCTCGGGGACCGCGCGCCGGGCCGGGACCGCCGCCCTTCATCCCCCACCCCAACCTGGCGCGCGTTCTTCGACGGCTTTCCGTCCTTCGCGAGCGGCGACGCGCACTTCGACCGCTACTTCGATTACCGCGTCTACGGGCTCGGCCTCAATCGCATCGAGGGGCGGTGGGGCAACGTGGGCCGGCCGGCCATCGCCGAGGGCATCGGGTACTTCCACGTGCCGATCACCTACAGCGCCCAGTGCCACATGATGGAGATGCGCTGGCGCGCCGGCGGCGGCGAGGCGTGGGGATCGCTGCTGAACTTCATCGACAATCAGAAGCCCGACGGGTCCTTCCACGGGCGCCTCTACCCCGACCACCTTGAGCGGACCGACTTCTACCACGCCAACTGGGGCGACGCGCTGCTCGCGGTGGACGAGCTGCACCCCGATCCGGCCGCGCTCGTCCGCTGCTACGAGGGGCTGTCCCGGTACGCCCGCTGGCTCTGCGACGCCCGGGACCCCGAGCGGTCGGGGATGTTCACCGTCGTGAATCACTTCGAGACGGGTCAGGAGTACATGTCGCGCTACATGGCGGTCGACGACGAGGCGGACGTGAGCGGATGGCGGCCGCGGCTGCGGCTGAAGGGGATCGATGTCACCGTGTATGCCCACCAGCTGCTCGCGGCGCTGGCGGGAATCGCGGGCCGTCTGGGGCGGACGGGCGACGTGGGCGGCTGGCGCGCGCTGCAGACCCGCTCGGCGGATGCGATCACGGATCGGATGTGGTCGCCGGAGGCACGTCTGTTCACGGACGTGGACGGGCGCACCTTCGAGCGCACCGGGGTGAAGGCCGCGGTGGGGTTCTACCCCTTGCTCACCGGGCTCGTCGACGGGCCGCGGCTCGACGGGCTGCTGGACCACCTGGAGGATCCGTCGACCTTCGGCACCCCCTTCCCGCTCCCCTCGTCCAGCGTCGACGACCCGCGCTTTTCGGCCGAAGGGGTCTGGCGCGGCAAGCGGCGCAACTGCCCGTGGAACGGCCGGGTGTGGCCGATGACCACGAGCCACGTCATCGACGGGCTGCTCCGCTGCTGGCGCCGTGGCCATGACCGCGCGGGCGAACTGGCCGCCAGCATGCTCATCCGCTACGTCCGCATGATGTTCACCCGCGGCGATCCCGGGCGCCCGAACTGCTTCGAGCACTACAATCCGCACACCGGCCGCGCCTGCCACTTTCGGGGGATCGATGACTATCAGCACTCGTGGGTTCTCGACCTGATGGCCCGCGGGATCGCGGGTCTGCATTTGGAGGGAGAGGGGGTGGAAGTGCGACCGCTGCCGCACGGCCTCCCGCATGTTGCGATGGGCCCCGTCGCCGTGCGGGGGCGCACTCTGCGGGTCGCGCTGGACGACCACCGCGTCTCGGTCACGATCGACGGCGAGCGCTTCAGCGGTCCGCGCGGCGAGCCGCTGCGGGTGCGGTGGGAGGAGGTCCCTGCCCCATGACCACCCCGCCCCGCGCCGTCTCCCTGCGCGGCGTCGAGAAGCGTTTCGGCGACGTTGCCGCGGTGGCCGCCGTGGACCTGGACGTGCGCCCGGGCGAACTGATGGTGCTGGTCGGGCCCTCCGGGTGCGGCAAGAGTACCCTGCTGCGTCTCATCGCCGGGCTCGAGGAGGCCACGGCGGGGGAGGTGTGGATCGGGGGACGGTGCGTCGACAATGTCGCGCCGGGCGACCGAGACGTGGCGATGGTGTTCCAGAGCTACGCCCTCTACCCGCACATGACCGTCGCGCAGAACCTGGGATTCGGGCTGAAGGTGCGGGGCGCGAGCCGGGAGGACATCGGGCGCCGGGTGGACGACGTGGCCGCGCTGCTGGATCTCGCCGGGTTGCTGTCGCGGCGCCCGGGCCAGCTCTCCGGGGGGCAGCGGCAGCGGGTCGCGCTCGGCCGCGCGATGGTGCGCGACCCCGGCGTCTTCCTCTTCGACGAGCCCCTCTCCAACCTCGACGCGGGACTGCGGCTGCGGACGCGCGACGAGATCGCCGCGCTCCACCGGCGCCTCGGCACGACCATGATCTTCGTCACGCACGACCAGGTCGAGGCGCTGTCGCTCGGGGACCGCGTCGCGGTGATGGACGGTGGACGGCTGCAGCAGGTGGGGACGCCGCACGAGATCTACCGCCGCCCCGCCAACCTCTTCGTCGCGGGCTTCGTGGGGTCGCCGCCGATCAACCGGCTGCCGCTGTCGCGCGGTGCGGACGGACATCTCGCCGGCGGGCCGTTCCGCTTCGCAGGCGACTGGGCGTTCGACGAGGCCACGCTCGGCGTGCGGCCGGAGGATCTTGGCGCCGACCCCGAGCCGACCGGCGCCCTTCCCGGGGCGACCCCCGCCGACTTCAAGACCACCGTCCTCCGCGTCGAGGCACTCGGCAGCGAGCAGCGCGTCCATCTCGACGGGCCGGCAGGCGCCGCCTGGATCGCGCGGGTTTCGCCGGCACTCGAAGTCGCCGCGGGAGACCGCCTGGCGGTATCGGTCGCCTGGGACAGGGGGCACCTCTTCGGTCCGGACGGTGCCCGCGTGGCGGCGCCTCCGTGCCCGATCCCTGATTTGCGTACATAGGTATGTCGTATTATATGTGGATTATGAGGCGTGCGCTCGTGGCGTACATGGTGGCAGCAACAGCTGCCTGCGATCCATCCTCCCCTTCCCCCTCCGAAGACCGCCTCACCCTGCGCGTCGCCCTCTGGGCCGGCGGTCACGAACTCGAGATCGAGCAGCAGGTCGCCGAGGCCTACGAAGCGCTGCGCCCGGGCACGCGCGTGCTCCTCGAATCGGCCCCGAACGGCTACGAAGAGCGGCTCCTCACCTCGATCGCCGCCGGACATCCGCCCGACGTCTACCTGCTCGACTCGCCGGACATCCCCACGTTCGTGGACCGCGGGCTCGCGGTCGACTTTGCGCCCTACCGGGAAGCTCTGGGGTTCCGCGCGGACAGCGTTTTCCCGCAGGTCCTGGACGCCTTCCGCCGCGGCGGGTCCATCTTCGCACTCCCCAAGGACTTCACCCCGATGGTGCTCTACGCCAATCGCGCCGCGCTCGCCGGGGCCGGGCTTGATCCGCCGCCGCGGACCGGCTGGAACTGGGACGATTTCCGGCGCGCTGCCCGCACAGTCACAAGGGACACCGACGGCGACGGCCGACCCGACATCCACGGCTTCGACTTCCCGCGCAACCTCTACCAGTGGGTGCCCTTCGTCTGGTCGGCCGGGGGCGATATCCTGGCGCCCGACGGCGGCTCGGCCAGCGGATACCTGGACGGCCCCGGGGCGCTCGCCGCCTACCGTCTGCTGACGGGCCTGGCGGAGGACGGGAGCACGCCCGGCGCGCAGTTCGTGCAACAGGGAGATCCGGCGCGGGAGGCCCGCTTCGCGTCCGGCGGCCAGGCGTTCCTGCTCTCCGGACACTGGACGCTGCCCGTATTTCGCGATCTGGTCGCAACGGGCGAGCTTGATCTGGCGGTCGTCCCGATCCCTCACCACCCGTCGCAGCAGGCGGCAACCAGCGTCCTTTACGCTTCGGGCTGGGCGGTGCCCCCCAATGCGGCCAACCTCAGGCAGGCCATCGACCTGGCCGGGTTCCTCTCGTCGCCCGAGGCGCAGCGGATCCGGGCGCGGTCGGGGTTGGCGATCCCCTCGAGGGTGGATGTGGCGGAAGAGATCGCGGCCGCTGACGAAACGGGGGTCGAGGCGGCCTTCATCGCGCTGGTGGAGGGCGCGAGGATGACCTGGGGGGCGTATGTGAGGGACTTTTCCCGGATCGAGGCGCTCGCGGTCGAGATCATGGACCGGAGGTTGCTGAACGGCGAACCGCTGCAGGAGAGCGCCGCCGATGTCGCCCGCCGCGTGGACGAGGTGCTGGCGCGGTGAGCAGGCCGCCGGAGCGGACTGACGGCGGCTTGCCCGCCTTCCTGCCCGCAATCGTCACCGTTGCTTTCACAGCCGGACTCGCCGTTATCCTGCTGTCGGCGGCCGCATCCGTGAACGGCGCCCGAGAGCGCGCAACAAAAAACGTTGCGCGCATGGCAGCGAATCTCTGGGAAATACCTGGTGCTGGTGCGGATGCCGTTGCGCAGCTCCTCGGAGAGCGCGCGACGATCGAGGCCGTGCCGGCGGACGGCGGCGCGCCGCGCACCCGCACCGAACCCGGCGCATACGGCTACCGCCCCGGCGCGCTCGACCCGTCCGTCTGGATAGCCGTCGCTTCGGACCCGGACCGCGCGCCACCCCCCCGCCCCACCACCCCCCTCGCCCTGCTCGGCATCCTCCTCATGATCGCCTGGACCGCCCGGCGGCGGCGACGCCCGCCACCCCCCCGCTACCCCGCCGCGACCCTGCTCCTGGCCGCCGCCTTCCTCGCACTGGTCGCACTCCTGGCGGCGCGCCGGGCCCACCACGAACTCGAGGCCATCAGCGCCGCCCACCTCGCCCACGGCATCCGCGCCGCCGAGATCGCCGTCACCTCCGGCGCCGACCCCACCCGGGCCGCCCGCGCCGCCGGCCTCCCCTGGGGCACCACCGCCGCCCTCGCCGACCCCGCCCGGCTCTGGACGATGCCCCGCGCCGTCAGCGAAGCCATCGCCGCCCTCCCGCCACCCCTCCGCACCGCCCCCACCTCCACCCTGCAGGCCGGCGGCGCCACCTACCACATCGCACAAACCACCCTACCACCCAACACGGCACCCCCCACCCAGTCCCCCACCGCCCCCACCCCGGCCCCCACCACCCTCCACCTCGCCCTCCTCGGCTACGAAGAGACCGCCTCCCCCACCGTCCCTCTGACGGCCGCATCCGCCGGCTCCACCCTGCTCGTCGCCATCATCCTCTCCCTCCTCCCGCTGTCGGCCCGGCCCCGCGCCCTCCGCCGCACCCTCGCCGCCTGGGGCTTCCTCGCCCCCGCCGCCACCCTCCTCCTCGTCTTCACCTTCGGCCCCCTGCTCTTCTCGCTGTGGATCTCCCTCCAGGAGTGGCACCTCGTCGATCCCGCCCACCCCTTTGCCGGCCTTGACAATTATCGTAATATAATACTAGATACCGCGTGGTGGTCATCCATCCGCAACACCGCCGTCTTCACCCTGCACGTACCCCTCGCGATGGCCGTCGCCCTCGCCCTCGCGCTCCTCACCCAGGGGTCCCGGCGCGCCGTCCGCTGGGCCCGCCTCGCGCTCTTCCTTCCGAGCATCACCAGCGTCGTCGCCATCGCGGTGGTCTGGAAGTGGCTCCTCAACGATGGCTACGGCCTCGTCAACCAGCTCCTCGCGCGCGCCGGCATCGGCCCGGTCCCGTGGCTGACCTCGCCCGACACCGCGCTGGCCAGCCTGATGCTGATCAGCGTGTGGATGGTCGTCGGCTATCAGATGGTCGTCTTCCAGGCCGGGCTCGCCGCGATCCCCCGCGACTGGTACGACGCCGCGCGCGTCGACGGCGCCGGCCCCCTCCAGCGCTTCCGCCACATCACCCTGCCCGGCCTCCGCCACACCCTCTTCTTCGTCCTCGTCACCTCGGTGATCGGCTCCTTCCAGGTCTTCGGCCTCGTCTACGTCATGACCGAGGGCGGCCCTCTCGGCGCCACCGACGTCGCCGTCTACCACATCTACCGCGAGGCGTGGGAGTTCCTGCGCTTCGGCAACGCCGCCGCGATGAGCTGGGTCCTCTTCGCCGTCGTCTTCGCCGCGACGTGGCTCCACTTCCGCTTCCTCGAGGGGAGGCGGGCCCATGCGTAACCGCAGTGCCTCCTTCGCGCGCGCCCGCGCAGCCCCCGCCCGCGCCGCCCTCCTCGTCCTGGCATGCGCCGCCATGGCCGCCCCCTTCCTGTGGATGGCCGCCACCAGCCTCATGGGCCAGCTCGAGGTCTTCGCGTCCGCGCGCATCCTGCCCGAAACCCCGCTCTGGTCCAACTACCCCGAGGCCCTGACCGCGCAGCCGTTCGCCCGCTACTTCCTCAACTCGCTCGTGTTCTCGGTCGCCGTCGTCGCCGGACAGGTCGGCACCGCGACCGCCGCCGGCTACGCCTTTGCGCGCATCGACTTCCCCGGCCGCGACCGCCTCTTCATGCTCTTCCTGGCCACGATGATGGTCCCGGCCGTCATCGTCCTCATCCCCCGCTTTCTCATGATCGACGCGCTCGGCTGGATCGACAGCTACCAGGGCCTGATCTCGACCGAACTCGTCTCCGTGTGGGGCATCTTCCTCATGCGCCAGTACTTCCGCACCGTCCCCCGCGAGCTCGAAGACGCCGCCCGCGTCGACGGCGCCGGCCCCTGGCGCATCTTCCGGAGCGTCGCCCTGCCCCTCGCCAGGCCCGCGGTCGCCACGCTCGCCCTCTTCGCCTTCATCGACGCCTGGAAAAACCTCCTCTGGCCGCTCCTCGTCACCCGCTCCATGGAGATGCGCGTCGTCGAAGTCGGGATCGCCGCCTTCCACTCCACCTACGAAATCAACTGGCCGTACCAGATGGCCGCCGGCGTCGTGGCGGTGCTGCCGATCGCACTCCTCTTCCTTTTCACACAGCGTTATTTCGTGAGGGGGATTCAGCTCGAAGGGATCCGCTAGCGCGACCGGCTCCACGCCACCGGCCGGCGTATGGCTGCAGGCGCGCCTGCGGTGGCGCGGCGTCCAGTCCTATCCCGACTGCGATTCCGGTTCCGCGGGCGTCAAGGTCGTCCTGCAGGTCCAATAGATGACGGGGACGCCCCAGCACCGCCGGGTCTCGCTGTAGTGCCCGTCCTCGTCATAGTCCCGCGGATAGTACGTGAAGTCCTGGGTCACCAGCGCCGGGTATTCCACGCCCCGCACCAGTCCGAAGAACAACGACACGGCCACGAAAACCAGCGCCACGATGGCCGTCTCCCTCTTCGTCCACTCGCGCTTCTTCATTGGTCGGCTCCTTCGATCACTTCCGTGCATAATGCTTCCGTAGCAGCTTGGTACGGGCAACTTGATCGTTGCGGATCGCCCAATCAAGCTGGTGGCCCGGCAACCGGGAATCTTCGAGAGAAACTTCTGATGCGATACGCCTACCCCTGTGTGCTGACTCCAGAGAATGGCGGCGGGTTCTCCGTGTCCTCGCTGACCCTCCTCAGCGGCGGCAGCACCGCGCGCCCGACCGTGTTCACGTCCGTCCCGAACCAGACGACGTTGGTTTCGGGATCGAAGTACATGTGGCGGATGGTTCCGCCGCCGCTGCCGACGTCCATCTCGCTGATGTACTGCTCCGTGCGGGTGTCGAAGCCCACGAACCTGTTCGGCCGCACGCCGGTCTCGACGAACCAGACGCGGTCGTCGTTGTCGATCGCGACGCCGTACGGACGGGCGCCCTCGCCGCTCGGGTTCTCCCACTCCGTGACCTCGCCGGACTCCGGATCGAGGCGGCCCAGGAATCCGCGCGCGTAATCGACGTACCAGACGATGTCGCGCGAGTCGATGACCAGCCGGCGGGGCCGCGCGCCCTCAGGAAGCTCGTAGTAGGTGGGCTCGAAGGTTTCGGGATCGACCATGACCAGCTGGTTCGTGCCGAAGAGGGTCGCCCAGGGCCGGTCGCGGGAGTCCATCTTCAGGCCGTAGGGACGGGTCGATCCGCCGCGACCGCCGGGGTTGTCCGGCATCTCGACCAGGCGCACGTCGCCCGTCTCCCGCCAGAACTTGCCGACCAGGTTGCCGCCCTGGACGGTGAACCAGAGGTCGCCAGCCGCATCGAAGGCGAAGGTGTGGGGGTCGCGGGCGCGCTCGTCGGGCATCGGGAAGATCTCGATCTCGCCGCTCACGGGATCGATGCGGCCGATGTTGCCGACCCGGTTGCCCGTGTACCAGGCCATCCCGTCGCTCCCCACCACGACGGTATGCGGTCCGGCGCCGTCGGGAAGGTCGAATCGCTTGAACTCGCCCGTGTCGGGGTCGAGCCAGGCGGCGTAGTGGGAGCGCTGCCCGACGAACCAGACCCGGCCGTCAGGCGCGACGTAGGGATCGCGCGGCCGGCTCTCCTCCCACGGGACCTCCCACTCCTCCAGGGTGGGGTCGGACCCCTGCATGTTGCCCGTCTCCTGAGCGAGGCCGGACACCGGGGTCATCAGAACAGCCAGGGACACCGCTGCGAACGCACTGAACAAGGTCTTCATGACTCGGTCCTCCAACCGGCTACGGAGATTGCTGACTACCTCAAAAAAATGCTCTTCGGGATGAAGCCTGACACAACCTGCGTCAGGTCCACTACTTCACTGACACGGAAGTCCACGGCAATGCTGGCCAGCGACAGCGCCTTGGCCGGCGTCATCCCCTTCTCTTCGACGAGGAAATCGACGACCTCCCACACGGCGTGGCGGGCGGCCCGGTCCAGGTCCAGATCGATCCCCATCAGGATGTAATGGTCGGCATTCTCGGCCCGCGGCGCCGCGATGCTGCGGTCCTTGTGCACCGTGAGCCGGAAGGTACCGGTCAGAGACTGCTCGATCGCCGTCCCGCTGACCTCACCGTCGCCCTGAGCCCCATGCGGATCTCCGACATAGAACAGAGCGCCGGGATGGAACACCGGAAGTTGGAGCGTAGTGCCGGCGGTCAGGTCCTTGACGTCGAGGTTGCCGCCGAAGGCTCCGGGCGGGCGCGACCCCTGCACGCCGGGGACGGTCACGCCGGGCTGGCCCACCACCGGATCGGGCGCCACGGCCAGGATGCCCATGAACGGGGCGAGCGGCACCTGGATGTCGTCGGAGAAGAACGCGACCTCCCGGCCATCGGCCTCGCCGGTGCGGATCACGTGGCGGGTGCCGGGCGGGATGTCCAGCGCGGGATCGCCGTCCGCGTACCCCGGGTAGGAGGTCGAGAACACGCCGCCGCGGGCGCTCGTGCTGTTCACGCCCCATGGGACGCGCGTCTCATTGGAGAGGATTTCGATCTCCAGCACGTCGCCGGGCTCTGCGCCTTCGACGTGGATCGGCCCGGTGATGACGTGGCCGCTCCGCCCCTCGCGGGGCCGCCCTTCGCGCGTGGCCCAGAAGTCCAGCACGTCCTGGAGGATTTCCTCGCGCGGGATGCCGAGTCCGGTCAGGTAGGCGACTGGATCCTCGCTCTGGCCGGCGCCCACGTGGGTCAGCGTGTTGACGCGGACGGTTTCGCCGGATTGCATGCGGAGGACGGGGTCCTTGTCAATCGGGAACCAGCCCCAGTTGAGGTTTTCGGGGGTGGATGGGACGAAGTGGTCGGGTTCCGTGAGCTGTTCGGCAGGTGCGGATGCCCCGGTTTCGCCGGGGGGCTGGGCGTCGGGGGCGGCGCAGGCGGCGGCGAGGGTGAGGGCCACCAGGGCCGGGGAACCGACTTGGGGAGTGCGCTTCATCACGGCTACTCCGGTTGTGTGGCTCGGAGGGGTTAGGTCACGGGGCAAAGTGCGGATACGATCACCTCGCCGCCAGCCATCCACACTATCCCATCTCCCGGTCTGACTGACGTGGGGATCGAGCTCAACACTGGGAACGCGGAGAGCGCAGGGTCGACAATGTAAAGCCGGGTTTACATTCTGTAATGTCTAATTGAACAGCAGGAGTCGAACCATGATGGAATACAAGGGATACGTCGCCGCGGTGGAGTTCGACGACTCCGTGGAAGTCCTTCACGGACGGGTCGTGAACAGCGGGCCCTATCCGATCGCCACGTTCGAGGCTATCGATGCGACGGAGCTGCGAAGAGAATTCGAGCGGTCGGTGGACGAATACCTCGAATGGTGTGCGGAGGACGGGGTCGAGCCCAAACGTCCGTTTTCGGGGAAACTGAATCTGCGCCTTGGCTCCGAACTCCATGCTCTCGTTGCCGGGGCCGCGGCCGCCGGTCAGGTGAGCATCAACTCGTGGATCGTGGACGCAATTCGCAGAGCCGTCGGCACCAGGGTTGGTGATAGCCAGCGGAGGACGGCAGTGGGGTAGCGGACAAAGTGGCGTCTTCGTTGACACGAGCGTCTTCGTCTATCGTCACGACGGACGGACACCACCGCTAAGCATCCGGCGAGCACCTCACCGCTAGCCATCCCCCCCCACCCCGCCCTACTTTGACGGACGTTGGATCGGATGGGTGGGTGTATAACTCGGCGTTCGCCACCCAGCCAACGCGGGCGCCGGTTCCTCGCTGCAAGGAGGAGGCTGATGAAACGCCTGCGCGAGTTCTCTATCTCCATCGTTTCCCTGGCTCTCGCGGCCGCCCCGGTACTGGCCCAGACAGGCACGGTAACCGGGTCGGTGCAGGACGCCGGGGGCCAGCCCCTCGCCGGGGCCCAGGTTGCGATCGAGGGAACGACGATCGGCGGCCTGACCACCGAAGCGGGCCGCTACCTGCTCAACAATGTGCCGGTCGGGGATCACGACATCACGGTAGTGCTGTTGGGGTACGCTACGGCGACCCAGTCCGTGACGGTCGCGGCCGGCGAAAGCGCGGTGCGCGACTTCGTCTTGCAGCTCATGGCGCTATCCATGGACGAGATCGTGGTGACCGCCACCGGAGAGCAGCGGCGCCGCGAGATCGGCAACGCCATCGCGAAGATCGAAACCTCGATGCTCACCGAGGTGGCGCCAGTAACGAGCTTCCAGGAGCTGCTACAGGGGCGCGCCTCAGGGGTCTCGGTAATCCCGTCGGACGGGACGGTCGGCACGGGTGCCCGCATTCGCATTCGCGGCATTTCCAGCGCAACGCTCTCACCAGACCCCCTGGTCTACGTCGACGGCATCCGGGTCAACTCCGGTTCACCCGCGCTGGGCGGAGACCAGTATATCGGCGGCGGCGAGCCCTCGTTCTTCAACGACCTGAACCCCGAGGAGATCGAGAGCATCGAGATCGTGAAGGGGCCGTCCGCGGCCACCCTCTACGGGACGCAGGCCGCCAACGGCGTCATCTGGATCACGACCAAGCGCGGCACGGAGGGACCGCCCCGCTGGAACATCTGGGTCGAGCAGGGGCTGAGCCAGGATCCGGCGGAATACCCGGGGATCTACTATTCCCAGGGCCGCGGAGCCAACGGCCAGTCGCGGCTCTGTCTGCCGATGCACCAGGCGATGGGACAGTGCACGATCGAGCAGCTGTACACCCGCAACCTGCTCACCGAGCCGGAGTACTCGCCCATCAAGGACGGACACCGGCAGCAGTACGGCGCACAGGTCAGCGGCGGCAACACCGTGCGCTACTTCGTGTCGGCCGAGTGGGAGAACGAGACCGGGGTCGTGAAGATGCCCGATATCAGCCGCGAATTCCTGTACGAGGAGCGCGGCACGGACGTGATCCCCGAAGAGCAGCTGTACCCGAACGAACTCAACAAGGTCAACCTGCGGGCGAACCTGAGCGCCGACGTTCGCGACAACATGGACCTGAACGTGTCGATGGGGGTGGTGAAGAGCGACCTCTACCTGCCGCAGACTGGCGACAACCTGGAGGGCATCTACGGCACCGCGATCTTCGGCACCGCGAACCCGGACGCCCCGAGCCCCTTCGGCTTCGCGCCGCCGGACCAGAACTTCGCGCATATCGTCTGGCGCGAGAACGACCGCTTCATCAACAGCGGACGGCTCAACTGGAGGCCGACCGGCTACATGACCGCGCACGCCACGGTGGGTATGGACTACACCGGCTACAGCGACGAGTCGTTCAACGCTCCGGGCCAGGGCTGCGCGATCTGCGGGCAGCAGCGCCAGGGGATCCGGGCGATCGACTCCTTCACGCAGTACAAGTACTCGGTGGACCTGGGCAGCAGCGCGAACTTCGACATCACCGACCAGATCAGTTCCCGTACCTCGGTCGGTGCCCAGTACAACGAGGACCTCCTCGAAGGCACCCTCAACTCGGCTGCCGTCTTCCCGCCCGGCGGCCAGTCCATCGACGCCGGTGCGACCAAGAATTCGGGCGAGATCACCGTCGAGACGAAGACGGTCGGCAGCTATCTCGAACAGCAGCTGGGCTGGAACGACCGCGTGTACGTGACCGGCGCCATCCGCGTCGACCAGAACAGCGCGTTCGGCGAAGGCTTCGAGGCGGCCTGGTACCCCAAGGCCTCGGTCTCGTTCATCGCCCTCGACGACCCGGACGCCGGCTGGGTCAACTCGCTGCGCCTGCGCGGCGCCTTCGGCCAGTCGGGTCTGCAGCCCGACGCGAACGCGGCGCTCAGGTTCCTGCTGCCGGTCACGAGCTCGATCCTGGTAGGCGATCAGACCACATCGCAGCCCTCGGTCACCATCGGCGGCCTCGGCAACATCGAGCTCCGGCCCGAGCGGTCGACCGAGTACGAGGGCGGGTTCGACGCCACGGTCCTCGACAACAGGGTCGACATCCAGTTCACCTACTACAACAAGAGCACCACCGACGCGCTGGTGAACCGCGAGCTGCCCGGCTCGCTGGGCGCGACCCAGACCCGCGTCGAGAACCTCGGCGAGGTGATGAACCAGGGGATCGAGGTCAGCCTGGACGCCCGCATCATCGAGCGCGAGGACCTGAGCTGGTCGATCGCCATCACGGGCGCGAAGAACTCCAACGAGCTGATCGAGCTCGGCGAAGGCGTTACGCCGCTTCAGGGCTTCGGCTACAAGCAGGCCGTCGGGTTCCCGCTCTACGGACTGTGGTGGCCGAGGCTCGAGTCGTGGGAGGACGCGAACGGCGACGGAATCATCGTTCCGAGCGAAGTCGTGGTTTCGGATACCGCCGTGTTCAACGGCAGCACGATCCCGACGCAGAATCTGCAGCTGGGGACCAGCCTGTCGCTGCTGAGCGGCCGGGTCGAGGTCGGCGGCCTCCTCGACTACCAGGGCGGATACGTCTCGCACAACGTAAACACCCTTTTCCAGTGCGCATTCGTGCAGAACTGCCGCGACCTCAACGACCCCAGCGCACCGCTTGAGGCGCAGGCCAAGGCGGTCGCCGGCTCCCGGGCCTTCGGCGCCTACGCCGAGGACGCCTCCTTCCTCAAGGTTCGCGAAGCCCACGTCCGTCTGAACACGCCGGCCGAATGGGCGCAGCGGATCGGCGCGCGCTCGGCATCGATCATCCTCACGGGACGCAACCTCTTCACCTACACCAACTTCACCAGCTGGGACCCGGAGGTGAACACCTCGGGCGCAAGTACGGACGGACCCAACTACAACTTCGTGCAGGCGGGCCAGCTGAGAGCGTTCATGCTCAGAGTCAACCTCGGGTATTGACCCATGGCAACCATGACGACAAAGACCATGACTCACGAGAGGAAAACCGACATGAACACGAATGGAAGACAACGGAATGCGAGGGCCCGGATGATCGCGGCGCTCGCTCTGATCGCAACGCTCCCCGCCTGCGACGCGCTTCTGGACGTCGCGGACCCGGACATCATCGAGCCCGACCAGCTGCGCACCCTCCAGGGCGCGTCCGCGCTGTACAACGGAGCCATCGGCGAGTTCGCGCTGGCCAAGGACGGAGCCGCCGGCGGCCCCGGATCGGCGCTGGGCCTGGTGCAGGCGGTGGGCTGGTTCAGCGACGAGTTCAAGTTCGGCGGCACCCCGCCGCTGATCCGGGCCATGGACCTGAGGGAGATGGATCCCCAGAACGCGTCGTGGGACCAGATGTACCAGAACCTGCACGTGGCGCGCGTCTCGGCGGAAGATGCGGCGGCACTGCTGCAGGAGGTGTCGGCCGGCGGCGACCCGCGGATCGGCGAGCTGTACACCGTCTCGGCCGCGGTGCACATCCTCATGGGCGAAGCCTACTGCGGCGCGGTGCCGTTCGGCAGGACGGAGCCCGAGATCGAGTACGGCATGCCGCTCAGCACGGACCAGATCATGGACCGCGCTATCGAGCGGCTGAACATGGCCGACCAGGCCGCGGGCGGAAGTGCGCGGATCGCGAACTTTGCAAGCGTGCTGAGGGGCCGGGCGCTGCTGAACCAGGGGAACTACGCCGCCGCGGCCGCAGCGGTCGCCACCGTGCCCACGGACTTCCTGTACGAGACCGTCCACTCCACGAATTCCTCCCGCGAAGAGAACTTCATGTATGTGGACAACTGGGAACTCGACCGCTACTCGGTTTCGGAAAACGAGGGCGGCAACGGCCTGGATTTCGCTACGGCCGGCGACCCGCGGGTGCCCACGGAGTACGTCGGCGTCTCGAGGTTCGACTCCGAGACTCCCATGTACCGGTATCTGAAGCTGACCAGCCGTGCCGCCCCCGTGGAGACGGCGAGCGGCGCCGAAGCCCGCATGATCGAGGCCGAGGCCCAGCTCAACAGCGGCGACGTGGCGGGATGGCTCGCGACGATCAACGCCGCGCGGGGGACGGTCGGGATGGAGCCGGTGGCGGACCCCGGCGATCAGAAGGGGCGTGTGGACCTCATGTTCCGCGAGCGCGCGTTCTGGCTGTTCAACACGGGGCACCGACTGGGCGATCTCCGGCGGTTGGTGCGCCAATACGGCCGCGCGGCCAACTCGGTGTACCCATGGGGCGAGTACCACAAGGACAACCTGCAGCGGGGCACGGACCTGTCGCTGGTGATTCCGGGCAACGAGGCGAACAACCCGAACTACAGTCTCAGCGATTGCAACGACGGGGCGGCGTAGGGGGCGCTGCTACTCTCCTGGTGTCGAAGGCAAAAAGCGTGCGGCCATCTCCACGGTTCGAGCGTGACCGCAGTTGTCCACCTCGACGGATATCTCGCTCGTGCGCCAGGTTTCATAACCGTCTGCTGCAACTTCCACATCGTATACGAAGACCTCCGAACGAGCCCCCGGAGGTCCTTTGCCGCCCACGAGCTGGGTGGGAGCTCCGGGAAAGGGAGGGACCAAGTCCATGGGCTCTCGAATTCGAAGCCTTCCACGGATGGTGAAGCCGGTCGGATTCGCGCTATGCGGAACAATCCTTCCCGAGCCCGCGTCCACGATGTCGACCTCGATGCCCGCCGGATCCCACGCGGGGCAAGTACCATCGTCAAAGATCCCGCATGCCTGCCCTCCGGTGAGCACCAGGGCCGTCGCGACCGCTATCCGCGCTCCACGCGTCCGGCCGGTGCACTTCAACAGCATGTCCTGCATCACCCCGGCAACTCCCTCAGAAACTCCGCCAGCGGCAACACCTCGACCCCATCGATCAGTTGGCGCCGCTCGCCCAGAAAGACCACGATCCGCCGCTTGACACGCTCGCTGCGGGACGCGAACGACGCCAGCCCCCGGAGCATGCTCCGGGTCACGCGATGTCCCGCCTTGACCTCGATTCCCCAGAGGTCCCGTCCCACCTCGAGCACAAAGTCGACCTCGGCACCGGACCGCGTCCGGTAGTGGAAGAGCGCGGCTTCCGGCCACAGCGTTCCCAGGCGGCGGTGCAGTTCACAGCCGACGAAGTGCTCCAGCAGGTCGCCGCGTTCGTCGGGCAGCGGCACGTCGAGCGGCCTCCTCAACAGGGCGTTGCGCACGCCTGTGTCGAAGAGAAAGAGCCGGGGATGCGCGACCAGGCTCGAACGGCTGGAGCCGCTCCACGCCGGGATCCGGAACATGATCAGCGTGTCCTCCAGGACCTCGATGTAGCGGCGGGTGGTCTCGTACCCGAGTCCGGCCTGTTTGCACATCGCCTGAACGTTGAGGATCCGGCCCGAAGAGGCCGCGATCAGATCAAGGAGACGCGAGAAGCCCCCCAGGTTCCGCACAAGGGCCTCGGCCTGGATCTCCTCGCGCAGGTAGGTATCCGCATAGCTGCGGAGGTCTGCGGCACGCAGCGCGCCGTTCTGTTCCGAATAGATTCCCGGGAGCGTCCCATGTGCGAGCGCGCGGACCAGGTCGAAGTCGTCGCCCAGTTCGCACGCGAGAAGCGGATGCATCTGGTGGACGTGGATCCTCCCGGGCAGGAGGTTGGCATGTCCCCGCCTCAGCTTGCGCGCGCTGGATCCCGAAAGGAGAAAACGAAAGCGGCCAGGATACTCGTCAAGAAAGAGCTGCACCACATCGAGCAGTGCCGGAACACGTTGAACCTCGTCTATGAACACCGTGCGCGCTTCAGGCGGCGCGGCCAGAAGCTCGCGCTCGAGTCGCTCCGGATATCCGACGAAGTCGCGAAACACCCGCGGGCTCGCGAGATTCAGCGAGATATCCGGTGCTGTGGAGCCCAGAAGGGTGGACTTCCCGACCTGCCTCGGCCCGAGCACTAACACGCTCCGCTCGTTGGAGTCGAGGACTTTAGCAAGCATTCTTTGGTACATATGGGTAAATTAGCGGTAATTCTACCCACAAACAATTGATACAAATGTCCTCGTCTATCGTCACGACCGTGAACTCAGCCTCCAGCCATCCTGCCCCGCTTGCCATGGCGACCGTCGTCGTGACGGCCGCTGCCATGACCACACTCGCCTGCGACACCCCCGCGAACGGCGCGGCGGCCGACGCCGAGTCGCTCGCCCGGCAGGCCGTCATTCGGGACAGCGCTGGGGTTGGGATCGTCGAGAACCCCAACCCGCCGGCCGATTCGAGGCTTGGATGGGAGGTCGCGGCGGACCCGGTGGTTTCGATCGGGGCGCTTGAGGGCGCCGAGCCGTATCTGCTAGACCGCGTGCGGGGGGCGCTGACCCTGGCCGATGGCCGGATCGTGGTGGAGGACATCGGCCCCGACGAGTTGCGGGTGTTCGACCCTTCGGGGCGCTACCAGTCGACGTGGGGAGGTGCCGGAGCCGGTCCCGGCGAGTTCGACAACCTGTTGGGGATGGACCGGTGGCCGGGCGATTCCCTGATTACCTGGTTTGCGCAGGGCCGCCGGCTCACGGTTTTCGACAACCGTGGCAACTTCGGCCGGACCTTCGCGTTGGAAGGTGCGGTACACCGGAGCCCGGCGGTCGCCCTGCCGACAGGCCGGATCCTGGCGAGGGAGACCGTTTTGCCCGAGTCGAGACAGGATGGGTTGCAGCGCGACGAAGTCATCTACCAGATGCACGGAGCCGAAGGAGCACAGCTGGGACGGCTGGGGACATTCGTCGGTGGCGAGACACATCGGGAGTACAGCGGCAACCGGACCCGCGTCATGTCGCTCATCTTCGACCATGACATCGCGAGTTTCATGTGGGGAGACCTGGTGGTCGTCGCGCCGAACTACAGCTACGAGATCAGGGCATTCGACGCCGACGGCGCGTTGATGCGCATCGTGCGGCGAGACCATGAGGTGGTCGCCCGGACGGACGCGCACCTGGACGCCTACATCGACGATCGGGTCATGCGGGAGCCCGAGCGGCTGCGGGCGGACAGGCGGCGAACGTTATGGGAACGGTTCGAGGGCGTCCCGCTCCCCGAAACCCATCCCGCGTTCGTCACGGCGATCGCCGATGTCCTCGACCACCTCTGGGTGCGGGAATACCGCCTACCTGGAGCAGGCGACGCCGATCCGTTATGGACGATCTTCGACCCGGAGGGGCGTGTCCTGGGGTTGGTCGAGACTCCTGCCGTACTCACCGACATCTACGAGATCGGCGAGGGCTACATCCTCGGACGGGCAACCGACGAACTCGGCGTCGAGTACGTGCGGGTGTGGCCGCTGAGTCGGGGAGGAGAGTAGCAGCTAAACGGCAGCGAGCAGCCGGTTCACCTCGGCCTGGGCCTCGGCCCGGGCTCTCTCGATGACGTCGCCGTATTCGGAGGCCGTCTGTCCGAGCGGGCGTCCGGGGTATCCAGCGACATCCACGGCGGCCAGGTCGGCCAGGGCGGCGCGGGCAAGCTCCAGGGCGCGGGCGCGGCGCTCGGGAACGGTCGAGATCATCTCGACGATCATCAGCTTGTCCGACCAGGGGTCGGCCCAGTCCTCACGCAGGATCCGCTCGGTCCAGCGGTCCGCGGCGTCGAGATCCCGCAGATCCACCGCGAGAAGCAAGCCGCTGTTGGCGATCCCGGTACGCAGCCCTTCGGCAACCGGCCATTCGACTTCCAACGCTTCCAGGGCCGGGCGCGAGTTCCCGTCTTCCTGCCACCGCATCCATGCCTCGGTCCACCTCAGCTCCGGCGGCAGCTCGGTCAGGTCGGGTTGCACGTCACTGCTTGGAGTGTCCGAGAAGGTGACCGTGACCACCTCGCCGGGGTTCTCTTCGGCAAGGACTTCACGATAGAGTTCCTCGGCGCGCTCCTTGGACTCGTTCGCGATGGAGGGGTCGCGATCCCTGTAGTGCTCCGCGCGCCGGAACAGCACGCCTGCGTGGGACCGTTTGTCTTCGCCGTGGACGAGCAGTTCGAAGTGCATTGCACCGTTCGTATCGACGCGCTCGCCCGCCACGTCCTCGGCGACGAAGACACCGTAGGCCGCCGAGTTGGGCGCCGTGAACGATCCAGTGAAGGAGCCCCCGTCCCCCGGCGTCAGCGTGGCGACGCGCTCGTTGCGCGGCTCGTGGCCAGCGTCGAACCGTTGCAGGATCTCGAAATGGCCCCGCAAGACGAGCTCGGGCTCACCGGCGAGAGCGTCCAGCGGTTGGTAGGTTACCCTGACCGTGGATCCGGGGGCGGGAGCTTCGGGTGTGAAGGTCAGGTTGGCGGCGGGCGGGGCAGGATCCTGGAGTGGTGCCAGGGCGTGGGCGGGCTCGGAGGGGAGGGCCAGGGCGAGGAGGGCCGTGATGGTCAGGGCGGGGAGGGTGGCAACGGTTGTGGAGCGGGGCATGGCGACGGCCTGATGATGGGGGTGGCGGTGGACGCGCTTATGTCAGATTACGCGCGTTGCACCGGTTAGATTACCTGAGGTGTCGAGGGGTTGGCTGGGCGTCCCATACCCGGGTCCAAAGCCAACCACTGCACTTCAATCTGGCGTTTCAGGGCGTGGACCGCGCTGCCCCCTCCCCCGCCCCCGCCTCCCGCAACGCGTCCGCCATGATCCCGCACGCGGACCCGATCACTCCGATCCCGGCGAACATCGCCACCGTGGCCAGGAGCCTTCCGCCGACCGTGACGGGCTGGATGTCGCCGTACCCGACCGTCGTCAGTGTGACCACTGCCCACCACAGGCCGTCGTACACCGAGCCGAAGACGTCCGGCTGCACCCCGTGCTCGAGGTGGTACATCCCGAAACCGGCCGTGATCACGATGATGCAGGTGCCGGCGAAGAGCGCGCCGGCCTCGTCCATGGCGAAGCGGAACGCCCTGGCGAGCTTGATGACCGCGTTCGTGCGGCTGGCGAACTTGGCCGTCGTGACGAAGAGGCGGAAGATTCGGAAGGCACGCAGCACCCTCAGATCGAATCCCGTGAACGCCCACAGCGGCAGGATGGCCAGGAAGTCCACGATCCCCATGAAGCTGAAGGCGTACTTCTTCCAGTTCTCGGCCCGGCGGATGCGGACGCACCACTCGATCGTGTAGAGCAGCCAGATGCCCACGCCAGCCCAGAAGAAGGGCGACGCCACATCCGCGAGCATGTCCACGGTCTCGGCGGTCTGGAGGAGCAGATCCATGCCGATGACGGCGAGCACCATGCGTTCGGTGCGTTCGGAGAATGGAGAGGCTTGTCTCATTGGGGGTCTCCCGGGGTGGGTGGTCGGCGAAGGAGGGCACATGATCGTGCATTCGGACGCATCGGTGCTGCCGGACAGCGAGGTGATGGCGCTGGCGGGTGTTCAACTAAAAGGCCAGGACTGGCGCGGACGGGAGCGGATGGTCGACCGGGCCCCTTCGGACGATCCCGCTTCCTCAAGACTTCACCGGATCGGCTGCGGGAGTCGCCTCACGGTGATGACCGGAACATCGAATTCGTCGGTCTCGATGAAGGCGACGAGGCCGTCCGGGCCGAAGGCGTCCGGCATCTCGAGTTGCCCCACCGGGAAGGTGCCCACATAGCGCCCTCCCGACCCGATCACGTCGATCGGACCCGGTTCACTCGCGCCCGGCTCCAGGGCTCGCTCGATCCACAGGGTGCCCTCCCAGGTCACCCGCACGGCCGCAACCACGGGCACTTCGGGATGCTGCTCCCACTCGGCCCTCGCCTCGGTCGATCCGATTCGGTACACCAACTCGAAGTCCGCCGGGAGCGGAAGGTCCTCGGCAGGCAGGTCAACTACATCTTGAGCGCTGGCGCCGGTGCCTCCCGGGAATCCGGCGAGCGCGGTGCCCACCCACATTCCACCGACGGCTCGTGTTTGCGCGTTTCGATGCATCGCCGTCGCAACTCCGGTTGGCTCAGGGCCTGCAGCTTTCAGTCCCTCTCATTCGTACCTAAGGGACTCCACCGGATCAAGGCGCGCCGCCTTGCGCGCGGGCAGGATTCCCGCCGCGAGCCCGATCACCATGAGCAGGCCGACGCAGATCGATGCGATCGGCAGCGAGAGTTGCGGGTTCAGGATGTACTGCATGGCCGGGTTGTCGCTGGGAAGGCTGTCTATGCCGGCCACGAGGAGCGAAGCGATGGCGAGTCCGAGCAGGCCCCCGCCGACCGCGATGAGGATCGCTTCGCACAGGAACTGGCCCACGATGTGCCGTCGGCGCGCGCCCACGGCGAGCTTGATGCCGATTTCGCGTGTCCGCTCACGCACGACGACGTACATGATGTTCGCGACGCCGACCCCCGCCACCAGCAGCGTGAAGCAACCCACGAGCCCCAGGAAAACCTGGATGCCGTAACCTATCTGGCCCACCATCTTCTCATCCTCGATGAAGTCCCAGATGCCGAGCGCCCGTTCGTCCGCCGGATCGAACCTGTGTCGGCCGCCGAGGACGCGGTACAGCTCCCGCTTGGCGACCGGCGCATCCGCGACGTTGCGCGGCCGCACCAGAAGGTGGTTCACGAACTCGTTGCCGTAGATGCTCCGGAAGGTGGAGGCCGGGATCACGGCGCGGTTCTCGTCCGGACCGTTGTTGCTCGAGTCCTGGAACTTGGACTCCATCACTCCGATCACCCGGAAGGAGAGCCCGTCGAGCAGGACGGTCTGACCCACCGGCGGCACCTCGCCGAACAGTCGCGCCGCGATGTCGTCACCGAGGAAGAGCACGCGCCGCCTCTGCTCCACGTCGCGCTGATTGATGAACCGTCCGCCGGGAGCGGGAAACATGCGCCGAAGCTCGGAGAAGATCGGGTTCACGCCCTCCATGTAGGTCGTGGTCTGGTTTTCGCCCGCCTCGAGATGCGTCCTGCCGCGCCCGTAGGACGGGCTGCCGAACTCGAATTCCGGGACCGCGCGCAGGAGCAGGTCGAGATCGTCTTCCCGCAGCCGTATCCGGCGTCCCTGCGAGAGACCCTCGTGTTCGAGACTCGTCTGCCCGCCGTAGACCATGAAGATCCGTTCTCCCGCATTGAGCAGACTCACCGAAATCTGGGTTCGGAGCCCCTGGCCGAAGGCAAGCAGCAGGACGATCGAGATCGTGCCCCACACCATGGCGAAGATGGTGAGAAAGGTGCGGGTGCGGTGAGCCCGCAGGTCACCGAGAACGTCTGCGAGGAGTATCTTCCACATCGGTCAGTCCAGCCGGCGGGTGCGGTGCGCCGGTGCCGGTGCCGGTGCCGACGCCGGTGCTAGTGACGGAGACATTCGACGGGGTCCAGCGCCGCGGCTCGACGGGCTGGCAACAGGCCGGCGAGCATCGCGACGAACGCGAGCAGCGCCATCGTCACGGCGGCCACCTGCAGGGAGATCACGGGCGTGCCCACGATGTCGTTCATGGGAAACAGGGACACCACCTTCACGATTCCCGTCGACACAAGAATGCCGAGTGCGGCCCCGAACGCCACGATGAGAGCGCTTTCCACGAGGAACTGCCAGAGGATGGACCGCCGGGTCGCGCCGACCGAGCGCTTGATCCCGATTTCGCGCGTCCGTTCGTGCACGACGATGTACATGATGTTCGCGACGCCGATCCCGCCCACGCTGAGCGTGAAGCTGCCCACGATCGCGAAGAACACCTTGAACCCGAGGAACAGGAAGCCGAACATGCGCTCCCATTCGGCCGTGTCCCATAGCTCGAGCGCGTCCTCGTCCTGCGGATCGAAGCGGTATTTCCTGCCCAGCACCTCGTAGACTCGCGCCTCGACCGCCTCCGTGCGCGAGGCGTCCGCCGTCCGGTAGACCAGGTTCGAGACGAAGCGCGCCCCGAAAATGGCTGCGTGCGTGCTCGCCGGAATGAACACCCGGTCTTCGTCGCGCGAGTTGTAGGAGCTGTTCTGGATCTTGGGCTGGAGGACGCCGATCACCGTGAAGGGGGAATCCCCGATCCGGACCTGCTCCCCGACGGGATCCGTGTCGCCGAACAGGACACGCGCGACCTCGTCGCCGAGAAAGACGACCCGGCGCCGCTCTTCCTGATCCCGCTCGTTGATGAACCGGCCGCCCGGGAGCGGGAAGATGTTCCGCATCTCGCCATACACGGGATGGATGCCCGTGATATTGGGATTGAGTCCGTTCCGGCCGCGTCGGACGGGGGCCGCGCGCGTCGAGTACTCGGGGCTGATCATCGTGATGTCGGGGATCTGGCGGGCGAGGATCTCGGCATCCGTTTCGCGCAGCCGGATTGTGCGCCCCTCCCTGAAACCGGCGTGAGGCAGCACGGTTCGTCCGCCGAAGAGCACGACGATCCGGTCGCCCAGCCCGTGAAACCGCTTGATCGTCTGCCGCTCGAGCCCGACCGAGAAGGCGAGCAGAACGACTACCGCCACCGTGCCCCAGGTGATCCCGAGCACGGTCAGGACAGTGCGCAAACGCTGGGCGGACAGGTCGGACCACAGTTGCCGGACCCCGTCGACCAGCCTCACGGCGTCTCCACTCCCGCGGCGCTAGGTGATCTCGCGGCGCGGGGGCTCCATCACATGCTCGCCCTCCGCCAGCCCGTCGAGTACCTCGACACTGATTCCGTCGCTCAGACCCGTACGGATCTCGCGCTCCTCGGTCTCCTCGGGCCCCAGGCGAACCGTGACGAAAGTGCCCCCTTCCTCGAACCTGACCACGCGCTCCGGGATGATCAGGATGTCCGAGCGCCGCTCGATGATCACCTGGGCGTTGGCCGAATAACCCGCTCTGAGCAAGGTTCCCTCTGCAGGCAGGACCGCGATTTCAACAGGAAAGGTGGTGGCGTTCTCCTCGTCGCGTCCCGTGAGCGAGATCTTCGTCAGCCGCCCCTCGACGCGCGCGTCGGGAAGGGCCCCGATCGTGACCTCGACCGGCATTCCCTCCGTCATCCGGCCCACATCGATTTCATCGACCGTTCCCCGAAAGAGCAGCTCGTCCATCTCGGCCATCGTCATCAGGACGGTGCCTTCCTGGAACGTCGTGAGCGGGACCACCGGATCCCCGATTTCCACCATCTTCTCGAGGATGAAGCCCTGGATGGGGCTCTGGATGACCGTCTCCACGGCCTCGTCTCCGATCGTCACGCGACCCTCCGAGAGCAGGGCCAGGCGCTCCCGCGAGATCTGGAGTTGCAGCGATGCCTCGCTGAGCGAGTAGTCGGCGTCCTCGAACTCCTCCTCCGACGCGAGCCCCTGGTCGCGCAACTCGGCCAGCCGATCGCGGCGCCTCTCGAGTTGCCGCAACTCGATCTCGCGCAATTCGATGTTGCGGCGCGCCTCGACGAGTTCGATCGGTGTCGGGTTGGGCTGGACCTCGAGCAGAGGCTCACCCCGGTGGACGTATTGGCCGGGTTCCTTGAACATCCGGCCCACGACGCCCGCGAGTTGCGACTTCACGCTTACTTCGACGAGCGGTTCGATGCGCCCGACCGCGAGGGCGCGATCCACGATCTCACCCCTCTCCACGGCCACGCTGTCCACCTCGGTCTCGCCGCCCCCGGGCGCAAGCACTGCGAACGCCGAGGCTCCGAGGCCACCGAGTACGATCGTGCCGACAACCACCTTCGTGCCTGTGCTCATGCGAACGGTCACTCCCTGCCTGATTGGTGCTGATGAGCGACCCGCCCGTCCGCTGCGGGGGGGCTGTGCACTCTGGGAGCTTACGGAGTGGCCGGGGGGGTGGTTTCGGTTGTGCGCCAACGCGCCGTGACGAAGCTCCCGGCGATGACGCCACGTAGTATTATTCTCCGATATGCGCCCGACAGCTCATTCCTCAGAGGAAACACATGACGCAAGCCCCCACCGCCTCATCCCTGGTTGAGCGATTCAGGCTCAAGGAACGTGGCCGCGAGCGCGGCCAGGACGGTCAGCCGGACACGGCCCAGCCCACGCTCGACAACGTGGAGATGGAGGTGGTGGGCCACTGCGACGAGCTGTACGCAAAACGGCGTGGCGAATACCACCATCATCGGTCGGCGCTCGAGGAACGCCTGCAGCCACTTCCGAGCGACCGCGGCGCCGACTCGCTCGTGGAGAACACCTGCAAGGAGATGCGGGACGCCGTATCCGAAGAGCGTCCGGACCTGGCGGGGCTGCAGCGCGAAGCACAGCACGCGATCGGGGAAGTCAATCGCTTCAGGCGGGAAGAGGGACGGACGGCCGACGCGGACTATCCGGAGAGCCGTGGCTGGCTCTGGGGCATCCTGATCGGCCTGGTCCTGCTGGAAACCCTCGTCAACGGACTCTTCTTCGGCACCAACGTCGAAGGGGGACTGCTGGCCGGAACGACGTACGCGGTGCTGATCAGCGTGGTCAACGTGGGTGTACTGGGATGGGTGATTGCGGCAGTTGTGCGGCAGATCCACCACCGCGACCCACGCAGAAAGGTCGGCGGGGTCGTGGCGGTGACAACGTTCGCGTTGGTCGCCTTGTTCTGGAACCTGTTCGTGGCCCACTACAGGGAGGCGCTGCCGCCAGACTATCCCATGCCGCCCGATACGACGCAGGTGGCGCAAATCCCGGCCCTGCAAATCCCGGCCACGGAGTCGGCAACCGCGCAGCCCACCGCGGAGTCGCCGGCCGTGCAATCCGCGACCGTGGATTCTCCGGCCGTACAGCCCCTGGTCGCGCAAACCGCACAGGCCGATTCCGTTCCCGAGACCTGCTGGCGGGGCCCCGACGAGACCCACGCCGACCAGGAGGCACTCTGTCTCTTTCTCGCAAGTCCCTTCGGACTGAACGGGTTCTATTCCTACATGCTTCTTCTGATCGGGCTGGCGATGTGCGCCGCCGCCGCGATGGACTGGTTCAAGACCGACGACCCCTACCCCGGCTACGGAAAGCGCGAGCGGCATCGCCGGAAGACCGACGAGAGGCTCCTCGACGACCGGCGCGAGCTCCTGCGGCACCTCAACGAGCTCCACGACGGGGCCGCGCGAAAGCTGCGCAGTGACTTCCGCGACCCGGTCGACCAGCAGCAACTCGTGGTGAGCACCTACAACAAGCTCCACGCGCGGCACACCGACTTGTGCGACTATGCGCGCGACCTCGAAAAGAGCTGCCGGGGAGCACTCGACCGGTACCGGAACGAAAACAGGGAAGCGCGGTCCACCGACGCGCCGGAGGTCTGGCACACGCCGTGGGCGGCCGACTGGGACCTGCCGGAAGCGCCCGTGAAGTCGGACCTGCCGAGCGAAGTGGAGGCGGAGGAGCGTAGCCGGGAAATGCACAAGCTGCTGGAGGAACGCGAGCAGAGGCTGAGGGACTGTCACGAGGAGTGCCGTGTGCTTTTGAACGAAATCACAAGGCTCGATCCCCACCACAAGGCCGTGCCGGCATGAGGCGGCATGCGCGGAGGCAGGCGAAGAAGCGGAAGAACCTTGCCGGGGTAGCCATCGCGGTGATAGCCGGGCTGATCCTGATCGCCCTCTTCGTCCGGGGCCAGCGCCCGCAGCGCGCTTTCGACGCCGACAACTGTCCGGAGGACGGGCAGTTCGCGGCGCAGATCGCGGTCCTGGTGGACCCCTCGGACACCCTGACGAACGTGCAGGAGGGTTCGGGAGCGCCCCGCATCCTCGAAGTAATCGAGAACGGAGCCCCCGAAACGGCCGAGATCCGCGTCTTCACGGTCGGGCAGGCCGGCAGGGGCAGCACGAGGTCCGTATTCAGGGTCTGCAAGCCCGCGCATCCGGATGCCGTGTCTTCATTGACCGGCAATCCTCAGCGCGCCGAGCGGCGCTATCAGGACGAGTTCCTGGCGCCTCTCCGGCAGACGCTGTCCGCACTGCTGAGTGTCGAGGGCGACTCGATCTCCCCGATCCTCGAGAGCGTGCAGGTTGCAGCGGTAACCACGTTCCAGCCCCGGGCGGCGGACATCCCGCGACAGGTGCTGATCGTGTCCGACATGATCCAGAACTCAAGGAGCCTCTCGTTCTATCGTGACCCCGTGGAATTCGGCCCGCTTTCCCGCAACCCGGACTACGGGACGCTGCGCGTGGACCTCTCCGGAGTGGAGGTGTCGGTGTTTCTGCTCGCGCGCCGGGGCAGTGCCGGTCGGATCCAGGGCGGGACCTTGAGCCGTTTCTGGGAGGACTACTTCCTCGATCAGGGAGCGTCGCCCCTCGCCCGGCCAAGGTGGATCATGGTGGAAGGATGAGGCCCATTCTCCGGGAACACTCCGCCGCACAATCCGCCGAGGTACGCAGGCAGCACCGAGACGCCTGGCTCATCGTGCTGGGGATCGGCTGCGCGATCATCGTGTTCGGGAATCTTCTAGGCATTGGCGCGTGGTGGCTCGCGTCGGTGCTGGCGCTGTGCATGGTCGCCTATGGCGTCTTCGTCGAGCGCACGGTGGACGACGCCGACGTCCCCGGCGACACCAGGGGCGACTCGATCTATTACCTGGGCCTCCTCTTCACCTTTGCGGCCCTGGTCGCCGCGCTGATCACCTTCGACTGGGGCGACCCCGGGGGTGGTGCGGGCGTCACGACCGGGTCCATCCGCAACTTCGGAATCGCGCTTCTCACGACCATCGTCGGACTGGCGGGGCGCGTCTGGTTCACGATGTCACAGGAGTCGCCCGGCGACCTTGTCGACACCACGAGGTCCGAGCTCGAAGAGACCGTGGCACGGATGAAGGAGAGCCTTGACCGGGCGCGCGACGACCTCGACATCATGGCTCACAAGTTCCGCGACTCGTCCGCCGGCCTCGGCGAGATGGCCGACACCGTGGCGCAGCGCACGAAGGAGACTGCCGAGACCTACGAAGCGCTGGACGAGTACGCAGGATACATCGCCAGCGCGACCCGGTCACTGACCCGCGAGATGGACGAGTTGACGGCCGTGTGCGGTGCGAGCCACGGCGCCCTGACCGCGTTGCAGGGTCAGGCGCACGCGCTCGGAGAGCATTTCGACTCGGTGCGGGCCGGGCTCGACGGCCACCTCGGTCGCGCGCAGGCCCAACTGGACCAGGCGGAAGCCACGCTGTTCAGGATCAGCGAGGCAGCGGGGCCTGCGGCGCAGCGCATCGAGGCCACGCTGCGCGGAGTCGAGGGCACGAACGCCGAGTTGTCCGCGCTCGGCAAAACCCTTTCCGGCGTGAAGCACAGCGCGGACAGGGCAATGGAGGCGCTGGCAGGCATCGCCGACACCGTGGACGGCGACGACGTCCTGCCTCTCTGGAAGGAGGCGGTCGATCGGCTGCACGAGGGGACGCGTGGCATCGGCGACCGCGCGGCCGCCATGAACGCCGAACTCGACGGGCTGCTGATGTCCGTCAGGGCTGCCAGCGACGGGCTTGCCGGACTTCCGGAGACGGCCGGTATCCTGTCCACAGCACTCTCCGGCGAAGTCGAGGACTTCCGGCGCGAGACCCGGGGGTTGTCGGGAGAGATGCGGAAGGCCGCGGCGGCGAGCGAGTTCGCTGAGCCGGCAGGCAAGCCGACCGACCGAATCCGGCCGGTGCTGGCGGGACTGCGGCGCGCGACCGCGGGACTGCGGCGGGGGCTGACGCGCCTGGCCGGGTTCCGGCGCAGGTTCTGAGCGGGAGAGCGGATCCATGCTGCCGGCCGAGCGCAAGCACTACCGCAAGGGACTGACGCTGGGCCTCACCCTGGCCGAGACCTTCAGCATCGTCGTGTTCATTCTGCTGCTCGTATGCGCGGTTCTCCTCCGCTTCGAGCAGGACCAGCGCGACACGGCCACGGCCCAGCTGGACACCGCCAGAGTCGACCTGCAGATCACCCGGGAGATGCTGAACACCGAGACCAGCTCCTGGGGCAACGCCGACGCCTGGTACGAATACGCCCGGCAGCTCCGCGACACGGTCGAGGCGCTGCACGCCCAGGCCGAGGTTGCCGAACGAGAGCGCGACCGGGCGAGAGTGCGCGCCGCGGAAGCGGACTCGCTGCTGGCAGGCCAGGGAGTGGAGGGCGAGGCGTTCGACCGCACGGCCCGCCTCGCGGCCGAGCGTGACTCGCTGCAGCAGGCAGCGGCCGGCAGCGCACGGCGGTTGCAGGAGGCGACCGCGTCGAGGGATTCGCTGGGACGACGTCTTGCCGAGGCGGAACGGGTGGCCGAGCAGCTGCGCAAAGGGATTGCGGGCCCGAACGGCATGACGCCGGAAGAGGCCGAGGCCATCGTCGATCAGGCCGCGCAGGCGGCCGGGCTGCGCGATTCGCTGGAGGCGGCCCGCAGGACGATCGGGACGCTGGACCGGGAACTCCGGGCCGCAAGGGAGCAGATATTCGCGGATCCCGATTCCCTGGTCGATTCTCTGCGCGCCGGGCTGAATGAGAGCCGCTTTCGGGAGGACACGCTGCGGAGCCGGGTCTGGGACGCGGAGCGCGAGCGCGACGATGCGGTCGGCCGCGCCGAGTACCGTGAGGCGCAGCTCGAGCAACTGCGCGCGGGCAGCGGAATCGATCCCCCGCCCTGCTGGCTGGATGGAGACGGCAACCCCGAGTACCTCTTCCGGATCGAGCTGATGGACGCGGGACTGCGGATCTTCAAGACCGCGCCCGCGCACCGGACCCGGAGCGACCGCGAGGCGGCCAGGCACGCCGCGGGAGTCGAGGACGGGCGCGTCTACGCGCCGGCGGAGTTTCTGCGGGTCACGCAGCCGTTCCATGCGACCGGGGCCTCCAGGACCGAGGCGTTCGGGCCGATGGGCTGCCGCTTCTGGATTCGGCCGGTCGACCGCACGGGCGACCGCAAGGAGGTATTCCAGGAGCGCCAGCGGCAGCTGTGGCGGCGGTTCTGGTTCCGGTGGTAGCGGGGGGTGGGCAGCCTCGGCAGGTAACATCGCCGCCACCCGAGTCCGGACACGCCCTGGCGTCTTGTCCGTGACGGCGCCACGACACGCTTCAGCCGCCCACGTGCATCACTTCGGTTGGACGCGCAGGTTCAGGGTCTGGTAGCCCGTGCCAGCGTGGATGACGACCCTCTCCTCACGCAAGGCGATCAATTCGTCCATGGTGTAGGCCGCCTCCAGCGTGTTGGGATCGAGTTCCTGGCCGGGCTCCAGCACCGCGACGTGGAGGCGGATGTCGACGGGAATCCAGCAAGCTCGATAGTACCCCTCGGAGTCGGTTGTCACGGTGACGCCGCCCCATGCCGACCCCAACCGCGTGATCCGAAGGTGCTTGCTCGCCAGTGACGAGAGGTAGAACTCGATGGCGACAATGCGGACCCGGGCCCCGGGCAACGGGTCGCCGACTGCATCGGACACCTGACCAACCAGGATACCCTGATGACGAAGATAGTCGCCTCCGGGCAGAATCGCTCCTTCTCTCGGCTGTTGCACGTCGCGGCACAGACTGTCGAGAATACGGCCGATCCTCGGTGCGGCGAAGTTGATCTGGACCGGAGTATCATTCGCTTCCGTTATCTCCACCTCGAACGGCTCAGGGCGAAAGGAGTATCGCTCCATGTAGGGATACGCGAAGTTCACCGAGTACATCCCGGGGTCGAGGTCGGCCAGTTCGAATCTCCCGTCACGACCGCTGGCTGCCTCGATCTCCGTGCCCTCCACGAACACGCGTGCGTCCGGCAGGGCTGCACCCAGGCTGTCGAAGACGCTCCCGGCGATGCGCCCTCTCTGACTGGCCTCCGACGCCATCCCATCGGCTCCATGAACCCTGAGCACGTCGCCACCCTCGACAATGATCCCCTCCAGGGTCGTCGTGATGCGCCCCTGGAACTGGGTCATTCCGGTCTCTGCCCAGGGCATGCGAATCCGCCAGGAATCGACGATCCAGGTTCCGTTGGGCATACCCCGGAACTGCACCGTGCCACCGGGGTCCGCACCTGAAAGCGCATCTGGCAGGTTCAGGTTGCGGTAGCGGTAGTCCAGACCTTCCAGATGCGCGGTTTCGCGGTGCACCCACAGAGTGCCTGCAATCTCGGGCAGGTTGCGTCCCGGCACGGGCTCGAACTCGAGGCCGATCATTCCCGACCGGTCTTCGTCGTCGGCACCGAGGCGGAAACAGTGCGTGTCGAGGAAATGGTCGGACAGCAGGACATCCGCGTCGGGAGCCCAGTATACCGACTCGCTGGGGGAGAGTTGTGCGAATCCTCTCTCGATGAGGTCCTGGGCCGGGATAGACACAAACGGGGCCCGGTGATAACCCCCCTGGTAGCTGCGGTCTTCGGAGACGACATGGCGCCCTTCGCGGTCCAGCCGCCGCCTGATCCCCATCATCTCGTAGCGGTAGTAGCCCCGCTCCAGCGTCCATTGGGCGGCGGCGAGGGCCTTGCGGGCTTCGTCCCAGACACGAGTCACAGCGAGACCCTCTTCGGGCCTCAATCTGCAGCGGCGGTCTCCCTCCGCCAGGATGCCCTCGAGCGAAACCGCCTTCACTGTGGTGGCCATCCGCAGCGAGAGCGTGTCGCCGGAGGCGAGGTCGAAATAGTCGGAGAAGCTCGTCTCGTAACCAATGCGGTCCGCCCGAAGCCGGTAGTTGCCAGGCCTGAGCGTGCTCAGTTCGAAGCGCCCGCCGTCGCCGGAAAGGACCCGTGACAACCGGACACCGTTCCGGTCCACCAGGCTCATCATGGCTCCACCGATGCCCGATTTGTCGGCTTCTTCTACCAGGCGGCCCCGAACCACCTGGGCGCTGGCGGAAACTCGAATGCCACCGGACAAAGCAAGGGCCACGGCGACGCTGACGAGCAGGGAACCCGTTTCCTCGCCAGAGCGCAATGCTCGTCCCGCCTTCCGGGCCACCAGCAGGCTGGCCGTGCCTGCTCCGGCACCAAGGAGCGGCAGGATGCTGAACGGGACGACGGCGTTCCAGTTGGGCCAGTCCCCCCAGGAGGCGCCCACAATCACTCCCGCCAGCACGAGGCCGCCGATCACGCCCACCGTTGCGACCCGCCGGTAGGAAAGCTCGTCCAGCGAGCGGCCACCCGCTGCAATCGCCAGGATTGCCGAGAAGCTGGCACCGATCGCACCGCCCCATACGGCCCCTGCGATGATCATGAACCCGAGATCATCCTCCCCACCGGGGAAGAACACCGTACTCACCAGGGCGACCAGAGAGAACAACGCCCCGCCCAGAGCGCCGAAGGTCAGCCCCATGCCGAGGACACCGCGGGCGATCTTCCTGATCGTCTTCCAACGTGACATTGCGGGCCTCCCGTCTGCGGTGACTTCCTGCCGTGAAGGATGTTATCCTGCCCCGCCGTGAACAAGGTGCTCCGGGGATGTTTGCTTGAGGGGATAGAGGGCGACCAGGGCCGCGCGGGCCGGGTGGGCCGCCCAACGGATCGACCGCGTGGGAGCGGGGACGGGAGGATGGTCGCGCTGATCGCGACGGTGCAAAGGTGGGGCATGGGGCCCACCGGCATCCTGCGGCCCTCCATGTAATGTGCGGATTACATTGTGACAACCAGACTTTACAGCACCCTGCCGTACGGCAAATGGCGGCGATCACCTGACCGTTCCGACGCCCGTGGGTGGCCACCAAATCGCTTGAGCCGACCGGCGGCGCCTGGTAGGTTTCCGCGCGAAGTCCCGAGTCCACAGCTCCTGCCTCTCGCCTCGGACCCGTAGGGCCAAGGCGCCGGCGCGTCCCGCCGACTTGGGTGGACGACTCGCTCCCCAGTGCCCCAAGTAGTAGCTTCTCCTTGGCACGATGCCCAAGGGATGCTCCCGAGAATCCAAGTCTGACCCGTCCATAGTTCACATCCGCGGCCCCGACTGACGCCTCACAGCTACATCGAATGACCGAAGCAACACGCGTCCACTTGATCAACGACCCAACACGCATCGGCGTCCTTACTGGCAGGGAGCGCCAGCGCGCCGCACGAGTTCTCGTTCAAGTGCAGTTCCCCGACACAACCCGATGGATACCAGAGCACCAACTGCAGCCGGTCCCTGATCAGTTGTCACCCCTTGACATGCTGAAGGACAAGAAGCTGGGTCGCCCCGTCGATCTTCGACGCACACTTACCCATGTCAAGCTCTCTGGGCGACTGGAAGACATGATCTACAGCATGGAGATCACAAACACCGACTTCTACGCTTTCCAATTCAAACCGGTATTGAAGATACTGGATTCGCCCTCGAACCGAATTCTCGTCGCCGACGAGGTCGGTCTGGGAAAGACGATCGAGGCTGGCCTGATTTGGACTGAACTCCGCAGCCGTTTCGATATGCGTCGGCTCTTGGTGCTCTGCCCGGCCGCGCTACGCGAGAAATGGCGCTACGAGCTTTTGGCCAAGTTCGGTGTGGATGCGCAAATCTGTGACGCCCGTGAGACGTTGACGAAGCTTAGAGACCGTCCATCCCACTCCCGCGGCTTTGCAATCGTCGCGAGCATCCAGGGACTTCGCCCGCCACAACACTGGGAGAACCGCTTTCGAACGGGTTCTGCCGCAGCTGACCTCGCCCGTTTCCTCCAGTCGGAGGAACACGAGGATCGGCTAATAGACTTGCTCGTTATCGACGAAGCCCACCATCTTCGCAATCAGGTTACCCAAAACCACCTTCTTGGTCGCCTGACACGGGACGTATCCGAGTATGCTGTTTTTCTGACGGCAACACCGATCCACAACCGTAATGACGACCTTCATTCTCTGCTTCGCCTCCTCGATCCCAACAGCTTCACGGATCATAGGGCATTCGACCGCATTCTCGCAGCGAACAAGCCCTTGGTAAAGGCACGCGACTTGGTGTTGAGCCGCAACTTCGACCCGCAGGATCTCCGCGAACTCCTTGAGCAAGCCGAGATGCACTCACTCCTTCGAAACAACCGGCAACTTCAGATGATCTTGACAAGCAAGATGGCAGAAGAGGCAACGAAGCGCCGCGATGTCCGTAGCAAACTTGCCTATCATCTGGAAACGGTCAATCTCCTGGCACATGTAGTGACACGAACACGCAAGAGAGACGTCAAGGAGAAGAGAGTAATTCGCAACCCGACACTGGAGTTGGTAGACCTCCACCCCGCCGAGCAGCGATTCTATCAGCTTGTCACCAATAGCGTGATTGAATACGCCCAGGAACGATGGACCAACGAGCGCTTTCTTCTGGCACAACCGCAGCGGCAAATGACGAGCAGTATGGCCGCATCACTGCGTTGTTGGCAACGAAAGTATGTCGAGCTCGAGGAGGCCACTCTCACCGGTGGTGTGCATGATGACACGGTGCGCAGCGAACTCGGTCCGCTTGTCCAGCACATCGTGATGGAATCCTCTACCGCTGTCGACCTCGCCGACCTCGTCGCCAACGATACCAAGTACTCTCGCCTGCGGGACATACTTCGGCAGTTCCTACGGCAGCATCCAAACGACAAGGTCATAGTGTTTTCCACTTTTCGTGAAACACTGCGGTATCTTGCCGAGCGCCTCGGAAAAGACGGAATCCGGTGCGCGGTGCTGATGGGTGGACAGAGGCAACCCAAAGACGAGACGATCAGACGCTTCCGCGCGCGCGCAGGGGCAAACGTCCTGCTGTCCTCAGAAGTTGGTGGGGAGGGTGTTGACCTGCAATTCTCATGGGTTGTGATCAACTACGATCTCCCATGGAATCCAATGCGGATCGAGCAGCGCATCGGTCGCATCGACCGACTCGGCCAGGCGTCGCCGAAGGTCGAGATAATCAATATCCTGTACGACGACACCATTGACTCGCGGATCTACGAGCGCTTGTACGATAAACTGGACTTGTGCCGTAGTGCACTCGGAGATTTCGACGCGATTCTCGGCGATGAGATTCGCAAGTTGGAGCGTGATTTGATATCACAGCGCCTGACACCGAAACAGCAGGTTGACCGCATTGAGCAGACGGCGCTCGCCCTCCAGATGAAGCGGCAAATGGAAGAGCAACTTGAGAACGATGCCGCGAGTCTGGTCGCCTACGGTGACTACATTCTGAATCATATTCACGAGGTGCGCGCGCTTCACCGATGGATAACTGGACGAGATCTCTTGAGGTATGTGTCGGATTACCTACGCCTGCATTACACGGGATCGCTTTTACGCCAGACGGGACGTGATCCCTGCGTCGTGGATGTTCAATTGTCCAATCGCGCGCGGCTAGACCTGGAGGACTACGTCAGACAGGCCCACTTACCATACACGGGTCGCTTGGCCTCGCCTACTGGAAAGCCTGTGCGATGTCGATTCGAAAACTCTGTAGTTCATGCCGACACTGCTGGATCGGAGGAAGTCGTCTCGCAGTTCCACCCCCTGGTCCGAATGGCGAAGGCTCACAACGATCGGGAACGCGATATTACGCCAGCAGTCTCCCTGAGTATTGATCATAGACGCGTAGGGGATTCAATAGAACGTGGCCTCTACTTGTTGGCAGTTTCGCGCTGGTCGTTTCGAGGGTTACAGAACACGGAGCGTCTTGCGTACGCGGCAACACGACTAACTGACGAAACGGATCGGGTGTCGCCGGAACTGGCTGAACGGATAGCCGTAGCCGCGGTAACGGAGGGCGCGGATTGGATCGAGGGGCGTAATACTGTAGACTTGGACAAAGCATACAGGAAGGCACTTCAGTTGTTTGATGAGCTCTACGATGAGTTCGAAGCCCAGGAAACTCAGATCGCTGCGAGGAACCAGGATCGAGCCGATGTCCAGCAACGCAACCTTGACGCCCATCGCAAACGACGCATCGCCGTCCTCGAATCCACTAGACAGAAGCACATCGTAAAGGGCCGTCAACCTCTTGTGAAAGCAACAGAGGGGCGAATGAGGGCGCTGGAGAACCGTTTCGAACAGCAACGTCTGCGAATCGGCAAGCGGAGGCGTATGGCGGCGACAAACGAAGAGGTAGCCCTAGCTATTGTGGATATCGCCTAGCAGGATAACTTTTTTCTCTGACCCAAGGAGTATGAAGACAATGCTGTTTCGATGGCTTCACCGACTGCTCACACTCTTCGCGCCCCGTTCCGAGCGATCATCTGCGCAGGTTGAAGGGGATGTGTCCCCGACGGAGAGCGTGCGCAGTTCAGAGGCTCACGCCACCATTTCACGAGGGACTGCTCGCTCTGGGCAGGATGACGACAGCGCTCCACCACGGCAAAGGAGCGATAGGACTCCGAAACCCAAGGGCGAACCTCTCGGCGATCGAGAACCTCTGGAGTGCGACGTCGTGATAGGATTCGATTTCGGAACTTCGGCCACAAAGGTGGTGGTAAGGACTCCAGATTTGCCTGGCGAGCGAGCGGTTCCCGTGGACTTTCGAGATCTTGGACAACCAGAGAATACGTTTCTGATACCGTCGCAGTTGTGGATTAGCAAGGATGGCATCTGCGGCCTTTCAACGACAAGAGCGGCGAAGCGTATCGAGAATCTAAAGGTCGGTCTGTTTGAACATCGCAGTCCGTGGCCGGACGGCGACCGAGGAGATCGACGTGGCCAGAAGGCGGAGGCAATCGCAACCGCGTACATGGCATTGGTCTTGATGCGAACGCAGGACTGGTTCGAGGAAAGCCAAAAGGATGTCATTGGGCATTTCACGTCACTCAATTGGTCGCTCAACCTCGGCGTTCCGTCGCCGCATGTCGGAGACAATCCGCAGAGTCGACGATTCCTGCGTGTTGGGGCTGCTGCCTGGTTGTTGGCAGAGTATTCGCGCCAACAAGGGCGTAACGATGTCTCTTTGGAACAGGCATCGGATTGTTTGGAGCAGGCCACAAGAATGCAGTCCCGAGCGCAGCCGGAACACCAGCTTACGTGTGACTTTGAGATTGTACCAGAAATCGTAGCTGCGGCAGTAGGCTACGCACGTTCCAACGAGCGGAACGACGGACTGCATATGATGATTGACATTGGAGCCTCCACGATGGACGTTTGCAGTTTCCTGCTGGGAACGAGACAAGGTGACGATAGGTATAGCCTTTGCACCGCGGACGTCGGTTTCCTCGGCATGGTGGCATACGAAGCGAGTAGTGGTAATGAAAGGAAGACGCTCAAGGAACGATGTAGTCGGATGCTGAGTCTTGCGGTACAGGAACTTCGTACCAGCAAAGCCCCCAACGAGTCTGTTTGGACTCGTGGAAACAGCCTGCCGGTGCTCCTGATCGGTGGTGGGAGCAAGGTGGCGTTCTATAAGGGTCTAGTGGACGACTTGGAGTCAGCAGTCTGGGATGGTTTCCGGGTGAACAACGATGGTGTATCCCGACCGAGTATACCAATCCCAGAAACGATCCGGCACAACAGGGGTGAATTCCATCGACTGGCGGTAGCATGGGGACTTAGCTACCGAAGCGATGACATCGGTGACGTCATTCCGCCGGAGCAGGTTGGCGCAGTTGAACCAATCAGGAAGAGTTTCAAGCGCATGTTGACGAAGGACGAGATGTGACCGGTCAGCTAGAGGATCCACCTACCGACCTCTCCGCTCCTCCAAGGTGATCGGCATGGCTTGGAATCGGTGGTCGGCATCGCCGGAATGGGCATCATGGTCCAATCACCGTCACGTCACATAGATCCCGGCCACCATGAACAGCACTCATCCCGTCGAAGTCGCAACCAGGATGTCACGGCTTCCGCGCTCATCTCCGCCAATGAGAGCGGCGAGCACGGCCGGGACCGCGACGATGACGATCCGGACCCCACCCGACATCCTCGCTGTCCTGCCGTGAAACCGTGACCCCCAACGACCTCCTCGAACGCCTGGCCGCTGTCAGGCCCCACAAGGCTCACGGCCGCCGCGCACCCCACAAGCCCCTAATGCTCCTGCTCGCACTAGGCCGCGTCCGGTCGGGCCTGGGCCAGCGGCTCATTCCCTACACAACTGCGGAAGCCCGGTTCGGGGAACTCTGGGACGACTTCGGCCGTCCTGGGGGCGACCCCAATCCCCACTACCCGTTTTGGAGACTCCGCAACGACAATGGCCTGTGGGAGATCCCGGAGGAATCCTCGCTGTCCACCACGTCCAAAGGTGATCTCCACGTAGAACAGGCAAGGGACCTCGGCGTCGCCGGAGGCTTCCCCGAAGACATCCACGACCTGCTTTGCCGCCACCCGTCGCTGGTGTCACGGGCCGCCCGCCAGATCTTGACCGATCATTTCACACCGTCGCTCCATGAGGACATTCTGGAGGCTGTGGGATTGGCTCCGGCCCTCCCCACCGAGGACCTCAACGAAGCCATGCCGCGTCGGGGCAGGAAGGTCCGGGAGTACTCCCCGCGGGATTCACGCTTCCGCAAGGACGTTCTGGCCGCCTACGAGGGTCGCTGCGCGGTGTGTCAGCACGACACCCGGTTCCGGGATCGCCTCCTCGGACTGGAAGCGGCCCACATCCGGTGGCATTCCCACGACGGCGGAGACGTGGTGCCGAACGGGCTGGCACTCTGCTCGCTGCATCACAAAGCGCTGGACTACGGGGCCTTGGGGCTGGAGAGGCGGGGGGGCGGATTCCGGATCCTTGTGTCAAGCAAGGTGCGCGGGGCCAGCCCGTCCACGAAGCGACTGCTGGGATTCAGGAACGAGCTTCTCCACCTGCCTGCCAATCCATCCGACTCGCCCGATCCGGCCTTCGTGGCGTGGCACCGGCAGGAGGTCTTTCGTCCATAATTGACAACCGAACCTTACATTAGGTAATGTCAACCTTACATTCTTGCCTCATTCAAGTGCTCACGGCGACGGCACCCGCAACTGGGGCCGGGAGATCGTGGCGCTCGGCCATGAGGTGATCGGTGCCACCCCGTGATATCCCGGTTCGCCAGCGCATGCAGACGATCAACGCACTTCGAGGTCACCTCGCCGAGTTCGGAGTGCGGCTCGCCGGGCAGGGCCTGGGGGACGTCAAAGGAAGCGCGTAGCGCTCCAGGCAACGTAGTCCAGTACAATTGCATCGCTTGCGTCATCCGCCTCAAGAACATTCGATCCTATGGTAATCTGACGACGAAGGGAGGCGAGGAGGCGGGTGAATTGGTTGCGGGACCGCGACCAGGAATCCGCCAAGTCCCGCAGGCCGGGTCGTAGACCATATCACGAGCCGTGATGTTCACGTTACGGCCATGACGGAAGCGGAGCCGCTTACGCGCCGTTGAGGAGCGAAGCCACGTGATCTCGGATGGGTTGCAGGTCGGGATGGTCGGCCACGGATGACGTGATCATGTAGACGGCCAACTGTTCGTCGATCGCGTGCTGTTGGGCGAAGTCGCGGGGGATGTCGTGGTGATCGGGCGTCGAACGCAACCGCTCCAGGGTGGCGGCCAAGCGGCCTGGGTCAAGGCTAGCCAAGCGGGCGAGCGCGTCCCGATGCGAGTCGACGAGCAGCGCGCCGAGGACCCAGGTCTCCGGTGGCGCACCGCCGGGCAGCCGAAGGCACGAGTCGGTGGAGTCAAGGTCTTGAGCGTTCGACCAGTCCGAGAGCTGCTTGTCGGTGGTGTCGCCATCGAGCACGCAGATGGCCGGGCCGTCGAGCCGGGCTTGGTGATGATTCGCGAGCTGCGCGACGACACGGACTCCGCTGCCGATCGGTACAATCCTGACGCGTGGGCGATGTTCGCCTGGGAGCGCCTGCTCGACGAGCGCCTCTGCGAACGCGTCCTCGACGTATACGGTCAGTTCGGGTTGTGGCGTTCCCGTCATGCTGTACATCGCTTGGCGCGTCGTCGGTGCCGCGCTCACGCGATGGCCTTCGGGCTCGCGTTCCACAAGCAGGCGCCCCTCACGCGGCAGGGCATCGATGATGTACTCCGAGTGCGTGGTGCAGATAACCTGCTTTTTGTCCTTGGAGACGAGACCCGTGAGTTCGCGAATCAGGCGTTCCTGGGCTTGTGGGTGGAACCCGTGTTCGATCTCCTCAATCAGCAGGAGGCCGCCGACAGGGAGACGCTCGAGGGCGGAGAGTATGGCGATAGCGGAGGCTTCGCCCGATCCCATATCGAAACCGGTGTAGGAGGCGGCGGTTTGGCAGTGGGCGAGCGGTATGCCACCGTCGGTGTGAACTTCCACGGAGTTGTACGACCGGCCGAGAATGGCTGACATAGCTTCCGTGGCAGCTGCCGAGAGCGGGGTGATCCGGGGGGAGGCTGCGCCAGAATGACGCCGCCGAAGCGCGCCGAGTTCTGCAGGAGGGAGAATGCGGGAGAGCGAGACGAAGTCGATGGCGCGTGCGGGAAACCGCGCGGGGCGGGACCGGCCGGGATCGGGGAGGTTGGCCCACCAACTTTTTTCTGTTCTGACCCTGGCAATCTGAAGGTCGTCTCCCTCGATTGTGTAGTCGAAGCGAACTGTGAGACCGGTAGGCTTCGGATCACTGGGGCGGCGGAAGAAGAATTCGTCCCAGGCAAAGGTCATGCTGCGCAGGCGGCGGCGGGCAGCAGGGATAGGGCGCGGAGACTTGCGCCACCCGTCAGGGCGTGCCGCGGAAAACGCAGCCAAGCCCAACAACGTGCTCTTGCCGGCCCCGTTCCTACCGCAGATGGCGGTTATGGGGTAGTCGAAGGGCGCGTGGATGTTCCGGATGCCTCGCAAGGGTGGCGGGCCTTCGAGCGTGATGCCCTTGAGCAGCGGGTGGGGAAAGGTTGCGCTCGGTTCGCGCCAGAACTCCAGGAGACGCCGCTCGGCGTCGTTACGGCGTCGACCCGGCATCCGTGTCCTCAGCCAGGAGATCGGTTTGGCGTTCCACTTCCTCGGCGGGCGTGTTCGTCGCGGCCGAGCCGCCCGCCGCGCGGAACGCGTTGTAGCCCGGGCAGAACGTGCGGAAATCGCATCGGCCGCACTTTCCACGCGATGCGCCTGAAGTAGGAAAGTCGCGGTTCTGCAGCCGTTCTCTCAGCTGGCTCACCGTATCGGAGAGATTGGCTGCGGCTTCGCGCTGGGCTTCCGGGTCGACCCGGACGTCGATCCACTCGTCGCGGCCGCTTGTCCTGAGTTCGTCGGGAAGCGGTCTGGGTGAAAGGATCCGGGCTGTGGCCTCTGCGGGCTCCATGTCGAAGGCGTAGCGAACGCCGACGGCGTAGAGTCGGAGCTGTTCGAGCGCGGCGTCCACGGTCGCTTTGTACTCCTCCCTTGTGCTAATGCGGCTCGCCTTGAAGTCGACGAGCCCGATGATCTCCCGCTGGGAAGGCGGAGCAGAGTCGTCTGGGCGCTCGAGGAGGTCGACGACCCCGGCGATTAGGGCGCCGGAATCTCGGTCGATAAGCTCGAAGGGCTTCTCGGCGGCACGTGCACGGGAGAGGTTTTCGCCGGCACGTTCGACATATCGGACCAGGGCATCCTCGGCCGCGCGTCGGAGGATCTCGAAGGGCCTGCCCCGTGTGTAACGAAGACGAAACCGTCGGGCGACGAGTTCGCGGATGACATCGGGAGTGATAGTGTCGCCGCCGATCGCCATGTTGTGCACTTCGGCAAGGATGTCATGAATGCGCTGGCCGTATCCGAACTGTTCGCCGACGCCCGGGCTGAAGTCCATGAGCGCTCGCAACTGATACTCCCTCTCGCAGCGCCGGAACGCGGCCAGGTCGGAGTAGGTCGTCTGAAGCAGGTTGGAATCTGCCGGAGGGGTGGCCACGATCTGCGCGTGTTCAGGCGGTTCGCTCCCCGGGGGAAAGACGCAGTCGTGATCGATCTCACGGAAGTATGGGGTAGGTTTGGTGCCGCGCCGGTGTAGCGATGAGATGTGCAGGAACTTGGCGCAGCGGGTCAGCGCGACGTACCAGAGCCGCCGTTCGCCGTCGTCGCCGCCAACGTAGGGGCCGATGTCATAGGATCCCGACGGCAGGAACGTCTCTGGCGATCTGGTACGCAAGCTGCTAGGGAATACCCTCGAGGAAATGCGTGGGAGGAAGACAACGGGCCACTCGAGGCCTTTGGCGGCGTGTACCGTCATGATCTTCACGGAGTTCAGCGCCGCCAGTTCGCTGACGCCGCCTTCGTCTACGTGGCGCGTAGCCCAGTTGGACAGGAACAGGACGAGGCTCTTCAGCCGGGCGGGTGTGATCCATTGATGGACGGACTCGAATTGGGTGAGCAGGTTACTGAAGGCGCCTAGGTTAAACATCGTGCTTTCCGGCCAGGGGTCCTCCCTGGCACCGAGTTCCTGCAGCATTTGCTGGAAGATTTCCTGCGGGTAGATCCTCGCGCCGAGGCCGCGTGATCGCTCGGTTCGGGCGACGGCGCGTTGACCGAGTTCCGCGCGCTTTTGGTCGAGCCAAGAGAGCAGGTGCGTAGAGTTGGCGGACGTGCCGAGGCGCCCGTTGGCGCGGAGCGCGGAAACGGCCCGGCGCACGAATTCGCGGGTCCTGGCAGTGGACAGCAGGTCGATGCCTCCGGACTCCTTCGGTAACGCGAAGTCGGCTCGTGCGAGGAGCGAAAAGGCGGCCTGGACGAGGCGGACTTCTTCGTTGTCGAAAAGGCCGCCCGTTCCGGTGACGACGACCGGTATGTTGCGGTCGCGCAGAGCCTCGGCGAAAGGCGCGCCGGCACCGCGAACACTACGCAGGAGGACGGCCATGTCGCCGTAGTCGAGGCCGCGCTCGGTCCCGTCGTTCTCTACAAACCGAGTGCCGCGGATGGCTTGGATGCGCTCGGCGACCCACTGAGCTTCGGCTTCTTCGGATGGGAAAGTCTCCAGAAGTATGTCACCTGGGTCGGCGAAGCGTTCCTGGAGCGAACCGTCGGGGGCTCCTATACGTGCCTTGGGCTCCTTGTCTATGCGCTTCGAGACCCGTCGCACGGCTTCGTCGGCGATCGAGACTATGGCATGGGTGGACCGGAAGTTGTCCTCGAGGCGCACCACACGGACGTCCGGATACTTGCGCTCGAAGTCGAGGATGTTGTCGACCCTTGCGCCCCGAAAACCATAGAGGGCTTGGTCGTCGTCTCCGACGACCGTCAAAGTGGGATTGCGCCCGCCGTTGGTGAGCAGGTGGATAAGTTCCTCCTGCCGGTCGTCGACGTCTTGGTACTCATCCACGAAGAGGTGCCGGAGTTCCGCCCGAATCTCCTCCAAAACGTCGGAGTTGGATCGGAGCAAATCGATCATCGTGTCGATGATGTTGTTGAAGTCGAAGAAGTAGTTCGGATCGCCGTGGGCGATCTCGCGGTAGCGGTCCACCGCGCTGGCGAGGACGGTGTCGCCGATGTTCTTGATGTCGATCTCTTGCTGGTGAATCACGTTCAGCGTGGCGAGAAACGTGTTCAGGGTCTCGCCGTACGTGCCGGAGCGGGTTCGGGTACGGAGCCGATCGAGACCAATGCCATCACCGCCCCGGAACCGCATGAAGTTGGCGGCGATGAGAGCCGCCTGGCGGGTCTCATCCATGACCTCGAAAATCCGGCAGCTGGGATCTCGTTTGCGGAGGACTTGCAGGCAGTAGGCGTGAATAGTGCCGACGTACATGTCGCCGAGCGCGGGCTCTTTGGGGGTAGCCTCCTCGACACGCCGCCGGATGCGGTGTTTGAGTTCGGTGGCAGCGTGTTCGGTGAAGGTAAACGCGACGATGGATCCCCGAGGAACGCCGTCCCGGACCATGCGGGCGGCCCGACATGCCAGCGTTTCTGTCTTGCCGCTGCCGGCACACGCAAGTATAAGGAGATTAGAAGGGGCGTCCGAATCGAAGTTGACGGCCTCGCGCTGGGCGTCGGTGAGCTGCATCAGGGAACGGCTTGAATGGCGGTGCGAAGCGCGGGCGCGAGGGCGCGCATCAGCGCGAACGGAAGAGCGTTGCCTATCTGCGTTGCCACGACGCCGGAGCCGCCGAAGAACGAGTATTGTCGCGGGAAGGTCTGGATGAGGGCAGCTTCCCGCGGCGTGATTGCCCGGTCCTGGTCTGGATGGGCGAACCTGCCGCGGGTAACATCCGTACAGCCGGTGGTGAGTGTGGGCGCGACATCGTCCCAGGCCATGCGGCCGTAGACGTCGGGATAGGAGTTGGGCTGCTTGTGACAGCGTAGGGCAAGGGACTTGGGAAGGGAACTGCGGCTGCCGCCGTCCTTCGGGATGGCACGTAGGCGCTCCAGGGCGATCGCTTGGTGGCGGCGGGCTGCGTGCAACGGGTCGATCGGGTCGCGTTCGCCGGCGGCGAGTTCGGGGAGGCAGGCGATGGCGTCGCGGACGGTGCGGCGCCTGCCGATGGGGGTCAATGCGTCCGGCAGCGTCGGCGGTTGGGGACCGCGGGACCCCATCAGGACACAGCGGACACGGCGCTGGGGGACCGTGTAGTCGGCGGCGTCGACGCGTAGGGGTTTAGTGAAGGCGTATTCGGTTCCGCTAGCTTCCTTGAAATCGTCGAGAAGGTGACCGTGACGCTTGGCTGCCAGTCCGGGAACGTTCTCGACGAAGACGACTTTAGGGCGCAATGCAGCAACAAAGCGGGCGGCGTCAACGAGCAGGTCGGAGCGCCGGTCGCCGAGCCGGTGACGGTTTTGACTGCTGAACGGTTGGCAGGGAGCGCAGATGACAACAAGGTCGAGATCTGCTCCGCGCAGGCACTCACGCTCTAACAGGGCGGGGTCGAGCTGGCGGATGTCCTGCTCGAAAACGCGCACGGCTGGGTGGTTTAGCCGGTAAGTGGCGCAGGCTGCCGGATCGTTGTCGACTGCGGCGAGAACTCGGAAATGGGCGGTCTTCAGAGCCGCGGTCGCCGAGCCCGCGCCCGAGAAGAGATCAATTGCCGTGGGCCAGGGCTTACCGGACATCCTTGTCCACTGTATTCACATGCACGAAACTTGCGCTTACCACAGCTTCCCCGGCCTGATCGAAGGGATCTGGTTCCCGGATCTCATTCTGCCGCCGTGGCAGGGAGTCGGTCATCGCGCGACTAGTCCTCTTGGAGGGATCGGAGGAACGACCGGTGCGTCGAAGAATAGCGGTCTTGTCAACCTCAGGGGACCACTCCCGCAGGAAACGGCTTCATCCCCGCTCAACAGTCGGAGTGGATCCGGTAGTCCGGAGCGTCGCGGTCCGGGAGAACTACCGCTAACCGCCATTCGCACCTCCCAGGAATCCCACGATCCGCTCAGCCACCGCCTCCCGATCCCTTGTCTCACATTCCCAGATCACCATCACGCGCCATCCGATCTCCCGCAGATCTGCCTCATTCCGTCGGTCCCGGACCACATTGGCATCGAACTTGTCCTCCCAAAACCGTACGCGCGTCTTCGGGTTCGAGGCGTGCTTGCAGCCGGGGTGCCGGTGCCAGAAACACCCGTGGACCATGATGACGGCCCGATGCCTCGGAAACACGAGATCAGGGGAGCCGGGAAGGTCCCTCCGTTGGAGGCGAAACCGGAACCCCAGTCCATGTGCGATCCTGCGAACGATCATCTCCGGCTCGGTGTCGCGGTCCCGGATCCGGGACATGATCTCGCTTCGTTTCCTGCGGTCGAAGATGTCGGTCATTGGTCGCTTGTCTGATCAATCCGGCCCGCGCGGTGATTTCCGCCACAACCGGTCCCGCCCAGGGGCACTGAAGGTTCGACGGAAATCAGCGCCTTCTGACCGCCCCGCAACACCCACCGGAGCCAGGACAGTATAGTCCGCCATGCAAGTGGCGCGCTCGTCCCGGTCACCTACCACGAAACCGGGCTGAAGAGGCCGGCCGGACGCGCCACTGAGAGAAAGAGGTAAACTGTAGATTACATTGTGTCGTGTCCGCTTTACATTCTCACTGGCCGGCTGACGGTGGTAGCGGGCGTAGGCGCAGTCGCGAGCCGGTTGCGCTCCTGCCAGCAGTCACCAGGTTAGTGCAGACCGCAGCCGGAGGCCATGCGATGGAAACCGCGCAACACCAGTACAGTCCGACCGACACCGACCGTCTTCGGAACTGGATCGCTAAGTGGATCGGGGCCAACTGGGTCTGGCACGCCAGATTCCTCTCCGGCACCGAGACTTCGGCCACCCAGGCCCGTCGGTCCGGTCCGTGCGTTCCCAGAGATCTGCTTAAGCCCGCATTCCCGTCGATCGCGGAGGATGCCGGCGCGACCGGCGTCGAATTCGACATTGAGATCGATTCGCACAGGGTCCGTGAGGACCGGGTACGAGGCGTTCCGCACACCGGCGAGGGCCTCTTCGGTGCACCACGCGCCGAGGTGCGCATCACCGGTTTCGGCTCTTCCTCCCCGCTGCTGGATCCCGAGAACACGGGCGCGCTGGCAATCTTCGTGTTTCGCCCGTGCCTCGACAACGACTTTCCCAAGTGCCGAGTCTGGATCTGCCGGAACGTGGCCGAGACGGACGTGGCGGATGACCTGATCGGCCCGGTCGAACCGGGTCTGCCTGTCCCGCGGGGCTACTGAGGAACTGAAACTTCCAACCGTTCGGTTCGCGCCTCCAAGAAACCACTCAGTCGGGCCTGCCTTGGAACACGCCCTTATGCCACGACCAGACGCCGCGATGATACGTCCACCATCGCAGACGCTAACCGTCCTTGTGGTATTCCGTGGTGACAGATTACCGTCCTTCGCGATGGTCCTTATCACCATGGAGGGGAGTGTTCATTGGCCAGTTTCGTCCCCGGCAGGGAGTACTCCCGTCCGGAGATCCAGCAGATGGTCGTCCGATCTGCCGCTGCCAAGGGCGGCAAGTGGGACACCGGCGTTCTCAAGCATGACGGAGAGTTCTTCATCTTCGCTACTGTCGGTGTGGCTGGAAGCACGGATCACGATTACGACAATCGTTGGGAAGGGAAGCGTCTGCGCTGGTATCATCAGACGCGCTCCCGCCTCGGCTGGCCGAGCGTGCAAGAGCTGCTTGAACAGGGACGGCGGATTCATGTCTTCTGGCGTACGGCGAAGGGCAAGCCCTTTAAGTACGCCGGGGAGGCCACGGCCATGGAGACAAAAGACACGACTCCAGTCGAAATCCTCTGGTCGTTCAACAACTCGAAGCCCTCAGAACCCCCCTACACCCTTGAGGACGCCCACCAAGAGCTTTTCCTCCCCCCCACCCACTTCAACCGCCTCCTCACCTCCATCAAATCCCGCAAGAACCTCATCCTCCAAGGCCCGCCCGGCACGGGCAAGACCTTCATCGCGCGCCGCATCGCCTGGTGCCTAATCGGCCACGAGGACAACGACCCCATCGAGATGGTCCAGTTCCACCAGTCGTACGCCTACGAGGACTTCGTCGAAGGCTTCAGACCCACCGAGAAAGGCGGATTCACCCTCAAGCCCGGTGTCTTCCGCCGCTTCTGCGAACGCGCGCACGCCAACCCGGACACCCCCCACGTGTTCATCATTGACGAGATCAACCGCGGCAACCTGTCGCGCATCTTCGGCGAGCTTCTCATGCTGATCGAGCACGACAAGCGGAGCGAGGACTACGCCGTGGCGCTGACGTATTCCGACACGCGGTTCCACGTCCCCGAGAACGTCCACATCCTGGGAATGATGAACACCGCCGACCGGTCGCTGGCCCTGGTCGACTACGCGCTGCGCCGGCGGTTCGCCTTCGAGACGCTGGAACCGGCTTACGGGACGAAGCAAGGTCGGGACGCGTTCGCGGACTACCTCACGGCAAAGGGCGCCGACCCCGCCCTGGCCCACCGCGTCTGCAAGCGGATGGACGCGCTTAACAAGATGATCCGCGACGACCGCGAACTCGGCCGCGGTTTTGAAGTCGGCCACAGCTATTTCGTCCCCGACGACGGCGACGAGCCCACCGAAGACTGGTACCGGCACATCGTGGACACCCAGATCGCCCCGCTTCTCCGCGAGTACTGGTTCGATTCACCGGAGATTGTCCAGGAGGCCATGGCCGGACTCACAGCCGACGCCTGATCGTGGACAGGATCCCGATCCTCAACGTCTACTACCTCCTCTGCTACGCTTGGAGGCACGCCCAGGAGCGGGACACCAGGCGGCTCGCCAGCCTGGCCAACCTATCAACAGTGCGGGACCTGCTGGGCAAGATGCTGGCCACCGGCGTCAATCACCTAGTCCGCCGCGGCATCGACCGCGGGTACGTGGAACGGCGGGAGGACCTCGCAGGCATTCGCGGCAAGCTGGCCGTCAGCGAGATGGCGAAGCGGGCATTGCGGTCGCGGGCCCGGGCCGCCTGCGATTTCGAGGAGCTGTCGGTGGACATCCTCCCAAACCGCATCCTGCGCACATCGCTCCGCAACCTGCTGAGCCCCCGAATCACACTGGACAGATCCATCCGCGGCGAGGTGCGCTCCGCGTACCGAAGGCTCAACGGCGTCTCGCGCGTGCGGCTGAAAAGGAACACCTTCACCCAGGTCCAGCTGGGAGGCCAGCGCCGAGTCTACCATCACCTGCTCTCGGTGTGCTGGCTCCTCTACCGGAGCTCGATGGTCGACGAGAAGACCGGTCGTACCGCCTTCCGCCACTTCCGCCGCGACGAGGCCACCACGTGGAGACTCTTCGAGGACTTTGTCACGGGATTCTACGAACGAGAGCAGCGCGTCTACTCGGTGAATCCGGGAGGCCGCCGCCGGATCCATTGGGCGGACGCCCACGCCAATGACGCTGCGAATCGCAAGCGGATCCCCGTCATGGAAGCGGACGTCATCCTCGAATCACCCGAGCGCCGAATCATCCTGGACACGAAGTACTACAGGGACGCGCTGGCCCGCGGGCGCGGCTCCGGCACCGGCAAGCTGCACTCCGCCAACCTCTACCAGCTGCTCGCATACGTGAGGAACCGCCAAGCTACCCTTCCCGATGGTCCGAAACACGAGGGGATTCTCCTGTATCCGCAGGTGGGCGACGAGCGGCTACGTGCCAAGATTCGGCTCGAAGGCTTCCGGATTCAGGCGCGGACGGTCAACCTCGATCAGGACTGGCGTCTGATTCATGAGGAGATGCTGGAGACGGTTGGCGCGGGCGGAGGGGTTCATCGAAACGGGCAGGCCTCACCCGAATAGCCTCGACCGCATGTGGCTTCCCTCGTGCGGGTGACGCGGTAGCCGTACTGACGCTCAAGGCGCTTGGCGAGATCCCGCCCAGAGAGATCTCGCGGCAACCTCATACGGCGATGGCCTCTTCCCTTACGAAGTGCAGCCGGATCACCCTGGGCGTCTCCCGGTCGCCGAAGTGGCACAGTACGGCGTCCCTGAACATGTCCTTCAGGTCGTCCCAGTCATCGCCCTGCGTGAAGACGCTATGGCCCAGCGCCCTGGCGTCGTAGCCACCTTCGGGACCTTCGGTCACTTCAAAGATGACCTCGCGCATCTGGTCGCTCCTGACCTTTTCCGTCACGAAGTGCTGGCCGGCGCGCAGGGCTGGAACCCCATCAGCGCCGCCCGCTCGCATGATCGCCGTGGTCCCGCAGCTGCGCGTCGAACCAGTCATGGATCGCCGATACCAGCGCCGGCTCCTCGGCCCTGTATACAATCCGGGCACCGAGTTCGATCTCTCCGTATTCGATCGCAAGTCTCTCATGCCCCATGACCAGTTCGTGAAGCCCGGCCATGTCCTCGCCGTGGATCATTGCGGGGTCGTGGAAGTCGCCCCTCGCAAAGCGCTCGGCCTCCTCTTCGAGGTGCTCCCGAATGAGCGCAACCTGATGCGGATCCACGGAGTCCGCCACGACCTCCTGAATGCCGCCGAACTCCGTCTTCTCGAAGAAATGGGTGGTCGCGTCGAGATCAAAGGGCATCACCTGCGCACCCGCGGCCGCCACTTCGGCCCGGCGGTCCGCCATTTCGGCCTGGTGCTCCGCCACATCGGACGACTGATCAGCCTCCGCGCATCCCAGAACGGCCAGAGCGCCGAGGGCCAGGATTCTCCTTGTCGGAATCATCGATCGACTCGCTCCGGGCGGGGGCCCGGCTTGATTGGTCAATTGCAGCTTACATATTGTAGCCCAGCCTTTACATCCTTCCAGACCCCATGACCAACCGGCTACCCGAGGGACTCGTGCCAGGCGGCACTTTCCCCACCTTCGCCGAGGACACCCTCCCAGCCACCCTCTGGGGTCAGCTCCAGCGGCAAGCGCGATCGGCTGGCGCCGCCACCGCCCTGTCCAAGCCGACGTGCGCTCGGCCTACCGATGTGCGGCGAGGGCGACTACTACTACAGTCTGGACGCTGCGGTATACCGCGCTGCAGAGGTCGGGCGCGGCGCATGGCTGTGCGACCGGAACGGTCGCGCCATGTGGGTGCCGCCAAGCGCATGATCACCCATCGACCTCGAATCCCCCACTCCCATGAACGACCACCTACCCGACGCCCTCATCCCCTCCGCCTCCTCCCCCGTCTTCACCCAGGACACCCTACCCGACGCCCTCCAAGCCGAACACACCCTGGCATCCGGCCACTGGGCGGTCCTGAACGTCCTCGAAGGCAGCCTCCGCTTCGTGAACCTCGACACCGATGAGGAGCAGCTGATCTCGGCACCGGACCTCGTCACGATCCACCCCGGCCTGCCTCACAGGGTGGCCCTCGAGGGCTCGTTGCGCTGCCGGATCGACTTCTACCGCGAGCCACCCGCCGAGGGGCCTTGACAGGGAGGGCACAGCCTGCCCATACGAATCGAGGACTGGCAGCCATCGGGCAGCTGCCATCTGGTACGGGTGTCGCAGCAAGCAACCGTCGGCGATTCGCGTGGTGTCTACCCGCTGGTGGACCACACATGCGGGTGAGCAGTCGAACCCGGTCGATTGTCCCCGCCGGTCATGGCGATGTTCCGCTCAGCAAAGGAGAAGACGCGTCATGAGATGCCCGACGATTGTCGCCGCAGGAATGGTTCCCACGTTGGCTCGTCTCTTGATTGCGGTCCCGCTTGGCGCGCAGCAGATCGTCGAGCTGCCCGCGGAGGACCGCTTCCTCGACGCGGACTTCGAGGAGGTGTACCGCGTGGGGGCCGTTACCGGTGAGGACTGGGAGGCTTTCGGAATCGTATTCGACCTGACATTCGACCGGGTCGGCAATCTGTATGTCGTGGATACGCAAGGCGCACGGATCGTCGTCGTGAACCCGGAGGGAGGATTCGTCCGCGAGCTGGGAGGCGTCGGCGGGGGTCCCGGAGAATTCGATCAACACAACACCACGTCAATCCGGATTGCCGTGCTGTCCGACGGGCGCGTCGCGGCCTTCGATCAGAGGTTCAGCCTGTTCGGGCCCGACGGCGAATTCGAGCGGACAGTGCGCATGCGGGACCGCGCGATGATCTTCATGCCGCGCCTGGACGTGAATCGGCGTGGAGAGGGTCTGCTCGCAACCGGGGAAGTCCGAATCATCGACATTGCCATGCTGCGCGGCCGGGCGGACGGCACCCTGCCCGAACCGGAATACCGACATGTCTTGCGCATGGATCTCACCGGCGACGTTGTCGCCCTGGACACGGTGGTGCACGCCTGGCTGCCACCGGGAGACGCAACGGGATTCGTACCCCCGCTGATCGCGGGCGCACTGCCAGGGGGCGCCGTGGCCTACACCGATTCGTCCGACTATGCGATCAAGGTGGCGGGCGCCGACGGCACGCTGGAACGCGTTCTGACAAGGCCTTTTGTGCCCGAGCCTGTGACGGACCGCATCCGCCGGGAGGAGAGGGAGCGACGCCTCAGGGGACTGGAAGGCGATCCGCTGGGAGCGGGCAGGTCCGGTGGCCAAAGGGGCGCCATGATGAGCGGCATGGCCGATGCGATGCGGGCATCGACCGAGTCGATGGAGTTCCACTCTGTGGTTCCCGTTGTTCGAGCGCTGCGTACAAGCTGGGAGGGTCATATCTGGGTCCAGCGTCGTGGCGAAGAGCCGGTGAGCGATGGCCCCATCGATCTCCTCTCCCCGGACGGACGCTACCTGGGCACCTTCGCGGCGGACGCGATGCCGATGCCGGGTGCCTTCGGTCCCGGCGGGCTGACCGCGTTCGTCGAAACGGACGAACTGGGTGTGCAGACGGTGGTGGTGAGGCGGCTGCCGGAAGGGATACGCTGATCTCGCGATGCCCCGCAGGAGACGCCAAGGCTTCGTGACAGAAAGGCTGGGCCAACGGCACACCGACATGCTTTGGAGGGTCGCCACCAATGAAGGGGGATGGCTCTACCTGCTGATCCTGCTCGAGTTCCAGTCCACCATCGATCGGCGGATGGCGTTGCGGATGATGGACTACGTTGTCCGCATCCTGACGCGCTGGTGTTGGCGCAGCAGGTCGGCTTGACTGGGAGCGATCTGGAATTCATGCTCAGCAATGAGGAGGAAGGCGAGATGACGACGTTGATCGAGCGGTCGCGAGAGTGGGGCGAGGCGTTGAACCAGCAGCGGCAGGAGAAGGGGGAACGTGAGCTGGTCCTCCGAATGGTCGCTGGCAGGTTCGGTTCCGGAGCCGCCGATAACCTTGTCCCGGTGCTCACCGGGGTTTCCGGCTCGGACCGGATGGCCGCGATCGCCGCCAAGGTGTTCGAATTCGAGACGGTGGAGGAGTTGGTCGAATGGGTGCGGGCAACGTGATCGGGTAGCGACGGCGACGACTTTGTTCGCGACAGTGGGACACGCTGGCCCCGCATCATCGGCTCGTCGAGAACAACTACCTGGACGTGTCGAGCGTGCGTCTGATCCTCGGCGACATCCGCCAGCCCGTCCTGGTCGTCGGTGCCGGGCAGGGGCTGATTGTCGAGGAGCTGCGGCGTCAGGGGCTGCGGTGCGACGGCATCGATCTGAGCGCCAGGATGATGGAATACGCCAGGGTGCGAAGAGGGCTGACCCTGGTTCGAGCCAATGCGACAGCGATGCCGTTCGCCGATGGGGCCTATGAGACGGCTCCTGCGGGGCGACACGTTGCACGTGCGGTCGGCACTGGCGATGCATCGCCTCGGCTTCGGCGCGCTGGTGTCGCGGCAGCAAGCCCGCCGGCGCTGGGCGGCTGCCGAAGCTCTGGAACATAGTCCCAAACAGCCATGGAACCGCCCCGTCTCCTGAGCGACCCTTATCCGCAGTGGGCATTTCCCCGGCTCCACAGCGGGATCCGGGAGCCCCCAGTCCCCCCAAGCCTGCCTCGCGCCACGAGCTCCCCGGTGTCCCGACGACACGACCAGTCCTACAAGTTGCTGTTCTCCATTCCCCTGGCCGTCAACCAGTTGATCCGGCACTTCCTCGACGCCGGCCTGGCCGACGAACTCGACTTCAAGAGAGTCGAAATCCTCGCGAACGAACGGATCGCGGCTGGGCTGGTCCGTTCCCACGCCGATCTCGTTTGGAAGATCCACTTCCGCGGAAGCCGCAGGCATCTGCTCCTCGCGATCGAGTTCCAGTCGGCAGTCGACCGCTACATGGCGGTGCGCATCCACCACTACGTCGGCGCCGCCTACCACGGGCTGACCGCCGCCAGGCCTCATAGCGAAGAGTTGGCTCCCGGAGGCCGGTTGCCGCCCACGCTCGCGGTGACCATCTACAACGGGCAGGCCCGCTGGACGGCCCCACAGGACATCTCCGAGCTGATCGAGGCGGCGCACGGGTGGCTCGCCGCACGCCAGCCAAGGCTGCGCCACGAGGTCCTTGACCTGCGCGAGCGTGCGCGTCACTCTCTACCGAAGGGGAACGTGGTGTCGTGGATTGCGAGCCTCGAGCTGGACCCCTCGTTCCATAACGTGTCGCGCGTAGTTCGGCGGGTGCTGGAGCGGTATCCCGGGGCGGAGCACGCGAGGTTGCGCGAGGCGTTTCGGGAATGGGTGCTGGGCGCGGCCGAATCGTGGGGGATCCGAGAAGAGGTGCTCGAAGAGGTGAAGTCGCTGAAGGAGGCGGAGATGATCTATGCAGGGGTGGAGGAACTGAAGGAGCAGGCGCGTCGCGAAGGGCTCGGACGAGGGCGTATGGAGGGCCGCGCCACACTGTGTCGGCAGGCGAGGCTCAAGTTCGGAGCAGAGACGGCCGAGCGCCTGTCGCAGTTAATGGAAGGGATTGCCGATCCAGAGCGGATCGCGCGCATAGCAGACCGCATCATCGAACGCGAGACGGGCGCGGAACTGCTGGCACGCGCGCGAGATGACTGATATGACAACCGCAGTTTCCATTTTGTAAACTCGGCTTTACATCCCTGCCCAGGTCTGAGCTGTTAAGTTGAACCGCCCGGGTCCGAGAGCCCTCGGAACCTCCGTTGCGTGACCTGGCCGCCCATGACCCAAGAAACCCAAACGATGCTCACCCCCACCCCCACCCCCACCCTCCCCCACCGCCCCACGCGGCCCCTCCGCCTGCTGGCAACCCTGCTCCTCCTCCTGGCCTTCAGCCCCGCGCCGATCCCGGCCCAGCCACCCCCACACCCAACCGGCCTCGGACAGGCCACCATCGAAGACCTCAACGCGGCCTTCAATACCGGCCAACTCACCTCTGAGCGCCTCGTCGAGATGAGCCTGGCGCGAATCGAGGCCTACGATCGGGCCGGCCCCGAACTCCACGCCATGCTCTGGGTGAACGAGAACGCCCTTGAGCGGGCGCGGGAGCTCGATGAAGAGCGGCGGCGCAGCGGTCCGCGGTCCCTGCTGCACGGCATCCCCGTGGTCCTGAAGGACAACGTCGATACGGGGGACATGCCCACCACGGGCGGATCGGCCCTTCTCGCGGGCTCGATCCCCCCTGACGACGCCTTCATCGTGAAGAAGCTGCGCGACGCCGGTGCGATCATGCTGGCCAAGACCGCGTTGAGCGAGCTTGCCTCCGGCGGCATCCTCAGCTCGGTGGGCGATTTCTTCCCCAAGAACCCCCACGACCCCGCGCATACGCCTTCGGGATCATCGACGGGGGCCGGCATCGCCGTCGCCGCGTCCATGGCCCAGCTGGGCGTGGGCACCGACACCGGCGGCTCCATCCGGGGGCCCGCTACGGACAACGGCATCGTCGCGCTCCGTCCGACGCACGGGCTGCTGAGTCACGACGGGATCATTCCGCTGTCGATCACGCTCGACATGGGCGGCCCGATGGGGCGCCACGTGTACGATGTCGCGGCGATGCTCGGGGTCATGACCGGCGTCGATCCCGCGGATCCCACAACCCGCAAGAGCGAGGGCCGCTTCGAGACCGACTACACGCAGTTCCTGGACGCCGGCGCGCTCGAGGGCGCCCGCATCGGGATCGCGCGCGACCTGGTGGGCGACGACGAATCCGTGACCTGGATCGTCGAGACGGCGCTCGCGACCATGCGCGCCCAGGGAGCGACCATCGTCGACGTGCACTATCCGCCGTGGCTCCTGGCGGTTAAGGGCGACTGGTACACGACCGTGCGCTATCCGGAGTTCCGGTCCCAGATCGAGGACTATCTCGCCACCCTCGCGCCCGGGTATCCGAAAACGCTGCGGGAGATGATCGCGAGATCGGACGAGATCGTGGCGCCCATGCCGGACGGATCACGCCCGAACCCGGTCCGCTGGAACATCTTCAGGGACGAGGAGGCCAGCGGCGAGCTGACCGGCTTCGAGTACGTGGCGATGCGGGAGCACGGCTTCCCGATGGTCCGGACGATCGTGCACGGGATGATGGACGCCCGGGACCTCGACGCCATCGTCTATCCTCCCTCGGCCAACCCTCCCGTCCTGCGTTCCGAGGCCGATCACTTCGCCGGCATGCTGGGCACCCACATCGCGAGCCTGGCAGGCGTACCCGATCTCATCGTGCCGGCGGGGTTCACTCCCACGGGTCTGCCCGTCGGGATCTCCTTCCTCGGCCGGGCCTTCAGCGAACCCCGGCTGTTCGCGCTCGGATACGCCTTCGAGCAGGCCACCCGCGCGCGCCGGGATCCGGTGTACACGCCACCGCTGCCGGGTGAGGGAGTGCCGCGGCCGGCCGGCTCCGGTAGGTGACCGCCGACGTCCCCCGGAGGACTGCGTTCCCGACTGGCACGGGTTGACCGGGGCGCACCAGCATGACAGCTTATATCGCAATTGCGATACGGGAGATGTTCGGATGAAGACGCACAGTTCGATGCTCCATGTCCGAATGGACACAGAGATGAAGCGGAAGGCTACGGCGGCGCTCGCGGCGATGGGGCTGACGGCCTCAGAGGCCGTGCGCTTGTTTTTCCACCGAATCGCGGTCGATCAGGCCTTCCCTCTCGAACTCAAGGTGCCGAATGCCGAGACCCAAAGGGCGATGGCCGAGTCGGAGGAGATGATGAGACGGGGCACGACGCGATTCGCCAGCGCGGACGAGATGTTTGCGGAGCTCGAAGAAGTCCGCGGCCAGTAAGAGGACGCGCCCGCCTCGGCGCGTGGACTTTACCCGTGGCTTCCTCAAGGATTGGGAACGCCTCTCGCGGTCGGGTCGATACGACATGAATCGGCTCAAGGCGGTCATGCTCCACCTGATTGCCAACGAAGCCCCGCTCGGTCCAGAGTGGAGGGACCACGCGCTGAGAGGCGCATGGGCGAATCACCGCGAATGCCATGTCGGCGGAGATTTCCTTGTCATCTATCAGGTTGATGATTCGCCGAAGCCAGGCGGTTCGATCAATTTCGTCCGAGCCGGCACTCACGCGGAGTTGTTCGAATGACCCCCGTCGTCCGTCTGTATCGCGGGCCGCGCACGGCGTAGTATCGACCCGCTACAAACCGCCGACCCTTCCACTCGTCCCGAATCCCGTCACTCCTCGACGGCGCCCGCCCGCTTGCCGCACCCGCCAACGCGCAACCTCTACCACGTAAAACCCCGCCGTCCGGTTACCGGCGTGCATCAGCGGCGTAATTGATAATCCATTATCATTATGGTCGAGCACTCGCATCCCCTCTCCGGGGATGACCCGTGCACGACTCACCACCTGCTGAACCGCAAGGGGACATGAAATGACGACAGGGAACGGAGACACACGGGACTGGCAATCGCTCAACGAACGCCTCGTCGCTGCGCTCAAGCCGCTCGCGCCGCCGCTGGCGATATCGTTCCATGGCCCCGGCGAGACGCCGTCCGCAGCTCGCGTCGAGGGGAGCTACCCGCCACCCAACGAGCACGGTCGAACCGGGCAGGTTCCGGCCGGATGCGTGTTCTGGATCCATGGCGTCAGCGACACTTTCGCCACCGTCGCGGCGGACCACGCCAACTGCAGCGTGGGCAGCTACACACACGGCTTCATCACGCTGGAGGAAGCGGCGACGAAGGACGACGTTGGAGCGGTTCTCGAGGCCGGCTGGGTCGACCAGGCGGCGGTGATGGCCCTGCCGCACGTCGCCGAGCGGCCGGAGTCGGTGGTGTACGGACCGCTTGCCGAGCGCCACACGGCCCCGGACGTCGTGCTGCTGCGCATCCACGGCCTCGGGCTGATGACGCTGAAGAACGCCTTCCCGGAGATGCCGATCGAGGGCAAGCCGCAGTGCCACATCGTGGCCATGGCCAAGGACCGGAACATGGTGGCGGCCAGCGTCGGGTGCGCCCTCAGCCGCTCGCGCACCGGCATGCGCTCCGAGGAAATGACATGCGTCATTCCGGGGAAGCGACTGCCGGAGGTGGTGGAGACGCTGGAGGCGACGGCCGGGCTCGACCGCATGATGGCGCGTTACGCCTCGGCGGACTCGAAACGCTTCGGGTAGGCCGATGACGAAGGGGCCCGGTCATTCGACATCGTCATCGTCGGCGCCGGGGCATGGGCTCACCAGCGGGGAAAGAGCCATGAGAGCGCATCTCCCAACTCCGGACGGCGTATGGCGCCCCCGAGGTGCCCCGTCCAGGCCAGGACGTAGCTGAGAAGGAGCGTGCCAACCACCACGATGCCGTGCAGCCAGCCGGGCACCGGCTCCTCCTGCATCTCCTTCAGCGACGTCTGGAGGGCGGTGAGTGCCAGCAGCACGAGACCGAAGAAGGCCGCCCTGCCCAGAACCGCGTGCAACTCCACCAGGTCGCGCATCGGGGCCAGCTCGCTCTCCATCGACTCGAAGGCGGGCGGGCCGGAGAAATACGCGGGCACGCCCACGACCGCGGAAGCCACAAGGAGCCAGCGGGCGATGCGGGCGGCGGGCGTGTCGTAGCGCAGGCGGGCAAAGAGGAAGAGCACCAGCGCGAGAGGACAGAGGACAACCGGCAGGTGCACGGTCAGCAGATGGAGGTGCCCCGCGCTCACGATGGAACCCGGGCTGGCAGTCCGTGGATGAGTTTGTCCAACGGACTGCCTAGTTGCGGCCGGTGCCGACGGCCTCCTCGGCGGGCACGCCCGCGTCTACCGCCGCGAAGTCCAGCTCGCTGCCGCGCATGCTGTGCGGGATGAGGTACACGACCGTCATGACGAGCGCGGCGACGCCCACGGTCACGCGACCCGGCCCGGCCTTCCGCTTCGGTTTCATGCCCAGCGCAAGCGCCGCGAACACCCACACCACCCACATGATGAGCAGCTTGTTGTCCGTCAGGTCGTAGCCCCAGGGGAAGCCGGTCCAGTACTCGCCGAAGGCGTAGTTCTGGACGAAGGGGCCGAGTACCAGGCCGCCCATCGTCATCCCGATCAGGGTCACCCAGACCAGCGCGCGCAGGTTGCCCGGCGCGAACAGCGCGCCCAGGCCGGTCCGCATCCCGATCAGCACGGTGAAGAACATCGCGATGACATGCGAGATGAGGAGCGGGGCCGGCACCGGGTCCTTGTAGCGCAGGATGATGTTGGCGTCCCCGCCCTGCTCGGCGGGGATGCGGACGCCGCCGTCCGCCGTCCCGAGCTCCAGGTAGTACTCCATCTTTCCGGCCGCGGGCTGGATGGGGAGGTACGCCGCCAGCTCCGGTCCGTCCTCCCCCTCCTCCATCGCCATCTCCACCGTGGTGAAGTCGTCGCTGGTGGGGTAGCGCCGGTAGGTCACCGTGCCGGTGGCGCTCGCGCCCGGCCGAGGCAACGCAACGCGCGCGGGCTCGATGGTCTCCTGGCTGCGCACCAGCTCGTAGCGGTACGCATCGGCTCCCACGACGACCTCGCCGCGCAGCGGATAGGTAGGACCGGTGCGGCGCTGGTAGATCGCGGCCCCCGCCATGATCAGGAACGCGCCCACCCAGAGAAGCGCCCCGCGCCAGCGTGAATGTCGGACGTTGTCCATCACAACCTCACTCCGGCCACAGCCTGCAGCGCGAGAATGGGGACCATTGCATCTCCTGGGGGAACTTCGGGGAACGGGCACCAAAGCTAACCTTGCCGCGTGCGACGATCAAAATGCGCGAAGCGCGCACCGACGACTACAATTGGAAGGGCATCGGATGTTCCGTCAGTGTGGTTGATACACTGGGATACTCGCATCGACACCGGGCTGGTGACGGGGATCGCGCAACTGGCGCCCGGCGAGCACTTCCTGCCCCACTGCCACGAATCCGAGGAGACCTACTACGTCGTCAGCGGCCGGGGGAAAGTGGACATCAACGATCAGTCGGCACCGATAGGACCCGGGTGCGCAATCCATATCCCGTCAGGCGCCACGCACGCGCTCCGATGCACCGGTCCCGAGCCGCTGTGCCTCGTGTTCTCGTTCCCCCGCGACCGCTTCGACGAGATCACGTACCACTTCGCGGAGTAATGCCGGCCGCGCTGCCCAGCCAATGCCTCACACCACCCAGACCCCGTCCTCCCCCGCCCCCCGCAGCACCCCCCGGTCGCCCGTCGCGAGCTTCACGCCCAGCTCCCGCGCGGCCACCACGCACTCCGCCTCGGCCGCCGTCAGCCCGCAACCCACTGCCGTGTCCACCACCCGGTGCGACGGCACGGTGACGATCCGCGGCCCCAGCACGACGGCCACATCGTCGCACATGGCCTTGGCCTGGTCGGCCGTGATCGAGCGGTCCCGCACCAGGCCGAGGAGCACGGTGCGCAGTTCGGTGATCAGGCTCGCGGGGGCGGCCCACTCCGGGTCCTGCCGGAAGAGGCGGGCCGCGTCGGCGCCGGCGCGTCCGCCGACGACCAGGCGCAGCATGACGCCCGTGTCGACGACGATCAAAGTCCGCGCCGCCTCAGGTTGTCCAGGTCGATGGGGCCCAGGGTGCGGTAGCGGCGCTGAATGCGGTCCAGGAGCGCCACGGGATCGATCGCCTCGGGGCGGATCGAGGCGGTGAGCCTCGAGACGATCTCGCCGTTGAGGCTGCGGTGGTTTCTCTCGGCTGCCGCCTTGAGTTCGCGGTGCAGATCGTCCGGGACTCCCCGAATGGCCAGGTCGGGCATCCTTCCACCTCCGTCGGCGTGCGGTGATAGCGTTTCGCTATCATAATAATATCACCGCGGCGCGTCCACCCGATCAGGGCAATCCGTCCGCCACCAGGTGCGGAATCCGGCCCGGCTGTGCGGATTTCACAGTCGCCCCGCCACCGTCCGCAAACGCCCACCCACCCATTCCACCATCTCATCCGGCACTCCCGCCGCCCCAGCATGCCGCCGCCACGCCGCGACGGCCTCCGCCACTTCCCCGACGATCTCCCGGCCGCCCCGGGGAACATCGAACATTTCCCCCACCTCGAGCAGGTCGCGCCGCGTGATCCCCCGGAAATTCCTGTTCACCGACATCTGGTGTTGGCGTGTCCACGCATCGTTTTCCGCATACGTGACGTCGTACGCGGGAGCGAGACGCCATCTGCCGGCCGGATTCATCAGGAACCCGAAGTTCTTGACGTGATCGTCGAAGTTGACCGTGGCCACGGCGAAGACCATGCGGCGAAACGCCTCGTTCACCGAGCGCTGCCCGAGGCCGATGGCGCGCATCGTGTCGAACCATCCCTCGTAGCTGAAGACGTACTGGTCGTTGAAATCGATGTGCTGCAGGCCGCCCAGGCTGTGAAAATGCAACCGGCGCGGGGGATCCGTGCCCTTGGCGGGCGACCGGTCGAATCGCCGGACCATGAAGTGCGCAAGATCTCCGTCGCGGAGAAGATGTGTCTCCGGAATCTCGATCCCGGCGTCGCAGGCCATGCATGAGTAGGCGTACTCGATGCGCCCCCAGGGACCCGGGTTGCGGGCGGCGCGCATCCCCTGACCTGCCGCTTCGCTGGTCACACCATCGAACTTGACGAGCCACGGTTCCTCGCCGGGTTCGGGGCGCGCGAACCCGGATCGTACCCGGTTGCCGGCGCGGTCCCACAGAATCAGCGCCTTGGGCCGCGCGCCCCCGGCGCTGCCGCCGACCTGCATGATCTCCGGCACCGCAGCCGACACGTCTCCCTCGATCACCCGGCGGGCCTGGTCGACCAGGTGCCTGACCTCCAGCGCCTCGTCGGTGCCCGGGCCGGGGTCGAGAGGAGGGTGGAACTCCAGCGCCCCCATGGCGCGGTCGCCGATGTACAGGAGCCGCTGGAGAGGTGACAGTGCGGCGTCCGGGCGTCCTTGCTCTTCGAAGTACCGGCGGATGACCGCGTTTCCGAACTGGTCGGGCAGTGCATCGGCAAAGACGCCGGGCAGGCCCAGAAACGCCGGCTTGCGTGCCAGCTCGGGGAACGAGGCCGGGCCCTGGCGAGCCGTCGGCAGATGGATCGGTGAGATTTCGAGTCCCGAGGCCCGGAACGCGGGGTTGTATTCGAAGGTGATTCGCCCATCCGGTCCCTCGCGGAGCATGCCGGCCTCACGGCCCCAGATCCCGACCCGGACCCTCAAATCACCACTCACGACCCCTCCTCGACGCGCGGCGCCTTATCCTGCCACGCAACTTTTCGACATCGTAGGGCGACATTTCGGGCACGGGGACGAACGCCTCGAATGCCTGCAGCCGTCCCAACGCACGCATCACCCGCACCAGATTCTCGGTTCCGACGCTATGCCCGGCTTCGAGACGGTTGATTGTGCGGGGACTCACTCCGGAGTCGGCAGCGAGGTCCTCGACCCGCCGGTTTTGTTGAAGGCGCAGTGCCTTCAGCCGCGCGCCCACTTCACGAAGCACTTCCGGCGTCCGGCTTGTGGCGACGATCGCTCCCATGGCTCGGCCCTCCTCCTTTGGACCAATCAAGATAAACGGGATGGAAGGATCTGTCGATAACGTCAAATATGGCGTGTTAGTCAGAAATAAGGATCTATTATGTCATATATGACGTTGTTACACGGGTCCGTATCCGGCCTCGGCCGCCACCGTCAGCGATTCCTCCGCGTTGCGTGCCCGCTCAATCCCCCCGCGGCGCCAGACTGTACGGCTCGCGCGCGAACACCCGCCGCACCATCGGCTCGAAGAACTCCAGCGGCAGCGTGTCGTAGCCCGGATCGAAGGCGCACTGGTCCCAGCGGTGGCAGAAGTCCACGGCGTCCTGGTACCAGGGATGGTCGCGGAACCTGTCGCGCGCGTGGCGGTCGCCGCCGAGGTGGTGGGCGTAGTAGAAGAACTGGAAGAGGCCGTGGTGCCTGACGATCCAGTACGTGCGCTCGGTGACGTAGGGGCGCAGAAGCAGCGCGGCGAGCTCGCCATGGCTGTGCGGCGCCAGCAGGTCGTCGACGTCGTGGAGGAGCGCCGCCACCACCATCTCCTCGTCCGCGCCGTCGCGATAGGCGCGGGTGGCGCTCTGCAGCGAGTGCTCGAGCCGGTCGACCTGGTAGCCGGCGACCGAATCCGCCAGTTCGCGGAGGTGGGCCAGCACGCGGTCGGCGGTGCCGGCGGCGAACTCGTCCTCGAAGCGGTCGAGCAGCTCGTAGTCCTCGCGGGTGCCGTCCGCCATTGCGGTGAAGCTGACCGTGGGGACGCTCGTTGCCTTGCCTTGCATGCTGTCACTCTTCCGAAGGCGAGGGGCATTGTCAAGCGCGCCCCCTCCGGGTCAGACTGCATTTGAAGACGAGCGGATCTGTCCCGCGGACGACTATCGTACCCTGACGGAGGGGATCGGCCATGCATCATTCGATCAGCAGCGTCACCCAGAACGCCAACACCATGTCCGCCGTCTGGAGCGACGGCGAGCGGACCGTCCTTCCCTACCTCTGGCTGCGCGACAACTGCGGCTGCAGCGAATGCCGCGTCGTGCAGACCACCGAGAAGCGCTTCCACCTCTACAGCGTCCCCGGCGACCTTGGGCCGCGCCGGGTCAGCATCGAGCACCCCGGATCCGCCGACGAGGCCATCGCCATCGACTGGCCCGACGGTCATCACACCCACTACCCCACAACCGAACTCCGCGGCCTCCTCACCCTGCCCACCGTCGACCTGCGCTACTGGGACGGCAACTTCCAGCCCGCGAGGTTCGACTACCGGCAATTCCTGGCAAGCGACAGCGCAGCCGCCGAGCTCATCGAGGAGTTCCTGCGAACCGGCGTCTGCGTGCTCGTCGACGCCCCGACCGAACCCGACTCGTCCGAGCAGCTCGCGGCCCGCCTGGGCCCGATCCGCGAGGTGCTCTTCGAGCGCATCCACAACGTCAAGGTCGATCCGAAGGGCTACAACATCGCCCACACGACCCTGGCGGTCGCGCCGCACAACGATTTCACCAGCTACTCGTGGCCGCCGAACGTGCAGGCGCTGCACATGCTCGTGAACGAATGCGAAGGCGGCGAGTCCACCGTCGTCGACGGCTTCGGCCTGTTGCGCGAACTGCGCACTGATCACCCCGACAAGTTTGACGTGCTGTGCCGGGTCCCGGTGCCATTCCGCATCTTCAGTCACGAATACGAGTGCTACGCGGTCAATCCCATGGTCGAGCTGGATAGCAACGGCGAACTCCGGATGCTGCGCTTCAACACCGCCCAGATGCAGGCCGTTCCCCTCTCGGAGCCCCGTCTGACCGCCTTCTACGCCGCCTATCACGAGCTCTCGCGGCGCGTGAACGACCCCGGCGCCCAGGCCACCTTCCGCCTGGAGGGCGGGCACATCCTGCTGTGCGCCGGACACCGCGTGCTGCACGGCCGCACCGCGATGCTCTCCAGCGGTCACCGCCACCTCCAGGACGCCTACTTCGAGCACGACAACGTCCGCACTCACCTGAGATTGCTGCGCCGCGCCGGCCGGATGTGAGGGTCGCCTGTGCGGGAGAATCTCACGGGCACCTGAGCAGGGGAATCTGCCGATGAGGTCCGCCATCACCCGTTGCCGGACTGGTCTGACTAGTTAGATTGAGAACATGAACCCTACCTATTCCACCTACGAGGCCAAGGCGCGCTTTTCGGAAGTACTCCGCCTCGTCCGCGAGGGGACGGCGGTCACCGTCACCTACCGCGGCAACCCCGTGGCGGAAATCCGTCCCCTGGCACCCGAGGCCAGGAGCGTCGAGGAGCATTTCGCCGACCTCGAAAAGCGCGGCCTCCTGACCCCGGCGCACGATCCGCGGAGTCCAATCGTCCCGGGTCCTCCAAACCCCGGCGGGTTGGCCAGATTCCTCGCAGAGCGTGAGGAATGAGCGTCGCGTACGTCGACACGTCCGCGATCGTAGCAATCGCCTTCGCCGAAGAGGACGCGGTTGAGCTTGCGGAGAGCCTGACGCGTTTCTCGCGGCTGGTATCCTCGAACCTGCTGGAAGCGGAACTCCGGGCCGCCTGCCGGCGCGAGCAACGAGCGGTGCCCGCCCACCTCCTCGCCCGCCTCGGCTGGGTGCATCCCCACCGGCCCCTTACGAGCGAAATCGAGTCCGCCTTGCAGGCCGGCCACCTTCGCGGCGCCGACCTCTGGCACATCGCCACCGCCCTGTACGCTGCGCCGGAGCCCGCTGCGATCGCGTTTGTGACGCTCGACCGGAGGCAAGCGGAGGTGGCGGCCGCCCTCGGTTTTGGCGGAGTCGCGTGATCCCGCGCGGTCCCCGTTTCGCGGGGTGCATTACTCACGCCCGTTTAGTATCCTACCAGTGCCTGGCTGTCGCATCCTGAAAACGATGATCCCCGTTCCGACCGAGGCTGAACCGGCACAATGACTTCGAACGGAAGGAATCACGGCGAGCCCGGGGGACCCATCGCCTACATGGCGAGCAACAGCGTGGCCGCCAATCTGCTGATGGTCGGCATCATCGTCGCGGGCGTGGCTTCGTTCTTCGGGCTCGAACTGGAAGCCTGGCCCGCCGTGCCCTTCAACCAGGTCGAAGTCTCCGTCGCCTATCCGGGCGCCACGCCCGAGGAGGTGGAGGAGTCCATCGTCGCCAAGATCGAGGACGAGGTCGAGGGCCTGGGCGACGTGAAGGCGGTGAAGTCCGTGGCGGCCCCCGGCATGGCGTCGGTCAGGGTGGAAATGCGGTCGGGCACGGACATGAACGATGCCCTGGCCGAGGTCGAAGCGGCGGTGGGCCGGATCCAGACGTTCCCGGGCGAGGCCGAGCGGCCCCAGATCAGGGAGATGACCAACGCGCAGAGCATCATGCGCCTGGTCGTCTACGGCGATGTCCCCGAGCGGACGCTGAAGGAGCTGGCCTACCGGATCGAGGATGAGCTCGCCGCGCTGCCTTCCGTCTCGCAGGTGGAGACGAGCGGCATACGCCGCTACGAAATCTCGATCGAAGTGCCGCTGCAGCGGCTCAGGGCGCTGGGGCTCACGCTGTCGGATGTCGCCAACACGATTCGCCGCAGTTCGCTGGACCTGTCCGCCGGCAGCATCGACACCGAGCAGTCACAGGTGCGGGTACGCACGCTGGGGCAGAGCTACGATCAGCAGGACTTCGAGGAGATCGTCCTGCTGAGCCGCGGGGACGGCACGGTCGTCCGCCTGGGTGACATCGCCGAGGTGCGCGACGGCTTCCAGGACCTGGGCCTGATCGTCCGGCACGACGGTCTGCCGGCCGCCTTCGTCGAAGTCTCCAGGGCCGAGGGCGAGAAGGTGATGAATGTGGCGCGCGCCGTTCGGGAGCACGTCGCGGACGAGGTCGCGCCGTCACTTCCGGACGGCGTGGGCGTCACCATCTGGAACGATGAATCCGATGCCTTCGAGGAGCGCGCCGCGATCCTCATGAAGAACGGTCTTCTGGGGCTGTTGCTGGTGCTGCTCGCGCTGGGGCTGTTTCTCGAGCTCCGGCTCGCCTTCTGGGTAGCGGTCGGCCTCGGGGTTTCCGGCATCGGCGCCCTGACCGCCATGATGGTGTTCGATCTCGCCATCCACGCAGTCTCCCTCTTCTCGTTCGTGCTCGCCATCGGAATCGTAGTGGACGACGCGATCGTCGTCTCCGAATACATCCATCTGGAGCGAATGCGGGGCACGCCGGGCGTCGTCGCGGCGATCCGCGGGGCGCGGCGAATCAAGGTGCCCCTGATCTTCGCGGTACTGACCACCATCGCCGCGTTCTCTCCCCTGCTCTTCATTCCCGGAGGGATCGGAGAGATCTGGAAGGCGCTGCCGACCATCGTCATCGCGATGCTGGTGATTTCGTTGATCGAATCGCTGCTGGTGCTGCCGAACCACCTTTCCCACCACCTCCACGGACCGGACTGGGCGCCCCGAACGCGCCCGGAGCGATTCGTAGCCCGGATTCAGGGCCAGGTCGATCGGCAGCTGCGCAGGTTCGTGCAGGGTCCGCTGCACCGCGGCGTGAGTTTCGCGACGGATCGGCCCGGAGTGACGCTCTCGTCAGCCGTCGCCCTGCTCATTTTCTGCTTTGCCCTGCTGCCGGCGGGCATCGTTTCATTCACCTTCGCCACGGAGGTCGAAGGCGATTTCGCAACGGCCACCCTGGAGATGCCGGACGGGACGACGGCCGAGCGGACCTACGAGGTGGCGCGCGAGCTGGAGGCGGCCGGCCACCGGGTCATCGAGCGCATCTCCGCAGACAGGCCCGCCGACGCGCCGCCTCTGCTGTCGGGTGTCACGATTACCGTCGGCCAGCGGCCGCGGGTCGAGGGAGGGGGACTCAGTCCGAACCTCAACCTGAATCCGGAGCCCAACGTCGCCACAATCGCATTCAAGCTCCTGGACGCGCAGCACCGGCAGATTCCCACTGGAGACATCGCGCAGGCATGGCGCGAGGAGGTGGGCATTCCGCCCCATGTCCGCGGGATCACCATCAGCGGCACCATCTACGACCTGGGCAACCCCGTCGAGGCTGTTCTGGCCCATCCGGACCCCGAGCGCCTCCCGGGGATCGCGACATCAGTCGTCAATGACCTCCGCGAAGTGGCAGGCGTCCACGACATACGCTCCGATCACACGCCCGGCATCCCCGAGGTCCGGCTGGGACTGTTGCCCGAAGCGCGAACCCTCGGCCTCACCCTTGAGGACCTCGCCTGGCAGACGCGGTCCGCGTTCTTCGGCGCTGAAGCCCTGCGCGTACAGCGGGGCCGCGAAGAGGTCCGGGTGTACGTGCGGCTGCCCGAGGAACAGCGCAACTCGATCACCGACATCGAGAGCTCGCTGGTGCGGACGGCCGGCGGCGCCGAGGTCCCGGTGAGCCGGGTTGCCGAACTGAGCTCGGGCATGTCGCCGCCCGCCATCCATCGCCAGGACGGCCAGCGTATCGTCAGGGTCACTGCGGATGTGGACCCGGCGGTGATATCCGGCGGGCGCGCCAACAGCATACTGGAAGATGACATCCTCGCGGCGCTCGTCGCCGAGGATCCGGAGCTGACCTACACCTTCGGAGGCGAACAGCAGCAGCAGCTGGAATCCATGAACGCGCTGGGGCCCGGCTTCGGGATCGCCATGATCCTGATCTTCGCGCTCCTCGCGATTCCGCTGCGTTCCTACACCAAGCCGTTCATCATCATGGCCATCATCCCGTTCGGGTTGATCGGCGTGATTCCGGGTCACTGGGTCCTGGGCGTCGCACTCAGCTCCGAGTCCTTTATCGGGGTGTTCGGCCTGGCCGGGGTGGTGGTGAACGACTCCCTGGTCATGATCGACTTCATCGATCAGGAACTCGAGGAAGGCCTCCCGCCGCGAGAAGCGATCATCGAGGGTGCCAAGGGGCGCTTCCGTCCGATCATGCTGACGTCGCTGACCACCTTCCTGGGCTTCACGCCGCTCATCCTCGAAGACGCCATTCAGGCCCAGTTCTTCGTGCCCTTCTCCGCGTCGGTCGGCTGCGGCATCCTCTTCACCACGGTCCTGCTGATGTTCCTGGTGCCGGCGCTGAGCTCGATCCACCAGCGCTGGCTTGCGCGGCGGCGGGCAAAGGCGCGTGGGCGCGCCGACGTGGGCACCGTGATGACGGAACCGGCCTCGGCGTAGGAGTCGCCTCAGACTGTCTGTGCCGGACTCCGGCAGGTGTCGGCGGCGGTCGCCCTTGTCGACTCGGTGCTGACAGGTGTATATCTTCACTCAATTGTGTACGGATTGAATTTGGCCGGGGCGTCCGCCCAATAATGGGGGAGGCCGCGGCGCCCGCTCTTTGCAGCGCTTGTTGGATGGGTCAATGGAGCAAACGTACTTTCGGAGGGGCTTCGGGCTGAAGAAACAGGTCCAGCCCATCATCGACGCCGAGTACCACTCGCAGCTGGTGGATCGTATCCGGGCTCGCGGATACACCGATGTCTTCGACGACATCACGGTCCGTCTGGCGGAGGTATTCGGCTTCTGTTACGGCGTCGACCGGGCCATAGACTACGCCTACGAGACCGTGCGCAAGTTCCCCGGCAAGCGGGTGTACCTGGTCGGGGAGATCATCCACAATCCGCATGTGAACCAGCGCATGCGCGAGATGGGCATCGACTTCATCTACCCGCGCCACGACAACAGCTTCGACTTCTCGCACATCACTGCCCGCGATGTCGTCCTGATTCCTGCGTTCGGCGTTACGCAGCGCGACTTCGCTGCACTGCGGGACATCGGCTGCGTGCTGGTCGACACGACCTGCGGCTCCGTGCTCAACGTGTGGAAGCGCGTCGAGGGATACGCGCGCGACGGCTTCACGGCCATCGTCCACGGCAAGTACACGCACGAGGAATCCCGCGCGACCGCCTCCCAGGTGACGCTGCACGAAGGCGGCAAGTACCTGATCGTGCGCGACATGGAAGAGGCGGAACTGGTGTGCGACTACATCGCCCGCCGCCCGGGGGCCCTTTCGGCGGAGGCCTTCAGCGAGCACTTCCGCGACAAGGCAACGCCCGGATTCGAGCCGGAGACCGACCTCGCCAGGGTCGGCGTGGCGAATCAGACCACCATGCTGGCGAACGAGTCGCTGGCGATCGCCGCCCGCGTGCGCGCCGCGATGGTGGACGGCCGGGGGGAGGACTACGCGCGCGAGTGCTTCCGCTCCTTCGACACCATATGTTCCGCGACCCAGAAGCGGCAGGACGCGGTGCTTGACATGATGGCCAGCCCTCCGGACATCATGATCGTCGTGGGGGGCTACAACTCATCCAACACCAATCACCTTGCCGCCATGTGCCGGGAATACACCGCGACCTACCACATCGAGGACGCGGCCTGCATCGAAACGACCACCGGCGTGGTCCGTCACAAGCCCGACCTCGATCCGGGCGCGTCCGAAGTGGTCGCCGGCGACTGGCTTCCCCCCGGGGCGTTCGAACTGGGCATCACGGCCGGAGCATCGACCCCGAACAACAAGATCGGAGAGGCGCTGGCGCGTATCCTGACCATCCGCGGCGCGCTCCCGGCCGCCTGAGGGACCATGACCGGCACTTAAGGCCGTTGATCAGAAGGCCAAGCAACAAGTAGCTTTAGCGTGATGCCCGACCTGCGTGGTGATTCCCCGAACCACCGTCACGCCCACTCACGCAAACGGTCTATGAGTCGACTACGCGCTTCTGAGCCTCGACCGACCCGGCCCGCACGCCACGCACCCGCACAGGAGCATGCGAGGGTAGCACCATAAGGATCCCGGAGGCGTACCGGCAGGGGTACCTGAAAGCGCGAGAGGTGTATCCCGAACTCGCCGACGCCTACATGCGCCATACCACCATTGGGGATCCGCTGGCGGATGCGGTCGTCGAGGATCTTGTGGAGTTCGCGCCGGACGAGGTCCACGCGGTCATCGCCAAGGCGATGGACGATCCTTCGGCAGCGCTCCCAGGCGCTCCGGATTCGCTGCGCGAGTTCATCGACCAGGCCAACAAGGTGCCGGACTGGTACGATCCCGAACGAGCCATGGCCGCGTCCCGGGCCTTTCTGCGCAATTCCGACATCGTCCTTGCGGCCCTCGTGGGCGGAAGTATCGTGGAGGGGTTCTCGACGCTGATCAGCAAGTCCTTCCGCATTCGCGGGCGCGTGACCACGTCGGGTGTCCGCCGCCTCAAGCAGAACGGCATGCAGCTGGTCGAGCAATACCTGCCCGGAGGAATGGACCCCGGGGGCGACGGATGGAGGCTTACGCTCCGCGTTCGGCTGGTGCACGCCCAGTCCAGGTACTTTCTCGCCCGTTCGGACGAATGGAACCACGACAAGTACGGCATGCCGATCAGCGCTGCCAACATGCTACTGGCCGGCGCCGCCTTCTCCGGCCGGCTCATGCGGCATGTCGGGACGCTGGGGGGTGACTTCACGCAGGAGGAGCGCGAGGCCTACGTGCACGTCTGGCGATACACGGGACTGCTCATGGGCATTCCCGAGGAAATCCTCTTCCACGATCTGGCCTCGTCGTTGCGGGCGTTCGACGTCGGCGCAATGTGCGAACCGCCCGCCGACTTCGACGCGATCATCATGGCCAACAGCATCGTGAACAGCGCCCCCGTGATCATCGGCGTGAGTGAGCCGGCGAAACGAAGGAAGATGGCCAAGGTCGTAACCCAGGCGTCCAGGGAGCTGATCGGCAACGCACTGGCCGACACCTTCCTTTTTCCCACCCAGCGCCGCAAGGTGGTTCCGTGGATGCGGTTCCAGAACCGCAGCCGGCCGATCGTCCGGAAGATCCTGCCCTGGTGGGCGAAGAAGCAGGACCTGGCACGCTTCACCGAACTCCTGAAGTTCGCGAGCCTGGACAAGATGGAATACTCGTACAAGCTCCCCACTTCGCTCTACGACGAGCACTCCTCGGACTGGTAGGGAAGACCGGTTGATGGCCCGCGACGCCGGAGGAGCCGATCAGCCGAACGTGACGAGCGGCCGGACCGGGCCGATCGCGTTCATGGCGCGAAACAGCGTGGCCGCCAACGTGCTCATGCTGTTTCTGATCCTCGCAGGCCTGGCGGCGGCCAGAAACCTGGTTCAGGAGGTGCTTCCGGAGCTGTCCCTGGATCAGGTGCAGATCCTGGTCCTGTATCCCGGGGCGACGCCCGGGGAGATCGAGGAGTCGGTCGTCCGGAGAATCGAGGAGCACATCCGCGGGGTGGAGGGTCTCGACCGGATCGAGGCGACCGCTTCGGAGGGCTTCGGGTCCGTCATCGCGCAGTTCAAGTCGGGCACCGACATCAACGGGGCGCTCAACGAAGTCAAGGCCGAGGTCGATCGCATCATCACCTTCCCCGCGGAGGCGGAGCGACCGCAGGTGCGCGAGATCACGAGTCGCCAGAATGTGCTTCGTCTTCTGGTTCACGGTGACGCGCCCGAGCGCACGCTGAAGGAATTGGCCTACTCCATCGAGGAGGGCATCTCGTCCCTCCCGGAGGTGTCGCTGGCCGAAGTGAGCGGCGCGCGGAAATACGAGGTGTCCATCGAAGTGCCGCAAAGGCGGCTGAGGGCGCTGGGGCTCACGCTCGACGACGTCGCCTCGGCGGTGCGGCAGGGCTCGATGGAGCTGTCCGCCGGCAAGATCTCAACGGGCGAGGAAGAGATCCTCGTCCGCACGCTCGGGAGGAACTACGACCAGGAGGACTTCGAGGACATCATCGTCCTGACCCGTCCGGACGGAACGTCGATTCGCCTGCGCGAGATCGCGACCGTGCGGGACGGGTTCGCGGACACCGATCTCAGCGTGCGCTACAACGGGCAGCGGGCGGTCGGCATCGACGTGTACCGCGCTTCGAACGAGAAGGTCCTCGAGATTGCGGCGGCAGTGCGCGATCACCTGGCGGCCGAGGTTCTGCCCGCTCTTCCACCGAACGTCAACGTCGATATCTGGAAGGACGACTCGGTCGAGGTCTCGGGAAGACTCGGCCTGATGATCGAGAACGCGCTGCTGGGGCTGGCTCTCGTGCTCGTGGCTCTCACCCTGTTTCTCGAGGTCCGGCTCGCCCTGTGGGTGGCCGTGGGGTTGGCAGTCTCGTTCATCGGCACCTTCCTGTTCATGGGATTGCTGGGCGTCTCGGTCAACATGTTCTCCCTGATGGCGCTCGTCCTCGCGCTGGGCATCGTCGTGGACGACGCGATCGTCGTGGGGGAGAGCGTCTTCTCGCAACGAGAGCGCGGTGTGGGCGGGACTGCCGCGGCAATCCGGGGGGCGCGGCGCGTCAGCGCGCCGGTCCTGTTCTCGGTGCTCACCACGGTGACGGCGTTCGCCGCGCTGCTGACCGCGCCCGGCCCCCAGGGGCAACTGGGCCGCGCCATCCCGCTGGTGGTGATCACGGTCTTGCTGATTTCGCTGGCGGAGTCGCTCCTGGTGCTGCCGAATCACCTGTCCCACCTGCCCGCGCCCGGCGCATCCGGCGAAGGCCGGCTGTCCCGCGGGCTCCGCCGCGTGCGGCAGCGCGTCGACCTCCTCCTCAAGCGGATGGTGGACGGTCCCCTGGACCATGGCCTGCGCCTGGCGGTCGACCGGCCCGCGATCGTGCTCGCCTCCGCCGCGGGTCTGCTGGTGGTGACGCTGGGGATCGTCAATGCGGGCGTAGTCCCCAACCAGTTCCTGACCCCCATCGAGGGCGATGTCGTCTCCGCCAACCTGGAAATGCCGGTCGGCACGCCGGGAGAGCGGACATCGGCGGTTGCGGCGCAGCTGGAAGCCGCGGGGTATCGCGCGCTCGAACGGATCGAGCAGGAGCGCGATTCGGAGGCGCAACCGCTGGACGTCGGCGTCGCCGTAACGATCGGCAGGCCGGCGGCGCTCTACGACCCTCTGGGCGGCAACGCCGTCGAGGCGGCTCGCGGACACATCGGGGCGGTCCAGTTCAAGCTCATCGACTGGGAACGACACGACATCGCGGCCTCCACCTTCGAGCGGCTGTGGCGGGAAGAGGCCGGAGTCCTGCCGGATGCCAGGTCACTGTCGATTTCCTCGAACCTGATCACGCTCGGACTTCCGGTCCACTTCGAGCTATCGCATCCGGACCCCGACCGGCTGGCGGTGATCGCGGACGAATTCGTCACCGAACTGAACGGAATCGACGGCGCCTTCGACGTGCGCAGCAACCTCGACGAGGGGTTCAGGGAATTGCAGCTGGAGCTGAAGCCGGCAGCCCGAACGCTCGATCTGAGCGTCGGCCATTTCGCGTCCCAGGTGCGCGCGGCCTTCTTCGGAGCCGAAGCACTCAGGGTGCAGCGCGGGCGCGAGGACGTGGGCGTCTACGTGCGCCTGCCCGAGGACGAGCGCAACTCAGCGACCGATGTCGAGGGCTATCTGGTGCGCACGCCTGGCGGCGAGGTTCCGCTGGGACAGGTGGCGTCGGCCGGATTCGCCAGGTCCGCGGCCACCATCCACCGGATGGACGGCCGCCGCGCCGTTACGGTCACCGCCGACGTGGACCCGGTGATCGCGACCGGCGCGCAGGTGAATCGAACCCTCGATGACGGTATTCTGGAGCGCCTGTCCGCCGAGGACAGCCAGTTCGAGTACTCCGTCGGCGGCCAGAGAAAACAGCAGGAGGAGGCCAACGCCGATCTCGGCCGGTCGCTGTTCCTGGCCCTGCTCGTCATGTACGCGCTCATGGCGATTCCCTTCGGTTCCTACTCACAGCCCCTCGTCATCCTGGCCGCGGTCCCGCTGGGGATGGTCGGCGCCGTGGCAGGGCACATGCTTCTCGGCCTGAGCCTGGGGATCTGGTCGATGTACGGGCTGATCGGCGTCAGCGGCGTGGTCGTCAACGACTCGCTGATGATGATCAAGTTCGTCAACGACCTCCGGGCGTCGGGGCTCCCGGCCCGAGACGCGATCATCAGGGGCGCAAAGGACCGCTTCCGGCCCATCCTGCTGACCTCCGTCACCACCTTCGCCGGTGTCGCGCCTCTGGTCTTCGAGACCAGCACCCACGCGCAGCACCTCGTCCCGCTGGCGGCGTCCGTGGGGTTCGGGATCCTGATCGCCACCGCACTCCTCATGCTGGTGGTGCCGGCGCTTCTGGCGGTTCAAGTCCATGATCGCGGCAAGGGGCGCTGCCGCCTGAGCAGACCCCGGTGGAGAGTCAGTCCGACGCGGGCGCGATCACTCAGGCGTCAATAGATGCCCGGTATCAGGGCCCGGCGATTTGCCGGGTATTCGCTGAACGTTTCCCGATACCATCGGTGGTTGCTCCGCGCCCTCGGGGCGAGATTGGCGACGGTGAACAGCATGAATGCAAGGCCGCACAACGACCAGGTGGCGACCGCCCAGCCCACCCATTCGAGGATTTCCCCCAGGTAGTTCGGACACGAGACGAAGCGGAACCCGCCGCCCTGCGGTATCGCATACCCTGTCTCGCCGGGCCGGCGCAGGCGGATGAGGATGTTGTCGGAGTTGAGATTGAGCGCGAGTCCGGCGAGGAATATTCCGACGCCGATCAGGAAGCGGGGGTCGGCGAGCCATTCAGTGGAATAGTCGCCGAACTCCGATATGAAGCGGGCATTGATGTACGCGTTGACCGCATTGAAGAAAAAACCGGATCCGACCACCAGAAGGGGCGTCTTCCGACCGCTTGCCCGGACGCGAAACGGATAGATGAACGTCCGGTTCAGATAGTGGCCCTGCCACATGACCAGGAACAGCAGCGGCACGATCTGGAACGCGGCCTTGCCGTTGAGATAGACGGCCAGGAAGACCGCGGGCGCCGGCAGTTCCATGATGATCCATCCGAGCCTGGCGGAAACGTGTCGCCCCCAGCCCGCGCCCGTGTAGTGGCGCCCATAGGGAGCGGCCCTGCGGAGCAGGTACAGGAACGTCAGGGGCGCCATCGCGACGACAGCCCATATCAGTATCCCGTGCAGACGTTCTTCCACCATTTCACGCCCCTTCACTCAGCAGCCCGCGGACAAAATCCCCCCGGCATTCGAGCGGCGATGCATCCGGGCTGGGCGCGGCGCTCAGACTCTTCACACTGTAAACCCTGCGTTACGAAATGTCATGTACACCATACATTCCATTCGTTCGTGGCTTCGCTCTTCGTTGCTCCTCGGGCGAATAGCCCTGCTATTCCCCTCTCGTCGCGCCTTGCCAGCCCGGCAGAGCACCTGAAGCGCAAATCACGGCAAGGAATCATCTAAGTCACACTGGGACTGCACGATCTGCCATTCCTGCCGTGCAGTTCGCATCGGGTCGCGTCGGCGCGGAAAGCCGGGATAGTCGTGTCGATTGGCGGGAATTCTTCCGTGTACGGTCGATGGGTTGGATACCCTTCGGCGTGTGCTGATTCCGGGAGCTCAAGTCTTCACTCCTCCGCCCGCAAGAGTCCGTTTTCGAGGGCGAAGCGCACGATGTCGCGCCGGTTGTCGAGGCCCAGCTTGGATCTGGCGCGGGCGATGTAGCCCTCGACGGTCTTGGGACTGACAAACATCTCGCCTGCCGACTCCCGTGCCGAGAAGCCTCTGGCGTACAATTCGACGGCGGTGCGTTCGCGCTCCGACAGCGCCTCGATCCCTTGACTGTCGCCGGATGAGGCCACGGTCTTTCGCCGCGTGATCAGGGCGGCCGCGCGTCGGGGCAGGTAGGAGTGGCCGCGCGCTACCGCCTCCACCGCGCCCAAGAGGTCGGTGTCGGCTGCCGACTTGTTCAGAAAACCCGCCGCTCCGGCCTCCATGGCGGGCACCAGGAACTCGTCCTCGTCGTGGATCGTGAGCACCAGCACTTTCGTGCCGAGGTCGAGCGCGGCGATGCGCCGGGTCGCCTGGACGCCGTCCATTCCGCGCATCGCCAGGTCCATGACCACGATGTCCGGCTCAAGGGACCGGGTCTTCCTCACCCCCTCCTCGCCGGATGAGGCTTCGCCCACGACCTCGATCCGTCCGCTCGCTTCGAGCAGCGCCCGGAGCCCGACGCGCACGACCGCGTGGTCATCGACCAGGAGCACTCTGGTCAACGTTCGTTCTCTCGTTCGCCGTGCCGGTCCGGACTGTTCGCTGGCAGGGAGGCTCGAATGGTTGTTCCCTTGCCGGGAGCACTTCGCACGGCGATGGTTCCGCCCACGAGCGCGGCGCGCTCGCGCATTCCGGTCAGGCCGATGTGGCCGTCTCCGTCCAGTGCCTTCGCTGCCGTCCACGCGAATCCCCGTCCCTCGTCGCGGATGGTGGCGGACACCCTGCCGCTGGCGGCTCCGAGCGTCACCACGGCTTCACTCGCTCCCGAGTGCCGCACCGCGTTGGTCACGGCCTCCTGTACGATCCGGTAGAGCGTCAGCGCGGCAATCGCGTCCAGTTCGCCGTCCACCGGCTCCAGCTTGGCGTCGATTCTGAACCCGTACACGTCCTCGACATCGCGGAACATCGAGTGCAGCGCGGGCGTGAGGCCCTGATGGTCCAGGGCCGGGGGAAGGAGGCCGCGGATCATCCGCTTCACGCCGCCGATTGCGTCTCCGATCTCCTCGGCGATCCGCGCTCGCGCCCGCTCCCGCTCGCCATCGTCCCGCTCGTCGGCGAGCAGCTTGACCCGGATCTTCAGCGCGACCAGCGTCTGAAGGAACTCGTCGTGCAGTTCGTGCGACAGGTGTTTCCGCTCGTTCTCGGCCGCCGCGATCATCATGCTCGACAGCCTGCGCATCCGCCGCCATGCGGAGATGTCGCGGACCGCGCAGATCACGTGTCCCGCTCCAGCGGCCAGATCCGAGGGAGCCAGGCTGATCTCGACCGGGATCGTCGAGCCGTCCTTGCGCACGGCTTCGAGTTCGAGTCCCCGGCCCATCGGGCGGGGTCTCGGGGCCTCGGCGTAGCGACGGCGGTGACGCCGGTGCTGGTCCCGGCTGGCGGGTGGGACCAGTCGTTCGACCGGAGAACCCTCGATCTCCCCGCGGCTCCACCCGAACAGCGCGACGGCCTGCCGGTTGAGATCCCGGATCATCCCTTCAGAGTCCACGACCAACATCGCGTCCGGCGATGCCTCGAACACCGCGGTGTAGTCGCTTTGCTTGAGCAGATCCGGCTCCGTTGCGTCGGTCGGGCCGACCGGACTCCCGTGGCTACGGGGGCATCCCGGTGTCGGCTTTTGCTGACCCACAAGACGCGCGCCGTCCGAAACTGTCAAGGTATCCCGCCAAGATCAATTGCCGTGAGCCCCGACGAAGGCCGCGAGCCCTTGGTGAGCGGTGGCGCCCCCGGCCGGGCGGCGCATGCCTCTCGTTGGGGGGGCCGTCGGCGAAACCACCCAGCGCGGTGCGCCAAATCAACACGGTGCGAGCAGGCACCTTCACCGGTCCGCGTCCCCCCGGCTGCTGGCTGGACGAGGGGACGCGGACCGGGGCAGTTACTTGGCGGGGCGGTAGATTGCAACCATCGGGACCATTTGATCCGTGTATTCCAAGACGCTGACCGCCGGTTCTCCACTGAGGGTCAGCAGACGCACGCCAGCCGAATCCCACGTCCGGAAGCCGACGTGAACGCGACCCTCAAGGTCGAATACGTCAAGACGTGTATCGCGGTAGCCGTCTGCTTGGTGCTGTTCGATCACCACTTCCTGGCCGAGAGTCGTCAATTCCGCTTCCCGCCAACCCGGATCCGCAATGCTCGTCAACATCCACAGATGCCCGGACGGGCTCACGGCGAGCGAGCGAAGCAGTGTTGGAGGCCGTTCTTTGCCAATTTCCGGATACCTCGTCACCGGAGGGAACCATGGGAGTTCTCCGGCAATGCTCTGGACGAGTTCCCCGTCCACCGACCATTCCGCGATCGTTGGCCGCGCGGCCTTCCCCACCCATACGGTGCCGTTGGCGCTCACGCCACTAGCCGCCACTTCTCCGGCGTAGGGATCGGTCACGGCCCAGTTGGAACCGACCGCTCCAAAGTGACGCTGCGGCTCACCGGTCGCCACATTGACGACATGCAGTGGTTGAGCCACGAAGTCCGGTCGGCGGTCAATGGCAGCCATCACGATGTGGTCCCCGTCTAAAGGCGTGAAGTCACCCGTTCCCACCATCGGATGCCGGGCTTCTCCAAGGGTATGTCCAGATGGGTCGAACGCCAGCCAGGAGCGTCTTCGCCAGTCAAGTACGACGATCCGGTCGCCAACGAAGTTTACGTCCACGATTCCCCCGATCTCCCCCGGGCCCTCGCCGGATCGACCCACGGGACGTAGGAACTGGCCGCTGTGATCGAAGACCTTGACTGGTCCGGCACTGGGCTTGATGAACACCAGGTAGCCATGCTGCTCATGCCAACGCACGAACACGTCCCCGCCTTCGATGATCCCCTGTCCCTCTGCGTCACCAAGGCGAACCACCAAGTCCAGGTCCAAGTCGCATTGCCGGCAAGGTACGACATCGTCCCAATCGGTGATCGCCTGACCATCGAGCAAGACAGGCCAACCTGCCGCAGCGAAGCTAGCAAGCAGCGTCCCGGTGGCGAATGTGGAGGCGCGACCGAACATCATTCGATCCCCAGTTCACGCTGTTGGTCTGGAGTCAGCTCTACCGAGGCCAAGACCAAGCCCTCGCACCCCATGATCTGAACGGCCCGTCTTGTCCTGATTCAGGAGCAGATTTGCCTCCGCTCGACCGATAGAGGCCAAGGTATTCGCCGGAATCGACGGAATCAGCTGGATCAGGGTTTGCAGATCATCGGGAGCCAGCGTGTAGGTGGGATCGCATTGGTGCGGGTAACAACCCGAGCCCCCCACACACTCATGGATCTCGCCGCCGTCGTTTCCGAACGGGGTCGACTCGTTGAGGTGTGCGCCCGCTCCGGAACAGGGGGACAACTCGCAGTTGGTGCTGCAGGACGAGGCGTCGTAGTCCAGGAGGGTGAGTACCATAGTTTCCGTGTCCGGGGCGTCCAGACTGCCCGTGGTGCCGGTCCACGCTACGGAAAGCGTGTTAGCCGCCACCAGAACCGCGCCAACGGACGGAATCACTGCGGCGAAGGCGGGAACGATGTGAGTCAGCCACTTGTTCATGAGAGTCTCCTTTCACATTGATGTGGTCGGCGCCCCCAAGCGGCTGCATGAAGGGCGTCCGAATACGCAACTCTAAGATGGGCAGTGCTTTTGGACGCTCCTAGAGGGAAAACCCGGAAGTCTTGACGGGAGAAACCAGCAGCGTTCTTGACGGGAGATTCCCCCCAAGCCGGGAATGGACGTTCCAGACAGTCGCCTTGACGGGCCGCCGCACTCGACCGAATCCTCGTGGCATGCACGCAATCCAGACCTTCGACCTGACCAAGCGCTACGGGACGCGCGCCGTGAAGTCGGTGCTGGCCGTGGATCGAGTCTCCTTCGTGGTCGAGCAGGGCCAGGTGTTCGGCTTCCTCGGCCCCAACGGAAGCGGCAAGACGACCACCATCGGGATGCTCGTGGGCACCATCAAGCCGACCGGCGGCGGCTTCGACCTGTTCGGCGCTTCCGGCCCCGAAGGCCTCCTGAACGCGCGGGCCCGCGTCGGTGCTACGCTTGAGACGCCCAACTTCTACCCGTACATGAGCGGCCGCGACAACCTGCGCATTGCCGCCGGGGTCAAGGGAGTGGGCCGTCCACGCATCGAGGAGTGCTTGGAACTCGTCGGCCTGTCCGCCCGCGCGAAACACCGCTTCAAGACCTACTCGCTGGGGATGAAGCAGCGGCTGGCACTCGCGGCCACCATGTTGAGCGATCCCGAACTGATCATCCTCGACGAACCCGCCAACGGACTCGACCCACAGGGAATCCGGGAGATCCGCGAGATCATCCGCACCTTGGCCGACCGGGGCAAGACGATCTTCCTGTCGAGCCACCTGCTTGCGGAAGTCGAGCGCACCTGCTCCCACGTCGCGATCATTCGCAACGGGCGGATCGTCACGTCCGGCGCGGTGGCCGAGGTGGTGGGCGGAGGGAGCGCGGTGCTGCTCCGCGCGGAGGACACCGACGCGCTCGCGGGCGCGATGGAAGCCTATCCGGACGCATCATCGATGCGCCGGACCGGCGAAGGCGTCATCGCTGCGCTGGAGTCGGGCGACTTGGCCAGCGTGACACGCTACCTGGCGGGACACGGGATCTACCTGTCCCATCTGGCACCGTACCGGCCGAGCCTGGAGGAGGTCTTCATCGACATCACCCGAGGCGCGGTGGATCCGATGACGGAGATCGCATCTTGAAGATCCTGGGCGTGCTTCTGCGAATCGAGTGGCTCAAGGCGGCCAAGCGGCGAACCTTCTGGGTGGCCGTGGGCGCATTCGCCGCGTTCACGGCGCTTCCCGTCGTCGAAAGGGTCCGCAACGCGCGAAGCGATCCGAACGCGGTCTACGCCCTTCCGGAAAGCTGGCCGGACATTCTGGGCAGCGCCACCGGGGTGGGACCGTTGTTCGTGGGCGTACTGATGATCCTGCTCTTCGCACCCGAGTTCTCATGGCGCACGGCGCGCCAGAACGTGATCGACGGACTCAGCAACGAGCGATTCTACGCCGGGAAGGCCGTCGTGCTCGTGGGACTCGTCCTGCTCTTCATGGGAACGACTGTGCTCATCGGGGTCGGCGGTACGATGCTCAGCCCCGGCGGGGGCGGCCCCGGTTTCATCCGGCCGAGCGATCTCAGCTACATGGGCGGTCTCGCCTTGGGCATGCTGGTCTTCGGGAGCGCGGGCATGATGCTCTCGGCACATCTCCGCTCTTCGGGATCCGCGTTGGCCATCCTGCTGCTGTACCTCTTCGTCGAAGAGGTCGTCACGAGGCTGATGTTGGGGGCGGAGATCGATGCACTACGCGGCGCGGCGGAGTTCCTTCCGTTCAATCTGGTCGAGGACCTCGGAGACGATCTGGCCCACTATCCCGATGTGCTGGAGGGGGTGAATGCGGATCGTGCGGAACGGGGACTCGCACCCCTTGCGTTTCTGAAGGTCGGGGTGCTCGCCGTCGCGGCCCTGACCTATAGCGCGTCCTTTCTCGGCCGGGCGTTTCTGAGCATGCGCAGGCGCGACCTGTAGGGCAGGCCCGAGGGTTCCAGGTCAGGTCGGCTTTCACACAACCGTACAGGCGGAATCCAACGTCCACCCCGATGAGCGCCTTCTGCGGCCAACGCACGGTCGCCAACTTGGTCTGTTCCGGCGACTGACTCGGAGGTTCACCGCCCAACATCCCGTAGCCGAGCATCTGGAGCACGCCGACTGCTGTTCGTCTCCAGCGCCCGCTTTGGGGGCGTCCGCAGGCTGGCTTGAGGCACGCTAACGTGTTCAAGCCAGCTTACTCCTTGGGGCCACACTCCGTGCGTCCCCTGCGGAGGCTGGCGGGGGGCCGCGCCCCCTCTGACCCCGCGGTTTTCCGGCCCGTCGCCGGGGCCGCGGCCGAGCGCTTCCCCTCCGTGGCCGACGGGTCCGGCCGACGCGATCCTGGCCGGACCCGCCAGCCGCGGAATCGGTCACGACCGGCGAGGCCGTCAGGATCCGCCCGTGGGCGAGTCCCTGGCCGACCGGGTGGCCCGGGAGCCCCCGGAGCCGTATCAAGCCCGGAAACCCACTCTCACGGCGATTCTGGGCGTTTGGGGGGTGGTCTGGCGGAATCCGAGGCCACAGAATCGCCTGTAACGCACGAACTCGACCCCCGGAGGGGTAGGAGTACCCCCGGTTTCGGACCTCCGGCAAAGGAACTCGACATCCTCGCGGTGGATGATCGAGCCACGGAAACGGGTGTGGGCGCGTCCTCGATGGCCTAACGGCCGGCGGTGGCCGGATGGCCCGCGCGCGCAATCTGACCGGCGATCCTGCCCCGGCGCTCCGCGCCCTTTTCGGGCACGACGCCGAACCGGGACATCTCCGTGCCGGTTGACATGGCGCGCGGATGTCGTTCGGGGGTCCGGGGGCACCCCCCGGCCAGAGGTTTTCGTGAAGCGAAAACACATCTGGCTCCTCCACTCCTCCACAAACCGCAGAAACCAGCGCCCCCGTGGGGCGGGCTGCCTCGCAAACCTATCCCGCGCACTTCCACCGGACAGCCGACGCATCACCCGAGCCAGGACGGTGCGACCGAACCCTAGCGGAAAACCCCCGGCCACGCGACCTTTCCCTCGCGCAGATCGTGCGGTCCATCACCGAAAGGAATCGAATGATGGCACGCACGAAACGAAGCCGGCGCAGCTACGGCGCCGGCGAGTGGGGCCGGAACCGGGTGAGGATCTTTCCCGATCCCAAGACCGGCCTCTTTCAGATTGAGTGGCGCGAGAACGGCCGAAGGCTGAGCCGGTCGCTGAGACACCGCGACTGGGCGCGCGCGAAGAGACAGGCGGATCAGTTCGCCGCCGGGTTCATCGACGCGCCGAGCGGCAAGGCCGAAGCCAAGCCCGAGCCGCTTACGCTGGAAAGGCTCTTTGACATCTACGGCAAGGAGGTGACGCCCGCGAAGGGCGCTCATACCCGGCAGCACGACCGGACCTCGATGCGGATGTTCCTCCGCTTCTTCGGACGGAACCGCGACCCGGCCACCCTCTCCCAAAGGGACTGGGACCGCTTCATCCGCGAGCGCCGCGCGGGCAGGATCGGTCCGAGCGGGAGGCCCGTCGCGGACCGGACCGTCGAATATGACCTGAAGTTCCTGATCGCGGTCCTGAACTGGGGATCGAAGTCCCGCGACGAGCGGGGCCGGTTGCTGCTCGACCGGAATCCGCTCAGAGGGCTCAGGACGCCCACGGAGAAGAACCCGACCCGGGTGGTGCTCGCCGAGGAGGAGTACCGGGCGCTCCTGAAGGTGTCGCGCCGGGTGGACTGGCGGTTCCGCGTCGCGCTCGTACTCGCGCATGAGACGGGCCACCGAATCGGGGCAATCCGCCAGCTTCGCTGGTCGGATGTCGACTTCGAGGGCGGAACCATCGTCTGGCGCGCCGAGCACGACAAGTCGGGCTTCGAGCACGTCACGCCCGTCACTGGCGAGGCCTTGGACGCCTTGAAGGAGGCGCGAAGTTGGAATCCCTCGACCGGGGATGCCCCGATCCTGCCCGCTCCCCGGAGTCCGTCGGCCTGCATGGGAGCCGCGTTGGCGCAGGGATGGTGGGACAGGGCCGAGAAGCTGGCGGGGCTGGAGCCGAAGCCCGGCAGGGGCTGGCACTCGCTACGCCGCAAGTTCGCCTCCGACCTGATGGACCAGCCGTTGAAGGTGCTCTGCCAACTCGGCGGCTGGAAGACGGCCAAGACGGTGCTCCGGTGCTATCAGAGGGCCGACGAAGGACAGCTTCGGAAGGCTCTGGAAGACCGCCGCCGGGCTCGCGGCTGAAATCGAGAATGGCGGGAGTCAATCAGCGGGAATCCGGGCTGTCGAACATGCAAACAACTTCACCGCAACAAGATGCGAAACTTCAACCACATGTCAGCCCGGCGCCTCGGCGCTCTCGGTGCTCGGGCGGCTTTATCCACGGACTGCCAGCATGCCGTGTTCGTCGAACCAGCGGTACGTGTCTCTGACCGATTCTGCGAGCGAGCGCGGGTGGAACCCGAGTTCCGCCTGCGCCTTGGCGCTGGATATCCGCCGATTGGCATGGGCCATGACGCGGACGGACGCCGGCGTGTAGAGCGGAGGACGTCCGCGACACCGATCCAGGACGACCTGGCAGGGTGCCCATAACCGCGCGGCGAACATCGGGAACTGGAGGCGGGGTGCGGCTACCCCGGTCGCCTGCCGGGAAAGTTCCGCCAGTTCGCGCACGGTGTGCCAGCGACCGGAGACGAGGTAGTTCTCGCCACATCTCGCCCGTGTCTCCGCGGCCATCGTGGCCGCCACGACATCGCGCACATCGACCCAGTCGTAGCCACCTGCGATCAGCGCGGGAAGCCGCCTGCGGTAGAGGTCGAGAAACAGCTGCCCCATGGGCGACGGAGCGCCGTCACAGGGTCCGAGCACGCTGGTCGGATTAAGGATCACGGCGTCCAGACCGCGGGCGATGCCACGGCGGACTTCGACTTCGCCGGCGGCTTTCGAACGGTCGTAAGGCGCGGCGCGCCGGCTGTCCGCAGGACGGCGGCTTTCGTCCAGCACTTTGTCCAGCGGGTGCTGGTCGTAGGCGTGGATCGAGGAAACATGAACCAGGCGTCTCACCCCGCATTCGAGGGCCGCTTCCACGACATTGCGGGTGCCCAGGACGTTCGTGCGATGGAATTCCTGAGCCCTGACGCGACCGATCGAGACCAACGCGGCCAGATGGAACACGGTTTCCGCGCCCGCGAAGGCGGCGATCAGCGATTCCTTGTCGAGAAGGTCGCCTTTGACCCATGCGATGCCGAGATCCGCGGCCGTCCCTCGACGCTTCCGCAAGAGCGCACGGATCTGACCGGGCCCGTACTTGTCGGCCAGGGCCCGCGCCAACACCCCGCCGATTTGCCCGCTCGCCCCTGTGATCACCCGTACGGTGCGAGGTCGTCCGCCGTCGGATGACTTCATTGCGGGCGGGCGCAGCGAACTCAGACTCGGAGTTCGTGCCGCTGCTCAGCGAGCCTGAACTTGATCTTGTTGCTGGGCGACTGCGAGGGCAACGGATCCATGGGCATCCGCTTGAAGGGGCGGGCCAACTCGATCTTGAAGTGATGCGTGAGCATCAGCAGGTTGATCGCCATGTGCATGTGGGCCCAGCGGCGGCCGAGACATGAGTGCGTGCCCATCCCGAAGGGCACGAAGCCTCCGCCCCGATGCTCGTTTCGCGGGGGCGCGTAGCGGTCAATGTCGAACGTCCACGGATCGGGAAACGTCTCTTCCAGGTAGTGGGTGGCCGTCTGGGCAATCACGAGCTGCGCCCCGACCGGCAGTTCGTAGCCCTCCACCACACAGGTATTCATCACCGTGCGCATCGACATGGCCACGATCGGCGACATCCGCAGAGCCTCCATCAGCACTCGGCGGGTCACGTCGATCCGGTCCGGACTGAAGTCATCCTCAACGGGATCGCCATCGGCCCACAACGCATCCGCTTCGGCCGTGACTCGGTCGTACAACTCGGGATTCTTCAGCAGCCAGTAAAGGGCAAAGCCAATCTGGTCGCCCATGTACATGGCGGTCATCAGGATCGCCCCCAGCGGCAGGGACAGGTCCGATTCGGGCAGGAATTGGGGATCAGACGCGTGCAGGGCCAGATACGCGTCCACCACATCCTTATGCTTCCCGGCCCGCTGCCTGGCCGTATGTGTACTCTGCATACGGTCCACGATCCGTTGCGTGACCTTCGCCCGGCGGCGCATCGACGGGGTCTTGAGCATGAAACCCGGCATCGTCTTGACGATGCCTACATTGAGCACCCGTACCTTGTATTCGAGCGCGTCGACAATCTCGTCCTGCGTGTCAATGCTTGCCAGGAGCGGCGATGACTGTGCGTTCAGTAGTGGCCGCAGCATCACCTGCACCGGCATGGTGGCGCCGACGTCCCAGCTCGCCATGTGCGTGCGGGCCAGATCAAAGACCTCGTCCAGACGCCTGGTCAAGGTCTTGCGCGAGTAGGCGGGCTGCAACGACTTGCGAAAGCGAAAGTGATCGGCACCGTCAGTCGAGTGCATTGAGCGCGAGACGCCATACGCCTTGTCGACGCCCTCGAAGTACTCCTTCGACCGCAGGTACACCCGTCCCATGCGATTGGCCCATTGATTCGTCTTCAACCCCGCCAGGACAATCAGGTTCTGGCGGAACGGGAGCCGCAGTTCGAACACCGGACCGTACTTTTCGGCCAAAATGGCGAACCCTGCCGGCAGTCTCCCCTGTCGCAGCTCGCGGTTGAACACCAGATCACGCAGGGACACGGATGGAATCGGCTTGGTCAGCGAGGGCCGGCGCAGCGAGGGCGCGACGACGCTCTCGGTCACCGCTGCCGCAATCGCCCGGCCGAGCACGTCCATCTGGCTGACGAACTTGATCCGCTCTTCCGCTTCCTCGTCGATCTGAAACATCAGATGGAACACGTGGCAGGCGTTGACGAGGCCGGTGATAATCACGTCGCGCGGACCCGGGATTTCATCCGCGAAGATGATCCTGGTCAGCCGGGCCTTGACGAACTCGCCCGCCAGGGGGTCTTCTTCCGGCGGTGTTTCGCCCCGCTGCTGCCGCTTGGTGAACGTATAGAAATCACCCGAATGGCGGTCGAGGATCTTTCGCCGAACGAGCCGGTCCAGCGCATGGGAAATCACCGATTCGGACAGCGGAGCGAGCCGCTCAACCCAATAGCGGACATCGTGTTGTTCCGTCTCGGACGCAATCTCCCGCAAGAGCGGGTCGAGCACCGGACGACCGGTCTCGGTCGGATCGACCAGAATCAGCGACTTCAGATCGGAGTCGATGCGATCGAGCAGCGACAGTTCACCCAGCGCTGCGCCGACCATGGCGCAGTGCAGGTTCCAGCCGGGTACCTGACGAAAATAACCGCTCTCTTCGTCCAGCAGCGCCAGCAGCAACTCCTCCGGCAGACTCAGGGAGGACGCCGCCCGGGTCGTTCCAACTGCTGTCTCGTGAGTCACCAATCAACCCCTTCGCTTCGTTGTAGGGTCTCGGGGAGAGGGATCTGGCAGAATCCTGCGCATATCGGGTCGAGGTCCACAACGTTAACCGGACTTGAGGAAGCCCGTCACTAACGTAGTACGATGCGCCGAAACGCGCACGGACCAGCGTTTGCTATGTCCTTCCAGCGGTGTGACGTGCTTTCTCCGCGCCGCCGGGGGCACGGTCCACCGGGGTCAGGGCGAGGCGCCGCGGCCCTCCGGCCGGGTTCTCCCGCAACTCCGGATAGAACTGCCGACAATACAGGCGATATCTGCCGATCGGGCCGTCGGCCCGGGACAGCCGCGGTGGAGCTTTGTACTGCTTGCGGTGCCAGATAACCACATCCTGCTCGACGAACCGCCTCTCCTCCGACAGGAAAAAGCGAGACATCAGCCTGTGGCGCAGCGGCACGGGCAGGAATCCGAGGCCCGCGAAGAATCGCCCCGGCTTGCGAATCTCCCGTACCTGGGTAGCCAGCGTCAGCTCCAGTTGCATTCTCTTCACGGGTGTTGCAAGGACCCACATTCTCGCGTCCATTCCCACCGTCCTTTCGCGGATTTCAACGAAAGAAAACCCCAGCCCGTGGACGTGGGTGACGGTCGAGATATCGGAGTGGATGTTGATCACACCCGCGAACGTACGGACGTTCCTGAAGTCGAAGCAGCTCTTCAGGTAGGAACCGTCGATTCTCACGGGAGCGGTTGGCTCGACATCGTGATAACCGTGCGTGTACTCCAGGTGCTCCAGGTCCACCGAGTTCTCCGTGGTTTCCTGCGGATGGCCCCGGAATCGCAGAGTCGTAGAACGCACGGTGCTCCAGTCCGCGCCGGTGGGCGGTTCCTCCGGCAGGTGCCACTTCGGCGCGCGGCCGGCGCTTCCCGACCAGGCGAAGACCATTCCGAGGATCTCGGTGGTCGCGTAGACATCCAACTTCGCGGCCTTCGGGGCAGGAGCGTGGGGAACGGCGACACACTGTCCGGTCGCGTCGAACTCGAAGCCGTGGAATGGACACACAAGGCAGCCATCGCGCACCATGCCGCCGACAGTCGGTCCCAGGTGCGACCCCAGGTGCGGACAGTACGCGCCGCTCACGCAGATGCGACCCTGATCGTCGCACCAGGCGACGATGTCCTGGCCCATCCAGGTCTTCTCGATCAGCCGCTTTTCGAGAAGGGTCTTGCGGTCCGTGACGAAGTACCAACCCTCGGGGAAGGGCGGCAGCTCATCGAAGTGACTGGACGGTCGCTCCCTGGTCGTGGTGATCACGGTCATTTCAATCCCCTTTTTCCGAAGGCTGCGCACCCGTAAACCGGGCCGCGGTCCGACCGGTGTACCGTTTTTTTCGGCGCACCTGCCGCAATAGTCCCTTGCCGGAAGCAATACCCGGAATATAGTTGAACGGGTCGGCACGTCGCACGCACCCCTCCTCCCTGTCTCACCGGCCACCGGATGAATAGACCACCTCTGACGCGCCGGGATGTTCCCGGTCCCGGCCTCCGGGCCGTCATGCTGGCGACCCTGCTTTGCGCCTGCGCCCCACCCGTCGACGGTCCGCCGGCGGTGGTCGTGCGCGACAGCGCGGGCACTGCGATCGTGGAGTCGTTCCGGCCGGCCTGGGGCGATTCCACACGGTGGCGGATCGATCCGGATCCCTTGATCGACCTCGCAGAGTCCGGAACCGGTGATCCCCACAACTTCTACGGGGTCCGCAGCATGAGGCGGCTCTCGACGGGGTCCCTGGTTGTGGCCAACCGTGGCTCCAACGAGATCCGCATGTTCTCCGCCGATGGCGTGTTCGTTCGCTCGGCGGGTGGGGATGGCCAGGGTCCGGGTGAATTCACAAACCTGCAGCAGATCGTACTGGCGGGCGATTCCATCATCGCGGAGGACATCCGCGCTCGCGTCACGCTCTTCGGTCCGGATCTGGAGCACATCCGCACACTGCAGCTGGACGACTATGTCCGTGGCCTGCGCTATCTGGGCAGCGGCACCATGGTCGTGCAGGCGGTGCTGCACTTCCCCGAGCTCTACGGACTGGTTCGGTACCCCGAAGCTCTTCTGCTCTATGACCTGGAGGGTACGCGCCGCGACAGCATCGGGTCGACTCCGGGTGCCGAAAGCTATGTGACCGAGATTCTCAGCGGCACACCCCTGTTCGCCAAGCGGGCACTCGTGGAAACGCACGGGGGAAGGATCTACGCCGGCGCATCGGACGACATGCAGATCGAGGAGCTGGACTCTCGCGGCGAAACCGTTCGCATCCTGCGCATCCCGGACTTCCCGTTGTCGCTGACCGCGGTGCAGGTCGAGACCGAGCGGCGGGCCAGACTCGACATTCCGCTTCCACAGGGAGTGACGTCGCTGCCCCCGCACCTCGTCGAGGCGCTGGAGAACATGCCGTCCCCGGAGTCTCGGCCCGCGTACAGGACCCTGCGGGTGGACCCGACGGGGGCGATCTGGCTCGGGCCGTTTCTGGAGTCGAGCGAGGCAGGTGGGCCGGAGGACTGGCAGGTGCTGGATGCCGATGGCGTCTGGCTCGGGAGCGTCGAGATTCCGGCGGACTTCCGGGTTATGGACGTCGGCATCGACGAGATACTGGGGGTGTGGACCGACGCGTTGGATGTACAGCATCCCCAGGTGCGGCGGCTGAGCCGGGATGGGGTATATTCGGTGGACAGGTAACCCGGGTTACAGACCCTCGAACCAGGGAGAACGGACCGTGCCCTTCGGCATTGGCTTCGGTGAAATGCTGTTGCTCCTGATCGTGCTGGCGGTTGTCGTGGGTGTACCGCTCATGGTCTACACGAAGCACGCCCGTCTGGACAGCTCGAGCCACGACGAACTCGAGGAAGCAAAGCGGGATTTCGAACGCGAAATCGAACGGATGGAGCAGCGCGAGCAGCTTCCCAGAGGATGATTCAAGCGCCACCCCCACCCCACCCCGCCCCGGCGCCGGCCCGAGATTTCGCGGCGGCTGCCATCAACGCCCCCACCAGCCCCACCCCGGCGGCGCCCCCGCCTGCCGCGGCCACCTTCCTCGCGCGCACCATCTTCCTTCCCCTCCTCACCCTGCCCGCCCTCTTCGCCCTCTCCACTCCCACCGCGGCCCAGCGCCCCTCCGACCCCGCGCCCGGCAACCTCGCCACGCTCTCCGTCCCCCGCTTCCCCATCACCCCGTCACCCATCGAGCTCACCGGCCCCGTACGACCGGGCGAGTACCTCGGCGTCACCGGCCCGCGCGCGGCATGGCTCGGCACCGAGACGGGCGAGGCCGAGCTGTGGGTGCATCCGCTCAAGGTCGGCAACGGATTCCGCCTCTCATTCTCGACGCCCAGCTACGGCTCCCCGATACCCGGCGAGGAGGTCGCGCGCACCGTTCAGGTCCGCCCCGAGCTCGCCACCATCACCTACAGCCACGCGGCCTTCCAGGTGCGCCAGCACATTCTCGCACCGCGCGACACCGCCGCTTCCGGGCTGCTCATCCTGCTCGAGGTCGACTCCCCGGACCCGATGGAGATCGTCGCCGAGTTCCACCCCGTCCTCAACTACATGTGGCCGGGCTCGCTGGGCGGGCAGTATGCGTACTGGGACGGCGAGCGGCGCGTCTTCGTGCTCTCCGAAAGTCTGCAGACGCGCAACGCGGTGGTGGGCTCGCCGTGGGCCACCAACTCGGTCGAGCACCCCGCGCACCAACTCGGCGACGCGCCCCGCACGATGGTGATCCCGGTCGACCCGGAGCGCGCGCGCGGCGAGTTCATCCCGATCGCGGTGGCGGCCGGCACCCTTCCGCGCGACACGGTGTTCGCCCGTTACGAGCGGCTGATTTCGGGCGCCGGCATGCTCTATCGCGACACCCGCGCCTGGGCGGACTCGGTCCTCGCCGCGACGGCATCGGTCGAGACCCCCGACCCGGCTCTCGACCTGGCCCTCGAGTGGGCCAAGATCAACCTCGAGGAGCAGCGGGTGTGCAATCCGGACCTGGGGTGCGGGTTCGTCGCCGGCTGGGGCCTCTCGGGCGACGGCGGCCGCCCCGGATTCGGCTGGTTCTTCGGCGGCGACGCGATGATGAACACCTTCGCCATGGACGCCCTCGGCCAGTGGGAGCTGGTCGCGGAAGAGCTCGCCTTCCTGGCGAACTACCAGCGCGACGACGGCAAGATCACCCACGAGATCTCGCAGGCGGCCGCGCACATCGACTGGTTCGACACCTACCCCTACGCCTACTACCACGCCGACACGACCCCCTACTGGATGTTCGCGCTCTACCAGTACTGGCGCGCCAGCGGCGACGACGGCCTGGTGCGCGAGCTGTGGCCGGCCTACCGGCGCGCCTGGGCGTGGTGCCTGAGCGCGGAGACCGACGGCGACGGCATCATCGAGAACACGGTGGGCGGGCTGGGAGCGGTCGAGGTCGGCGCGCTGGGCGAGGCGCTCCACCAGGACATCTACCTGGCCGGCGTGTGGGTCGGGGCGATCGAGGCCACCCTGGCGATGGCGGAAGCGATGGACGACGACGAACTCGCCGCCGAGGCCGGCGAAATCGCACCGATCGCGCGCCGCACCCTGAACGACGCCTACTGGCGCCCGGACGAGGGCCACCACGCTTTCGGCATCCTCGCCGGCGGCGGCACCAACGACAACCTGACCGTGTGGCCGGCCACCGCCGCCGCATTCGGCCTCCTCGACGACGCACGCGCCCGCTCCACGCTTACCCACATCGCCGGCAACCGCGTGTCGTCCGACTGGGGCGCCCACATGCTGTCGACCGAGAGCGAGCTCTACGACCCGCTCCAGTACAACATGGGGACCGTTTGGCCCTTCGTGACCGGCTTCGCGTCGTGGGCGCAGTACCGCTACCGCCGCCCCTGGGCCGGATTCCACCTCATGGACGCGGTCAAGCAGATGACCTTCGACTGGAGCCTCGGCCGCCACGGCGAACTCTTCTCGGGCACCTTCTACCAGCCCCTCGACCAGACCGTCCCGCACCAGTTCTTCGCGTCGTCGATGCTGGTGACCCCTCTGCTGCGCGGCGTCTTCGGGTGGGATCCGGATGCGCCGAACGGCCGGGCGCGGCTGGCTCCGCAGCTGCCGCCGGATTGGCCCCGGGCGACGGTGCGGGGGCTGCGGGCGGGCGAAACCACGCTCGACGTGGAGATCGAGCAGCAGTGGACGCCGGCGGGCGGCCAGCGGCGGATCGCGATCACCAGCCGGGGCCCGGCGCTGGAACTCGACCTCGTGCCGGATGTGCCTCCGGGCGCGACGGGCGTGACCGTCAGCCAGGACTGGAGAGGCGGAGCGACCCTCCCCCGCGGTGCCGGTGCGGAACGAAGCCGCGGGCAGCTCGCGCCCATCCGCGTTCCGCTCAACGCAGGCGAGCCGACCGAGGTCACGCTGGCATGGGACGGCGGCCTCGCGGTCGCGCCGCCGCGCATCGAGCTGGAGCCCGGGCAGCGGAGCGCCGGACTCCGGGTGCTGGACCTGGAGGTGGACGGTGAAGGGTGGCTGCTCAGCCTGGAGGGTACGGCAGGGCGGGCGTACGAGGTTGGATTGTTCGGCGCGCCGGTGGACTTCGCGGTGGCGGGTGGCGACGCGACGGTGTCGGCAGGCCCCGGGGGCTCCCTCGGCGTCCGATTCGCCGACGGCGAGGGCCGCGCGGCCGTTTCGATCCGCCTGACGCCGAGCGGGTGACGCGAGCCGGCTCGGCCGACGATCACCCACGCCGATTCAGTGCAGCGCAACTGTAAACTTTACATTACATAATATCACGTAAACATTACATTTTCGGAGACGCCTCCCACCCCCCATGCACGTAGGCGCCCTTGAAGCACGCAACTGGGCCGGCCTGGTCTTCGCCGACGGCCCCGATGACGGAATCGCGGTGCGCCTCGCCTTCACCACCCCGTCGGGCGACCGCCGTGAGCACGGCGACTGGTACTGGATGGTCTCGCGCGTGGGCCCGCACGCGCCCGACAGCTCGTACGCCCGCATCGAGTTCGACCTGGGCGCCGATCCGTCCCCGTCGTCCGCCCCGTCGGCGGGCAGCCTGATCCTGGAGTGGTCGCGCCGCGCTGACGCCGCCGCGCTCCGCGCCACAGTGAAAGCGCCCGGCCGTCTGGCGCTGGTCGGGGATGCGCCGTGGGGGTGGCCTGCGCGCTGGATTGAGGTGGTGGGGGACGAGAGGGCGGAGATGGCGGACGCGGCCGTCGATCGCGGCGCGGACGGGTGGCGGGCCACGCTTGGGAGGAGGGAGATTGCGGCCGCATTCTCGGCGGGGACGGGGCGGCGCCGAGAGGCAGCGGACGCTGGCGCGGGGGGTGTCGTGGCCGGCACCGGAGCGATCACCACGCCCCACGACAGCGCGGCGTCGGTGAGCCGCGACGAAACCGCAACGGCGCCGTGCAACCGGGCCGGGCCGGCCCAGGGCGACGATGTCCAACCCGCGCGCATCCTCGACATCGCCCAGGGGGCCACCGGGCGCGTGGCCATGGTAGCCGTGTGGGACGGGGACCCGCTCGCCCGAGCCCACAGGCTACTCCCCGACGCGGACACCTGGATCGACGAGGCACGGGCGGATTGGGCCCGCCGCCGGCTCCGCGCGACCGCCCGTCCGGATCCGGGCGCGGCAGACTCCGCCCGGGCGCGGCCGTCGCTGGCGGGTCCGCCGCGCGCCACCCATTCCGAGTTGCTCGCCAGCATCGCCGACAACCTGATGTGGACCGTCCTCCTGCAGCCTGAAACCGGCAGGCTCTACACCCCCGCTGGCCGGCGCTGGATCTTCCCGAGGCCGGGCGGCACCGAGCCCGACGACTGGACCATCTTCGGCTGGGACACCTTCTTCAACGCCCTCCTGCTCGCGACCGCGTCCGCCGAACTCGCCTGGTCGACACTCCTCGCCGGCGTCGAGTCCCGCTACCCCAACGGCAACGTCCCCAACTGGCGCAGCCGCCGCGGCGGCACACCCGACCGCTCCCAGCCACCCGTCGGCTCCTACGCGGCGCTGAGGCTGCACCGCATCCACCCGGACCGCGATGCCCTGGCCGCCGCGTATCCCGGCCTCCTTGCCTGGTCCGACTGGTGGGTCGCGGACAAGGGCGGCCGGCCGCGCCGCGAAGGCCTCACTCCGGGCCTTCTCTCCTGGGGTTCCGACACGGCGCTGGTCCCGCGCCCGGAGCAGCTCCCGGAGTGGGAAGTCGGCGCGAGCGGCCACCAGCGCGCGGCGTGGGAATCCGGCCAGGACGACCTTCCCCTGTGGGAAGAGGCCGAGTGGGACCCCGACCGCGAAGTTCTCGCCATGTCGGCGGTGGACCTTTGCAGCTACCGCGCGCTCGACCTCGAGTGCCTGGCGCGCATCGCGCGCATTCTGGGGGACGGCCCCGCCGCGCGCCGCCTGGACGCCAGTCGGCTGCACCTCACCGAGACGATGAACCGGACCCTCTGGTCGGAAGCCGCCGGCATGTACCTCGACGAACTGCCTTCGGGCCCCTCGCCGCGCCTGGCAGCGTCGCACTTCCTCCCCCTCCTTGCGGGCATCCCCTCACGGCGGCGCGCCATGCGCATGCTCGATACCCTGCGCGACCCCGCCCGCTTCCGGGGCGACTGGGTGCTGCCCACCATTTCGCGCGACGACTCCGCCTTCGCCGACCAGCAGTACTGGCGCGGCTCGATCTGGCCGCCAATGAACTACCTGGTGCTGCAGGGGCTGCGGCGGTACGGCTTCGACGACCTCGCCTCCGAGCTCGCGTGGAAAGGCGCACAGATGTTCCTGGCCGACCGCCGGCGCACTGGATTCTGCCGGGAGAACTTCGACGCGCGCACGGGACGCGGCCAGGGCCGGCGATTTCAGAGCTGGGGGCCGCTCTTCGCGCTGGGGGCACTGGAGGAGCTGGATGACCTCTATAGATCCAGAACCAGCCGAAGCCCCGCCTCCACCCGTGCCATGATGGTCCCCGAGATCCTGCCGCTACGCTCAACAAGATAGTCTTCGTCGACGGTCACAAGCTGCGTCACATTGGCCACGGAATCCTTGGGCAACCCAGTGCCCGATGCGGTCAGAAGCACATTGCCGGGCGCGTCGAGGAAACGCGTGTTGGACGTCAGCGCCACACCGATGACGCTTCGCAGTCTGCTGCGGTTGAACGCGTCGGCCTGGATAATCAGGATCGGTCGCCGATAGCCGGGCTCTGATGCGCGCGGTTCCTCCAGGTCAGCCCACCACACTTCCCGGCGGGCAACTACCACTCTTCGGATGTCGATCGAGCCTGGGCACGACGCAGTAATGGGTCCATCCCGCTATGCAGCTCCGAATAGACCGCATTCAGACGGGCGGTAGTTTTCTCGTCCTGGTGCTTGGCTACGTACTCTGCAACGGCCGTCGCGTACAATTCGCTCCGCGAGACCTTCATCCGGCGCGCCAGGGCGTCGGCACGACCAAACAGCCTGTCCGGGATTGAGATCGCTGTCTTCATACTATGGTTATATACTAGTATTACTTCTCGGTCAATTCCCATGACCCAAAGTTATCGACCTGTGCGTCAGCGTCTCGTCAGCGCAAACCCCTGGACGCGGGAGTCTACCCCAGCACCCCCGCCAGCGCTTCCACCACCTCGTCGATCTGCCCCTCGCTGATCACCAGCGGAGGCAGCAGCCGGATCACCGTCGCTCCGGCCGGCAGCGTCAGCACCCCCGCCGCCGCGAGCGCGTCGATGTAGGGCCGGCAGCGTTCCCTCAGCTCGACCCCGATCATGAGGCCGATCTGGCGAAACGCGCGCACCCGCCGGGGGAGCAGCGGCTCGAAGCGGGCCCGGAAGTGCTCGCCCAGCCGCTCCGCCCGCGCCGCCAGCCCCTCCTCTTCCATGAAGCGGATGGCGGCAAGCCCCGCCGCACAGACCAGTGGGTTGCCGCCGTAGGTCGTTCCGTGCTTGCCGGGGGGCGGCCGGATGCGGTCATTGGCCAGCACGGCCCCCATCGGGACGCCGCCGGCGATCGCCTTGGCCAGGCAGAGGATGTCGGGGACGACGCCGTGGTGCTCGCAGGCGAACATCCTGCCCGTGCGGCAGAAGCCCGTCTGGATCTCGTCGAAGACCAGCAGCGCGCCTGTCTCGTCGCAGATGTCACGCGCCGCCCGCAGGAACTCGGCGCTGGCCGGGCGGATTCCGCCCTCGCCCTGCACCGGCTCGATCACGACGGCGGCCGTGTCCTCATCCACCGCGGGGCGCAGCCTGGCAGCGTTGTTGAACGGCACGAAGGTGAAGCCTGGAACGAGGGGCCCGAAGCCCTCCCGGTACTGTTTCTTGTGGGTGGCGCTGAGGGCGCCGAGGGTGCGGCCGTGGAATCCCCGCATGGCCGACACCACGCCGGTGCGGCCGGTGGTGAGGCGTGCGAACTTGATCGCGGCCTCGATCGTTTCGGCCCCCGAGTTGCAGAAGAACCCCCGCGACAGCCCCGGCGGCGCGATTTCCGCGAGCTTGGCCAGCAGCCGGGCCCGCGCGTCGTTGTAGAAGATGCCCGGACACGCCACCAGGGTGCGAGCCTGCTCGGCCAGCGCGTCGGCCACCGCCGGATTGGCGTGACCGATGTTCGCGACCCCGATCCCGGCCACGCAGTCGATGTAGCGGTGGCCGCGGTCGTCCCACACCTCGGCCCCGCTGCCCTTCACCAGCGTGATGTCGCGCTTCGGAAAGACCTCGAGTGCGTAACGCTGCTCGGTCTGGTGGATCCGCGCGTTGTCCTCCAACCCGGTAGTCAAGCGATGACCGTGCCCTTCCCGGCCAGAGCGTCCGCTATCGGAGTCTCGGTGCGGCCGTCCGCAATCAGCACCTTCGTGAACCCGGGATGCACCATCCTGCAGATCGCCTTCATCTTCCGCATCATGCGGCTGCTGATCTGATCCTCCCAGCGGGGCACCTGGTGCGGGGGAACGTGGTCGACGATCGATGCGGGATCGTCCGGGTCCGCCAGTAGCCCGGGCGCCTCGATCAGCTGAATCACCCAGGTCGGGCGCAGCGCATGGGCCAGCAGCGTCACGATGTCGTCGTTCTCGGTGTTGATGGCCACGTTGCGCTCATCGATCACCGGGACGGTAATGACGGGTACGTATTCGTTTTCCAGGAGCAGCGTCACCAGCTTGCGGTTGATCGCGACCGGCTTGCCGGAGAGGTCGCGCACGATGCGCTTCCTGTCGCCCTCTCGCACACGGATGCCCTTGTTGCGCATGCCACGCACCATTGCCCCGTCGAGCCCGGTCAGGCCGACCGCATTCACGCCCGACTGCTGCAGCAGCTCCACGAGGCGCTTGTTGCGCAGTCCCGCATAGGCCATGAGCATCACGTCGATCATCTCCGCGTCGGAATAGACGCTGGAAATCCCGGACACCGAAGTGAGTATGCGCTTTTCCACTCCGAGACGCTCGGCCACGGTATCGCGAAGTGCGTTGGCCCCGTGCACGATCACGATCTGGTCTTCCAGTCCCTTGATGTCGCGCGCGACGCCGGGCAGGTTGATCGCCGCGCCCCCTCCAATCTTGATGAGAAGCAATGTTCAGACTCCTGTTTTTCCGGCTTCCTGCCGGTCGGTCAAAGAACGCCTGTCGACCCATTCTCAATCGGCGTCCAGTCAATTCGGCCTGCAGTGCCCGGGTAGGGTTCGGAACAAACGATTTGCGTGCCGTCCACCTCTGCCGTGTGCATCTGAAAGTAGTCCGGGTCCTCGCGGAATCGCGAGGCAAAATAAACTCTGTGCGCGGTGTCGGCGACAATGACGTTCATCGCGCGCATGTAGCGCGTTCGCCGCTCGATGGCGTCGAACCCCCGCTGCAGCGCAGCCGCGAAGTCGCCGCGGTCGAAGCGCTTCACGAAGTTGAACACCTTCTCGGCACCGATCCGGCCGCGCTCCCTGATGCGCACCCCGCGGAGTTCGCCGTTGAAGGCGAAGGCGCGCTGGCCGTCGGAGAAGGGCATGTTGTTTTCGATGCGAATTCCCTCGTCCCGAAAGGCGCTGCGGGCGTGGGCCAGCAGCAGCACTGCGCGGCCAGCCGGTCTGGAACGGTCACTCCATATCGGCAGAATGTCGTAGTGGAACCGCCACTCGTGCTGTCCCCTCTCCTCGATCCACGCACAACCCCAGCCGTGTCCCTGGTACTCCCGGCTCTCGCGCGAGATCCGGGTGAGGGCGTCGAGGTGCTCGTCCATCTCGAAGCCCTCGGAGCTGCGGACGCAGAGGAGACGGCACACGGTCAGCGGTGAGTGTCGGCGATCCGGCCGTTCCACGACGCTGGCGGGCGGTTGCGGGCGCGATCGCACACCATCGGGCTCAGGCCGGGTGCAGGCCCGGGAACTCCAGACCGCGCCTCTCCGGAAGTCCGTGCATGATGTTGAACGCCTGCACGGCCTGCCCCGCCGCGCCCTTCATCAGGTTGTCGATCGCGCTCAGCACGACCACCCGGTTCGCGTGCGGGTCGGCCTCGAAGCCGATGTCGCAGTAGTTGGACCCGGCCAGCAGCTTCGGGTCGGGGTAGCGGTGGATGCCGGTTCGCTCCTTCACGATGCGGACGAAGGGCTCGGGCGCGTAGGCGCGGCGGTAGATCTTCCACAGTGCCTTGTCGTCGAGGCCGAGGCCGGGGTGCACGAAGACGTGGCAGGTGGCGAGGATTCCGCGCACCATCTCGACCGCGGTGGCCGAGAAGTGCACGCGTCCCCCCAGTACGGCCTGGATCTCGGCCATGTGGCGGTGTCCGGTGGGCTTGTAGGACCGCATCGCGCCGCTGCGCTCGGGGTGGTGGCTGGCCTCGGTGGCGCGGTTGCCGGCCTCGCTCGATCCGACCTTCACCTCGATCACCGCCGACTCCACCACCCCTTCGAGTCGGAGGGGGCGGAGCGCGAGGATCGAAGCCGTCGCGTTGCACCCCGCGCAGGCCACGAGGTCGGCGGTGCGCAGGGCGTCCCTGTTCAGTTCCGCGATGCCGTAGACGAAGCGGCCGAGGAGTTCCGGGCGGGGGTGCGGCTTGCCGTAGAAGCGCTGGTAGGCGGTGGCGTCGCTCAGGCGGAAGTCGGCGCCGAGGTCGACGATGCGGTCGGCGACCGTGCGGAAGTCGTCGATGCGGCGTGAGGAGGCGCCGTGCGGGAGGCACGAGAAGAGAACGTCGCAGCTCGACAGGTCGCCGAGGGGCGAGAAACGAAGCCGCGTGAGGCCGCGGAGGTTCGGGTGGGTCCGGTGCGCGAACTTGCCGGCCAGCCGCTCGGAGGTGATCTGGACGACTTCGGCGTCCGGGTGGGCGATGAGCAGGCGCAGGAGCTCGCCTCCAGCGTAACCGGAGGCCCCGGCGATCGCGACGGTGATCACCGGGCCGCCTGCATCAGGTAGGACACCACCCGCTCGGGGATGTTCACCCCCGTGACATCGATGCTGTTCCTGAACTCCATCGTGTAGTTGACCTCGTTGACGAGCAGTCCACCCTCCGATTCGAAGAGGTCGACCGCGAGGACACCGCCGCCGACCGCCTCGGCCGCCCGCAGCGCGATGTCCGCCAGGGCCGGCGTGACCGGGCAGTTCGTGGCGCGTCCTCCCCGCGCGGTGTTGGTGATCCAGTGCTCCGAGGTACGGTAGATCGCCGCGATGCACTCGTCGCCGACCACGAATGCGCGGATGTCCCTGCCCCGCTTCTCCACATACTGCTGCACAAAGAAGATGGAGTGGTGATAGCTGCCGAGGATCGACTTGTGCTCGAGGATGGTCTCGGCCGCGTCGCGGTCGTTGACCTTGGACAGCAGCCGGCCCCAGGACCCGACGGCCGGTTTGAGCACCACGGGATAGCCCAGCTCCTCGATCGCCACCAGCGCGGACTCGGGCGTGAACGCCACCCTGGCCTCGGGCTGCGGCACCTCGTTGTCACGCAGTGAGGCGGCGGTGAGGATCTTGTCGCCGCACCGGCGCGCGACCTCGTACGCGTTCACGCAGCGCGTCCCGACTCCCTCGTAGAGGCGCAGCGCGTGCATGGCGCGCGAATGGTTGATCGAACGCTCCAGGACGACATCGACCTCCGGCCGCGCCTCCAGATCGAAGACCAGCCGACGATCGTCGAGGAAGACAAGCTCGATGTCGCCGCGCTTGCGCAACTCGGCGATGAGGAGCTTCTCGTCCTTCCGGATCAGCGAATGAAGGAACCCGACCCGCACCTGGTCGCTCCGCGCGTCGGCGCCTCCCGCACCCTTGCGCTCATGGCGGGCACGTCACTCACCCCAGTCCTCCTCCATCTCGGGAGCCTCGCCCAGCGTGATCGGACCCAGGGCGAGTATCTCGAGTTCGGCGCCACACTCCTCGCAATCGAGGAGCTCGCCTTCGACGGGGTCGTCCGAGATCGCGACCTCGGCGCCGCATACAGGACATTCGGACATGATTATCCTCGGTGTGCATTGATTCTGTCGGAAACGGGTAATCTACCGGATCGTGGGCGCGCGGGTTAGTCGCTTTCAACCCCCTCCTTCCGCCAGCGAAGACGTGGGGATTTCGCGGGCCTCGACCGGGCTGCCGCCCCGCGAGACGACATACGCTTCCATCGCGCGATATGCGGGCAGCCCCAGCGCCTTGAGCAGATCGGCGGTCTCGCGGTTGCGAGCCACCACCCGCTGCCAGAACTCGCGCGGATCGGCGCCCGGGAACGGCGCGGAGTCCTTCTGCGACTCGTGCCGGAAGATGGCCTGGACCTTGCGCCGCAGTTCGTGCTCCGACAACGGCACCAGCACGGTGGCCTCGCCCACGCCCCACTCCTCCCAGGCGCCGCGGTAGAGCCACAGCCACGGCGGATCGCCGGTGTAACGCGCCAGTCCGCCCTCTACCGCCTCGAGGCACATGCGGTGGGTGCCGTGGGGATCGGAGAGATCGCCCGCCGCGAAGACCATGGTGGGCCTGACCTCCTCCAGCACTTCGGTGACGATGTCCACGTCGCGCCGTGAAATCGGGTTCTTGCGGACCTTGCCCGTCTGGTAGAAGGGCAGGTCGAGAAACCGTGCGCAGTCAGCGGACAGCCCCAGCGCCTCGATCCCCGCCGTGGCCTCGCACTCGCGGATGATGCGCTTGAGGTCCTGCACGACCTCTGGATCGACGTCCCCGGGTTCCTTGCGGGCGAGTCCTTCCTCCACCGACGTCACTACCGTCTCGACTTGCCCCGGATCGCCCAGTTCGACGACCCGGGCCGCGCGCCGCACGAAGTCGAGGTAGCGGCGGACCTCGTGGTCGAAGACGGCGATGTTCCCCGACGTCTGGTACGCGACGGTGACCCGGTTGCCGTTTTCGACGAGCTTGCGGAGCATTCCTCCCATAGAGATCACGTCGTCGTCCGGGTGCGGCGAGAAGACCAGGATGTCCCGGCCGCGCGGGAGCCGGCTCTTGCCGCGGATCTTCGAGATGAGGGCGTTGAAGACCTGCCCGTTGAGTGGCTCGACCGACCCGTGGCGCGACACCAGCGAGGCCAGGTGATGCTCGCGGTAGTCGTCGTTGGCAAGGTGAAGGATGGGCTTGCCGGTCTGGAGGCTCAGCCAGATGACGGCCTCGGTCTCGCTGCGCGGGCCCCACTCCACCTCCTGGACCAGCCACGGAGTGCGCACGCGTGTGAGATGCTCGGCGGCGGCCGGGTCGAGATAGACCGTGGCGGCCGGATGTTGCTGCAGGAAGGTGGCGGCCACGTCGGCGTGCACGCCCCCCTCCACCGCCCTCAGCACGATTTCGGCCTTGTGCTCGCCCGTGGCCAGCAGCACCACTTCGCGCGCCTCCAGGATCGTCGCAACCCCCATGGTGATCGCCTGCGGGGGCACGTTCTCTTCGCCGAAGAAGTCGGCGGCTGCGTCCGAGCGCGTCACCGTGTCCAGGTAGATGCACCGGGTGCGCGAATCCCGCACCGAACCCGGCTCGTTGAAGCCGATGTGCCCGCTGCGCCCGATTCCCAGCAGCTGCAGGTCGATGCCCCCCGCCTCGCGAATGCGGCGCTCGAAGTCGAGGCAGTGCGCCTCGACCTCATGCTCCGGCAGGTCACCGCGGGGAATGTGGTATTGCCCAGCGGGGATGTTGACGTGGTCGAGGAGGTTCTCGCGCATGTAGCGGTGATAGCTGTGAATGCTCCCGGGCCGCATGGGGAAGTACTCGTCGAGGTTGAATGTCACCACGTTGGAGAAGTCGAGCCGCTCTTCGCGGTGAAGCCGAATCAGTTCCCGGTAGACACCGACGGGGGTGGAGCCGGTGGCGAGGCCGAGCACGGCGCTGCGTCCCTGGCGCGCGCGCTCCCGGATCAGGGCCGCGATCCGCCCGGCCACCTCCGCCGCGATGCTGTCGTGGTCCGGCATGACGCGCACGGGAATCCGTTCGCGCCGCGCCGAGATGGCTTCGTCCATGGCTCCGCTGTGTGGTGAACCCGCCTGGGCATCGGGAGCGCGCGCGGCACCCGGCGGCCGGACACCTCGTGCGCGCTACGGCACCTTCTGTTCCGGCAGCAGCACGAACTTCGCGTACCGGTCGGTGCGAAGATAGCGTATCGCGGCCTGCTGCACCTGCTCGGCGGTCCAGCTTTCAATCCAATCGTAGCTCGGGATCAGCCTCAGATCGAGCCCCTGGCTTTCGAAGGCGGAAAGCTGGGACAGCCAGTAGCGATTCTCTCGCAGGTCGGTCTCCTTTCCCCGGCGCTGCGTCTCGCGCACCTTGGCCACCGTCTCGGCATCGGGACCCTCGGCCTTGAGCCTCTCGATCTCCTCGAACGCAACCGCGCTCAACTCCTCTGCACGGTCGGGCGCCGAGCCGAAGCTGATGCTGACCCGGTATTCCTCGTCCGGCCGGTACGTGAGCCTGCCCGACACGCCGACGCCGTAGGTGCCCCCCAGGTCCTCGCGAAGTAGTTCGCGCAGGCGGATGTCGAGCACGTCCGCGAGTGCGGAAATCGTCGTCCACTCCTCACGCGAATACTCGCCGTCGCCGGTGAAGATGATCTGGGTGCGGCTCTTGGGCTCCAGTCCCTTGCGCACGACCTTCTCGATGACTCCGGTGGGCGGATCGATCCCGACATCGCGCCAGCTCTCGACCCGGTCCATGTCGGGCAGCGCTCCCAGGTACCGCTCCGCCAGGGGCCGCATTTCATCGACGTTGAAGGCCCCCACGAAGTAGAAGGTGAAGTCGGACGCATCCGCGAACCGCTCCTTGTACAGCTCGAAGGCCGCCTCCAGATCGGCCCGCTCGAGGTCCGCCATCACCTGCGACAAGCTCCGCGACCTGGGGTGTCCCTGACCCATGGTCGCCGAGACCGTGTCGCTGAAGGTGAACTCCGGACTGGCACCCGCGTTTCCGAGGAAGCCGACCTGCATCGTCTTGTAGGCCGAAAACGCACCTTCGTCGAGCCGCGGCGCTTGGAAGTACTGGTAGATGAGCTGGAAGGCGGTCTCGATGTCCTTCGGGGACGCGGTCCCCGACATCCCCTCGGTGAGCGATCCGATCGACGGACGGACGCTGACGGCCTTGCCGGTGAGTTTCTTGCGCAGCGCCGTCTGATCGAAATCACCGACCCCGGACTGACCGATCACGGATCCCGCCCAGGACACCGTGGGGTAGATCTCGTCCGAGATCAGCGAAATCCCGCCGGGACTCGTCGCCGAGAAGCGGATCTCGTCGTCCTTGAAGTCGGTTGGCTTCAGCACCACACGTACACCGTTGCCGAGCGTCCAGATGGTCACGCCGACCTCGGCCACCTCCTCCTCTGCCGCCACCGCGGACCCTTCGGGCATGACCGGCAGCAGCGGAGCGTCGGCCGCCGTGTCCTCGTAGGGAGCGATGTCCTTGCCCGCGATCGCCGCAAACACGCCGGTGAACTCGTCCGCGGCCGGGATCTCCAGCCCTTCCTTCTCCGGCGAATCGACCAGGACAACCCGTCCCTGTTCGGTGAGCCACGCCTGAGCCACGCTGTTCGCCTCCTCGAGGGTGATGCCGGGAAGCAGCGCCTCGGACAGCGCCACCCGGGTCTCCACGCCGGGATACGGATCGCCCTCCAGGAACACCTGGACGTACCGGTTCGCGAGCGACGACGACTCCTGGTTGTCCTTCTCGGCGAGGCTTCGTTCGTTCGACCTGCGCATGGCGGTCTTGCGCCGCTCCAGCTCGGTCTCGGTGAATCCGTGGCGCACCACCCGCTCCGCCTCGGTCAGCAACGCGTCCAGCCCCCGCACGGTCCCGCCCTCGGAAACCAGCGCGTTGAGCTGGATCGCATCCACGCCCCGCACGAAGCCCCCCGAACCGGAGAATGCGATCACGAAGGGGGGATCGGCCTGCCGTCTGAGCTCGTCAAGCCTGGCGTTCAGCATGCCCGAGTAGACGCTGCGCACGAGGCTGCGCCGATAGTCGGCCACGGTCCCCTGCGGGCCCGGCGGCTGCTTGTAAAGCACGCCGACCTGGCTCTGGGGCGCCTCCACGTCGGAGGCGATCGCGACCCGTGGCGGATGGTCGACCGGCACCTCGGCCTCGAAGCGGGGACGGGGATCGGCCGGGCCCTCGATCCCCTCGAAGTGCTCCCGTATCGTCGCCACGATCGCGTCGCCGTCGAAGTCGCCGACGGCCACCACCGCCATCAGGTCCGGGCGGTACCAGTCGTCGTAGAAGCGCTGGAGCAGTTCGTGCGGAGCCGATTCCAGCACCTCGGGCTTCCCGATCGGCAGCCGCTCGGCGTACCGCGAGCCCTCGAACATGATCGGGTACTGCTCGTCACGCATGCGCGCGAAGGCCCCGCGCCGGCCCCGCCACTCTTCGATGACGACGCCACGCTCCTTGTCGACCTCTTCCGGATCGAAGAGGACCGCCTGCGCCCAGTCCTCCAGGATCTGGAAAGCCGTCGCCACGATCTGCGGGTCGTCCATCGGCACCTGCAGCATGTAGACGGTCTCGTCGAAGCTGGTGTAGGCATTCACGTCGGGGCCGAACTGCATCCCGATCGACTCCAGATAGTCGACCAGTTCCTGTTTCTCGAAGTTGCGCGTCCCGTTGAACGCCATGTGCTCGACGAAGTGTGCCAGCCCCAGCTGGTCGTCGTCCTCCAGGATCGACCCTGCGTTCACGACGAGCCGCAACTCGGCCCGGTTCTCGGGCTGGTCGTTCTCGCGAACGAAATAGGTGAATCCGTTGTCGAGCGTGCCGGTCTTGACCGCGGGATCCGGGGGGATGGGATCGGTCGGATCCGGAACCTGCGCTGCCCCCTCGGACGCCCAGGCGAGGGCGGTTGCAGTGAGCGCGAGTGCGACGGGGAATGGGCGCGCGAGCCTGCCCATGGCTTGCCTCCAGGTTTGGAGCGGTGTGAAGAATCGTGACGTCTCTTCTACAGGGTAGCGGGTCGTCTGTCAACGCACGGTACCATACGATTCTCCAGTTCCGGCCTTACCGCTGGATAGGCGTCCGGCCTCGGACAGTCCCTGCGAGTCCGGCGACCCTCAGCCGTGCGCAGCCGACCCCTGCAGGCACCCGCGCCCCGCTAGCGACGAAAACGTTTCGCCCGCCACAATGACGTGGTCGAGCACAGGGATACCAAGCTGGCCGCCCGCCGTGCCGAGTTGCCGCGTGACCTGCAGATCCTCGGCCGACGGCTCGGGATTCCCGGACGGATGGTTGTGCACGAGGATGAGCGCGGCCGCCCGCAGTACGATGGCGTCCCGGAAGACTTCGCGCGGATGAATCAGCGATGCGTCCAGGATGCCGCGCGTAATCTGGCGCTGGCAGATGGGCGCGTTCTGGGAGTTGAGGAGGAGGACGTGGAACTCCTCGTGGGCGAGGTGGGCTAGCGCGGGCGCGAAGATATCGTGCACATCTGAGGGGCCCGTGATGGGATCCTCGTGGATCGTGCGCGCCGCGCCAACCCGTCTGCCGAGTTCGATGGCCGCCACGATCCGAGAGGCGACGGCCGGGCCGATCCCGGCGATGGCCTCCAGGCGGCCCAGATCCATGCGCGCGAGTTCCTGCAGGCGCCCGCCGGAGAGGTCGAGGACGCGTTCGGCCAGGCTGCGGGCGGGGGTCGCCGGGCCTCCCGCGCCGATCAGCAGTGCGAGCAACTCGTGCTCGGCGAGGGGGCCGGGTCCGAAGCGCCGCAGCCTCTCACGCGGCCGCGCCTCCGGGGGGTGGGCCGTCAAGCCCGTGCTCCGCAGCATTTCTTGTACTTCCTTCCGCTGCCGCAGGGACACGGCGCGTTGCGGCCTGGTGCCTTCGCCACCCTTACCGGAGCCCTGGCACGCTGGGCTTCACCGCGGTTCGTCGCGAGTTGGCGCACATCGGGGCCTCCGGGAGCGGGAGCCCTCGCAGCGCTCCGGCGGGCGGCGCTCGACATCCCCATGGAGTCCATTGCCGCCGCGGGCCGCCGCGCCTGCCGCACCGCTTCGGGCGGAACCGGCTGCCGGCCGGGCTGCATCCGCCCAGAGGCAAGCGAGGGGGCCCCCGTGGGTCCCGAATAGGACATCCGCCTGGGCGCCTGGGGACGCATGACCGGGGGCCGTTGCTCCAGGCGAACCCGGAAGTATTGCTGGGTGACGGTCCTCTGGATGTCCTCCATGAGGTTCACGAACATCTCGTAGGCTTCCTTCTTGTATTCGACCAGGGGATCCTTCTGTCCCCAGCCGCGAAAGCCGATGGATGCCTTGAGGTGATCGAGGTCGTAGAGGTGGTCCTTCCACTTCCCGTCGATCGTCGAGAGCATCACGAAGCTCATGACCCGCTCGCCGTGCTCACCAAAGGACTCGATCTTGCGTTCGAAGGCCTCGCGAACGGAGTCCTCGGCCAGCTGGAGCACCTTGTGGCGGTCCACCTCCTCCGGGTCGTCCTCGTTCTCTACCGGGGGGAGCACGGTGTGCAGATCGAGGAGCATTCGTTGCCTCAGGCCACCGACCTCGATTCCCTCCTCCAGGTCGGAATCGGGGAGGTGTTCCTCGAAGACCGCCGCCATGGTGTGGCTGACCATCTCCCAGATCTCGCCCTTCAGGTCCTCGCCGCCCTCAAGCGCGAAGAGACGCAGGTCGTAGATGACCTCGCGCTGCTGGTTCATCACGTCGTCGTAGTCCAGCAGCCGCTTGCGGGCCTCGAAGTTGTTGCCTTCGACCCGCTTCTGCGCCCTGCCGATCGAGCGCGTCACCAGCGGGTGGGTGATGACCTCCCCTTCCTCCGCCCCCATCCGGTCCATGGCGTTGGCGATCCGCTCCATCCCCCCGAAGAGACGCATCAGGTCGTCCTCGAGCGACAGGAAGAACTGCGACGCGCCCGGGTCGCCCTGACGGCCGGCGCGGCCGCGCAGCTGGCGGTCGATGCGCCGGGCCTCGTGGCGCTCGGATCCCAGGATGTGCAGGCCCCCGATCTCGACGACGTGGTCGCCGGGTTTGCCGTCGAGATCCTCGTAGCGTGTCGGGTCGGTCGGGGCCACGGTTTCGAGTTCCAGCTCCCGCTCGGCCGTCCAGTCGATCGTGCGGGCATCGGTGACCCCGGGACCGAGCTTGATGTCGGTGCCCCGGCCCGCCATGTTCGTCGCGATCGTCACGGCGCCGGGCCGTCCCGCCTCGGCCACGATCTCCGACTCGCGCTTGTGCTGCTTCGCGTTGAGTACGTTGTGGGGCACGCCGCGCCGCTTGAGCATGCGCGACAGCGTCTCCGAAACCTCGACGTTGGTCGTCCCCACAAGCACCGGCAGCTCGAGCCTGTTCAGCCGCTCGATCTCGTCCATGAGCGCCAGGTACTTCTCCCTCCGAGTGCGGAAGATCAGGTCGTCTCGGTCGTCGCGCGCGATCGGCCGGTTGGTGGGGATTACGGACACGTCCAGATTGTAGATCTGGTGGAACTCGGTCTCTTCCGTTTCCGCCGTTCCGGTCATCCCGGCGAGCTTGTCGTACATGCGGAAGTAGTTCTGGATCGTGATCGTGGCCAGCGTCTGGGTTTCGCCGCGGATCTCGACCCCCTCCTTGGCCTCGACGGCCTGGTGCAACCCGTCGCTCCACCGCCGGCCCGGCATCTGCCGCCCCGTGAACTCGTCGACGATGACGATCGACCCGTTTTCGCCGATGATGTAGCGCTCGTCCTTGTGGAACAGGGTGTGCGCCTTGAGGAGCTGGTGGATGACGTGGATCCGCTGCGACTTGTCGGCGTACTCCGATTCCAGCGCCTCCATCTTCGTGCGCTTCTCCTCGACCGAGAGCTCCTCGTCCTCCTGGATCTCACCCATGACCTCCGACAGATCCGGGACGACGAAGGCCCCCGGGTCGCCCGGCGACAGCTCGTCCAGCCCCGCATCCGAGAGGTGGACGGCGCTTCCCTTCTCGTCCATGGCGAAAAGCAGCATCTCGTCGACTTCGTACAGGCGCTTCTCGCGCATGTAGTCGCCCTCGACCTTCTCCACCAGCTTGACCACCGCCGGCTGGTCCGCGAACAGCTTCATCAGCCGCTTGTTCTTGGGCGCCCCGCGCTTAGCCGCCAGGAGGTTTCTGCCGGCTTCGTACTCGTCGCCTTCCGATTCGATCTCCCTGACCGCCGCCCCCACCAGCTGGTTGACCTTGCGGTTCTGCTTGCGGTACAGCGCGCCGACGACCGGGGCCATCTGCTTGAAGGGCGTCGAGGTGTCCCGCGTCACGGGCCCGGAAATGATCAGCGGCGTGCGCGCCTCGTCGATCAGGATGGAATCGACCTCGTCGATGATGGCGTAGCTGTGGGCGCGCTGCACCCGCTGCTCCAGGGTGTGCACCATGTTGTCGCGCAGGTAGTCGAAGCCGAACTCGTTGTTGGTGCCGTAGGTGATGTCGGCGTTGTACGCGGCGCGCCGCTCGGGCGAGCCGGGTTCGTGCAGGTCGATGCAGTCCACGGTCAGCCCGAGCATGCTGTAGATCGCCCCCATCCATTCGGCATCGCGCTGGGCAAGGTAGGAGTTCACGGTGACGAGGTGCGCGCCCCGTCCCGCGAGCGCGTTCAGGTACAGCGGCATCGTGGCCACCAGCGTTTTGCCCTCGCCCGTCGCCATCTCGGCGACCCTGCCCCGGTGGAGCTGCACCGCCCCGATGAGCTGAACATCGTAGGGGATCATGTCCCAGGTGAGCATGTGCCCGGTGACCTTCACCTGCTGTCCCATGAGGCGGCGGCATGCCTCCTTCACGACCGCGAACGCTTCGAGCATGATGTCCTCGAGGGCATCGGCGAGTTGCGCGCGGAACCGTTCTTCCAGTCGGCTAATCTCCAGGCCGAGCTCCTCGCGCTCATCCGGGTCCGCAGCGGCGCGCTTGCGCTCGCGGAGGGCCTCGATCTCGCTCTGGGTTTCCTCGGTGTGAGCGGCGATACGGTCCCTGAATTCGTCCGTGCTGGCCCTGAGCGCCTCGTCGGAGATCCCCTCCAGGGTGGCGTAGTGCTCGTTGACCTGGTCGACGAGCGGCCCCAGCCGCCTCACTTCGCGAGCGTAACGCGACCCGACGATCTTCTTTATGATTCCCTTGATCATCACTTCTCCCTGATTGTATCCGCCGGGCCCCTGCCGGGCGCGGCGGTTGTCGCTCCGTAGAGCCCTTCCTCTTCTATTATCGCCAGAACCGCGGGCGCTACCATGTCTATAACGGCCAGATTTCGCCCGACCCGGTCCCGGACGAGCGACGATGAGACGTCCACCGGCGTGACACGCACCGTACGGACGCCCATGCGCTCCGCGTCTCCCGGCACGTCGGTCCCCGGTCTGCAGATCACGACCAGCTCGGCCAGCTCCATGATTACCTCCGGTTCCTTCCATCTCCGGAACCCCGCGAACAGATCACTGCCCATGATCAGCGACAGCGACCACCCGGGGTGCCGCGCCCTGATATCCCGCAGCGTATCGACGGTGTAGGACGTGCCTCCCCGTTTCAGTTCCAGGTCACAAAGTCCGAATCTCGGGTCGTCTTCGATGGCTGCGGCGACCAGACGCCGCCTAACGCGACCCCGCGTGATACTGCGGCCCGCCTTGTGCGGCGGCACCGCGGCCGGAACCCAGAGGAGCCGGTCCAGCTGCACGGCCTCGACAACTTCCCTGGCCACGACGATGTGGCCGACGTGAGGCGGATCGAAGGTGCCGCCGAAGACCCCTACGCGCCGGCAATCACCCTGCCCGCTCCCCGGTGCCGGGCGGGGCTCGGCTGCGGACGGTCGAGACGGTGTCACCGGTGGCTGGCTCCTGGAATGTCCGTGCTTCGGGCGAGGCCGGATATGCCCGCAACAACCGGGTCCTGAACTCCTCCACCTGATCGCCCCACTCCCACTGCGTGTAGATGTCGATCAGGCGCGCGATCGCCCGTGGGGCGGCCTCCGTGTCCGGAAATGTCTCCAGCAAGTCGAGGAATACGTGCTCGGCAGATTCCAGAGCGTTTCGCTGGAAGTAAAAGTAGCCTTCCCCGTAGGACTTGTCGCCCAGCTTGTCGTGCATCTCCTGCGCGACTGTCGAGGCCGAATCGCCGTGGGGGGTGCCCCGGAAATCGTCGGCCACGTTCCGGCACGTCGTCCTTGCCTGGACGGTGTACTGCTGGTCCCTCTGGGGGTGAGGCGACATCGCCGCGTAGGATCTGCACAATCCCATGTAGGCTTCGGGCGTTCGCTCGTGGTCCGGATAGACCTGTACGATCCGGGTGAATTCCGAGACGGCGCTCAGGAACTCGTCGTCAGAATAGAACGACCGGGCGAGGTAGTGGCGCGCCTCGACCGCCTGGTCGAAACCCGGGAAGGTGAGGATGAGCCGCTCGAAGGCCCGTCTCGCCTCGCCCCAGTCACCCTGCTCGAACGCGCGCTGGCCGTGCTCGTACAGCTGGTCGGCAGTCCACCCCGAGTAGGGAGGCGCCGACGAGCACGCCGCGCCCAGGATGCCGACCAGCAGCCCGTGGATAGTAGCGGTCGAGCGCGGATGCATCGACGCTCGAATGCCGCGCGGGGTTTGTCCCGGGGCTGCCAGAGCTCTCGCGGCCACGGACCGGGTCAACATGGCGCGCTCCCGCCGCCGAACCGGATCTGGTCTACCCGTTCCCGCGCCCGGCGGGCAAGAAGCTCCGATCCGGCCACGCTGACCTCCGGGACCGTGCGATACGCATCCATTGCGGCGTCGCATTCGCCCATGCGGGCCAGGATCTCGGCCTTCTGGAAGTACGCTTCGGGCAGCATCGTCCTCGGCTCCTCCAGACTCACCACCAGATCCAGATACCCGATCACCTGCTCCAACGCCGAATCGAGTTGCATCTCGGCGGCGTCCCCTTCGACAATTGTGGTGTCGGCCCCGGGCAGCGCCGCGCGGGCGAGCGCCTCGTCGACCGCACCCTGCTCGATCAGTTCGCGAGCCAGCTGAATGGCGCAGGTGCCGACATGCCAGCGGGTCTCGTTCCGCCTGCGAGGCGCCAGGTCGACGAATTCGTCGAAGAACCCCATGGCCCGCTCACAGTCCCCGATCTCGGTGTGCGCCAGCGCGGTCTCGAAGAGGATGTCCGGATCCCGCCGCTGATCCCCGAGCGCCCTCAGGTACAGGGGCAGAGCCCGGCTGTGCTCGCCGCTGCTGCTGTAGTGCCGGGCCATCGGCAACACAAGCTCTTCCGCGACGATCCCGGGGCGGAAGTACAGGGCGGTCTCCATGGCCGACGCGCCGCCGTAGCTGTCCCGGTTTGCGAACGCCTGCCTGGCCCGGGCGACAAAGTCCGACGCGGCCTGTTCGACATGCGCACTGTCCGCCGCTACGGCCTCGTCGTAGAGGGCGCGGGCCTCGTCCACACGTCCCAGCACCGCATACGCGTGAGCCGCCCTCAGGACATTGCCGACGCTCCGATCCTCCCGCAGGGCCAGCCGGTACTCCGCCAGCGCGTCTTCGTGGTTCCCGCGCGCGAACTCCCGGTCGCCGCGCAGCTGGGCGGTCTCCAGGCTGTCGTCGGCGCCGCCGCACCCGACGACTGCCATGGCAAGAGCGAGCAAGGCGGATGCACGCCACCCCCGGCGGCTTCTGCGCCCCCCATGTTCCGCCGCTGGCAGTCGCCGTGATTGTTGTTCGTACACCTGTCCGCTTCGCGCGAGGCCACTCGCCCGGGAGGGCTCCCCGGTTCCGGCTGTTCTTACAATCTGAAATATAGGGGGTTCCCCCGTCCCGGCGTTCACCGGCCCGCTCCGCTCAGGGTCCGAGCCCTCGCGTCGGTTTGGTTCAGCAGGTCGGCGAAATAGGGAATCGTCCTGCGCAGACCCGTCCGCAAGTCGATCGCGGGCGACCAGCCGAGTTCGCGCCGCGCCACCGAAATGTCCGGCCGGCGCACCACAGGATCGTCCTCCGGCAGGGGAAGGAAGGTCGGCGCAACCGTGCTGCCGGTCTCCTCCATAACCATGTCGACCAGTTCGCGTATGGTGAATTCGTCGGGGTTGCCGATGTTGACCGGGCCCGGATGTGACGAGTTGTAGAGGCGGATGATCCCCTCGACCTCGTCATCCACATGACAGAAGGACCGGGTCTGCGTGCCGTCGCCGTAGACGGTCATCGGCTCGCCGCGCAGCCCCTGCACGATGAAGTTCGACACGACCCGCCCGTCCCCGGGCCGCATGCGGGTGCCGTAGGTATTGAAGATCCTGACGATGCGCGTGTCGAGGCCGTGGGCGCGGCGGTAGGCCATCGTCATGGCCTCGGCATATCGCTTGGCTTCGTCGTAGACCCCTCTCGGCCCCACCGGGTTCACGTTGCCCCAGTAGTCCTCCGGCTGAGGGTGGATCTGCGGATCGCCGTATACCTCGGAAGTCGAGGCCAGCAGGAAGCGGGCGCCGTGGCGCCGGGCCAGCCCGAGCGCGTGATGGGTGCCCGGTCCGCCCACCTTCAGCGTCTGGATGGGGAATTCGAGGTAGTCGACCGGGCTCGCTGGAGAGGCGAAGTGCAGGACTCCGTCAAGGGATGACTCGACGAACAGCGGTTCCGAGATATCGTGCTCGATCAGCCGGAAACGGTCGTCCCCGTCCAGGTGCGCCAGGTTGTCGCTGGCACCGGTGATGTAGTTGTCGACACCGACCACCTCGTATCCCTCGGCCAGGAACCGGTCCACGAGGTGCGAACCCAGGAACCCCGCGGCTCCGGTGATGAGTACCCGCACGGTTACGCTCCTCGGGCCGGACGGACCGGCGTGCGTCCGACCGAGTAGTATTCGAAGCCGTACTCGCGCATGGTGGTGCGGGTGTAGAGATTGCGTCCATCGAGAATGATCGGGCGCCCGAGCCGTCTCCGCATGCGGGCGAAGTCGGGATGGCGGTACGGGTGCCAGTCCGTGTGAATGATCAGGGCGTCCGCGCCGTCCAGAGCGTCGTAGTTGCGGTCCCGGAACTCGACGGCGTCGCCGAGCACGCGCCTCGCCTCTTCCATCGCCACCGGGTCGTGGGCGACGACGCGGGCGCCGCGTGCGAGGAGGCCCCGGATGGTCACCAGGCTGGGGGCCTCGCGCATGTCGTCGGTATTCGGCTTGAACGCCAATCCCCACACGGCAAATGTCCGGTCCGTGAGGTCTTCGCCGAAGCGCTCGGTACATTGATCGAGGAGCAGCGCCTTCTGGCCCTCGTTCACCTTCTCCACTGCGTCCAGGATGGCGGGGTCGACACCCAGCTCCTTCATCGTCCGGGCCAGCGCCTTGACGTCCTTCGGCAGACAGGACCCGCCGTACCCGACGCCGGGGAAGAGGAAGGTCGGGCCGATGCGCCGGTCGGAGCCGACTCCGAGCCGCACCATGTCCACGTCCGCTCCGGTCAGTTCGCAGAGCCGCGCGATCGAATTCATGAAGCTGATCCGGGACGCCAGCATCGCATTGGCCGCGTACTTGGTGATTTCGGCGGACGCGGTGTCCATCACCAGAATCTCGTTGCCGGTGCGCACGAAGGGGGCGTAGAGGTCGCGCAGCGCCTCGGCTGCCACCTCGTCATCCACACCCAGCACGACCCGGTCCGGCCGGCGGAAGTCGCTCAGCGCGGCTCCCTCCTTGAGAAACTCGGGGTTGGCGCAGACGCGGACCGGGTGGTCAGTCTCGGCCTCGATTGCCTCGCGCACGATCCGCGCGGTTCCCACCGGCACCGTGCTCTTGGTGATGACGATGCGCTCGCCATCCATGGCCCGGCCCACCTCGCGGGCCGCAGCGACAACGTGGCGCAGGTCGGCGGATCCGTCTTCGTCCGGCGGCGTCCCGACCGCAATGAAGATGATTTGGGATTCGCGCACTGCCCCCGCCGGGTCGGTCGTGAAGGACAGGCGCCCCTGGGCCACGTTCTGCGCCACCAGCGTTGCCAGTCCCGGCTCGAAGAAGGGGATCTCTCCCCGCCTCAGAGCATCGATCTTGTCCTTTTGGATGTCCGCGCATATCACATCGTTGCCGGTCTCTGCGAGACAGGCGCCTGTGGTCAGCCCGACGTACCCGCTGCCCAGCACGGCGATCCTCATGTCGATCCCCGTGTGGCTCGCGCCCCTGGACCGCCCGCAGGCGAAGGGCCACCGTTGCGCGAAGTCCTCACCCCTTGACGATCCACCGTTGCGGGCGGGCAGTGCGGGCGGCCTCGGGTATGGAAGCCGTGATGTTGCGTGCATCGACCAGGACCCGCGAGCGCTCGAAGATTGCGCGCAGGTCGAAGCTGGAGTGGTCGGTCACGATCACCACGGCGTGGACCGCGTCGAAGAGCGCGTCGTCAAGCGGTTCCGATTGTAGCGGCGGGCCCTCGTGCGGCCGCCACTCGGGAACGTGCGGATCGTGATACACCACAGTGGCGCCGTCGCGCTCCAGCAGCTCGAGGATCGCCATCGCCGGCGACTCCCGCACGTCGTCCACATCCTTCTTGTAGGCCACGCCAAGCAGGAGAATCCGCGCTCCCCGCACGGACCTGTGCCGGCGGTTCAGCGCCTCCCTGACCTTCCCCGCCACGAACCCGGGCATCTCGGCATTGACCTCTGACGCGAGATCGATGAAGCGGGTGCGGTAGTCCATCGACCGCATCTTCCACGACAGGTAGTGCGGGTCGACCGGGAGGCAGTGTCCTCCCAGCCCCGGGCCCGGGGTGAATTTCATGAACCCGAACGGCTTCGTAGCCGCCGCCTCGATCACCTCCCAGATGTCCAGGCCCAGCCGTTCCGCGATCAGCGCCATCTCGTTGACAAGCCCGATGTTGACCGCGCGAAACGCATTCTCGAGGATCTTGGTCAATTCGGCTGCTTCAGCCGACGAGACCGGCACCATATCGTCGACGAAACGGGAGTAGAAGGCCGCCCCGACTTCCGTGCAGCGCTCGGTAACGCCGCCGATGACCTTCGGCGTGTTTCCGATCTTCCAGACCGCGTTGCCCGGATCGACCCGCTCCGGAGAAAAGCAGAGGAAGAAGTCCCGGCCCGCCCTGAGCCCGCCCTCTTCGAGCAGCGGCTGCACGACTTCGCGGGTGGTCCCCGGATAGGTGGTTGATTCCAGCACGATCAACTGGCCCTCCACCAGGGCCTGCGCCACTGCCCGGGACGCGGCCAGGATGGCGGAAATGTCGGGGTCCCGCGTGCTGGACAGCGGCGTTGGCACGCAGATCGCCACCGCCCGGCACTCGGCCAGCCTGGCCATGTCGGCGGTTGCCTCCAGTCGCCCGCTCCGCACCGCCCCTCCGATGTCGTCGTCGGCGAGATCGGAGATGTGGCTGCGGCCCGCGTTTACCCCGTCGACGACCCCCTGGTCGATATCGAACCCGACGACCCTGATGCCGCAGCCGGCGGCCTGCGCGGCCAGGGGCAGGCCCACGTATCCCAGGCCAACCACCCCGAAGGCGGCTCCTTCAGGCGGACTGGGGGTCATTGCGTCGTTCCGTTCCACGACGAAGGTCGCACGGAAACCGAAAAGAAGGCGCGCGGCTCAACCACCGGACCGTTAAGCCCCGCGCGCCAACCGGTTCAGGAAGAGGGTTCGGACTCCTCGCCCGACTCCGCCCCGTCCACCGACACCGACGAGATTTCGATGAAATCCTCGGCGAATTCCGCCTGGAAACGATCCGAATCCTGCGGGAACGCGCCAGCCGCCTGCCACGCATCCAGGATGGAATCCGACATTGCCGTGACCATCCCGGTCACGGTCACCGAAGCGCCGGCCATCACCGACACCGAATCGGCCAGCGCCGCCTCCGAGAGGTGCAGCAGATAGGCGGTTTGCTGGGCGTCTTCGAGGCTTGTCCAGAAGGAATGCGGTCCGAGCAGACTTGTAACGGCGACCCCCTCCAGTGAGATCTCCTGCCCGATGTAGCTGTCCGTCGCCGTTGAGAAATCCGCAAAGGCGATCGCGTTGACGAGTTCGGTGTCAGCAACCTCTTCAACCACGATCTCCGTCGGCTCGGCCGTAACCGAAAGCCAGTACAGGAAGCCACCAATTGCCAGGAAGCACAGGATCATCAGCGGGGTGCCCAGCCTAGCCGAACCTGTCCGGGACTTCAGGAACATTGCCATCTGCCTTCCATATCCGTGTTCATGTCTGGTGGAGGTCCCCAGCGCGGGCCTCTTCTGCGTGCGGGATTCTATCACACCAATTCGATCAGCGCCATATCTGCCGCATCCCCCTTCCGGGGCGCCCCCAGTTTCAGGATTCGCGTATAGCCTCCAGGCCGCTCCGTGTACCGCGGCCCCAGGTCGTCGAACAGTTTGCCCAGGATCTCCCGGTCGGAAATCCGGCGCGCTGCCTGCCGCCGCGCATGAAGGTCGCCCCGCTTCGCGAGCGTGATGAGTCGCTCCGCGTACGGGCGCAGTTCCTTGGCTCGGGCCTCGGTCGTGGTGATTCGCTCATGCTGAAAGAGCGAGGTGGCCATATTCCTCAACAGCGCCCGTCTGTGGCTGGGAGACCGTGACAGGCCCCTGCCTTTCTTCCTGTGACGCATCGTTACCGCTTCCTCGTCCGCAAAACGTCTATTCGCTCGCCCCGGCGGGGGCCTCTTCCTCGACGAAGAACATTCGGCCGTCTTCACGAAGCTCCAGCTTCATGCCGAAGCGCAGTCCGTGCTCGTTGAGGAATTCGTAGATCTCCTGCAGGGACTTCTTGCCGAAGTTGTCGATCGCCAGCATGTCCGCCTCGCTGCGGGTGACCAGGTCCCCCAGAGTCTTGATCGACTCCCGCTGCAGCGAATTGCGCGAACGCACGCTCAGCTCCGCGAGATCCTCGATGGACGTTTCGAAGAGCTTGACCATCTGTTGGGGCACCGGCATCGCCTCGGTGGGCTTCGCCACGGGAGGCCCGCCCTCGGTGAAATACAGCATGTACTCGAGGTGACGGCGCACGAGCTCGGCCGAGTAGCGAATCGCCCGCTCGGGATCGACCGATCCGTCGGTCTCCACATGAACGGTGAGGCAATCGAAGTCGGTCCGCTGGCCGACGCGCGTCTCCTCGACGGTGAAGTTGGCCCGCAGCACCGGGTTGTATATGGCGTCGATCCGCACGAGGTCGACCGGGGCGTCACGCGGCATCGAATGCTGATTGGCGAGCACGAAGCCGCGGCCCTTGTTCACGCGGAGCTCGATGTTGAGGTCGACATCGTCCTCGAGCGTCAGAATATGATGGTCGGGGTCGTGCACGGTGACCGAAGCCGGGCCCCGGATCTTTGCCGCGGTAACCGGACCGGCCTTCTTGGCGCTGATCTCCAGCACCGCCTCGTCCACGTCGTCATCGAGGCTGAGCACCAGGTACTTCAGGTTCTGAATCACCTGGTGCACGTCTTCAACCACGGATGAGATCGTCTGGTGTTCGTGCACCACGCCGCTGATGCGGAATGCCCACACCGCCGATCCCTGCAACGAAGAAAGCAGGACACGGCGGACCGAGTTTCCGAGCGTATGCCCGTAGCCCCGCTCGAGCGGCTCCAGGACGAAGTCCGCAGAGCGGCCATCGTCCGATACCTTGGCGATTTCAACGCGCTCCGGCAGTACGAGACCGGTAAGATCAAGCTCCAGATTCACCTCGGTGTACCTCCTGGTGGTATGTCTTTTCGCGTTTGTTCGGCTCATGTCGGGTCGCGCAACCGTCGCGATCCCGATGTGCCTACTTGGAATAGAGTTCGACAATCAGCTGTTCCTGGGCCGCCAGCGGAATATCTCCCCGCTTCGGCTCGCGCGTCATCCTGCCGACCCTGTTCTTTTCGTCGAGCGCCAGCCAGTCGAGCAGTTGCGGCCGGGAGCGCGCACCCAGGCTGACCTCGACGATTTCCAGTTCGCGCGAGCCCTCGCGCAACGCAACTTCGTCTCCCGCGGAAACGCGGTAGCTGGGGATGTTCACGACCCGGCCATTGACCTGGACGTGCCGATGGCGGACCAACTGACGGGCCTGCCGCCGATTCGCGGTGAGGCCAAGCCGGAACACGACGTTGTCGAGCCGGCTCTCGAGCGCGACGATGAGGTTTTCGCCCGTCACCCCGGGACGCCCCGCCGCGAACTCGAAGAGATTGCGGAACTGCTTTTCGTGAAGCCCGTAGATCCGCTTGACCTTCTGCTTTTCACGCAACTGAACCGCGTAGTCGGACTGCTTCCGCCGACGGGCGGCAGCCGGGCCGAGGTGTCCTGGCGGGTACTGGCGACGTTCCACCGGACATTTTTCCGTGTAGCATTTCGTACCCTTGAGGAAGAGCTTCTGTCCCTCCCTGCGGCACCGCTTGCAAACCGGACCTGTATATCGTGCCATTTGTAAAGCGTTCTTCTTCCGTCAGACGCGGCGTTTCTTGGGTGGCCGGCACCCGTTGTGGGGAAGCGGCGTCACGTCGTGGATCGAATCGATGTGGAGTCCCGCCGCGGCAAGCGCCTGAATCGCCGATTCCCTGCCGGAACCGGGCCCCTGGACCCGCACGACCACCTTGCGAACCCCCATCGCGACGGCTTCACGACCGGCCTGTTCGGCGGCCATCGTCGCCGCAAACGGAGTCGACTTCTTCGATCCCTTGAAGCCCGCGGTTCCCGCCGAAGCCCACACCAGCGCGTTTCCGGCCTTGTCCGCAATCGTGATCAGCGTGTTGTTGAACGTCGCCTTGATGTGGGCGACGCCATCCGACGCCACGATCTTCTTGGTCTTCCTGGTTCTGGTCGATCTGGGTTTAGCCAAACGGCACCTGCCTCCCGGGGATAGGCCTGGTCGGGGTAACTACTTCTTGGGAGCCTTCTTCTTGCCCGCGATCGCGCGCCGCGGGCCCTTCTTGGTGCGGGCGTTCGTGTGCGTCCGCTGGCCCCGCACCGGCAACCCGCGCCGATGCCGGAGACCACGGTAGCAGCCGATGTCCATCAGCCGCTTGATATTCATCGAAACTTCCGTGCGCAGCGCGCCCTCTACCTTGTAATTCGACTCGATCTCGACGCGCAGCCGGCTGGCGTCCTCGTCGGTCAACTCATGGGTGCGCCGGTTCCGATCGATGCCCGTCGCATCCAGGATCTGCCGGGAGCGAACCGGTCCCACACCATAGATGTAGGTGAGTGCAACCTCGATCCGCTTGGTCCTGGGAAGGTCGATCCCCGCAATACGTGCCATCTGGGTGTTTCTCCTCAGCCCTGTCGCTGCTTGTGCCGAGCGTTGCGGCTGCAGATGACGCGCACCACCCCACGGCGGCGCACGACCCGGCAGTATTCACACATCGGCTTCACGCTGGTCCGTACCTTCACTGAGCTTCGACCTCCTGATCGGACGCGGTTCCCTGAATCGGGGCACAGCTTATTAAGGTAACCATCATGGATGCCGTATGGTAGTACTCAGGGGCCCGGTCACCGCCGGATCGTGTCCGTCGCGTTCGTCGGACCTGTCCCAGATGCCGCCACCGGTGAGAACCGCCGGGCCATCGGCCGTAACGGCGACCGTATGCTCGAAGTGGGCCGACAGGCGGCCGTCCGCCGTGCTCACCGTCCAGCGGTCGGCAAGGGTGACGATCTGGTCCGTGCCCGCGGCGAGCATGGGCTCGATCGCCAGAACCATGCCCGGCTGAAGCGGCACGCCGCGCCCCCGGCGACCCACGTTCGACACCTGGGGCTCCTCGTGGATTTCCCGGCCGACCCCGTGCCCGACGAGATCGGGAATGATGGCGAGCCCGGTCCCGCGCACCCGCTCGACGACCGCCGCCCCGATGTCACCGACGTGGTTGCCCGGCACGGTCGCCGCGACCGCAAGCCGCAGCGCATCGCGGGTCACGTCCATGATGTGCGCCGCTTCGGCCCCGATTTCTCCCACCGGAAAGGTGAAAGCGGAATCGGCGCACCAGCCCTCCCGCCGCACACCCACGTCGATGGAAACGATGTCGCCGCCGCGGAGGCGGCGCTTCGCCGGGATCCCGTGCACGACCTCGGCGTTGACGCTGATGCAGGCGCTGCCGGGGAAGCCGTACAGACCCTTGAAGGCCGGAACCGCGCCGTCGTGCGACCGGACGTACTCGTCGACGAACCGATCGAGCGCCTCAGTGGTCACCCCCGGCACGACGAGCGGCTCGATCTCATCCATCAGCGCGGCGATGATGCAGCCTCCCTGCGCGATCGCCTCGATCTCGGCAGGCGATTTCAGGTGGATCGCCCCGGCCCGTTGCCTCGCCACTGGCCGCTACACTCCCAGCGCGCCGCGCAGGGCGTGCTGGACCTGGCCGATCCCGCCCTCGGCGTGGACGCGCACGAGGAGACCGCGGGCATCGTAGTACCCGACGAGCGGCGCCGTCAATTCGTGGTACACGGCCAGGCGCGTGCGCACGGTGTCGGGCTGGTCGTCGGCGCGGTGAATGAGCGGCTCGCCCGTATCGTCGCAGAATCCCTCGCGGCGCGGCGGGTCGAAGTAAACGTTGTAGACGCGTCCCGACGCCGACGACCGCCGCCCCGAAATCCGCTTGATGAGCACGGAATCGTCTGCATCGAGGAGCGCCACCCGGTCGACGCCGCGCTGCTGGCCCGCAAGGGTCTCGTCCAGCGCCTCCGCCTGGGCGACGGTGCGTGGGAATCCGTCGAAGATCACGCCACGCTCGGGCCCGAGTCCCGCCAGGTGCTCCTGGACCAGACCGATGATCACGTCGTCCGGCACCAGATCCCCGGCGTCCATATACCCGCGCGCTTCCAGCCCGAGTGGGGTGCCCTTTCTGAGCGCGGCCCGAAGCAGGTCTCCGGTGGACACATGCGCCCAGTCCAGCGCGCGGCTGAGCCGCACCCCCTGCGTTCCCTTGCCGACCCCCGGAGATCCCAGGAGGACGACCACCATTCCCGCCGTCTTCGTCACGCGCTGCCTACATGTAGCGCTGACGGCCGCGCATCTTCACCCGGCCCTTCTTCATGAAGCCGTCGTAGTGCCGCAGCAGCAGGTGCTGCTGAGCCTGCTGGACCGTGTCCAGGCCGACTCCCACCACAATCAGCAGGCTGGTGCCGCCGAAGGCGAAGTTCTGGATCCCGAAGATGTCGAAGATGAAGAAGGGGACCAGCGCGATGAAGGCCAGGTACATCGATCCGGGCAGGGTGACGCGCGTCAGGATCCGGTCGATGTATTCGGCCGTGCGCGCGCCCGGCTTGACGCCGGGGATGAAGGCGCCCTGCTTCTTCAGGTTCTCCGCGAGGTCGACGGGGTTGAAGATGATCGCCGTGTAGAAGTACGTGAAGAAGACGATCAGCACCGCATAGGTGATGTAGTACGCCCAGTTCCCCGGCTGGAAGATGGCCGCGAGATCCGAGATGAAGCCGATCGAGCTGAACGCCGCGAGGGTCCCCGGCACCACGATGAAGGACTGCGCGAAGATGATCGGCATCACCCCGGCGGAGTTGATGCGCAGCGGGATGTGGCTCTTCTGGCCCTCCTGGATGCGCCCCCGCCCCACGACCTTGCGCGGGATCTGCACAGGGATCCGCCGGGCCGCCATCGTCATTGCGACGACGCCGGCGGTGATTCCGACGAGGACGCCGAGGAGCGCGATGATGGCGAAGAGGCCGATCTCGCCGACCATGAGCGACTCCCAGGTGCGCGCCACCGCGCTCGGGAACCCCTGGATGATCGAGAAGAAGATCATCAGCGACATGCCGTTGCCGACGCCCCGCTCCGTGATCTGCTCGCCCAGCCACATCACGAACACGCCACCGACGGTCAGGACGACCACGGTTGTGAAAGCGAAGGTGGGGCCCGGGGAGGGAACGGCACTGCCCAGCCCCTGCAGGAAGTTGGCGTAGGCAAACGCCTGAATCACGCACAGCAGCACCGTTGTGTAACGGGTCCACTGCGTCAGCTTCTTGCGGCCCTGTTCGCCTTCCTTCTGCAGCTTTTCGACGGTCGGGAAGACCGCCGCGAGCAGCTGGAACATGATGCTCGCCGAAATGTACGGCATGATCCCGAGCGCCAGGATCGTCGCCCGGCTGAGGCCGCCGCCCACGAACATGTCGTAGACGCCGAGGAAGGTCTGCGAGAACTGGCCGGCGAGCTGCTGCAGCGCCCCGACATCCACACCGGGTACGGTGATGTGCGACCCGATCCGGTAGATCAGCATGATCAGGAGCGTGAAGAGAATCTTGTTCTTCAGCTCCGGGACCCGAAAGAGATTCGGGATGGGATTGGCCATCGCCGGACTTACTCCTCCGCCCCGCGACGCGGGGCAAGAATCGTCACCGAGCCGCCGGCAGCCTCGATCTTGGCGCGGGCAGCGCCGCTGACGGCGTGCACAGAGCAGTTGATCGGGCCGGCCGCGTCACCGGTCCCCAGGATCTTCACCGGCCTCTGCAGCGTGCGGATCAACCCCGCTTCGCGCAGGCTCTCCGGCGTGGCTTCACCGCTGAGGATGTGCAGGTCGCCGACGTTCACGACCTGGTACTCGACCCGGTTGCGGTTGGTGAAGCCGCGCTTCGGGATGCGCCGCTGCAACGGCATCTGGCCGCCTTCGAACCACGCGGGCACGCCTCCGCCCGAACGCGAATTCTGGCCCTTTTGGCCTCGTCCCGACGTCTTGCCCTTGCCGGAACCCGGTCCCCGTCCGACGCGCTTGCGTCCGCGGCGCTTGCCCTTGGCGGGCTTGAGGTTGTGCAGTTCGATCATGGGTCAATCCACCTCCGTAACCTCAAGCAGGTGCTCCAGCTTTGCGATCATCCCGCGAATTGCGGGTGTGTCGTTGTGGACCACGGACTGCTGATGCCGTTTTATTCCCAGGGCGAGCAGGGTTCGCTGCTGAATCTTCTGGCGCCCCAGCGCACTCCGAACCTGGGTGATCCTCAGCCGCCTAGCCATGGGTATCCGCTCCAAGCTGTTCCACGGTGATGCCCCTGGCGGCGGCCACGTCGTACGCGGTTACGAGAGATTCGAGACCGCGCATGGTTGCCCGCACCACGTTGATGGGATTGTTGGTCCCCAGGCACTTCGTCAGCACGTCGGTGATCCCGGCGGCTTCGAGAACCGCCCGCACGGGACCGCCGGCGATCACCCCGGTACCGGGCGCGGCCGGGCGCATCAGCACGCGCCCCGCGCCCCAGCGTCCGATAATCTCGTGGGGAATCGTGCCGTTGACCACCGGAACCTTGACCATGTTGCGCCGGCCCTGCTCGAAGGCCTTGCGGATGGCCTCGGCCACCTCGCTCGCCTTGGCGTGCGCGATTCCGACGCGGCCGGCCTGGTCGCCAACCGCGACGAGTGCGGTGAACGAGAAACGGCGGCCGCCCTTCACGACCTTCGCCACCCGGTTGATGTGAATGAGGTTTTCGACCTGCTCCGCTCCGTCGCGCGGCCCTCTCTTGTCCATTGCCATCAGAAGACCAGGCCTCCCTCTCGTGCACCCTCTGCGAACGCCTTCACGCGTCCGTGGTAGCGATACCCTCCGCGGTCGAAGACCACGGTGGTGATGCCGCGCTCCAAGGCGCGCTCCGCCAGCCGTTTGCCCGCGGTGCGGGCCGCGCCGATCTTGCCGCTGCCCGCGTCGGGCGGACCCTCGCGAAGATCAGGCGCGAGCGTGGAAAGCCCCACCAGCGTGTGGCGGGCATCGTCGTCGATCAACTGGCCCTCGATGTTTCTGAGCGAACGGTATACGGCCAGGCGCGGCCTCCCGCTGGTGCCGTGCACCTTCTTGCGGATCCGCGCGTGGCGGCGCTTGCGCTGCAGCTGGCGGCTCTTTCTCAGTTTTCGTGCTTTGATCATGGTCGGTCAGGCCGTCACTTTCCGGCCGTCTTGCCGGCTTTCCGCCGGACATGTTCACCCTGGTATCTGATCCCCTTGCCCTTGTAGGGCTCCGGGGGGCGGAAGGAGCGAATGACAGCGGCGGTGTGGCCGACCAGCTGCTTGTCCGCTCCGCGTACGACGATGGTCGTAGGGTTGGGGGTTTCGAAGCTGATCCCGTCGGGAGCCGGGTATTCGATGTTGTGCGAGTAACCCAGCCTGAGTTCGAGTCCCTTCCCTCTGGTCTGCGCCCGATACCCCACGCCGACGATCTCGAGGGTCTTGCTGAATCCCTGGCTGACCCCGAGAACGATGTTGTTGATGAGCGCGCGACTCAATCCGTGAAGCGCGCGGTGGTCCTTCTGGTCCGAGGGCCGGGTGACGACGATCTCCCTCCCGCCGTCGCCGCCCCATCCCACCGTAATGGGCGTGCGCACCTCGAACTCCAGTTGGCCCTTGGGGCCCCTGGCCGCAACCCGCTGCCCGTCGAGGGTCACCGTGACCCCTGCCGGCACCTCCACGGGCATCTTGCCGATACGTGACATGAATCCTCCTACCAGACCTCGGCCAGAACTTCGCCACCCACCCGCGCCGCGCGTGCGCCGCCATCGGACAGCAGGCCGCGCGAGGTGGACATCACCGCCATGCCCAGGCCGCCCCTCACTCTCGGGATATCGTCGGCCCCGACGTACCGGCGCCGTCCCGGGCGCGACACGCGGGCGATGTGCCGGATTACGGGCTCCCCCTCGTAATACTTCAGGTAGACGCGCACGAGTCCGTGGCGCCCGTCATTCAGCACCTTGTAGTCGTACACGAAGGCGTTCTCCTTCAGGAGCCGCGCCATCTCCACCTTGAGCTTGGACAGCGGGATATCGGCCCATCGGTGCCCCGCCTGGCCGGCGTTGCGAATCCGCGTGAGCATGTCCGCAATGGGATCGGTCATCATGGTCGGTTTACTCTTCTCCTGGTCAGGCCTGCGCCCCGATGATCACCGGAATCTCGCCGCGGAAGGGGAATCCCAACTGCCGCAGGAGTGCGTACGCCTGGTCGTCCTTGTTGGTCGAGGTAACGATCGAAACATCCATGCCGTGAATTCGGCTGACCTTGTCGTAGTCCACTTCCGGAAAGATGATCTGCTCTCTGATCCCCACCGTGTAGTTGCCGCGGCCGTCGAACGACCGCGTGTTCAGGCCGCGGAAGTCGCGAATTCGCGGCACCGCGATCGAGACGAAGCGGTCGAGGAACTCCCACATGTTCCGGCGGCGCAGCGTCACCGACGCGCCTACCGGCATGCCCTCGCGCAGCCGAAAGTTCGAGATCGACTTGCGGGCCCGCGTGATCACGGCCTTCTGACCCGTGATGACCGCCAGCTCGCCCGCGACCGAATCGATGAGCTTGCGGTCTCTGCTGCCCTCTCCGACCCCTACGTTGATCGTCACCTTGACGACATGCGGGATCTGATGGGGGTTGTCGAAGCCGAACTGTTTCCGCAGCGCCGGCCTGGCAACCTCCTTGTAGTGGGCCTGGAGTCTTGGTTCCTTCATGTTCCGATGGTCTCCGTTCGTACTCACGCGATCAGCCCGGTTTTGGGATCGGGTTGCCGCTCTTCACGGCTATGCGTTCCTTGAAGCCGTCCGGCTCGACGCGCATCCGCACCCGGCTGGCGTCCCCGCTGGCGGGATCCACGAGCATCACGTTCGAGAGGTCGATCGACCCCTCGAAGCTGATAATCCCCCCCTCCGGATTCGCCTGGGTCGGACGCGCATGGCGCTTGCGCATGTTCACGCCCTGTACGACCACTCGGTTGGCGCCGTGCAGCACCCTCAGCACCGTGCCCTCGGCATCGCGCTCGTTGCCGCGTATGACGCGCACCCGGTCGCCCTTCATGATCCTGGTATTGCCACTGGCCATGGTCTACAGCACCTCCGGAGCCAGGGAGACGATTCTCATATACCGCTTTTCGCGAAGTTCACGACCCACGGGCCCGAAGATGCGGGTCCCCCGGGGCTCCTTCTGCGCGTTGATCAGCACCGCGGCGTTGTCGTCGAAGCGGATGTACGTTCCGTCGCGCCGGCGCATCTCCTTGGCCGTGCGCACCACCACCGCTTCCATCACCTCGCCCTTTTTCACCCCTGCGTTCGGGACAGCGTCCTTGATGGTCACGATGACCCGGTCGCCAATGCGCGCGTACCGCCGCCCCGACCCGCCGAGCACACGTATGCACAGGGCGCGCCGGGCGCCGGAGTTGTCCGCGATCTTCAACATTGATTCCTGTTGGATCATCGTACTCTGTCCAGTTCGTCCTCAGAGCCGGGCCGCTCAGGCGGGCCGCTCGATAAGTTCAACGACGCGCCACCTCTTGGTTTTCGAGAGCGGACGCGTCTCCATGATCGAAACCGTGTCTCCGGTCCGGTACTCGTTCGCCTCGTCGTGGGCGTGATACTTCCTGGTACGCTTCACCATCTTGCCGTAGAGCGGATGGCCGAAGCGCCGTTCGACCAGCACGGTCACGGTCTTGTCGGCCTTGTCGCCGACCACGACCCCCACCCGCACCTTGCGCCGGCTGCGGCCGTTGTTGTCACTCATCGCTGGCACTCCGGCGTTCGTGAAGTATGGTCTTGATTCGAGCGATATCCCGCCGGATCTCCCTCAGGAGCCTGGGGTTTTCGAGCTGCATGGTCGCGCTGCGGAAACGGAGCCGGAACTGCTCCATCTTCAACTCGCCCAGGCGGTGCCCGAGTTCCGCGTTGTCCAGCTCTCGAACTTCTTCAGCCTTCACGGTATCGCTCTCCGTAACTCGTTCTGGTCTACAGCTGCGTTTCCCGCTCGACGAAGCGCGTCTTCACGGGAAGCTTGAAAGAGGCAAGCTCCATGGCCCGGCGGGCTCTTTCCACGCCGACTCCCTCGAGCTCGAACATGATCCTGCCCGGCTTCACGACGGCCACCCACTCCTCCGGATTGCCCTTGCCCTTCCCCATGCGCGTCTCGGCGGGCTTTTTGGTGATCGGCTTGTCCGGAAAGATGCGGATCCAGACCTTGCCGCCTCTCCTCACGTGCCGGGTGATCGCCACACGGGCGGACTCGATCTGACGGTTGGTGATCCAGCTGGCCTCGAGGGCCTGCAGGCCATACTGACCGAAGGACACCTTGCTCCCCCGGTATGCCTTGCCCCGCATCTTGCCCTTGTGGGTCTTGCGGCGCCTGATCCGTTTCGGTGCTAGCATCTGCGATCCCTATCCTCGGGCGCCCGGTCCGGCCGAGTAGGTCCGTCCGAAGCGGTCCTCGATCACTTCACCCTTGAAAATCCAGCACTTCACACCGACGACCCCGTAGGTGGTCGCGGCTTCGACGTGCGCGTAGTCGATGTCGGCGCGAAGGGTGTGAAGGGGCACGCGGCCCTCGTTGTAGCCCTCCGTGCGGGCGATCTCCGCTCCGCCAAGCCGTCCGGCGCACTGGATGCGAATCCCCTCGGCCCCGGCGCGCATCGCCGACTGGACGGCTCGCTTCATCGCCCGGCGGAACGAGATCCGCTGACGGATCTGGTGCGCAACGTTGTCGGCCACCAGGCGCGCGTTCAGCTCCGGGCGCTTGATTTCCTCGACGTTGACCGACACCTCGCTGTTGGTCAGCACGGCCAACTCGTCGCGGAGCTTGTCCACCTCTGCCCCCCGCTTTCCGATCACCACGCCGGGTCGCGCCGTGTGGAGCGTCACCACCAGCTTGGACGGCTTGCGGGCGATGTCCACTTTGGCCAAAGCGGCGTGATTCAGGCGCCGGTGAAGGTAGGTGCGGATCGTGTGATCCTCCTTCAACAGCTTCGGGAAGTCCCGCTCGGCGTACCAACGGGAACGCCAATCCGCCACGATCCCGAGCCTGAATCCGTGTGGGTGGGTTTTTTGACCCATCCGTCAACTCTCCTTCGCTTTCACTTCGACCGTGATGTGGCTTGTCCTGCGCTTGCGGGGCGTCGCGCGTCCCATGGCGCCCGCCCGCCAGCGCTTGAGGGTGGGTCCTTCGTCAACGAAGGCGCGGCTGATCACCATGTCGTCCACGTCGACCGAGGCCCCGTCCCGGTCCGCAAGGTCCTGGGCGTTGGCCACCGCCGAGCGGAGCGTCTTTCCGACGGGGACGGCCGCGGCCTTCTTCGAGAACCTGAGGACGGACACCGCGTCGTTGACGGAGCGGCCGCGGATCAGGTCAACCACCAGCCGCACCTTTCTCGGACTCATTCTGATGTGCTTGGCGATCGCTCGCGCTTCCATGACCCCGTCTCCTACCTGTTCGACCGCTTGTCGGCGAGCTTGCCGCCGTGACCGCGGAATAGCCGTGTGGGTGCGAACTCGCCGAGCTTGTGGCCCACCATGTTTTCGCTGATGTAGACCGGGATGAACTTGTTGCCGTTGTGCACCGCGATCGTGTGGCCGACGAAATCGGGCGAAATCGTCGACGCGCGCGACCAGGTGCGAACGACGGTCCGCTCGTTCCGCGAGTTCATCGCCTCGACCCTGCGCAGCAACTTCTCGTCGATGAACGGGCCCTTCCTCACGCTTCGCGGCATATTGCTCTTCCTCGGTCTCCCTCTTGCCCGTCGCTAGCGCGTGGCCTTGCCGCGCTTGCGTCCACGGACGATGAACTGGTTTGACTGTTTCTTTCTCTTGCGGGTCTTTGCCCCTTCCGGCTTGCCCCACGGGGTCACCGGGGGACGTCCTCCGGACGCCTTGCCCTCACCGCCTCCGAGGGGATGGTCCACCGGATTCATGGCAACACCCCGCACCTTGGGCCGCCGGCCCCGCCACCGGGTCGCCCCGGCCTTGCCGAGCGACCGCAGATTGTGGTCGGCGTTGCCGACCTGTCCGACGGTGGCCAGGCACCGCTTGTGAATGCGGCGGACCTCGGTGGACGGGAGCCGCAGGGTGACGTAGTCCCCCTCCTTGGCGACGACCTGCACACCGGCTCCGGCGGAGCGGGCCAACTGACCGCCCTTGCCGGGTTTCATCTCGACGTTGTGGACCGTGGTGCCGAGAGGAATCCGCTCGAGCGGGAGCGCGTTGCCCGGCCGGACGTCTGCATCGGGACCCGATGAAACCGTGTCGCCCACGCCGGTTCCGCGCACGTACAGGATGTAGCGCTTCTCGCCGTCCTCGTAGTGGATCAGCGAAATGAACGCCGACCGGTTGGGATCGTATTCGACAGCGGCGATCTTGCCGCGCACGCCGAACTTGTCCCGTTTGAAGTCCACCCTGCGGTAGCGGCGCTTGTTGCCGCCGCCGCGCCGGCGCATCGTGATCCGGCCGTGGTGATTTCGACCGCCCGACCGGGTCAGCGGCTCGGTGAGGGACTTTTCTGGCCCCTTGCGGGTGACGGCGTCCTTGGCTGTCGTCGACCGGAATCGGCTTCCGGGCGTGACAGGTTTGAATTTCTTCAGAGCCATGGATCAACCCATCTCGTAGAATTCGATTTCATCGCCATGGGCCAGCTGAACGACCGCCTTCTTGTAGGAAGCACGGCGCCCCAGCTCCCAGTTCTTGGCCATGCGGCCGAGCAGCGCCCGTTTCGCCTTCCCGGGGTAGCGCATGGTCCGCACGTCTTCCACCTTGACGTCCCACAGCGCCTCGACCGCCCGTGCGATTTCGTGTTTGTTGGCCCGCTTGTTGACGACGAAGGTGTACAGGCTGTCCGCCATCTGGTCGGTGGTCTTTTCGGTGATGACCGGCGACACGATCACATCGTAGGACTCGCGCATCATGCCCCCTCGGCGGTTGCGGCCGTGGCGCGCTCGATAGGACGCCGGCGCGGCCGATCGTCGGTCGGGGCCCGCTCGCCGAGGCCGGCCAGCGCCGCTTCCTCGATGATCACGGTGCCGGACCATACCACATCGAATGACGATTCCTCGCCGAAGGGAAGGACCCGCACTCCGGCCAGGTTGCGCCCGGAGAGATGCAGGTTCCGGTTCACGCCGTTGGTGAGGAACAGGACCTTGCCGGGCAGCTCGATGGTGGCCAGCAGCTCGGCCAGCTTGCGGGTTTTCGGCGCTTCGAAGTCGAAGCCCTCGATCACCGCCACCCGTCCCGCCGACGCGCGGCTGTTGAAGGCGGAGGTGCGGGCGAGCTTGCGGATGCGCCTGGGAACGCGCCGGGTCCAGGAACGGGACTGCGGCGGAAACGCCCTGCCGCCACCGCGCCACTGCACCGCGCGGATGGTACCCTGCCGGGCCCGCCCCGTGCCCTTCTGGCGCCATGGCTTGCGGCTGCCCCCGGCTACCGCACTCCGGTTCTTTCGCTGGACGGTACCCTGACGCTGATTGGACAGGTAGGCGGTCACCGCCTGGTGCAGCGCCCCCTCGTGAATCACCCCGTCGAACAGGGCGACCGGGAGGGTCACTTCGTTCCCGGCGGAACCGTCGGTGTTGATGTAGCGTGCCTTGTACATGCTTCTATTTCCGAATCAGGACGTAGCTGTTCCTGCTGCCCGGAACCCCGCCCTGGATGAAGAGCAGGTTGCGTTCCGAATCCACCCGGACGACCTGCAGGTGCCGGACCGTCCGTCTCTTGCCCCCCATGCGGCCAGGGAGCTTCTTGCCCTTGATCACTCTGGAGGGGTCGGTGCCGGGTCCCATCGAACCCGGGGTGCGGGACATCGGGTGTCCGTGCGAAGCCGGCCGGCCCGTGAACCCGTGACGCTTGACCACGCCCTGGAACCCCTTGCCTTTCGAGACCCCGGTCACCCGGACCCGCTGGCCGGCCTCGAACATCTCGACGGTTAGTTCCTGGCCCGGCTCGTAGGCATCGCCTTCACCGGCGGGAAACTCCCGGACGAGTCGGGGCGCGGCATCGAGTCCCGCCTTCGACGCGTGACCCATTTCGGCCTTGCTGGTGCGCTTGTGCTTCTTGGCACCGAAGCCCACCTGAACCGCCGAATAGCCATCGGACTTCTCGCTCTTGACCTGGAGGACGGGACACGGCCCGGCTTCCAGCACGGTCACGGGAACCGATCGGCCCTCGTCGGTGAAGACCCGTGTCATCCCCAGCTTCTTTCCGATCAGTCCGGCCATCGTCAGTCCACCTTGATCTCGACGTCGACACCCGCCGGAAGGTCCAGCTTGGTCAGCGCGTCAATGGTCTGGGGGCGGCTCTCGACGATGTCGATCAGGCGCTTGTGCGTCCTGAGTTCGAACTGCTCCCGACTCTTCTTGTCGATGTGGGGCGAACGCAACACCGTCCACCGCTGCCGTCGGGTCGGGAGAGGGATTGGGCCGCGGATCCTCGCACCCGTCTTCTGGGCGGTCCGCACAATGTCTGCGGCCGTCTGGTCCACAACCCAGTGGTCGAAGGCCTTCAGGCGTATCCTGATCCTGTTCGTCATCCCCTTCGACGCCCCTCTGGCGGGGCTCGGCGGGCTCGCCGGTGTTGCCATGGTTCTTCCTACTCGATGATTTCTGTAACGACGCCGGCGCCCACGGTGCGGCCGCCTTCCCGGATCGCGAAGCGAAGCTCTTCGTCCATCGCGATCGGCGTGATCAGCTCGACTTCCATCTGCACGTTGTCTCCCGGCATCACCATCTC
>JAJDUP010000029.1 GCA_022826565.1 Gemmatimonadota bacterium | reverse complement strand
TCGGACAAGATTCCCCACGCTACATCATGTATCTATGTATATCCGGCCGATATCTAGTCCCGACCTCCACAACGTCCTGATTTTCGGAGTCACCACCGCGTATTTCACGCCGATATGCATCAGCAAGTGTCAAAGACGGGTTTCAGGATCGTTCGGCGGCTGATTGCAGCCGGGTGTTTCTTGGACATGTTCCCTCCTCCTGGAATGCCTGGACGATTGTTCGCATCCGGCGCCGTCGAAAGCGTCGCGCGAAATTCTGAGTATGCTCAGAATTAATGCCCTGTCAACCGCACCGCAGCGATTGGCCGATGCGGGTCCGTGCCCGCAACAGGTGCGGGTCCCGGCGGGACGGCGCGAGTGCTGATCTCGTGAGCCGCGTGCGCGATCACGTACCCTCCGTCCACGGCGGCCCCGTGGCCGACGGGGCAGGTCCGTCCGGAGAATCGCCTCGCCGGCCGGGTGCGATCGCGGGGCGCTGCCGGTACATTCGACCACTGGACAACCGCAACCCCATTGCCATGACCAGCACATCGACTTCGTATCCCCGGGACATGCGCGGCTACGGCCGCACTCCGCCTCATCCGAGATGGCCGGACGGCGCCCGGATCGCGCTCCAGTTCGTCATCAACTACGAGGAGGGCGCCGAGAACTGCGTGCTGCACGGCGACGAGGCGTCGGAGGCGTTCCTGTCGGAGATCGTCGGGGCGCAGCCCCTGCCCGGCGTGCGCCACATGAACATGGAGTCGATCTACGAGTACGGCTCCCGGGCCGGGTTCTGGCGGCTGTGGCGGCTGTTCACCCGCCGCGCGGTGCCGGTGACGGTGTACGGGGTGGCGATGGCGCTCGAACGCAACCCCGAGGCGGTGGCGGCGATGCTGGAGGCGGACTGGGAGATCGCGAGCCACGGCCTGCGCTGGATCGACTACCAGTTCGTGCCGCCGGCGGTCGAGCGCGCCCACTTCGAGGAAGCCATGGAGATCCACACCCGGGTGACCGGCGCCCGGCCGCTCGGGTGGTACACGGGTCGGACCAGCCCCTACACGCGGGACTTGGTCAAGGCCGACGGCGGCTTTCTCTACGACTCGGACTCCTACGCCGACGATCTGCCCTACTGGGAGGACGGCCCCCACGGACCGCATCTCGTCGTCCCGTACACCCTGGACGCGAACGACATGCGCTTCGCCACCGCGCAGGGGTTCAACTCCGGGGATCAGTTCCACGCCTATCTCCGGGACAGCTTCGACACGCTCTATCGCGAGGGCGGGGAGAGCCCGAAGATGATGTCGGTGGGACTCCACTGCCGGCTCACCGGGAGACCCGGGCGCGCCGCCGCGCTCGAGCGGTTTCTGGACCACGTCGCCGGGCACGAAGGCGTGTGGGTGACCCGGCGCGTCGACATCGCCCGACACTGGCACGTGCACCACCGGCGTTGACGCTCCGGCGCGGATGGGTCGACGTTCCACGGTGGCCGGGATGTATGGTCAGACCGCCCTCGAGCCAGCCCGCGGCATGCCAGACCTGGTGGGTCCCGGAAAGAACCGTCGCCCACATCGCGCTTGTGCTGTCCTGCATGGCCTGTCCGTCCGCCGCGTTGGACGACGTGATCTGACCGCCGCCGGAACGCACCGGCACGCCGAGCCGTCTCCCGAGCTGCGCGAGCGCCATCGTTGCCAGGTTGGCCTCCGGCGACCCGAAGGTGAGCGCCCCGGACTTCAGGTTCATCGTGGTGTGGAAGCTGCCCAGGACGACGGGGCATCCCGGACGGACCAACTGGGCGAGCGCGATCCCCGCCATCCCCTCGGCCAGGGTCTGGGCGAGCACTGCGGCCTGACTCACCGGACCCATCGCACCGCCGAAGATGGCCGGCGACACCGCGACGCACTGATTCGCCGCCGCGTAGATCCGCAGCGCACCCGACATCGTGTGGTCGTAGACCAGCGGCGAGTTGACGTTGATGTTCGCCTGGATGACCGCGTTCGTCTCCATGAACGCCGCGCCGAACACCAGGCGAGCCATGTCGATGGAGTCCTGCGCCCTCTCGGGCGACGTCACTCCGCCCATGAACGGCTTGGTCGAGTAGCGCAGGTGCGCATGCACCATGTCGAGATGGCGCTTGTTCACCGGAATGTCGACCGGCTCGCAGACGGTTCCGCCCGAATGATGCAGCCACGGGGACAGGTACGTGAGCTTGACGAAGTTCCGAAAGTCCTCCAGCGAAGCGTATCGCCGTCCCCGGTCGAGGTCGGTGACGAAGGGTGAGCCGTAGCCGGGCATCAGGACGATGTGGTCGCCGCCGAGGGTCACGGTCCGTTCGGGGTCGCGTCCGTGCAGCCGGAACGCGGCGGGCGCGGTCGAGCAGAGCGCGCGCGCATGCCCGCGGTCGAACCTGACCCGTGGGCCGTCGACACTGCACCCGGCGTCCCGGAACAGGGACAGCGCCGCCTCGTCGCCCCGGAACTCGATGCCGATCTCGGCGAGGATCCAGTCGGCCTGCTCCTCGATGTCGCACAGCGCCTCGTCCGCGAGCAGCTCGTACGCGGGAATCCGGCGGCGCGGCTGCGGCGTCGGCGCAGGCACGGACGAGTCGCCGGCCGCACGGCGGCGCCCGCCCCTGCGCCGTAATTTGCGCGAACCCTGCTTGTTGGAATCGTTAGTCAAGGATGTTGCACTTGTCGCTACTGCTCGCCAGGAACAAGCCCGTCAGCTTCCTCTTGTCGATATTTGACCGGATGTCGCAGGGGAGAGATTCTTGCGCTTCGCTGGAGCGAGGTCGACGGTGACACCCTCGCCCTCGCCCTCGCCCTCGCCCTCGCCGACACGAAGACCGGCCCGAGGACGGTGTACCTCAACGCCCACGCACGGCGGAATGTTCGAGGGCGCGCTCGAACGGGAGACGACGGCACGGATCCGCGAACGGGTCCTCGAGCAGGGCGCGGCCGAGCGGCGCATCGGCCACGGTACGAGGAACGCCTCGGTCGAACCGGACGACGACGTCAACCAGTGGGTGGCCTTTCTGCCCAACAAGGGCAGGGTATTCCGCACCCTTATCAACAATGCCCGCGCGCTGGAGACGGTACGCTTCATTGAGCTTCGAGCACGAGGGCCCGCAGCGTTCGTTCATTCAGTCGCAGCAGCCTGCCAGCCTCGATTCGCCGCTCGCGCTCCGTACCCGGGTATCTGGCCATCCGAGCGCTTCGTGGCGGGAGGATCCCCCTCGGCGCCACGCCCTTCAGATATCCAGCCGCTCCTCCGACAAGGGTTTTCGTTCGGCCACGTTGAAACGGCCGTCGTAGATCGGCCGGCCGCCGGTGGTCGGGCCCTGATACTGGACGAAGAACATCAGCCCGCCGGTTTCGGTCGAGAGGTCTTCCTCGTAGTGCGGGTCGGCGTGGAACACCACCGTTCCGGGTCCGACCGTGCGCGCGCCGATCCGGAACTCGCCCTCCAGCACGTACCAGACCTGCGCGAACTGGTGGCGGTGGCGGGGATGATGCGCACCCGGTTCGTAGCGCACGAAACCGGCATTCGGATGGGTCGGGTCATCCGGGGTCGGGTGAAGAACCATCTTCGAGTGCTGGCCCGGGAACCGAAGCGTCTCCCAGTCCATCTCGTCC
>JAJDUP010000048.1 GCA_022826565.1 Gemmatimonadota bacterium | reverse complement strand
GCCCGCAACGCCAGCACGTCATACTGCATCGCGGCCATGTCCTCGCGGCTATGCACCTCGCGCGACTCGATCAATTGCCTGATGCGCCGCGCCCGGTAACCCGTCGGCGACATGTTGGCCAGTGGGAACGGAAAGTCGGCTGCCGCTGGCAGGTTGTTCGCCGTCGCCACCCAGCCGCGCTCCGGCTCGCGCACCGCGGGAATGCCCTCAAACGGAATCATCCCCTGCCACCCATCGGCCGGGTCCCACCCGCGCCGGTAGCCCCGCTCCTCCCGGGCCCTGATCGGAATCTGGCCCGTTGCCCGATACCCAAAGCCGCCGTCCGCGTCCCCAAACACCATGCTCAGCGTCGGCGACGCCCATCCCCGCACGGCATCCTCGAACTCGTCGCACGACTCCGCCGCGTTCATTTCCAGGATCGACGTCGGCCACCCGCACGGCAGCGCCCCGACCCACCGCAGCGAAACCGGCCCTGTCCCTTGCGCGAAATCCGGCAGGATCTCGTCGATGATCGGCCCATGCCGCGACGACCGCACCACCGCCTCGCGAACCCCCTCGCCGCGCACTCCGATGGCTTCCACCCGTTCCCGCGCCGGTTCCCACGTTCCGTCGTAGAGAAACGCCCCAGGATGCGCCGGGTCCGTCTGCTCTTGGTACAGGTCCCGCTGCGAGCTGATGTTGTTCGTAATCCCCCAGGCCACTCGTAGGTTTCGACCGATCAGGATCCCCGGCGCCCCCGCATACCCGGCCCCCGCCACGTTGAACCGCCCGCCAACCAGGTGCGCCTGGTACCAGCAGTTCGGCGCCCCAAAGGCGATATGCGGATCACTCGCCACCAGCGCCCCGCCCGACGTGCTCCGGCTCGGCCCGATCACCCAGTTATTGCTGCCCGTACCGTCGTCCATCCCGCCCATCGGCCGCTCGCCCGCGCCGTTCCCATTGCTCGCGTACTCGCCCGGATGCAGGATCGTCTCGTCGATCGCCTCCGCCGTCAGGAAGGCTCGGTACAGCGATCCCTCCCCCAGCGCCCGCTTCGCCAGCTCCGGCACCGCGATCACCGGAAATCGCCCCGTCAGGTACCAGCGAAACTCCCCCAGCAGCGCAATCGAATCCAGCGGCCGCCAAGGCTCCGGCCGGTAATCCAGCAGGTCAAACTCGATCGGCGGCGCGTCCCGGCTCGCTTCGATAAACGCGTTCACCCCCGCCGAGAACGCCTCGTACCTCGTCGCCGTCTCGCCCGGCAGCCGCGCCGTCTCCTCCTCCGCGATTCGATGCAGCCCAACCGTCCGCGCCAGCAGGTCGTACTCGTATGCTTCCGGCCCCAGCACTTCCGACAACCGGCCCAACGCCTGCCGCCGCAGGTAATCCATCTGAAACAGCCGGTCCTGCGCCATCGCGTAGCCGTATCCCACAAACAGATCGGGCTCCGTCTCCGCGAAGATGTGCGGCACCCCGCAGGCGTCCCGCTGAATCTCCACCGCCGCCCCAACCGGCCCGGAAGTCGCCCCCTCGATCACCGCCAACCGGCGCTTCGTCTCCCAATCCCACCAATCTTCGAACTTATCCCTTGTAAACCCCGCCGCTGAGCGAACGTCCGCAATAGATGCCCCGCGCCCTAGCCGGCGCAGCATCTCCAGCGAGTCGATGGCTATGGCTCTACTCCCACGCGTATCCGTACAGGCGCGACCGCTCCAGGTAGAACCGCACCGCGCACTCCTCCAGCGGACACCGCTCCCCGCCGGTCCAGCGCGCCTTCGCCGACGTGCTATCCCCGTGCCACGGGATGTAATCGTCCTTGCTGAACCCCTCCACCACGTTTCCGTCCGGATCCAGCAACTCCGCCTGCAGCGTCCCTTCCGTCACAGTCGAAGTCGCCGCATTCAGAATCAACTGCTTCCCGCCCACCGGCAACGGATGCGTCGTCAGCGTCCCCACCACGTCCCCGCCCGGACCCGAAACCGCCGCCCAGTACCGGTTCACCGCCCAACTGGCCCGGCAGATCGCCGAAAAGAACGGCCATATCGAAGGACTCTTAGACGCCGGATCCCCGTGCAACCCCTCCGTTGCCGAGAAGTACATGTAGTGACGCCCGTCAAATTCGATCAGGTTGTGCGAGGGCCACAGCATCCCGCCCCCGTAGTCGCCCAGCGCGCCGGTCGAAACCGCCGGCAGCCGCACCCGCCGGTCCCAGATACGTCCGTCCGCGCTCCCGCCCAGGTGCAACTCCATCGTCTGCGTCCGGTTCAGGTAAATCCCGATCACCCCCAGGTACCCGCTCCGCACCGGCGTCACGCACAACTCCATGATCTGGATGTCCTGTGGGTCGTAAATGTCCGGCTGGATAATCGTCTCGAACGGACTCCAGTTCGACCCGTCCGGGCTTGTCCGCCGCGCCATCACCCGCCGACCCTCCGCGAAGATGTCGTACGGCACCAGCCCGCCCGGATGCGCCGGTTCGCCCAGCTTGTGCGTCGCCATGTACGTGCCGTCGGGCTCGCGGAAGATATACGTCGTATCCGCCGTGTGCTTCGGGTTCTCGTACGGAATCACCAGCCGCACCCCCGGCACCGCCACTTCCAGCACCGGACCCTCGCTCACCGTCCAGTTAATCCCGTCCGGCGAGAAATACCGGTACATCCCCCGCGCATGCGTCTGGCCCGGCGGAGGTGGCGGCAGCCCGCGAACGAACCCTGGACTCCCCGCCACTGTGTTGCCCGGGTCGCGCATCACGAACATCTCGTAACGCCGCTCCGGCTCCGCCTCCGGGTCGATCATCACCGAGCTGTAATTGCTCGGCCCACCCGAATCAAAGTCCAGCAGGATATTCGTGCGCGGATACCCCGGCTGCGGACACAGGTCCAATTCCGGACGCGTCCATTCCACGCCGTCTTCCGAGACCAGGTGCGTCACCCGCCGGAAATTCTCGAAATACTCCGTCGTCAGCGGCGTCGAGACGTGCCAGCCCTTCCACAACCCGTCGATCGGGTCATGCGCAAACGTCCCGTGCGCAAACACCGAGCCGCTGTCCCACGGTCTCGCCGGCGTCACCAGTGGATTGTTGGGGTCCAGTTCGCCCGGCTCCAGCCGCCAGGCCAGCATCTCCTGCTCGGCGACGTCCTCGCCCAGGATCATCGAGAGACAGTCGGTCCGCCGCTCTACCCCTGTCGGAAACGAGAAAGCCATCTCATCCTCACGCGCCTCGCCGCAGCGTCGCACCGACCAGGCGCGAATCTAGCAGACGGGTCTCAGGGCCCATTCCAGATCGAGAATGTCGCAAGTCGCAAAGGCTTCGCTGGCCGGGCCCTCTGGCTGCAGCGGTGGCGACAGTTGCTGCTTGCCGCTCGAGGATGCACCTGAGGTTTGACTCCTTTCGACCGCCTTCGGTTGGAAGGGGTTCGGTGTCGAGATTCTTGACTCCGAGAGTTTCGGTGCCGCATCATTTCCTCGGAGTCTGGAGTCAGCGATATGCGGCCACGAGGCGTGGTCGGGTGTCGCATGTTCGTAGGGGGAGGGGCCAATGGACCGCAAGAGGCACATGAGCAGACGGTCAATACTGAAACTGGTTGGCTCCGGCGCCTTAGGTGCGAGCGCCGCCGTGGCCCTGGCCGCCTGCGGTGAGACTCAGGTCGTTGAAGTCATAAAGGAAGTTGAGGTCGAAAAGGTCGTCACGCAGGAGGTTGTCAAGGAAGTTGAGAAGATCGTCACAAAGGAAGTGGTGAAGGAAGTCGAGAAAGTCGTAGAGGTTCAGGCCGGGCCGCAGGCCGTGACCGCCATCATTCGGGTGGCCCATGACCACACCTCCGGTCCGCGGGGTACGGCGATGAAGTGGGCGCTTGAGCAGTTTGCCAAGGCGTACCCCCACATTCCCATCAAGTTCGAGCCGCAGGGTGGGGATTACCAGGAAGCTTTCGGAATCCAGATGACGGCCGGAACGCAAGCCGAAATTGCGCTGCTCGACGCGGGCTTCGTTAATCAGTGGATTCAGCCTGGAGGCTTCACGCAGATCAACGAAGAAATGCGCAAGCACTCGGACTGGGATCCCTCGCGCTGGTGGTTCTCGGCCGATGAATACACGGTCAACTTCTTCAACACCATTCCGGCCCCAACCAACAAGCCCATTGAGGGTCCGCAGTTCGGCATGACCTACCAGGGTGCATGCACCGGCCTCATCTTCAACTACGACATGGCTGAGGCGAAAGGCATCCCCGAGCCCTCTGAGGGAAGCTTCGGTCTCACCACCGACTTCGTCGAAACCGCGATGAAAGCGACCGATGTCGAGGCCGGCGAGTGGGGCAAGTGGATGCACGTGCATCCCGCCCTCACCTGGGGTGGCTGGGTCTTCGGCCTCAGCGACACCGGAACCAGGCATTTCCGCAGCGCCGACGGGTTGCACCTCGAGTGCTTCGACGAAGGCGGCGACAAGGGCTATCAGCTGGCCATTGATTCCATTCACAAGGACAAATACGCATTCCCGCCTTCGGATGCCGGCGAGTTCTCT
>JAJDUP010000017.1 GCA_022826565.1 Gemmatimonadota bacterium | reverse complement strand
TGCGCTCAAGTTGTCGCCGAGCCGCGCGAGCTCGCGCGCGGCTTCGTCCTCGATCCGCCTCCGGTCGGCCTCCAGCCTGTTCCTCAGCCGGGAGGTCAAGTCGCCCGGGCTCGAAGTCTCGTTCATACAGTTCTCCTCTCAGCCGCCACCGCTTTCCGCTGTCCGGATCGCGGGCGGTGATGTAGTCCCGGCCTTGGCGGGTCACGTCGAGGCCGACATCCTCCAGCGCGGAGACCACGTCGGCTCGTTCCTTGACCGCGCCGTGCTCGACGCGCTGCACGAGGTAGTCGCGGATCAGCGTGCGCGGATCCGCTTCGTGTTCGAGCCCGGCCCGCAGCCTCGACGCCTCGATGTAGGCCACATGGCCCGGCCGCTGCGCCCTCGCGCGCTTCGGATCGTCCGGTCGGCTCCAGCCGTGCTCGTGGTTGAAGGCGTCGCGCAGCGGATCGAACGTCCGCTGCCAACCGGGCGGGGCAATGTTGAGGCTGCGGCCCGTCTGGAGGTCGCACTGCGCGGCGAGGATGTGCGCGTGGACGCCGCCTCCGCTCTCCCGGTGCAGGACCGCCGTCCAGGCATAGCGATCCGGCTCCAGCCCCGCCCACGCCGTCTTCTCGAACTCGTCGAGGACCGCTTCGATCTGTTCGTCGGTGGGCCGGTCCTCCGGCGCCCACGCGATCACGGCCGACGTGTACTTCTTCTCAAAGTCGAGCGAGTCGGCGACGGCGGCCACCATGTCCGGGTTCCCGCGCCACACTTCGACGCCCTCGCGCTCCCGTCCCTCGGCGTCCAGCTCCCCGACGAGATACTTGGAGGCCGCTCGCGCGGAACCCTTCCCGTGCGGGAGAAACTTAACGTGCATCGTCGGCTTCCTCGGCGATGCGGGCGACATGGAGCAGCGCGCGCTCGAAGGACACGAGATGGGCAATCACCGAGACGGCCTCGGCCGCCGTCCTGTGTGTATTCGCCCAGCGGACAAGCTGGTTCAGGTTGTTTCCGATCCGCGCGATCTGGCGTGTGCGCTCGCGCTCGACCGTCCGAGCGGTTGCGGTCCATGTCCGGGTCCGCGCCATCGCCTCGCGCAGCAGGGCGGACGGCGACACGCCCGCCGCGGCCGCCTTCGCCCGCCAAGCGGCGTGTTCGGCCGGTGTCACGCGGGCGGCGACCATCACGGTGCGATGCTGCGCCATCAGCGCACCGGAGGTGAGGTTCGGGGGCGTCGCCCCCGCGCGTCCGCTGCTCCGTGAGCGGCGCAAAACGCCAGGGGGTCGCAGGGGGGCGGAGCGCTCCCCTCGCCAGCCGCCGTGTTCAACACGGCGTGGGCTGGCTTACGCACCTTAAGAGCGTGAGCCAGCCCCCCGGCGCGCGCGCCGAACGACCTCCGGAGGCGGGGTTCCCGGGTCTGCGAAGTCTCCATGACCGTATACGGAGAGGCCCGGTTCCAACCGTGTCAACCGCCCGAATCGAGGCGGTTTCCGAAGACTTCCAGTGCCGTCCCGGAGCCGTGCCGGCCTCCGCCAGCGGCACCCCCGTCGCCTCCCGACGCGCGCGCACCGACGCCTCGCTCGCGGGCTCGGATGAACTGCCCGACGAGGGGCGCTCGAACCCGGTTGGAGCTAGCTTAGATGCTCGGGCCGGATCGCTGCGAGAGGAGGATTCGACAATGCCGAGGATTGCGCTGCTCGACCAAACTGACTCGCGGCCGTTCGCGTCTGCGGGTCACGGATGGCGATGATCCCGCCCTTCCAAGGGAGCTTGTTCGCCGAGGGGTTCCTCCGGGAAGCGATCACGGAGCTTCCCGATTGGGACGGCGTGTCGGCTTCGGCCGTGGACGAACTCGAAGGCGCGCTGCGCGCCCGGTTCGACCGTTTCCCCACGGATCTGTCGCCCAACGAGAGCCAGACCGAGGAGGACCTGATCTGGCCGGTCTTGGGATGCCTCGGCTGGACGGACCATCTACGGCAGCAGAACCTCTCGCCGGTCGGCCGCCAAGACGTTCCGGACGGCCTGCTGTTCGCGGACGGCGCCGCCAAGGACCGGGCCAACCGCTTCGTCGGGGAGTGGAAGCGTTACGGGCATGGTCTGGCCGTCGTCGAGTCCAAACGGTGGCTGCGGCCCCTCGATCGTCGTTCGGGGCGGCGGGGCGAGGAGTCCGCGCCCGCGACGCAGATGCTGCGCTACCTCCGGCGCATCGACGACGTGACCACCGGCAAGGTGCGGTGGGGCATCCTGACGAACGGTGCCAGTTGGCGGCTCTACTGGGCCGGGGCGCGTTCGGTCTCCGAGCAGTTCTTTGAGATCGATCTCGCGGCGATCCTCGGGTACTCCGACGAAGTACAGGAGGGGCTCGGGACCGAAGAACGGGTGCATTGGCTGAAGGTGTTCGCGCTGGTGTTCGGGCGGGACGCCTTCCTTCCCGACGCGGCGGACGAGCGGACGTTTCACGAGCGAGCCATCGCCGAGGCCCGCTACCATCGCGAGCGGGTGGCGGGCAGCCTGTCGGCGATGGTCTTCGAGCGGGTCTTCCCGGATCTTGTCGAGGCCATCGCCGAGGCCGATCCGGATGCCCCGTTGGACGAGGTCCGGGACGCGGGCCTGGTCGTGCTTTACAGGCTCCTGTTCGTGCTCTACGCCGAGGACCGTGATCTCCTGCCGGTCCGCGACAGCCGGTACGACGACTACGCGCTCAGGGACCGTGTGCGCGGCGACATCGGGAGACGCAAGGACGAGGGCGACGTGTTCTCGGCCACGGCGGCGCGCTACTGGTCGGCGTTCGACGATCTCTGCCGGGCCATCGACTCGGGAGATGCTTCGATCGGCCTTCCGCCCTACAACGGCGGACTGTTCGACCGCGACGCCGCGCCGCTGCTTTCCCGCGTCCGGTTGGGCGACGCGGCGATGGCCGACGTGATCGACGCGCTTTCGTTTGAGCGGACGCCGCTCGGACGCCGGTACATCAACTACCGCGATCTCGGGGTGCAGCAACTCGGCTCGATCTACGAGCGGCTGCTCGAACGGGAGGTCGTCCGCGAGAACGGGAACATCGTCGTCCGTCCGAACGTGTTCGCCCGCAAGGACTCGGGCAGCTACTACACGCCCGACGATCTAGTCGACCTGATCGTTCGGGAGGCCGTCGGCCCTCTCGTGGACGACCGGATGGAGGCCTTCGCCGCCGAGGCGTCGGATCTCGTTTCGCGCGAAGTCCGGGAGGATTGGCTGATGGGGCGTCTGAAGCGGATCGATCCGGCCGAGCGAACGCTCGAACTGAAGGTCTGCGACCCCGCGATGGGATCCGGCCACTTCCTCGTCAATCTGGTGGACTACCTCGCCGACCGCGTGATCGAGGCCATGGCCGAGGCCGAGGCTCTCGTGGACGGATACCTGTCGCCGCTGGCGGAGCGGATCGAGGGAATCCGCCTCACGATCATGGACAACGCCGAGGACCGGCGCTGGACATTCGATCCGGCCCAGCTCGACGACCGGCACATCGTCCGCCGCATGGTGCTCAAGCGGTGCGTCTACGGCGTGGACAAGAACCCGATGGCGGTGGAACTCGCCAAGGTCTCGCTGTGGCTGCACACCTTCACCGTCGGCGCGCCGCTCAGCTTTCTGGACCATCACCTCCGGTGCGGCGACAGCCTGTTCGGCACTTGGGTCCAGCACGCCACTCGAAGGGCGGAAGAGAAGAGCAGCCTGTTTCTCGGCGGACCTCTCGCGCGGGCCAAGCGCGCGGCCGCGCCAATGCAGATCATCGAGGGGCTCACGGACGCCGAGATCGCCGAGGCACACCGCTCGGCCGACATCTTCGCCGAAGTCTCGGAGATGACCGCTCCCCTGCACGCGTTCATGTCGCTCCTTCACGCGTTCGACTGGCTGGGGATCCGGAAGAAGGAGGTGAAGGCCGCCTATCTCAATTGGCTCCAAGGCACCTCTGGAGACCCCATCGATATCGCTCGAAAGGGGCTTTCCGGCTCGGCGAAGGTCGATGGCGTTCTGACGGCTGCGGTGGAACTCGCCGCGAGCGAGCGGTTCCTGAACTGGCAGGTCGCTTTTCCGGGCGTGTGGTCCGACTGGGAGTCGAAGGGGTTGAAAGGCGGCTTCGATGCGGTGATCGGCAATCCCCCGTGGGACCGGATGAAGCTGCAACAGGTCGAATGGTTCGCTTCCCGCCGCCGTGAGATCGCCATGGCTCCCCGCGCCGCCGACCGCAAGCGCATGATCGCCGCGCTCGAAGAAGCTGGCGATCCGTTGGCCGAAGACTTCCAGATGGCGAGCGGACGAGCGGCGGCGGGCGGGCGGGTGGCCCGGACCTCGGGAGACTATCCCCTGCTGGCAAGAGGCGACCTCAACCTCTACTCGCTGTTCGTGGAACGGGCCATGACGCTCGTCAAGCCCGACGGCATGGTCGGGTTGCTCGTGCCGTCCGGCATCGCGTCCGACAAGATGGCGGCCCCGTTCTTCAAGAGCGTGGCCACCGAAGGGAGACTCAAGGCGCTCTACGACTTCGAGAACCGCCGGACACGCTTCGACGCGCCGCCGTTCTTCCCCGACGTGGACAGCCGCTTCAAATTCTGCACCTTCGTCGCCAGCCCGGCCCCGAGGCCCCAACCCGCCCGATGCGCGTTCTTCCTTCAGGACGTGTCGGAGACCAAGCTCTCGGATCGGTGCTTCCCCCTGTCCGCAGCCGACTTCGCGCGGGTGAACCCGAACACCGGCACCGCGCCGATCTTTCGGTCACGGCGGGACGCGGAGCTAACCGCCGCCATCTACGAACGCCTGCCGGTGCTGGTGGACCGCTCCTCGGGCGAGGAGGTGAAGGCGTGGCCGGTGAAGTACTCGACCATGTTCCACATGACCAACGACTCCGGTCTGTTCCGCACCCGCTCGGAACTGGAGGAGAAGGAAGGGGCGTGGCCGGTCGGCGGCAACCGATACCAGAGCCCGTCCGGGGAATGGGTGCCGCTCTACGAGGGCAAGATGGTGCAGGCGTTCGACCACCGTGCGGCAAGCATCGTCATCAATCCGAAGAACCTCCACCGCCCGGCCCAGCCGAGACCGGCCAGGCTTGAGCAGCACAGGGACCCCAACTGGCAGCCGGATCCTCAGTATTGGGTGTCCGCGTCGGAATGTGGTTGGCCACCCCACTCCGGTTGGGTTGTGGGCTTCAAGGAGATCACCGCTCCTACCAACGTGCGGACGTTCATCGCCGCTCTTCTCCCGGCGGTGGGATTCGGCAACAAGGTTCCGGTCTTGAAGCCGGAAACCCAGGAACGCCTCGAATGGCTGCTCGTCGCCAACCTCAACGCGATGGTATTCGATTTCGCCACGCGCCAGAAGGTCCAAGGTCAGACGTTGAACCTCTTCATACTGGAGCAACTCCCGGTCGTCCCACCGGAGCGGTATCGGCAGGTAAGCTTCGGACCCAAGACGGCTGAGGAAGTGGTTCGCGAGGCGGTGCTCGAACTCACCTACACGGCCCACGACATGGCACCGTTCGCCCGCGAGATGGGTCATGTGGGTGAGGGCGGCGATGTCCTCCCGCCCTTCCGCTGGGATGCTCAGCGCCGACTCAGCCTACGCGCCAAGCTGGACGCGCTCTACTTCCACCTCTATGGCGTCACGGATCGGGACGACATCCGCTACGTCTACTCCACCTTTCCCATCCTTGAGCGCGACGAGGAGGCCGCATATGGAATGTGCCGCTCCCGCGACCTTTGCCTCGCATGGACCAGCGCGCTCGTCGCCGGCCACCCTGACGCGGAGATCAATCCGTGAGCGACTTCCGCGAGCCATGTAGGCAATCCGTATCGGGATACGCCATCCGAACCCGAGGAGTTGATGATGCCGGTACCTGACTTCCAGAGCCTGATGTTGCCGGTGCTGCGGGCGCTGGCCAACGGCAAGGCCACCCCCGTCCGTCAAGTGCGCGAACGCGTGGCGAAGGCCGAGGGGCTCAAGGACGAGGACCTGCGGGAGATGCTCCCCAGCGGACGGCAGCGCGCATTCGCGAATCGTGTGGCTTGGGCGCTCAACTACCTCCTCCGGGCCGCCTTGGTTGAACGGGTGCGCCGGGGCGTTTACCGGATTACCGACGAGGGCAAGGGTCTTCTGGCCAAGCCGCCGAAGCGCGTGGACATCCCATACCTTCGGCGGTTTCCCGCATTTGCCGAGGGAGAGAAGAAACGTGAGCGCCAACCTGATGATGAGCCTTCAGGGACGCCGGAGGAAGCGCTGGAGGCCGCGGATCGGGAGTTAAACGAGGCGCTGGAGGCCGAAGTGTTGGACCGCCTCCGCAAGGCTTCCCCGTCCTTCTTGGAGCGGGTGGTGGTTAGCAGGCCGTGGAACAATGGGGTAGCGGAAGCGCCGTGCGGGGGAAGTGGCTATGGCCGGTCTCGGGGGTTGCAGAGCCGAGAGTCGCGCTGAGGGAGCCGAGACGACGGCGGACGAGGCGGAGCAAGTGCCCGAT
>JAJDUP010000032.1 GCA_022826565.1 Gemmatimonadota bacterium | reverse complement strand
ATCCGGGGCAAGGGCTACTACGGCGGCTACGACATGCTGAATATCGGCACGCACATGCTGAACGACACGCGCCGGTACGCCGGCCATGCGCGCAGCGTGGTGGCCACCTGCGTGACCGGCGGACGCCCAACCACGGCGGCGGACATCGTGGAGGGCTCCTATGGCTTCGGGCTGCTGGCGGGCGAGCACATCTCGGCGATCTACGAGTTCGACGACGGCCTGACGGCCTTTGCGGAAATGCACCGGCGCAGCGAGCCGGGCAACGGCTGGATGCATATCAAGATCTACGGCGAGGACGGTGCGGTGTGCCTGCACAACTCGCGGGAGCTGTTCATCCGGCGCGGACGCGACGAGGTTGTGGACGACACGCCGTGGGAGAAGTACGAGCTGGCCGACGAGGACCGGTACCTGCACGGGCACGACTACTACGACCACCCAACCGGCGACCTGTGGATGGCGGAGGAGACGGTGCGAGTGCTGGACGAGGACCGCGAGCACGAGTGCAGCGGCCTCGAAGGCCGGGCCGTGATGGAGATGATGGACGGGGCGTGGATCTCGCACTTCAGCCGGTCGCGGGTGGACTTTCCGCTGGAGCGGGGCGAGCACCCGCTGCGCAAGGAACTGGCGAAGGCGGGGCTGCCGGAGCCGGACCGGGAGCGGGGGAAGTTGCGCTATGGGGATTGGTTGCCTGGGGAGTTGGCGCGGATCGAGGCGGCGAGGTAACCGAAGTCCAGGCACCTGGTGGTTGCAGCCGCTGAGCCGGACACGTCTCTAGCGATGTCGGGAGGAGCGCGCGCGGGGACTGAGATTGCTCCATCCAGACATGGTTGCTACGGGCGACAGCCACCCTCACCCCAGCCCTCTCCCTCAATGAGACCCTTGCGTGACCCGAGGGAGGGTGCCCTGAAGACCCTCACCCCAACCCTCTCCCAGGGGAGACCTTTGCGTAACCCCCGGGCAGTTGCCCGGAAGACCCCTCACCCTAACCCTCTCCCCCAGGAGAGGGATTAAGAGCGGCCGCAATCACAAGACCAAGGGGGTTGTGCAAAGGTCTCCAGTCAGGGAGTGAAAACCTCCTGCGATTGGCCGGGTTGTAGCGGGCTGCGCGCTTGCGTTGGAGGATTGCCGGTTCCAGGGCCGGCAGGGCAAGCGCGGGGAAGACTTCGATGGCATGACGTCCGCTCGCGGCCGATCGGGACTGTGGTGGGTTCTGTACCGCATCGATCCGTCGGAGGAACCGCCAGATCGGCGCATCCGCACCGAACATCCGGACCTTGCTTTGGATCGTTCGTCCACTCCTGGTCTTGCCCTGATTGGCGGGTTGCACGCCGCCGCGGAGGCGAGATACGAGTGACGCCGCGACTCTATCGACCGGTCGACTGCCTGTCTGATTGGGCACGACGGTGGGCTGGTCTATGGCAACGAGAACGTAGTCGTGGGTGGATGCAAGCGCTTCGACGATCGAGGCGGCGTGGTCGAAGCCGGCAGGTTCCGGCAGGCGGGTCTCAACAAGACGATCTGGCGAGAAGGTGGCCGACGCGATGCCGCCGGGAGCGTTACCCGCCCAGGCGGAATCGAAGCCAACGAAGGCTTCGCGGCCGGTGGTCATGGGGTCACAGTCGGTGTCGCGGAAGTAGGGATTCTGTAGGTCAAGGCCCGCCGGGTTCCTGGAAACACAAGGCGTATGGGTCGCACGTCGCGCAATCTACTCCGTACGCCCAAGCTCTCGAAAGCGGTGACGCCGGCGGAATGGAGTCGGTCTGCTACGGTGCCGGACTAGCGGCAGGTCGTGTTACGGGGTGGGGCGATGACTACGTACCGAGTGGGATTTCTGGGTGTGGGGCCGCGGGGGTTGAGCCAGGCGCGGGCGTATATTTTGCATCCGCGGATTGAGATTGCGGCGCTGTGCGACGTGGATCCGGAACGGCTGGGGGCGGCGGCCGCGGAGTTCGGGGTGGAGCGGACGTATAGCGACTTCCGGGAGATGCTGGACACGGAAAACCTGGACATCGTCAATATTCCGACCCGGACGGATTTGCACGCGCCGCTGACGATCGGGGTGCTGGAGCACCGGGCGCCGAAGGCGGTGATCGTCGAGAAACCCATGGCGACGAGCCTGACCGACGCGGACCGGATGCAGGAGCTGGCGGAGGCGAATGGGACGCGGCTGGCGATTCATCACCAGATGCGGACGACGCCGACGTTCAACGTGGCCGACCGACTGATCAACGCGGGCGAGATCGGGCCGCTGACGACGATCAAAATCCGGGGCAAGGGGTACTACGGCGGCTACGACATGCTGAACATCGGCACGCACATGCTGAACGGCACACGCCGGTTTGCGGGCGATGCGCGCAGCGTGGTTGCCATGTGCCTCACCGGTGGGCGTCCAACCACGGCCGCGGACATCGTGGAGGGTTCGTACGGCTTCGGGCTACTGGCGGGCGAGGACATTTCGGCGCTCTATGAGTTCGAGAACGGCCTGACTGCCTTTGCCGAAATGCATCGGCGTAGCGTGTCGGGCAGCGGCTGGGTGCATATCAAGATCTACGGCGAGGACGGGGCGCTGTGCCTGTACAACTCGCGGGAACTGTTCATCCGGCGCGGGCGCGACGAGGTCGTGGACGACACGCCGTGGGAGAGGTACGAGTTGGCCGACGAGGACCGGTACCTGCACGGGCACGACTACTACGACCACGCGGGCGGCGACCTGTGGATGGCCGAGGAAACGGTGCGGGTGCTGGACGAGGACCGGGAGCACGAGTGCGGCGGGTTCGAGGGCCGTGCCGTGATGGAGATGATGGACGGGGCCTGGGTTTCGCACTTCAGCCGGTCGCGGGTGGACTTTCCGCTGGAGCGCGGCGAGCACCCGCTGCGCAGGGAACTGGCAAAGGCGGGGCTGCCGGAGCCGGACCCGGAGCGAGGGAAGCTGCGCTACGCGGAATGGCTGCCGGGGGAATTGGCGAGGATCGAGGCGGCGAGGTAGCCGAAGTCCTGGCACCTAGTAGTTACGGCGGTTGAGTCAACGTGTTTCTAACGATGTTCGGACGAGGGCTTGCGGTGACTGAGATTGTTCCGACCGGCGATGTGTGGTGGGGGTAGCTGCCGCCCTCACCCCATCCCTCTCCTTGGAGAATGTGAAGCACCGCGGCCCCGGATGACGTTGTTCCCTGGAGCGTTCGTTGCGCGGGCGACCCTCGGATACGGTTCGAGTCCGGGGCAACGTCTGCCTGTTCCCGAGCAGGAGGCCGTGGCGACCCGGTGAATGCAGAGGATTCTGTCCGGCCAGGGGTGCGACGCGTGGGCCGTCGGCTATCCAGGCAGATCGACCGGAGCGCTGCGGCGGGAACGCAGGGGGCGCGCGGAAGGAGTTGGAGTCAGAAAGGATGGGTAATCCGTCACTCCCTGATTCGAATCCGTGAGCCTTCCACAATCCACAGCTGACGATCTGGGGATGACCCGACCAACGTTTCGATCAGCATTGCCCCAATCTCCAAGAGATCATCCCGAGATTGACTCGGCAGCCGAAATACCACGATTCCGGGGTATTCGCTCGGTGGATACAACCTGATGTCGGCGAAGTCCGTGTCCTGGGTTAGCAGCACGCGTTTCTCATGAAGGCAGGCTGAGGCGAGGTCGGAATCCGCTGTGCCGCCCATTCCCTGGTCGAGAACCGTGACCGCGTCGTGGCCGGATTCCGTGAGCAGACGCCTGAGTTGCCGCGGCAGATTCTCGTCCAGCTTGAAGCGCAAAAGAAATCGCTAGGCGCCCAAGGGCGCTACCCGCTCCCTGGCCAGCTCGGCCGCGTACTGCAGGGCGGCCTTCACCGCAGCGGCCGAGACGGAGGGATAGCTCTCGACGATCTCATCTACGGTCAATCCCGCAGCGAGGTTGTCCAGGATGACCGTGACCATCACGCGGGTGCCTGCGATGCAAGCCTGACCATGGCAGATATTTGGATCAACAGATATGTACTTGTGCCAGGTCATGGATCAACCACCCTCCGGTTGACTGTCGCTCAATGTTGGCTCTTTGCGGTCTGGCGCGATGTCGGGTCCGTGGGCAGTGTGCCAGTCGGGGTCGGTGCGGAGCGGAGGGCGCCCACGAGGAGCCTGTTTCATTAAGGGTATTCGTGCGGGCAGGTCCGCGCCGTCTCGTTGCCTGGACGTGTGACAGCCGGCGAGGCGACCAAGTTGCGCCAACGCGCCGAGTCATCGCCGTCGGCTAGGTGGCCGCGCCGGCGGTGGTC
>JAJDUP010000022.1 GCA_022826565.1 Gemmatimonadota bacterium | reverse complement strand
CGGGGATTTCGGGACGGTTCAGTCGGATGCCCTTCAACGGCAGGAGTGGCAGATCGTGCAGCCCTGATTGAACTTACGTGATCTCCTGCCTTGATTAGCCCCTTCGGGTTTCCGCTACTGCGACGGGATCGGCTGCAACGCATCAACCAGGACCGCGCTCAAGCTCCTCACCCTTGGCTTCCAGGTCCGCGAGCTCATGGGTGGTCTGGATTGGTGGAAGCGCGACGGCTACGCCACTGCGGGCGAAACCGCACAGGTTGGGACGGGGATCAGCTGCGGCTGCTGAGGCTCCCGTCCGTAGCGGCCGGCTTCACACCCCCCTCCCCCTTCACATACCGGTCGAACCACTCGATCCAGCGCGCCCACATGTCCAGGTTGTTCTCGATGGCGCGCGGCGTGTGCGACTCGAACGGGTACTCGTAGAGCACCGCCGTCTTGCCGAGCCCGGTGAGGGCCTGGATCATCCGCTGCGACTGGATCGGATACGTGCCGGAGTTGTTGTCGTCGGCCCCGTGGTAGAGGAGCAGCGGGGTGTTGATCTGGTCCGCCTTGAAGAACGGTGACATCTCCATGTAGATGTGCGGCGCCTCCCAGATGTCGCGCGGCTCGGCCTGGAAGCCCATCGGCGTCAGCGACCGGTTGTACGCCCCGTCGCCCGCAATCCCCGCCTTGAAGAAGGGCGTGTGCGCGAGGAAGTTGGCGGTCGCGAACGCGCCGTAGCTGTGGCCCCCGTGCCCGATCCGGTCCATGTCGATCATGCCGAGGCCGTCCACAGCGCGGATCGCCGCGTACATCCCGTCTACCATGTTCGAGATATAATAGTCGTTGTAATTCTCCCCTACGATCGGGATGTCGGGGTATATCAGCGCGTAGCCCTGGGTCAGCCAGATGTCCGACCACCGCAGCCACGTCAGGCGCGTATGGGCATTGTGATTGCGCGCCCGGATCGTGGCGTTGTGGAAGTCGTCCTCGCTCCGGTACTCGCGGGGATAGGTCCAGAAGATGGCCGGCACCTTCGTCCCCTCGACGTAGTCGACGGGCAGCGACACCCGCCCCTGGATCTCGAGACCGTCGCGGCGGGTGAACTCGAAGTCGATGCGGCGCGCGGCGGTGAGTTCCGGGAACGGGTCGACGTTGCTGGTCAGGTTTTCCAGCGTGCCGCCGGTGGCAGCGCTCCCGCCCCGAGTCCAGAGATAACTGTCCGGGAACGCGTTCTTCCCCTCCCGGCTCACGATCATGCGTTCCAGATCCGCGTCCAGCGGCACGAGCGGCCGGTCGAAGCTGTCGCGCGATCCCTCGAAGAGCCGCTCGGTGTCGCCGCCGGCCATCGACAGCCGGTCCACGAAGGGCTGCGGCCGGAAGTCCTCCTTCAGCCCGTCGCCACGCAGGTACGCGCTCTCGCCGTCCGACGACATCCAGGCGTAGTCGAGTCCGTTCCCGGTGCGGGCGGTCAGCAGCTCGCCGGACAGCGCAACCGCGTCGCCGGGGTCGTGGAACGGGACGAGGACCCGTCCTTCGGCGGGCGTGTTGATCGGTGGGTCGAGGGCATAGTGGAACAGGCCGTTTTCGCCGTCCCGGCTGACCGAAGCGAACGCGTGACGCCCGTCGGCCGAGTAGACGACCTCGCCGATGGGGTGCTCGCTGCGCGCAATCTCGATTGCGTCCCTCTCGCCGAAGGGCGGGGGGAGAAGCATGATGCGATCCCCGCGGGACCCGTCCGCGCCATCGGCCTCGTCATCGTCCTCGGCCACCCGATGAAGGTACGAGATCCCGCTCCCGTCAGGCCGCCAGCGCCAGTCCCGCGGGCCATCCTGCGACCCCCCGCCCCGCCCTTCCCGCAGCTCGCGCTCCTCGAGCGTGGCCAGCACCTCGCCCGTGGCGATGTCCAGCACCTCGGTCACACGCGGGAACCCGGTGTAGCTGTTGATGAAGGTGAACGGGCGCTCGATCCGCGTGGCGATCAGGTGGCGCCCGTCGGGGCTCACCGACACGGCCTCGTACATGCCCGGCTCGCCGATCGGCCGCGCCGAGGCGCCAGGGACCAGCGCGACGATCCGGCTGCGCGTGTAGTACTCGAACAGGTCGGCGTCGTGGTCGTCCTGGAGCAGGAACGGCATCGTGCGGTTGGGAGTGGCCTCCGCGCGGGTATGGCGGATCGCCGGGCCGCTCGGCAGCGCGGGCGCGGGCGGGGGCGCACCCCGATCGGTGGGCGCGGCCAGCGTGATCAGCGACCCGGAGGGCGTCCATTGCAGCATGTTCGAGGGGGCGGCGCCCTGGCCGCGCGAGGAAGTCCCGATCGTGGTAATGACGTGGGCGTCGCCGGCCGGGCGGACCGAACCGCCTGAGGGCGAGGCGATCCAGACCTGGGTGGCGTCTTCCAGGTGCGCGAGGAAGGCGAGCTGTGACCCGTCGGGGGACCACATGAGGTCGCTGATGTAGACACCATCGGGCAGCTCGACGTCCGTGAAGGAGCGATCGCCGAGCGAGTAGAAGCGAAGCCCGTGCAGCCCGTAGATGTCGAGGTGCCAGGGGCGGTCGGCGCGCGCGCGGATCTCGAGCATCCCGAGGCGCAGGGTTTCCTCGCCGACCTCCGCCAGGGTGGAGAGTTCGGTCGAGAGGGGGATCACGAAGTGGTCGCCGTCCGGGCTGATGTGATCCAGGATGGCGTAGTTGGGATCGGTGGCGAAGAGGTCGGCGACCGGATCGGGAGGGAGGATGTAGCCGGGCGGTGGATCGAGATGCTCGCCCGGTCGGGCGTCACGCTCCTGCGCCGCAAGGGAAGTCGCGAGAAGGACCGGACCGGCGAGCGAAAGCAGCAGCGGAAGTACGCGGGGGCCGCGAGAACGGATCGTTGAGCCGTCAGAATTGCGCATGGCGAAAGCTCCTGCGGAAATGGCTGGGCGGGTTATCATTCGACACATGGCCGCAACTTACGATATCGCCGTGATCGGCGCCGGGTTCGCCGGGCTCGCGTGCGCCCGCCGGGCAGCGGAGCGCGGACTTTCCGTGGTGGTCCTCGACCGGCAGTCCGGGCCGGGCGAGCGCATCCATACCACCGGAATCCTGGTCAAGGAGGCCTGGGAGGAGTGGGCGGTCCCGGCTCCGCTGGTGCGCAGGATCAGCCGCGTGCGCGTCTACACGCCGAACCACCGGTTCCTTGAGCTTGATCGCGACCGTTACTTCTTCATGGCGACCGACACCGGTTCGCTCATGCGGCATCTGGCCGAGGAGACCCGGGGTGCGGGAGCGGAGATCAGGTTCGGCGAGAAGTATCAGGGTGCCACACGAAACGGTGCCGGGTTCGCCCTCGAAGGTTCCGGCATGGCCTGCCGCTTTCTTGTGGGAGCCGACGGTGCACGCTCCCGCGTGGCCGAGAGCTTCGGACTCGACCGCAACCTGCGGGTGCTGAAAGGCGTCGAGTGGGAGTTCGAGCCCGCCCCGGGCGACGGCGACTGCCTGCACTGCTTCATCGATCCGGAGTGCGCGCCCGGGTACATCGGCTGGGTCGTGCCGGGCGTGAAGGTGACGCAGGTCGGGCTCGCGGTCCATCGCCACCTGAAGGCGGACATGCAACGGTTCGTCGACCGGATCGACCCGCTCTTCGGCCTGTCGGACAGAGCGGTGCTCGAGAAGCGTGGGGGCGTCATTCCCATCGGGGGACTCTTGCGCAGGTTCCACGCGGACCGCGTGCTGCTTATCGGCGATGCGGCGGGGATGGTGTCACCGCTGACAGCGGGCGGAATCCACAACGCGTACCGGCTCGGTCGACTCGCCGGCGACGCCATCGCCGATCACCTCGATGGTAGCGCACCGCACCCGGGCCGGGTCGTTCGCAAGGAGTATCCGAACCATGTGTGGAAGCGCGCCGCCCGTTGGAGTTTTGATCGCCTGCCGGTGGCGCCTGCGCTGGAAGCCGGGCTACTCACCCGGAGTCTATTCCGCAGGCTTGCCGAGAGAGTCTTCTTTAGCCGTATGTAATGTTTGTCTTACATAATGACAACCGTACTTGTCATTATTGTGACTACCTCTGGCTTACTCCCGACCTCCGCCGTATTTTGGCAGCAAAGCCCACGCGAGACTGCGGTGGCTACCCGCGCGGGCGGCAGTCGAATTGACAACACTACCAACGGTTTGCGCCATGTCGCCAAGGTCAAGCATCCTCGCTCGAGTTGTCCAGTCAAGTGTGTATGTTTCGAGCACCCTCGCCGCGCTCTGCCTTCCGGGCCCTGCTCCCCTCACCGCCCAGCAGGCGACCATCTCCGGCCGTGTGATCGACCTCGAGACCGGTGTCCCGGTGACCGACGCGGCCGTAGAGGTGCTCGGATTGGCCGCAGGGCCCGTCCCCACCAGCGAGGCCGGCGCCTTTAGCGTCTCCGTCCCGCCGGGCACGCATTCCGTCCTGGTGACCCGAATCGGCTACGAGACATCGCGCATCGACGGAATCGGCGTCGAAGCCGGCGGCACCGTGTCCGTCACGATCGAACTGCGCTCCCGGGCGCTGGCCCTCAACCAGCTCGTCGTGACCGTGTCGCGCCGCGAGGAGAAGGAGCTCGACGCCCCGGCATCCATCTCGACGCTCACCGGCGAGCAGCTCTCCAGGATGATCGCGCCGACGCCGGCCGACCACATCAGGACCCTGCCCGGGGTCGACCTCGCGTCCACCGGACTTACGCAGAGCTACGTGGTCGTGCGGGGATTCAACAACGTGGCCTCCGGGCGGCTGCTCAGCATCGTCGACAACCGCTACGCGCGCATCCCGGCGCTGAGGATCAACGCCATCAACATGATCCCCACCACCGATATGGACATCGAGAGGATCGAGCTGGCGCGTGGCCCGGGCGCCGCCCTCTACGGTCCCAACGCGGCCGAGGGCGTCATGCACATCATCACGGCCTCGCCGATCGACAGGCCGGGCAACACGGTGTCGGTGGCCGGCGGCGAAAGGTCCATCTTCCAGCTGCTCTTCAGGAGCGCAAGCACGGTGTCGGAGCGGTTCGGGCTCAAGATCTCCGGCCAGTACCTGCGGGGCAACGACTGGGAACACGTCGATCCGGGGGAGCTGGCCGCCCGCGAAGCCAGCCCCGGCCATCCGCGCATCGGCGTGCGCAATCCGCTCAACGAACGCTACTTCGCCGATATCCGCACCGACTTCCGGTTCTCGGACGATGGCGAATTCATCCTCTCGGGAGGACTGGCCAACTCGCTGAGCAGCATCAATCTGACCAGCATCGGGGCGTCGCAGACGCACGACTGGCAGTATCGATACGGGCAGGCGCGGCTGCTCAAGGGCCGGCTGTTCGCGCAGTACTTCCTCAACCAGACGCACTCGGGCGACAACAGCTATCTCCTGCGCAGCGGTGAACTCATCATCGACCGGTCGCGCACCATGGCGGCCCAGCTGCAGCACGGCTTCGACCTGGGCGACCGGCAGAGCTTCACCTACGGGTTCGACTGGCAGCGCATCGAGCCGCGCTCCGAGGGCACGATTTACGGCCGCAACGAGGATGACGACCAGCTGGTCGAGACCGGCGCCTACCTGCACTCCGAGACGCGTCTGGGCGACCGCTTCGACCTGGTGACGGCGCTGAGGGCCGACGACCACAACCGCCTGGCGGGGGTCAACCTCTCGCCGCGCGCCGCGCTCGTGTTCCGCCCCGCCGAGGGACACAACCTGCGGCTGACCTACAACCAGGCGTACGCGACGCCCTCGACCTCGGCGCTGTTTCTGGACATCCCGACCGGCGTGCTGCCGATCGCGCCCGGCGTGGGCTACACGCTCCGTGCGTACGGCGTTCCTTCCGGCGGGCTCTCGTTCGCGGACCGCTGCCAGGGCGGACACATGGGGCACTGCATGCGGTCCCCGTTCATGCCGGGCCAGCTGCCCGCGAACGCGGCGCTGTTCTGGGATGCGCTGGTCGGACAGTTCGCGCCCGAGACGCTGCGTTCGTTCCTGCTCGGTCCCGGCAGCCGGCCCGGCGACCCGGCGCTGGGAACGGTCTTCCGGCGCCTCAACACCGCCGCACTCAGCGGGGAGGGCGGCGAGGTCTTCCCCCTCGATTCGGGCCCGCTTGGCCTGCCCGAACTCGTGCCGACGGTGTTCAACAGCATCGAGGCGGGGTACAAGGGGCTGATCCGCGACCGGGTGAGGCTCGCCGTCGACGTGTATTTCTCCGACACCGAGAACTTCATCGGCCCGCTGAAGGTGGAGTCCCCCAACGTCTTCCTCGATCCGGCCTCGACGGGAGCGTTCCTGGCGAGCCGCCTCGGGCCGCTGGTTCAGGCCGGGCTTGTGACGGCCGACCAGATTGCCGCCCTGGCCGCGGGGCTCGCCGCGGTCCCGGTCGGAGCCGTCACCCCGGACCAGTTCGACGCCCCCGATCTGCTGATATCCTCGCGCAACTTCGGCTCGGCCAGCTACTGGGGCACGGACCTGTCCGCCCAGATCATCGCGTCCGACCGGGTCAGCCTGACCGCGGGCTACTCGTTCCAGAGCAAGGAGTGCTTCGACTTCGACGAAGACGGATCCTGCCCCGGCAGCGACGACCTGGCGCTCAACGCCCCCAGCCACAAGGGCTCACTGGGGTTCGCGTTCACCGACCGCGCCCGGGGCTTCCTGCTGGACGGGCGCTGGCGCTTCTCGGAGGGGTTCGACATGCGGTCGGGCGTGTTTGCCGGCACCGTGGACGCCTACCACGTGCTGGACGTGACAACCGGCTATCAGCTGCCCTTCCAGCCCAACGCGCGCCTCGAGCTGACGGTGTACAACGTGCTGAACAACCTGCACCGGGAGTTTGTGGGTGCGCCCGAGCTGGGGAGGCTGGCGCTGGTGAGGGTGCGGTACGATTTCTGACCCGCGGGGCCCCGCTCAGCGTTCGACGGTAATCCTGGCGCTCCCCGGGGTTCGTTGCTCGTAGTTGCGCGCCGCCACCTGCCCGATCCGGCCTCCGTATTCCCGGTTGCGGGTCCGGTCGTCGGTCCAGAAACGGAATAGCGTCCCGGACTGCGGGATCCCGCCGGCGAGGAAGACATGCATTCCGCCGTCCGCAGCGACGTGGTAGAGCGTTAGGTCCGGCACTGCCTGCAGCGAATCGAAGTGCGGACCCGCCACGAAAAGGACGACGGCACCCCAATCGGGCTGGCTGTCATGGATGTCGACGGTCAGGTAGCCGAATCTGTCATCCACATTGAGGCCGATCTGCTGCTGGGCCGACAGCCCGGCGGGATCGCGCGCGGTGACGGTGACGGTCGCCTCGCCCATCGCCGACCCCACGATCGTGACAACGCTTCCCGCGACGGAGGCCGACGCGACCGCCGCGGGTGAGACCGCGGCGTCGTAGGTGAGCTGGTCGCCGTCCGGATCGCTGAAGTACCCCGAGACACTCACTGTGACGGTCTCGCCCACGAAGATTCTCGCCGCCGGGATGGAGCCGGTCGCCACGGGCGGGCGGTTCGCCGGCGGTGGAGGCGTGACGGTTTCGTCGCCGCCGCAGGCGTACACGGCCATGGTGACGGCAAGTGCCGCCAGAAACGGGAACGCGACTCTCTTCATGGCTTTCGACTCCTGTCCTGCACGGGCCACCCGGGCTCGGGATGCAAGCGCGTGTCAGCCTGCGACGGCCGCGCGCGGGAACCGGGGTCCGGCACGGCGGGCGGCTGGCCCGGGACCCTCTCGCAGCCCGAACCGTCACCGGCCACGCAGTAGTCAAGCCACTTCAGCACGTCACCTGCGTTCAAGACTCCGTCGCGGTTGCCGAACCAGTCGAGGAAGTCCTCCTGTGCGGGATCCAGGCGCTCCAGGCCAAGCATGTGGTGCGCCGCCTCCTCGACGGTCATCGGCGCGACAACTTCGAATCGGTCCACGATCAGTCCCACGAGGTCCGGCCGACCATCGACCCGAATCGTGATGGTGTCCGCGTATACTCCGGGATCGAGGGAGTGCGAGGAGCGGGTCCAGACGAGCGGATCATCGTGCCCGCCGTTGCCACGCTCGATCTCCAGCCATTCCGACTCCTGGCTCGACGCCGTCCAGGTCGCCGAGTCGGCACCGAAACCAGAGATCCCCATCGGCAGCGAGTCGGTGGAGACGAATGACCAGCCCGACACGCCGTAGCTTGACACGGAACGGAGTGCGGGCAGGCTCAACGGCGGCTCGACGGAGAGCGTATAGACAATGGCCGCGGGACTGCCGGTGGCAAGGACCGCCTCGATCACCAACGAGTCCGTGTAGACTCCCGCGTCGATGCTCTCCGGATTCACCGTCCACGACACGTATCCATCCCCGACGCCGGAGTCGTTGCCCAGTTCGAGCCAGAGGCTGTTGCCGGGCTGCGTCGCGCGCCATTCCACGGAGTCCGGCAGCAACCCCTCGAAGGTGACCTCGACCGAGTCCTGGAACGGGTCCGTGCCGTAGACGAGCACCGACTCTTCGATGGCGGTGCGGGCCAGGGTCAAGTGGCCCCTCGGTACTGCGACGTGGACGGACACCGGGATCACAACGGGTTCCGCCACCCCGCCCACCGAGACGGAGATCGTAGCATGGTGGTTGCCGGAAGTCGTGAGGCCCGTGCCGGCGATGCTGTAGGCAAACCGCCCGCGTCCCCGTCCTGTACCATCGGTGAGCGTTATCCATGGCGCCGCTCCGGAAACCGTCGCGCCCCACCCGGCCGTGTGATCGTGCCGTCCGCGCGGCGCCACGATAACCCGCCCGTTCCGGTGCAGGTCGACTCCCATCAGGATGGTGTCGCTGACAGTTTCGGGCCGAACGGGTGCGCTGAGCGGCACCGTGATCGGAATCTCGAACATGCCTCGGCCGTGGGTGGCGGCCACGAGTCGGCCAGTTCCTGGACGGGCCGCGAGATCGAAGACCGCCACGGTGGGGAATCCATCAGCCAACATGTCCCAGGTGTCGCCTCCGCGGGACGAATGAAAGACGCCCAGGTCGGTTCCAATGTAGACCCCGCCGGGATCCTCGGGGTCGTAGAGCACGGCGTTTACCGGATGGTCGGGCAGGTTGCCGGTGCGGTCCCGCCAGGTGCGGCCGCCGTCGGTCGTCTGGTAGACGTGTCCGGTCCCGAAGCCGCCGACGACCGCGTAGGCCTGATCGGAGTCGTCCGGGTGCACCGCCAGATCGCCGATGTAACGCGTGTCTGCGAGCCCCAGCTCCGATTCTTCCCACGTCAAGCCCCCGTCGTGTGTGAACACGATGCGCGAGATGTCCCGAAAGCGCAGGATGGAGGCGTACACGGTGTTCTCGTTGGAAGGAGCCGTGGCGATTGTCCTTACGGTCGCCCGGCGGGGGCTGTTGTAGATACTTGTCCATCGCGCGGCGCCATTCTCCGTTCGATAGATCCTCTGGGTGCCGAAGTAGAGCCGCTCCGAGTCGATCGGATCCATCACGAGAGGCGGCAGGAAGGCAGCCCTGTCCGCCATGTCGATGCCGGATACGGCTCTTTCGCCCCCCTTCCAGGGCCCTCCGTGGCGCGAGTTCCACTGGGTTTCGGCGTACCAGACATCGGGGTTCTCGGCATCGATCGCGGTGAATCCGCCATCCCCGCCCAGCACCTTGGTCCAGATGGTCCCTGCGGCAGATCGCTGGGTGCCCTGGTCCTGCGTCCCGCCCAGTGTCACGGAGGGATCGGAGGGATGCAGGCTGATTCCCGGGTAGAACTGTGCCACGGCCAGATTCGTGTTCTGCGACAACCAGGTAGCGCCGGCGTCCATGGACCGGTAGACGCCGCCGTCGTTGGCCACGTACACGACATCGGGACCGCTGAGCGTATCGAAGACCAGCAGGTGCTGATCGACGTACAGGTTAGCCGGATGGCTGTCGTTGAAGGTCCGTCCCCCGTCTACGGAGAGATACATGTGTACCGCGCCGAAAAGGAGTCTCTCCGGATCCCGGGGATGCACGGCCAGGGTCATGTCGTACCAGCACTGGAAACCACAACTGGATCCTGCGGCATCGAGTTCGCGCCAGGTGGACGCTGCGTCATCGGTCCGGTAGAGCAACAGGCCGCGCCGGGTTCGCCGGTCCTCTCCAACGTTGACGATGCCGGCATAGAGGATGCCGGGCGCGGACGGTGCGATCGCCAGATTTATCCTCTGGATGTCGGTATCCCGGAGGCCGGTGGAAGTCTGCCGCCAGGAGCGGCCGCCATCCGTAGACTTGTGGATGCCCCAGCTGCCGTAGCCCGAACGCGAATGGAAGGCCGCGTAAAGGGTCGCTGGGTCGGTGGGATCCATGACGAGGTCGGTGGCCAGGCCCGGCAACTCCAGGGTCCAGGTGCGGCCGCTGTCCGGCGAGCGGAACAGCCCGAAGTCGGACGCCACCAGCACCGTGGTCGAGCCGAGCGACCCGGCGGTCAGGGGATCGACGATCACCCGTGCGATCCTGGCTCCACCTCTGCCCGGCCGGGTGAATACCTGTCCTCCCAGCCTCTCCCAGGTCGTGCCGCCGTCCGGTGAGCGCAACAGGCCGCAGCCATAGAAGCTGTCGCCGGAAAAGTGCTGCTCGCCGGTTCCCGCGTAGACGATTCGGGGATCGACGGGATCGATGGCGATCGAGCCCATTGCGAGCGAGCACTCGTGGTCGCTCATCGGTGTCCAGGAGAGTCCGCGATCCTGGGATTTCCAGACCCCGCCCTGGGCCGCGCCGACATAGAGGATGTCCGGGTCCCGTGGATGGATTGCTATCGCGGAGACGCGACCGGCTGTTGGATAGCCCCACGAGTCGACCTGGTCCGGTCCGAGTGGCCGCCAGGGCACGACGCCAGCTCCGCGTGCACCGAAGGCGCGCAAGGCCCTGGCCTGCTCCCGCACGATCCGTATGCGGGCCGCTACGTCGACTCCGCGCCCGGAATAGGTACGGATGCGCTCGTACTCGATGCGGGCGAGGATTTGCTCGACCTCGCCGATGTCCTGTGCAGTGATAGCCACAGGAGTGACGAGCGAGCCGAGTGCGAACAAAACGGCGATAGGACGATTGGACATTTGCCCAACATAACGTGACACAGGCGAAGTCGACGAGGCCTTCGCCTCACCCTTCCGATCCTTCCGCGTTTTCAGCTTCATCTGGTACAGCTATAGCATTTTTGATACAGATGGGCAATGCGACAATTTCGAGATCACCAACCCGCACCGACGGCGTGCGGGCGGTGTCTTTGCCAGCACCGTCGACGTCTACCATGTGGCGCGGGTGCCGGTGCGGTACGACTTCCGAGGCGGGGGTGTCGACGCCGCAACGCCCGGCAGTCAATCGGCGATGGACAGCGCCATGCTCGATTGGGACTGGTCCCTCGGAATGACAACTGACCATTACATTCTGTAAGGTACATATTACATCATGAGCGACCCCTTGGGGCGCAGCTGGTGTTGCTCACGCTCCCGCGAGCGGGCAGTGTAGAAGTCAGTCATCCTGCTCCGGCCACCTCCCTCCGAGATCATCGAAATGAGAATCCCGCCCGCAGCACCCATGCGCCTCCCCGCTTCGGTCTCCACCTCGGCTCAGGTTCGCCTTGCGTCGCCGATTCGCCTTGCGGCCCTCGTTCTACTCGCCGCCGCCATCGCCGTCGCTGCGCCCCTCCTGATCCCGGCCCCCTCCTCCGCCCAGACCCCCGAGCTCGTCTTCCTCTCCAACATCACCGGCACTTCTCGCGACGGCGCCCCCCTCACCACCGCCGAGGAGCAGACCGCCGCCACGCTGGACGCCCTCGGCGAGCAGCTGCGGGCCCGCGGGCTCGGCTACGAGGATGTCGTCGCCATGAACGTCTTCCTCCGTGACACCCGCCACTTCCAGGCCATGAACGGGGTCTACCGGGGCTACTTCGCCACCGACCCGCCGACGCGCGCCACGGTCGAGGCCGACCTGCCCGACCGCGACGCGCTGGTTCAGATCTCGGCGGTGGCGACGCCGGACGAGACCGAGGTGATCTCGCCGGCCGGCCTCCAGTCGCCGGCGTTGCCGTATTCGTGGGGCATCCGCACAGGCGACGTGCTCTTCATCGCCGGGGCGACCAGCCGCGATCCCGAGACGTACCAGCCGGTGGGAGGCGACGTGCAGACCCAGACGCGGCGCGTCTTCGGCAACATCGGGATGGTGCTGGAAGCGGCCGGCATGGGCTACGGCGACCTGGTCGCGTGCAAGGTCTTCCTCGACGACGTGCGGCTCTGGGGCGACATGAACGCGGCCTACCGCGAGTTCGTCACCGCCGACGATCCTCCCGCGCGGGCGGCGGTGCGCGGCGGCTTGATGAACCCGGCCTTCCTGGTCGAGATCCAGTGCGTGGCGGAGCAGTCGGACGAGCGGCGGGTGGTGCTGCGCGAGGGGCAGCGGCGCGGACGGTCGCCGCTTTCGCCCGCGATCGCGACCGGTGAACGGGTCTGGCTGGCAGGGATGCTCGCGGCGGGTGAGGATGCCCGCGGCGAGGCTCGGGCCACCCTGGCCAATCTCGGTGCGACGCTCGAGGCCGCGGGGCTGGGGTTCGGCGATGTGGAGGACGTGTGGGTCTACCTCACCGATGTGCGTGATGCGGAAGCGGTGATGGAAGTGCTCGCCGAGGTGATGCCGGATGGAGTGCCGCCGGTGACCGTTGCGGGACTGCCGCTGGTGGGTCGGCTCGGTGTCGAGATCCAGATGACGGCGGTGGTGCGCTGAGCCACTCGTGAGCAGATCCGCCGCATTGCTGGATGACGCGGTCGGCCGTGTGGCGGCGGCCGTCCCGCAGGGTGACCGGGTTGCGGTCCAGGCGCACCTGGACGCGCTGACCAAACCGCCGGGAAGCCTCGGCCGCCTGGAGGAACTCGCGCTGCAGGTGGGCTGCGTGCTGGGAGATCCGCCGCCCTCCCTCTACAGCGCAGTGGTGTTCGTCTTCGCGGCGGATCACGGGGTCGCCGCCCAGGGGGTGTCGGCGTATCCGGCCGAGGTGACGGCGCAGATGTGCGCGAACTTCTCCGGTGGCGGCGCCGCGATCAACGTCCTGACGCGCTCGTGCGGGGCCGAGGTGCGGGTGGTCGATGTGGGTGTGGCGGCGGATGTCGCCGGGCTGGCGGGGATCGAGCACCGGAAGGTCAGGGCGGGGACGGAGGACCTGTCGGCCGGGCCCGCGATGACGGCGCGTGAGGTGGTGGACGCGCTGGCGGCGGGGGTCGAGGTCGCGGAGGGTGCGGACGCGTGGGTGGTGGGCGTGGGCGAGATGGGCATCGGGAACACCACGGCGGCGGCAGCGGTGACGGCGTGCCTGACCGGGGTTGCGGCGCGCGATGTCGTGGGCAGGGGCACCGGGGTCGACGATCGCGGGCTGGCGCGAAAGCGTGAGGTGGTGGAGGGTGCGGTGGCGCGGGTCGTCCGCCTGGAGGATCCGGGCGACGATGCGCTCGAGGTGCTGCGCCAGGTGGGCGGACTCGAGATCGCCGCGATGGCGGGCGCGATGATCGGCGCGGCGGCGCGGGGCGCGCTCGTGCTGGTGGACGGGTTCATTTCGTCGGCCGCGGCGCTGGCGGCCTGCCGCCTGTGCCCCGCCCTGCCCCCGTACCTCGCCGCATCCCACCGCTCGACCGAGCCGGGCCACACGGTGGTGCTCGATGCGCTCGGCCTCGCTCCCCTGCTCGACCTCGAGATGTGGCTGGGCGAGGGGACCGGGTGCGCACTCGCCATCCCCGTCGTGCGTGCCGCCGGCGCGCTGCTCGCGGAGATGGCGACCTTCGAGTCGGCGGGGATCTCGGGGCCGAGCGACGACGGCGGCGGAGTCGCCCCATGATGGAACTCATCGTGGTGACGGGGGGCGTCCGCTCCGGGAAGAGCCGGTGGGCGCAGGACGAGGCGCTGGCGCGCGGCGGCGAAGAGGTCACCGTGATCGCGACCGCGGAGGCCGTCGACGACGAGATGCGCGACAGGATCGAGGCGCATCGGCGCAATCGGCCCGCGGGGTGGCACACCCTGGAGGCGCCGGAGCGGGCGGGCGAGGCAATCCTGGCCGCCGCGACGGACACGGTGGTGCTGGACTGCGTGACCGTGCTGACCGGGATGGCGATCGGGCGCGCGGGCGCGAAGAGGGAGGCCGACGCGCTGGACGCGATGGCCGCCGAGATCGACGGGATCCTCGAGGCGCGGGCGGCGCGCGGCGGGGTGCTGATCGTGGTGACGAACGAGGTGGGGTGGAGCGTGCACCCGCCCACCGCGCTGGGGCGGTGGTACCAGGACGGGCTGGGTATCGCCAATCAGCGGCTGGCTGCTGGCGCGGACCAGGTGGTGCTCATGGTCTCCGGGCTGGAGACACGGCTGAAGTGAAGACGGCTCTCCGCGGGGCGCGCGCCGCCCTGGTCTTCATGACCCGTGTGCCGGTGGGCGGCTTCCCCTATTCGGCCAATGAGTGGCGGTGGGCCTCGGCGTGGTTCCCGCTCGTCGGTCTGGTCATTGGCGGGGTATGCGCGGGCGTGTGGTGGCTGGCGGCGGCGCTGGGGCCGTGGGTGGCCGCGATGAGCGCGCTGGTGGTGTCGATCCTGCTGACCGGCGCCTTCCACGAAGACGGACTCGCCGACACCGCCGACGCGCTGGGCGGAGCGTACGACCGCGAGAAGATCTTCGTCATTCTCAAGGACTCGCGGGTGGGCGCCTTCGGGGCGCTCGCACTCGTGATCTCCGTCGCGTTCCGGCTGGTGCTTCTCGCGCAGCTGGGGACAATCGCTCCCGGCGCGCTGATCCTCGCCCACTGCCTTGCGCGCGTCGGGCCCGTCTGGCTGATGGTCGCCATGCCTTACGTCAGCGACGCGGCGGCGAAGAGCCGTCAGGTGACGCGGGCGGGGACCGCGCAGGGCGTGCTTGCCACCGCGATCGGCGTGGCCGCGGCTTGGGGCGTGGTGATGACGGGGAGCGCGATCGGCACAACCGGCGCCCTCGCCGCATTCGCCGCCATGGCCCTGGCCACCGCGCTCTGCGGCTGGCGGTTCCGCGCGCGGGCAGGCGGCGTCACCGGCGACTTCCTGGGCGCCGCGGAGCAGGTCAACGAGATTGTGATTCTCTTCACAATCCTCGCGGTGCAGCTGGCAGGGACCGCGCCGTGATCCACCTCCTCGCCATCCGTCACGCCCCCGTTACCGTAGAGCGCATCTTCTACGGGCAGACCGACGTGCCCACGACCCTGAACGCCTCCGAGGCTGCCGTGCGCATCGAGCACACCGTGGCCGAATTCGCCCCGCGCACCATCTGGTCGTCCGACGCAGTGCGCTGCCAGGGCCCCGCCGCGCTGCTTTCCGAGCGGTTCGGCGTCCCGCACTGCGTCGACCAGCGGATTCGCGAGATGTCCTACGGCGATTGGGAGGGACGCGCCTGGGACGCCGTGCCCCGCGCCGAAGTCGACGAGTGGATGGACGACTGGCAGACTCGATACCCCCCGGGGGGTGAGAGTATCACAGCGTTCACCGAAAGGGTCGCGGCGTGGTGGCAGGACCTCGAGCCGGGCAACCACTTCCTCATGGCGCACGCCGGCGTGGTTCACTGCCTCGACGTGGTCGCGGGCGGCCTCGCCTGGGAGGAAACCGTCGAGAACCGGCTCGACTTCCTGCAAGCCAAACGGTTCACGCGGACCCCGTCCCTGACGCGCTGAGGCAGCACCTCTACCGGAAGCTGCGAATCTCCAGCCCCACCGGCCCCGATCCCGAGTCGATGCTGTCGGTGAGCGCGAACGTCTCGGGCGCGTAGCGGAAGATCTGCGCCGGCAGGTCCATCGAGGGGCTACCGAAGAACGTCTGGTACAGCGAGCCGTCCGCAGCCGTGTACGCGGCGAACGCACCCCGGCATCCCCCGCCGTCCAGGGGCGCGCAGATCGGATCCGCACCGTCCCGCACGAAGCTTCCGGTCCCCGTATTCCACGCAACCGTCCCCGCGAAGAACGCCGATGTGTAGAGCGTGCCGCCCGGGGAGACATGCACGTGCCCGGAACCCGCGGGGAATCCGCCGGCTACCTCGACCCGCGCAAGCGAACCGGGATCGATGATCGCCAGTGTCGACGGCGTGACGTAGTCGCCGGTATTCATCACATACAGCATTCCGTCGGGCCCGATGGCTCCGAACTGCGAATTGGTGCCCCCGGTCTCGATCTCGGCGGTGACGGTCATGGTGCGGGGATCGATCGCGGTCACGATCCCGTCGCCGGCGGGCGCGTAGCTGTCGTCCAGGTTTGCGGAAATGACGAATGCGAGCGAGTCGGCCCAGGGGACGATCGCCGTGGGGAAGGGAGCGACGGGAACGAGGTCACCGATCGCGTTGCCGGCCTGTTCGAGCATGAATCTGCCCACCTGGTCCGTCTCCTGGTTGGCCGCCAGGACCATCCGGTCGTCCACGAAAGCCGAACCCGTCGCGTTGCCCGACTCGAAGAGGAAGAACCCGTCGATCCGCTGCGTGCGAAGGTCGATCACAGCCACCGACGCGGCGTTTCCGAGGGGCACCACGGCGGTCTCATCGCGCACCGCGAACCCTGTGGGTGTGACCGCGCTCGACGCGCCCAGGGCGATGTCGCGCCGCTCGTCCGGATCGCCGAGCTGGAAGAGGCGGATCGTGTTGCCGAGCGAGTTGACCACGACCCCAACCTCCGCACTGCCGACCGTGCCATCGAGGAATTCAAGCTCCTCGACGAGCACCGAAACCGACGCGGCGCCCGTGTTCCCGTCCGAATCCGTGGCAGTCAGCGTGACCGTGTGGACCCCGACCGACGGCGACGCGACCTCCAGCGACGACCCGGTCCCGAGCGCCCCGTCGATCGAACTCGACCAGGCCAGCGCGGCGTCTGCGAGCGCGCCGTCCTGCGGATCGGTGGCGGAACCGGCGAGGCGAACGGATGTCCCCTCGGGGATGGCGAGCCCGGAGGCCGGCGAGGTGATGATGGCGGTGGGAGCGGCGGGTCCGACCGGCTCGGTGGGCGCGTCGTCGCCGCAGGCGATGAGTGCGAGGAGGGTGAGGAGGGTGGTGGGGCGGAGGGCGGTGTTGGTCATGAGTACCTGGTCCAATGGTTAACAGGATGATTAAGTGTTGGGGCGCGGCGCGGGGGAAGGGTCGCGCTCATGGCCCGGCTTCGATCCGGATGCGTGTCGACCAGCCGCGGCCCGGCAGGGGATAGTCGGCGAGCAGCGCGGCGCGTTCGTCGAGGAGGTTGGTGATGGCGAGATCCAGCCGCCCGGCGCGCTTGCCGAGCGTGAGCGGAATGCCGATTGCGGCGTCGAGGAGCGTGTAGGCTGCGAGCGCGTTCAGCGGGGATCCGGGTACGGTGCGCCGCTCCCCGACGTGTGTGGCCGAGGGGTTGAGCGTGATCCCGGCAGGCAGCCCGATACCGAGCGACAGATCCGCGGTGAAGCGGGGGCGGTAGGCGACCTGCCCGTCGAGCACGGCGCCCGTGTACTCGACCTCGGACCAGGCGGCGTTGGCGCTGACGGTGTGGTCGCGGCCGAGCGCACCCAGGTCGGCGGTGGCGCCGACTTCGAGTCCGCGGCGCGCCACGTCGTAGTTGTCCGGGCTCCAGACAAAGCGGTGGTCCGGGAACCAGAGGATCATGTCGTCGATATCGGCGCGGTAGGCGGTCGCTCGCACCTCGCCGGTGGCGTGGTCGAGCGTCCATTGTTGCGCGAGGGTCGCGGTGAGTTCACCGCGAATACGCTCGGGCCTCAGATCGGGGTTGGGCTCGACGAGGACGCCTTCCTGGAAGAAGAGATCGCCGAGTCCGGGAGGCGAGAAGCCGCGGCCCCACCGGAGGTCGAGGGAGAGGCCCGCGCGGGTCAGGGTGGCGTCGATGGCGGGCGAGGCGGTCACGCCGTCCACGAGTTCGTGGAGGTCGGCGCGGACGGCGGCGCCGAGACCCATGTGGACGCCGTGCCCCAGCTCGCGGTCGTGCCCGGCGCGCGCCCAGACTCCGAGTTCGTCGAGGTCGAGGGCGCGTGTGGCCAGGACGTTGGAGTCGACGTCGAGCCGGGCTGCGTGGAGACCGGCCCGCAACGCGGCGCCGCGGCGCCCGGGGCGCCACCAGCCTTCCAGCGCGAGTTCGGACCGGCGGACCCGGGTGAGGGTCTCGTAGGCCCGGCCGAAGGGTGGAGAGGGGTCGCCGTACTCGGCGCGCTGCCACTGCAGGTCGACGCGTGCCGAGCCGCCGATACGGGAAGACTCCGGTCCGGCCGCATTGCCGGACTCCACCTGGCCACTCAGACCCCAGCGCCGGTGATGCTGGCGCCCGCTCAGCGACGGCTGTCCGATCCCGCCGGGGCTGCCTCGTTCCACATCGCCGAGGTGGGCGCGAAGCGACGGGTTCGCCCTGCCCCTTCCCGCAATGCGCACGTCGCCACCGGCTTGCGTGAAGGCCGCGTTCTCGCGGGGCGCCTCGCCGCCGCCCCGGAAGTTGGGGACGTCGTAGGTGAAGGCGCCGTCGGACCGCCGCCAGCGGGCACCGCCGGAGATCGACCACGGGCCGAGCCCCCGCGACCCGTTGACCGCTGTCTCAACGGAGGACCAGGAGCCGGCCCCAGCGGTGACGGCTCCGCTCGCCCCGTGCACGTCCCGGCTCTCCAGCAGCACCACGCCACCGACTGCGCGTGGGCCGTAGCGCGCCGACTGCGTGCCCGGGATCACCACGATGCGCGCGACGGACGCGAGATCCACCGTGCTCAGGTCGGCGACCCCGGTCAGGGGCGAGTTGATCGCCGTGCCGTCGAGCAGCACCAGCACCTGATCGCCGCCCGAGCCGCGCAGCTGTACCACCGCGGGCGCGCCGGGACCTCCCTGCCGCACGACCGTCGCCCCGGGGATCCGGTCGAGCGCGGCGGGAAGGTCGGCGACGCCGGGAGGCAGGCTCGCCGTCTCGACCACGGTGGCGCGGGCTCCCCCCTCACGGGACGCGACCCGCACACCCAGCCCCGCGATCGTCACGGGCGCCGGATCGAGCACGACGCTCGCACGCGTGACGCGCCCGTTCGCCGCCTCGACCCCGATCGTGGCTTCCGCGAAGCCCAGCGCCGAGATCACGAGCGCGTGCCGTCCCGGGGGGAGGCCGCGCAGGACGGCGACGCCGCGCGCGTCGGTCAGAGCGGTGAAGCCCTCGCCCCGGACGGCCACGGTGGCCGCCGCGACGGGGGTGGTGGCGGTGGCCGCTGCGGCCCCGGTCGTGCGCACCGTGACCTGCACCGTCGCGGCCACCTGCGCATCCAGCAGGCGCACGGGCATGAGCAGCACGACGGTGGCGGCGGCCACCATGGCCATCACGAACTCGGTCTTCACTCGACCCCGTCTTCTCCGGACGGGGAGAAGCACGGCCGAACATCCGCGCTGCAGCGCGGACGCGGGACCACGCCCTCCCTCGAGGGTGTTGATCCAGTGACGGAGGAGAGGTCTCCTGGCTCGGGACGGATCCGCTCGCCTTCCCAGGCATCGCTGCCCAGTGGCTCGATCAAGCGGACCCACGCGGAACTGGGGTTCCGTGTCCCTTACAGTGGCGGGGCCGCGCCGGACTTTCACCGGACTTCCGAGCGCCCCTCCGTCTGCGAACTGTCAACAATGGGTAGAAGCTCCGCGGCCGAAGCGCAAGCCGGCCGGGCCGGCGACTCGTCCCCCCGAGTCGCGGTGGCATCTGTGAACATGAAGTATTATCATGATATCATGAAGAGATATAATGACAGACCACCCAAACCGCGTGTCTCGGAGCCGGTTCAGGTCTATCTGCGCCCGCGTGAACGGGACCGGCTCGAGCGGTTGACGGCGGAGCTTGACACCACCAAGTCCGATGTCCTGCGGCGGGGCCTGGAGGCGCTGGAGAGCCAGCTTTCGGATCCGGAGCGTCACCCGGCCCTGGACGTTATCGGGATCGCGTCGACAGCCGACGACTCCGTGATCGACGTCGCGCGCGAGCACGACCGCTACCTCGCCGCCACCGAGATCGCTTCGTGGTCGAAGCGTTCGCGTGCGCCGGGCGGGCACGGTTCCGAGTGAAAGGCCTGTTCGTCGACACCAGCGCGTGGTACCCCCTGGCCGACCGCGCGCATGCGGACCATGACGTGCTGGTCCGGACTCTGCGCGAACGGATCGGTCTGGGCGCGCGGATCGTGACCACCAACCTGGTCGTGGCCGAGACGCATGCACTGCTGCTCCGTCGCGCGGGGCACAGGCCGGCTCTCGCATTTCTGAAAGCGGTTCGGCAAGCTCCGAACCGGATCGAGCACATCACGCCCGAGCGTGAAGATGACGCGATCCGCCGCTGGCTCGAGCGCTTCTCCGATCAGCGCTTTTCTCTCGCGGATGCCTGCAGCTTCGTGGTCATGACCGAGCTGGGGATTCACGAGGCCCTGACGCTGGACCACCATTTCATCGTTGCGGGTTTCGTCGCGCTGCCGGTTCCGCGGGGATGACCACGGACATTCGCATGCTCGGATGGGACACGGGCTGGCCGGCTTCACCGCGCCGGTTGCCCACCCATCCCGATCCCGCTATCGTGCCCCCCTTGACGCGAGGGGGCCACCGGAAGTTCGGTCCGAAGCCGACGCGGCCCCGCCACTGTAGGAGGCCCGGATCCAGCGTGGATCCGGCACGACGCGCTCGATGGCCACTGGGGCCGAAGGAGTCCCCCGGGAAGGCGAGCGACGTCGCCTCGAGCCAGGAGACGCGGTTCCCTCGCCCCTGTCGCACCATCCTTCGAGGGAGGGGCCCGGTGTACATCGCCGAACGCAGCCCGCTGCCCCTGGTTCTTCTGGCGTCGGGCGTGCTGGCGGCGGGCGTGCTCCAGTCCTGCGCCCCCGCCGAAAGCGCGGAACCGGGCGCAATCTCGGTCACGGACGACGCCGGGCGCACCGTCTCGCTCCTCACGCCGGCGCGACGGGTCTTCTCGCTCATCCCGTCGCTTACCGAGTCCGTGGCCGCGCTCGATGCCGGCGTCCTCATCGCCCGCACTCGCTTCGACCGCACCCCCGAACTGGCGCACCTCCCGTCCATCGGCGGCACCATCCAGCCGAACCTGGAGGCCCTCACTCGGCTGGAGCCCGATCTCGTCATCACGTGGGCCGACGCCAACCAGCGCAGCTTCGGGGACCGGGTCGATGCGGTGGGCATCCCCGTCTACCGCGCCGAGGTGGAGACGATCGACGGCGTGCGCAGTCATCTTCGCCAGCTGGGGACGCTGCTGGGCCGCGCGGCGCAGGCCGATGCCGTCGTCGATTCGCTGGACCGGGCGCTCGCGCGTGTCGCCGCGTCGGTCCGCGGGCGCGCGCCTGTCGCCGTCTACTACTCCGTCTGGCACGATCCGCCGCAGACGACCGGGCCGGGAACCTTCATCGACGAGATCATCGGGCACGCGGGGGGCCGCAACATCTTCGCCGACGCGAAGCGCTCGTGGCCGCGGGTGTCCGTGGAAGCGATCGTGCGGCGCAATCCCGAAGCGCTGGTCATCGCCCGCCATGCGCCCGGTGCAGAGAGTGTGCCGTGGATTGAAGGGCCGGGTTGGCGTGACCTGGAGGCGGTCCGCACCGGCCGCTACCTCGTGGTCGAGGGCGACCTGTTCAATCGCCCCGGGCCCCGCGTGGTCGAGGCGGCCCGTCGCATGGCCCGCTTCCTGCACGGCCCCGGGTGACCCACACCCCCCGTCGGCTCGCTCTCCTCGCGGTCGTGGTCCTGGCCGCGGTCGCCTTCAGCGTCTCCTTCGGCGCCTCCGGACTCGGCCCCGGCGACCTGTGGCGCGCCCTCTCCGGCGACGGCGACCCCACGGCGCGGGCGATCCTGCTGCAGTTGCGGCTGCCGCGCGCCGCGCTGGCCGCGCTCGTCGGCGGTGCGCTCGGCCTCAGCGGCTGCACCTTTCAGGCGCTATTGCGCAACCCGCTAGCCGAACCGTACGTGCTCGGCGTCTCGGGGGGAGCCGCGGTCGGCGCGGTGGCGGTCGTCGTGACCGGCCTGGGCGTCATGCTGCCCTGGACGCTCCCGCTGGGCGCATTCATCGGTGCCGTGGCCGCGATGGCACTCGTGCTGGGGGTCGCGCGGCGCGCCTCGCCCGGGCGGATGGACACACGAGTCCTCATCCTTTCGGGCGTGATCATCGGCGCCTTCTTCAACGCGATGATCCTGCTCATGCTCTCGGTCGCCTACGTTGAGTCCTTCCGCTCGGCGATCTTCTGGATGATGGGCAACCTGTCGGGCGCCGACTGGGGCTCGACCACGCTGCTCGCGGCGCTGCTCGTGCCCGCGGGCGCGGCCGTGCTCTCGCTGGCCCGCGCCTTCAACCTCCTGTCGCGGGGCGAGGAGGTCGCCCACTACCTGGGCGCTTCGGTGCAGCGGGTGAAGCTGACCGCGTACCTGGCCGCATCGCTGATGGTCGCGGCGGCGGTCGCGGCGGCCGGCGTCATCGGCTTCGTCGGGCTGATCGTGCCGCACGCGGTACGGCTCGCGTGGGGGAACGACCACCGCATGCTTCTCCCCGCGTCGTTCCTGGCCGGGACGGCGTTCCTCCTGGTGGCCGACACGGTGGCGCGGCTGGTGGTGGCGCCGGCCGAGCTGCCGACCGGGGTCGTGACCGCGGTGGCCGGGGTGCCGTTCTTCGTGGCGCTGCTGATCCGCGGGGGGCGGCGGTGAGAGGAGCTCCCGTACTGCGGGCCCGCGGCCTCACCTTCGCGCATCCACGCGCGGAGAAGGCAGCCGTGCGGGATGTCTCGCTCGCCGTGACCCCGGGAGGGCTGCTCGCGGTCGTGGGCCCGAACGGCGCCGGCAAGACGACGCTGCTGAGGCTGCTGACCGGGTCGCTCTCCCCGCAAGAGGGCGAAGTGCGGCTCGAAGACCGTCTGCTGGACGAACTCGGTGACCGCGAAAGGGCGCAGGCGCTCGCGGTCGTGCCGCAGTCGGAGTCTTCGCCCTTCCCCGTCACGGTGCGCGAGATGGTGGCGATGGGACGCTACGCGCACCTCGGCCCGTGGGAGCGCACCGGAGCGCACGACCGGACCATGGTGGAGCGCGCGCTGCAGCGGTGCGCCGTGGCCGGGCTCGCCGACCGCCAAATCGGCGAGCTCTCCGGAGGTGAACGGCAGCGCGCCAGGATCGCACGCGCACTCGCCCAGGAAGCCCCCATTCTCCTCCTCGACGAACCCACCGCCGGCCTCGACCTGCGCTACCGCATGGAGCTCTTCCACCTGCTCCGCGAACTGCGCGCCGAAGGGCTCGGCGTGCTCGTCATCACCCACGACCTCAACCTCGCGGCCCGCTTCGCCGACCGCCTGCTGCTGCTCGACCGCGGCCGCGCAACCGCGCGTGGTGCGCCCGCAGAAGTGCTCTCGCGCGAGGTGTTGGAGGCCGTGTACGAGTGGCCGCTCCGGCTCATCGCGCACCCCGGACCCGGACGCGACACCGGTGCACCCCAGACGATACCGCTCAGGAGGGACGACCCTTGAGCCCGCTTGCTGTCAACCCCCGCGCGGGCTAAGACTGCACCTGCCAGCCAGTCACCCCAAGGCAGGAATACGGTCATGACGCCCACCACCCGACGTGCACCACCCGCCGCCCCGGCCCTCGCCGCCCTCGCACTCGCGCTCGCCGCCTGCGACCGCCCCGACCCCGCCCCCATCCCCGTCGTCGAAGCCACCATCGCCGGCGTGCAGGAAGCCATCTCCTCGGGCGCCACCACCTGCCGCATGGTCGTGCAGGCATACCTCGACCGGATCGAGGCCTACGAGGACCGGATCAACGCGATCACGGTCGTCAACCCCACCGCCCTCGACCGCGCCGACGAACTCGACGCCGCCCTTGGCGCGGGCGAGCCGCCCGGCCCTCTCTTCTGCGTCCCCATGCTCGTCAAGGACAACTTCGACACGCACGACATGGTGACCACCGCGGGTTCGATCGCGCTGGTGAACAGCATCCCCCCCGACGACGCGTTCATGGTGCGGCGCATCCGCGAGGCGGGCGCGATCGTGGTGGCCAAGACCAACATGGCGGAGTGGGCGTTCAGCGCTCGCCAGTCGGTGAGTTCGTCCTTCGACACGACCCGCAACGCCTACGCCCTCGACCGCGTGCCGGCCGGTTCCAGCGGAGGCACCGCGTCGGGCGTCGCCGCGAACTTCGGCCTGATCGGGCTCGGCAGCGACACCGGCAACTCGATCCGGGGGCCGTCGTCGCGGCTTGCGCTGGTCGGCATCCGCTCGACGATCGGCCTCACCAGCCGCGACGGAGTGGTGCCGCTCTCCTTCGACCGGGACATCGCCGGGCCGATGGGCCGCACCGTCGAGGACGTGGCCCGCGTCTTCAACGTGGTGGCCGGGTACGACCCCGCAGACCCCTACACCGAGGCCGGGCGCGACCGCCAGGAAGACGACTACACCAGCTTCCTCGACGCCGACGGCCTGCAGGGCGCGCGCATCGGGGTGCTGCGGGCGCTGGTCGACACCGAGGACGCGGATTCGGCCGTCGTCGCCGTTTTCGAGCGCGCGCTCACCGAGCTCGCCGGGCTGGGCGCCGAGATCGTCGACCCCTTCGACTTCGACGTACAGGCCCAGCTCGAGCGCGAAAACATGTTCTGCGGCCGCTTCCGCTACGACATGCACGTCTACCTCAACTCGCTCGGCGACGCGGCACCCTTCACCGACGTGCTGCACGTGCTCGAGACCGGCGAATACTCCGACTACGTCGAGGGCTCGCTCCGCCGGTCGGAGGACTCGCCGCTCGACGTGCCTCCGGCCGAGTGGGATCCCCCCTGCCCCGATTTCCTCGAGAACGAGGGGCGCCAGGCATACCTCGCCGATCTGGTGGCCGCAATGGACGCCGCGGGCCTCGACGCCATCGTCTACCCCAGCTGGCTCAGCCCGCCCGCACACATCGACCGCGGCCGCGAGGAGTACAGCGGCGACAACTCGCAGCGAGTGGCGCCGGCGACCGGGATGCCCGCCATCACGGTGCCGATGGGATTCACGGAGGGCACGCACCCGGCCGGGCTGCAGATCCTGGCGCGGCCGTACGCCGAAGGCCTGCTGTTCCGGTATGCCTACGCCTACGAGCAGGGCACACTCCACAGGCGCCCACCGGAGGGGTTCCCGGAGCTCTAAAGCTCGACTATTGTTGAATATCTCGTATCCGTAAAACGATATGCAACAATACATCCCCCGCACGCGTCTGCTGGCGTCCGTGAACAGTGGCTTGACCGAGGCCCCGGTGGTAGCGCTGCTGGGCGCCCGCCAGGTTGGCAAGACTACACTCGCCGAACAGGTCGTATCGGCCTGGGATGGTCCAGGCACCGTCTATGACCTGGAGGTCGCAGCCGCTCGCGAGGCGCTGTCCGCAACGCCCGAACGGTTGCTCGGACGGAGCGAGGGGCTCGTGGTCATCGACGAGATTCAGCGCGGTCCCCACTTGTTCGAGACGCTGCGTCCGATCTCCGACGACCGCAAGCGCAAGGCGGTTTTTCTCCTCCTGGGCAGCGCGTCGTGGGACCTGATTCGCGGGGTCTCCGAAACGCTGGCCGGCCGGATACTCTTTGTCGACGTGGGCGGCCTCTCCCTGGACGAAGTGGGCCCCGACGAGCTCGACCTCCTGTGGATGCGCGGCGGTTTCCCCCGGGCCTACCTCGCTCCGGGCAACGCCGCCTGGGGACGATGGATGCAGGCATTCACACGGACGTTTCTCGAGCGCGACATTCCCGGTTTGGGGTCAAGGGTTTCTCCCGAGGCCCTCGGCCGCTTCTGGCGCATGCTGGCCCACCGGCACGGCCAGACCTGGAACGCCGCCGAGATCGGCCGTTCGATGGACATCGGAGTCACGGCGGTCAACCACTACCGCGACCTGCTGGCGGGGGCCTTCATGCTCAGGGTGTTGCCCCCCTGGTTCGAAAACCTCGGAAAACGGCTCGTGAAGTCACCCAGGGTCTATCTGCGGGACAGCGGAATCCTGCACTTCCTGCTGGGCATCGACGATCCCGCGCAACTACCGCTCCACCCGGCCTACGGGGCCAGTTGGGAGGGATTTGCGCTCGAACAGACCCTGATCGCGCATGGGGCCGACGAAGCCTACTTCTACCGCACCCAGCGGGGAGCCGAACTGGACCTGATGCTACTGCGCGGCGGGAAGCGGTGGGGCTTCGAGTTCAAGTGCAGCGACGCACCCCGGACCACGAAGTCCATGCACATCGTCAAGGACGATCTCGGTCTGGAGCACCTGTGGGTCATCTATCCGGGCGACCTGCAGTACCCGCTGGGCGATGCGATCACCGCGTGTCCGCTCAGGTGGATTCGGGAGCTCCGGCTTCGGGCGTAGCCGCCAGAAACCAGGGCAACACCCGGAATCCGCTCAGGTCGAAGGTCTCCGTCCCGCCGTGGACCAGGACACCACCCCGATTCGGGTTCGAGGGAATCGAGGTCCACCACTTCAGCGCCGACACCGCGTCCGCGGGTACCGTCCGGCCGGACTTGACCTCCACCGGAATCAGGCGACCGCCCGCGTCGATCAGGATGTCGACCTCGTGCCCGGTGGCGTCGCGCCAGAAATGGAGCTTCGGATCCCGGCGCCTTGCGGCAAAGGCCTTGACGAGTTCGGCAACGACGAAGGACTCGAAAACGGCGCCGCGCAACGGATGTCTCTCCAGTGTCGCCGCATCTTCGATGCCCAGCAGGTAGCACACCAGTCCGGAGTCCAGAAAGTGAAGCCGTGGGCGCTTGCGGAGGCGCTTTCGGTAGTTTGCGTGATGCGGCGGCAGAGTGGTCGCGATGTAGCCGATCTCGAGAGCGGTGAGCCATCGGCGCGCCGTCTGGTGCGTAACGCCCGCATCGCTGGCCAGGCCGCTCAGGTTGAGTTCGGTGGCGGTGCGGGCGGCGGCCAGCCGAACGAAGTTCTCGAAGGCCGTCAGATCCAGGACTTGGGATACCTCGCGGAGATCGCGCTCGACATAGGTGCGGAAGTAGTCGGACAGCCACTCGCCGGGCGTGAGCCCGCGGTCGTGTACGGGTGGATAAAAGCCCGTCACGAGCGTCTCCCACAGATCCAGCCCGGAGAGCCGCTCCACCGCTGACGCCGGTGCTCCACCATGGCGGTCGAGTTCGCGTGGGTCCAGCGGCGGCAGCCCATGCAGTTCGGCCAGGGAAAACGGCGGCAGCAGCAACAGGGCGGTCCGGCCCGCCAGAGTCTGCGACACGGACTTCAGGAGCAGGATGTTCTGCGACCCAGTGACGATGAAGCGGCCGGGGCGGTCGTCTTCATCCACGAGTCCCTGCACATACGACAGCAGTTCGGGCGCCCGCTGGATCTCGTCGAGGATCAGCGGGTCGCCATGTGCCAGAAACCCGCGGGGATCCGCGATGGCCCGGGCCCTCACGTCAGGCGCCTCGAGCGAAGCGTACCGGTATTCGGGAAAGACCGCTCGCACGAGTGTGGTCTTCCCGGACTGTCGGGGCCCGGTAAGGGTAACGACGGGATAGCGTTCCGCCGCTCTCTTGAGCGCAGGCGTCAGGTGTCTGGCGATCATGCCAACAAGTTTGGCGAATCACCTGATTCGTGTCAAATCGATGATGCGATCATCAAAATGACATGAACACGGCCGGAATCAAGCCCATCCAGCCTGTCGCACTGTAAACTACGGTTTACATTGTGACAATCCGAGTTGACATTCCCCCTACTCCGGCGGCCACCTCGGAAGTGCCCGCCCCGTCGTCCACGGCACGCCCGCTTCCTCCAGCCGCGCCTCGAGCGCCGGCAGGTCGGTCTCAACGAGCTGCTGCAGGTCGGGATACAGCCCGCCGAACAGCCTCCGCGCGATCCGGTACTGCTCGCGGTGAGTCCCCGTCGGCCCATGCATGCCGTTCCAGTGCCCGCGCACGATCTGGTTCACGCGCCCCGTGATGCCCGGCAGGTCGGGCTCCGCGCGCGAAGTGCGGGTCCGCGACCCTTCGAGGGTTTCCCGGAGGTCGAGAAGGGTGAGCTCGAGGGTGCGGGCCTCCGTCATCAGCTCGCCCGGTGCCGCTGGCCAGCGCTGCAGCGCCTGCTTGATGGCCGAGATCCGCTGCGCGGCCGCCGCAGCCACGCGCTGGCTGCCCGTGACCGCGCGGAGAAGCTCGCCCGTCTCGCGCTGGAACGCGAGGATGCTCGCCCGGTCCTGCTGCGGGATCGCGGGCTGGTTGAGCGGGGCGATCGTGAACGGCACCGGCCCCGCCAGCTCCGTCACCTCGCCGTCGACGCGCTGCGCCAGCGACACCGTGTAGTCGCCCGGCAGCGCCATCGGGCCGTTGCCGCCGCCGCCAAAGCCGCCGAAACCACCGAAGCCGCCGCCCCCACCGCCGCCGCCCGTCACCGGGTTGTAGCCCGGGTAGCGGTAGTTCCACACGGCGCGGTGAACGCCCCGGCCGGTCGACCCGTTCACGACGTTGACGACGTTGCCCGCGTCGTCGTGCACGGTGAGGAAGACCCGCGGCGCCTCTTCGCGATCTTCGGCCTCCAGCTCCTCCCACGACGGATACGGCGTGTCTTCGCCCGCACGCTGCGCGCGTCGCTCGGCCGCCCTCCTCTCCGCCTCACGAGTACGCAGCGTCTCGCCCATCCAGTATGTGAAGGTCACGCCCAGCGGCGGGTTGTCGGCGGCGTAGAAGTCGCTGCCGTTCGCGCCGCCGGGGTTCCAGGGCACATACATGTCTCCATCGGCCACTTCGAAGATGTGACCGCCGCCGGCGAGGATCTCGTCGGACGCGCGGGCCAGCTCGCGGAGCGGGGTGTAGTCGTCGACCACGTAGAAGCTGCGGCCGAAGGTGGCGGCCACCAGGTCGCCCTCGCGCTTCTGGATCTCGAGCTCGCGCACGGCGATCGTGGGCAGCCCGTTGTCGAAGTCCATCCACGACTCGCCGCCGTCGACCGACACGAAGGCCCCGAACTCGGCGCCCAGGAAGAGCAGGCCCGGCTCGACGTGGTCCTGCACGATCGAGAAGCTCGGGCTGTTGTCCGGCAGGCCGCCGGTGATCATCGTCCAGTCAACCCCGCGGTTGGTGGACTTGAGCACGTACGGGCGGAAGTCGTTGCGCTTGAAGTTGTTGACCACCACGAACACCTCGTCGGGGTTGTGCAGCGACGCCTCGACGTCGTGCACGAAGCTGGTGTCCGGCACGCCCGGTAGGCTCTCGACGGCGCGCCAGGTGCCGCCCCCGTCCTCGGTGACCTGCACGAGCCCGTCGTCGGTGCCGACGTAGATCAGCCCTTCGGCCAGCGGCGATTCCGAGACCGCCACGATGTGCCCGAACGACGAGGTCGAGCGGTTCTTGGCGACCGCGTCGACGCTCCACACGCGGCCCATGACCTCGAGCTGGTTGCGGTCGATGTTGCGCGACAGGTCGCCCGAAATCGCGCGCCAGCTGGTCCCCTGGTCGTCGCTCTGGAAGAGGATCTGCGCGCCGAAGTAGATCCGGTTGTTGTCGTGGGGCGACATGTGCAGCCCGGCGTCCCAGTACCAGCGCAGCGGCGGACCGTCGGGGTCCGGCTGCGGCTGGATGTCGAGTCGCTCCTTGCTGCCCCGGTCGAAGCGCGAAATCACCCCGTACTGCAGCTGCGAGATGATGATGTCGGGGTTCTCGGGATCGATCACCGGGTCGAAACCGTCGCCGCCGAGGGTTACGTACCAGTCCGAATTGCGTATGCCTCCGCCCAGCGTCTGCGACGGTCCGCCCAGCGTGTTGTTGTCCTGCGTGCCGCCGTAGACGTAGTAGAAGGGCTCGTCGTTGGAGGTCGCGACCTTGTAGAACTGGGTCAGCGGCAGGTTGGGGAAGAAGTGCCAGCTCTCGCCGAAGTCGTGCGTCTCGTACAGCCCGCCGTCGTTGCCGAGGATCAGGTGCTCGGGGTCGTCCGGGTCGAAGGCGATCGCGTGATGGTCCACGTGGACCCCCTGCGTGGGCAGCCGGCCCCACGTTTCGCCGCCGTCGTCGGACATCTCCACGAAGGTGTCGAGCGAGTAGATGCGGTCGAAGCGGTGCGGGTCGGCGTAGAGCTCGTGGTAGTACATGGCCGCGCCCGACTGGTAGCGCGAGGTGCGGCTCCAGTTCTCGCCCATGTTCTCGCTGCGGAAGGTGCCGCCGTTGTTGCCGGACGCCTCGACGATCGCGTAGAGCACGTCGGGGTTGATCGGCGAGATCGCCATCCCGATCCGGCCCTTGTCGCCCGAAGGCAGCCCGCGGTTGATCGCGCGCCAGGTATCTCCGCCGTCGGTGGACTTGTGGATCCCCGACCCCGGCCCGCCGTCGATCATCGTCCACTGGTGCCGGCGGCGCTGCCACGACGACGCGTACATGACGTCCGGGTTGCGCGGGTCGAAGTAGACCTCGTTGACGCCCGTGTGCTCGTCGATTTCGAGGACCAGCTCCCACGTCTCGCCGCCGTCGGTGGTGCGGTAGAGGCCGCGCTCGCCGCCCGCGGCCCAGAGGGGGCCCTGCGCGGCGACGAAGACCGTGCGGGAGTCGTCGGGGTGGACGGCGATCATGCCGATGTGCCGCGACGTCTCCAGCCCCATGTTCGTGAACGAGCGCCCGCCGTCGACCGACTTGTAGACGCCGTCGCCGTATCCCGTCGAGCGCTGGCCGTTGTTCTCGCCGGTGCCGACCCAGAGGGTGAGGTGGTCGTTCGGGTCGAGCGCGATCGCGCCGATCGAGTACGAGCCGTAGTTGTCGAAGATCGGCGTCCAGGTGGTGCCCGCGTTGGTCGTCTTCCACACGTTCCCCGAACTGGCCGCGACGTACCAGGTGCTGCGGTCGGTGGGGTCGACCGCGATGTCGGCGATGCGCCCCGAGGCGGTCGCCGGGCCGATGCTCCGCCAGCGGAATGAGGAGAGGAGGCCGGCGTTCAGCTCGGCGGGGCCGTCCTCGTCGCCGCCCGCGCCGCCACCGCGCTGCTGGGCGGGGAGGGTGGCGGGGGCCGCGAGGGCCGCGAGCAGGGTCGTGGCGAGAAGGGCCGCGAAGGGGACGAGCGCAGTCGTGCCGCGCATGGGCGTGGACAAGCGATGGTCGTGCATTGTGGTTCCCGATGGGGTGAGGATGTTGGCCGTGCGCAGTGAGTCTACGGCATTCGGGGGGGTGGGACCATATGCGCAAGCCGGTTTTTGTGCGGGACTTCACCCGCGCTCGGTCGCGCGTCGTTTCCTGCGAGGTAGGGCGTCACACTTGACCCTGGCGGCATGCCAGATTAGTCATATTTCTGACTAAGCACGGAGGATCCGAATGACGACTGTAAACGTTCACGAGGCCAAGACCCATCTCTCCCGTCTTCTGGTGCAAGTGGAGGCGGGCGAGGAAATCGTGATTGCCCGCAGCGGGAAACCGGTGGCGCGGCTGGTCGCGCACCGCAACAACCGTCCCGTTCGGCGGTTCGGCGCCTTGAAGGGTCGTCTCACCGTGGATGACAGCTTCTTCGACCCGCTTCCCGAATCCGAACTGGCAGCCTGGGAGGGCTGAATTCCGGTGCGCGTACTCATCGACACCCGTGCGTTCCTGTGGTGGCTGGCCGGCAGCAAGCGACTGTTGCCCATTCCGGCGATGCCGACCACCTGTTCCAGCAAGCCGATCGCGGATTCCAGGCCAAGCCGATCACCTTGGAGGAGCGGAGGTCCATAGGGACGCTGGGTGTGGGGGGTTGAGGGTTGAAGTTAGGTCGTGGGGTCG
>JAJDUP010000057.1 GCA_022826565.1 Gemmatimonadota bacterium | reverse complement strand
CCGGTTCCCGCCGTTTGATTCCCGCTGATCGGGATTCTCAGACCTGAACCCTGCGGCGGCTCTCCAGCGCCTCCCTGAGTTGTCCCTCGTCGGCTCTCTGATAGCAGCGCAGAACCGTGTGGGCGTTCTTCCAGCCGCCCAGCTGGCACAGGACCTTGAGGGGCAGGTCCATCAGGTCCGAGGCGAACTTTCGCCTGAGCGAGTGCCAGCCCCTCCCGCGCTTGGGCTCCAAGCCCGCCCGCTTCTGCGCCCTGCACCAGAACTGGTAGGCCCAGGAACTGTCCATGCACCGGGAAGGGTCCGTCCCGGCGGGCATCACCGGAGTGTCTCCCGTGCCGGTGGTCATGCGCCGCGCCTCCTCCAAGGCGGCGACGGCCTCGTCCGTCATCGGCGTGACGTGCTCGTAGCCCGTCTTCTCGTGCTTGGCCCTCCACCGGATCGTCCTGCCCTCGAAGTCGATGTCACTCCACCGAAGCTGGCGGATGGCACCGATTCGGTGACCGGTCTCGTGCGCGAGCACGAGGGCGACGTGGAATCGCCAGTTGACCTGCCGGGAAACCCCGAGCATCGCCCTGTACTCGTCCTCGGTCAGCAGAACCCTCGCGGGGTTCTTCGCCGTGGGCTTCCTGAGGCCCTTCAGCGGATTCCTGTCGAGGAACAGGCGGCCCTGGTCGTCCCTCGACCTCGCGGCCCAGTTGAGCACGGCCATCAGGAACGTCAGATCCCATTCGATCGTCCGGTTGCGCACCGGCCGGCCCGAGGCCCCGACCCTGCCCGCGCGGCGCTCCCGGATGAACCGGTCCCAATCGCGCTGCGAGAGGGTCGCCGGGTCGCGGTCCCGTCCGAAGAACCCGAGAAACATCTCGGTCGAGTACCGGTCGCGCGCTTGCGTGCCCTTGCCCTTCGTGGGCGTCACCTCCTCACCGTAGATGTCAAAGAGCGTGCCCAGAGTCAGCGGCTTGGGCTCGGCTTCCTGCTTGCCGTTCAATACCGGCCCGGCGAACCCTGCGGCAAACTCGTCGGCCTGCCGCTTCGCGCGCCGCCAGTCGCGGTGCTTGAGGGACCGGGTTAGCCTTCGCCCGTTCTCTCGCCACTCGATCTGGAGGATGCCGGTCTTCGGGTCGGCAAAGATCCTCACCCGGTTCCGGCCCCATTCGCCGGCGCTGTACGAGCGCCGGTCCCGTTTCGTGCGTGCCATCATTCGATTCCTTTCGACGATGGGCTGCACGATCTGCACACTCGAAACTTCGCTCGCGCGGGCGTGTCTGGCCAGTGGCAGGTCTTCCGGCAGGTCCGTCCCGCCCCGAAGGGAGCGGTTCAGGCGGATGATCGGGGGTCAGTCGGGGTGTGGCTCACAAAGCTTGATAGAGTCAGTTGTTCGGAACTCGGAGATGGGTCCCGGTGCCAATCCAGAGGCGCACATGTGAAATCGGGGGCATGTGCGCGAAAACGGGATTCGGACGTGCACGTCCGCGACTTTGCATGTCGTTGTCCGGCTGTAGGTTGCACCACGGCCTCCGGGGCGGCTGCGCCGCGCCGGAACCGGAGGCCGTGACCGGAGCGACCCCCCGATTCCGATGCCTGGCGTGGCATCGGGGAGGGTTGGGATGTGCACTTCCATCCCACCCTCCCTCGGGGGTCGCTCCAGACCAGCAATCCGTGCCGGAAGGCGTTGGCAACCGTGGACCGCGCTCGCTGCCGATGTCTCAAGAGTCACCGGGCGGCGAACCGGGCTCCTCGGTAAGGGGACAACGTAGCCCTTGTGCCGTCTTTTCGTACTGTCGAGCCACCGCGCCCCGCGCCGCCCCTTGATGTCGGTTTCCAACCACGCGGGCTTTGCCGACGACTCAGCCCCTCGCCGCCTTCATAATGTCGGCCACATAGTCATCCAGCCGGGCCACGACCTCGATCGTCTCCGCCTGACTCCCCGCGTTCGCGAGTTCCTTGGCCAGATCCAACAGCAGACGGCGCACGGCGGACGGGTCGCCTGTCCCCGCCGGTGGCCCATCCTCGGCGGCGGCTTCCTCGGTCGGTGGCGCATCCCCGGCGGCCGTTTCCTCAGCCGGTGGCGCTTCCGGTTCCGGCGGCGCATCGGGCTCGGCCGTTGCGGCCTTTGCCAACCGCGCCTTCACTTGGAGCGGATACTTCGCATGGAACTGCCGGGCGGAGAGTTCCGCGACGGAGGGGTCGATCTTGCGGGCCGCCGCGAACAGGTCCGCGTTCGAGATGCCGGGGTCCGCTTCGAGCGCCCGCACCACGAACTCCATGACGGCCGCGCCGTCGCCGGATGGCGCGGGCACGGGGGCAGGCGCCCGGTCCGCCTTCGGTTGCCGTGCGGGCTGTCGCGGCGGTGCGATGCGCCGGGTCGCGGGCAGACGGTACTTGGCGTGAAACTGTTGCAGCGTAAGCTTCCCCACCGACTCCTCAATCTCCCGGGCACCGGCGAACAAGGTCGCGTTCTTGACGCGGCGGTCCTTCTTCAGTTCGTCTTCCACGTACTGCATGACGGCATCATGCGAGCTGCCCATGTCGTTACCCTTTCGGAGGCCAGGTGCGCGCCGGATGGACGCGGATGAGTCGGGGAATCGCCCTATCGGGAAAACTCGGCGAGTCGTCGGGCAGCGTCAATGTCGCCGGTTCGCCGGGCACCATTGGTGTTCGGGGCGGCTCGAACGTCACCTGAAGTAGCGCCGGTGATCGACCGCGTGCATCCTCGCTGGCGGGAGGCCGCCGGTTTGGCGAGCACCGTCCTCGCCCGGCGCGATTCCTTCCTTGCCCAGCGGACGCGGCCACGGTTTCAAATCCCGAGGCGGCGTTCCCGGAGCGACTTCGAGAACTCGCGGTGCGCGGCGCGCACGGGAAGACGGCGCGTTCGGCGTCCAGCCGGTTGCGACACGCCTTGGTGATTGAGGGGGGGTCAGAGGGGGCACAGCCCCCCGCCAGCCTCCGCGGTGCCGCACGAAGTGTGGCCACGGGGAGTACGCTGGCTTGTCCACCGTAGCGTGGCACAAGCCAGCCTGGGGGACGCCCGCGAACCCTTCCCGCTCGCCGCCTGCCACAGCGGTGGCCGGGTCGCCCGGGGGCAAGCTCTTCAACTCGCGGACGGCGAGGGCGAAGGCGAACCCTCTGGAGCCTCTTTGACGGCGGCGCTCTCCACGCGGCCGGGTTTAGACCCTACCCGTACCCCTCGGGAGGATGAGATCGTCGATCCTGGCCCATTCCACGGCCCGTAGGTTGCCCGAAACGCCCCTCCGTCGCCCGGAAACCGCGTCTGAGCCGCCGTCAGAGGCTCCGGCACGTCTCGGCACCGCTCTCCGGCGTCGGGAGGCATTAGATTTGCAAGCTCCGCCTCCATCCGCCCGCCCTGCGCTATCCATGCCCATAACCAAGCTCGGCAAGATCATCCTTGGCAACCGCCGCGCCGGTGCTCCAGACCCCCAAAGCGAGGAATCGGCTCCAGCCACGCCGGTTCGGACGGGTTCCCGCACGGAAACCGACCCCCGGCTCAAGCAGTTGGTGAAGCGGGCGACGCGCCCAAGTGCCGTGAATCTGTGGAACGTGCTGAACCGAGACGAGCGCGAGGAGGGGGTTCGGTGGTTCATCGAGAGCGACGAGATCGGGCGCGAGACGGTCTGCAAGGCGGTGGCCGACGCCATGAGTTTTCGTCCGCAGACGGTTCGCCGTTGGCCACTCGACAAGCTTGTCCGGACCACTTGCACCGTTCCACTGCAAGATCCGATGGTCACACAGCTCATCCTCCTGACCAGCGTCGAAACGCCCGCACGCCTCCCGATGGTAACGACCTTCCTGGACGGACTCGGGATACCGCACGACGACGGCGAAGTCGAATCGGTCGAGAGCATCGACGCCTCACAGGACGCCTTGGCGAGTGTCGCGGCCAAGATGGCCGACAAGTACGGGGACCGGGCCGTGGCCCTATACCTCCTCGTCCTTTGGGGGGTCGGGGCGCCTCTGGGCGAGAAGTCGCGCGCATGGCTCAGAGATCGTTGGGCTCTGGGTGACCCGGGAGGTGGTCCTGAGCCGCGGAAGGCCGCCCGGCGAAACGCTGCGAGGACGGCAACCGAGACATCCGACGCACCGGACGTTCCGCAACGTCAGGCGCCGGCGGTGCTGGACGGGGAAGACCGTGGCGAGGATGACCCAAGCGACGTTTCCACGCCCCCGACAGGGATCATGGAGGAGGCTTCCGTTGATGAAGCCGAGGGGAAAGCTGCCCCGGCCCGCCGACATCTCACGTCGTCCTCCCGTCCGGCATCGCTCACGATCCTGGACCGGCTTATCGAGCGGGCTCTCGACGAGAGCGCGCGGGAGACGAGGGGGGCGCTGAGCGAGAACGAGATCGACGCAGTGATCGAGGAGTTCGTCAGGCTCAACGGCACCCGGCATGAGTCCTGCTTCCATGCCGGATACAGGGACGGCCTCTTCGACCGCAGCGCGGACGACTCCTTGAGCGTCAAGCATCCGGCCCGCCTGCAATGGTACTGGACGGGAGCCGTGAAGGCATGGGCGGCGCGCGAACGATGGGACCGGATCGTGCGCGAGTACGACGACAACCCATTCGTCAGGGAGTTGGTGACCGGGAGCAGCCCAGCTTCGGCGTTCGCGGTTCTCGCCATCGTCAATGCCTTGCACGGGGTGGGCCGGACCGCGGAGATCGGGCGGTCGCTGACCGACCGCGCGCTGATCTTGGAACCCCGGCTCTTCGACCCGCTCCTCTCCGCAGCCACGGACCTCCTCCGGGAAGGTGACGCCACCCACGCCCGCCACATCTTCGACCTGCTCGTCCGGGTCGGCGAACAGCTGGAGGAAGCCGGTTCGGCTCCGGAACAGCGGGTCCTGCTCGACGCCAGACGCCGCTTCGCGCACAGTCTCCGGGCACTCCGTGAGCACGAGCGGGCGGAGCGGATTCTGAAGGATCTTCTGGTAGCAGATCCGGATCCAAACGCCCGTGCGATGGTGTACGCCGACCTCGGCCTGATGGCGGGCGGTTTCGACGCCATCGAGGATGTTGCGCTGCCTACCGGCCAGGCCGCCGTGGCGAGCGTTCGCGAGCGTCTCACCAAGGGTGAGGACCACTTCCGGCAATCGGTTCGGGAAGAGACAGACGGCTCCGCCCACGGGCACTACTGTCTGGGTGTCCTCGCGCTCGCTCGCGGCAACGACGACGACGCGGCTGAGCGCCATCTCGTAGCCGCGCACCTGCGTTTCTCGAAGCGGGTCCGATCCTACGGAAGCCTGGTGCCACGATCCAACCTCTATGCGGCAATCGCGAAAGCACGGCAACTTCAGCCCGACAAGCTCATGCACGCCGCCCGCGTCATCGTCGACGCGCTCGCGTCAGGTGCTCGGTTTCCGATCCACCTCGTCAGGGAGACCGTCGAAGCGTTCGACTTGGCCGACGACAAGGAGAATCTCCGGCGCGTGTCCGAAGCCGTCATCGAAGCTGCCGACGGACTCGTGCTGGACGCACTCGCCGAGTGCGGCCCGGCTCTCCGGCACTGCCCGCTCCTTGCCGAAAAGCTCCATTCGCGGGCGAGCGACAGCGGCAGGCCCGCCGATCTCAAGGCCGCCGATCTTCGGGCCGCCGTCCGGGGTCACATGCATGCACGGTCGCACGAACGGGCCGGAGACGCTCTGGACGAACTCGAACGCCTCGCCCTGAAGGGCGTGGCGGTCCCGGAGTTTCAGAAACTCCTGAACGACCCGGCGGGTTACGATCCGGCTTGGAGCCGCGAGGACTCTGCCATCGCGCGCGCCCGAAGCCACGAGGCGCTCGGGGAGTTCGAGGCCGCAACCGGGATTCTGAGAGAACTGTTCCACCGAAAAGCCTCAGAGGATACCGAAGACGGTCTCCATGACGCCGCCGGCATTCTGGCACGGATCTCGGGGTACGGCATCGACGCCTCTTTCTACCGGGAGATGCGCGACAGGCACCGGGCTCTCGCCCAACAGTTGGGCGGTGCAAGAGCAGTGGGTGCCGACGGTGCGGGCGGGCCGCCGACCCGGCGGAGACATGTCAGGATTCTGGTCGCCGGGGGGGCCGAGGAGGCGGCCAAACTGGAAGCACCGGTCCGCGAGGCACTGCGCGTGCGCGATCCGCATATCCACACCACCTTCGTCCAGACCGGATGGGGGAGCAACTGGCGTCGCGCCCTGCCCGAACTCGAACGGCACGCGGCCGACCATCACGGGCTGGTCATCCTTCGCTTCGTTCGCACCAACTTCGGCCGCCACGTTCGCCAACTCTGGCCGAATGATCGCCCATGGCGCTTCTGCTGGGGCGGCGGGCGTGGCGCGATCATCGAGACGGTGCAGAAGGTGGCCGCCCTCGTCCGGAACGGCTGATCGTGGCCTGGGACGGGCCTTCCCGGTTGACAGGATGCGGAATGGGCAGTCTGGCCCAACTTCCAGATCGTTACCCTCGATCAAGGCGTAGATGCGGATGCCTCCCCGCCATCGCCACGCGAATGCGAACATGGCCAATCGCCCGATTGAGAAGGACATGAGGACGCCCGCGATTCCCGCAAATCAATCCCGGTTTTCCCGCTTTCGCGACCCGATCCGACCGGATGCAACCCAATGGCAAGAGTGGCAGATCGTGCAGCCCTGATTGAACTTACGTGATTTCTTGCCTTGATTCGGCGCGTTGGCAGTCTGCGTTACCAGAGGCCCGACGCGGGACAACTCAGGACGGCACTGGAAGGCCGCGGCAGGGCTCGGGGCTGAAATCCCGACCAGCGGGAATCATTCGGCGGGAATCCGGCTCGCGAAATCCCTAAGGTCATCGGCTGCAAATAGTTGCAAAATCCATGCATCTTGCCGCCTCGGCATCTTTACCCGCTACCATCCGTGCTCCCCGCTCCTCGACGAACTCACCCTCGCCCGGGGCGACGGATCGTATCCCAAACTCATACAGCGGTTCGCCAGTAGGTGGCTCCTCGTCCTCGACGACTGCGGGCTCGCTTCGCTCTCAGGCCAGGGACCACACGACCTCCTCGAAGTCCTCGACGACCGCTACGCCCGCCGCGGCACCCTGTTCGCCAGCTAGGTCCCCGTGCACGACGTCGTTTGGCGACCCCACCTTCGGCGACGCCACCCTCGACCGGCTCCTCAACAACGCTCACCGCATCACCCTCGAAGGCGCTTCGATGAGACGACTCTACGACTCGACGAAGTCCGACTCCACGCCCCAACTTCAACCCTCAACCGCCGCACCCAGTGCCCCTATGGACCTCCCCTCCCCAAGGTGATCGGCATCGCCTGGAATCCGCGATCAGGTTGACGGAATCGGTGGTCGGCATCGCTGGAAAGGGCATCATGGCCGCTTCCTGGCTCATCGGGCCGGTTTTCCTAGTGCCTGTGGAGCGGAGATCCGGGCATGGCATTCAACGTGTGGGTTCCCGCCTTCTTGCTCTGGTAGATCGCGGACGGCTTCATTAATCAAGAGGTGACCACGCCAGTTTCCACGCCCCACGAAGAAGTCTTGGATAAAGTGACGATCAAGGAATGGCTTGACGCACTCGCCGTCCCCCTACTCGCGGCGGCGAAAGAGCACGGTGGACAGCTCACTGTGGCGTAGGGAGTGCTGGCAACAGGAATTACCTTCGTCGAGATCGAACAGTGCCTTACGGAGCTATCCAAAATGGGTTACGTTGATTTTGAGAAATGACGCCATGGGGGATTTGGTGTTCGATTTTGGATTGGAAACAGACAACTAGGGAGAATGAGAATGATCAACGAAGCAGAATCACAACGCGATTTTGACAAACTAGATGATCTTTGTCGCACCTATGTGGCCACCATTCACGCCATCTGGGAGAGAATCGATGACAACCTAAAAGAAGAGTTGCTACGAATTCTTCCTGACAGTGTACCTATAATCAAGCGGGATGTACATCGATTTGATTTCAAGGTAGCTTTCGAGGAAACTGACGGCCATGCTAAGGTGCGTATTGTTCTCCACGACCTTTTCGGCGAATTGAGAGAGTGAACGCCGAAAGCTGTTTAGCGTTTAGATCACAAGCCAATCGGGCTCTCACTTGGAATCTCCCGAAGCGGCTGATTGGGATGCATTGCGGACAACGACTCCCATGCGATGGGACTCCAGCATCACCCGTAGCCCGTTTCGATCCTCTTTCTGGACCTGTACCGATCCCGGTTACCTGGACAACGTGACGGGCTTTAGCATCAGGCCGCCCTTCTCCTGAGCTCCTCGCGGGCACGGGCCGGGGTCAAGCTCCCTCGACCGACATCCTTCAGCGCAGTTGAGAGCCATTCTAGCGGGCAACGGACGACCGGCGCCGCGCGGGTACCAGATTCCGGTGGTGTTGGCGCCGCTGCTGGCGCGGCGGATCACGATGCCGGGCCGCGAAGGTCCCGGAACTGCAGGTGTCCGGATGCAAGAAGCTGGTCGATGAACAAGCTCGCTTCGTCGCGGGCTGACGGACTAGCCAGCGCCACACCGAGAATCGTCCGCACTGACTCGTCGCGCCCGAAGAACACGCTTCGATTCGGATGGTCCGAATTAACCCACGATCTGAGCACGGCCAAGGTCTTGGCAGGGTATTGCCCCGACAGCTCCACTAGGCAGTCCATCACTACGAAGCGCGGTCCGGCTGCGCCAGCCAGGTCGATCAGTTGGTCCAGTTGAGCCAATGCCCACGGCCCGTCGAAGCGCCCCGAAGCGATCCACCAACCAAGCGAGCTGAGATGGCCCATCTGGTCGCGTCCCTTGTCGCCCAGCAGGCCGAGGAGCTCTTCGGCAAGCGATGCAAAGCGATCAACAACCTCCTGCGGAAGCTCACTCTCCTCATTGAACAAATCGCGGCCAATGAGACCGATCGCCCCTCGGGAATCTTCAGGTGTCGCGTTTTGGAAGTAGTTCCTTAGTAGCGCATCGTCGTCACCCCACGAGACGGCACCGCGCCCTGCCATGATCAGAAGATGCTGCCCTAGGCGCTTGTTGGGCTCTCCCCTTACCTCCGACGCGCGCTCGGTGCTGGACGGCAACCGATCCACCGCGGCCGAATACTGCTCGCGGAGCAGCTCGAAGGGCGTGCTGTACACTGGGCAAAACCGCAGATAGGTCTGCCAAGCAGCATCTCGAAGTTCCGGGTATTCATCAGGAAAAATCCTCCTCACGTTCTGAGCGCTCCAATTCGCGTCGAGCAAGGTCAGATGGGGGAACCACTGGCCATATACTGCCCGAACCGACGGCGAGGGATCGATTGCAGGATCAAGGCTCTGTTCAAGCCTCGTTCGGACCTCCCGTATTGCGTTCATGCCAACCTGTGTGGTTTCCGGATCGTCTCCGCCCGCCCCGTTGCGATAGACCCACAAGGCGTAGTGGATCACGGCATGGAGCGCGTTCCCTCGAACGCACCCGATCGACTTGTTCGCGACATCATTGGTCGGCTCTGCGTCGTCCTCGGGAGTCGGATCTGAATCGCTCGCCGTCGAGTCAATGATCGCCCAGACCGCTTCCCGCAAACCAATATCGATTGCGTCGTTCTGCAGACCCTCTTCCACAAGCCTGATGCATGATAGGCGCGCGTGACGCCATGCGCGGCTGGTTGGATGCCGAGCCAAGATCCGAGATAGGAGGCTGATTACCTCAGCCCAGTCGACGACACGATCCGCACGAAGCGCCTCGCGCACACCCGCCACCAAGGCTTGGATGAACGGCACCGGCAACTGCAGAAAGGCATCGGCCTTGGCCAGGAAGCGTGACGGAGATCTCGCCACCACTTGTTCGAAAACATCGGCGAGACCCGCCCGATCTGCTGACATGGGATCACCTGTAGGTTCCCAGGATCCCAAGTACGCGGCGATCTCAGCAGTGGACATCCCTTCCAGATACGTCACTCCCACAGGGCTGATCGTACCCATCCCCGTGGTGGTGTAAGTAGTGAAGTCGGGGTGTTCGGGTTCACCTACCTCCTCTACCATCAGCGCGTAGCGTGCCGTCCAATCGTCGTCCAAGTGGTCACGAATCCAAGCAAGCCGGCGCACCTGCCAATAGAGTCGCCACTTGCGCCGCTCTTCGTCGTCACCGTCGAAAGCGTCAGAAAAGGACGGTCCGCGCTGTATCCAACCAAGCACGACAGCCATCTGGGTCTGGTCGAGTCGCGAGAAGATTGCCCCAAGAAGCCTGCTGTACTCGTGGAGCAACCGTTCATCCAAGAAGTGCTCTTCGCCGAGCCCCATTTCGACCGCGAACTCAGGATGTCCCTGGCTCTGCTCCGCGGCGAGGTGCAATGCCATCCGCTTGAAGATCCCACCCTCGCGATCTTCGAGGGCGGCGTAGACTAGCCTGATGTCGATCCCGGAATCGACCAACTGCATCGATCCATCCCTCACGGCATCGATGAGGATATCAGATACGTCATGCCCATAGTTCTGCGCGTGCGGTTCGATCGCCGGACGGGACAGCGAGTCTGGGTAACTGGCCGATCCTCGGTAATCATGCAGCAGCTTCTCAAGTAGATCGCACAGCATCGAGAAGGCCTTGACCCCGCCATGCTCCAGCAGACCGGGAATATGTTGCTCGACCAATTCCTGGTATTGGTGTTCATCAATACGCGGCAGAACGCGGCGCGACAGACCGGCCAGCACTGAGGCAGCCAGGGTTTCGATGTCGAGATCGTCCTCGACATCGGTTCCACTGCTCAGTTCCGCTGGGTCGCGGCCATCGTCCTGGGCAGGCGCGGTAGCCTCTACCCCCGACGAGTCCATCTCGACGCGCAGTTCCAGCAAGGACCTGGCCAGCAAGATGGCGGCGTCAGTCTCCCCGGACTCGGCCAGCCGCTTGATCACAGGTCCGAGCGCTTCGGCAATCGGCCAGTGGACATGATGCTGTTGCGATACCCATTCGGCCTCCTTCACCGCCCACTCCACCGCCATTTCGATAGGGAGATGGACTGCTGCACGGGCAAGGTCCTGGTGCACGGAAGTGTTTTCTGTGACTGGAATACGAAGGATGATGGCTCCCACCTGCTCTGGCGACAGCGAAGCCATCCTGGCCAAATACTCGGACTCAGGCCAGCGCGGGAAGCTGATCAGATTACCCTCAATGCGCGCTGGGGGCGGGTCTGCAAAGAGACCTGCGGCCCTGAGCGGCTCGATCCAATCCGGCGTCTTCAGCTCAGAGAAGAAGTACTCATGATTGACGGCGCGCTTCTGGATCAGCACCAGCGCCTTCCTTACCGCTTCCGGACTAGGCATCCCCTGTTTCCTCCAGCAGCGCATCGATCGCGTCAAGGTCGTCGAGCGTGCTCGGAACGAGTCGGTCAGCGAGGAAACTCTCCAGCGCCGTGATCCTATCTCTCAACTCGTCGATATCGGCACGCTTGCCATGGTGGCAGACCGACAAGAAGAAGTTACGGATTCCCTCCCATTCCTTTCGGTGTTGCTCCAGAAATGGCCCGGGGAGGTTGCGGCCAGAGCCATCCAACCGCCTCAACGTGCGTCGAACCCGCTCCCGTCGCCGCGGATGCAGGCGGGCGAACCACTCGAAGAACGCGTTCATCTTCTCAAGCAGCTTGCGGAGGTGTTCATCGATGCAGCCTTCCCACCCAAGTTCGTTGGAGTAGGAACCAGTTCGGGCCTTGCCCCGCAAGAACAGGTCCTCGATTTCAATGACCTTGGCATTAAGGGACACAGCGGGGACCCCCTTCGCCCTACCCTCCCCGACAGGTGTCTCAAGCAGCTTGACTATCCTGTCCATGAGTTCTCGCATGCTGTGAGCCGATTGCGCGAGCCTGTCGGGATTCGCTTCGTGTTCTAGAACCTGGAGTCCTCCAAGATACATGGCCCCGAGTTGGCTCTGGAGACGGCACAACTCGCGATGCAGCTTCTCCTGCTCGTTCGACAAGCAGAGTCTCGGGTTCGGATGGGACCGGGCATCATCGAAGTCCTGATCGGCCGGTGTAGGAATCTCTTCGGACGAGGGCAATCGGGTTTCCTGTTTGCGTACGGCGGGTTTGTGGGAACGGTACAATCGACAGCCCACGGGCCGGGTAGCCGAGGTTCCGCTCGAAGCGTGTACCAGTCGTCCGATAGACCCGTGGGGAGCCGGGGAAACTCTTGGTTGAGGGGCAGAGCACAGGACGGGCACATGACAAGATAGCCGCCTCGCCGGTCGGCTCCAAGGTGCTGATTCCGACGCGCTTCGTCCACTCATTCCGACAGAAGTCGTCCACTTGCCCATTCCGGCGATGCCGACCACCTGTTCCAGCAAGCCGATCGCGGATTCCAGGCCAAGCCGATCACCTTGGAGGAGCGGAGGTCCATAGGGACGCTGGGTGTGGGGGGTTGAGGGTTGAAGTTAGGTCGTGGGGTCG
>JAJDUP010000058.1 GCA_022826565.1 Gemmatimonadota bacterium | reverse complement strand
CGACCCCACGACCTAACTTCAACCCTCAACCCCCCACACCCAGCGTCCCTATGGACCTCCGCTCCTCCAAGGTGATCGGCTTGGCCTGGAATCCGCGATCGGCTTGCTGGAACAGGTGGTCGGCATCGCCGGAATGGGCATCATCTCGGTGACCAGATCGCGGATGCTCGGATTGAGCCCGACACCCTTGTACCTGAAGATCCCGGATCCTCCCACCAGGTCCGATCTCCGGAGCTCGATACGCTCGTCCAGGTCGATGTCGCCGGCGTCGGCCATCCGGTAGACGTGAGCCATGATGGCGACCTTGATGGTGCTGGCGCTCTCGAAAGGCTCGTCACCCCGGACGCTGGCTTCTTCGCCCGTGGTCAGGTGCTTCACGTAAAGGCCCGCGATCCCGGGGAACCTGGCGAGCTCCGCTTCCAGAAGGCGGGAAAGCGGTGTATCCGGAGGCTCCTGGGCGAAGGCCCCGGCCGCCCGGAACGGTGCCGGGAGGAGTGCGTGCACCAGCAGAACAAACACGCCCGTCAGTGTCCTGAATCGCATTGTCGCCTCCTTGTCGGCGGCGGGCGGGCGGTCCGGCGGCGTGTCACCGCATTCCGACGAGCCCCTTGACCGCATCGGTGAGCCGCTTCGGGTCGTAGCCCAGGCCGTCCTTGAAGACGAGCCGCACGTTGCGGATGTCGGATGCGCTGTTCCCGATATCTCCTTCGATCACGACCAGGTCCGCGAGCTTGCCGGCGGTCACCGTGCCGACCTCGTCGTCGATCCCGATCACCCTGGCCCCGTTTGCGCTGACGATCTGGACGGCTGTGGCCGCCTCGAAGCCCGCCTGCACGAGGAGTTCGAAGTTGCGCTGGTCGCCGTAGCCGGGAAGCGCGCCCCAGGCGGGGTCGACGCCCGCCGCGAGCAGCCCGCCCGCCTCCACGAAGCGGCGTTCGAAGGCGAACATGTTGTGCAGGAGGTCGATCATCCATTCCGTGGTCCCCGACCGAATCACCCGGCGGCGCTCCATTTCGGCCTGAACCACGTGATCGGGGAGCGCTTCGAGATCCCTCGCCGTGAGATCGGGGACGGCCGGAGTCGCCTGCTCCGCGACGGCCAGCGTCGAGGTGATCGCCACCCCTGCCTCGACGATCTCGTCGATCGTGACGTCCACGGCGGGGCTGTTGACGTCGAGCTCGGCCAGCGAAAAAGAGAGGTTGGGACTGCACTTGTCGGGCTCACGCGTCGCATCGAAGTCCGAGTTGGCCCAAAGGCTGTGTTCCAGGTTGTCGATGCCGAGCGCGGTGGCTTCTCGGAAGCTCACGGAGCAGAGGTGGCCCATGACCTTCATCCCCTGCCTGTGGGCCTCGTCGATGATCGTGCCCAGCGCCTCGCGCGAGATCTGCGTGTAGACCTTGACCCACTCCGCACCCTCGGCGGCCCAGTAGCGCACGTACCGCCGCGCCGACTCCTCGTCGCGGATCACGTACATGCCCAGGTCCCTGAGCCGCTCGTCGGGCCCCGGGCTGATCACGTACGGCGCCGTGATCACGATGCGCGGCCCGGGTGTCTCCCCACGTTCGATCGCGCCCTTGAGCGCGATGTCCTGATAGGGAGACATGCTGCCCGTCGTCCGCACGGTCGTGACGCCGGCTCCCAGGTACAGCCGCGGCCCCGAGTACTGCATCTGCGCCACGCGCGGGGCGTTCTGGTAGTAGTACAGGTGGTCGTGGAGGCCGACCATGCCGGGCATCACCGAGTGGCCCGCGAGGTCCAGCCGCTCCGCGTCGGACGGAATATCGACCGAGCCCGCCGCGCCGACGGCCGCAATGCGGTTACCGCGGATGACAATGGTCTGCCCGGCCTGCGCGGGGCCGCCGGTGCCATCGAACAACAGAACGTTTTCGAGCGCGACGACGGGCGCCGAGACGCTCAGGTACGACTGCACCTCGCCGGAAAGCGCGCTCCGGTCCTGCGCGCCCGCCTGTCCGGCGTACAGGGCGATCGCCAGGCAGCCGTAAAGGGCCATCGTCGCCGCCGGGGCGAACATCCGTGCACAGTTGCGCATTGTCACTCCTTGCCTGGGGTCTCCGCTCCCATGCAGGGTAGAGGGGCATGTTTAGCCCGTAAAGAGTACTGGAGCAAACCATGATCCGGCCCCTGCGCCCCCTGGTCCCCGCCCTGCTCCTGTCGGCGGCCCTTGTTCCACCGTCCGCCGCCCAGGTCACCCCGGAGCAGGAAGCCGCCTACGAACGCTACCTCGACTTCGGCTCCCTCATCGAGGGCGGCCGCGTCACCCCCAACTGGATGCCCGACGGCAACACCTTCTGGTACGCCGAGGGCGGGCCGCAGCACACGGTCATTCACCGGGTCGATCCGACCACGGGCGTCGTCGACGAGCTGTTCGACACCGCTCGCCTGCGTGCCGCGCTGACCGGGGCCCTGGGTCACGAGCCCGCGGGCCTGGGCGTGCCCTTCCGGCAGTTTTCCTTTGCAGGAGGTTCTACCGTGCAGTTCGCGGTGGAGGGGCAGACCTTTGTACTCGACCTCGACACATACGGGGTGGAGAGGAGGCGCGCGCCGTCCTCGCTGGGACTCGTGTCGTACCTGGTGAGCGAAACCGAACGGGTTACACCCAAGACGTTCGTGCGGGAAGTGTTTCAGGGGCTGGGGCCGCGGCCGTACCCGGAGAGCCTGTCCCCGGACGGGCAGTGGTTCATCGGCCTCGACAATCACAATCTGACGCTGCGCGCCACCGTCGATGGCCGGGTCGTGCAACTCACGGAGGACGGTAACGAATACGAGCAATGGGACGTCGAGACGACGCTGTGGAATCCATGGTCGCCCGACTCCCAGCGCCTGGTGGTCGCCAGGATCGGATCGCACGGCATGCCCCGGATCCCGACCATCAAATGGCTGAAGCCGCTCGAAGAAGCCGAGTTCATACCCACCATGCTCGCCGGCGGCGATCTCTATGACACTCGACTCCACATACTCGACCTGCACACGCGCACACCGATGCCTGTGCAACAGGATACCACCGCGGACTACTACTACCGTGTGCTGACCTGGCTGCCGGACGGGTCGGAGGTCGTGTTCGCGCGGTACAGCCGCGTGATGGATCGGGTCGAAATTCAGGCTGCGGATGCCCTGAGCGGCGCGGTGCGGACGCTCGCGACGGAGACCTCGGCGACCTTCGTCACCCACCACCACGACACGGTGTGGGGCGCGCGGACGGGGTTCTGGCTGCTGCCCGACGCCTCCGGATTCATTCTGGCGTCCGAGCGCGACGGGTGGCGTCACCTGTATCTGTACGACATGGCCGGGAACATGGTCCGCCAGCTCACCGACGGCGAGTTCCCGGTCGAGGCGGTCGTGAGCGTGGACCAGGAGAACGCGTGGGTGTACTTCACGGCGCAGACCGATCCGGAGCGGCCGTACGACCTTCATCTGAACCGCGTGACCCTCGACGGCACCGACCGGACGCAGCTGACCGAGGGCAACGGACGTCATGCCGTGGCCATGGCTCCTTCGAACGGCTACTTCGTCGACACCTATTCGTCGGTCGACACCCCGCCCAGCTCCGTGCTGCGCCGCGCGGACGGGGAGCTTGTGCTGACGCTGTCGGAAGCGGACATCGGCCGGCTGCAGGAGGTGGGCTGGACGCCGCCGCGAGAGGTCGTAGTGAAAGCGGCGGACGGCGAGACCGATCTCTGGGTCACGATGTACCTGCCCCACGACTTCGATCCCGCGCGGCGGTATCCGGTGGTCGAGTACATCTACGGGGGGCCTCAGACCACGACCCGGCCGATGGATTTCGGCGGCGAGCCATTCCCCGGCCTCGGAAGCGACTTCGCCCGGATAGGGAACTTCAACCGTGCCCTGGCCAACATGGGCTTCGTGGTCGTGATTCTGGACGCCCGCGGCACGCCGGGGCGTTCGAAGGCGTTCCACGACGTGATCGTGGGGAATTGGGGGAAGCCGGTCGTGGACGATCACGCCGCCGCGATCCGCCAGCTGATCGAACGGTTCGACTTCCTCGATGGCGACCGGGTGGGCATCGTGGGCGCGTCGTGGGGCGGGTACTATTCCACCCGCGCCATCCTCGAGGAGCCGGACCTCTACAAGGTCTGCATCAGCGAGGTGCCCGGATACGACATGTACGCCTTCCACCTCTACGAGCCGTACCTGGGCATGCCACAGGAGAATCACGCGCATTACGAGGCGGGCAACGTCTTCCGGATGGCACCCGGCCTGCAGGGGAAGCTCCTGCTGATCGGCGGGATCAACGACACCGGAACGCAGGCGGACCTCTTCCAGATGTCGGAGACGCTGGTGCGCTCCGGGATCCAGCACGACATGATGGTCTACGCCAACACCGGCCACGGCGCGTTCGGCCAGACCGGCGAATACAACCTGGAGCTGAAGAGGGACTATTTCGTGAAGCATCTGTTGAACGCTTCCGTGCCGGGAGTCGACCGCTGAGGGCGTGAAGCACATGCGCGTGACCGCGAGATACGTGATCATCGGCGCCGGGATCCACGGCCTTTCAACGGCGTGGCACCTCGCCCGGGAACTCAGGGCATCGGGTCGCGGGGACGGGCGCGACATCGTGATCATCGACAAGACGGGGGTCGGTGCCGGTGCCTCGGGGATCGCGTGCGGCGTCATCCGCAACAACTACTTCCAGCCGGCCATGCGCGAGTTGATGGCCCATTCGGTGAGCGTCTGGGAAAGCGACCCGGCCGCGTTCTCCTACCACCCGGTCGGCTACCTGCAGATCAGCCACGAAGCCATGCGCGAAGACGTCGCCTCGATCCATGAGCAGCAGAGGGCGATCGGCTACATCTCGACGTTCGTCGAGGGATCCGAGGCGTCCCGGACCTATCTGCGCGGAATCTTCGCCGATTGGCGCGCCCGAAGAATCACGAGCGTGCTGCACGAGCACCGGGGCGGCTACGCCAACAACCTGGCATCGCTCAAGGGCCTGCGGGCGAGGACCGAGGCCGAGGGGGTCCGCATCCTGGCCGGAGTCGCCAACAAGGACTTCAAGCGCGACGCCTCCGGGGCGGTCACCGCAGTCGTCACCGACCGGGGACCGATACCGTGCGAGCAGGTGGTCGTGGCCACCGGCCCCTGGGTGCGGCAGCAGTGGGACATGCTCGATCTGCCGGCGATGACGCGGGTACTCGGTCCCGACGGGGAGCACCACGACGCGCCGACCTGGACATACTGGGCCCTGCAGGAGGGGACCCTGAAAGTCGACCCCGGTTACCTGGTCGACAACCGCGGCAACATGCCCCCGGTCGTGCACGTCGACACCGACGAGCCCCTTTGCGACGAGGACGGCGTGGTGACCAAGGGCCCGTGGGGCCTCTACTACAAGCCGGACTTCAGCTTTGGCGGGGTGCAGGGTGGCTGCGTTCCCGACAGGGTCAACCGGCCCGCGGGCGACGTGGCGGTCGATCCCTATGGACCGGAGTCCTCCCACTTCGTCGTCGGGGAGGAATTCCACCGGACCTTCAGCGCGGGCCTGGCCTTCTGCCAGGAACGCTTCGAGGGCAAGGCCCACCTGATGAGCAGAGAGCCCTCGGGCGGCATCGGCTGCTTCACGCCCGACAGCTTCCCCGTGTTCGACACCTTTGCCGACAACGTCTACTTCATCGCCGATTCCAACCACGGCTACAAGATGATCGGCGTGGGGGCCCTGGTCGCGCAGGAGTTGATGGGGCAGCGGCAGGCGCTCCTTGAACCCTTCCGCTACTCCCGGTATGCCGAGGGCCGGCTTCACCCGGTCAGCAACTCGCCGTTTCCCTGGAGCTGACAAGGCACTTCGCCGCGGAACGCCACGGCTCGTCGGCCCGCTGGCTCGGCACGCCAGCTCGCCTACCCGGGTTCGCCCGCCCTCTGCGCCACGGGATCGGAGGGGAAGAACCCGATCGTCCTCCACGAGACCATCAGCGCGACCGCGGCAACCGCGGTCAGCACCAGCCCGGGAAGCCACACGGCGCCGGTGGCGACCCATATCGGCAGCGTGGAAAGGACGACGATCTCGAAAACGGCGATGGGGAGATACGCCAGGCCGTAGTCATCGAGCGTATTGGACTCCCGCTTCGGGTCCACCACGCGGAGAAGCGCGATCCCCATGGCCACGACTCCGGTGGCGTAGCCGAAGGTGAACAGTCCCCGCTCGAACCAGTAGTTGTGGAAGGTCCGGCGGGCGATCCACCAGGTCATGGCGGCCGCGTGTACGAAGCCGAACACGGACATCACGAGGATGGGCATCGCGTAGTCCGCCACGATCGTGATCGGGATCGCTGCCACGCCAAAGGCCACGAGAAAGTCCGAGATCGTGGATCCGAGGCGCCCCATCGTCGCGGCGTCCACATGCCGACCAGCGCCCAGCCCGTCCAGCAGCTTTTGAATCAGCGCGCCGCAGATCACGGCAAGCGCGAACATTGGGAGCGCGGTGAACTGTCCTCCCGCCGACCGAAGCGCCCAGCTCGCGGCGTGCGCGGCCCCGTAGGCCAGCAGGACGAGCCCGAAGTGCCACGAAAGCGTGTCGAGGGCCAGTGGGCTGACGGTCTCCCTCACGACCCTTCGGGCGCGCGCCGGATCGATCAACCCCCGCCGCTGGTCCGCCGGCAGCTCGCGCGGAGTGGAAACGAGACGGGTCCAGCCGCTGCGCGTCGCGATGTTGATCGCGGCAACGCCACCCAGCACGGCCGCCAGAAGCCCTATGGTGGCAAAGGTGTATCCGACGGGAATGGCGTTCTCGTAGCCGCGCTCGGAGAGAATCGAACCGACGGCCGCGGCGGTGCCGTGACCCCCGACGAAGCCCGCGGGGAGCATCAGAGCGAACGGACCGCCCACCTCGCGAAAAAGGGGAATGAGGACAGCGCCCGCGAACAGGAGCGCGAGACCGAACTGGCCGATCCAGGTCGACAGATTGTAGAAGAACGTGTCTCCGGCGTCCTGAATCATCTTCTTGAAACGCGTCTGGCCCGCCCGCCGGCCCATGAAAAGGGTGGCGAACAGCAGCACGACCAGTTCCCCCGGATACCGGGTCATTACCGGCACGCCGGATTCGTCCCGCGCGAACGGGAGAAAGTCCAGTCCCTCGGGTCCTGCAGCGAGTCCGATCAGGCCGGCCAGGATCGGCGTCGGCAGAAACAGCGTCTGGAAGAGGCGGACCCACGTCCGCAGGAGATGGGCAACGACCAGCAAGCCGGAGATGATGGCAAAATCAAGGAACACGTGGCCGGTTCTCTACGGGGGAGTAGGTTTCGTCAGGGGGCGGTCAGCAACGAGATCGTACAGTTGCACATACTCGACGCCCAAATCGTCCTTCCACAAGCCCAGCACGTAATCGGTTCCGATCTCGAACGGCTCGAATCCGGCCGGCATCTCCACTGCGCCCAACGGTCGGCCGTCGCTGTCGAACACCGACCACGGCGCGGTCGCCGAAGGCGGATCGCCAAGGCTTGTCTCCTTGACCCACAATCGCCCGCCCTTCTGTAGCGACAGCGTTTCAAAAGCCGGCAAGGTGTCGGGGAAGGGGATGTCGTTGTACAAGGCTCTTCGGCTCCGTGAGCGCTCGGTGCCGTCATCTTCCATGTTGCTTAGCCGACCGGCGACCCACCTCTCGCGCTGCCCTTCCGACACCGGACGACGCTCGTGCTCCCGGCGGATGATCCAAACGACGGAACCACTTGAGTTCAGCATGCGGATCTCGAACCGCTCAGTGTTGCCAAACGCAACGATGCTACCGTCGGTCGCGGTCTCGAAGGTCGGCAGAAAGGGATTCGCCACCCCCTGCACGCGGACACTCCCTTCCCCGGTCCTGTTGACCATGACCCATGATTGCCGGCCAGGTGCGGCAGCCAGAATCCCGGAAGATTCCCCCTGATCGAAGAAGTGTATGTTCGACATCGATTGCCTGTGCGTCCAACCATCCCGATCCGGTATCCCCCCCTCCAGGGTGGCGAGATAGCCCACGAACGTTCCGTCTCGCAACCACCCGATCGGGTTGGCACGCCTCATGCCGGCAAGGGAATACAAGTCCGGGCTGACCGTTATGCTGATGCTCCCGATCAGTGTTCGGCTATCGGGATCGAAGGTGCTGACCCGTCCGGTCTGGCTGTCGTACGCCAGGATGCGGCCGTCCGAGGACACTCCGATGGAAGAAAGGCGCCCGAATTCTCCCGGGCCGCCGCCTGCACTGCCAAACGAATCGACAAAACGCCCGGCCGCATCAAAGAGCCTGATCTCTCCTGATCCCGAATTCGCGACCGCGATCCCACCATCCGGCATTCGAACGGCACCGGTAACTCGATACAGCGCCGTCGCTTCGTCTTCGACGCTGCCAATCTGAACGGCTGGCGCACTCGGTACACGAGCATGCTCGAATTGCGGTACGTCATCTCGCGACCCGTGCGTGACGATCGTGACCCCCGCGCTATCCACGACCGTTACGGTGTCGGCCAGGCCGCCGCCGCTTGAGCAGGAGACGCCCGCCCACATCACGAGGAGCATCGCGAGCTCAAGGAAACGTCTCATTACGGCCATCAAGGCGCCCGCAGCCCGGTGATCACGGCCCGCGGAACGTCGAACTCGTCCAGCCGGCGCAGCAGCACCAGGTCGCCCCGCGCGTCGAGCAGCGTGTCCTCGCCATCCATTCTGGCTGTGAAGAGCAGTGCCTGTCGGTCGATGTTCCACACCCGCCACGTTACGCTGTCCTGATCGGGAAGACGGTAGTCCCTGACCCAGAGCCGCTCGTCGAAGTCTGTCAGGAGGGCGTCGATTGCCGGGGCCACTTCGTTGATCGGCCAGTCCTTCAGATCCGGTTCGGACGCGCCAGATTGATCGAACTCCACGGGTTCGAACGGGATCTGACCGGACGCGGCGAGCCTGTTGAGCCTCTCCGCGAATTCCTGCCATCGTGCGAGGAGCACCTGACGTCCCACCGCCCTGACATCGGGCACCCTCGCGCCTGCCGGCATGGGGATTTGCCGAATCTCTTGACCGCTCCAGTCCAGCACCGCCACGGCACCTCGGTCGGTAGCCGCGACAATGAGGTGGTCTCCCGTCGCAGCTTCATGGGTCTGATGCCCGAACACCACGCCGCCGCTTCGTCTCGACCCGAAATAGACCTCATCTCCGGTGGCCTCCGCGACGATATCAAGCTCGCCGTCGTCCCGTACGGTGACGTACGTGGCCGGATTCCAGGTTTGCCCGTCGTAGTCGCGGCCCATTTCCGCGATGCCGTCACGGAAAACGATCCGGCCGTCTGGGTGAATGCCCACCGGATACGCGCCGAAAAAGTCTCCGAACTCTGCGTCCAGCACACTCTGCGAGCGCAGAAACTCGCCGTCGTGAGAGATCACCGACACGCGACGGCGGGGCACGTCCGAGACCAGAATACCGCCCGGAACGCGTTTCGCACGCCCGATATACCGGAATTCCCGCGGTCCCTCACCTTCTCGGCCCACCACGCGAGTTGTGCCGGCCGAAGGGTCGATCGAAAGGTCGATCAAGTGGATCTCGCTGCGCTCCACCAGCACGAGACCGCTGTCCGGAAGGAAAAAGCCGGCTACGACAGCGCTGAGTTCGGCGAGACCCGGTTGCTGCGACGAATCGAAGGCGGACTGGCCCGTTGGGCGCATTGCGGCGAGGGGTTCCGCCGGTGCGCCGCCGTCCTCTCCGTCTCCGCAGCCGCCCAGCGGAATCAGCGCGGTGAGCGCGATCGGGACAGGAAGGAACGACCCGATTGCGGCCCGTGGAGACCGCGGTCGGAGGCGAGCACCGCAGTCGCGTCGCGTGCTGATAATTAACATTTGTGTTTAGTGTTGGAGGGGGCCTGATAACTGAACATTGTAGTTAAGTATCAGGCGCTCCGGATTCCCCCCGGCGATATACAACTAATATGATAGTTGCATCCGGCACACCAGAGGGCGCGAAAACGTTTCAGCTGGAACGCGCACGCGCGTTACCGGTCGGTCGGCCGCAGATCGCGCAGCCTAGGAATCAGCCGTCCGCGCGAGGAACTCCTCCGCTGTCTCGCAGTCCAGTATCGCGTCGGCGACGGACTCAATGCGCTCCGGGTCCGCAAAGTCATCGAGCAACGGAACCATCCTGTCCGGGATATCAGCGCCGAACCTGCGGGCCACGAGCCGGCGCACCAGTTGCGTCCGCCCCCCGTCGAAACCGTCCTCGTACCAGCGGACCGCCCATTTCCCCTTTGGCTTGATCACTTCCATCACCTCCTTCATCGTGGTGGCCGCCGTCAGTTCGTGGCCCAGTGCGGGGTCCAGGTCCGCGACCACGGCCTTGAGCCATTCCGCCACCGCCCGGTCGAGCGCGTCGCCCTCCTCCCGCCCGTCCATCCACTCCCGCAACCGGGAGACCGCGCGTGCCATCTCCCTGCCCCCGCGCGCCCGGGATACCGCCACGAGCTCGCGGACCAGGTCGTCCTTCGGCAGATCCTCCGTTCCGCCGCGCCGCTCCTCCAACAACAGGTATTCGAAGCTCGCCGAGAGAAGTCCATGTCGTCGGCCCGGTCCGGCACCATGGCGCGGGCGAGGGCCTCGATAGTCTCCGGCAGGGAGTAGAGCACCTTGGATGTGGTGTCGTGCACTCGCGATCTCCGGGGTCGCGGGGTGTGGCGGCGGATGCACGTAGTCTGGGCCGTTTCCCGGGCGCTTCAATAGCTGGGTGTGACAGATTTCGGGCGACATTGGGCGATCATCCCGAGCCTACTCGGTCCCGCCCTCGCCACCCCGCGCCGGCGGAAAGAAAATGGCACTCGACCCCGGAAAACGCGCACCGAGTTCCCTGAGAATCACTTCCGCTTCCTCGACCGTCACCCGGCTGGCTCCGGACGCCCAGAAACCGCTGACCTCTTCATACCCGAAGCCCGCCTCCCCGATATCGGCCAAGCCTGCCCGGAACCCGTCCGCGTCCCAGTCCCCCCTTCCCCCGGGCCGCACCCGCGTCGACGCGATCGCCTCCTCCAGCCCGTCCGCCGGGATGTCGCCCTCGACGCCCACGTACATCCTGAACATCGCGGCGTACACGACGCCCCGGACGTAGGACACCTTCCACGCCCACTCCCCGGACGCAGGCGTCAGCTCCACATCCGGCGGCTCGGCCATCAGCCAGTCCTCGACGAAGCCGGTGATCATCCCGCCCTCGGGCGACGGATCGGGCAGGCTCCACTGGTTGTGCGCCACCATGAGCGTGACGCCGAGCTCGGGCCACGCGAACCCCTCGGTCCTCCAGCCGAACATGTGACCTCCCGCGTGATCGAACGACATGCCCCGCGTTCCATGGTTGCGCAGCCGCCACACCAGGCCGCTGGTCATCCCCGGACCGATCTCCTCTTCATACTGCGGCGTGAGCATCCGCTCGACGGTCTCGGCCTCGAGCACCCGGTAGCCGTTGTATTCGCCGCCGTTCATCATGGCCGTCAGCAGCCGCACGTGATCGGCAGGCTTCGCCACTACGCCACCCGCCGGGTAGTGGCTGAAATACAGCGGCACGCTCGGAACCCACGCCGAACCCATGCGCGCATAGCCCGTGCTCATGTTCTCCCAGATGTCCGGCCGCACGTAGTCCTCGTGCTGCGCGGGCGGATACTGTGACGACTCCATCCCCAGCGGGTCCATGATGTGCCGCTGCACGTAGTCCGAAAACGACAGCCCGTCCGGGTTGGCCGTCTGCACAATCAGTCCAAGCGTCGCGATGCCCGGGTTGGAGTAGTTGTATTGAGTGCCGACCTTGCCGATCCAGAACGGAGTTGTCCCCCCCACCAGCGGGCTTGTGTCGCTGGCGTAGCTTGCCCTGAGTGCTTCTTCGAGCGGCACGGGCCTGTCCCACACTCCCTTGGCGCCGCCTCCGGAAAGCCCGGAGCGATGCGTGAGCAGATCATGCACCGTGACCTCGCGGTCGCCGAGCGGGTTGTGCACCTCGAACGGCAGATGGTCGCTGATCGGGTCGTCCAGCGCGATCACACCGCGGTCGACCAGCTGCATGATCGCCGTGGCCGTGTAGGTCTTCCCCAGCGAGCCGGAGTGGTACACGGTCTCGGGCGTCATCGGCCTGCGCGCCGCCACGTCGGCCCACCCGAAGCCGCCCTCCCAGATGAGTTCGCCCCGGTAGCCCATGGCGAGGTTGAGCCCGGGTGTGCCGTGCGCGCGCATGGCGTGCAGCACGTAGTCGCGCGTGGCGTCGATGAGCCGCTGCTCGAAGGCTCGCTCGGTGTAGACGGTTTCCGTGACGGGGATGTCGGATTGTGCCGCGGGAGCGCCCTGCTGCGGCTCGCATCCGGCGGCAGCAGCCAACAGTCCGGCGAGCGCCAGGAGCCACGCGGCAGGGGACGTCGCGAAGCGGCTTCGACGAAGTGGGCGGCTTCGGCGAGAGGAGCGGAATCGGGGAGTCATCGTCACCTCGGGAGTTGAGTGGTTCACGCGAACTCCCGGTGCAACACGCCGCGGACCCGCGGCGTCGCGTCTTCCAGGAGTCGTTTTCTGTACGCGTCGCCGTGCGGGTCGCCCGGGTAGTGCAGGCTGGACCCGGCCGCGATCAGCATCTCGACCAGCTCCACATAGGCATCCTGTCGCTCCTCGGCCCCGCCGGAAAAGCGGGACCCGTGGACGGCCCAGTGAAGCGGCGAGGAACCGTGCGCATCGTCGAAGACGTCGAGGGGCGCCCCGGCATCGATCAACAGGCGGGCATTGCCGGGCTGGCCGAACCAGGCGGCCTGATGCAGGGGCGTCCCGGCGTCGAGACCTCTTGCCTGCAGGTCGGCGCCCGCCTCGATCAGGAACGCCACAAGCTGCCGGTCGTTGCGGCCGGCGACATCCGCCAGCAGGCGGTCTTCCTCGGGGTTGCCGGTTCGCGCCACGCGGGGGTGGGCTTCGAGGATCGCGCGCGCTTCGTCGAGGTGGCCGTGCACGACCGCGACCGCGAATCGGTCGGCTTCGTTCAGTTCGGTGCTGGCGCCCCGTGCTACGAGGCGGTCGGCGACGTCGCCGAACCCGCGCCTGACAGCGTGCGCGTATGCGGTCTTGCCGCCGGCCGTCCTGGCGTCGATGTCGGCGCCGTGCGCCAGCAGGATGTCGACGGCCGTGGCACGCCGGCGCCGGGTGGCCACGTGAAGGGGCGTTTCCGCGCGCGATCCGTGGCGCTGGTCGGGATCGGTCCCCTCGGCGAGCATCCGGCGCAGCATTTCGTCGCCGTTCGCGCAGTAGTGGAGGTCGAGCAGTTCGTGGAGTGTCATGGAGTGCCCCGATGAAGCCCGGCGAGCGCCGCGACCGCCTGATCGCAGCTTTCCAAACCGTGCCGCCGCGGCGTACCTTGCGTCAGGCCAGTACACTGCGGCGGCGAGACTTGCGTCCAAGCCTGACGGACGGTTTCGGTTGCCGCAACCCAAGCGCACAAGGAGTGCTCGTCATGCGCATCCTCGCCGTCCTCGCCGCTGCCTCTTTCGCCGCAAGTCCCACCCATGTCGCCCATGCCCAGCCGGACCGCTCCGGCACGATGGCGGGCCGCTCCACCGTCTACGCGCCGAATGGGGTCGTCGCCAGCAGCCAGCCACTCGCTACCGGTGCCGGGCTGGCCGTGCTGCAGCGCGGCGGCAATGCGATCGATGCCGCCGTGACCACCGCCGCCATGCTGAACGTGGTCGAGCCCATGATGACCGGCGTCGGCGGCGACATGTTCGCGATCATCTGGCTGGCTGACGAGCAGCGGATGGTGGGGCTGAACGCGAGCGGCCGCGCCGGCGCGCTGATGACCCGGGAAGAGCTGGTTGACCGAGGCCACGAGAGCATGCCGCGCTCGGGCGCCGAGACGATCACCGTCCCCGGCGCCCTCGCAGGTTGGCAGACGCTGCTCGACACCTATGGCACGATCTCGCTCGCCGAAGCGCTCGAGCCCGCGATCCGGATGGCGGAGGAGGGATTCCCGGCGAGCCCGGTCATCGTCGACTTCTGGGAGGGCGCGCAGGAGATGCTCAGCCGGGACGAGGGCGCGCGGGCGACCTTCCTGATCGACGGCAAGCGGGCTCCGCGCGCGGGCGAATGGTTCAGCAACCCCGACTTCGCGCGCACGCTGCGCCTCATCGCCGAGGGTGGGCCGGACGTGCTGTATGGCGGGAAGCTGGGTGAAGAGATCGTGCAGCGCGTCTCCAAGCTGGGCGGCTTCCTCACCATGGACGATCTGCGGTCGCATCGCGTGGACTGGGTCGAGACTATCTCCGTCCCGTACCGGGGCTACCGCCTGCATGAACTGCCGCCCAACGGCCAGGGGATCGCCGCCCTTGAAATCCTCAGACTCCTGGAGCCGTTCGATCTGCAAGCCATGGGACACAATTCCGTCGCGTACCTGCACCACCTCATCGAGGCCAAGAAGCTGGCGTACGCCGATCTCGAGCATTTCGTCGGCGATCCGTCCAGCATGAGGGTTACGCCGGACGAGCTGCTCAGCGACGCGTTCATCGATTCGCGGCGGGCGTTGCTCGACCCGGAGCGCGCGATCGAGCGGGCCGACCCCGGAACCGCGATCACCGCGAGCGAGACGACGTACTTCACCGTCGCCGATCGGCATGGCAACATGGTGTCGTTCATCAACAGCATCGCCAGCGCGTTCGGGTCGGGCGTGGTGGTTCCGGGGACCGGATTCGCGCTGCAGAATCGCGGCGTGGGGTTTTCGCTCGACGCAGGGAGCGCAAACGCGGTGGCGCCGGGGCGGCGGCCGTTCCACACGATCATTCCGGCCTTCGTGACGAAAACGGCGGCGGATGGACGGGAGGAGCCGTGGCTGAGTTATGGGGTGATGGGCGGCGCAATGCAGCCCCAGGGGCACGTCCAGGTGCTGCTCAACCTCGTGGAGTTCGGCATGGACCTGCAGGGGGCGCTGGACGCTGCGCGCTTCAATCACCTGGACGGGAATCGAGTGGCGATCGAGCCTGTCGTCCCGCTCGAGGTGCGCCGACAGCTGGAAGCGATGGGGCACGTGCTGGCCGACCCCAAGGGCGTGTTTTTCGGCGGCGGACAGGCGATCATGCGGCTGGAGCGGGGATGGGCGGCCGCCTCGGAGCCACGAATGGACGGGATGGCGGCGGGGCATTGAGACGCCGGGGGACGCCTACCGGCAGCCTCCCCTCTGCCTCCGGTTCAGGAAATCGTACTCCGCATCTTCCTGGCCTGCGCCTGCGGGCGCTCCGGCGGCGACGAGTGTCTCGACGACCGACTCGTACTTCAACGCCCTGGCCTGGTCGAGCGCCGTGAGACCATCGGGGGTTGTCATGGCGAGGTCCACGCCCGCGTCCACGAGCAGCTGCACCTTCTCCAGGGTTGCCTGTTCGTGCTCCGGCGTGCAGACATACTGGTAGACCCAGGGCCTTCCGGCGTTGGTCATGCCCACGGCCGCCATGAGCGTCGTGGTGGTCTCCAGTTGCCGCGCCGCGAAGATCCCGGAGGTCAGGGCGCCGTCGCTGCCGGCGAAGTACTCGCTGCGGTGGACGAAGCGGGGGTCGGCTCCGTGCTCCAGCAGGCTGCGCAGGATGCCCGCCGTGCCGAAGCGGGAGGCAAGCCACGCCGGGCGGGCGCCGATCCAGCCGTTGTGAAAGTAGAAGGCCTGGTTTGACCCGCGCTGATGGGGTGTGAAGGTCGCAATCGGGAGGCTGAAGTCGGCCCCGTGCTCCAGGAGCAGGTCGACCGAGCGCTGGTCGTGGCGCAGAATCGCCGCGTGCAGTGCCGTGAACCTCTCGGATCCCGCGTCGGGGTCCGCACCGGCCTCCAGCAGGAACTCCACGAGGTCTCCGAACCGGCCGGGACGAAAGCCCTCCCGCCCGCCCACCGTGTAGGGACCGCCCGACGAGAAGGTCGGCTCGGTTACCTGAGTGCGGAAGTTGGCGTAGGCGGCCATGGCCAGTGCGCTGACGCCGAACCCGGATCTGTCGTTCAGGTCGGCACCGCCGGCGACCAGGTGCCGGGCCGATTCCACGTCGCCCACCCGCGCTGCGAACAACAGCGCGGTGTTGCCGCCGTGCTCGAACCAACCCTGGTTCTGGATGTGCGTATGGGGTTCGTGCGCCCTCATCTCCACCGTGACCACAGTTCGGGCGTGCACGTCGGCTCCGTGTTCCACCAGGACCCTCGTCACGTCAGGCGCGAGGTTCAACACCGCCCACATGAGTGCGGTCTGGTTCCGCGGCCCCGTGGCGTCCGGGTTCGCTCCGTTCTCCAGGAGCATCTCCGCCACCCGCGCGCTCCCCGCCCGTGCTGCGGCCATGAGGGGCGTCTCGCCGTGGCGCAATGCCCGGTTCGGATCCGCACCGGCATCCAACAGCAGCCCGGCCACCGCCACACCGCCGTTCTCGCCGGCGGCCCAGAGCGGCGTCGCACCCAGGTCGTTGGCCCGGTTCACATCCGCCCCGGCCTCGATCAGCAGTTCCACGCTCTCGGGCAGATCGCGGTGGCTGGCCCACAGGAGCGCCGTCGATCCGTCGCCCGCCGTGGCGTTTACGTCCACGCCCTCCTCAACCAGCGCGCGGAGAGCCGCCTCGTCGCCGTTCTTCGCGGCTTCCACCACCGGTGGCGGGTCGCCCGCCGCGGCGAGGACCGCCATGAGTGCCAGGGACAGCATCATCCGATCCCCTCTCTTCTCATCAGCATTTGCAGGTGTTCCTGTGCCACGTAAAGACCGCCCTCCCCCTCGTGCCACGTGACCAGCCCGTCTCCGTTGGCGTCCACCCCGTTCCGGAGCTGGAAGGCCAGGGTGTTGAGTTCGTCGGACAGTTGTTCCGCTTCCTCCGCGGACTCCGTCGCCAGGATGCCCTCTGTGATCTCCAGCATCCTGCGGGCGCGCTCCAGGGTGTTGCGCACGCAACTCACCACATGCGCTGCGTGTGTCCGCACATTTTCCGACGCATCGGGCGCATCGGCCGCCATCCGGATGTGTTCGATGGTGTTCCGGGATGCCTCGAAGAGCCCGAAACCCAGGCCCGGGCCGCTCTCTCTGCGGGTGGGATCCAGAGCGTGAAGCACGTTGCCCGCGTGGGTCTTCATGGCCTGGAGGTCGCCGGGTCGCTGTTGACCGCCTGCGGCGAAGGCCGCGTATTCGGCCGCGGTGCCGGCTTCTCCCACGGCCTGCCGCAGGAAGCCCAGTTCCGCCACCGAGGTGGCCTCGGGATTGACTACCTGGAGAATGTGAGCGTGGGCCCCGTCCTGTGCCCCGGCCGAGGCGGCCCGCAGTGCCAGGAGGATCATCATCCCCGACCCGATTGCAGCACGCGTGGTCACCTGTCCTCGATCTTCCGGTACTTCCTCAGATACCAGATCTCGGAAGGATCGTCCCAGAACTGGCCGGTCGGCGGCGCCGGCGTCGCGGCATAGACATTGCCCTGCCCGTCCACCGCGACCCAATGGATGGCCTTGGTGTCCTCGATGGTTCGCAACAGTTCGCCGTCTGCGGCGCGGGCGATCCAGATCCTTGCGTTCACCAGGTCGGCCACGTAGAGCTGGTCGCTGTCATCGATCGCCAAGCCGTACGGCGAGCCCAGATGGTCCCATATCTCGAGCAGGTTGCCGTCGAGGTCGAAGATCTGGATGCGGGCGTTCTCGCGGTCGCCCACGAGCACCCGGTTCCGGGCGTCGACCACGATGGTGTGCGGGAGGTTGAACTGTCCGGGTTCGGTGCCGGGCTCACCCCACGCCGTGATGAACTGTCCGTTGCCATCGTACTTGGCCACCCGGTTGTTCCCATAGCCGTCGGAGACGAATAAATCCCCGTCCGGGCCAAAGGCCACGTCCGTGGGACGATTGAAGAGGTCAGGGGTCTCGCCGGCCACTCCGTATTCGCCCAGGGTCATCAGGAGTTCGCGGCCGTCGTGGCTCCACTTCTTGATCTGGTGCCCCTGCCCGTCGACGGTCCAGATCGACCCGCCGGGCCCGACCCGGATTCCGTGCGCCCACTGGGCGAAGTTGTGATCCCAATGCTCCAGCGCGTTCCCATCGGAGTCGAGCTTCAAGACAGCGTTGGCATTGCGCCGGAAGGCGTAGATGTTGCCGTCGTCGTCGGCGTCAACGGCCGTTACCGTTCCCAAATCCTCGGGCGTTCCGCCCCAACCATTCACGAGCTCATAGGTCACGGATGGCGCTGTCGCGCCGTCTCCGTCCGCGGCCCGCTGGCAGGCCGGGGCACCCGCAACCACAAGGCTTGCCACCGCTGCCCAACTCGACACCCTCCCCATCAGTGTTCGTCCGCCAGATGCGCTTGCAGCTGTTTGTTATCCTCGTGCTGCTTTTCGCGGCGGATCCCGCTGGCGTGCGCCCGCGCGCTCTGTCGCGCGCGCTTCCTTGTGTGTTCGGAGCTCACCGCATGCAGGGAAATCAGCTTCTCCAGGTCGCGGCTATCGCAGGCGGGACACCGGGGCGGACCGGACGAGCGCAGGATCAGGCACTCGAACTGCCTACCGCACTCCCGGCACCGGTACTCGAAGATGGGCATCGCCCGCCACGTAGGCTCAGAGTTCGCCGAGGGTGTCGATGGGAAGCCGGCCGGTGCTGCCGCCGATCTTGTCCATCGGCATCTCCATCTTGTCCATCAGCGTCGCCAGCAGGTTCGCGTGCGTCGGTCCGCCCTCGTACCTGATGTGCTGGCCACCGTTCAGCTTGCCGTTCCCGCCGCCCACGACGACCAGCGGGATGTTGTTGCCGGCGTGACGCTGGCTGTTGGAGATCCCCGATCCGTACAGCCCGGTGATCGAATCCAGCAGCGAGCCGTCCCCGTCCGGCGTCTGGCTCAGCTTGGTCAGGTGACGCGTGAAGAGCTCCACGTGGTACCGGTTGATCTTCGAGAGGTACTTCACGATGTCCGGCCGATTACCGTGGTGCGACAGAGGATGCCACGCCTCCGGCACACCGATCTGCGGATACGGCCGCGCGTTCACTTCACGCCCGATCATCATCGTCGACACCCTGGTGATGTCCGCCTGATAGGCCAGGATCTGCATGTCCAGGAGCAGTTCCAGGTGGTCCTCCAGCGTCTCCGGAATCCCCTGAGGCTGCTCCATGTTCGGGAGGTCGACGTCCAGCTGCTGCTCGGCTACCTGGATCCGCCGTTCCACATCCCGGACCGCCTCCGTGTACTGCTCCACGCTGCGCTGGTCCTGCGGACCCAGCTCGCGCGCCAGTGCCCGCAACTTGTCGTTGACCGAGTCCAGCAGGCTCCTCTGCTGGTGCAGGCGCCGCTCCCGCGGCTCGCGATCCGTCGTCCCGGTATCGCCGAAAAGCCGCTCGAATACGGTTCGGGGATGGTTCTCCATCGGGAGCGGCTGTGTGGGGCTCCGCCAGGAGATGGTATGCGTATAGGCGCAGTTCAGAATGGCGCAGGTACCGGCGTTGGGCGGTCCGTCCAGGGACAGTTCGAGGGAGCCCAACTGCGTCTCCCTGCCCCACTCGCGCGCCAGCATCTGGTCGATCGACTCCGCGGCGATGATGTCGGTGTTGTCCACCGCCTCGATATCGCCGAGCGACCTCCCGACCATGCCGGTGAGGAAGCTGGTGGGGCCGCCGGCGTGGTTGAAGTTCCACGACGCGTTCACTCCGGTCGGAATGATGATCCTCTCCCGGAACGGCTCCAGCGGGCCCAGGATCTCCGAGAGCTCGAAATCGCGGCCCTCGCCGGTCGGGGTCCAATGGGGCATGGCCTGCCCGTTCGGCGTGTAGTAGGCGAGAAACCTGTGGGGAGATTTGCGCCTGGCGCCGCTTACCGCCGTCAGACGTGCGGGCGTCATCGCCTCCAGGAAGGGCAGCATCAGCGCCGCTCCGGCGCCCCGAAGAACCGTCCTTCGCGAGATATGCCTACCGGTGATGAAGTCCATTTCTTTCCTCTCCAGATTCCTTGCTGTGCGATACGGATCGCTCGGTCGTCGGAGCTGTGGGTGCGCTCATCCGCATCAGGAACTGCGGGCTTTCCACAATCCCCAGGATGATCGACGACCACGTATGGTTCTCCGCTGCCGCGTCGCGAATGATCCTGCGAATCGCCGGCTGGTCATAGTACTCGACATCGCGCCCGAGGGCATACTGCATGAGTTTAGTCGTCACGGTCCGGACGAATTGCTCCCGGTTCTCCAGCAGGAGATTGCGGAGACCGGCCAATCCTCTGATCTCCTGCTCCGTCTCCGGCCAGAGACCGGTGTCGTCCACGGGGTTGCCGAGTTCGTCGATGTACCGGAGACCGCCCGCGGCGTCGTAGGCTTCAAGCGCGAAGCCCAGCGGATCGATCGTCCGGTGGCAACTGGCGCACATCGGCTCCGTGCGGTGCCTGGCGAGCCGCTCACGAATCGTCGGCTTCCGAACCGTCCCCTGGTCCTCGGGTATTTCGAGGCTGGTGTCGAGGTTGGCCGGCGGTGGAGGAACGTGGCGGCCCAGGATGTTCTCGAGAATCCACTTGCCCCTGAGCACCGGAGTAGTCCGCTCCGGGTACGACGTGAGGGTCAGGATGCTGGCGTGGCCCAGCAGACCTCCCCGCTTCTCGAGATCGGGGAGCTCGACGCGACGAAAGCGGCTCCCGGCCACGTTTGGAATGTTGTAATGCTCGGCCAGGCGCTCGTTGACGAAGGTGTAGTCGGCGCCGATGAGCTCCACGACGCTCCTGTCCTCGCGGATCGTGTGGTCGAGGAAGAGCCTGGTCTCCTCTTCCATGGCCTCGCGAAGGTTGTGGTCGTATTCCAGGTAGATGTCGTCCTGCAGGAGCCGGTCGTCCAGTTCGCGGAGCTTCAGCCACTGGCTGGCGAAATCCTCCACGAGGGTCTCGCGGGCCCGGTCGCTGTTCAGCATCCGCCGGGCCTGCTCGCCGAGGACCTCGGGATCGGAAAGCCGGCCACGCTCGGCTTCCTGTAGCAGGGTCTCGTCGGGAATACTGCTCCAAAGGAAGAAGGAAAGGCGGGACGCAAGTTCCAGATCACTCAACGGATGGGGGTCGCCCCCGTTGAAGACCTGCGCCGCCTGCCCGGCCGCAAAGTGGACGACCGCATCGGTCGGCGGACCGTCTGCATCCGGTGTCCCGTCCGTCGCGCGAACGCCGGGGTCCCGATAGACGCGCAGCAGGAAGTCCGGATCAACCAGGACACGCTCGAGTCCCAGCTGGATGCCATGATCGAAGCTCCCGCCCTCCTCCCGGCCCATGCGGAAGAAGCGGAGGAGTACGTCCGTGTCCTCCCGTGTCACCGGCCGACGGTAGGCACGCCGTGCCACCCGCGACAGGATCTCTTCGGCACAGGCCTCCTCCACGGAGCCCGACTCGGGCTCGCAGACGAAGATCGTCTCCCGGCTCAGCGTGTTGTCGGCCACATCGGTCCGGCCGAACGGGCCGTCGATCTCCATGCCGATCACGCCGGACATTCCGAAGTACTCGTTATTGAAATAGTCGATCTGGCTACGTGTCTGAACCGGGGCCTGGGGGAGGAGGTACTCCTCGCCGTAGCCGATGTCCCTGGCGTAGGAGAGACCGACCAGGCGGCTCCCCGCTTCTACCCGGATCGAGGCCACCAGAGCCGCCTCGGCTTCGAACTTGGCGTAATCCTCCCACTCGGGAGATCCGGGCCAACCGGGACCCCCACCCGCTCCGGCGTAGCTGTTGGCGACAGCCCGATGCTGCAGCGCCTCACCGCCGAACGCGAGCGTGGACGCAAGTTCTCCGTCGATGCGGATTTCGAGCTCCTGCCTCCACCCCAGCCCACGCGCGTACCCCGCATAGTTCTTCTGGAGACGCACCCGGATCCGGTACTCGCCGTCCACCGGAAATGTGTGGCGGACCGCCATGCCACCGCGGGAACCAAGTGGGAGATCGTCGCTCATCCTCACGTTCTGTCGCATGGCGTCGTCCGCTGCGTAGCGGAATGAGCCCGGTCCCGCCGGCGGCAATCCGACCGCGAGCCGGGTGACCGTGCGGGCCACGGACAGGTATCGCTCCATGTGGAGCGGCGAGATGCTCAGCGCGTCCGCCACGTTGTCGAAGCCGCCGCCCATCGTCTCGTCGCCGGGCAGCGCGTCGATGACATCGACGTCCAGTCCGAGCAGGTCGTTGACAGCGTTGTTGTACTCCGTCCGGTTCAGTCGGTGCACCGCGTTGATGCGGCCGACATTCGGACTCTCCGTCCAGGCGGCGTCCAGCTCGGCCTCGAGCCAGCCCGCCACCGCGGTGTAGGTCTCATCGTCGGGCCGACTCACGCCACCCGGCGGCATGGCGCGCGCGCGCAGCTTGGCGGCCACCTTCTCCCAGATCTCGGGGTGGGCCGCCGGGTCTGCGGCGCGGTACTGATCCAGCTCAAGGGAAGCCGTGCGGCGGACATCGTTGTGGCACCGCAGGCAATACTCGTTGACCATGGCCTGCGCTTCGGCACCCGTCGCCACGGGAACCGGCGGAGGCTCCGGGGCCTGGACCACCAGGGAGCTTCCGTCTCCCACGGGTTCCATGGCCCCCCCTGTCGACGTCGACACGAACCTCGCGCACGAGATGAAGACCAGTCCGCCAAGGGCCAACGCTACGGCCCATCCTCCCGGGAGGACTCGGTGACCCCTCACCAGACCGGTTTGGCACGTTGACGGCAGGCGCTTTTGCGGCCTCTCCGGCGCCATTGTACCCCCGATCGAACGCCTTGAATCCGAGACTGTATACCAACATTGTACGCTAGCGATGTTGCAGTCACAAGTCCACTTGGAACGAAGCGAATCGATGTCCAGGACCCCTGTGAGGGAAGGCGTGAAACGTAGTTCCCAGGCGCGGTCACGCGGTCTCCTCGGTGCGGCTCGCTGTCCCCGGTGCTCCTCGAAGATCGACCTGGCTCCGTCGGCCGTCAGATGCCGGAAGTGCGGGCAGGTCTATCCCCGGCTGGGGGCCATCCCGGTGCTCCTTCCCGAGCCGGTCGACTATTTCGCGTCGTGCGGGCGCCAGCTCGCCGGGCTCAAGGAACAGGTGGAGGGAGTAGTGAAGGATGTCCGGGAGCAGCTTCGGTCGGTGGACCTTCTGCCTTCCACCCGGCGGCGCTGCCGGACGCTGATCGAGGGCATCACCGGACAGTTGGCCGATGTCCGTGCCATTCTCGAGCCGAATCTGCCGGTTGCGGCCCGGAGCGGGGGACGCGGCCGATCCGACCGGACGCCTGCGACCCTTGACCACCTGCCGTATCTCTACCGGGACTGGGGATGGCCGCCGGAGGCGGACGGCGAGAACGAGCGGGCACTGGCCCTGGCAGAGAGAATCCTGCAGGGCCGGTGTCCCGGACGCACGCTGGTCATGGGTGCCGGGGCGTGCCGCCTCGCCTACGAGCTGTACCACCGGTACCCCGACGCGGAACTCATGGTGATGGATCTCGATCCGGTCCTCTTCTCGGCCGCGCACGCCGTAACCCACGGTGAAACCGTCGCCATCCGCGAAGCCAATCTGGAGATGGGCGACCTGGGCCAGGCGGTGAAGGAGTGGACCTTGTCGGCCCCACACGGTCCCGTGGACGACGCGCGCTTTCACTTCCTCGTGGCGGACGCCGTCGACCCCCCGCTGGCTCCCGGGATCTTCGACACGGTACTCACGCCGTGGTTCATCGATCAGGGACCCGAGGACGTGCGTGACCTGATCAGTACCCTCCACCGGATGTTGAAGCCGGGTGGGAGGTGGGTGAACATGGGGCCGCTCAAGTACAGCCTGGACGTCCCCTTCTCGCGTCGTTTCGCCAGGGAGGAACTGTTCGACCTGGCCGAGCGCGCGGGATTCCGCGTGGGGCCCTGGAAGAGCGAAAGCGGGCCCTATCTGGTGTCACAACTCAACGGTCGTGGCAAGACGGAGTGGGTGCTGGCGTATTCTGCCACGAAATCCGTGTCGACCGAGCCCGGACCGGGGCAACAGGACGACCCGCCAGCGTGGCTCCTCTTCCGGCACCTGCCCGTTCCCACCTTCGAGGGCCAGGCGCTGTTCTGGTCCGAAGCGTCCATGGTTCGCATGGTGGTCTCGTCCATAGACGGACGCCGAACGCTGGACGACATCGCGGTCCTCGTCGCCGAGCGGGCGCGCCAGCCCGACGTCTCCATGAGCCAGGTCCGCACTGCGGTCAGGCAATGCCTCCAGCAGGTCCATCCGACGTGCGGCGCGGCCGGCTGACCCACACCTGCTTCTAATCCCGTGCCGCCCTCACGAAGCCACCGGCGTTGATGTGGGCGAACATCCGCATCGACCCGTCGGCCTGCCGGGCGAACACGTAGCGGTTGGAATCCCTGAAGCCGGCCTCGACGGGCAGTTGGCCATCGAGGGTGAACGCCTCGGGTCCCGACGGACGGTAGGGCCCCAGCCCGTCGATCACGAGCCCCCCGTCACCGCTGTCCTCCACGAGGCGACCGGCGCCTCCCGGTGCTTCGGCCTGGTCCGCGGGGATGCGGTGGTAGAGGCCGGTGTACCGGCTGACATCGACCTCCAGACTCTCATCGACCGGCAGCCGTCCGAGGAAGTGCTCGAGCACGAGGGCGCGGACGCCGCTGTGCGACGCCTGTGTCAGCACCGGTCCGGTGATCGGCTCCATCGACGAGTCGGCTGCGGCCACGTCGTCGGGGTTCGGTGCACCGCCGCCGGCCATCGTGACGAAGACTCCGACCTGGGCGTCGAGCATGATGATCTCCAGCGAGCGGTAGCGGATGCTCCCGTAATGCTCGATCACCGGCTCGCCGTTGTACTCGTAACGGAAGAACTGGATGCCGAACCCGCTGGCGTCCGGATGGTTGCCGCGGTCCCAGCGGTGCATGATCTCGTAGCTCTCGGGCGCCATCAGGGCCGGTGTGCTGCCCTGGCCCCGCAGGGCGTGAGCCCGAATGAAGCGGGCCATGTCGCCGGCCGTGGAGTTCATGTCTCCGGCATATGAAATGAAGGGGGTGAGGGAAGGATAACGGAGGGCCACCGGTGGCTCTCCGGACACGAACGAATACTGGGTCACCACGTCGGGACTGGGCGCCCCGAGGGAGTTGACCAGAGTGGTGTGAGTCATGCCCAGCGGCTCGTACACGTTGTCCTGCAGGTACTCCTCCAGCGTGCTTCCGGTGATGTCCTCCACCATGAAACCCATCACGGCGCTGCAGGCGTTGCAGTATTCGGAAAACGTGCCCGGCTCGCGGACCACCAGCGGCAGGTTGGCCTCCAGCGCCGCCGCCGAGAGGGGCGGCTGGGGACGCTCTTCCCCTACGGAAGTGAAGACGGACCGGGACCCGCGCACAGCCATGCCGCCCTGGTGAGTGACCATGTCCCGAATGGCGATCTCGTCGTCCCCGAAGGGGTTCTCCACCTGGATTCGGGTCAGGTAGTCGTTGACGGGGTCGTCGAGGGACGCGATCTCACCGCGTTCCAGGAGCTGGGCGATGGCGGTCGCAAAAAAGGTCTTGGTCAGCGATCCGATGCGGAACTGCGAGACGTCGGGATCCACGGGCCGCATGGTGGCGTAGTCGTGGTAGCCGTAGCCCTTCTTGAAGACGATCTCGTCGCCGTGAGTCACCGAGATGGCCAGTGCGGAGATCCGGTGTTCCTCCAGGAGTCGGCCGAAGGTCTGGTCGGCCCAGCGCTCCAGGTTTTCCGGCTCCAGCGTTTCCGGCGAGATGGCGCCGGCAACAGCCGTTTGGCGGGGGGCTCGCTGGCCCTGGTCACAGGCGGCGAGCGCCCCTACCAGCCAGGCCAGGACCAGGAGCACTGACGGGCGAGGCGCCAGGCGCCGCGACGCCGGGCGCAGATCATCGGGTCCGGCAAGTCTCTTCGCTCTCATGTTACACCCCCTGGTCCACGCCGCGGCGCGGATCCCCGATCAGGGAATATTCTCGTTGTTCTCTCTTTCGATGTCGGGCAGCGGGAAGCACGTCGTGTTCCCATAGCGCCGGTCGTTGAAGCGGTCCGCCCCGGAGGGGAACGGGATGTTCAGCCGCAGCATGTCGTTCATGCGATGGCCTTCCAGGAACAATTCCCTCCTGCGCTCCTCGTAGACCTGATTCATGATCTCGGTGGCGTCGTCGCTGGCGAAGGGAGGCAGTCCGGCACGAGAGTGCAGCTCGTTGATGTTGTCGACTGCCGTCTGACCCCCCGCCGCCTCGGCGATGATCAGAAGCGCCTCGGCGTATCGCCCGACGGGGATGTCGGCATCGTAGTCGCCGTACTTGGTCTGGAGCACCTCGGGGGTCAGCCCGTTTCGCCCGAAGTTGCCGGTGTGCATCAGCTCCACGCGCGGATCCGGTACCCCCTGCCACTCCAGGTTCCAGAAGGGTACGTCGACCTCGATGTTCCGGTCGATCCAGTTGCTGCCGTACAGGTGGTTCCGCCGTGTGTTGTCCGCTGAAGAGCGGGTCGCGTAGTAGGCGAATCCGTCAGGCACCCGCTCAGCATCGGAGATGGCGCCGGCCATGTTGCCCAGGTTGAGTCTCGCCCGGGCGCGACCCAGGTACGCCAGGGTCTGCAGCTCGCCTGACGCACCGGAGATCGCCGTCGAGAACCGGCTCTCCGCCAGCTCCAGGATCTGAGGCGGCATTACCTCCGGGCCACCGTCGAAGGCCGCCGAGCAGAACCCCTCGCCGAACAGCGTGTAGGCGTAGCCGGCCACCACGGCAGACCGCGTGACCAGGTCCTGCGATCCCGCCTCCTGGGCACGCGAGAGGTTCGAGTCGGCAAACCACCGAGCCTGCGAAAGCGGCGTGTAGAGGCCCGACAGCTGGCCTCCGGGACAGCCGTTGCTTGAGTACCCGGACGTGGCAGGGGTGATTTCGCGCTGATCGTAAATGTAGTAGCTGCCGTCGGAGCCACCGCTGTTGAATTCGTCGACGAGCTGTGCGGACAGCAGGACGTACTGCTGGTAGGCACACTCGAACACGCCGTCGGCGCTGGTGACCAGCAGCGGAAGATCTTCAGGCTGCTCGAGTTCCTCGGCCGTGATGTCGCCGGGCAGCTCCACGGCGAGGTCGCACGCCCCCAGCATGAGGCTCATGGCCAGGATTGTGGGCATTGATCTATTCATGGCTCTTTCCCTCGGTTCGTTGATGGATGAACACTCCGTTGATGGATGAAACGGGCTTTGCATGGCTCCCTCTCATTCGTCAGAAGGTCACGCGGACCGATCCCTCGATCCGGGTGAGCTGAGGGAAGATGTTCTGGCGCTGGTGGTAGTAGAAGTCGCTGCTGCCACGGCTTTCGGGATCGGTGTCGGCCACCTCCTCATGCACGTAGAGGAACCCGGGATTGCGGGCCAGGATGCCGAGGCTCGCGCGCGACGCCCCGATCATGGACGCCCACTGGCTGGGCATCGTGTAATGGGCCGAGACCTCTCGGAGCCGGATGTAGTCGTTGCGGTTGATCCAGTAGCCATAGCCGTTGGATGTCTGGATCGCCGCCGCCAGGAGGACGTTGTCCGCGAGCATGGCGGCCTCCGGGCTGTTTCTGAAGACCTCGTCGCGCGCCCACTGCTGGATGCTCATGACACGCATCTGGAAGAAGCCTTCCGCCAGAGCGGTAAGCGTCAGGTTCTGGCCGATCTGCAACGACGTGCTCAACGAGGCATTCCAGTCCGGGCCGGGAGAACCCAGGTAGACTTCGCCCGCCTGGCTGCAGGGCATCGGGCCGCCTCCGTTCTCTGTGGCACACAGGATATTGACCGCCCGCTGCGTGACCGGATCCCAGTCCGCCGAAACCACGTTGTGGGCCCACATGCCGCCGACAGGGTAGCCTTCGGCGTGGGCATTGCCCCGGCCGCGGCTGATGAAATCGATATCTCCCATGTCGACGATCTCGTTCGTGGTGTGGCTCAGATTCACCGTAACATCCCAGCTCAACCCGGACCTCAGGAGTGGCACGACGGTCGTGGAGAAGTCGAAGCCCTGGTTGTCCACCTGGCCGATGTTGACCCACTGCTGACCCGAGAAGCCGGTCGACGGCGCCACGTCCCTCTCCAGGAGCGCGTCCGTAGTGGTTTGCTGGTAGCCGGTGAACTCCAGCGACCAACGGCCGTTGAAGAGCTCGGCGTCGAATCCCACCTCGACTTCCGAACTGCGCTCGGGCTTCAGGTTCGGGTTGCCCGGGTTCGACGGCATGACGCCCGGCTGGTCGTTCCGAGCGATCGCCGGAGCGTATGTCCTGATCGCGTCGAAGGAGCCGGGCTGACGGCCCGCCTGGCCCCACGCCGCGCGAATCTGAAGCTGGTCCACCCAGCGCATGTCGAAGAAGTCGGCGTCGCTCAGCACCCACGAGCCGCTCAGCTTCGGATAGATGACCGGGTCGATCTCCACGCCGAACGCGCTGTTGTCGTCCCCGCGGATGGCGCCGGTGATGAAGATCTGGTCCCGCCACTCGACCCGCTCCTGAATGTAGGCGCCCCAGCTCTTGTTCTCGCTGAAGATCTCGCCCGCGAACCGCTCCGACGCCGTGGTTACCGTGGTCAGCGCGGGTGCCGGGAAGTTCTGACCCTCGGCGCTCGTGGTGTGCGTCTCGCGTGTGTAGTACTGGATGCCCGCCGAGGTCGCGGTTCGGATGTCCGACGTGACGTCCAGCGTCGCCGTCGCAGCGTAGTCCAGGGTCGTCTGGAGCTCGGTGCCGTCGTCCACATCGCGCCAGCCCTGTGCGAGCCGTCGCCCCCACATGTGATTCCCCGGGTCCTCCTGACGCGGGAAGAGCCGTCCGTTCTGCTCGTACACCAGGTCGATGCCGCTGGTCAGGCGATGCGAGAACCAGTCGAACGGGTCGTGGTTGACGTTGATGTTCCACGTCGTGTGGTGGATGTCGTCGCGGTGGCGCACCTTCCACGTTTCCTCCGGCACCGACTGCAGGAAGCCGCGGCGCACCGTGTTCAGGGTCAGCGGACTGGCAAAGATCACCTGGCCGAAGTAGCCCAGCGTGCCGGTGAACCCCTCGGGCGCACGGCCGATGTTTGCCTTCGTGTAGCTGAGACCCGCGCTGATCCGCAGGTCGTCCCTTGCCTGGGCGCTCACGTTCACGCGGCCCGCGATCTGCTCGATCCAGTTGTTCGGTACAATCCCCTCGTCGTCCTGGTAGGATAGCGACGCGTAGTAGCCGAAGTCGCCGGTGCCACCCGTCACATCCAGATTGTATGTCTGGGTCATGCCGTTGAAGATCACGCTCCGGCCAGCGGCTTCCTCGGCCAGCAGCGGGTGGTGAAGGATGACGTTGCCGGTGGCCGGGTCGCGCGCGCCGTTCGTCGGAATCCACTCCGATGCGTCGTTCCAGAACTGCGAGCCGAGACGCACCTGAGCGTTGAACTGCGCCTGGCCCGGCTGGCCCTTCTTCGTGATGATCTGGACCACTCCGTTGCTCGCCTCACTGCCGTACAGGGTCGACGCGGCCGGGCCCTTCACGACCTCCACGCTCGCGATGTCCGCCGGACTCAGGTCGTTGAGCCGGGCGCCGTCTCTCGACACGCGAACCCCGTCGATGTAAAAGAGCGGAGTCGAGTTCATCTCCACACTGGAGATGCCGCGCAGCGCCATCGTCGTCCCACTGCCGATGTTGCCCGAACGCTGCAGGATGGACGCGCCTGCGATGCGGCCCTGCAAGAGCTGGTTCAACGTGGTGATGGGGGCGATCTCGACGAGTTCCCCCGCCTCGACCCTGCCGATGGAGTGGCCGATTTGACGGCGTTCCGTCACGCCGGCCGTGCCTGTCACGACGATCTCGTCCAAGGCAAATGCCTGAGGACGGAGGGTGAACTCCAGCAGAGTCGTCTCGTTCGCCATCACCTGGATCTCCTGGCTGGCGGTGGCGTAGCCGATGTACTGCACCGAAACCGTGTAGGTGCCGACCGGGATGTCCTCCAGCAGGAAACGGCCTCCGGCCATCGCCAGACCGCCCCGCTGCATGTCCGAGATTGTCACCTGCGCCCCCTGGAGGGGGTTCCCGCTCCCCTCCTCACGAACCAGGCCCGAGATGCTACCCTGCTGGGCCTGAAGCCCGCCCACTCCCAACAGCACCATGATGCATGCCGCCGGGAAGGGAGCGATCTGGACTGCTGTGGTCGGAGCGTAGCTGCCCAACCCGCCCTGCATCTACGCGCTGCGCACCATCACCACGCGCGCTGCGCAGCCTCCCGAATCAGCACCGCGACATCCTGCTCCAGCAGGTATCCCCGCTCCATCAACTCCCGGCACACGCGCTCGACTGCGTCAACGTACGCCTCGTGGGTAGGATAGCGTTCCTGCACCGACCTTCGCGGATCCTGCAGGCCCGACCGCTCCGCCTCGGTCCGCGGGAAAGCCAGATACGACCCCATCCACCGGGTGAGCATGCCGCCGGCGCCCCATGAATCATCGCGCAGGTTCCAGCCTGTGTACGTCGCGAGCGGCACCGCCACGTGCGGCAGCCGGATCCCCGCAACCTCGTTCCCGTCGGCGTCGACCGCGGGGACGAGAGTCCGGAAAGTCGGTCCGATCCTCGGCGGCACATGGTCGGCGACCCCCTCGCTGCCCCAGCGCGGGCCGGGATCCAGTCGGAACGGCTGGTAGTAGTCCTCGGGCGCCAGGGCTCCGGGGATTGCGGGCCAGCCGGCCCTGAACGCCGCCAGATCCACCAGCGTGCCATCGTCGATCCTCGGATACCGGCTCTCGGGCGGCTCAACCCCGTCGGCAACCCAGCGATCGAGCGCCACGAGCAGCGCCCTCATCACGGGCCGCGTGCTGGCCCGGTTCACGGGACTCTGGTACACGCCGCCGGTCATTGAGTTATGCGCGGTTCCCGCGATCATGTAGATGCGCACGGAGGGGTCGAGTTCAGCGTCGACGGTGCCTTCCACATCGGTATGCAGCAGCGATGCGGCGCGGGACCAGTACTCGGTCGACGTCTGCGTGAAGAAGATCCTGGGGACGTGACCGCTCGCACGCGCCCGGTCGAGCATCGACCCGCTGGCCCCGGTCACCGGATCAACCTGGTGGACGGAGTTGAACGGGAAGAAGTCCGACGGATACAGCGTTTCCTCGTGATGGCTGCCGTGGCGCGTGGTCTGGCCGAAGCGGTGACTGAAGATGCCCTTTCCCGAGCCCGCGACATGGGGCATGATGGCGTCGAAGACGAAGCGCCCATCCAGATCCGCGTTGAACCCCTCGTAGGTGAAGTGATGGAGGAAGCGTCCGGACTGGGATCCTCCGTAGCCGTAGGCATACTCGACCGCGCCCGCCAGCGGATTGGCGCGCGGCCCCTCCGCGTCCGACCCGTATCGGAAGAAGGAGATCACGTCGCGCGTAGCCGCCAGCCCCAGCCCGGTGACCCTGGGGTCCTTTCCCTCGTAGACGAGGTCGTAGAGCCAGCCCGGCTCGAACCCTTCGTCGAGGTAGACCCAGCTCGGGTCGGGTACAACCGCACCGTTCTCCGCACGCCCGAAGCTCCACTCGTCGCGCGGGATCTCCAACCCCATCGCGTCGCGGCTCGGCCTTTTCACCAACGTCGCCCTGCTGTTGTCCAATGAAACGGACGGATAGGGCCGCGAACTCCCCCAATCGAAAGGCAGGCTATGGTACCTCCGCGTTGCGGCGTCGCTGCCCGGTTCGATCACGTTCGCGATGTAAAGGCCGTAGACCGTCGACTCCATCTCGGCGTAGATGCGCCCGATGATCGAGCTCCCGTCCGCGTTGCGCGCAACCGGCACACCGATCTGGACCCGGTCGTTGCCGGCGAGCACATCCCCGCTCCACCCGCTCCACAGAACCGAGTAGCCCTCTTCCATGAGGAACCCGTCACCGGCGTCGTCCAGCGTGGTCGGGTCGTTGCCGCCCCCCCCGTTGAAGGTCCCCAGCGCGACCTTGTTGCCGCGGTTGGCCACGTCGTAGAGCAGCCGACCGTTCCCACGGCCGGGGTCGACGGGCTTGAGCAGGAAGAAGTCAGTCCAGACCTCGACGCGTCCGCGGTCGTTGGTCGGCGCCAGACCCAGGTCGCTCACGCGGGCGTTGGCAGGGTCGTGCGGGTCGACCTCGATGTAGAGCCGGCCGACGATCTTCTCGTACGGTCCGGTCTCGGCGAACGCATGCCCGCCGGCGAAGGGGACACGTTCCTCGACCTCGACGCGCACGACCTGGGCTTCCAGCGCAGCCGGGCATATGGCCGCAACAGTTGTGACGACGCCGAGCGCGGCGACAGCGTTATTGACGGATCGCATTGGTGCCTCCAGGGAATCGGGCAGAATTGTATTGTTTACTTTACATTATGTGATGTCCGCGTTACATTGAGTCTCGCCTGAGGGCCCAGCGGCTGTCCCCCCTCTATCGATTCACTCGATGGACATGCACCGTCTCGACGCCGAGTTCGTCGCGACGGATCCCGACCACGGCCGTGCTCGTGACCTGCGTCAGCGCCAGACCCTCCGGAATCCCGACCGGTCCGGCGTACCGGCCATCCGCAGTGAACAGCCACCACAGGCCCCCGCTGCCGCTGCGCCCGGAAAGACTGGCCCCCAGCGCAGGGGCATGATCCAGAGGCTCGTAGGGTTGGACCCAAAGGAAACCCTCCCGGTCCGGCAGAAAGTCCCAGTACACCGACACCCGCGCGGGGACGGGCGCGGCTTCAAGTCTCTCGCGTGTGAAGAACCCCTGATCCGCCGAACCCTCCGCCAGCGCGACCTCGATCACCTGCTCGAGGGCGGCTTCACCCGAGATCGATGCAGCCGGTTCCCATGCGATCTCGTTGTCCGCTCCCCCAGTGCGAACACTGCGGATGGACGGCACCTCGGTGTCTCCCAGATAGATCCGGGTCCCATCCGAGGCGAACACCGCGCGTGGCGACAGAGGATGCGGGCTGCCTCCACCCGCAGAGGCGTAGCGAAAAAACCCCTCGAGCGAGCCGAGTTCACCGAGGTGGGCGCCGTCCCTGTCAAAGTGATGAACCAGAATCGTGTCGCGCTCGCCGTACCCCCCGGCCACGACTCCACCCAGTACCCAGCCCTCTCCCAGCGGCCCCACGGCGACACTCATGTCGGGATACTCGCCGCCGGGGATCGCGACGACCTCGAGCGAGCCATCCGGCAGGTAGCGGTTGACCCGCCGCAACCGGCTGTCGAACGCTTCGATCGTGTCTCCCCGCGGCCACGCAGCCGAGAGATACCTGAACTCACCGGGTCCCTCCCCGCTGCCTCCCAGCCGCCTGACGAACGTCCCCTCCGGGCTGAACACGCGGATTTCGCTGCTTCCTCCCAGCGGCACGACGAGCCGTCCGTCAGCCAGAACAAACGGCGTTACGACCCGGTCGAACTCTTGCAGCGTATCGCCCGCGACAACGCCCACACTCAACACGGCTTCGGCCTCGATCGTCGGGGGCGTCCCCGCACCGGGGTCCGCCACCAGCCCGGCATCAGGATCTGCGTCGCAACCCGCGAGCACGACCAACGCACCGAATATCAATCGGCGTCCTTTCATCGGATCTGCCTCCTTGCCACCTCTATCTCATGGGGACGACCAGGGAATCTCCACCCTCCTGGCCCGGCCCGGCGCCTCCAGATTGCCGCTGTCGTCCACCGCCCGGGTGAGCACCGCAGCCTCGCTCGTCTCCCGGTCCGGCTCCCACTCATACCGCCAGGACGTCCGTCCCTCCGCCGGGTGCCACGTCACCCCGCCATCCACCGACACCTCCACCCCTGCCACCACCCCACCCCCGCGGTCCGCGGCCGACCCGGCCAAGTAGGTGGTCACGACATCACCCCTGCGCAAGAACGCCACCGAGTCGATCCCCGAAGCCGGCGCCACATCGTCCGTCGAAGCCTCAGCCCTCGTCAGCCCCTCCTCCAGCGTCGCCGGCTGCACGCCCATGTCCGCAAACAGATTCACCGTGGCCTGCTGCAGCACGCGATCAGGCCCGTGCGGATCCACCCCGACACGCGTATCCACCGTGTTCTGCCGCTCCGGCGGCACACCCGTCTCGGTGTCGTGGTGCGCATCGAGCCCCCACGACCACTGCAGCGTCCCGGCGCCGAACACCAGCGCCCCGCTCTCGTGCCGGTACATCACCGCGTGGTGAGTGGCGGTGCCCGTCTCACACCCCCGCCCCGGATGCACGCAGTACAACACGTTGTCGAAGGTGCTCGCCGCCACCCGGAACAGCCCCGGCGGCCGGAATCCGTTGTCGATGTCCGAGTCCCATTCATGCCCCAGGATCCCCTTGATCGAGACGTAGCGCTCACCGGGCTGCAGCCGCGCCACCTGCGTGTTCCGCCAGAGTCGCAGCCCCGCGAACTCCGCATCCACGATGATCGGGTCGTTGCGCCATGCGTTCACCGTGAACAGCGTCCCCGTCAGCGCATTCTCGGGCCAAGGTCCCTCGGCGTTGATCGAGCGGTGATCCCGGAACAGGCCTGTCCACTCCACCGGGTCGAGCCGACGGTGGTCCTGCGAATCCTTGTAGGTCACAAGCGTCCGATAGGGCTGCCCCGAGCCGTCGATGCTCGTCTCCCAGCGGACCTTCCAGTAGACCTCGTTGGAGCTGAAGAAGGCGAGGTGGACCCCCGCCGCCCGCGCGGCCTCGACATTCCGCCGCTGCCGCCCCGTCCAGTACTCGTCGTGCCCCACCGAAAGAAACACCCTGTGCTCCAGCAGCTCCTCACCCCGCCGGTCGGTGTCGACGCCTGACGAATAGCTGACGTCGTAGCCGTTCCGCTCCAGCCAGCGCACCATCGGGTACTCTGAGTTGAAGGGCATGTTCACGGCCCGGTAGTGCCGCGTCTCGAAGGGCCGGTTGTAGCTGACCTTCGGCGCTCGCGGCTCCCCGCCGTGCAGCCGCAGCCGCTCCGGGTTGAGCCGTCCGTACACGCTGTGACCGCCGTAGCGGTTGTACGCCTGCCAGGTCAGGTCCGACGTCTGGAACAGCATGTCGGACGCGCCGTCGTCGTCCCGCACGACGAAGTAGACGTGGCTCGCCCGCGGCTCGCGCAGCCCGTTGCGCATCACCGCCCGGAACCCCTCCGCCTCCCACAGCGAGTCACGCCCGGTCGGCGGCAGCGGTGTGGGTTCGAATTGATCGTTCTTGACCCACCCCTCGATCGGATCCTCGCGCACCAGCCGCGCAAAGTAGATCCCCGATGTGGCGTCCTCCGGCGCCCGCCACGAAGCGGACACCGCCCAGTTGCCGCAGTCCACCAGCGGCGCGGGCCAGGTGTCCATCCCGCCGCCCTCGGCCAACACCGGGATCGGCCCCCGCAGGCACTCCGGCTGCTCTTGCGGCAGCGCGGCCGAAGGTTCGATCGAGTCCACCCGCCGCGCCCCCATCCCGCCGTAGTAGCCCATGCGGTAGATGTCGATCCGGTAGTCGTCCGAATCCGTGTCGACCTTGAACTCGACCGTCTCCCCCTGCGCGATCGCGATTTCGGTCCCGAACCCCTGAATGCCCGGATCGCCGTAGCCGTTGATGTCCCACTCGGTCGGCGGATGCCCCTCGAGACAGTTCTCCGCGACGATCTCGTTGGCTGGTCGGGCGCAAGCGGTCGCCAGCAGTAGTTCCTGCAGGCCGCAGCCGGCGGCGATCATCGCAAGCGTGACAGGCAGGGGGGTGAAGAGAGGGCGGCGTCGCGGACGTGGCAGAATCAAGGCGAGGTCTCCGAAGAAGTCTGTACCCGTGGCGGGAGGAATGTGCCGCGCGCGGACACGGTGCGAAACAATGCGCATGGGACCCCCGCGCCGATCCCGACGCCACCCATGTTGCACAACGGCAAGTGTCGGTTGGACACTGTACTTCGTCAATATTTGACTGCCAATCGGATCGGTCACCGGAGTGGCCGCCCCACCGTCCAATAGATTGGAGCGAACACACATGCGCAGTTATCGGAATTGCCTTTCCCCCGCAATCCCTGGCTTCATCGCGGCCGCGATCCTGGCGGGCTGCGGGGATGACGCCGCCCGGATCCGGAACTCCGCCGACGAAGCGGCGATTCAGGTCTCATCCCCTCCTCCCGCACCGGAGGCCTCCCCGCAGCGCATGGCCGACGCCGCCCACGACTTCCTCGCCGCCCTCTCACCCCAACAACGCGAAGCCGCCGAATTCCCCTTCGACGCCGATGCGCAACGCACGCGCTGGAGCAACCTGCCCGCCTCCCTGGTCGAGCGCAGCGGGGCACGCCTGGGCGACCTCGGCGATGAGCAGAGGCGGCGGCTTCACGACCTGCTGCGCGCATCGACGAGCAGCCAGGGTTACCAGAAGATCGCCGGCGTCATCCGGCTGGACGAAGTGCTTCACGAGGAGGCAACGGCCGCGGTGGCCAGCGGTGAGCGGCGCCTGCCGGAGAGCCTGCTGGAGAGCTGGACCTCGGCCAACTACTGGATCGCTTTCTTCGGGCAGCCGGGCGATTCGACCTGGGGCTGGCTGATCAATGGCCACCACATGGCGGCCAGCTTCACCGTCGTCGGCGACCGGATCGCATTCACGCCGCTGTTCCTCGGCGCCGAGCCGCACGAGATCGAGCGCGGGCTCGAGGCGGGCTGGCGGATCCTCTCCCACGAGGGCGACCGGGGCTGGCGTCTGCTACAGGCGCTCGACGAGGGTCAGCGGGCGATCGCGGTCCTCGGTAACGACATTCCGGGCGACGTGCTCACCGGGCCCGGGCGGAAGGGGAGCCTCAGCGAGTATGCCGGGCTGCCCGCCTCCGCGCTCACCGAGACGCAGCGCGGGCTGCTATGGGAGCTGGTGGAGGAATTCGCCGCCAACGCGGATCACGGCGCCGCCGGCGCGCAGTTGGCCAGGATTCGCGCGGACGGAATGGAGGCGCTGCACTTCGCGTGGATCGGCCCCATGGACGACCGCACGTCGCGCTACTACTACCGCGTCCACGGCCCCTCGGTGCTGATCGAGTACATCGTCGAGGAGGGCGTCGGGGGGAACCCGGCAAACCATGTGCACAGCATCATACGTGACCCCGGCAACGACTACGGCGAAGACTGGCTCGGCAAGCACTACGAGGAGCACCACGAGCGGCGGTAGTCCCCGGGGGTGGGGGCGCTGAAGAGCGTGGGGTGGACATTCTTGCATCCACACCGGTATACGCGCACCTTGTCCCGAAGCAGCAAGCAGCAGGCTGGAGTGCTACTTCCTCCGGTAGCCGAACAAAGGAGGCTCTTTTATGCGATGCATCGTCGCAGTCGCGGCCGTGCTCCTCGGCTTGTCCCACCCCATGTCAGTCGAGGGACAGGAGCAGGTCGTCTCGGGGACCGTTGTGGACGATCAGGGAATCCCGGTCCCCAACATTCAGGTGTCCGTCGACGACACGGACCTGGGCGTCCTTACAAACTCGGGAGGGAGTTTCCAACTTGCGGGCGTGCCTTCCGGGACGTTCACCCTGCGCGTCAGTGGAATCGGCTTTCGGACTGAACTGCTCGAAGTGCAGGGGGGCGCGACGGGTCTTCGCCTCGTCGTTACGCAGACAGCGATCAGCCTCGACGAAATCGTGGTGACGGGCACACCAGGGGGCGCACGCAAGCGATCCCTCGGCAACGCCCTCGGCTCAATCGAAGCCACCACGCTCATCGAGTCGGGGCCCATCTCCTCGACCGGCGAACTCCTGAACGCCCGCGTTCCCGGCGTTGTTGTACGCACCGGCGAGGGATACGCCGGCGGCGGGAGCCGGATCCTGATCCGGGGCCGCGGCAGCATGCAGTTCGGTGGGAATCCGCTCCTGTACATCGACGGCGTCCGGGTGAACAACGACGTGCCGACCGGTGGAATCGGTTCCAGCCTCTCCCGCTTCAACGACATCGATCCGGCCGACATCGAGAGCATCGAGATCATCAAGGGGCCGGCCGCATCGACGTTGTACGGGACCGAGGCTTCCGCGGGCGTGATTCAGATCATTACCAAGAGGGGCCGCGCCGGCAGTGCCCGCTTCGCGATGAGTGTCCGTCAGGGCGCGAGCTGGCTGGGCGACGCGCACGACAAGGTAGGCCTGGTCTGGGGTACGGATCCCGACACGGGACAGCCCTTCAGCCTGGATATGCTGGACGTGGCGGAGCAGCGCGGCAGCCCGATGTTCCGGACCGGCCACCTCCAGGGGTACGGCCTCAGCGTCTCGGGCGGCTCGGACAACATCCAGTACTTCGTATCGGCCAACTTCGACAACGACGAGGGGATCATCCCGAGCAACGTGGCCGAGCGCTTCACGGGCAGGGCCACACTGTCGTTCCAGCCGCGTGAGACGGTGGCCATGAGCGCCCAGGTCGGCGTCACGACGGGCCAGACCTTCCTGGATCCCGGCTTCTACTTCGGCCGTGCCCGGTATGCTCTTCCCTTCCTCAGAAACACGCCCGGCCAGGGATTCCTCATCAACCCGCCCGATGTTGCGCTCGCGACCGAAGAGACCTGGCAGGATGTGAACCGGTACATGGGAAGTCTCACGGTCGACCACCGTCCGCGGGAGTGGTTCAATCATCAGCTCACTGTGGGGTTGGATCTGACCGATCTCGAGAACACGAACCTCGTGCCCTTCGTACCGAACGAGTTTGCAGAGTTCTTCCCGCCGACGGATCGACTGGGTTCGAAAACCGTCCAGGGGGTCAATACCGAATACACCACCTTCACCTACAACGCCAACGGCGTCCTGGATCTCACGGACCGGTTCGGATCGACGACCTCCGGAGGGCTCCAGTTCTACCGGCGGCTCGTGGGCACGGAGAGCCTCTCGGGCCAGGAATTCCCGGCCCCGGGAGTGACTTCGCTGGCAGGAATCACCGGACCCCGCCAGGTCAGCGAGGACCTGGTCGAGAACACCACGCTCGGCCTCTACGTTCAACAGCAGTTCAGTTGGGACGAGCGCCTGTTCCTGACGGGGGCGATCCGAGCGGACGACAACAGCGCCTTCGGTGCCGACTTCGACATCGTCACCTACCCGAAGCTGAGCGCGAGCTGGGTCATCAGCGAGGAAGGCTTCTGGAACCTGGACATGGTCAACGCGCTGAAGCTCCGAGCCGCCTACGGCGAGTCCGGCCAGCAGCCCGACAACTTCGCGGCGCTCCGGACCTACGAACCCGTTTCGGGCGAGTACGACCAGCCGGGGGGCAGCCCCAACTTCGTCGGCAATCCGGAACTGGGCCCCGAGCGCGGCAAGGAAATCGAGGTGGGGTTCGAGGCCGGCCTGCTCGACGACCGGGTCGGACTCGACTTCACCTACTACAACCAGAGGACCACGGACGCGATCGTCTCCCGCGAAGTCGCGCCTTCCTCGGGCTCCCCCCTCACGCAGTTCGTGAACGTCGGGGAGGTCCAGAACACCGGTTTCGAGGTTCTGCTCGACGTTCGGCCGATCCAGACGGATGTCTTCGGCTGGGATTTCACGGTCAATCTCTCGAAGAACGACAACGAGATCGTGAGCCTGAACATCGAGGGCGTGCCGTTCCTCTCGGCCGGCAATTTCCAGAATCGGCATCAGCCCGGCTATCCGGTCGCGGCGTTCTTCGGGAAGCGCATCGTGAGCGCGCAGCTCGACGCCGACGGGAACGCGGTGAACCTGGCGTGTGACGACGGTGAGGGCGGGACAACGTCCTGCCTGACGGCGCCGTTCGTCCACTTCGGCAATCAGGCACCCGACGTGGAGGGCGCGGTCTCGTCGACCTTCACGCTCTTCGGCGACCTGAGGCTGAGCGCTCTCGTCGACTTCAAGCGCGGAGGCCGGTACTTCAGCGCCGACCGGGCGATTCGCTGCCGCGACTTCCGCATCCACGAGGTCGTGGTGAATCCGAGCAACTTCGATCCGATCGACGTGGCGTACTGCCAGGACCCCGAGGGCACGGGCCCGTTCGCGGAGGGCTTCATCATGGACGCCAGCTTCGCGAAGCTGCGGGAGGTGTCGCTCAACTACGGGTTCCCGGAACGGCTGTCGGCCCTGATGGGCGCAAGTCGCGCAAGCATCACCTTCGCGGCCCGGAATCTGTTGACCTTCGCCCACGATACAAGCCCGTTCAAGTCTCCCGACCCGGAGACGTTCAACTTCCAGTTCGAGTCAGGCGTGATGGATCAGGCGGCCCTGCCGATCCCGATCCAGCTCCTGACCACGCTCAACATTTCCTTCTGACCGCTGAGCGGTGCGGACTACACGGGAGAAGCAAGCAATGGAAAACGACACATCCTGCAACAGGGTGCCAATGACCTCGACCACCGGACGCCCCCGGTGTTCCCGGCTGGCGCTGCTGACGATCACGGTGATGGTTGGCGTCTCCGGCTGCGACGTCCTGGACGAGTTGGTCGCGGTGGACGCTCCGTCTCGCATCGTCGCGGAGATTCTCGAGGAGCCAGGCAATGCCGCGACGCTGATGGCCAGCGTGGTGGGTGACTTCGAATGCGCGTTCGCTCAATACGTGAGCGCCGTCGGGGCGACGACGCAGGAGTTCCAGTACGCTACCGGCGGCTTCGGCTGGCGATCGTACGATCAGCGCGACTTCGAGCCTTCCGGCTTCAACGCGGCGTACGTGAACTCCACCTGCTCCACACCGCAGCAGGGTGTCATCCCGGGCGTCTACAAGACAATGTCCACCGCCCGCTGGCAGGCCGACCACCTCACTGAACTGCTCGAGACGTGGCCCGCAGCCGACGTACCCGAGCGGGAGAGCTTCCTGGCGCGCTCGGCGGCATATTCGGGGTACAGCCACCTGCTGCTCGGCGAGTCGATGTGCTCGGCGGCCTTCGATGTCGGTGACGAACTTATGCCGGCGCAGATCTTCGAGCTGGCCGTGGCCCGATTCAATACCGCGATCGGGGGCGCGCAGTCGTTGGGAGACGCTGCGACCCTGAACATGGCGAGGGTCGGACGGGCACGGGCGCTGATCAGCCTGGGACGCCATTCGGAGGCGAACGCCGATGCACAGCAGGTACCGTCCGGGTTCGTCCACAACGCCGGGTATTCCTCCATCTCGACCCGGCGGGAGAACAATGTGTTCGTGGTGAACCGGCGCGCCGAGAACGTGACTCCGGAAGCGTACTTCCGGACCATCGGGGATCCCCGGGTGCAGTTGGAGGACCAGGGACGCCCTTCACCGCTTGGGATTCCGCTGTTCTACCAGACCAAGTACACGACCGCCGACGCACCGATTCCCATCGCCCGCTGGGAAGAAGCGCAGCTCATGATCGCCGAGGCCGAATTGCAGGCCGGGAACATGGCGGGGGCCGTCGCGGCCATCAACGCCGTGCGGACTCGTCCCGGCGTGGACCTGCCACCGTTCGAAAGCTCGGACGCGGGTGCAATCCGGGACCAGCTGCTCTTCGAGCGCCAGGTCGAGCTGTTCCTTGAAGGACACGCACTGGGAGACATCCACCGCTACGACCTGCCGTTGGTCCCCGCGGCCAACACGCCGTATCCGACCGGCGGGTTCTACGGAGGCGACCGGTGCATTCCGATGCCTGACGTCGAGCGCGTGAACAACCCCAACGTGCCGTCGTAAAGCAGGGGATCCATCGCCGTCCGAATGTAGCGGGGACGTGTTCCACGGACTGCCAGCGTGGTGTGCCGCGAGTCCGCGAGCAGGTCTGTCGCCCTCAGCAGCTCACGCAGCGATGGTTGTTCTTCGCCCCGAGCCGTTCCAGCAGTGCCACCGTCTCCACGAACGGCTGAATCCGCTGCACCGGCCCGTTGGCCATGTCCACCGTGGTCTGGCCTCTCCGTGATACGGCGGTGACGTCGGCGCCCTTTTCGACGAGGTAGAGGATCATCTCGTTGTCGCCGCGGGCGGCCGCGTGGTGCACCGGGGTGTAGGCGTTGAGGTCGCGCGCGTTGACGTCGGCGCCGAGCTCTTCGACCAGTAAGCGCATGGTGGGCATCCATCCGTCGGGCGCGTGGCGGTGGGAGTTGCCGGCGAAGCCCTGGCCGTAGCCGACGCCGGCCGCCGCGTGGATGGGGTAGACCGCGGGGCCACCGATGGGAACGGGGGGCAGGCCGGATTGGTCGGTGTCGTTGCTGGGGCCGAAGCTGCGGCGCGGCACCTTGATGGTGGGCAGGTGGGGGTCGGCGCCGTACTCGAGGAGGAGCTTCATGGCCGGCACGTCCGTCGCGTGGGCGGCGCGCCAGAACGCGGTGGCGCCGGTGCGGTCCACGCCGAGGAGGTCGCGGTTGTAGGTGGTGAACCAGAGGGTGCGGTCGAGGCGGGCGTTGACGTCGGCGCCGGCTTCGAGCAGCGTGCGCATCAGCTCCAGGTAGCCGGTCTCCTGCTGCTCGTATTCGAGCGGCTGGGGATGCCGGGCCTTGGGCGCCCAGTGCATGTTGAGGACGGCGTACAGGGGGGTGGCGCCCGCATCGCTGGTGAGATTGGGGTCGGCGCCGCGCTCGAGGAGGTCGGCGACGAGGTCGAAGTAGCCGTTGATCGCCGCCATCAGCATGGGGGTGGTGTTGTCCGCCGCACTGGGCATGTCGATGTCGACGCCGCCGTCGAGGAGCGCCATGACGGTGAATGTCTGGCCCTCGCGGGCCGCGAGGTGGATCGCGGAGAGGCCGCCGTGCTTGCCGACCAGGTCGGCGTAGTTGAGGGGGATGGGCTCGCCGGTCTGGCGGCGTGCCTCCAGCGCCTCCTGGGCGGCCTGCCTGGCCTGCTCCTCTCGCGACGTAACCGGGGCGGTCGATGCCTGCGGCGTCCGGCCTGCCACGCCAGACTCGACCGGATAGCTCAGTGCGTCCGTGCCGCCGCGCATCGCCGCGATCTCCGTCCGCCGCCTCCGCTCCGACATGCGGTCGAGGATGTCGCGTTCGACGAGATCCATCACGCGGGCCGTGATGGTCGCGTCGGCGCCGGCTTCGAGCAGCGCTTCGACCGCGCCCGTCCGGCCCAGCGCCGCCGCGAACATCAGCGGCGTCTGCCCCCACTCGGGCTCCATGGCGTCGACGGGGGCGCCGTGTTCGAGCAGTGCAGACACGGCGCGCACATCCCCCGCCGCCGCGGCGAAGTGAAGCGGGCTGGCTCCCGTTTCGGTGACGGCCGCCACATTCGCCCCCGCTTCGGCCAGGATCACGACGATATCGCCGTTCCCTTCCTTCGCCGCCACGTGCAGGGCCGTATGGGCGCCGATGCGGGTCGCCGCTTCGAGATCGGCACCGGCGCCGATGAGCAGGCCGGCAATCTCCACGCTGCCGTTGAGCGCCGCCCAGTGCAGCCCGGTCATGCCGTCGCCCCGGGGCGTGTTCACGTCGGCGCCGTCGGCCAGCAGGGCCCGCACGGCCGCCACATCGTCGCGCATGGCGGCGTCGGCCACGGGGGACTCGCCGCGGGGTGCCGCCGCCACGCTCACCAGCGCGGCCAGCACCACGGCTCCGATCAGGTCGACGCGCGCCGTCTTCATACGGTCCTCATACCGAAAGCGGGAAGGCCCCGGTGCTGTTGCCGAAGCTCTTCATGTCGTCCATCCCCAGCTTGTGCATCAGGCTGAGCATGACGTTGGCCATGGGCGTTCCGGCGTTCGCCCGCAGGTGAAGGTCGCCGTCCATGCGGCCGTTCGCGCCTCCGACCACGAAGAGCGGACAGCGCTTGTGATTGTGCACATTTGAATCGCCCATCGGCGAACCGTAGACGACCATCGTCTTGTCGAGCAGGCTGCCGTCGCCCTCCTGGATGCCGGCGAGCCGGTCCAGGAAGTACGGCATCAGCCCCACGTGGTACCGGTTGATCTCGGCAAACTCGAGGACGGCGTCGGGCCTGCCACCGTGGTGCGAAGACGGGTGGAATCCCTTGTCGACCCCGCTCTCCGGGTAGACCCGGCTGGAGGCGTCGCGGCCCATCTTGAATGAGAAGATCCCGGTTACATCGGCCTGGAAGGCGAGCGCCTGCAGGTCGAACATCAGCTTGACGTGCTCGTCGAACGAATCGGGCACGCCCGCCGGGGCGCCGGGAAGCTCGCGCTGCTCGCCGCTCTCATTCCTCGCCACCACCCGCTCGATTCGCCGCTCGATCTCGCGGATGTCGGTCAGGTAGCGGTCGACCCGCCGCCCGTCGACCGGGTCCAGCTCCCGCTTGAGCGCGTTCACCTCGCCGACGATGAAGTCGAGGATGCTGGCGCTGGTTCTCCGCCGTGCCTCGCGCGCCTCGGGCGTGCCGCCCGCGCCGAAGAGCTGGTCGAAGGCGACGCGCGGGTCCCGCACCATGGGGAGGGGCTGGTCCGGGGCCGCCCACGAGATGGTGTCGGTGTAGACGCAGGCGTAGCCGTACGCGCACCCGCCGGCCTGATCCACGTTCTCAATGCAGAGCTGCATGGAAGGGATCGGCGTGTCCTGGCCGAAGCGCTGGGCGTACAGCTGGTCGATCGAGGGGCCGACCCAGACGTCGGAGCTCTCGGTCTGCTTGGGGTGGGCCTGGGTAAGGAAGGTGGCGCTGGAGCGGAAGTGGTCGCCGCCGATCTCCTTGGGCTTGCGCGCCTCGGCGCCCTCCACGTCGGTATCGCTGATGATCGTGAGGTAGTCCCGATACGGTTCCAGAGAGCTGAGCACGCTAGGCCCGAAGTCGAAGCCGCGGCCCGCCTCGGGGGGTGACCAGAGGTGCTGGGTCGCGCCCCACGCGTTGCTCCCCGCCGAGCCGTGGACCATCTCGATCGCGACGAGACGGGTGCGGTCCAAAGCGGTCCGCGCCCGGGTGACCGCCCACCGTTCGCGCGCCGGGGCCATGGCGTCCAGGAAGGGCAGCGCAACCGTGGCTCCGAGGCCGCGCAGGAACGTCCGGCGTGGCAGGTGCCGTCCGGTAATGACGTGCATCGCGTTCAGCCTCCGTTTCCGTTCACCGGTTCTTCGTCGACCACGACCGGCGCGGCCTTCATGAGGAAGGCGTCGCTGCTCGCCACCCCGACGATGAATGCGGATACGCGGTAATCCTCTTCGGCGGCCATGCGCGAAATCCTGCGCACGGCCGGCATGTCATAATACTCCAATCGGCGCCCCAGCGCATACGCCATGAGGTTCTCGGTGAAGGTGCGGACCAGCGGCTCGGGCCGCTTCAGCAGGGCCGCGCGCAGATCGGAGGGAGATGCGATCGGCGTGCCGTCGTAAAAGTCGCTGGCCGCGTCGACCGGCATGCCCTGCTCCTTGATTCGCCACGCGCCCGACACGTCGAAGTTCTCGAGGGCGAGGCCGATCGGGTCGATCATGCGGTGGCAGGAGTTGCAGGTCGGGTTGGCCGCGTGCATCTCGAGCCGCTCGCGCACCGTCAGGAGACGGCCGTCCTCCACCGCTTCCTCCTCCAGCTCCGGGACGTCGGGCGGGGGCGGAGGCGGCGGTGTGCCCAGGAGGACCTCCATCACCCACTTGCCGCGCAGTACCGGCGACGTGCGCCCGGCGTGCGAGGTGAGGGTGAGGATGCTCCCGTGACCCAGCAGGCCGCGCCGCTCCTCGCCGAGGTAGCTGACGCGCCGGAAGCGCTCGCCGGCGATGTCGGGGATGCCGTAGTGGCGAGCCAGACGCTCGTTCACGAAGGTGTAGTCGGCGGTGTAGAGATCCATCACCGAGCGGTCTTCGCGGATCAGGTTGTCGAAGAAGATCTCGGTCTCCTCGAGCATCGCGCGCTTGAGCGGCTCGTCGAAGTCCGGCTGGACGCGCACGTCGGGCTGGATCTTCTCGAGGTCCTGCAGGCGCAGCCACTGGCCCGCAAACCGGGTCGAAAGGGCCGTGGAGCGGGAGTCGCGCAGCATGCGGTGCACCTGGTCGCCGAGCGTCGCCGGATCCGACAGCCGGCCATCGCGGGCCGCCGCCATGAGCGCCTCATCGGGCCCCGTGCCCCAAAGGAAGAAGGAGAGCCGGGCGGCGAGGTCGTGGTCGCTGAGCCTGTAGGCGCCCTGCCCCGCTCCGTCCGCGGTCGGCTCCTCGATCCGGAATATGAAGTGCGGGCTGGCCAGCATGCCCTCGAGCGCTGTGCGCACCCCGCCCTCGAAGCCCTCGGCCTCGGCGCCCGCGTCGTACAGGCCCATCAGCCCTGCCAGGTTGGCGTCGGTCAACGGGCGGCGATAGGCGCGGGTGGCCAGCCGGGTGACGATCTCCTGCGCGCAATCGCGGGCCTCCGCCGCGGCGGCCCCCTCGGCGGGACGGCACGAGAACACCGCCGCGCGGCTAGGCGTGTCGGAGACGCCCTGCGGGTCGTACGGCCCGCCGATCGCCAGGTCGCGCAGGTGCGGCAGGACCGTGAAGCCGTAGGTCCCGGCGATGCTCGTACTCGCCAGCGACCAGTCGTGCGGCGAAATCAGGTCCTGCAGGGGCCCCTCCGAGCGCCGGATGAACGCCGCCGACACCTGGCGCGGTCCGGCCCGCACGAAGACGCGCTCGGAGCGAATGTTCACCCCGTCTGGATCTGAAGTGTGCATCCAGCGGTTGACCTCGAGGAGCGCCGCCCGCTCACCGTCGATCGAAATCTCGAGCAGCTCCGGCTCGCCGTCCTCGGTGTGGAGGGCGTTGCGCCCGTTGCCGACGAGCGCGCCCGTGGTCTCGTGGTGGAACGACACACGGAAGCCGTAGTAGCCGTCGGCGGGGAAGTTGTGCCGCACGGAGACGCCGCCGCGTGTGCCGTAGGGCGCGCCTTCCACCCTTTCCGCCTGCGAGTCCCAGCGCGAAACGCGATAGGTCGACTCGCTCGCCGTGACGTGGGGGTCGCCGATCGAGAGACGGCTGATCTCGGCCGCGGCCCTCAGGTAGCCGTCGGTCAGGGTGGCGGAGAGGAGCTGCGCGTCGGCGATGTTGTCGAAGTTGGCGCTCTTGGTATCGAGTGGGAGGAACGCGCCCGGGTCGATTTCCAGGTCGAGCAGGTCGCGGATCGAAGCCTGGTATTCGGCCCGATTGAGGCGCTGGAAGGTGCGGTGCCCCGGGTTGGGGTTCGCAGCAGCGGCGCGGTCCATTTGCCCTTCGAGCGACTCGACCAGACCGCCCAGGGTTTCTTCGTCGGGCCGGCTTGTGCCGGGCGGGGGCATCAGCCCGGCGCGCAGCTTGCGGATCATCTTCTCGGCCAGCTCGCCGTTCGCCGGTGCTTCGGTCGCGTCGAACTCCTCCAGCGACATGTTGCCGAGCAGGCGCCGCTGGTTGTGGCAGCGCACGCAGTATTGCTGGATGACCTCGTTGTCGGTGGGGGATCCGCCATCGGCGAGAGCAGCGAGTGCGTGGTCCGACGGCGCGCGCAGCAGATCAGCCGACTCGCGCGAGACCCCGACTGAGGGCCCAGGGCCAAGCGACAACCCGATACCGACGGCGACAGCGCTGGCCGCCGTCACGGGAGCCGCGTACTTCAGCATCGCCGTCTCAACAGGAAACGCAGTTGTGATTGTTCACCGCACCGAGACTCTCGAGCAGCGCGATGGTCTCGGGAAATGGCTGAATCCGCTGCACGGGCCCGTTGGCCATGTCGACCGTCGTCTGCCCCTGCCTGCTGACCAGCGTGACGTCGGCCCCCTGTTCCACCAGATACAGGATCAGTTCGTTGTCGCCCCGGGCCGCCGCATGATGCACGGGGCTGTAACCGTCCTTGTCGCGGGCGTTCACGTCCGCGTCCAGCTCCTCGACCAGATAGCGCACGGCCGGAATCCAGGCATCGGGCACGTGGCGGTGCGCATTGCCGGCGAATCCCTGGCCGTAACCCACCCCGGCCGCCGCGTGAATGGGATAGACCGCGGGCCCGCCGACCGGCACCGGGGGCAGCCCCGAATGATCGGTTTCGTCCCCTCGCCTGCCGTAGCGGCGTGACGGGACATTCTCGGTCGGGATGGAGGGGTCGGCGCCATGCGCGACCAGCAGCTTCATCGCTTCCACGTCCAGCGCGTAGGCCGCCCGCCAGAACGGTGTCGCGCCCTTCGCGTCGATCTGCAACAGGTCGAAATTGTACGACATGAACCAGAGGTGCTTGGCGAGACGCACGTTGGGGTCTGCACCGGCTTCGAGCAGCTTCCGCATGACCTCGAGGTACGTATGGTCCTGCTGCATGTAGATGTGCTGCTGGGGGTAGCGTGACTTGGGCGCCCAGTGCGTGTTGATCGCCGCGAACAGGGGTGTGACGCCCGCGTGGCTGGCGATGGTGGGATCGGCGCCGAGTTCGAGGAAGCGCATGGCGAGGTCGTAGTGGCCGTTGATCGTGGCCATCAGCATTGGACCGGTACCGTCGCCCGCACTGACCTGATTGATGTCGGCACCGCCCTCGATGAGCGCCAGCGCAGTCTCGGCGTGACCTTCGCGGGCCGCGTGCAGCAGCGCTGTGAGGCCGCCGTGCCCACCGACCAGTTCGCCGTAGGAAAGCGGCTCCGGCTCCTCGATCATGCGGGTCTCGGCCTCCTCCGCCGACGCTGCCTCGGCGAGCATGCGGCGGCGGCTCTCCTCCTCATGCGCCAGGCGCACCTCGGCGGCGATCTCGGGTCCCCACCGCTGTCCCTCCCGGATCCGCCTGTTGCGTTCGGAGCGTTCGATCCGATCGTACACGGCGCGCGAGGTGACATCCATGACGCTGGTGTGGACGGCCGGATCGGCACCCGCCTCCAGCAACGTCCGCACGACCGCGGTCCTGCCCTTCGACGCGGCAAAGATCAACGCGGTCTGCCCCCACGACTCCTCGGTCGCGTCGACATCCGCTCCCGCAGCCACCAGTGCCGCGACGGACCGCGCGTCGCCCGAGGCACCCGCGAGGTGAAGAGGACGCGCGCCGCCGCCCGCGGTGAGGGGCATTTCGGGGTCGGCCCCCGCGCCGAGCAGGATCTCCACGACCTCTCCCGCCCCGGCCTGCGCCGCGACATGCAACGGCGTGTAGTGCCCGATCCGGGTTCCCGCGCCCACATCGGCACCCGCGGCCAGCAACACGCCGGCCAGACCCGGATCCCGATTGCTCGCCGCCCAGTGCAGCGCGGTCATGCCGTCGCCCTGGGCCGCGTCGACGTCCGCGCCGTCGGCAATCAGCGTGCGAACCGCCGCCACGTCGCCACGCATCGCCGCGTCGGCCACCGGACTGTCCGTGCCCCCCCACACCGGGAGCAACGCGGCCAGCAGCAGCGCGGAAACCCACCCGTTCATGCGCAGGGCACGCCCGCGGACCGCCGTTCCACGCGTCCCTCGCCTCGCTCTCATCGGCGCGCCTTTCGCCGCTACACCGTCAGGGAAAAGTCGGAGGTGCTGTTCCCGAACTGCTTCATGTCGTCGAGCCCGAGCTTGTGGGCCAGGCTCAGCATGACGTTCGCCATCGGCGTGCCCGGGGCCGCCCGCAGGTGCAGGTTGCCCTCAAGCCCGCCGTTCGCCCCCCCGACCACGAAGAGCGGGCAGCGCTTGTGGTTGTGGATGTTCGGGTCCCCCATGGGAGAGCCGTAGATGATCATCGTCCGGTCGAGCAGGTGCGCGTCACCCTCCATGGTGCTCTCGAGCTTCTCCAGGAAGTACGGCAGCATCCCCACGTGATACCGGTTGATCTGCGCGAAGTCGGTAATGTTGTTCTCGTTGCCGCCGTGGTGCGACGCCGGGTGGAACGGCTTCTCGACCCCGCTCTCCGGGAAGACGCGGGCCGACGAGTCGCGCCCCATCTTGAACGAGAACACCCGCGTCACGTCGGACGCGAAGGCCAGCGCCTGGAGGTCGAACATCAGCTGGACATGCTCGCGGAAAGAGTCGGGCACCCCGGCCGGCGCCTCGGGCAGTTCGCGGCCCTCGCCGCTGGCGTTCTGCAACTCCACCTGCTCGATCCGCCGCTCCAGTTCCCGCACGTGCTCGAGGTAGCGGTCCAGGCGAATCATGTCGGCCGGCCCGAGCTGTCGCTTCAACTGCGACACCCGCCCGGTGATGAAGTCCAGAATGCTCTTGTTCACGCGACGGCGCGCCGCCCGCTCCTCGGGGCTCCCGCCAGCGCCGAAGAGCTGGTCGAAGGCCACGCGCGGATCCCGCACCATCGGCAGCGGATCGGTCGGCGAAGCCCAGCTGATCGTGTCGGTATAAACGCACGCGTAGCCGTACGCGCACCCGCCCGACTGGTCCACGTTCTCAATGCAGAGCTGCATCGACGGAATCGGCGTGTCCTGCCCGAAGCGCTTGGCGAACATCTGGTCGAGCGACTCCCCGACGAAGATGTCGGACCCCTCTGTCTGGCGCGGATGCGACTGGGTGAGGAAGGTCGCGCTGGAACGGAAGTGGTCGCCACCGATCTCCTTCGGCTTCGTAGCCTCGGCGGGCTCGATGTCGGTGTCGCTCACGATCGTCAGATAGTCCCGGAAGGACTCCAGCGGGCTCAGCGCGCTTGGCGACAGATCGAATTCGCGCCCGGCCGCGGCCGGCGACCAGTAGTTCTGCGTCCTGCCCCAGGCGTTGCTGCCCGCCGCGCCGTGCACCATTTCGATGGCGACCAGCCGGGTCGGACCCTCGGCCGCCGCGCTCAAGCCCCGCCCCGCCGGCACCATGGCGTCGAGGAACGGAAGCGAAATGGAGGCGCCGACACCCTTCAGAAAGGTCCTGCGGGGAATCGTTGCACCCGTCAGGTATTGCATATGACTTTGTCTCCTCAGGTTGGCCCTCAGCGGGACCCCTCGCGTTCAGCGGGTTGTTCCACCACCACGTCGGCCTTCGTCATCCGGAACGGATCGCTCCGCACCACCTCCCTGACGAACGCCGCCAGGCGGTAGCCGTCCTCTCCGGCCGCCTTCGCAACGCTGCGCACGGCCGGCATGTCGTAGTACTCGATCCTCCGCCCGAGGGCGTAGGCCATCAGATTCCGGGTAAAGTTCCTGGACAGCGTTTCCGGGCGCCTGAGCAGGGCCTCCCGCAGGTCGCCGGGTCCCTCCAGCGGCGTCCCGTCGTAGAGTTCGCCCAGCGTCTCGACCGGCGTTCCGGTGTCGCGCACCCGCCACGTCCCCGTGACATCGAAGTTCTCGAGCGCGATCCCGATGGGGTCGATGAAGCGGTGGCAGGAGTTGCAGGTCGGATTCGCGGCGTGCTGTTCGAGTCGCTCGCGCACCGTGAGAAAGCGGCCGTCCGTCGCTTCGGCGGTCGCCTCGAGCTCCGGAATGTCGGGTGGCGGCGGAGGCGGGGGCGTTCCCATCAACACTTCCATCACCCACTTCCCCCTCAGCACGGGCGAAGTGCGGTTGGCGTGAGAAGTGAGGGTGAGGATGCTGCCGTGGCCGAGAATTCCGCGCCTGGCCTCTTCCGTGTACTGCACCCGGCGGAAGTGCTCGCCGGTGACCCCGGGGATGCCGTAGTGCCTGGCCAGCCGCTCGTTCATGTACGAGTAGTCGGCGGTGAGCAGATCCCAGAGGGTTCCGTCGTCGCGCACGAGGCCGTTGAAGAAGGCAACGGTTTCCCTGCGCATGTCGCGCGCCAGCTGGTCGTAGAAATCCGGATAGCGGAGCGCGTCGGGGTGCACCTTGTCCAGGTCCTGGAGGCGCAGCCACTGCGCGCCGAAGCGGGTGCCCAGGGCCTCGGCGCGGGGGTCGGCGAGCATCCGTTCGACCTGGGCCTGGAGCATGCCGGGATCGGACAGGCCGCCGCCCGCGGCGACGTCGATCAGCTCCTGGTCGGGGAGGCGTCCCCACAGGAAGAAGGACAGGCGCGAGGCAAGCGCGACATCGCTGATCGGGCGCATCCCGCCGTGGGCCGCGCTGCCCGCCTCCGTCTCTTCGAAGCGGAAGACGAAATCGGGGCTCGCGAGGATTCCCTGCAGGGCGGTCCGCACACCGATGTCGAAACCGCCCTCGGCGGCGCCCTGTTCGTAAAGGTCCATGAGCCCATCGACCTCGGCGCCGCTGACCGGGCGGCGGAAGGCCTGCGTGGCGAGCCCCTCGACGATCCGGCGCGCGCAGCCCGGTTCATCGGCGGGACTGGACGGGCGGCAGGTCATCACACGCTCCCACGCCGGCGTGCGCGTGATCCCGGTGACGTTGTACGGGCCGCCGATCGTCATGTCCCGAAGGTGCGGCACGCCGGTGATCCCGTAGGAGTACCCGATCTTCTTGTCCGCGAGCGACCACTCGTGGGGCGAAGTCAAATCCTCCACAGGCCCCTCGGTGACCTTGATGAAGGCTGCCGACACCCGGTGCGGCCCGGCGGTCACCGCAATCGGCTCGGTGACGACCTCCACGCCGCCCGGATCCTGGCGGTGCATCCACCGGTCGAGCGGGATGAGCGCCACGCGGACGCCGTCGATCGACACCTCGATCTCTTCGTCGAACGGCGCGGTCTGGCCGAAGAAGTTCCCGGTCGACTCGTGCTGGAAGGCCAGCCGGAAGAAGTAATCCCCGTCGGCCACGAAGTTGTGGATGACCGAAATCCCGCCGCGGGTCCCGAACGGCGCGCCGGGAACGTGCTCGCGCTGCTCTGCGTACCGCGACACCTCGTAAGTGGCCTCGGACGGGGTCGCATTCGCGTCGCCCAGCGCCAGGCGGCTCACCTCGCTCGCCGCGGTCAGGTACGATTCCAGCAGCGTCGCCGACAGGTTCTGCACGTCGGCGATGTTGTCGAAGCCCGCGCTGACGGTCTCGTTCGGAAGGTAGCCCGACGCGTCGATGTCGATGCCGAGGAGATCGTGGATCGCGGCGGCGTATTCCGCGCGGTTGAGGCGCTGGAAGGTGCGGCTCCCCGGGTTCGGGTTGCGCGCGGCGGCCCCGTCGAGGTCCTGCTCGAGCCGGGTGACGAAGGCCGTGATCTCTTCCTGCGGCGGGCGGCTGACTCCTGGAGGCGGCATCATGCCGGCCCGGAGCTTGCGGATCATCCTCTCGGCAATCGGCGCGTTGGCAACCGGATTGGCGGCGTCGAACTCCTCGAGCGACATGTTGCCGAGCAGTCGGCGCTCGTTGTGGCAGCGCACGCAGTACTGCTGGACGAGGTCGTCGTTGGCGGCGTCCCTGCCCGCCGCCACGAAGTCACCCACATCGAAAACGCCCCCTCGCTGGTCGGCAACGGTGGGTGCATCGCTCCTCGTAGCGAGGATCGACGGGACAGCCACTGCGAGCAGGAGCGCTGGGACGAGTTTCGTCATGCCGGCCAATACGGTCTCAGTGGGCGGATCTGAACTCCCACGTGCTTTAAGTTAACAGACACTCACACCATGGAAATTGCTGGAGACCGGTGTGCTTTGCAAGGGTACGAGGTCCAGGTGATGGCGGTCGATTTCCGACCGATTCCTGTCCTCGAAACCGGAGCCTGCGGACCGGACACGACCCGGCCCGATGACGTGGTCCGCAGCCCTGGACTGCCCCCTCAGCCTCCGCCGGCTGCCAGCACAACCTTGAACGACATCCGCTCGCCGTCCCGAAGCACCACGATTTCGACCTCGTCGCCCGGGTCGAACTCCCCCAGCGCCGCCATGTAGTCGTAGACGTCATCCACCTCGTGCGGGCCGAATCCGACGATGATGTCCCCGCCCCGCATGCCAACCTCGGCCGCCGGGCTTCCGGCGCGCACCGCGGTGATCGCCATGCCGCCGGACTCGCGCGAATAGTCCGGGATGGTCCCGAGCCGCACCCGGAAGCCGCTGCGCATGCTGCTGGCGTCACCCGCTTGGACACCGTGCGGATTCCCCGCACCCTCCACCGGGGTCAGCGAGGCGAGGCCCGAAGCCGGAACGACATCGCGCACCACCGCCGTGACGAGTGCGGTGACCTGGTCCATCCCTTCGGCGTTGACCAGCTCCCAGTCGTCCTCGACGCGGTGGTAATCGGGGTGCGTGTTGGAGAAGAAATGCAGGACCGGGATCCCCCGCGCATAGAACGAGGTGTGGTCGGAGGCGCCGAATCCGTCCCTGTTGAAGCGGAGGTCGAGGGGCGCGTCGATGCGGGCGTTTGCGCGCTCGAGGGTGGCCTCCCACTCCTCGGCGGTGCCGGTTCCCAGCACGGCCAGCACGCCGTCGCGGACGCGGCCCACCATGTCGAGGTTGAGCATGGCGACCGTGGCGTCGACGTTGAGCAGCGGCGAGGACGCGAAGTGGGCGGATCCCCACAGGCCGCGCTCCTCGCCGGTGAATGCGATGAAGACGATGTCCTGCGCCAGTGGCGGGCCGGACGCGAGCGCGCGGGCGGCCTCGATCAGCACGGCCGTGCCCGATGCGTTGTCGTCGGCGCCGTTGTGCACCTCCCCCGTCTGGTCGGGCGAGAGCGACCCGAAGCCGCCGAACCCCAGGTGGTCGTAGTGCGCGCCGATTACCAGCGACTGCGCGCCGTGGGGGTCGGAGCCCGGGAGGACGGCGATGACGTTGCGCGCTTCGCCGTGCACCGCGCCGCCGTGGGGGGTGTCGCTGGCGACGGTCCAGCTCTGGAACCACGTGCCGTCCTCCCCGCCCGGTTGCAGGCCGAGCGACTCGAACCGGGCGGCGATGTAGTCGCCGGCGCACCGCTCGCCGCGGGTCGCGACGGCACGGCCCTCCAGCCGGTCGTCGGCGAGGTAGCGGACGTGCGCGAGGGTGCCCTCGATGCCGCCGATCACAGATGCGGGGTCGGGGCAGCTCCACTCCGCATCCTGCGCGGCAAGCTGCGGTGCAGCGCCGAGGAACAGCGCGGCGGCAAGGCCTGGCGCGCACAGGGACGGGAGGCCCCGCGACAGGCCGCCCATCAGGACGGGTCCGCCCATCAGAGGATGATCGCGAGGGGCAGCAGCACGACGTAGCCCAGGACCAGGAGGACCGGGGCCATCGTGATCGACCCCTGCGCCAGGAGGTAGTAGCCGAGCCCGATCGTCGCCAATCCGCCGACGGCGAACCAGAGGTTGATCTTCGAGAACTTCAGCGTCGGCTCGGAGCCGCGTTTCTGCCTTTGTCGCGCCATCATGGGACGCTACCGAGACAGGGGACGGAGGTCAACCGGGGAGCCGCCCGGAGCGGGCCGCCTCAGCCGTCCGTCCAGTACTCCGGCGTGTCCGGCGGTTCGCCCGCCCGCAGACGCGCCATCTGCTCGCGGCGGTAGCGTCGCCGGACCAGGAACATCGCCGCCAGGGCAGCCACCAGAACCGTCCAGAAGACCGCGGAGTGCGAGAGCACCACCAGCCACCCGTACCGCCGTTTCACCCACCCGCGCCAATCGGTCTCGAGCTGGCCCGGAGTCGCGCCGTAGACGACGCGCGTCGCACCGTCGAATGAACTCCCGCGCTTCCACTCCGCGATGAACGCCTCCAGCCCCTCGACGCCGCTCGACTCGACCAGGTACTGGATGACGGACGCCGACAGCAGGTAGGCCACCTCCGCCGACACGCGGTCGCGCGGCCAGCCCAGGACGAGGGAGTCGAGCGGCGGCGTGTCCCCGAAGGCCAGCGCGAGACCCAGGTTGAGGCTTCCGTTGTCCCGCCAGCTGCCCGCCGCCCACTCCGCATAGCCCTCGTTGAACCACCGGGGGATCCGCAGCCGGCCCAGTTCGTGGGCGAGCGCGAGGTGGGCCCACTCGTGGCGGAGCACCCGCACCTCCTCCTCGCGGGGGCCGGGCCAGAAGCCCCCGCTCGGCACGATCATTTCCATTCGCTCGGAGATCGCCACGGCGCCCGCCCACTCGGGAACGCGCCCGCCCACCAGCGAATCCATCACCTCGCGGGTTGGAGCGACGGTGAGGGTGACGTGCAGATCGACCGACCCGCTGCGCGAGCCGAGGGCGGGAAGCTCTCCGATGGCGTCCAGCGTCGCCACTGCGCGCGCAGCCCTCAGGGAATCGCGCCCCTGGTAGCGGGCCGTGACGGATCTGCCCTCCAGGGTCCGCCACAGGGATGTGCTGTCCTGCTGTGCGGGCGGCACTGTTGCACCATCAAGCTGTGCATGCACAGCAATCATGCATAACATGAGCGCCGCGATTCCGACCCGCCGCTGCGCCGCCCAACCCATCCTATGCCCCGGCCAGCGCCCAGTCGCGCACCGCGGCGAGATCGGGCGGGAGCGGCGCCTCGAAGCTCATCGTCCGGCCGGTGACCGGATGATCGAACGCCAGGCGGTGCGCGTGGAGGAACTGGCGCGCGGTCCGCCTCGCGAGCGCCATCGCCCACGGCCGCTGCGGCCCCGCGAACCCGCGCTCGCGCCCCGCCCCGTACAGCGTGTCGCCCACCACCGGGTGGCCGACCGCCGCCGCATGCACGCGGATCTGGTGCGTGCGCCCGGTGTCGAGCTCGGCCTCGCACAGCGATGCGGCCTCCCACCGCTCCAGGTGCCGGAACCGGGTGCGCGCCCGCCGCCCCCCCGCCACCACCGCCATCCGGACGCGGTCGCGCGGATGCCTCGCGATCGGCTGGTCCACCACCACGCTCGGCTCGCTCAGCGTCCCCCACAGCGCGGCCAGGTAGGTGCGCTTCACGCTGCGCGCCCTCAGCGCGGCCGACAACGCCTGGTGCGCACGGTCGCTCTTCGCCACCACCATCAGCCCCGAGGTGTCGCGGTCCAGCCGGTGCACGATCCCGGGGCGGAGCGTCCCGCCGATCCCCGCCAGGTCGCCCACATTGTGCAGGAGCGCGTTGACCAGCGTCCCGCCGGGATGCCCCGGCGCGGGATGCACCACCAGCCCGGCCTGCTTGTCGACGACAACCAGCTCCCCGTCCTCGAACACGATCTTCAGCGGGATATCCTGCGGCTCGGCGGTGGCGGGGACCGGCTCGGGGACCCGCACCTCCAGCTCCTCGCCGGGGCTGACCGGCTCGGACTTCTTCGGCACGCGGCCATCGACCAGGACGTCGCCTGCCGCCACCAGGGCCGCCACCCGGCTGCGAGAGAGACCCAGCGCTTCAGCCACGTAGCTGTCGACGCGACCGCCGGCGCCGGGGTCCGCGACCCATCGGTGCCGAATCAAGGCGCCGCCGCGACGGAGAGCCCCCACCCCGCGGCCTCCCCGTCCAGCCCGCCCTCCTTCCGGTGGTCGTAGCCGTCCAGCCGCGCACCGATCTCCATCACGACGGCGAGGGTCTCGCGCGCGATCGCATCGCCGTGCTCGCGGGCGGTCGCGCGCACCAAGTCTCCGCCGGCGATCCCGAGGCGGATTCGGTCGGTCACCGCGAGGCCCGAGTCGCGGCGCAGGCGCTGGATGCGGCTGACCAGCTCCCGCGCCAGCCCCTCCATCCTCAACTCGGCGCTGATGGCGGGATCGAGGCCGACCGTGCAGCGGCCCTCGCTGCGCACCACCCAGTCGCCCTGCGCCTCCTCCACCACCTCCATGTCCTCCGCGCCGACCTCGTGCCACTCGCCGGCCACCGTGATGCGCGCGGTGCCGCCCCCGCGCACGGTCGCCAACGCCTCGCCGCCCAGGCCCCGGACCTGCGCGGCCGCCTCCTGGGTGAGCTTGCGGAAGCGCTTGCCGAGCGCACGGAAGTCGGGACGTGCGGCCAGCGTCACCAGCCCCTCGGACGAAGCCGCGAACTCGACCCTCTTGACGTTGATCTCGTCGCGCAGCAGCGCCAGCACGTCATCGGCAGGCGGCGCGCCGGGGATTACCGCGAGCAGGCGCCCAAGCGGCTGCCGCACACGGATGCCCACCTCCTCACGCGCGGCCCGGCCCAGGGTGCTGAGGGTGCGGACGTGGGCCATGTCGGCCTCGAGTGCGCCGTCGATCAGCGCTTCATCGGCCTCCGGGAAGGGCTCCGTGTGGCTGGAACGGCCCGTCAGCGCGCGGTGGAGCCAATCGGAGGTGAAGGGCGTGACCGGCGCGATGAGCAACGCCGTGACGCGAAGCGCCTCGTGCAGGGTCGCGAAGGCCGCCGCCGAGTCGGCCGCATCGGCGCTGCCCCAGAAACGCGAGCGGGAGCGCCGCACGTACCAGTTCGAGAGCTCGCCGTCGACGAATGCGGCCACGGCCCGGTAGGCGCGCGTGGGATTGTAGCCGTCGAGTTCGGCGCGGACCGTGCGGATCAGCCGGTTCAGCCGCGAGAGGAGCCAGCGGTCGAGCGGGGGCCGGGACGGCGCCTCCGGGACGGCGCCCCCCGGCCCCCAGTCCTCCAGGTTCGCGTACAGCGCAAAGAACCGGTACGTGTTGAGCAGCGTGTCGAAAAAGCGCGCCGCCGACTCTCGCACCCCATCCGGGTCGAAGCGGGTCGGCAGCCACGGATTGCTGACCGTGACCATGTACCAGCGCACGCCGTCGGCCCCGTGATCCGCGACCGCGTCCCACGGGTCGACCACGTTGCCCTTCGACTTCGACATCTTCCGCCCCTGCGCGTCCAGGATCAGGTCGTTGACGATCACGTTGCGGAAGACCGGGCCCAGGCCGAGCATCGTCGAGATCGCGTGGAGCGAGTAGAACCATCCGCGCGTCTGATCCACCGCCTCGCAGATGAAGTCCGCCGGGAAGTGGCGCTCGTACTCCTCCACGTTTTCGAAGGGGTAGTGCCACTGCGCCCACGGCATTGCGCCCGAGTCGAACCAGACATCGATCACCTCCGGGCTGCGCCGCATGACCGATCCGGTCTCGGGGCAGCGCCAGGTGATCTCGTCGATGAAGGGGCGGTGCGGATCGAAGTCCTCCGGCAGCTCCCCTACCTTCTCGGCGAGCTGCCCGAAGCTCCCGATCCACTCCACGTTCTCCGGATCGTCCTCGGACACCCAGACCGGCAGCGGCGTGCCCCAGTAGCGGTCGCGCGAGAGCGCCCAGTCCACATTCCCCTTCAGCCACTCCCCGAAGCGCCCCTCGCCGACCTGCGCCGGATACCAGTTGACCTGTGCGTTGTTCGCCAGCAAGTCGTCCCGAAGCGTCGAGGTGCGCGCGAACCAGCTGTGCCGGGCCATGTAGACCAGCGGAGCGTCGCAGCGCCAGCAGTGCGGATACGAGTGCGACTCGCTCGTGCAGGCGAAGACCAGGCCGCGCTCCTCCAGGTCGCGCACGAGGTGCTCGTCGGCGTCCTTGAAGAACTTCCCGCCGATCAGCGACAGGTCCGCCGCGAAAGTGCCGTCGCTCTGCACCGGCTCCATGACCGCGAGGCCGAACTCCCTGCCCGCCTCGTAGTCGTCCGCGCCGTACGCGGGCGCCATGTGCACGATCCCCGACCCCTCCTCGTCCGACACGAAGTCGCCGGTGACGATCTCCCACGCGCGCCCCCGCACCCGGTCGGCCGGAATCAACTCGAACGGACGCCTGTACCTCGCCCCCACGAGCTCCGAAGCAGGCACTGCGCCGCCGATCCGATCCTCCCCGAAGAGCGCTTCTGCCCGCATCCGCGCCAGAATCAGCCGCTTGCCCGCGTCCTCGACCTCCACGTACTCGATCTCCGGGTGCACGGCCAGCGCCGCGTTCGACACCAGCGTCCACGGCGTCGTCGTCCACACCAGCAGGTGGCGCCCCGATCCGTCGAGGAGTTCGAGGGTGACCCACAGCGACGGATCCTTCACGTCGCGGTATCCTAGCGAGAGTTCGTGGGACGACAGCACGGTCTGGTCGGATGGGCACCACGGCACGACCTTGTGGCCCTTGTACAGCAGCCCCCTGTCGGCCATCTGCTTCAGGAGCCACCAGATCGACTCGACGTACTCGGCGTGGAAGGTGACGTACGGCCGCGAGTAGTCCAGCCAGTAGCCGATCCGCTCCGAGAAGCGCTCCCACTCGTCCTTGTAGGTGAAGACCGACTCCTTGCAGCGCTCGTTGAACCAGCCGATGCCCCGCTCCTCGATCTCGCGCTTGTCCTCGATCCCGAGCTGCTTCTGCGCCTCGATCTCGACGGGGAGGCCATGGGTGTCCCAGCCCGCGATGCGCGTGACGTGGCGGCCGAGCATCGTCTGATAGCGGCACACCAGGTCCTTGATCGCCCGGCTGATGATGTGGTGCAGGCCGGGGCGGCCGTTCGCGGTGGGCGGGCCCTCGTAGAAGACGAACTGTTCGCCGTCCGCGGTGGCCTCGAGGGTGCGGCGGAAGGTGTCCTCCTCGCGCCATCGTTCGAGGACGGCCTCTTCGAGCGCGACGAGGGTCGCGGGGCGTGCGGGGTAGCGCATCAGGAGACGGGCTCCGAGGCGGGGTCACCGGCGCCTTCGCCCGCGGGGTGGGTTTGCCCGGCCGCGGGGGTGTCCAAGGCGCGGAGAACAGCCGGCTCGTCGGCCATGCGGCTTACGACGCCTGCGACCACTCGCGTCAGCTTCGGCCCGGCGGCGGTCGCCGTGGCGATGATTCTCTCGATGTCCACCTCCTCGAGCGCGTCGGGAAGGCACTGGTCGGTGATGACGGCGATGGCAAGCACCCGCATGTCCATGTGGCGCGCCGCGATGACCTCGGGCACGGTCGACATGCCCACGACATCCGCACCCATCGCGCGCAGCATGCGGTACTCGGCGCGGGTCTCGAGCTGTGGCCCCGGCACCGCAACATAGACACCATGCCGCACGGCGATCCGCTCCTCCATGGCCACGGCCGCCGCAGCGTCGCGCAGGCCGCGGTCGTACGGCGCGGACATGTCCGGGAAGCGCGGACCCAGCTCGTCCAGGTTGGGCCCGATCAGCGGGCTGTCGCCCATGAAGTTGATGTGGTCGTCGAGAAGGACGAGGTCCCCCGGACCCCACAGCGGGTTCATGCCGCCGCACGCGGCCGAGACGATCAGGGCGTCGGCGCCGAGCAGCCGCATGACCCGGACCGGGAAGACGATCTCCTGATGCGAGTAACCTTCGTAGCGGTGGAAGCGGCCCTGCATCGCCACCACGGGCACCCCCGAGAGCGTCCCCAGAATGAGCTTGCCCTGGTGCGACATGACGGTGGACACCGGGAAGTGCGGCAGGTCCTCGTAGTCGATCGCGGCGTCGACCTCGATCGCGTCGGCCAGCCCCCCCAGCCCCGTGCCCAGAATGATCCCCACGCGGGGGGCGGCCGCCCCCCGGCTCTGCACGGCCAGCGCGGCTTCGCGGATGCGGTCCATCTCGCTGCCCCCGCTCATCCTGGCCGCCTCCCAAGCAACGTCGTGCCCAACCTCACCATCGTGCTTCCCTCCTCGACTGCGGTTTCATAGTCGTTCGACATGCCCATCGAGAGCTCGCGCCCCTCGACCCCGTCGATCCCCCGCGCAGCCTCGAGCACGGCGCGGGTGGTGCGGAACGTGGCGCGCAGGGTGGGCTCGTCGGCGACGAAGGGGGCCATGGTCATCAGGCCGTCGACGCGCAGGCCCGGCAGCCCCGCGACCCGTGCGATGCCGGCGACGGCCTCGTCCGGGGCACGCGCCGCCGGGAAGCCGCCCTTGGTGGCTTCGCCGGAGGCGTTGACCTGGACGAGGACGGGGATGCGCCGCCCCTCGGCCACGCCGAGACGCGACAGCTTCTCGGCGAGGCGGAGGGAGTCGACGCTGTGGATCAGGGCCGCGAGGCGGGCGGCACCGGCCGCCTTGCGGCGCTGGATGTGGCCGATCGCGTGCCAGGTCACCGGCTCGGCCTCGAAGAGCGGCGCCTTCCACTGCAGCTCCTCCACGCGGTTCTCGCCGATGTCGCGCAGCCCCGCGGCGAGCGCGGCCTCGATCGCCCCGGGCGGATGCCCCTTCGTGACCGCCACGACCCGCACCGCACCCGGATCGCGACCGCTTCGCTCGGCGGCCGCCGCGATCCGCTCCACTACGCGCGGCAGGTTCTCCGCAACAGCACGGTGGTAGGGGTCGTGCCCTGTCATTCGCTTCGCAACTCGGGTCAGGTGGCAGCCGGACAAGGGAACGCCCCGCCGGCCACTCGGCCGGCGGGGCGTTCCCGCGCCTGGGCGGCCGAGCGCGCTACTTGGTAGTGAAGGTAATCGGAAGCTGCACCCAGACCGGAACCGCTTTGTCGCGGTTCAGCGCCGGGGTGAACTTGAATACCGGAGCCACGCGCAACGCGGCGTCGTCCAGCGCCTGGTGCCCGGAACTATTCTGCACCACCTGGTTCTGCACGACGCCCTGCTCGTCGATGAAGAACCACACGATGGTCGTCCCGCCGATCCCGGCGTCGCGCAGCAGCGGCGGATACTCGCGCTCGAGCGCTCTCCGCACTTCGTTGGCGTTCGTGTAGTCGGGCTTCACGGTATACGGCGTGAAGACCGGGGCCGCTCCGATGTCCGTCTCGACCTCGTCGGGCGGCGGCGGCAGGTTCTCGACCGGGTTCTCGTCGAAGGTGACCGGCGCGATCGTGATGTCCTCGTCGATCGTGGCGCTCGTCACCACCGGCGTGGCCGGGCGGGCGATCGCCTCGGGCGGCGGCGGAATCTCGATCTCGGGCGGGATGTCCATGGTGATGATCTCGTCCATGCTCATGCTCACATCCTCGGGCTCACCGAAGTTGAGGAAGGCAAAGAACACGAAATGAAACACCGTGGCCGTGATCATCGAGCCCCAGAACCACGTCGAGAATGAACTCTTGAAGCGGTCGTTGGCGGTTTCCGTGACAATTGACTGTTGTTCGACTTGCTCGCTCATCGTCTCTCCCTCGTCATGTCCTGTTCCAACTCGGTCGCAAACACGACCCTCAATAAACCTGCTGCCACCAGCTCCTGCTGCACCGCGTCGATGTAGCGGTACGGCACCGTCCGGTCCGACCGGATCGATACCACCAGCTCGCGGTTGACCCGGTACATGGGAGCGATGATGGCGCTGACCTCTTCCATCGACGTCTGCACGTCGTTGATGTAGACGTCGCCGTTCGGATCAAGCCAGATGTTCTGAATGTTCTTCTGCTTCTGGTCGATCTTCTCCGTGGCCTCTGCCTGCGCCCACTCGATGGGGCGGTTCGTGTCCTTCTGGAACACGGTGGAGACCATGAAGAAGATCAGAAGCAGGAACGCGATGTCCGCCATCGAGGAGGATGGAATCTCCTGCGATGCCTTGGACTTTCGTTGCAACCCTCCGCCTTTGACCATTGCGCGCTACTCCAGGACCTGCAGCGAGATACGTTCGGAGCCCGCCGACTGGAGGGCGTCCAGGACATCGATCATGAAACGATACGGTGCATCGGGGTGGGTCTTTACAGCGGCGATCAGATTCTCGTTCTGGGCCACGTCCTGCCTCCAGATCGCCTCCACGTCGCTCGGACGCACCGTCTGCTCCTGCTGACTCTCGCCCCGCCGGATCGTCACGGCGCCCGTGGGGTTGATGAGGATGTGGAGGATGTTCTTCTGGCTGACCTCCTGCTCCTCGCCCTGCTCGGGCAGGACGATCGCGAGTCCCTTGTCCTTCGGGAAGGTCGTCGTGACCAGGAAGAAGATCAGAAGGAGGAACGCGATGTCGGCCATTGACGAGGATGGGATCTCGTCAGAGACCTTGGACTTCTTGCCGCCGAGAACCGCCATGGGTGCTCTCCCGTCCGATTGTTTGCTGCGTCTTGTTGTTTGCTACCACCCGCGGGGTCAAAGGTTCCGCCAGAGGAACCCGCCCCGAAAACTGCTCAAGCCTCAGGACAGAACCCTGAGTTTTCCTTCGCGCTCCATGTCCCAGGCGATGTTCAGGATCTTCTGGGTGCTTTCCTCCATGTCGACGACGAGCTTGTCGATCCTCGACACGAAATAATTGTAGCCGATGTTGACCGGAATCGCGATGGTGAGCCCCGCCGCCGTAGTCAGCAGAGCCACCTTGATTCCGCCCGCAACCGTCGCCGGATTCACGTCGCCCGCGGCCGCGATCGACTCGAAGGCCACGATCATGCCCGCCACCGTGCCCAGGAATCCCATGAGCGGGGCCACGTTGGCGATCGTTGCGAGGACGACCAGACCGCGCTCCAGGAAGCTCAGCTCGATCGCGCCGGTGGTCGAGATGACCTGCTCCAGCTCGCCCTTGTTCAGGGTGAGGTGCTTGATCCGGCGCAGCCCCGCCAGCAGGATCGCAGCGGCCGGACCCGGGGTCGAAGCCGCGATCTCGATGGCGTCCTCCACCCGGCCGCCCATCGCCGCCTCTTCGACCTCCTCGATCACCCGGACCGCGCTACGGTGGGCGACCCACAGGGTCCAGGTCTTGGCGATGATGACGCCGAGGCCGATGAGCGAACAGATGACGAGCGGGTACATCATCAATCCGCCGTCTGCAAAGAGGGTAAGTAGATCGTAGCTTTCCACGTCTGCTTCCGTTGAGCCAGGTTGGATGGAGTGCGGAACAGGCGCCAATGTAGGCGGCTCGCGCGTTCGAGTCAACGACAACGTGCAGGGCGCGCGCGCTTGGCGCCACCCCGTTCATCGATACGCTGGAAGCCGCGGCCTTCCTTCGGCTGTTACTGTTCAGAGTCATGAACGGATTCTTTCAGCAGCTGCAGTTCCTGAGCCCCGGATGGACCGATCTGGTCGAGATCGCGATCGTCTCGCTGCTCATCTACAGGATCCTGCTCCTGATTCGCGAGACGCGGGCCATGCAGATGCTCTTCGGCATCCTGCTGCTCGCCGGACTCTACCTGATGTCGGTGATCTTCGGCCTGTCGCTGATCCGCCGGCTCATCGAGGCACTGCTCCAGTACGGCGCGATCGCGGCGCTGGTGGTGTTCCAGCCGGAGATGCGCGCCGCCCTTGCGCGGCTGGGCCAGACCCGGCTGGTGAGTATGCTGGGATCGGCGCGGCAGGAGCGGATCGTGGACCGCCTGGTCGAGGGGGTCGAGCAGCTCGCGCAGTCGGGGGTGGGGGCGATCGTGGCGGTCCAGCGCGAGACCGGGTTGAAGGAGTACGCGCAGACCGGCAGCAGTGTGGAGGCGATGCTGTCGGCCGAGCTGCTCGGCACGATCTTCGCACCGCAGTCTCCGCTTCACGACGGTGCCGTCATCATCGTGGGGGACGTGATCAAGGCCGCCGGCGCCATCCTGCCCCTGACGCAGAACCCGGTGCGGGACCGTTCGCTGGGGACGCGCCACCGCGCCGCCCTCGGCCTCAGCGAAGAGACCGACGCCATCGTGATCGTCGTGAGCGAAGAGACGTCGCGCATCTCGATCGCGTACCGCGGCAGCATCGAGATGGGGGTGGACGGTAACCGGCTCAGGCAGCTGCTGGAGCGGACGCTGCCGCAGTCGGCGCTTGCTGCCACTCCGCCGCTGGACTCGGTCTGGGACGACGGCGGCTCAACGAATCGGAATGTAATGAGGACATGACATGATGTAATGTCGTGTTTACATCATGTGGCTGGGATCAGGTGGGTGAAGGTGCCTGGGATCAGCCGGGTCGAGTGCGGCCTGGGGTCAGCCGGGTGACGGCAGCGGGTCAGCACCGCCCAGTCCCGGTTGCGGCACCGACGCCGGCTGGGGCGCGGCCCCGGGAAGGGGCACAGACCCCTGGTCCGACTCGAAGTCGCTCGTCACTGGCGGCAGGGCCTTGCCCTCGCAGAGCAGTTCGATCTCGGACGAGTCCAGGGTTTCCCGCTCCAGCAGGGCGATCGCGATGGCTTCCAGCAGATCCCGGTTCGCCTCGATGATCGTCCGTGCCCTGGAGTGCGCGTCGTCGAGGATGCGCTTCACCTCTTCGTCCACCTGCTGCGCGGTGTAGTCGGACACCTCCCGGCGCTGAACCAGCTCGCGGCCCAGGAAGACCTCCTGCTCACTGTCCCCCACCGCCATCAGGCCGATCCGGTCGGACATGCCGAACCGGGTGACCATGCGCCGCGCCATCGCCGTGGCGCGCTCGATGTCGTTGCCGGCCCCGGTGGTGACCTTCTCCGGGCCGAACTCCAGTTCCTCGGCGACGCGGCCGCCGAAAAGCATGGCCAGCTGGCCGTTCAGCCAGTCCAGGGTGTGGGAGTGGCGGTCCTCCTCCGGCAGCGAGGCGGTCAGCCCCAGTGCGCGTCCCCGCGGCACGATCGTGACCTTGTGCACCGGATCGAGACCCGGAACCTTGACCGCGATCACGACGTGTCCGGCCTCGTGGAAGGCCGTCAGCCGCCGTTCCGCGTCGGTGAGCACCATGCTTCGGCGCTCGGTGCCGAGCATGACCTTGTCCTTGGCCTGCTCGAAGTCCTCCATGGCGACGAGGTCGACCCCGCGCCGGGCAGCGAAGAGAGCGGCCTCGTTGCAGATGTTGGAGAGGTCGGCGCCGCTGAGGCCAGGGGTCCCGCGGGCAATCAGCGACAGCTCGACGTCCTCCGCCAGCGGCAGCTTCTTCGCATGCACGCGCAGGATGCCTTCCCTGCCCTTCACGTCGGGAAGGTCGACCACGACCTGGCGGTCGAAGCGACCGGGGCGCAGCAGCGCCGGGTCCAGCACGTCGGGGCGGTTGGTAGCGGCCAGCAGGATGACGCCTTCGTTGGCCTCGAATCCGTCCATCTCCACCAGCAGCGCGTTGAGCGTCTGCTCGCGTTCGTCGTGGCCGCCGCCGAGCCCGGCGCCCCGGTGCCGTCCCACGGCGTCGATCTCGTCCACGAAGATGATGCACGGCGCGTGTGCCTTGCCCTGCTCGAAGAGGTCACGCACCCGCGACGCCCCGACGCCGACGAACATCTCGACAAAGTCGGAGCCGGACATCTGGAAGAAGGGACGGGCCGCCTCGCCCGCCACCGCGCGGGCCAGAAGCGTCTTTCCGGTGCCGGGAGGACCGACCAGCAGCACGCCCTTGGGCAGCCGCCCGCCCAGGCGCGAGAAGCGCGGCGGGTCCTTCAGGAACTCGATGATCTCCTCGAGTTCCACCTTCGCCTCTTCGGCGCCCGCGACATCGGCGAAGGTCACCTGCGGCGTGTCGGGGCTGATCATCCTCGCCTTCGAGCGTCCGAACTGGAACGCGCGGTTCCCTCCGCTCTGCATGGCGCGGAAGATCCAGATCCAGAAGGCGATGAAGAGGAAGACCGGCAGGATGGAGATCATCAGGGTGCCCCAGCCCAGCCCGCGGGAGCGCGCCGTGATCTCGACCTCCCTCTCGCGCATGAGCCCGACGAGCTCGGCGGTGACCTCGGCCGCGGGAAGTTCGGTGACGAATTCGTTCACGTCGGTCTCGTCGACCGTGATCGTGTTCTTGAGTTCGCCCTCGACGCGCGTTTCGCCCTGGAAGGTGACCTCGAGGACGTTGTCGTTCTCGATCTGGCGGTACAGTTCGGAGACGGTGATCTGACCTGCCGTGCGGTCGTCTCCCCTCATGAACTGGAAGATGAGCACCGACATGAGCGCAAAGAGGAACCAGACGGACGCCGCGCGCGACACGCGCTTCAGCTTCGGGTCCTTCTGGGGTGTTTTCTGTTGTTCGGACATATGTCTATCCGCGAATCAGATCGAGCCGATATAGGGAAGGTGCCGAAAGTCCTCGGCAAAATCCAACCCGTAGCCCACCAGGAATTCCAGGGGCGCGTCGAATCCGACCCACTTGGCTTCCCTGGGGAGGCGAATCAGCCGCTTGTGCAGCAGTGTGCAGAGCTCGAGGCTCGCGGGGTTCCTTTCCATTAGCACGGGCATCAGCCGTTTGAGCGTGTTGCCGCTGTCGACGATGTCCTCGACGAGGACGACATTTCGACCCTCTATGGAGGCCCGAGGGTTGTACATCAGCTGGACCTCGCCGCTGCTGACCTGTCCCTTGCCGTACGACCCGGCGACGATGAAGTCGACGTGAATCGGGTGGGGGATCTGGCGGACCAGGTCGGCGACGAAGATGAAGGATCCCTTGAGCAGCCCCAGCACCAGCAGGTTGTCTTTGGGGGTGTAGCAGGCGCCGATCTCGCGGCCCAGTTCGGCGACCCGCCCGCGGATGTCCTCTTCGCTGAATACGATCCTTCGCAGCGGCTGGGGTCCAAGCTGTTCAGTTGTCATCGTGTAAAGATACCTCGACGCAGCAGGTCGGACCCGTCCGTGCGGTTCGGGGGGCGGCAGGCTTTGTTACGCCCGGGATCCAGAGGACGAGCCCCGACGCGTCGGTGAGGACGACGAGGCGGTTCCTTCGGTGGGCGGGGATACGTGCCTCGAGGAGGAGTTTCTTCACCTTCTTGCGTCCGTACGGCATCCGCACGCGGTCGCCGGGCTGCCACGGGCGGAGGACCAGGGGGAATTGTTCGTCGCCGGGCGCGAAGGTCGCGACGTGGGGGTAGCCGCGGCGGGGTGCGGGGCCCCAGGCGACCCGCGCGGCGCCGTCGGTCCACGCGATGGCGCCGTCGCCGGTTGTGATGTCGCCGTGCTCGTGATCGTCGTCCTTGTGGTCGTCGCGGGCGTCGATGTACACGCGTGGTCCGGCGGTGGGTGTGGCGGCGGCGGCGCCGGGCGCGGGTGCGTCCGCGGGGCGGTGGATGCGAACCGTGCCGAGATGCCGTTCGATGTTGACGCCGCCGGCGACGGCGACGCGGCGGCCGCTTCGGGCTTCGCGCACGAAGCGCACGAGCGCGGCGGTGGCGGTGCGGCCGGGGTCGCCGCCCAGGCGGGCCGCGGCGCGGCGGAGGATCAGGGCGAGGACGGGGTCGGAGAGGGCGGCCAGGGGGGCGTGGTCGAGGGAGAGTTCGTGGGATTCGGGGGCGGAGGGTCGGGCGCCGGCGGGGGGCGGCTCGCCGGTGTGGCCCGGCACGGCGGCGGCGAGCGCGTCGATGCGCGCGTCCAGCAGCTCGTCGAGGGCGGTGACGTGGTCGCGGGCGGTGTCGGCGAGAGCGGCCAGGGCGCGGGCGGCTCCCGGGACGGCCTCCTCCAGCGCCGGGAGGACCTGGTGGCGGAGGCGGTTGCGGGTCCAGCGCGGGTCGCGGTTGGTGGGGTCGTCCCGGAAGGGGATCTCGCGCTCCCGGGCGAAGGCCTCCAGTTCGGCGCGCCGGAAGGGGAGCAGCGGCCGCACCACGGCTGGCAGGCGGCGGGGCCGGATCGCGGACAGGCCGCGCGGGCCGCTCCCCCGCGCGGCGCGGAAGAGAACGGTCTCCGCCTGGTCGTCGGCCGTGTGCGCGGTCATCGTCACCGCGCCGGGGTGGAGGCGCGTCCTCACCTCCTCGAAGCACCGATAACGCAACGCCCGTCCGGCGGCCTCGGCCGTGACCGGCTCGGCCGCCCTGTGTACATCACACTCCACCCCCCACTCGGCGCACGCCGACGCCACCCATTCGGCGTCGGTGCCGCTGCCCGGGCGCATGCGATGATCGATGTGGGCGGCGCGGACCGGGATCGCGGGCGCGGCGGCGCCGAAGCACATGAGGTGCAGCAGGGTCATGGAGTCCAGTCCGCCGGAGACGCCGACGACCACGCCGGTTGCCCCCTCGAGCAGGCCGGTGGCGTGCAGGTGGGCGGCGAGCCGTTCGTCGAGCGCCCTCACAGGACGGGTCCCGGGGGCTGCGCGGGCGCGGGAGGACGGCCCGCGACATCGGTGAGCACTTCGGCGAGGAGGTCCGGCCGGTCGGTCATGATGCCGTCAGCGCCCCAGCGCAGGAGGCGGCGCATGTCCACCGGGTCGTTGACCGTCCAGACGTGGACGGGGATGTTCGCGGCGTGTGCCGCGCGGATGAACGGCGGGGTGACGACGTGGATCCGCCCCGACCGCTCGGGGAGCTGGAATCCGTCGGCCGCGGGAGCGTACCAGCGGCCGGCGAGGCGCAACCGGTGCAGGAACCAGAACCGGGCCGCGTGGCGCCGGGATGCGCCCCAGGGGCCCGTGTAGCCGCGGGCGCCGGCTCGCGTAGCCTCGAACTCGGCGCCGATGAGCACACGGTCCTCGGCATTGTGGGCCCGGATCGCGCGGACGAGGGGTTCGGCGGCTTCGGCGGCCTTCGGCTCGACGATGATCCGGGTATCGGGAAGGGCGGCGAGGACTTCTTCGAAGAGAGGGATTCGCGTGCCGGTGGCGCGATAGGCATGTCGGCCCTCGGGGTCACGGAAGCGGTAGCCGGCGTCCAGGGCGCGGGCGTGCCGCCAGGTCATCTCGCGAATCGGGCCGGTTCCGTTGGTGGTGCGGTCCACCGTCGCGTCGTGGATCACCACCACCATGCCGTCGGCGGTGAGGCGCACGTCCATCTCGAGGATGTCGGCGTCCCACCTGTTCACGGCCTGGTCGAAGGCGGCCATGGTGTTTTCCGGCGCCAGCGCCGCCCCGCCGCGATGCGCGATGAGGAGCGGCGCCCCGCCGAAGAAGGGGTGGCCCGGGCGCGGGCGGCGGAACGGCATTGGCGGCGGGTGCTAGCGCAGACGCCCCGTTGTGAGCTCTTCGGCGATCCTCGCGGCCCCGTAGATGTCCTCCAGGGCCTCCAGAATGCCGCGCGCGTCGACGGCGACCGAGCGGTTCAGGTCGGGCAGGTAGATGTAGTCGCCCGGCAGGCTCTGAATGTTGCCGTCGAAGACGAGTCCGACGATCTCGAGGTCGCGGTTTACGACCGGGGAGCCCGAGTTGCCGCCGATGATGTCGGCCGTGCTGACGAAGTTGAGGGGTGTGGACAGGTCGAAATCGGCACGCGGGTCTTGCCAGCGCTCCGGCAGTGCCCACTCCTCGGACTCGGGGTTGGAGTGATGACGGTCGTAGAGGCCGTAGAAGGTGGTGTGGGCGGGAGCCATCGTGCCGTTGTAGGGGTAGCCGGAGACCACGCCGTCGGCGAGGCGCAGGGAGAAGGTGGCGTCGGGGGGGACGCGGGTGCCGTCGACCTCGAAGTGGGCGCGGCCGAGCTGCGCTGCGATCTCCTCTTCTTCGGAGAACGCGGTGGACATCACCCCCTGGTAGGGGCCGAAGCGGGCGAAGAGGCCCTGCAGGAAGGCGAACACCGGCTCCGATGCGGGGTCGAGCGTGCCGCTCAGCAGGGCTTCCTCCGCGCCGGCCGAGTCGGCCATGAACGAGTTGGCGATCAGCGATGCGGCGGCGACTTCCGGACTGCGTCCCTGCAGGAGCATGCCGACGGCCGGATCGGTTTCGCCGAATGCGCCGGCCATGTCTTCGTAGCGGGCGCGCAACAGGGCCTCGTCGAGTTCGGCGGGGCGGTTCTCGACCCCGCGCAGCTCATCGAGGTAGCCGTCGAGCTCTTCGCGGGTGGCGCCCTGCTGCTGCCCGATCAGGTACTGGAAGGCAGCGAGGCCGCGAAGCACCACCGACGCCTCGTAGTCGGGGCTGCCGAAGGCCGCGAAGGCGCTGACTTCGGCCTCCACGGTCCGCTTCTGCTCCTGCACCGCCGCCACCTGGTTGAAGAGCGGGAGGTAGGTCTCGGCGAAGGCCGGGTTAGCCGCGAGGGCTTCGCGGAAGTCGCGCTCGGCCGCGGCCCGGCGCGCGATGACGTATGGATCCTGCAGCCCCCGCAGCATTCCCCGGTACGCCTTCTGGGAGTTGAGCAATCCGAAGACGCTGTTGCGTACCTCGTCGATGCCGGGCTCGTCTTCGCGCCCCTCGACGTAGCCCTGGATGGCCTCGATCCGGGAGTCGAGGAAGGCCAGGAGCGCGGGCGTCTCCACGTCGCGGCGGTATTCCAGTTCCGCGACGGTCTGCAGGCGCGAGGTGCTGCCCGGGTTGCCGATGATGAAGATCAGGTCGCCCGCGGCCGCGCCTTCCGCGCTCCAACTGAAGTGGTCGCCGGTGCTTAGGGGCTGCCCGTTGTCGCCGTAGAGGCGGAAGAAGGCGAAGTCGAGGGAGTAGCGCGGGTAGGTGAAGTTGTCGGGGTCGCCGCCGAAGTAGCCGAGCTGCAGTTCGGGGGCCATGACGAGCCTGGCGTTGCTGTAGCGGCGGAAGACGTAGGCGGAGTAGAGGCCGCCGTTGTACAGCGAGATGATCTCGACTTCGATCCCGGCATCTTCGCCGCCGCGCTCGGCCGCGATCCGCTCCGAGACGGCCCCGCTGAGGCTGTCGCGCACTGCGCCCCGGGCCTCGGTGTCGGTGACGGCATCCACCGCCGCGCGGATTTCGGCGGTGACGTCCACGATCTCGATGAGCTGGTCGGCGTCGAAGTCGGTGACCGGGCGCTCGTCGGCCAGTGTCGCCGCGTAGAAGCCGTCGTCGAGGAGGTTCTCGCCCTCTTCGGCGACCTGCGTGATGAAGTCGCGGGCGCAGTGGTGGTTGGTCATGACGAGCCCGTTGGGCGAGACCAGGGAAGCCGAGCAGTTGGGAATCCTGAGGGCGCCGAGGCGGGCGCGTGCGTACCAGTCGTCGTCGGGCGAGAAGCCGTAGGTCTCCGTGAGGTAAGCGGTGGGCGGGGCGTCGAAGGTCCACATCTTGCCGTTGTCGAAGGCGCCGGCCTGGACGGTGTCGGTCCAGGAGGGGGCGGCGGGCGCGGCCGGGGTGGCGGGGGCGTCGGCGGTAGGCGAGGCGGGTTCGGCCGGGGCGTCGGCCGGGACTGCCGGGTCGGCCGCGGCCGGCGGAGCGTCCTGGTCGGTCCGCGGCGGTGCGGGCGTGGATGGAGGCGGGGGGCCGCCACAGGCCGTGAGGAAGAGAAACAGCAGGGTGCTCAAACCGGTTCGCATGGGATGGATCCTCGTGACATTGCTGTGGGGGCCGGCGCCGGGGAGGCCGAAACCCGGGACTGGAAGGTCAAGTCCGCGCCTTCGTCCATGCAAGATAATCGCCGTGCATCCTTTTGACGCCCGCGCCAAGGGCTGGCACAGTACGAACGGCTACGATTCGGGCCGGGTGCCCAGGTCGACCGCGTGCCCGCGGACCGAAGCGACAGATGACCTTCAGCCAGAAGATGTACTCGAGGATGACCAATCGACGGTTGAACGCGGCTGTGGCTCGGTTGGCGGCCGCGGCATGGGTAATGGCCGGTTGCGGAGGAGAGGCGGACACGAGCGGAGGTGCGGCCCCGGCCGGGACGGCTTCGGCCGACCAGGGCGAACCGGTCCCGACAGCCATCGTCCTGCGCCCTGACCGCATCCTGGACGGCCGCGGCGGCGCGCTGACCGGCACCGAGGTGGTCGTGCGCGACGGGCGCATCGCAGCCGTGGCCGAGGCCGGAACCACGGACGGCCTGGTCTACGACCTTTCCGGCACCACCCTCCTCCCCGGTCTCATCGACACCCACGTCCACCTCGGGTGGCACTTCGACCGCGACACCGGCCGGCTCCACACCGCCGGGTCCACAGACACCCCCGAAGACGAAGTCCTCTACGCCGCCGCCAACGCCTGGAGCATGCTCCAAAGCGGCGTCACGACCGTGCAGAGCCTCGGCGGTCCCGAGGACATCCCCGTGCGCGAAGCGATCGCCGCCGGCGCCCTGCCGGGCCCGCGCATCATCACCTCGGTAAGCCCGGTGACGGCCGGCACCGGAGACCCCGCGGCGATCCGCGCGCACGTCGACGAGATGGCCGCGGCCGGCGCCGACGTCATCAAGATCTTCGCCTCCGCCAGCATCCGCGTCGGCGGCACCCCCACCCTCTCCCAGGAACAGCTCGACGCCGCCTGCGGCCAGGCACGCACCCACGGCCTCCGCGCGGTGGTCCACGCCCACAGCTCCGAAAGCGCCACGCGCGCCGCCCTCGCCGACTGCCACCAGATCGAGCACGGCGCCCTCCTCGACCGCCCCACCCTGGAGCTCCTCGCCGAGCGCGGCCTCTACTACGACCCCCACATCCACCTCATCTTCGACAACTACTTCACCAACGTCGAGCGCTACATCGGCATCGGCAACTACACTGAAGAGGGGTTCGCGCAGATGCGCGCAGCGGTGCCGGTCGCCCTGGAGGTCTTCCGCGAGGCGCTCACCGTTCCGGGCCTCAAGACCGTCTTCGGGACCGACGCGGTCGCGGGGGCGCACGGTCACAACTGGCGCGAGCTGGCCTACCGCGTGCAGGAGGGCGGGCAGGACCCCATGGCCGCGGTCGTCTCCGCGACGAGCCTGGCCGCCGAGTCGCTGGAGCTTGGCGATGCGATCGGCACCGTCACCGAAGGATTCGAGGCGGATCTGATTGGATTGGAGGGCGACCCGTCCGCCGACATCGAGGCCCTCGGGAGGGTCGTCTTCGTCATGCGCGCGGGGCGGGTGCACCGGAACGACCCCGTCGCGGGGAGTGCCGGGCGATGATCCTCCGTGTGCAGCACATCGGCATCGTGGTGCGGGATCTGCACGACGCCTGCGACCGCTTCGAGCGCGTCCTTGGCCTGCCCGCGATCGATTTCCGGGACGACCAGGGCCAGGGGATGCAGCTGGACGCGCGCATCCTCCTCGGCAACGAGTGCTGGCTCCACCTGGTACAGAACTGGAACCCGGCAACGCGCGTCCACCGCTTCTTCCGCGAGCGCGGCGAGGGGCTGGAGCACATCTGCATCGAGACCGACAGCATCGAGGCCGATGTCGACCACCTGCGGGAAATCGGTGTCGGCGTGTGGGAAGACCGGATCCTTGACGCCAACGACGGCTACGAGGCGTTCGTGTTCCCCGACAAGCTGCCCGGGCTCACCGTCGAGCTCATCGAGTCGCACGACCGCAGCTGGGTGTATCCCCCTGACGCCGTGGGCGAGCCGATCAGCACCTCGATGGCGCTGACCCGCCTGCATCATATCGGCCTCTGCGTGCACGACCTGGACGATGCGGCGGGGCGGTTCGAGCGCTTTTTCGGTCTGGCCGCCGGGGATGCGGCCGGAGATGAAAGCCCGGCGATGCGCGAGGCGTACATCGACTTCCGCAACCGGTGCTCACTGCAGCTTCTGGAGAGCCGCGACCCCGGCTCGCGGGCGGGACGGTTCCTGCGGGAGCGGGGCGAGGGGCTGGAACACATCGCGCTGGAGACGAGCGACATCGAGGGCGACGTTGCCGGCCTGCGCGAGCGCGGCGTCCGCATCCTGGACGACACGATCCATCGGTTCGACGAGGGCGCAGCTGCGTTCGTCCACCCGGACGAGTTGCCGGGGATGGCGGTCGAGCTGGTGGAGTTGGCGTAGCGGCAAAACGGGCTGACACGGACAGCTCGGCGAACTGTAAAGAGAACATTACATTATGTCGTGTCAACATTACAGCGAGCGTCTGCGGACTGCGACCTGGCCGACATCGGTCGCGCTCGCCCTCCCGCTGATGGCCGCGGTGCCGGGATGGGCCCAGGACACGGACGCCCGCGCGATTCCGTGCGTTGACGGGATGGCGGGTGTTTACCCCTGCGACCGCGTCGACCTGCTGGGACATCTGCCGCGCGGGCAATTGGGCGCGGCGGACTCCGTGAAGCTCAACGACGTCTGGGGCTGGACCGATCCGTGGAGTGGCCGCGAGTACGCCCTGGTGGGCCGGATGGACGGCACCGCCTTCGTCGACGTGACCGACCCGCACGACCCCAGCTACCTGGGGAGTCTGCCCGCGACCGTGGGGAGCCCCATCACCATCTGGCGCGATGTGAAGGTCTTCCGGAACCATGCGTTCGTGGTCGCGGGCGGCACGGAGGGACACGGGATGCAGGTGTTCGACCTGACGCAGCTCCGGGACGTAACCGAGCCCCGCGATTTCGCGCCGTCCGCCGTGTACACCGGGATCGGGTCCGCAATCAACGTCGCGATCAACGCGGAGACGGGATTCGCGTACCTGACCGGTTCCACCGGGGGCGAGACCTGTGGGGGCGGATTGCACATGGTCGATATCCGGAATCCCGTCGACCCCGTCTTCGCCGGATGTTTCGCCGACCCCGAGACCGGCCGGCGAGGCACCGGGACCTCACACGACACCCAGTGCGTCGTGTACCGCGGACCGGACGACGATTACCAGGGCCGCGAGATATGCGTCAGCTCGAACGAAACGGCGATCTCCGTCGCCGACGTGACCGACAGGGACGACCCCGTCGCGGTCGCTCACGCTTCGTATCCGGTCGTGGCCTACGCTCATCAGGGTTGGCTCACCGACGATCACCGCCACTTCTACATGGGCGACGAACTGGACGAGGCCACGGGTTGGGTGGACGGTCAGCGCACCCTGGTCTGGGACATGACGGATCTGGACGAGCCCATCCTGGCTGCGGAGCATTACGGCCCGGACAACGACCCGGAACACAACCTCTATGTGAGCGGCAACCGGCTCTATCTGGCGCTCAAGCGGTCGGGCCTGCGGGTGCTGGACATCAGCGATCGAGCGAGGCCGGTCGAGTTGGGGTACTTCGACACGACTCCCGAGGATACCTCCCCGGCCGAAATGCCTCCGACGGGCGTGCGCACCCTTTCGGGGGCGACCCGCTTCGACGGTGCGTGGAGCGTCTATCCGTTCTTCGCAAGCGGGAATGTGCTGGTGTCCAGCCGGAGTGAGGGACTGTTCGTGGTGCATCCGAGCGCGGGCCGGTAATGTCATCTCGCCGGCGAGGGGATTCCTTGCGGGGCCGCCGAACGTAGATTCCGTTGCAGTCCATGTTGTCCGCCGCTTGATCGACCTTCGGAGGTTTGTATGCGTTGTCTCCCGTCTGCTCCTGCCCTGCTCTCTCGCCTGCGCCGTCTGAACGTCCCGGGCGTCTCGGGTGCGCTCGCGCTCGGCGTACTGTCGGCTGGCCTCCCGGCGCCGGTTGCCGCCCAGGCCTTCGGCGGAGCCGTTCTCGTGGCCGACGGCCAGGTACTGGTCGGCGAGGCCGCTCACGAGCGCGACCCCGGCACCGTGCGCGGCTACGCCTTCGACGGCGAATGGACAGAGGTGTGGTCGTTGCGCGCGCCCGAGCCGGCGGTGCAGGACGGCTTCGGCAGGGCCCTGGCCCGGTCGGGCGATCACCTGTTGGTCGGGGCCGACGGTGGAGACGAAGGGCGCGTCTACGTGTACAGCCTTGCGGAGGTCCGGACCGGCAACGCAGACCCGATCCAGACGATCGGAGGAACGGGATTGGATGGCTTCGGCGCGTCGCTGATGGCTGCCGGTCGGGAGATGATCGCGGTCGCGGCCCGCGAGGGAGACGGGCGCGTGCTTGCGACATTTGGTCTCGGCGAGGATGGGATCTGGTCGCCGGGCACCACGGTTGCACTGCCCGATGACGTTGGAAACCGGTTCGCGCTGGGCGACAACCTGCTGGCGAGCGCGAGCGCGACGGGCCGAGCGGCCCACGTGTTCGAGCGTGACGAGGGAGGATCCTGGGGATCTCCGACGGCGCTTGCCCCTCCTGACCCCGACGCCGCGGGACTCGTGATGTTTGGAACCTCGGTCGCGGTGGCCGGCGATGAGGTCCTTGTCGGTCAGCTGACGATGGGAGATTCCGAGCAGCCGGTATTGCACCGATTCGCCAGGACCGACGGCACGTGGGCGGCGATCGGGACGCTGTCGCCCGAGGACGATCGGGACGGGGGCTTTGGCCTGTCGCTGGGGACCGACGGGGCTACGCTCCTGGTGGGGGGCGGAATGCTCCTGTCCTCCTACACCCGGGAGGACGATGAATGGATCCTGGCCGGCGTCACCGAGATTGCCGATGCGGGTGATGGCCGGACCGTGGTCGGCGGCCAGCAACTGGAGTTCGCGGACGGCATCGCCGCCTTCGGCAACCCCGCCGCCGATTTCGGCCTGGGAGCCGTCACGGTCTTCTCCGGCGAATCGGGAACCTGGGCCCGGACCGGGTACCTCATGGTCGACTACGCTCCCTTGCCCGCCATCAGCGGCGGCGAGGTTCCCTGCGCCGACGGCGAGGCCGCCGGCTATGACTGCGATCATGTGGACCTGCTCTCGTTCGTCCCGTGGGGGGAGCTGGGCGCGGGCCGGGGCGCGCGTCTCAACGACGTGTGGGGGTGGACCGATTCGGAGACCGGGCGGGAGTACGCGCTGGTGGGACGGATGGACGGGACGGCATTCGTCGACGTGACGGACGCCTCCAACCCCCGCTATCTCGGCAACCTGGCCATGACGGAGGGCAGCCGGGCCAACAGCTGGCGCGACATGAAAGTCTTCAGGGACCACATGTTCGTGGTCGCCGACGGCGCGGGCCAGCACGGGATGCAGATCTTCGACCTCACCCAGCTCAGGGACGTCTCCGAGCCGCAGGAGTTCGAGGCCACAGCGATGTACGACGGGATCGCGTCGTCGCACAACATCGCGATCAACGAAGAGACCGGCTTCGCCTACCTGGTCGGGTCGTCGGACGGCGGCGAGACCTGCGGGGGCGGCTCGCACATGGTGGACATCAACGATCCACTCAACCCGGTCTTCGCGGGATGCTTCGCCCATCCCAACACGGGACGCCGCAACACCGGCAACTCGCACGACACCCAGTGCGTGATCTACCACGGACCGGACGAGGACTACGCCGGCCGCGAAATCTGCGTCAACTCCAACGAGACCGCGCTGTCGATTGCGGACGTGACCGACAAGGACAACCCCGTCGCCGTGGCCGCCGCCGACTACCCCAACGTCGCCTACGCCCACCAGGGCTGGCTCACCGAGGACCACCGCTACTTCTACTCGAACGACGAACTGGACGAGGTGGGCGGCCTGGTCGACGCCACGCGCACCTTGATCTGGGACCTCGAGGACCTCGACGACCCTCTCGTCCTCAGCGAGTACATGAACCCCACGCGGGCCACGGATCACAACATGTACGTCAAGGGCGACCGGCTCTACATGTCGAACAACCGTGCCGGGCTGCGGGTGCTGGACATCAGCGATCCCGAGAATCCCGCGGAGTTGGGGTACTTCGACACGACGCCGTGGGGCAAGGACGAGGCCGGGTTCGACGGAACGTGGAGCGTGTACCCCTACTTCGAGAGCGGGACGGTGCTGCTGTCGAGTCGCCGGGAAGGGCTGTTCATCGTGCGACCGCGGGCACGGCGGCTGATTCCCTGAGCGGTTCCGGGGAAACGGGCAGGGACTGGGGTATGCTCGGATGGGACAAGTATGTCACATCGCCTTGATCTGTCTCGCGGAAGGTTCGTCAGCGGCCTGAGGCAATGGACACAACCACACCCATTGGCGAAGGGGCCGCTGCCGGAGCTGGGTTGCCATCAGCATCTTCAAGTCCTGCGAGGCTTGTGAGGTCTCGGAATATTCGGGGATCCAGCAATAGCTTGAGGTAGCGATCGCTGGAGGTGTTCTGGATCAGTTCTCCGCGCTCCCAACGCGCCAGGCTCGCCTTTCCGAACCCGGTCAAGCGAGCGAACGCGGCGCGGGAGAGGCCGTATTGTTTTCGGATGCCCCGGATCTCTTCGGGTGTTAGCACTCCGAGGTGCCGACAGACCGCTTCATGGTGAATCACCTCGGCCTCTCGCCCCGTGAAACATACCTTGCATTGATCGCACGTGTGGACGGGAATGTCGACGGAGAGCTCGACCACGTCGTCACCCACGCCGTAAATGAAGGGGTCTCTGACCAATTCGGTCCTGAGGCCCGGAGTCCCACACATCTCGCATTCCGAAGGCCCGGGGATTTCGCGGAGCACCGCAGGTGGAGAGGCGATCCTATTCATCGGCGTATGCAGGTCTGTAGGGCGCTTCAGGCTGAACTGTGCCGTCCGCCCACCTCGTCGGATCAGTAGCTGGCAGGACTTCCGCGGTGCCGGTGGTTGGACGGGATCTGCCGGCACACCATGTTTGAACGGCATTGGGCCACAAGCGTACCATCCGGGCAACAGGAAACCGTCATCACCTACCAGCTCGACGACCGCGTCTCGGTAGACCGCGTCACCGAGCCCTCCCTGCGCCACTTCGCGGAGTCGGTGCTGCGGGCGCTGGGCGCGAACGACGAGGAGGCGCGCATCAACGCCGACGGGGTGGTGACGGCGTCGCTGTGGTGGCATCCGGGGCAGGGGCAGGGTCTCGAGAAGCTGTTCCGCTATGCGCGGCGGATGCGGAACGGGGGGATCCAGCCGGACGCGTCGATGCGGTGGGTCAGGGAGGGAGCCGCGGCGGCGCTGCTGGACGCGCACAAGGGGCTGGGGTACGTGGCCGCGCGCCGCGCGATGGACCGGGCGATCGAGATGGCGGGCGCGACCGGGGTGGCCATGGTAGCGGTGCGGCACAGCAACCATTTCGGCATCGCGGGCTATCATGCGAAGCGCGCGGCGGACGCAGGGCTGATCGGCATAGCCATGACCAATGCGGGCGCGGAGATGGCGCCGTGGGGATCCGCCCGTCCCGTGCTGGGGACCAACCCCTGGGGGATCGCGGTGCCGCGAGGCGACGGCCGCGATCCCATCATCCTCGATATGGCGCTTACCCAGTCCGGCAAGGGCATGATGCGATGGCTGGAACGGGCCGGGCTGGCGATGCCGGACCATTGGGCGCTCACCCCGGACGGTGCCCGCACCACTGACCCGCGGGCGGCCATGGACGGTCCTCTGCTGCCGATCGGCGACTACAAGGGCTACGGCCTCAGTCTGGCCACCGACATCCTGACCGGCGTCTTGACGGGATCGCTCTTCGGCGGGCAGGTATTCCAGGATGATCTCGACTACGACGTTGCCCACACGATGATCGCGATCTCCACGGACGCGTTCATGCCGCGGCCCGAGTTCGAGCAACGGCTCGAAGCGCTGACCCGCGAGGTGCTGGAGGCGCCTCCGATCGATCCGGACCGTCCCGTGCAGCTGCCCGGCGAGGCCGAGCAGCGGCGGGCGCGGAGGCGGCTTCGGCTCGGAGTGCCGGTCGACGGGAAGACCGTGGCGGGGCTGCGCGAACTGGCAGCCGAGTTGGGGGTGCCGTGGTCGCTTCGCCCGGTGCAGGCCGCGGGCTCACCAGGTGTGGGAGAGCCGCAGGGCGGCCGGGACAACGGCCCAACCATGGAGGGGTGATGTCTGAAGCATTCCCGGTCGGGACGGCCAGGGCGGCCCGTGGCACGAGCGCACGAGGCGCGATCCCGGTGGGCCTCGACGCCTCCGGGCGGATGCGCGAGATCCCGGTCCTGATCTGCCGGGGCGAGGAGGACGGCCCCGTCCTCTGGATCAACGGAGCGACCCATGGCGACGAACCCGAGGGGGCGCTGTCGATCTTCAAGCTCTTCGAGGGCCTGCGGCCGGCCGACCTGCGCGGCACCGTCGTGGGCGTGCCCGCGATGAACGTGCCCGCGTTCGAGGCCGGCAAGCGCGGCGACCCGCTCGACACCTTCTCGCACGACATGAACCGGATCTACCCCGGGCGGCCGGACGGATATCCCACCGAGCGGGCGGCGTGGGCGCACTGGCAGGCGATGCGCGACGCCTGCGACCTGCAGATCGCAATCCACTCCGGCGGAGAGCATTCCTACCTGGCCCACATGATCTTCGCGTCCGACAATCCGCCCAGCCTGGGACTCGCGGCCGCGATGGGCCCGCAGTGGGACCTCGTCTTCCGGAGCGGGGTGGGCGGCGCCAATCCGTCATCGAAGATCGCCGAGCTCGGCAAGGCGGGGATCACGGTAGAACTCGGCGGCAACTGCCGGACGCTGACGTCGGATTTTCACACGGTGGCCGAGGATCTGGCGGGAAGCTACGCGAATGTCTTGCGGCACTACGGCATGCTCGACGGCGAGGCACGCTACGCGGGGCGCCTGCGGATGGGCCACCAGAGGGCGCTGCTGGCGCCGGCGTCGGGGATGTGGGTGGGGAGTGCCGATGTGCCCTTCGAGACGGAGATGCCGGCGGGGACGCCGCTGGGTCGGGTCTACGACCTCTACGGTGATGTGCAGGCCGAGGTCGCCGCGCCGGCGGATGGCGTGGTCTTCGGCCTGCGCTCGCGCCCCGCAGTGCTCGAAGGCGAATGGTGCTGCTTCTTCGGGGTCATCGAGGAGGTGCGGGGGAACACCTGGGCTGGGGACGCGTCCGAGGGGTAGTAGCGCGTCCCGGTCCCCGAGCTGCCGAGAGCTCCGGGGTACCGGGCCGGTCGGTCGTCAGGGCAGCGCTTCCGAAGTGATCGGGCCCCGCTCCGCGCGCCGACCCCTCCCCCGGGGGGCCGTCACCTCGCCGCGGTCGACGATCACCTCGCCCCGAGAGAGTGTCCACGTGGGGAAGCCGCGCACCTTCATCCCCTGATACGGGCTGTAGTCGACCCGCGAATGCAGTCCCGCCGCGTCGATCTCGACCTCGGCATCGGGGTCCACGACGATTACATCCGCGTCGGCGCCCACATCGAGCGTCCCCTTGCGGGGATGGAGTCCGAAGATGCGCGCCGGGTTGGTTGCGGTGACCTGTACGAACTGCTGTGGCGTCAGCCGGCCGGTCGTCACGCCTCCCGTGAAGACCAGCGGCAGCCGCGTCTCGATACCCGGCAGGCCGTTGGGGATGCGGGTGAAGTTATCGCGTCCGGTCGTCTTCTGGTTGCGGAAGTGGAAGGGGGCATGATCGGAAGACACCTGCTGGACGGACCCCGCGGCGAGCGCGTCCCAGAGGGCGTCGCGGTGGAGGGCGCTGCGCATGGGGGGGCTGCACACGAACTTCGCCACCTCGAATCCCCCGTCCGGGTCGTACACCGAGTCATCCAGGACCAGATACTGCGGACAGGTCTCCGCCACGACCGCCTCGCCGCGCTCCCGCGCCTCCGCCACATGACGCGCCGCCCCCGCCGAAGTCACGTGCGCGATGCAGAGCGGCGCCTTCGCTACCCCGGCCAGCATGATCGCCCGGTGCGTCGCCTCCGCCTCGACGACCGGGGGGCGGCTCGACTTGTGGAACGCCGGCCCGGTCCTGCCCGTCTCGAGGTGCTTTTCGATCAGGTGCGTTACGGCGCAGTCGTTCTCGCAGTGCACGTAGACCAGCCCGCCATGGGCCGCCGTGACCTCCAGGATGCCCAGCAGGCCGCCGTCGTGGACGATCTTGTCCCCGTAGGTCATGTAGACCTTGAAGGAAGGAAGGCCATCTTCAATCAGGACAGGTATTTCAGCGAGTACGTCGCCGCGTACATCTGTCACGATCGTGTGGAAGCTGTAGTCGATGACGGCGTCCGGCTCAATTTCGCCCAGACGGCGGTCGCGCGCCTCGATCAGGGACTCGCCGCGCCGCTGCAGGGAAAAGTCGACGATCGTGGTCACGCCGCCGCATGCACCGGCTACGGTGCCGGAAAAGAAATCGTCCGCGGTGGTGATGCCAAGGCGGTCGATGGGGTGGGCGAGGTGGGTGTGCGTGTCGATGCCCCCGGGCATCACCCAGTGGCCGCTGGCGTCGAGGATTCGGCCGCCCTGATGCTCGAACGCGTCGCGATCGAGCACTCCGTTAGCCTGCAGATCCGGCCCGACCGCCGCGATGCGCCCATCGCGGACGAGTACGTCGCCGGGTCCCATGTGGTCCCCGGTGACCACAGTGCCGCCCGCGATCAGCAGTTCGCTCATGAAAGCCTGACGCTACGTCAGGGTTGGCTCAGGCCGGGGCACAAAGGCTCCGGCCGCCCGGAAGTGACCCCCCCGGGGGCCCACCCGAACCGTACCTATTCCGGCTGCGGAACGATGCGGATGTACGGCAGCGGCTCGTCCCAGCCGTCCGGGTACTTCTCCCGGGCCACCTCGTTGGACACGGCGGGCAGGATGATCACGTCGTCCCCGTCCTCCCAGTTCGCCGGCGTGGCCACCTGCTGCGCCGCCGTCAGCTGGATCGAGTCGAGCAGGCGCAGGATCTCGGCGAAGTTGCGACCGGTGCTCATCGGGTAGGTCAGGGTGGCCTTGATGCGTTTGTCGGGACCGATGATGAAGACCGAACGCGCGGTGGCGTTGTCCATCGGGGTACGGCCCACGCTGGTGTCGCCAGCATCGGCGGGCAGCATGTCGTATTCCTTCACGACCTTCAGCTCCGGGTCGCCCACGAGCGGGTAGTTGAGCGCGTGCCCCTGCGAGCTCTCGATGTCCTTCGACCAGGCGTGGTGGTCGCTCACGCCGTCCACGCTGAGGCCGAGGACCTTGCAGTTGCGCTTCTCGAACTCCGACTTGAGCCCGGCCATGTAGCCCAGCTCCGTCGTGCAGACCGGCGTGAAGTCCTTGGGGTGGGAAAACAATATCGCCCAGCCGTCGCCGATCCAGTCGTGAAAGTCGATCGATCCTTCGGTCGTGTCCGCCGTGAAGTTGGGTGCGTCGTCGCCAATTCTCAGTGCCATCGCCTGATGTCTCCTCCTGCGCGTCCCAGCACCGGCCGCCGTGCAGGCCGGCGGGATTTCCGAAACGGGGTCGAACGACCCCACGCGCGCCGTGACGGCCGCCGATACCCGACAATGTGGTGTGCGCAGCCCGCCACGCAAGCGCCTAATGCGGGGGGCTGCGCAGGATGGACGGGATCAGAGCTGCGTGAGCATGTGCTCCGCGCTGCTCACGATCATCTCCGTCGGGTTCTCTTCCACGTTGAGGGCGGTGACCGTGCCGTCGTCGACGATCATGGAGAACCGCGTCGTCCGCTCGCCGAGCCCGAAGCCGCGCGCATCGAGGGTGAGCCCCGTGGCCCGCGCGAACTCGCCGTTGCCGTCCGCCAGCATGTCGATGGTATCGCCGCTGCCCGTGTCCGCGCCCCAGGCCTTCATCACGAACGCGTCGTTGACCGAGACGCAGGCGATCTGATCGACGCCCTTGGCCTTGAGCGCATCGGCCTGCGCCAGGTAGCTCGGCACGTGCTTGGCCGAGCAGGTCGGCGTGAATGCGCCGGGGACGGCGAAGAGCGCAGTCTTCTTGCCCGCGAAGTAGTCGTCGCTCGCCACGTCCGTGAGCCCGTCCGCGGTCAGCATCTTGAAATCGACCGACGGCATCTTGTCGCCTGCGCTGATTGCCATTGTCTCCCTCTCCTCTGGCATGTTGGATCGCCGGGTCCGCCCCGGTTGGCGCGCACTATGCGAAGAGCGCCGCGGGAATGCAAACCCCGCGCGGGGCGCCGGCGGTGCGCTCTCAGGCGGCCGTCCCCCGCTCCGTTTTCCGCCGGGCGCGTGCGTGCTAGGGAATCCGGCGGCGGCACGGCGCGGCGCAGTACTGGAGGCCCCATGCGGGCGAGGGAGCGATGAGCGAAGCGTTACCCACCCAGGCCGAGGTGGTGATCGTCGGCGGTGGCATCATCGGGTGCAGCATCGCTTACCACCTCACCCAGCTAGGTCGGCGCGACGTGGTCCTGCTGGAGCGGGGGCACCTCACCGGCGGCACGTCGTGGCACGCCGCGGGTCTGGTCAACCAGCTCCGCGCCACCTCCACGCTGACCGAGCTCGCGCGCTACGGCGTCGGCCTTTACGAATCGCTGGAGGCCGAGACCGGCCAGGCGACGGGCTTCCGCCGCAAGGGCAGCATGCCCATCGCCCGCACCGACGAACGGCTCACCGAGATCAGGCGCATGGCCGCGCTCGGCGACTGCTTCGGCGTCGACGCCTATGAGATCGGCCTGAACGAGGCGAAGGCGCTCTATCCGCTGATGGATGTCTCGCGGATCAAGGGCGCGATCTACATCCCCGGCGACGGCCAGACCAATCCGGTCGATACCGCCATGGCTCTCGCCAAGGGCGCGCGGGCGGGCGGCGCGCGCATCTTCGAGGAGACGGCCGTCACCGGCTTCGAGCGCAGGAACGGCGCGGTATCCGGCGTCCGCACGGAGCGCGGCACCGTCGCCTGCGAGACAGTCGTCAACTGCGGCGGCATCTGGGCCCGCGAGATCGGGCTGATGGCGGGCGTCAGCGTGCCGCTCTACGCGGCCGAGCACATGTACGTGGTGACCGATCCGATCGAGGGGCTGTCCCCCGACGTGCCGATCCTCCGCGACACCGATGGCTATATCTACGTGAAGGAGGACGCGGGCCGCCTCCTCGTCGGCTCGTTCGAGCCGGTATCCAAGCCGCTGCCGCTGGAAAAGCTGCCCACCGGCGCCGAGTTCGTGGAGTTGCCGGAGGACTGGGACCATTTCGAGCAGCCGATGACCAACGCGATCGAGCTGCTGCCTGTGCTGGAGCAGGCGCCGATCCGCCAGTTCATGAACGGGCCCGAGAGCTTCACGCCGGACAACAAGTTCGTGCTCGGCGAGGCGCCGGAGCTTGCGCGCTTCTTCGTGGCCGCCGGCTTCAACAGCCAAGGGATCCTCAGCGCCGCCGGCGCCGGCAAGGTGATGTCGGAATGGATCGTCGAGGGGCAGCCGACGGTGGACCTGGCCGAACTCGACATCTCGCGCTTCGCCGAGTTCCAAAACAACCGCCGCTACCTGGCCGACCGCACGCGGGAGAGCCTCGGCCTGCTCTTCGCGATGCACTGGCCTCACCGGCAGGTGGAGACGGCCCGGCCGGTGCGGCTCAGCCCGCTGCACGCGCGCCTCGCCGCCCACAACGCCTGCTTCGGCGAGGCGGCGGGCTGGGAGCGCGCCAACTGGTTCGCGCCCGCCGGCGAGGAGCCTGCTTACGCGTACGCCTGGGGCAAGCAGAACTGGTTCGATTGCGTGCGGGGAGAGCACCACGCCGTGCGCCACGCCGTCGGCATCCTCGATATGAGCTTCTTCGCCAAGTACCTGGTGCAGGGGCCGGATGCGGAGCGCGAGTTGCAGCGCCTCTGCGCCAACAACGTCGCCGTGCCGGCGGGCAAGATCGTCTACACGCAGCTCCTCAACAAGCGGGGCGGGATCGAGGCGGACCTCACCGTCACCCGCCTCGCCGACGACCGCTATTTGGTGGTGACCTCGGCGGCCTCCCAGACCCGCGATCGCACCTGGATCGAGCGCAACCTGAGCGACGGTGCGCGGGTCTACCTGACCGACGTGACCTCGGGCTCGGGCGTGCTCGCCGTGATGGGGCCCAACGCCAGGACGTTGTTGAGCCGGGTGAGCGATGCCGACCTCTCCAACGACGCCTTCCCCTTCGGCACCTGCCAGGACATCGACATGGGCTACGCGCACGCACGGGCGATGCGGGTCTCCTACGTGGGCGAGCTCGGCTGGGAGCTGCACATCGCGACCGAGTACGTCGTGCCGATCTTCGACCGGCTGGTGGAGGCGGGCGCCAATCTCGGTGTCCGGCTCTGCGGCATCCACGCCATGGATTCGCTCAGGAGCGAGAAAGGCTACCGCCACTGGGGCCACGACATCACGCAGGCGGAGACGCCGCTGGAGGCGGGCCTGGGTTTCGCCGTGTCGTTCAGGAAGGATGCCGATTTCATCGGCCGGGCCGCGCTTGAGCGCCAGCGTGACGAGGGGCTCAGCCAGCGCCTCGTGCACGTGATGCTGGGTGCGCCCGAGCCCTTAATGTTCCACGACGAGACCATCTATCTGGACGACCGGGTCGTGGGCCGGATCACGTCTGCGGCGTTCGGCTACGGCTTCGAGCGGCCGGTCGGCATGGGCTACCTGCTGAGCGAGCGCCCGCGCCGGTGGGAAGCGCTCGACGAGGGAACCTACGCGATCGACATCGCCGGCGAGCGCCTGCCCGCGACGGTGTCGCTCGCGCCCTTCTACGATCCGGCGGGCGAGCGGCTGCGTAGTTGAGGGCGACGGGGAAGCACATGTTCGAGTGGTACCCGAAGGAGAGGCTGGGCGACCTGCCGGCGGAGGCCGCCCGGCGCTGGGGTGGGCGCGAGGCGCTGGTCTGCGACGGCAGGTGCTGGACCTACCGCGTGTACGACCGAGAGGTGAACCGTATCGCCAAGGGGCTGATGGCGCTCGGGGTGGAGCAGGGCGAGCACGTCGCGCTCTGGATGAACAACCGGCCGGAATGGCTCTTTCTCACTTTCGCCATCGCCAAGATCGGCGCCGTTCTGGTGCCGCTCAACACCCGCTATCGCACGGACGACGTGGCCTACACGGTGCGCCAGTCCGACAGCGGCACCTGGATCAGCATCGACCGCTCCGGCCCGGTGGACTACGCGGCCATGCTCGCCGACGTGCTCCCCAATCTGGCGGCGCAGGACCCGTGCGCGGCGAACATCGAGGGCTTCCCGCGTCTCCGCCGGCTGGTCGTCGTCGGCGAAAGCGCCGTGCCGGGCACGCTGGGCTGGGAGGCGTTGCTCACCGGCGGCGAGGCGGTGAGCGATGCCGCGCTCGCCGCCCGGGCGGACGCGGTCGATCCCGACGCGCCGGTGATGATCGGCTACACCTCGGGTACCACCGGGCATCCCAAGGGCGTTCTGCACACCCACGTGATGATCCGCAACATGCGGGAGCGCGCCAACCGCATCGGCCTCACCTTCGAGGACGCGATCGTCAACCCGCTGCCGCTCTTTCACATGTACGGCTTCAGCGAGGCCGGGCTGATCGCGGTGATCGCCGGCGCCAAGCACGTGCTGCTGGACCGCTTCGACGCCGACGAGTGCATGCGGCTGGTCGAGGCCGAGAGGGGCACCATCACCCACGGCTTCGACACCCACTACAAGGAGTATCTCGATTCCCTGGCGCGGACGCCGCGGGACATCTCCAGCCTGCGGTTCGGCACCTTCCCGTCCGGCATGACGAGCTCCGCCCGCATCGCACGCCGCGTGCAGGCCGAGATGGTGCCTACCTTCACCGGCTGGGGCATGACGGAGACCTTCACCTTCGCCACCATGTCCTTCGGCACCTCGACGCCCGAGCAACGCTCGGATGCCTCGGGCTTCCCGGCGCCCGGCTTCGAGATCAAGGTCGTGGACCCCGAGACCGGTCGAGAGATCGCCGCCGGCGAGGAAGGCGAGCTCCTGATCCGCGGCTACATGATTACCCAGGGCTATTACGAGAAGCCGGAGGAGACGGCCGAGGCCATCGATGCAGACGGCTGGCTCCGCACCGGCGACACGGTGGTCCTCCGCGCCGACGG